>NZ_BOOB01000014.1 GCF_016863015.1 Microbispora amethystogenes | reverse complement strand
ACATGTCCGCCTGGGCGATTCCGAACCTGCGCAGCGTCTCCCGCTCATCGTGGCCGCGGACGAACGTGACCGTGTATATATCCTCCCAATCGCTCTGCCAGGCGTAGTCGTCAGCGGTGGCGGGGGGCATCAGCTTTATCCCTTCGGTTCTTCCCTGACCTCTCGATCAGGCTGACAAGCAACGAATGGTAGTCATATCCGAGCTCGTCAAGACGGGTGCGGACCCACTGAGCACTCGGGCCGTCTGCTCCTTGTAGAAGGTGTCGGCGGATCCTGAAAAACTGGTTCTGGCACTAATTCTGTGATCTTCCCGCGCTCAGCTGCCGGTATCGGCAGGCCACCATGGTGCGTCAGCACGTGCGGCCAGCGCTGGAAGGACCTGGCCCGGAGAAGGTGCGGCTGCCCGAGAGAGCTGTGCCCGCCCCGCACCCGGGCCAGTGAAGCTCCGGCTCGAAGCGCTGGTCGCCTCGGGAACGAAGGACGTCTGGGTCACCACCAGGTTCCAGCAGGGCGACTGGTCAAGCCGGGAGCCGTCCCTCCTGCACTGGGACGGCGGGGCTCGTGGGGAGACGTTCCACTTCCAGGGAAGTGGAACAGGCATCCTGGGAGTGCCACGTTCTGTCCGGCCCGCTCGTTGAGCTGAGATGGCACAAGTTGACCGGGCAGGAGGTGATCTGTCGTCATGACCGTCCAGCGGCACGACAATCCCCATCCGCAGATTGAGCGAACCTTCACCGCCGTGCGCGCGGCCCTGCCCTCGGCCAACGTCGCCGCGTTCGACGCCGAACTCGAAGAGATCACCCACGCGCCCGTCGTCAACTTGGCGGCGTTGGATGACTTCCTGTCCGCGTGGTGGCGCATCGCCGCCCGTGCCACCGCTGATCCGTCCGACTGGCACCGGATGCACCGAGAGGCCGAGCAACTACAGTCCGGTGCGCGTGCGGCAGGCCCGACACTGGCCGAGGTACTGGCCCGCCGCGGAGTCCAGCGGTAGGTATACACCATCCGAATGGGCGCGACGTTGCCGAAGCCCAAATCGACGACCTGTCCGACGCCGAGATCAATGTCCTACTGAAGATCTACGAAGTCCTCCAGCTGACTCCCGACAATGGCCGCAAGCTCAGCCCAACCGGCAACATGCCGGTATCCCACCCCAGTCGTGCGGAGGAGACCTTAGGCGGCGACCGCGGCCAGGGCTGCTGCCCAGACCACCGGAGGCGCGGCGACCTCACGACCAAGGCCCCGAACCATGTGTGAAGGGCCGCATAGCGCCCAAGCGGTGGATCATGTGCTGCGCCCGGAGGGGGCGCTCGGGCCGGGGCGGCGCGCCGCCGGAGGGCCGTATTCACAAATCGCGATAATTGCCGCCCGCAATATGTGGAGAATCTCCGGTACATTGGTGGGAAATGTGGCCGGACGCCCGTGGCCGGGGCTGTTCGCCGCCGCCTGCCGCGCTCCCGAACAGCGGAAACCTTCTCACGGCCTCCCCTTCCGTATCAAAGCGGTTCGCTGGGTCGTCCCGCACATAAGCGCCGTCGCCGAGGTGGTGGTCATGGCCCGTTGCGGGACGAAACCCCCCTGACGTGCGCTGTCGTCCCATTGGTGGGCGTGGGTGGATGGTGTGGAGGGTGGCCGGTCTCGCTCGCGTGTTCCGGACATCCCGTCGGCGTCTAGGCAAGCTCCGTCACAGTCAACCGCAGCTTTCGCCATTTCTGCTTAATGCCGACGAGTCTACATTTCGCTCGCTATGTATTGATTTTTTCGATCGGCCGACTAACGCTGATCGGGACGCCTGGCCATGGAGGGAGTAAGAATGCCTGTCACTCTGGATCGCTCTGAGGAGATCGTCTCCGCGTGGCGCAGCGGAGCCGACGTCGAGGGCTGGGACAGCCCGGCCGGTCCGCTGTTCATCGGCGAGTACGCCGAGTCGGAGATCACGCTGACGGCCCTGGACACGCAAAGGCCGAGCTCGTGCACGGGCGCCCACACCATTGCCTGCTGCTGATCGCACCTACCCGGTCAATGCGGATCGGGACGCACAGTCACGAAGGGAGTAGCAATGCCTCTCACACTGGATCGCTCTGAGGAGATCGTCTCCGCGTGGCGCAGCGGAGCCGACGTCGAGGGCTGGGACAGCCCGGCCGGTCCGCTGTTCATCGGCGAGTACGCCGAGTCGGAGATCACGCTGACGGCCCTGGACACCCGGATGGCGAGCTCGTGCACCTGCAGCCGCTTCTGCTGCTGACCAAGGAAGGATGATCCGGATGGCCGGGGACTTCGACCCGTCGCTGGACTTTTTGACCGCACCGGCGCTGGCCGGGCTGTCCGCCACGCTGGGATCGATCCCCGGCCTCACGGAGGCGGAGGCCCGGCTGATATGCCAGAGAACCGCCGAAGCGCTGGAGGAGACCGTCCGCCTCAAGGTCAACAGGGTCCTGCTGCTGGAACTCAACGCCGCCAGGATCAGCGGAAGGCTGACCGCCGAAACGCCGCAGCTGCGGTGGCAGGAGTGGAAGGCGACGGCCGCGACGCCCGAGTTCTGGCTGTCCCTGACCGAGCACTACCCCACGATGCTGTCCAGGCTCGGCACGATCACCGACAACAGGTGCGCCGCGGCCGTGGAACTGGCCCGCAGGTTCGCCGCCGATCGCACGGCGCTCACCACACTGCCCGGCGGTCTCCGAGGCGAGCTGGTCGGAGTCGACTTCGGGGAGGGAGACAGCCATCGCGGAGGGCACAGCGTCGCCGTCCTGCACGGCTCGCAGGGCAAGGTGGTCTACAAGCCCCGGTCCCTCGCCGTGGACAAGGCGCTGGCGCGGCTGATCGACCGCCTGGCACCTCAGCTGCCCGCCGGTAGCCGCATCCGGGTACCCGACGTGCTGATTCGCCAGGGGTACGGCTGGGCGGAGCACATCCAGCACCGCTACTGCGCCGACGAGACGGAGCTGCGGTCCTTCTACCACGGTGTCGGGCACTGGCTGGCGCTGATGCGGCTGATCGGCGGCAGCGACCTGCACATGGAGAACCTCATCGCGGCCGGTCCCGAGCCCGTCGTCGTCGACTGCGAGACGCTGTTCACCCCGCACGTCCCGGCCAAACCGTCCGGATACGGCGACGCCGTCGACCAGGCGACCGACCTGCTCAGCGGATCGGTGCTGCGCACCGGACTCCTTCCCGGACGCGGCGTCTCGCTCGCCTGGCGCGGCGTAGACATGTCCGCCGTCGGAGGCCTGCCTGGCCAGCAGCCGTACACACAGATGCCGGTCGTCGTCGACGCGGGCACGGACATGGCGAGATTGGGAATGGAACGGGTCGAGCTGGGAGCGGTGAGCAACCACCCGAGCCCCGATCCGATCCTCGTCCACTACTGGGACCTGGTGCTGTCCGGATTCACCGAGCTGGCCGAGCACCTCGACATGCTGGATCGGCGGGGTGAGCTCGCCGGGCTGCTCACGGACTTCGCCGACCGTCCGATCCGGGTCGTGCTCCGCGCCACCGAGGCGTACGCCGAGCTGGCCCGCATGTTGTGGCACCCGGCCTCACTGCACGACGAGCCGACCGCGAGGGGCAAGGCGGCGGGGTTGCTGGCCCAGCATGCCGAGAACCTGCCCGGCGCGCCGTCGGACCCCGAGGTGATCGACGCCGAGGTGGCCGAGTTGCTGGTCGGCGACATCCCCTTCTTCGCCACAACCCCTGCTCGCGGCCGTCTGGACGGCCCTGGCGGAACCTCGTACGGAGACGAGCAGGACCTCATCGCGGACGCGCTGCGGCGCTGGCGCGACCGCGACGCGGCCCTGGACCGCGAGGTGATCCGGTCCGCTCTGGTCAGCGCCTACCTCAATGAAGGGTGGATGCCTGCCAACAAGCGTATGGCCGTGCCTCTCATCCGGCACCAGGACCTCGAGCGGCGCCGGCGCCGGATCGCGGCCGGGATCGCCCGCAGCATGCTTGACACGGCGGTCCGGGGCGACGACGGCACCGCCACCTGGACCGCGCCGGTGCTCACCTCCGACGGCTGGTTCGTACAGTCGCTGTCTCCCGACGTGTACGGCGGGGCGTACGGGGTCGCCATCACTCTGGCCGCCTACGTGAGTGAGACCGGGCAGGGCAGGGCCGACGAGGTGCCGGGGCTGGACAAGCTGCTCGCCGATCTCCTCCATACGATCAGGCTGGCCGAGGAGCGCGACGCGGAGGCACGCCGCACCGGCCCGCGGCGCCGCCCCACCACCCCAGGCGGCTACGTCGGCATCGGCTCGCAGATCTGGAGCTGGCTGCTGCTGCGCAGGCTGGGCACCGTCGGCTCGGAGGAGGCGGTCGCCCGGGCCGGCGCCCTGGCGGGGCAAGTTCCCGAGGCGGTGGCCGCCGACGGGGTGTACGACCTGCTCACCGGCATGGCAGGCGCCATCGTGCCGTTGCTCCGCCTGTCGGAACAGACCGGTGACCAGCAGTGGTCCACACAGGCCGACCGCATCGGGGAGCGCCTGCTCTCACTGGCCCACATCGACGACCGGGGAGCACGCTGGCCCAGCACCGCCTTCCCACAAGGGTTGGGCGGGGTCTCACACGGCGCCACCGGGATCGCCTGGGCGCTGGCCCGGCTCGCCGACAGTGCCACGGCCGGCGCTGCGGACTTCCGCGCACTGGCAGACAGGGCCTTTCTGTACGAGGAGTCACTGTACGACCCGGCGGAGAAGGGCTGGCGTGACCTGCGTGAAATGGACGACCATCGCGTGACCTCCAGCGCATGGTGTCACGGAGCCGCCGGCATCGGCCTCGTCGCGGCCGACCGGCTGGCCCGCGAAGGTGACCCGCGCTGGGCGGACGTGCTGCGCCGGGCCGCCGCGTCGTCCTGGTCGAGGGGCATCGGCTGGAACCACACGCTCTGCCACGGAGACCTCGGCACCTGGGAAATCGTGCGCCTCGCGATCGATGTGGGTGTCGGGCCCGAAGAGCTGACTCCGGAGTACCTCGCCGCGTACATGATCGGCAGCATGGACGAGCACGGCCCGGTGAGTGGCCTTTCACGTGACGCCTTCAGCCCAGGTCTGATGCCGGGAGTGGGCGGCATGCTCTACCAACTACTACGCCTGCACCCCGACACCTCCCTCCCTTCCGTCCTGCTCCCAGACCCGGAGAACTGACCGCCCCGTCTCCTCTCCTGCCCGCCCGGGGAAACAGTGTGGATCGCCACCGGCCGACCCGCGGACTGGCCACCAGGCGATGTCTACCACCTGGGTACTGACGACGTTATGGTCGTCTTCACCACCGAGTTCACCGCCAAGGTGGGCATTCACGTCACCCGCTTATCAGAGTGATCGAGCCGGCAGCGGTCCGTCCAGCTTCTGACGATCCGTTGCTTGTGCCCGACCTTCTGCTTACGAGGACAGGTGCCTCGTCGGGTCGCGGTGAGGCGCTTCGTCTTGTACGCGGGTATCTTGATCGCGGGGCGGACCGACCGTAGGAATGCGCTTGTCCGCCCGCGCGGCGCCGAAATACCGTACCGACGTGGATCTCTTCGCGCGTTCGTGGACGGAGTTGCGCAGGGCGGTCGCCCAGCTTCCGGATGAGGCCTTCGCCCAGCGGTCGGGCTGCGCCGGCTGGCTCGTGCGGGATCTGGTGTGCCATCTCGTCCTCGACGCGCAGGATGTCCTGATCACACTGGCGACCCCCGCGGAAACGGAACCGACCCGCGACGCGGTGACCTACTGGGAGGTCTCCGCGACGCCGCCGACCGGTGATGATCCACTCGACGCGCTGGTCGTCCGGCTGGCCGCCGCGTACGAGGAGCCATGGCTGCTCAAGCTCCACCTTGACGATGTCGGCTCCGCCGCGGGCCGCGCCGCTGAGCTCACCGACCCGGACCTCCGGGTCGGGACCCGCGGCGAGGTCCTCACCGTAGGCGCGTACCTGTCCGTGTACGTCATGGAGTGGACGCTGCACCACCTCGACCTGGTCGCGTACTTGGCGGACGTGCCGGAACCGCCCGCGGAGGGGCTTGCCCGGTCTCGCGAGATGCTGGAGAAGATCGCGGGGAGCGCGTTTCCCCCGTCGTTCTCAGACAAGGACGCGCTGCTGGTCGGCACCGGACGGCGAGCCGCGACGGACGCGGAGAGGACCGAACTGGGCGAGCTGGCCACGAGGCTCCCGCTCGTCCTCGGATAGCCATACGACCGCGGCTCCCAATCGGCACGTTGCCCAACGGCGGCATCGCGCATGCCGGTCCTCAGAGGGTGACTGGTGGACGAGTCGGCCTGTAGGCCGGGTTCTGTGGTCAGCCACGGGGGCTGACCGGCGGCCATCCATCTAGGACCGCCGTTGCCGGCGGCCTCAAGCGGTCTACCCGCGCGGCTCGGGCGGGCAGCCCTCGAACGTCGCGCGCGGGACGTTCCGGAGAACGTCCCTTCTTGACCTTGCTCCAGGTGGGGTTTACCGAGCCGCCCACGTCACCGTGGGCGCTGGTGGTCTCTTACACCACCGTTTCACCCTTACCCCCGTGAAGGGGCGGTCTGTTTTCTGTGGCACTGTCCCGCGGGTCGCCCCGGGTCGGCGTTACCGACCACCCTGCCCTGTGGAGCCCGGACCTTCCTCGGCAGGGCGCGAGGCCCTGACGCGGCCGCCCGGCCGGCTCGTCCACCGTGAAAGTAAGCCTATCGGCTCCCGCTCCATTCCCCGGCACGGCCGGAGGTCCTGTGATGATTCTGCGAGTTCTCCGGCCCGAGCGGGCGGCCGGCGGCAGCGGCGCAGGCCACCGACGCACCGCTCACAGAGATCTCACAGACTCTCTCCCGGAACGCGAAGACGGGTGGGCCAGCCTGCTGCACATGATTGAGATACGCGGACTGACCAAGCGCTACGGCGACGTCACGGCCGTCGACGGCCTGAGCTTCGACGTACGGCCGGGGGTCGTCACCGGCTTCCTCGGCCCGAACGGCGCGGGCAAGACGAGCACGATGCGGATGGTCCTCGGCCTCGACAGGCCGACGAGCGGAAGCGCCACGATCGGCGGACGGCGCTACGCCGACATGCCCACGCCGCTGCGCGAGGTGGGCGCGCTGCTCGACGCGCACGCCGTGCATCCGTACCGGAGCGCCGTGAACCACCTGCTGACCCTGGCCCGCAGCAACGGCATCGGCCGGGGCAGGGTCGAGGAGGTGCTCGGGCTGGTGGGGCTGGCCGACGTCGCGGGGCGCCGCCCGGCCGGGTTCTCCCTCGGCATGAAGCAGCGCCTCGGCATCGCGGCGGCGCTGCTCGGCGATCCCGGCGTCGTGCTGCTCGACGAGCCCGTCAACGGCCTCGACCCGGAAGGAATCCGCTGGATCCGCGGGCTGACGCGCGATCTGGCCGCCGAGGGCCGGACCATCCTGCTCTCCAGTCACCTGATGAGCGAGATGGCGCTCACCGCTGATCACCTGGTCGTCGTCGGCCGCGGGCGGCTGCTCGCGGACACCGGTCTCGACGCGTTCGTACGGTCCGCGGCCCGGGAGACGGTCGTCGTGCGCACGCCGGGCGCGCGACGGCTCGCCACGCTGCTCGAAGAGGCCGGCGCGACCGTACGGCATGGCGCCGGGGACGAGTTGCTGGTGACGGGGATGTCCAGCGCCGCGGTCGGCGACGTCGCCGGCGCGCACGGCGTCGTCCTGCACGAGCTGACGCCACGGCGGGCCTCCCTTGAGGAGCCGTACCTCGAACTCACCGGCGACAGCGCCGATTTCGCCTCGGCCGCCGCCCGGCCCGCGGCCCGCTCCGAATCGGAAGCCGGAGCCGCGACCACCACCGCGTCCATGACCACCAGCGGAGCCGCCCGATGACCGCGTACGACATCCTGCGTTCGGAGTGGGGGAAGTTCCGCAGCATCCGGGCGACGCTCGGGTGCCTGGCCGGCGCCCTGGTGACGACCGCGGCGTACGGCTATCTCTTCGGGCTGTCCTCCGCCCGCCAGTATCTGGCCGGGTCGGCGGCGGACCAGGCGGCCTTCGACCCCACCGAGACGGGCTTTCGCGCTCTCGTGCTCGCGGGGGTGCTCGTGAGCGCGGTCGGCGTGCTCGCCGTGACGTCGGAGTACGCCTCGGGGACGATGCGGGTCAGCGTCGCCGCCGTACCCAGACGGAGCCTGCTGCTCGGCGGCAAGGCCGCCGTCGTCGCGGTGGTCGCGCTTGTCGCCGGGCCGCCGATGGCGCTGGTGTCGTTCACGCTGAGCCAGATCTCGCTGGCCGCGCGGAACGTGCCGAGCGCGGGCCTCGGCGATCCGGGCGTGCTCGCGGCCGTCGCGGGCGCGGGCCTGTTCACGGGACTGGTCGGACTGTACGGCGTGGCGCTCGGGTTCCTGCTGCGCAGGTCGGCGGGCGCCGTCTCGTTGGGGACGTTCCTGCTGATCCTGCCCGGCATGGCGGCCCTGTTCCCGGACGCGATCGCCGAATGGATCGTCGTCTGGTGGCCGAGTGCGGCGGGCGCGCGGGTGTTCGCGGTCCATCCGGGGCCGGACGGGCTGGCCCCGCTCGCGGGGATCGGGGTGCTGGCCGCCACCGTGCTCGCGCTGCTGTGCGCGGCCGCCGCCGTCTTCCGGACGCGGGATGTCTGAACTGAAGTCAGGTGATCCTGGGGTGATGGACCTATCCTGCCGCTGACCGACGAAGGGAGGCCGGGAGTGGACGGGCGGCGCCTGCTCGTGGTCGACGACGAGCCCGTGGTGCGGGAACTGCTGGCGGCCACGCTGCGCTTCGCGGGATACACGGTGACCTCCGCCGCGACGGGGTCGCAGGCTCTCGAGGCCGCGGGGGCCGAGCCTCCCGATCTCGTCCTCCTCGACGTCATGCTGCCCGACATGGACGGGTTCGAGGTCATCCGGCGGCTCCGGGACCGTCCCCGCCCGCTGTCCGGGGATCGTCCGGGACAGGTGCCCGTCCTGTTCCTCACCGCGCGGGACACGACCCAGGACAAGATCAACGGCCTGCGTCTGGGCGGCGACGACTACGTGACCAAGCCCTTCGACCTGGAGGAGTTGCTCGCCCGGATCGAGGCCGTGCTCAGGCGGGCCGGGGCGGCCCCGGAGGACCGTACGCTGCGGGTGGCCGACCTCGAACTCGATCCCGACGGCCACCAGGTGACGCGGGCGGGCGTTCCCGTACGGCTGTCGCCGACCGAGTTCCGCCTGCTGCACTACCTGATCGTCAACGCCGGGAGGGTCGTCTCCAAGGCGCAGATCCTGGAGCACGTCTGGCGGTACGACTTCGCGGGCGACACCAGCATCGTGGACACGTACGTCAGCTACGTGCGGCGGAAGATCGACAAAGCCGGGCCGAAGCTGATCCACACCATGCACGGCGTGGGCTACGTCCTGCGCGGGCCGCGCCCGTGATCCGCCGGACGCCACGCGGCAGGAGCCTGTCGCTGCGGGGACGGCTCCTGCTGATCACCCTGGCGCTGCTCGCGGCGGGCCTGACGGTCAGCGGCGCGGTCGCCGTCGCCACGCTCAGGGCCCATCTCATCGAACGGGTGGACCTTCAGCTGGGGCCGATGGCGACGCTGTTGTCGCGGGTCCCCGCCCTGATGGTGACCGCCCCGCTCCCCGGGCAGAACCGGGTGCCGCTGAGCGCCCTGCCCGGCATGGACCTGATCGACCAGGTGTATCTGGCGTATCTGCGGGCGGACGGGACCGTCGAGCAGGAGGGCGGCCCCTGGCTGCGGGGGCGCGGTCCGGAGCTCCCCCGGCTCGACGCCGCGGCGGTCCGCCGGCTGGGCGGGCGGCCCTTCGACGCCAGGGACGACCACGGCGCCGCGTGGCGGGTCGTCGCCGTCCCGCTGGCCGCGCCCGGCTCGACGCCACCTCGGCCCGTGGCATCCGGCCAGACGCCTGACGAACCGGCAGGGAGCGCGGCCCAAGCGGCCACGACTGAAAGCGGCACGATTGGTGGGGGGACGGTCGTCGTGGCCGCGTCGCTCGGCGGGGTCAGGTCGACCGTCGGCCGCCTGACGCTCGTCTGCGCCGCGACCGCCGCCGCCCTCCTGACATCGCTCGCCGTCATCGGCTGGTTCGCCGTACGCCGGGGGCTGCGGCCGCTGCGCGCGATAGAGCGGACGGCGGCGGCGATCGCCGCGGGCGACCTGTCCAAGCGGGTGCCCGTCCCGGCCGCCCCGCACACCGAGATCGGGCGGCTGGCCGCCGCGCTCAACACGATGCTCGCCCAGCTGGAGGCGGCGTTCGCCGGGCGGGAGCGGTCGCAGGCCCGGATGCGCCGGTTCGTCGCGGACGCGAGCCACGAGTTGCGCACGCCGCTCTTCGGGATCAAGGGGTTCGCGGAGCTGCACCGGATGGGCGGCCTGCCCGACGTCGACCACACCCTCGGCCGGATCGAGAGCGAGGCGGTGCGCCTGGTCCGGCTCGTGGAGGACCTGCTCCTGCTGGCCCGCCTCGACGAGGGCGATGACGCCCTGCCGATGGACCTCGCGCCGATGGACCTGCGGACGCTCGCCGCCGACGCGCTCCACGACCTCCGCGCGCTCGACCCCGGCCGTACGGTCACGCTGACCGGACCCGACGGGGGACCGGCCGGGGCCGCGCCGGTGCGCGGCGACGAGGCGCGGCTGCGGCAGGTGGTCTCCAACCTGGTGGGCAACGCCGTCGCCCACACGCCGCCGGGCACCCCGGTCCGGATCGGCGTCGGCACGGTCCACTCCAGCACGGGCGATTCCAGCACGGGCGACTCCGGTACGGGCGGCGCCGAGGGCGTCCTGGTGATCGCCGACGAGGGGCCGGGGCTGCCGCCGGAGGAGGCGGAGCGGGTCTTCGACCGCTTCTACCGCGTGGACGGGTCACGCAGCCGCGGCGGCGCGGGAGGGGCGGGCCTGGGGCTGGCCATCGTCCGGTCGATCGTCGCCGCCCACGGCGGGCGGGTGGAACTGCGGACCACGCCCGGCGCCGGGGCGGCCTTCCGCGTCGCCCTGCCCATCCATCCGGCGAGCCCCCTGAAGAGCAGCCCGGCGAGCGACGCGTCCGCTTCGCCGACTGGCGAGCGTCGACCCCGCCCCGCCTCCCGGTGAGCCAAAGACAAGCGCCGCGTCAGCCCTGCCGGTGAGCGGGCATCAGCCGACCCCGCACTCGGTGGCCGCTCCGAGAGAGCCGTGGCCACTGCGCCGGGCGGTGACCTCAGCCGAGATGCGACGTGTCGTTGAACGTGCGTACGACTGAAGGACCGTCGGCGTAGTAGTCGATCGCCGACAGGCAGGCCAGATCGAGGTGCATCCGGTAGAGGGCCTCGGGCGGCGCGCCCAGGGCAAAGCGGATCAGCGTCTTGATCGGGGTCACGTGGGAGACCACGACGACGCTGCGGCTCTCGTGGGCCTTCAGGATGCGTTCCCTCGCCTGCTCGACCCGCCGGGCGGTCGAGGCGAAGCTCTCGCCGCCGGGCGGCGCGACGCCGGGATCGGCCAGCCAGGCGGCCAGCTCGTCGGGCCAGCGCCGCTGGATCTCCGCGAACGTGTACCCCTCCCACACCCCGAAGTCGGTCTCGCGCAGGTCCTCGTCCACCAGCACCGCCGAACCCGTACGGGACGCCACGACCTCCGCCGTCTGCCGGGCGCGGGCGAGCGGGGAGGTGACGATCACCTCCACCCGCTGTGACCGGCGGGCCAGGCGCGCGGCGGCGGCCTCGGCCTGCGCGAGCCCGGTCGGGGTGAGCTCCGGGTCGCCGAGCCCGGAGAACCGCTTCTCGATCGAGAGCGGCGTCTGCCCGTGCCGGAGCAGCAGCAGCGACGTGGCGGTCCGGGTGGCCCCGGGCATCCAGCCGTGCCCGCGCCGGTCGTCGGCAGCGGCGACGTTCCCGCCCGCGCCCGTGACGCCGCCCGTCGTGCCTCTGCCGGAACTCGCCAGGCTGCCCGCGGTGTCTCCACCCTGACCCCCGCCGGAGCCCGCGACGCCGGTTGCGCCCCCAGCTCTCCGGTCGCCGCCGGAGTCCGTGCCTCGAGCCTCGCGGTCCTCACGCGGTCGCGCACCGCGTCCCACCGGCGCGGCCCCGCCGGAGGCACCGATGCCGAAGGCCGGGAAGAGCGTGCCGGGATCGGACAGGTCGGTGCCGGGGCCCACGGCGGGCCCGGGGGCGGGTGGGGGCTGCGGGGCGGAGGCGGCCGGGCCCGGCCGCCAGGTCTCCCCCCGGGCGGCGGCGTCCATGGCCTCGTTGGCGAGGCGGTCGGCGTGGGCGTTGCGCTCCCGGGGGATCCATGTCCAGGTGACGCGCAGACGCCGGGCCAGGGCCGCCGCCTCCAGGGCGAGCGGGCGCAGTCCCTCGTGCTTGACCTTCCAGCGCCCGGCCATCTGCTCGATGACCAGCTTGGAATCCATCCGCACCTCGACCCGGGCCCCCTCCGCGCCGAGCGCGAGCAGCGACCCGAGCCCGGCGATCAGCCCGCGGTATTCGGCCACGTTGTTGGTCGTGGTGCCGATCGACTCGGCCGCCTCGGCGAGCACGTGCCCGGCCTCGTCCTTGACCACCGCGCCGTACCCGGCCGGGCCGGGGTTGCCCCGCGACCCGCCGTCGGCCTCGACGACGTATCCCCCCGTCATCCGCGCACCCCCGTCACCCGCAGCCCCTCGTCGCCCGTTCGTCCGATCACGCGGCCGGTGTCACAGCCCGGACTCGGCCGTACGGACGAGGATCCGGCGGCACTCCTCGCAGCGGACCACCTCGTCGTGGGCGGCGGCCCGGATGCGGTTGAGGTCGGCGATCGACAGGCTCGTACGGCAGCCGAGGCACCGGCCGCCGTGCAGCATGGCCGCGCCGACGCCGCTCTGCTCGCGCAGCTTCTCGTACAGGGCGAGCAGGTCGGCGGGAATGTCGGCGGAGACCGTAGTCCGGCGGCCGGTCAGCTCGCCGCCCTCCTTGTCGATCTCGGCGAAGGCCGCGTCGCGGCGTTCCTCGGCGGCCCGCAGCGTCCCGGTGACCTTGTCACGCTCGGACCTGAGCGACTCCACCTGGGCGTCCGCCGCCTCCCGGCGCTCCATGATCTCCAGCACGACCTCCTCCAGGTCCGACTGCCTGCGCCGCAGCGAGGTGATCTCGGACTGGAGGCTCGCCAGGTCCTTGGGCGAGGAGACCTGCCCGGAGTCGAGGCGCTTGGTGTCGCGGTCGACCCGGACGCGTACGGCGTCGACGTCCGACTCGGCCTTGGCCTGGTCGCGGGCGAGGTCGCCGGCCTCGGTCTCGGCGGCGATGACCTGGGTGGCGAGCCGCGCGAGCCTCTTGGACAGCTCGTCGATCTCGGCCAGGTCGGGCAGGGTGCGGCGGCGGTGCCGCACCCGGTCGAGACTCGTGTCGAGCTCCGCGAGATCGAGCAGACGCTTCTGTGCTTCCGGTGCGGCCTTCATCCCAAATCCCTCAAGATGCTCGGGGGTCCAAGTCGGTGGTCGTCGCCGTCCAGGCGTCGGTGACGGCGCCCGAGACGCGCGCCTCAACACTAATGCCACCTGCCGCCAACACTGACGTCAGACGCTCGGCGGCGTCGGCGAGCCAAGGCCATTCGGTGGCCCAGTGAGAGGCGTCGACGAGCGCGGGCCCGCCCGCCTCCAGGTGTTCGCCGGCCGGGTGGTGCCGGAGGTCGGCCGTGAGATAGACGTCCACTCCCGCCGCCCGGGCCGTGCCCAGGAGGGAGTCTCCGGCGCCGCCGCAGACGGCGACGGTCCGCACCGTGCGGTCCGGGTCGCCCGCGACGCGGAGCGGAGCCGCCGTACGCGGCAGTCCGGCGGCGGCCAGCGCGGCGAACTCCCGCAGCGGCATAGGGGCGGGCAGGTCCCCGATCCGGCCGAGCCCCCGGCGCGGGTCGTCCGCGGCGGGCTGGAGGGGCCGCAGGTCGCCCGCGAGGCCGACGGCCCGCGCGAGCGCGTCGGAGACGCCCGGGTCGGCCACGTCGGCGTTGGTGTGCGCGGCGTACAGCGCGGAGCCGCCCCGGATGAGCCGGTGGACGACCCGGCCCTTGAAGGTGGTCGCGGCGACGCTCGTGGTGCCGCGCAGATAGAGCGGGTGGTGGGTGACGACGAGGTCGGCCCCCCAGGCGAGGGCCTCGTCGACGACGACCGCGACCGGGTCGACGGCGAAGAGGATCTTCCGTACGGGCTGCCCGGGGTCGCCGCAGACGAGGCCCACCGCGTCCCACGACTCGGCCCAGGAGGGGTCGTACAACGCGTCCAGCCGCGCGACGACCTCGGCGAGGGCGCAGGAGGAGATCGAATCCACCCGCGCACACTACAGCCTGGCCGCGGGGTGGCCCGGGAAAGGTAACGTCCCATTCGAGGACTCGACACAGGGAAGGACCCCCGCCGTGCCCGATGGTCAGCAGAGCCCGCACGACAGACTCGTGGTCGCCGACACTCACAACGACCTACTGATGGCCGTCTCCGCCAGACCTCCGGAGATCTGGTCCTCGTTCTTCCGCGACCGATGGCTGCCCCAGCTCGTCGAGGGCGGGGTCGACGTGCAGGTGCTGCCGGTGTTCGTGGACAGCTGGTTTCGCCCCGAGGGGGCGCTGCGCCAGACCCTGCGCATGATCGAGTGTGCCCACGTGCTGGCCGAGGGCAACCCGGACGCGGTCGCGCTGTGCCACGACGGGCAGCAGATCGACGAGGCCCTCGCCCTCGGCAGGATCGCCCTGGTCCTCGCCCTGGAGAGCATGCCCGGGATCGACGAGAGCGTGGAGCTGGTCCCGACCCTGCACCGGCTCGGGGTCCGCGTCGCGTCGATCGCCCACTGGGGCCGTACGGCTCTCGCGGACGGCAGCGGCCAGGACGGCACCGGCTCCCGGCTCACCAGCCACGGGGTCCAGGCGCTGCGTGAGATGGAACGGCTCGGGATGCTCTTCGACATCTCGCACCTGGGCGCGACGGGGGTCGCGCACGTGCTGGAGATCGCGGCCCGGCCGGTCATCGCGACCCACTCCTCGGCCCGCGCCCTGCGCGACCACCACAGGAACCTCACCGACGAGCAGCTCAGGGGCGTCGCCGCGGGCGGTGGCGTGGTCTGCGTCAACTTCCTGGCCGCCTTCCTCACCGAGGACGCCCGCTCGGCCACCGTCGACCATCTGGTGGACCACATCGAGCACGTCGCCTCCGTCGCCGGGATCGACCACGTGGGCCTCGGCCCCGACTTCATGCGCGAGGTCACAGAGGACCTCACCCCGCCGTGCTGCGAGGGCTTCGCTTATTCGGGGATCGACGCCGGCGCGGCGATCCCCGGCCTGGAGGGGCCGCGCGGACTTCCGCTGGTGACCGACGGGCTGGTCAAGCGGGGATTCTCGGAGGAGGAGATCCAGAAGATCCTGGGCGCGAACGTGATGCGCCTGTTCCGGGCCGAGCTGGGCCGGCCGGCGCCCGAAGGGGCGGGAGAGGGACAGCCCGCGCGGTGAACCTGGACGCGATGCTGGCCGACCTCGAAGAGCTCGTGCTCTGCGAGTCGTACTCCAGCGACCACGAGGCGGTGGCGCGCAGCGCCCGGGTCGTGGCCGCGCAGGGCCGCAGGCTGCTCGGGGCGGACCCGGAGATCCTGGTGATCGGCGGGGTGACGCACCTGCTCTGGTCGTTCGGCGCCCCGCGGGTGCTGCTGCTCGGCCACCACGACACCGTCTGGCCCGTCGGCACGCTGCGCGAGCACCCCTGGTCGGTCGCGGACGGCGTGGCGCGGGGGCCGGGTGTCTTCGACATGAAGGCCGGGCTCGTGCAGCTGTTCCACGCGGCGGCCTCGCTACCCTCCCCCGACGGCCTCAGCGTGCTCGTCGTCGGCGACGAGGAGCTCGGCTCGCCGACCTCCCGCCCGCTGATCGAGTCGATCGCGGCGCGGTGCGCCGCCGCGTTCGTGCTGGAGGCCAGCGCGGACGGCGGCGCGCTCAAGACCGCGCGCAAGGGCATCTCGCGGTACGAGCTGATCGTGCACGGCCGGGCCGCGCACGCCGGGCTCGAACCCGAGCGGGGCGCCAACGCCGCCGTGGAGCTGGCCCATCAGGTGCTGGCCGTCGCGGCGATCGGCGACCAGGTCGGGTCGTCGTCCAGGGCGGGGGCCACGTCGGTCACCCCGACCATGCTGGCCGCCGGGACGAGCACCAACACCGTGCCCGCGCGGGCCCGGGTGGCGGTCGACGTGCGGGTGCCCGACCAGGCCGCGCAGCGGCGGGTGGACGAGCTGATGCGCGCGCTCACCCCCCGCACCCCGGGCGTACGCCTTGAGCTGCGCGGCGGGCCGAACCGCCCGCCTCTCGACCCCGCCGCCTCCGCCGGGCTGTTCGAGGTCGCCGTACGGACCGCGCGTGAGCTGGGCATGGCCCCGCTGCGCGGGGTGACGGTCGGCGGCGGCTCTGACGGCAACTTCACCGCCGGGGCCGGCTGCCCCACGCTCGACGGCCTGGGCGCGGTCGGCGGCGGCGCGCACGCCGCCGGAGAGCACGTCGTGGTCGCCGAGATGCCGGTCCGGGCCCGCCTGGTGGCCGCGCTCACCGCGTACGTCCTGGCCGGCGGGACCGCCGGATCCCCGGGCGGCGGGGACACGGTGGACGGCGACCCCGGCGCTCCTCCCGGCCTCGCGGGGACCGGCCGTCCGGAAGCCGGGGAGTGCGCGTGAACGCGGGCGGCAGGGAGATCGGCGGGCCGCGTACGCCGCGCGGCAGCGAGATTGGAGGGCCGCGCCCGCCGCGCGGCGGGCGCGCCGCCGACGCCGGCCGCCAGGCGCGGGCCGTGGCGGCGCGCAGCGGCCTCCGCATCGCCGAGCTGAGCACGAACGACGAGTTCGGCCGGGTGGTCCGGCTGTTCGACGGCATCTGGCACCCCGAGCCGTGGAACCCGCCGGTCACCGCGGAGCTGATGCGGGCGCTGTCGCACGCGGGCGGATACGTCGCGGGAGCGTTCGACGGACCCGATCTCGTCGGGGCGTGTGTCGGCTTCCTCGCCGCGCCCGCGGGAGAGGTGCTGCACTCGCACGTGACGGGCGCCGTGCGGCCGGGCGCCGGATTCGCGCTCAAGCTGCACCAGCGCGCCTGGGCCCTGCGGCACGGGCTGAGCCGGATCACCTGGACCTTCGATCCGCTGGTCCGGCGCAACGCCCATTTCAACCTGGCCAAGCTCGCCGCACGGCCGGAGGAGTACCTGCCCGACTTCTACGGCTCGATGGGCGACGCCCTGAACGCCGGGGACGAGTCCGACCGGCTCCTCGCGGTCTGGCGGCTCGGCGCTCCGGCGGTGGCGCGGGCCTGCGCCGGTGTGCCGTACCGCCCGGCGAGCACGGACGGCGCGGGCGCCGCGCTGGCGGATCGGGACGATCGGCCCCTGGTGCTGCGTACGGACGCCCCGGCGGTGCTCGTCGCCGTGCCCGCGGACATGGAGACGCTACGCCGCCACGACCCCGGGACGGCCGCGGCGTGGCGGCACGCCGTACGCGACGTGCTCGGCGGCCTGATGGCGGAGGGCGGCCGGGTGACGGGCTTCGCCGACGGCTGCTACGTCGTCGAACGGCGGCCCGGCCGGCGATCCGGCGGCCTCGGCCGCGCTCCGGACGGAGGCGCGGACGGAGGTCCGGATCGTGGTACGGACGGCGGTGCGCGCGGTCGGGGCGGCGACGCGAGCGGGGGCGCGGGCCAGCCGGGAAGGTGACGATCGGGACGGCCGGGTGCGTGGACGCCACACACCCGGCTAGTGGGTTGTCCACGAACCTTGGCCGGGTCGGTCACTGCGCCGGAAGGAACCTCCGGCCCTCGCGAAGCCCGCTTGGCTGGGCCCTCGCTCCCTTCCGCTCCGCTGTCGCGCTAATCCCCCTCGGGTACGGCGATCACCGTGGGCACGGGGGCGTGCAGGGCCTCGGCGACCGCCTCCTCCAGCTCGCCGGGCGTCTTGACGGCGAGGCCCCGCGCGCCGAACGCGGCGGCGAGGGCGGGGAAGTCCGGCGCGTGCAGGTCCACGGCGACCGGGGTCATGCCGCGGGCGAGCATCTCCTCCCGGATCTCCCCGAAACCGCCGTTGAGGGACACCACGATCGGCAGGCTCAGCCGCAGCTCCACGGCCGTGGCCAGCTCCTGCAGGGTGAACTGGAACGCCCCGTCGCCAGCCAGCGCCACCACCGGCCGGTCGGGCCGGCCGAGCTTCGCCCCGATGGCGGCCGGCAGCGCGAAGCCCAGCGTCCCGAAACCGGTGGGGAACAGGAACCGGCCGGGCGGGTCCATCGGCATGCCGACGAGCGCGCCGTGGTAGACGAACATGGAGTTGTCCCCCACCACGACGGTCTCCGGCGGCATGGCGCGGCGCAGCGCCGCGAGCTGGCCGGACCATCTGCGGACCAGGTCCTGGAGCTCCGTCTCGTGGCCCACGCCCGGCTCCCCCTCCGGGCCGGTCGCGTCCCCCTGCCCACCGGCCCGCTCGCCAAGGCGTCCATCGAGCCGCACGCCGAGCCGCTCGGCCAGGCCGCGCATGGCGCGCTCGGCGTCCGCGACGATCGCCACATCGGCGACGTGGTCACCGTGCATCTGCCCGGGGTCGATGTCGATCCGTACGAGGCGGCCGGTGAGGGCGAAGGGGTCCTCCCACAGGTCGGCGGGTCCCAGCTCGGTGCCGACGGCCAGCACGATGTCGCATTCGGCGAGCCAGCGGCGGACGGCCGCGAGGTGCAGCGTGGCGCCGAGCGCCAGCGGATGGCTCTCCGGCACCGCGCCCTTGCCGTTGACCGTGGTGACGACCCACGCGCCGAGCCGTTCCGCCAGGCGCATCGCCAGGCGGCCCACCGGCGGCTCGGCGGCGCCCGGCCGCTGGGCGCCGCCGCCCAGCACGAAACCCGGGCGGCGCGCGTCACGCAGCAGCCTGGCCGCCTCGTCCAGGGCCGGTGGATCGGGCTCGCGGGGCGTGACCCGGTACGGCGGGACGATCTTGACGTGGGCTTCCAGGTCGAGCAGGTCGGCGGGGATCTCGACGTGGACCGGCCGGGGGCGGCCCTCGGCGAAGTGCCCGAAGGCGCGGGCGACGGCGGCGGGGATCTCCCGCACACTCGTCACGCGGTGGCTCCAGTCGCACAGGGCGTCGATCGCCCCCGACTGGTCCCTGCTCTCGTGCAGGTAGCCGCGGCCGTCGCGAGGATGGCCGGTCGGGACGCCCGGGGAGACGAGCAGGATCGGGGACGAGTCGGAGTACGCCTGCCCGATCGCCGTGGCCGCGTTGACCACACCGGGACCGGTGGTGGTGACGACGACCCCGGGCCCGCCGGTGACCCTGGCGTACCCGTCGGCTGCGTATCCCGCGCCCTGCTCGTGCCGCGGCGTGACGCATCGCACGCCGGCGCGGGAGAGTTCCTGGTAGATCGCGAGGTTGTGGGTGCCCGGTATGCCGAAAATCGTGTTGATGCCGTGCGCCGTCAGCGTCTCGACCAGGGCACGGGCACCGGTGATCTCGGCGGGCGTCCCCTTGGAATGAATCGGGTCCTCGGTGGCCACGTCACTTCCCGGGGAGAGAAGGGGTTTACAGAGAGGTTTGCCTCCAAGACTTCCCCTCTTACGCGCTGTGTACGCTCTTCCGGCAGCGAATTATGATGACTGTCCGCATGTCACCCGAGGTGCCTCCCCGCACTTATCACGACGGTTGCCCACCTCGTACTGATCTGTCCCATTTGTCAGGTAATTATCAATGGACGCGACAGCTTGAGTGATCATGCGGTTCATCGTCTCCTGGGTATGGGAGGCGATGTGCCCGGTCACGAGAAGACGGTCGCCGAAATCCCGGCGCAATTTCGACCCGATGTCAGAGTCAGGATCGTAGAAGCCGTCGAAGACCGCCATGCGTACCCGCTCGTCTCTCAGCCCGGCGTACAGGGCGTAGGGATCGACGATCGCCGGGCGCGCGGTGTTGACGATGACCGACCCCCGCGGCATCAGGTCGATCACCGACGAGTCGATCATCGACCTGGTCTCGTCGGTCTCCGGCACCATGACGACGAGGATGTCGCTCACCTCGGCCAGCTCGGACACCGATCCCCGATAGCAGAGGCGGCCTTTCCGTTTCCGCTCGAAATCCGCCCTCCGAGTGCGGCTGTGGTAGGTCACGGTCGCGTGAAAGCCGTCGCACAGGATCTCGGCGATGCGCCGACCGTTCGCCCCCATTCCGAGGATGCCGACGCGACGGGCGCCCAGCTCGTGCGGCATCTCGCCGGGATTCTTCCAGCCGGGGACCGGCGGGCCCAGATGGTGGGGGATCAGCCAGTTGGCGTTGATGATCTGGCCCACGGTGAACGCCGCGACCGCGTCCGTCGCCGCCCCCGGGGTGTTCGTGACGGCGATGTTCAGCTCGTCGGCCGTCGGCACGTCGATGAAGTTCTCGTAGCCCACCCCCACGAAGGCGATCACCTTCAGGGCCCCCGCCTTACGCAGCACGCCGCCGGTCGCCCGCTCCTCGCCTCCGTGAAGGTAGGCGCGCACGTGCCGCCTCAGGTGGTCGCCGAGCCTTGCCTCGTCCAGCGGGCCGGGCAGGTGCAGCACCTTCAGGTTGTGCCGCTCCTCCAGCGGCGCCAGCAGCTTCGTGTCAATACCGGCGCCGGTGACGAGGACCATTTCGTCCCGCTCCGGCGCCTGTAGGCCACCCTCCCGTGACGTCGCGGCATCGCCGAATGGTTCGGCCCCGACAGCCACTGGGTGGACCATTAGGTATCTCTCGGTTCAGGACCCGCCTCTTAGTGATTTCCGTAGGCTCCGGAATCACCGCAGCCCAGCTGGAATGCCAATTATCGCGGGTGGTTCTAGCGACGAAGTGCGAGTTCAATGATATACAGAATATTGATAGCCATGTGCCGGTACGCACCAACTCCTCGCAAGGAACTTTCCAGGTGGGCCGCGGGAACACCAGTGCTCGGCCCGCCCCCCAGGTAACAGCCCCTTATAGGCGACCCGAGGCAAGCGAAGGCAGCGCAAGAGAGGGCCCGTATGAGACTCCAGCCGCGACAGCAGCTTCTGGAGCTGTGGGAGGCGGCCGCCCGCGCCTCCTACCGGAACGGCGCCTGGGCGTGGGGCGGCCGGGACGGGTCGAACTCCATCTCCGACGCCGAGCAGCTCCTCTGTTTCATGTACCCCGCCTCCGAGCTGCCGGGCTTCCGGCTGGACACGCCGAACGAGACCGGCGACGACGTGCTGGCCGCGCTCACCGTGCTCGGCGACTCCGTGGAGATCCCCAAGCTGCTGCTCAAGGTCATCGGCCAGTACCTGCGCAAATACACGGCCGAGGACGGGCGCCCGATCTTCTCCGGCGGCAGCTACTTCCGCACCCAGGAGGACGACGCCAAGGTCACCCCGGAGCAGCTCCAGCTCGACGTGGTCGACTCGTTCTCGATGTCGGTCACGCTCACGCTCGGCACACTCGGCTTCCTGAAGGTCTTCCGCCAGAGCGTGCGGCGCCAGGACATTCGCAGCGAGATCCGCGAGCTGGAGCACCTGGCCGGCAAACGCCTCTCGGCCGCGATGGCGGGCCTGCTGCGCAGCTTCACCGTCAACGCCTTCGACCCCGCCTCCCCGGCGGGCCGCGCACTGCTGCGCACGGTGAACCAGACCGGCGCGCCCACCCGCCGGGTGCTCGACGACCTGCGGCGCGAGCTGCGGCCGGTGCGGGCGGGCCTGCGCGACCTGACGATCGGCTCGGGCAGCCAGGTCGACCTGGAGAACGAGAACCTGCTGTTCGAGTGCGGCTGGACGTGGGGCATCGTGAAGGACGCGCCCGCCGTCGTCACGCCGCTCGACATCGGCCCCCAGCCGGAGGGCGTGGCCGCCGACACGCCGTTCCTGTACTTCACCGTCAACGCCCTCGTCGGCATCGCCGACCTGTTCTCTCCGCGTACCAGAGTCCTGAGCCTGCTCAACGACGACCAGATCACGCTCGCCGAGGCCATTCAGCGCCGCTGGGACCTCACCCAGCTCTACTGGCGCACCATCGCGACGTACGGGCGGGGCACCTGGCCGCTGGAGGACATCCCCTGGCGGACGGTCGACGAGAAGGAGTCGGACTACTACAGCCTCGGCGTCACCGCCATGGTGGTGCAGAGCCTGGTGAACAACCGGTCGGCCGAGGTCGACCTCGACCGGGTCGGCGCGGTGCTGGAGGAGCTGGCCATCCGCGCCAGGATCATCCGCAGGGCGGTGCCGGGCGACCCGCCGGTGCTCATGCACTCCCCCGGTGTTCCGGTCAACCTGCACGGCAGCGACGCGCTCGGCCCGCACCTCCTGTGGATGGTGTCCGACTTCTCCATCACGCTGCTGAAGCGGACGATCTGGGCCGCCAGCATCGCCCAGAACACCCGCATGCGGGAGCGGCTGCTCACACTGGCCGACCAGATCTGGCGGCACATCCTGCTGCGCCGCCACACCGGCGGCCCGGCCGCCGGCCTGTGGGACCAGCCGGGCAACGTCTTCACCGACATCGAGCTGCGGGACGAGGAGCCGTCCTGGTACTTCTCCGAACGCGTCGCCGAGTTCCTCGTCGCCGCGGCCCTCGCCAGCGGGGAGCCGCCGCTTCGCAGCCCGCAGCTCGTCGAGCTGGCCTACCAGATGCTCGGGGAGGCCGAGCACCTGCTCGACCAGGAGATGGTCACCCGGCCGCTGGTGGCCGGGCAGACGATCCAGCCCAAGCTGCGCACGATCCAGTCCGCGCTCCAGCGGGCCAGGACGATCATCAGCGACCGGCCCGCGACGGCCCAGGCGCTGATCAACGACGCGCTGCTCGACCTCGAACGGCTCGCCGCCGCCCGCGACAGCGCGTCGGAGGCGATCTGAGTGCTGGTCTTCGCGATCTCGGACAAGGGCGGGACCGGGCGCTCGGTCACCGGCACCAACATCGCCTACCGGCACGCCCTGCAGGGCAACGACGTCTGCTACCTCGACTTCGACTTCGGCTCACCCACCGCCGGAGCGATCTTCAGCGTCAGCGCGGTGGCGCGCGGCACGCGGGAGAACGGCCTGCACGAGTACCTGCGGGGCGACTGCCCGCAGCCGCGGCGGGTGGACGTGTGGGCCGAGTCCGACCGCGAGGGGCTGCGCACCCGCCCGCCGGGCGCGGGACGGCTCATGCTGCTGCCGGGCAGCGAGGGCGGCGGTGAGCTGTCCGCGCTCACCGAAGAGGTCGTCGGGCGGTGTGTCCAGCTGTTCGGACGGCTGGAGGAGGAGTTCGACCTGTGCATGGTCGACGTCAGCGCCGGCCGGTCGTTCACCGCCGAGCTGGTCCTGGCGGCGACCGTCCGGATGCCCGCGGTCCCCTTCCGCTGGCTGGTCTTCCACCGCTGGACGCGCCAGCACATCATCGCGGCCGACGGGCTCGTCACCGGCACGGACGGGTTGTTCGACGTCGGCACCCGGTTCGGGCACGACCCGGAGGTCCTGCGCGACCGCATCCGCTTCGTGCGCACGGCCGTGCTGGAGCCCGACGCGGCGGAGCTGGTCGGCCTGCGCGACGAGCAGCGGGCCTGGCTGAGCGCCTGCGACAGCGAGCTGCGCGAGCTCGCGGGCCGGCACGGCGTCGGCCGTACGACGATGCTGGGCAAGGTGCCGCTGGACCCGGTGCTCCAGTGGCGCGAGCAGCTCATCACCGACGAGGACGTGCTCGCCAGCAAGATCGCCAACGTCGAGACCGCCGCCGCGTTCGACGATCTCGCCAAGAAGATCGTCGACGACAACGCGTGGGAGGGTCTGTGACGCCGGTGCACGCGACGTTCGGCGAGGTGGCGGCAGAGCGCAGGATCGCCTCCGTCCCCCTCTCGCACGTGTCCGTCGAGCTCGGGCACCTCTACATGGAGGACTTCGAGGCGGGCCCGGCCCGGTTACGCGAGCAGTTCCGCAGGGTCGCGCCGTGGCTCGCCACCATCCGTTCCGTGTGGCGGGAGCGGGTGCCCGGGGGCCGGGCCCGGGTGAGCACCTGCTTCCTCGTCGACGACTACTTCAGCCGGTTCAGCACGCCGGCCGAGCTGGTCCCGATGATCCTGGAGGCGGCGGCCGAGCACGACCTGACCATCGACTACCTGGCCCGAGAGTCGGCGTGCGCGCAGTTCGAGGACGGGCGGTCCGGAGCCGTGGAGCTGGCCCGGCTGGTGGAGGACCGCCTCGTCGACGATCCGCCGCCGGACACCGACGGGTCCCGCCCGCCGGTGAAGGAGACGGGCTGGCTGTGCAACGGCTCCCGCTCGCCCCTCACCACCCCGCTGCAGGCGATGGGGAAGGCCCGGCCCTGGGAGCCTCCCACCCAGAACGCCAAGCGCGGCCACTCGATCTTCGTGGACGTGGAGCTGTGGGACGAGAGGGGGGCCCGGCGCACCTGGTCGTGCCCCTTCCTCGCCGCCGTCTGGCAGCTCCTGCGGCTCGGCCTGCTGCGCGCCGAGGGCCGGGTGCCGCTGCCCCCGGTGCCCCTGGAGGGAGCCTGGCCCGGCGACTGGGACCGGCTGCCCGCCGTCGTCCGGATCAACCCCCAGGCCGCGCCGTTCAGCGCGTACACCACGCTTTCCGTCCTCTCCCCCCGGTTCCTGCCCGTCGAGCTGGCCGTACGGACGATCCTCAGCCAGGTCGCGGTGGACGACGAAGTCCTGCGGCAGGTCGCGGCCCGGAGTGAGAGCGAAAGAGTCCGGCTCGAAGAAGAGCTCGTCGACCGCGTCTCCTACGTCTTCACCTGAGGAGCCCGATGCTGGTGATCGGGGAGGTCCACACCGGACTGCTGCAGAACTCCGGGGAGATCTCCGAGCCGGCGTGCCGGCAGGTGCTCGGGCTGATGAGCGGAGAGACCGTGCGGGTGTCCCGCCGCCCCATCGTCCACGCGCTGTCGCCCGAGCGGCTGACCGGAGTGGACTGCGCGTTGCCCGCCGCCTCCGGCTCGCGGATCAGGGGCGTCGGCACCGTCGTGTCCCGCTGCGCGGTGACCGGGGGCCGGGTGGCCCAGGGCTCGTCGTACGTCCGGGTTGCGCGCTCGGAGACCGACCGGCGGCTGTCCTGGTCGCACTACCTGGCCCGGCCGGGCGTCGTCGAGGTCCTGGGCAAGGCCAAGGCGGCCGACATCGCCGAGGGGTTCGCCGGCGACGGCGCCCCGCGCGGCCACGGCTGCCTCGATCTGACGGCGATCACCGGCCGCTTTCTCGACCTCGTCCAGACGTCCCCGCTGCTGAACCGGCGGGCGCCCTTCAGGATGCCGCGGACGATCCTGCGCTGGGTGGCGGAGACCGGCGAGCCGTCGATCGGCTTCACCCTGCACACCGAGCAGGAGCGCTCGCTGCGGCTGACGCATCCCGGCCCCTTCACACCCGCCGTGGTGGACCTCTGCGAGGACCTGGCGATGCACGACTGGCTGCTCACCTCGCTGCTGGTCGTCGTCGAGCGGGCGCGCGTCGGCGCGACCCCGGCGGCCGAGGTGGCGGCCCGGCTGTCGCCCGCCGTCGACCATCTGCTGCACCTGTGGATGCCCGCCGCCCGGGTCGAGGAGCGGCTGACGCCGTTCTGGGAGAGCCTGGAGCGGCGGCCGGGATTCAGCCGCCAGTGGCGGTCGCTGGTCGACCGTGTCCGCGACCAGGTGGCGGTGCACACCCTCGCCCTGCTCAGCGCGAACGCCGAAACCGGAGGGAGGTGACCGTGACCGGAGCGGAACCGGAGCCGCCGCCCACGCTCGTGCCGAGGATCGTGCGCAAGGCGCTCGTGACCGTGCTCGTGGGCGGCGTCAGCTATCTCGTGAGCAACGCGCTCATCCCCGGCCCGAACGAGGACCTGTGGAGCCTGCTGCTCGCGACGTTCATCAGTGGCGTCGCCTTCGTCGTGCAGTTCCTGGTCGACGTGGACGACCAGCTGGAGACCGTACGGAAGGAGCAGAGCAGACAGCATTCGAAGACCCACGCCCTCGTGGCCGACAGCTTCACCAGGATCAACGAGGCGAGCAGGCTCTTCGGCCTGATGGAGACGTCGTCACTGCACACCAGGGGCGTGGCCGAGCTGGTGCAGAACGCCACCAAGATCCGCGACGACATGCCGGACCTCGTCAAGAGCCTGGTGCACCACGAGATCAGCCGGATGGCGAAGTTCCTCGGCGAGCTCACCGACGGCAGGTACGCCGTCTACGAGGGCGAGGACCGCGACTGGCTGCTCGCCCTCGTCAAGAACACCCAGATCAGCCTGGACGCGATCAGCCTGACCAGCGTGGACGCCCGCGACATCGAGTTCGCCGGCGGCTTCTGGCACACCGATCTCGGGCAGCGCTACGTCAAGCTCCAGCGCGATCTCGTGCAGCGCGGGGTGCGGGTGCGCCGCGTGTTCGTCATGGATCGTTCCGAACGGCTCGACTCCGACGCGTTCCGCAGGGTGTGGAAGTGGCAGGCGGGGGTCGGGATCGAGGTTCGCACGCTGCTGCTGACCGACGCGCCGCCCCTGCTGCGCGGCTCGCTGTCGGACTTCATCCTGTTCGACGGGGTCGTCTACTACGAGTCCAACCCCGCCCCCCAGCTCGGCGACGACATCGCGCCGGTGATCCACAGCACGGTTCTCGTACGGGACCAGGAGAGGGTGCGGGAGCGCAGGGAGCGGTTCAGCGAGTTGTGGCAGGCGGCGACGCCGGCGGCGTAGGCACCGGAGGAGTAGGCACCGGAGGAGTAGGCACCGGCGGCGCGGGCGGGAAGGGACGGTCGGGGCGGCACACGTCGAGCAGTTCCCGCTCCGCCGCGCCCACCTCCCCGGCCACCAGTGCCGTCACCAGCTCGGCCGTGACGGGGGCGAGGGTGACGCCGAGGCCGCTGTGACCGGTGGCGGCGACGATCCTGCCGTGGTCGTCCACCTGACCGAGGACGGGCCTGTGGTCGGCGCTGCCGGGCCGCAGGCCGGCCCAGCGCCTGCCGACCGGCCAGGTCGCCGCCTCCGGCATGAGGGTGGCGACGCCGTGCCGGATCTCCTCGATCGCCTCGGCGGTCACCGTCACGTCACCGACGTTCTCCTCGTAGGTGACCCCCACGGCCACCCGGCCGTCGTGCCGCGGCACGAGGTAGGGGAAGTAGTCCCGCTCGCCGTCGGTGAACTCCGCGAAGACGTGGTGGCTCAGGGGGTAGGTGGTGGCGCCGGGAGGCCGCAGGTCGAACGCGACCCCCTTGATCGGGAACAGGTGCTCACGGAGACGGGGCAGGAAAACCCCGCTCAGGTGGCCGGCGGCGACCACCGCCGTCTCCGCGTGGAGACGGCGGCCGTCGTGCAGGTCCACCTCGACGCCGCCCGGCGTGGAGCGCAGGGCGGAGGCGTGCGCCTGGCTGTGCACCTGGATCCCCGGGTGCCCCAGCACCGCGCGGCCCAGTGAGGCCATCAGCACGCGGGGGTCGAGCGCGAGCTCCTGCGGCAGCAGGAACCCTCCGACCACCCGGTCGCTCAGCAGGGGCTCCAGGCCTCTCGCGTCGGCGGCGGTCAGGCGCTCCACCGGGAACGGCGAGTTCTTCCACGCGGGCAGGACCTCGGACTCCAGGCGCTCCATCTCGGCCTCGTCGAGGGCGACCTGGATGTCTCCGCCCTCCAGCACCGGGACCTTGACGCCTGAGGCGGTTCCGACCTCCTCCAGCCACCGGGGATAGAGATCCCGGCTGCGCTTGATGACGACGCTGAGCGGGCCGAGGCAGGACGGCTCCGTCTGGGTCAGGATGCCGCCCATGGCGGCGTCGGAGGCGCCGAGCCCGAGCCGCGGGCCCGAGTCGACGACCGCGACCTTCGTGCCCCGCGCGGCGAGCCGGTGCGCGATCGCACAGCCGATCACTCCACCACCGATGATCACGACGTCGCAGCTTCCAGGCACGCGGGCTCCCAGTTCGCCATCCCCTCGCTTTGACAGTAGGCGAGTAAGGGCCGTTCAAGAAGGTCACAGACAGGTGGCCTCGCCGCACTGTATCTCGCCGGCCCGTGCCGAGGCGGGAATTCCGGAACGCGCCCCTTCCCGAGTTCGCCAAGCGGCGATCCGCCTAGCGCGCGGACAGGTTCGCGGTCAGCAGCCGGATCAGCGGATCCCGTCTGGTGCAGTTGGACAGGGCGAAGGAGTCGGCGAGCGCGACCAGTTCGCCGTCGTCCAGCCCGCGGAACAGCTCGGCGTACTCGGGCACCAGTGCCTGCGCGATCAGGATGTGCCGGATGAGGTCGTCGGTCTGGTAGCGGGCGCCCCAGGGATAGGGGTTCCAGGAGGGGAACTCGGTGTCGATCAGACGGTGCAGCGGCGCGAGCTCGTTCGCCGTCTCCTCCATCGTGGAGCCCCACCGGTCGGCGCCGAGGCGCTTCTTCTTCGAAATGAAGGGCCCGAACCGCTCCATGTACGTCCCGCCGGCGCTGACGAGGCCCTGCAGGCCGACGTCCTTGTAGGTCCAGATCGACCAGCCGGCCTCGTTGGCGTCGAAGATCTCCAGCTGGTCGCTCAGGATCCGGTAACGCTGCTCGTCCACGGAGGGGTCGCCGGTGTAGACGGGCCCGAACTCGCCCACCCAGATCGGGGTGCCCGTCTCGCGCTGGAACGCGGTGCGGCGGGCGAAGGTGCGCTCCAGCTCCTCGCGGTCGCACCACTCGCCCCGGGTGTAGCCGGGGTACGGCCCCCCGTGGGCGAAGCCGGCCAGGGCGTAGTCGTGGCAGACGAACACCGTGTTCTCGTACACCTCGCGGAACACCGAGAAGTCGGTCGAGTAGGTGTTGCCGTCCAGGAACAGCACGTGGGCGGGGTCGACGGCGCGCAGCGCCTTGACCAGCCGGTCGTAGAAGGGGCCGACCACCTGGCCGCTCGGGTCGCCCGGCTCGTTGACCGGGTTGTAGCCGGCCACCCACGGATTGTCCTTGTAGTGGTCGGCCACCGCCTCCCACAGGTGGACCGCCCGGTCCTGGAAATGCCGATGCTGCCAGAATGAGGCGACGTGGGTGGGGTTGTCGGAGTGCCAGTGCTGGTTCTGCGCCCCGGGAAGCGCGTGGAGGTCGATGACGCTGTAGACGCCGCGCTCGCCGAGCATCGTGACGACCCGGTCGAGGTGGCGGAATCCCCGCTCGACGATCTCGAACGGCCGGTCGTCCGACTCGAAGTGACGGTAGTTCACCGGGATCCGTACGCAGTTGACGCCCATGTCGCGCAGGAGGTCGGCGTCGGCCTCGGTGAAGAACGAGGTCAGGAAGCGGTCGAAGAACATCTCGCAGCGTTCCTCGCCGAGCACCTCGCGGACCGCCGCGCGCATGGAGGCCTCGTTGGCCGAGTAGCCGGTGATGAAGTTCTCCATGTTGAGCCAGCCGCCCAGGCCGACCCCTCGGAGCCGGACCGTGTCGCCCATCTCGTCTACCAGCCGGGATCCGGACACGCGCAGCAGCGTCATCGATTCTCCTTAACCGCGAAACCAGTGGCGTGGCCGGAGGGGCGACGGATCCTGCCTCTCCCTGCCCCTCTCCTGAAAGGTTTCGGCTGATATCCGAATGTTTTCGCGGACCGGAGAATATGTAACACGGTCGTTAAGCGTCAAGAGCGTTGCGGCCTTGATCACCTGCGACATCCGCGCCATCAGGAGGTATCCGGTACGGGTCCCCCGAAAGTTTCGGCTACGATCTGCAGCATGCCAGTGAAAAGGCGGGTGACCATCGCCCAGATAGCGGAGGAGGCCGGGGTCTCCGTTCCGACCGTGTCCAAGGTGATCAACGGCCGCCCCGAGGTGGCGCCGGAGACCCGCCAGCGGGTGGAGCGCCTCCTGCAGAAGCACGGCTACCAGCGCAGGACCGGGCAGGGCGACGGCCCCGTCGGTCTGCTCGACCTGGTGTTCGCCGAGATCGAGAGCCCGTGGGCCATGGAACTGGTGCGCGGGGCCGAGCAGGCCGCGCACGAGGCGGCGGCGAGCGTGGTGATCTCGGTGCTGCACACGCACGCGGGTCCCGGCCGCGACTGGCTGGAGCGCATCGCGGCACGGCGGACCGACGGCGTCATCATCGTCAGCTCACGCCTCTCCGTGCGTCAGCAGGGCCAGCTCAGCGCTCGTTCGATCCCGTTCGTCGTCGTCGACCCCGAGGGCGAGCCGCCACCGGGGGTGGCGTCGGTCGGCGCGACCAACTGGCACGGCGGCCTGGCGGCCACGCGTCACCTCCTCGACCTCGGCCACACCCGGATCGGCATGATCGGCGGGCCGCCCGACATGCTCTGCAGCCGGGCCAGGATCGACGGCTACCGGGCGGCGCTCGAGACCGCGGGGGTGTCCATCGACCCCGAGCTCATCCGGTACGGCGACTTCCTGGTCAACTCGGGTCACGACCACGGCCACTCGCTGCTCTCGCTGGACACTCCCCCGACGGCCATCTTCGCGGGCAGCGACATGCAGGCGTTCGGCGTGTTCGAGGCCGCGCGCCAGCGCGGCCTGCGGGTGCCGGAGGACCTCAGCGTGGTCGGCTTCGACGACCTGCCGCTGTCCAGTTCCGCGTGGCCGCCGCTGACCACCGTACGCCAGCCTCTGGAGGAGATGGCGGCGCTCGCCGCGCGGATGGTGCTGGCCATGGGCCGCGGCGAGAACACCGAGGCCCGCAGGGTCGAGCTGTCCACCGACCTGGTGATCAGGGAGAGCACCGCCAGGCCGCGATGAGAACCGCGACCGATCGGCCGGGCCCCTACGCTCCGGCCGCCCGGGAGGCAAACCACTGTTCCCGGGTGATCGCGTACTCGACCTCGCCGAGATGACTGCCGGGGAGCGGTTCCTCCCAGTCCGGGTGGAACGTACGGACATGCCGCATGCCGATCGCGCGCATCGTCGCGCGGGAGGCGGTGTTGACCGCCATCGTCTCGGCGAAGACGCGGGTCAGCCGCAGGTCCTCGAACGCGTGCCGCAGGAGTTCGCGGGCTCCCTCACTGGCCAGCCCCTGACGCCAGCGGCGGCGCAGGAGCCGGTAGCCGAGTTCGGCCTGCCCTTCGACCGGGCCCTGGTCGGCGCGGGTGGGGGGCTCCAGGATCCACCAGCCGGCGAACCGCCCGTCGACGAGACCGGCCCAGAAGCCGAGCCCGTCGACGCGCTCCGCGGCGGCGAGTCTCCGGCGATGGAGGATCTCGACTTCCGCACGGTCGCGGGCACGGCCCGTGAGGTATCGCATGACCTCGGGGTCGGCGTCCAGCTCGATCTCGTCTTCGAGGTGGTCGTCGGACAGCGGGACAAGCTCGATCCGGTCGGTACGCAACGTCGCCTGGGGCATGGGGCGCATTCTCGCGCTCGGGCCGCCTCCCGGTCATCCGCTTTCCCGGGAGGGGAGCCGGTGAGCGCCGCGCTGATCGGCCAACCGATGGCGCATGTGGCGAATGTGGGCGAGATGACCAAGGGACGCGCTAAGGTTTCTGCCGATATCGCCGGGTTCGCGGGACGGGGCTGACGGTTGCGGAGTTTGCGCGGAGCGGCCGTCGCGGCATTCGTCGCGGCCCTCATGCTCATGGAAGGCGCCGGGTCGGCGGCCGTCGCGGCGCCGGTGTCCGGCCGGCCCGAGGCCGCCACGGCGTCCGGGAAGACGCGGACGGCGCCGGTCGAGGAGCGGCCCTGCCCGGTGACGGTTCCCGCCGGCACGACGTGCGGCTACCTTCTGGTGCCCGAGCGGCGTGACGTCCCCAACAGCAGGACGATCAAGGTCGGGTACGCGGTGCACCGCGCCGGAGGGGAAACGCCAGGGCAGGCGGGCCCGCAGGACGCCGATCCGGTCGTCTACATGAGCGGCGGCCCCGGCTCCGCCTCGCTCCAGCTCACCGGGCTGCTCACGCAGATGCTTCCCGGCCGTGACGTGGTCGTGCTGGAGCAGCGCGGCGGGCGCTACTCCGAGCCACGCCTGAGCTGTCCGGAGATCGTCGAGGGGATCGTGGACACCCTGCGCACGCCCGGCCCCACCGCGGACGAGACGGCGGCGGTCGTCCGGCGGGCGGGGGCCTGCCAGTCCCGGCTGGAGAGCGAGCACATCGACCTGCGCGGCTACCGGACCGCCGAGATCGCGGCCGACGTCGTCGACCTGCGGGCCGCGCTCGGCTACCGGCGGTGGTACCTGTTCGGCGTCAGCTACTCGACCCGGCCGATGCTGCGGGCCGCGGCGCTCGACCCCCAGGGCAGCCGAGGGGTCGTGCTCGACTCCCTCCTTCCCCCGCGCGCCCGGTGGTACGACGAGTCGCCCGGCTCGCTCATGGCCACCATGGCCAAGCTGGGGCTCACCAACCGGTTCGACGCCGCGGTGGCCGCGCTCAACGCCCACCCGGCCGCGTACGACACCCGCGACCCGCTCACCCGCAAGCGGCTGACCGTGTGGCTCAACGGGGACGACGTGGCCACGCTCCTGGCGGAGGCCCTGCACGAGACGGACGTGATCCCGATCATGCCGGCCCTTGTGGACGGGCTGGCCGCGGGGCGCACCGAGCTGCTGCAACCCTTGGTCGACCAGGCCGGCGACGGGCTCACCTCGCACGAGTGGGGCCTCTACTACGCGGTCCAGTGCCAGGACGAGACGCCGGGCAACTCCTTCCCCGGCTCCGCGCATCCGCGGCTGTTCACCGGGGTCGTCGACGCCGCGGTGTGCGGCGCCTGGGGGCTCCCCGCCTCCCGCACCGAGCCCGACGCGCTGACCCCGGACCCGGCGGTCACCGCCGTCGGCGCGGACGCCACCATCGCCGGGCGCTCCGCGGTCAGGGACGCGAACACGCGGGGCACGGGCACCCGGGGCACGACGACCGAGGCCAGAGCGACCGGCAGCGCGGCGGCCAGGAGTGCGCCGGTCGGAAGCGCGACGACCGGGAACACGGCGACCGGGAACACGACCGCCGCAGGCAGAGCGGCCGGGCGCACGACCGCCGGAAACGCGACTGCCGGGAACACGGCGGCCAGGAACACGACCGCCGCAGGCAGAGCGGCCGGGCGTACGACCGCCGGAAACACGGCGGCCGGGAACACTGCGACCAGGAACGCGCCTGCGGCGGACACAGCGACAAGGGACACCGCGGCAAGGGACACGACGGCCGGGAGTACGACCTCCGAGGGCAGGGCGGCGGCCGCGAGCGGGGTGCCGATCCTGGCTCTCGGGGGGCGCTACGACCCGACCACGCCGCCGGAGGCCGCCCGTGAGGCGGTGTCGGCGGTGCCGGGCGCCCGGTTCGTCGAGTTCGCCGGCGTCGGGCACGCGGTCTTCCTGTCGAGCGAGTGCGGCCGCCGGACGATCGCCGCGTTCCTGGCCGATCCGGCGTCGGCCACCCGGCCGTGCGACCCCGGTGCCGCGCCGTACGCGATGGTGCGGCCGGGCGATCTGCTCCTCACCTCCTCGGTCTACCGCATGCTGCGGTCGCCGGTTCCGCTCGTGATACCCGCGGCGTTCCTGCTCGTGGCCGCCGTACAGCTGCTCATGGGGCTGGTCTCCCTTTTGCGCCGCCGCGGCGGCGGGCTGAGCGCGCTCGCGGGTCTCGCGGGAGTCGTGCTCGGCGCGCTGTCGGCGCTCAGCCTGTCGGCCGTCGCCGATCCCGTCGTGCTGGCGATCGGAGTGCCTCCGGCCCTTGCGTGGTTCGGCCTGCTGGCCGTCGTCTGCACCGTGCTGTCGGTGATCGAGGCGTTCCGGCTCACCGCCGGCGCCGCGAGGATCGTCCCCGCTCTGACGGGCATGGCGTTCGTCGCCTGGCTGTACGGCTGGCTGCTGGCCTGACGGGCTTGCGGCTCAGGCGGCGTCCGGCGTGACCCGTCGCGCCCGTCCGCTCACGTGCCGGGCCACCAGCAGCAGGAGCCCGACCGAGGCCACCATGCCCGCCACGATGACCGGCACGGCGGCGCCGTACCCTGAGGCGCCGGCGACGAGGCCGAACAGCGGAGGACCGAGCAGCGATCCCAGGCTGCCCATCTGGGTCACCAGGCCGTTGCCCACATCGGCGTGGTCGAGCCGCTCCAGCACGTGCGGGAGGGCGGCGAAGACGAGGGCTCCGAGCAACCCGTTCTCCAGCGAGATCACTCCCGCGCCCGTCACCGCGGCGGCGAGGGACCCCCCACCGGCGTAGGTGAGCCAGGCGGCCGGCACGACCAGCAGTCCGGACGCCGCGAGCACCCCGAGCGGGACCCCCCTGCGGAGCAGGAGCCCCGCGGCCAGCCCTCCCGGCACCCCCAACAGCGAGATCACCGAGGTCAGGGCACCGGCGACGGTGGCCGACCGTTCGTACTGCTCGATCAGGAGCGTCGGCAACAGCACGATCACCGGAATGGTCACCAGGACCATCAGGCAGAAGGCCACGGTGAGCAGCGCGGGCCACGCCAGCGCCCGCGCGCCGGGCACGGACCCGGCCGCGGTCTCGGGAGCGGACGTCCACGGCAGCCGTGCCCGGACGACCAACGTCATCACCAGCGTCGAGCCGGCGATCAGCAGGACCCAGCCGCGCCAGCCGAGGGCGGCGCCGACAGCGCCTCCCGCGAGGGTGCTCAGTCCGATGCCCACCGGCACGAACGTCGCCCAGATGGACAGGGCGACCCCTCGATCCCGCGCGTGCGCGAGACGGAGGATCAGCGCCGGGCAGGTGATGGAGACCAGCAGGTAACCCGCGCTCTCGGCGACGCGGGACGCCAGCAGCCAGGCGAAGTCTCCGGCGGCCGCGCTCAGCGCGCTCGCCGCCACCATCAGCACGAGAGCGACGACCAGGGACCTCGCCGCGCCGAACCGGCGGACCAGGTAGCCGGCCGGCAGCCCGGCGACGGCTCCGAGCGCGACCACCGCCGAGATCACCCAGCCCAGTTGCGTCAACGACAGCCCGAGCTGGGCCGTCATCTGCGGCCCCACCGAGGAGAACTTGCCGAGGCTCATCGACGCGGCGACCCCGGCCAGGTAGATGACGAAGATCGTCACCCATGACGAGCGCGGCGTCGACGCTCCTCCTCGGGCCGGGTCGCGCTGGGATTCGCCTGACGAGGGCTGGGGGGTCAAGAGGCTTCTCCTCGCGGTCGTGACGGTGGCCGGTGATCGTGCCCCCCCATGCTGGCCTCCGCCCGGCGCGCGCTCAACCGGCGGTCCCAGCCGTACGCGCCCCGCCCGGGGCGTCCGGGGCACGCGATCAGTGGGACCATGTCAGGGTCGGTGCCCGGCAAAAGGAAGGCAAGGCAGGTGGACCAGGTCGCACGCGCCCGGACGTGCCACGACGCCCCGGCCCCGCGCGGTGGCCGGCGTACGGCCGGACGAACCGCCCCGCCCGCGCCCGCCCGGCTTGTGCCACGGACGCCCGCGCGGCTCGTGCCGCCCGCGCCCGCCCAGAGCGTGTCGCGGGTGCTCGCCCGGCGCCTGTCACGGGTGCTCGCCCTGCGCGTGCCGTCTCTGCTCGCCCTGCGCGTGCCGTCTCTGCTCGCCCTGCTCGCGCGGCCCGTGCTCGCCCTGCTCGCTGCGCCTGTGCTCGCCCTGGTCGCTGTCACGCTGGTCGCGACGCCCGCGAGCGCGCACAACGTGCTGGTGTCCAGCGACCCCAAGGACGGCGCCGCACTCGACAGCCTGCCCCACACCGTCACGCTCACGTTCGACCAGGCGGTGCGCCGGGACTTCGCCCGGATCGCCGTCACCGGGCCGGACGGGGCGCACTACGAGGACGGCGACGTCACCGTCGAGGGCGGGAAAGTCTCGATCGCGGTGCGACCACCAGCCCCTTGGGGGAAGGCGTTCAACGTCCCCGCCGGGTCGTACGCCATCGGCTACCGCATCGTGTCGAACGACGGGCATCCGGTCACCGGCACGATCCGGTTCACCCTGCCGACCGGCTACGTGAACACCGACGTGGTCGACGTGCAGACGGTGGACCCGAAGCCCGGCACCGGGCTTACCTCGGCGGCGGGTAGCCAGGGCGGCGGAGGCTGGGTCTGGGGCCTGCTGATCTTCACCGCGGCGCTGCTGGCGCTGTGCACCCTCGTCCTCTTCCGGCACGACCGCCGCGTGGCGAACGCGACGCCGGGCCACTCCGCCGCCGGGGAGGCCGGATGACCGCGACCACGGAGCGGCCCGCCGCGTCGGACCGTCGCGCCACGCCCGCCAGGAACCGGATCCCTGCTGCGGGGCTGACCCTGGCGGCCGTCCTCGCCGTCGTGACCGCGACGTGGCTCACCCGTACGGAGGCGGCGCCGGGCATCCCGATGCCGGGCGCGGTCGTGGAGTACGGCCTGCCGGTCGTCCGGCTCGCCCTCGACCTGGCCGCCACCGCGACCCTCGGCCTGAGCCTGCTCCCCAAGCTGCTCGGCTTCGACGATCCGGACAGGACCGAGCCCGTCGCCGCCAGGGCGCGGCACTGGGCCGTGGCCTTCTCCCTCGTCTGGTGCGCGGCGGCCCTGCTGTCGGCCGTGCTCGGCGCCGCCGAGGTCATGCCGGGAGGGATGCCGGACGTCGCGGCGTACGTGAACGGCATCGGCTCGGGGCAGGGCATGATCGTGAGCGCGTCGTGCGCCCTGGCCAGCGCCGCCGTGGGGATGCTCGCGGTGCGCTTCGGCGAGAAGGTGCCGGCCGAGCTGCGGGTGCTCGTCGCCGGGTTCGGGCTGCTGCCCCTGCCGGTGACCGGGCACGCGTCGAACTGGTACTGGCACGACCTCAGCATGGTGTCGATGGAGCTGCACGTCATCGGCGCGTGCGCCTGGGTGGGCGGCCTGGTCGCGCTCGGCGTGCTGCTCCCGCGCCACCGCGACCTGCTCGCCTCCACGCTGCCCAGGTTCTCCCGGCTGGCGACCTACGCCCTGCTGGTGGTGGGGCTCTCCGGGCTCTTCAACGGCCTGGTGGAGCTCGCGCTCTCGCCCGGCGAGACCCTGCCCGGGTCGCTCGTGACCACCGGGTACGGCTGGCTGGTGATCGCCAAAGCGGTGCTCACCGGCGTGGTCGCGCTGCTGGGGGCGAACATCCGCTGGCGGCTGCTACCGGCGATCACCCGGCGTGAGCCCGCGGCGTTCGCCGCCTGGGCCGCCCTCGAAGTGACCGTGATGGGCCTCGCGTTCGGCGTCGCGGTGGCGCTGACCCGCACACCCGTCGCCTGAACGTTCTCAGACCGGCGAGGCGGAGGCGGGCGAGCCGGAGTCTGCCGCCGCCTCCCTCTCCTGGGCGTCCCTGGCCTCCGCGTCGGCCGCCGTCAGCCCCTTGCGCCCGGCGAACCACTCGACGGCGTACCAGACGACCACCAGTCCGGCGAGCGCGTACGGCCAGGCCTCCGGCGCGTACGGCGGAGCCTCCAGCAGGAGGTCCTGCGCCATCAGGCCTCCGTACACGCCGGCGATGGCGAGCACCCCGCCCGCGAGCGGGCGCAGGAGACGGATCGGCACCAGGAAGGCCAAATCGACGCCGATCCCGGCGAGCAGGAAGAAGAACGGGATCGCCGAGGGCGGGAACCCGCCGCCGACGAGCATCGGCCAGATCAGGCAGCGGTAGGCGACGTAGGCCGCGGTGATCGCGGTGGCGGTGAAACGGCGGCCGGTCATGACCCGGGCGAAGACCAGGATCGCGACGCCGGCCACTCCCGCGTACACGGCGTAGACGACGTCGGGGATCGGCAGCGAGAACTTGAGCACCATCGCCCGGTCGACGGCCTGTCCCATCTGCTCGGCCGCGAAGTTCAGCAGCGTCGGCTCGGCGTACGGCTGGCCGCGGTCCCAGGAGGCCAGCTCCAGCACGCCGTACTCCTGCTGCAGCTCGGGGAAGTGCGCGTTCTCCAGGAAGAACGCGAACAGCCCGCCCAGCACCAGCGTCCGCCGCCGGCGGGTGATCTCCGCGTAGCGCCCCGAGCCGAGGTACCAGCCGCGGATCACTCCGGCGAGCATCAGCGCGGTGCCGATGTACAGCAGCGCGTGCGAGGGGCTCCAGGCGGTGATGTCGATGCCGTTGACCTTGTGGTTGATCAGGTCGAGCGGGATGGCGATGAGGAAGACGCCGGTGCCCCACACGATCAGTCGGGAGGCCGCGCGGTCCACCCCGTAGCCGGTGTACCAGTGCACGATGGTCAGCGCGACGGCGATCGCCGTGCCGACGGTGTTGAGCAGGTGCGGCGGGGCCAGGTCGTCGCGCAGCCACTTGAAGTGCCACGACACGTCCCAGCTCGACCCGAGCACCTTGAGGGCGAACGCCGCGAGCCAGCCAGCGTAGAGAACCCGGAACAGGTCGGACGGGGTCTGCCTGCCCGCCTCCCCCCGGGTCCAGTAGGGAAGGGCCCACTCGGCGACGCGCGTGGGGACTTGCTTCAGCGGCGTTCCGTTCACGCGCGAAATGATGCCGCCCCCCAAGGTCAGGCGCAATCGGGGATTACCCCGATGCATCATCACGATTCGCATGCCGAGGGATGTCGGGCCCGGTGCGGCGGACCGGTTGTCCACAGGCGCGGCGGGCTCCTCAGCCCGCTCTCAGGAGCAACAAGTAGCATCGCGACATGACGTTTCCGGGTGGGCGGCGTGCCCTCGCGATCGTGGTCACGCTGGTCATCCTGGTGGCCGGAGGGGTGGCGTGGGCCCTGTGGCCCTCCGACCCGGCGGTCCAGGGGCGCGATCTGGTCATCCCCGTCCTCGACGGACCGTCCGGCGACCAGCGCGTCGATCTCGACGCCACCTTCTATCCCCCCGCCTCCGGCGGCAGGGCCCCCGCCGTGCTGCTCGCCCACGGCTTCGGCGGCAGCAAGGACAGCGTGCGCGAGCAGGCGGAACGGCTCGCCGGGCGGGGTTACGCCGTGCTGACCTGGTCGGCCCGCGGGTTCGGCCGCTCGACGGGCCAGATCGCGCTCAACTCCCCTGATTACGAGGTCAAGGACGTGCGGGGGCTGGTCGACTGGCTCGCCGCGCGGCCCGAGGTGCGTCTCGACTCCCCCGGCGACCCGCGCGTCGGCATCGCCGGCGGCTCGTACGGCGGGGCGATCGCGCTGATGGCGGCGGCCTACGACAGCCGGGTCGACGCGATCGTGCCCCAGATCACCTGGTACGACCTCGCCGACGCGCTCTTCCCCGACGCCTCGGGCGGCGGGCCGGCCAACGGCGTGTTCAAGAAGATGTGGGCCGGCATCTTCTTCAGCGCCGCCGCCGATCGGCTGGCCCCGGACGGCGGCCCCGGTGCCGGGGGTCTGGCCGGCCTCGCGGGCGCAGCCTCCGGCGTGCCCTCCCCGGCGGCCGGAGCGGCGACCGCCAGGCCCGGGGACGCGACCGCCCCGCAGAGCGGCCAGGGGTCCGCGGAGCGGACCGGGCCAGGCGGCACGTCTCCGGGGGGCGGAGCGGCGGAGCTGGTCCGGTGCGGGCGGTTCCTGCCGGAGATCTGTGCGATGTACCAGAAGGTGGCCGAGGACGGCAGGGCCACCAAGGAGGCGGTCGATCTCCTCCGGCGGTCGAGCCCGATCTCCGTGCCCGGCCGGATCAAGGTGCCGACGCTGCTCGTGCAGGGCCAGCGCGACTCGCTGTTCCCCCTCTCGCACGCCGACGCCAACGCCCGCGCCATCGCCGCGACCGGCGCCCCTGTGGAGGTGGCCTGGTTCAACGGCGGCCACGACGGCGGCGACGGCGAGGTGGACTGGCTGTCCGACCAGACGGCCGGCTGGTTCGACCGCTATCTCAAGCAGTCGGGCTCCGCCGTCCCCGCCGGCGCGGCCTCGGCCGCGTTCACGGTGACCCGCGACGGCGGGCGCGACCCGGGCACCCGCCGTCCGGTGCTCCTGCACGCGACCGCGGGCCGATACCCCGGCCTGGCGGGCGGGGAACGCACGACGATCGCTCTGCGCGGCGCGGCCCAACCGGTCGCCAACCCCGCGGGCGGGTCGCCGGCGTCGATCTCGGCGGTGCCCGGCCTCGGCGGGCTGCTCGGCGGCGCCGCCGGTGGCGGCAGCGTGTCGGTCGCGCTGGACATGCCCGGCCAGGCGGCGGTCTTCGAGTCCGCCCCGCTGGCCCGGCCCACCCAGGTCACCGGCAGCCCGGCCGTCCGGATCAGGGTCTACGGCACGGGCGAGGCCACGCTGTTCGCCAAGCTCTACGATGTCTCCGGAGGGTCGCTCCCGGTGCTGCCGTCCGGCCTCGTCGCACCGCTGCGGGTGACCGCGAGCGAGGCGGGCACGCCGGTCACGGTGGCCCTCCCGGCGGTCGACAGGCGCTTCGACGCCGGGCACCGGATGCGGGTGGTGGTGTCGACCACCGACCTCGGCTACGCGACGCCCGCCGCTCCCGCCGTGTACCGGATCGCGCTGGAGTCCCCGGCGCTGGAGGTCCCCGGGTTCGCGGCGCTGAGGACGCCCGCCACGGGTCCCGCCTGGTGGACGTGGGCCCTGCCGCTCGCGGCGATCGTGATCGCGGCGGTGCTCCTGCTGACCGGGCGCACCGCGAGGCGCGACCCGGAGGCTCCCGGCGAGCCGGCGGCGGACATCGGGCCGGCCGAGGTGCCCCTCGCGATCAGCGGACTGGTCAAGCGCTACCGCAACGGCGAGAAGGCGGTCGACGGCCTGTCGTTCCGGGTCGAGAAGGGGCAGGTGCTCGGCTTGCTCGGGCCGAACGGCGCGGGCAAGACGACCACCATGCGCATGCTGATGGGTCTCATCCATCCCGACGAGGGTGAGATCCGGATCTTCGGCACCCGGGTGGCGCCGGGGGCTCCCGTGCTGTCGCGGCTGGGGTCGTTCGTCGAGGGGCCCGGGTTCCTGCCGCACCTGTCCGGGCGGGCCAACCTGAAGCTGTACTGGCGGGCCACCGGCCGGCCGCCCCAGGACGCGCACCTGGAGGAGGCACTGGAGATCGCCGGGCTCGGCGCGGCCCTGGACCGCGCGGTGCGCACCTACTCGCAGGGCATGCGGCAGCGCCTGGCCATCGCGCAGGCCATGCTCGGCCTCCCCGACCTGCTCGTGCTCGACGAGCCGACGAACGGCCTCGACCCGCCGCAGATCGCCGAGATGCGCCGGGTGCTGAAGGCGTACGCCGAAGAGGGGCGCACGGTCATCGTCTCCAGCCACCTGCTCGCGGAGGTCGAGCAGACCTGCACCCACGTGGTCGTCATGCACCGCGGGCGGCTGGTGTCGGCCGGGCCGGTCGGCGACCTGCTCGGCGCCGCCACCACCGTCAACGGCGCCGGCCCGCGCCTGGAGGACGTGTTCCTCGACCTGATCGGAGAGCGCCGATGAGCCCGGCGGAACGACCGGCCCCGGACCTGACCGGAGAAGTCCCCGCCGCCGGGCGGGCCGTACCCGCGCGGCACGACGGGCCGGACGCACCCGGGAAGGACGCGCAAGGCCACACGCCCGGACGAGCGGCCGGACGAGCGGCAGGGCACGCGCCCGGATACGCGCCGGGGCGCACGCTGCCGCTGCGGGTGGAGTTCGTCCGGCAGTTGCGCCGCCGCCGGACGATGGCGATGTTCGGCGTGCTGCTCGCCCTGCCCTGGGTGCTCGTGGTGGCGTTCCAGTTCGGCCCGGCCGGGCGGGGCCAGGGCAACCTTCGGCTGTCGGATCTCGCCACGGCGGGCGGGCTCAACTTCGCGGTGTTCGCCCTGTCGGTGTCGGCCAGCTTCCTGCTGGTCGTCGCCGTGGCGCTGTTCTGCGGCGACACGGTGGCGAGCGAGGCGAGCTGGTCGTCACTGCGCTACCTGCTGGCCGCCCCGGTCCCCCGCGACCGGCTGCTGCGCCAGAAGCTGGTGGTGGCGCTGGCGTACTCGGCCGCCGCGGTGACCGTGCTCCCGCTGATGGCCCTGCTCGCCGGCACGCTCGCCTTCGGGTGGAACGACATCACCGTGCCGGGAACGGGCGAGGTGATCCCCGCCGCCGACGTGCTGCCGAAGTTCGCCGTCGTCATCGGATACGCCCTGGTCAGCCAGCTGGTGGTCGCCTCGGTGGCCTTCCTGCTGTCGGTGACCACCGACTCGCCGCTCGGCGCGGTCGGCGGCGCGGTCGGCCTGGTGATCGTCAGCAGCATCCTCCAGGCCGTCGAGGCGCTGGGCTCGTTGCGCGAGTTCCTGCCCACGTTCTGGAACGCCGCATGGCTCGACGCGCTCGCTCCGGAGCCCGACTACGGCGGCATGGTGAAGGGCGTGGCGATCTCGGTGACCTACTCGGCGGTCATCATCGCCCTCGCCTTCCGCCGCTTCCGGCGCCGGGACGTCGTCTCCTGACCCGGCCGCGTCTCCCCGCCTGGCGGAGCGGGGCCTGGGCTGGGGGGCCGATGCGCTTCCCTCGCGCGCCAGATGTCAGCCGCCGCCGACCGGGATGACGGCCGTCAGCGTGGTGCCGCGGCCGGCCGGGCTGGTGACCTCGATCGTGCCGCCGAGGGCCTGGACGCGGTCGAGGAGGCCGATGAGACCGGAACCCCCGCGCGGGTCGGCGCCGCCCTTCCCGTCGTCGCGGATCGCGACCCGCGCGGCGTCGCCCACCGCGTCGACGTCGACGCACACCAGCGAGGCGTGCGCGTGCTTGGCGACGTTCGTCAGCGACTCGGAGACGAGGTAGTAGACCGCCACCTCGACCCGTTCGGGAAGACGCCCGTCGACCCGCACCCGCAGATCGACGGGGACCGGCGATCTGCGGGCGAGCATCTTCAGGGCCGGTGCGAGGCCGCCCTTGGACAGGATCGCGGGGTGGATGCCGCGGGACAGCTCCCGCAGGTCCTCCAGCACCAGCGTCAGGCCCTCGGCCATGTGGGACAGCTGTTCTTTGAGCTTCGGCAGTTCGGGCGGCACGGCGCTCTCCGCCATCCGCAGTTGCAGCCCCAGGGAGACGAGGCGCTGCTGGGCCCCGTCGTGCAGGTCGCGTTCGATGCGGTGCCGGGTCTCGTCCGAGGCGGCGACCACGCGGGCGCGTGAGGCGGCGAGTTCGTCGCGGGCCTGGGCGTTGGAGATCGCGGTGGCGACGAGTTCGGTGAAGTCGCGGATGCGTTCCTCGACGTCCTCCGGCTGCGGCTCCAGGCCGCGGAAGAAGGCGATCACCACGCCCCACAGTCGGGCCTCGACGACGATCGGGCTGGCGATCGCGGACACGACCTTCTCGTCCCCGACCCAGGTGTCCAGCTCTCCCGCCGCGCCCTCGGCCGTCCCCTCGGTCGCGGCCATCCTGGCCGGCTGTCCCGTACGCACGACGAGGGCGGACAGGCCGTCCTCCCGGAGCGGCCGGTGCGAGCCGACCGGCGGCGCGGGGCCGCCGTCCGAGGCGCTCCAGAAGCTCATCAGGGCGACCGTCCGGTCGGGCTCGTATCGTTCGACCGCCGTGTGGTCCGCGTTCACGATCAGGCCCATCTCGCGGGCGACGGCGCCGAAGATCTCCGCCGGGCGGACGCCACGCGCGACCAGCGTCGCGACCCGGCGCAGGGCGGCCTGCTCGTCGGCGACCCTGGCGAGCTCGTCCCGGCTCGCGGCCAGGGCGTTCCCGATGGCCTCACGGTCACACGCCGCCGCGAGCACCGCCTCCAGTGAGGGCACCACGCGCTCCCGGAGGCGGCGCATCGTCGCCGCCGGCAGGTCCGCGGGCGCGACGAGTGTGCCGAGCCGCACGTCGTCGTCGCTCAGCGGCAGGGTGACCTTGCCGGGATCCTCCACGCCGGCCGCTCCGAGCTCCACGGCCAGGAACGGCAGGCCGAGGCCCTGCGCCAGACGACGGGCCACGACCGGCAGCGCGGCGCGCAGGTGCTCGGCGCGCAGGAGGAGACGGGCCGTGGCGGCCTCAAGATCGGCCTCGCCGCGGCGTTCCTCCGCCTCGATCAACAGTGCCCGCATCAGCGCGGCGGCGGCGCTGACCAGCAGCCCGACGACCAGGAAGATCAGCAGCGGCATCCACGACCAGCTGCTGAAGACGGTGACCTCGTAGCGGGGCAGGATCAGGTAGAAGTCGTAGACGAAGCCGCTGGCCAGCGCGGTCAGCACGCCGAGCGGCAGCCCCCACAGGTAGGAGACCACGAGAACGCCGGGCAGATAGACTACGTCCAGGGCGTTCGGGGGGGCCATCCGCTCCAGCAGGAAGGTCAGAAAAGTCTCCGCCGTCACGCATGCGACGGCGACGATGACGCCCGCCAGGAAGGGCGGGCGCGTCACGCGTAGCAGCGACGACAGCACTCGCGCGCGCATAAGCCCACGTTACGCGGCTGTTCGCACCACGTCGACGCGGCTCGTACGACCACGGCACGACCGCCCCCGATCGCCGCGGCGCGATCGAGGCACGGCCCTCGATCCGGTGGCGGGCGCACGCGGAAGGCGGCGGAACGGTGGACGAGACTCCGAGGCGGGTGGTGCTGGCGGACGACGACGTCCTGCTTCGGGAGGGGCTCGCGAGCCTGCTGGAGCGGGCGGGGTTCGAGGTCGCCGGCCAGGCGGGGAACGCGTCCGAGCTGCTCGCCCTCGTCCGGGAGCACCACCCCGACCTCGCCGTCATCGACATCCGGATGCCCCCGGGACACACCACGGAGGGCGTCGAGGCGGCCAAGGTCATCCGCGCGGAGCTCCCCGACGTGGGCATCCTGCTGCTGTCCGCGCACGTCGAGGTCGACCAGGCGATGGAGCTGCTCGCGGCGGGCCACCGGGTCGGCTACCTGCTCAAGAGCCGGGTGACCGCGGTCTCCGACTTCGTCGAGACGCTCGAACGCATCGTCCACGGCGGCTCGGTCGTCGATCCCAGCCTCGTCGCGGAGCTGATCAACGCCCGCCGCCGGCACGATCCGCTGGAGGAGCTCACCCAGCGTGAGCGCGAGGTGCTCGCCCTGATGGCGGAGGGCCGCTCGAACGCGGGGATCGCGCACAAACTGTGGATCACCGAGGGCACCGTCGAGAAGCACGTGCGCAGCATCATGTCGAGGATGCGGCTGCCGGAGGCCGAGGACGACCACCGCCGGGTTCTCGCGGTGCTCGCCTTCCTCGACGCCCGCTGACGCCGTACGGCGTGCGCCCGGACGAGCACGACCGCTTCCCGGCCGCGCCCACCTCGGCTCGACCGGGACCGGAACGGCCGGTTCAGGCGTCCGCTCTGCGCAGGATCTCGTCGATGGCCCGGCCCGACAGGCTCGGCTTGGACAGGAAGGCGAGAGCCGGGCTGGACGCGATCATCTCGGCGTAGTCCTGCTCGTCGTACGTGGAGATCAGGATGATCCGGGGCGGGCACTCCCCCGTCTCCGCGCGCAGCCGCGGCACCAGGTCGAAACCGTTCTCCTCGCCCAGATCGATGTCGACCAGCACGAGATCCGGCCGGAGCTCCCGCAGGCTTCGCAGAGCCTCGGCCGTGGTCGACGCGACGCCCACGACGGCGATGCCGTCCGCCTCCAGCACCAGGCGGGCGGCCTCCTTGAAGTGATCGCTGTCGTCGACGATCAGACACCGCACGGGCACACCACCAGACTGCCATCCGGCCCCACGCGCGTCATTGCAGGTAGCGGGCATCCCGGCGTGCCGGGGAACACTCCCGCGATATGGGGGCTGCCCGCGCAGACGCCGGGCCCTCCGCGCGCGATCGTGGGAAGGGTGAGCGGGCGACGCGCGAAGCCGGCGAGGTCACCCGGGACAGGAAGAAGGCGGCGATGCTGACCGACCGTCACGAGACTCGGGCCGACGGGTCCATCAGGCCGGGCCCTGCTCCCCGCGAGCCCTCCTCCGTATGTGAAGGATCGAGGTGACCCGCATGTGCCCGGACACGTGCCCGCACACTCCGCCGTGTCCGCCCGCGGACGCGCACGATCACGACGCGGCCCGGCTGGTGGCGTTCCATCCCGAGCAGGGGTGGGGCCTGCTCTGCAACGGCGTCGTGGTGTTCGAGGACACCGGCGAACTGCTGCCCGACGGCCGGAGCCGTCCCGCGCACCGGGCCCGCTGCGCGCCGGCCGCGTGAAGGCGGGGACGTCATGATGTGCTCGCTCGTCCCGTTGAGCAGGCGGCCCGACGACGACATGCCGCACGGGCGACCCCCGGTCACGGCGGACGCCGACGTGCCGCCGGTCCACCGCTCCTGCTGGGCCCTGCCGGCCGACGCGTCGTCCACGTGCCTCGCACGCCGGTTCGTCCGCGCCGCACTGGGCGACTGGTGCGCCGATGGAGACCGGGATGTCATGGAGGTGGCCGAACTCCTCGTCAGCGAACTGGTCGCCAACGCCATGCGGCACGGGCGGGGAGCACCCCTCCTCACCCTCCTGCTGCTGCCGGACGACACCCTGCGCTGCGAGGTCGAGGACGAGGCCCGCGTCCCGGTCCTGACGCGCGGCGCATCACCTCACGACCAGACGGCACCGGGTAACCAAACAGCACCCTGGAACCAAACAGCACCCTGGAACCAAGCAGCACCGTGCGACGCCGAGGGCGGGCGGGGACTGCTGATCGTCGACACGCTGTCCCGCGCCTGGGGCGTGCGCCCCACCCGCAGGGGCAAGGCCGTCTGGTTCGAGCTCCCGGTGTATCCCTAGTCCCAGTGGGGCGGGCGCTCCTCGATCAGGTGGGAGACGTCGGAGTCGGAGCGCCACTCGCCCCATCCGAGGTCGGTGTCGTCGCTCGTCTGGTCTGGCAGCACCGGCAGTCCCTCGTCGAAGAGGTCCACCGGACGCATGTCATCCGGATGCCGCACACTCACGATCCCAATGTTATCGGCTCCGGCGGCGGCCGTGGAAACGCCGATCGCGCCGCCCTGGGACTCCTTCCGGTGAGGGCAGAAACAACAGCCTCGCGGGCGTACCGGTCTCACGCCCGTACGACCGGACAGCCGACGGCGGCGCGGGTACGATGCGGGAGCAGGGAGCACGCCGGACAAATCCCCCCGTGAGGCGGCATGGCAGCGCCAGCAGGATGGCGGCAGGAGGGCAACCTGCCCGTGGAGCACACCAGCTTCGTCGGGCGGACACGACTGCTCGCGTCGCTCAGGCAGAGGTTGCAGGAGTCCCGGCTCATCACCGTCACGGGTATCGGCGGAGTCGGCAAGTCCCGCATCGCGCTGCGTCTGGCGCATCAGGTGCGGCGGCGGTTCAGGGACGGCGTCTGGTACGTCGACCTGGCCCGCCTGCAGGACCCGGCGATGGTCTACCACACGATCACGGCCGCGCTCGGCATCGCGGACCAGTCGCCGCGCGAGGGGTCGGACACGCTCGCCGAATGGCTGGCCGAGCGGGAGATCCTGCTCATCCTGGACACCTGCGAGCATCTGGTCGACGCGTGCGCCCAGCTCACGGAGGACCTGCTCGGCACGGCGCCGCATCTGCGGATCCTCGCGACCAGCCGTCGTTCGCTGAACGCGGCCGGAGAGCACACGGTGGCCGTGCCGCCGCTCTCGGTGCCCGGCGAGGGCCCGTCGGAGAACCCCTTCACCAACGAGGCGGTCGAGCTGTTCGGCACGCGGGCCTCCGCCGTGGTGCCCGACTTCGCGGTGGACGAGGACAACGTCGCGGCCGTCGCCGAGCTGTGCCGCCGCCTCGACGGCATCCCGCTGGCGATCGAACTGGCCGCCGTACGCCTGCGCACGTTGTCGGTCGAGCAGATCCTCGCCCTGCTCGCCGACCGGTTCAGCCTGCTCGCGGGGGCCAGCCGTACGGCGCTGCCGCGGCACCAGACGCTGCGCGCGGCGATCGGGTGGAGCCACGAGCTGTGCGAGCCCGCCGAGCGGCTGCTGTGGGCCCGGCTGTCGGTGTTCGCCGGCGACTTCGACCTGGAGGCGGCCCGGCAGGTCTGCGCCGGCGACGCCCTGCCCGCCGGCCGGATCCTCGACGTGATCACCGGCCTGGTCGACAAGTCGGTCCTGCTGAGTTTCGCCACCCCGGCCGGGCAGCGGTACCGGCTGATCGACACGCTGCGGCAGTACGGCGGCGAGTGGCTCGACAAGCTCCGTGAGACGCAGGACCTCCGGCGGCGCCACCGCGACTACTATCTCCGGCTCGCCGAGCTCAGCGAGCACTCCTGGTCGGGCCCCCGCCAGGTGCACTGGTTCAGCCGGATGCGCCAGGAGCACGACAACATCCGGGTCGCCCTCGACTACTGCCTGTCGACGCCGGGAGAGGAACGCGTCGGCCTGGAACTGCTGTCGGCCCTGTGGTTCCTCTGGGTGGCCTGCGGCTTCGCCCGCGAGGGTGTGGTCTACCTGGAGCGCGCCCTCACGGCGAGCCCGACGCCGAGCAGGGAACGCTGCAAGGCGCTCTGGGTCCTGGCCTACATCCGCAGCGCCCAGGGCGACATGGCCGGCGCGCTCGCCGCGGCCGAGCGGTGCAGCACCGACGCGGTGCGGGTGGGCGACTCGGGCGCCGTGCTGCTCGCGACGAAGATGCAGGGCACCGCCGCCATGCTGCAGGGCGACGCGAAGAAGGCGACGGCGCTGCTCGGCGTCGCGATCGAGTTCCACCGGGGCGGCCGCGAGCTGAATCCGGGCCTGCTCCCGGCGATCGTCGAGCTGTCCATGGTGCTGCTCGCGCAGGGCGAGTTCGAGGAGGCGGAGACGCTGCTGGCCGACTGCCTCCAGGTGTGCCAGGAGCGTGGTGAGCTGTGGCTGCGCTCCTACGCCTAGTACGTCACCTCCCTCGTCCACCGGGAGACCGGGCGGCGGGACGAGGCCCTGGTGGCGTGCAAGGAGGCGCTGCGCATCAAGCGGCGCTTCCACGACGTGCTCGGCATCGTCCTGTGCGTGGACAACCTCGCCCGGCTGGGCCTGGAGGCCGGTGAGCCGGAAAGGACGGCGACCCTCCTCGGGGCGGCCCAGGCCAACTGGCGGACGTTCGGGCTGCCGCAGTTCGGGTCGCCGTTCTTCACGACCGAGCACGAGCAGTGCGTCAAGGAGTGCAAGAAGCTGGTCGGCGACACCGCCTACGACGAGGCGTACGCCGCCGGGGCCCGGTTCAGCCTGGGCGACCTCGTCGAGTACGCGCTGGACGACCTCGACGATCTCGACGACCTCCCCGGGGACTGACCGGGCCGGTTGGAGTTGGGGTCACTGCCAGGCGCCGGAGTACCGGGAGCTGGTCAGCGAGTAGTCCACGCTGCCGCTGACCCAGAACTTCAGGCCCCGCACGTACGCGTCGACCGCGGGCGAGCCGAGCGCCTCGGTGGCGGGGGTCAGCGCCACCATGGCGGCGACCGCCTCGTCGCGCATGACGCCGATCCGGTCCATCGCCTCCTGGACGCCGCAGCCGGTGTGCCCGGCCAGCACGCTGACGAGGTTGTTGCGGATGTTCGCCTGTCCCCGCTCCTTGGCGTAGGAGATGAGGTCGTTGTCCCAGACGACCACGTCGTTGGCGTGCCCGGTCATCTCGTGGACGGCGGGGTGGAGCCACTCGTCCACCGTGAGGCGCTCCCCGGCGGCCACGTCGATCAGCGCGAAGACGGTGAGCATCGCGCCGGTCCTGCGGCGCATGAAGACATAGTCGTCGATGGTGGGAAGCACGTCGTCCTCCCGGTTGGCGGCCTCCCACACCTGGGCGAACAGGTAGTCCTTGGTCGTCGTGCGCCATCGGTCGAGCTGGTCGGGGGTGGCGTGGGCGGCGATACGGGCCCTGATGCCGAGCAGCGCCCGGGCGAAGACGTTCTCGACCACATCACCTCCTTCGGCTTCCTCCACGACGGTGTAGAGCTGGGGCAGGGCCCGGGCGATCTCGGCCGCCCGCCGGTCCGACTCGCAGTAGGCGTCGTCGAACGCGAAGAGCCACACGCACCAGTCGGTGACGAGCTGGCACAGCTCCCGTGAGGCGTACGGGTAGGTGCGGGCGCCGAGCCATCCGTACCGGGCGAGCCGGAAACGCTCGAGCTGGTCGCCGGCGATCATGCCGGAGGCGGCCAGCCAGGCCAGCGTGTCCCGGTCCACCGCGTCCACGTGGGGGTTCACCGCACGGGGGAAGGGGCAGGCGAGCGGGGGGATGCGGAGGGGGTGCCCACTGAGGGAATCCGCTTTCGCAGTAGCCATCCGACAAGGATGATCCCGCCGGTGAACACGGGCCACCCTTGCCCTGATTACGGACACATCGGGCAGCGATTCGGCGCGGCCGGTTCACACCGTTCCCACTGGGCCGGTGCGCCCGGCGCGCGGCCGGTCCTGCTCCGGGTCCGGGGTGCCTGTTGGACACCGTCCACCGATAAGGTCGCCGCAACCGCCGCGGAATCGACCGGGCACCCCGTAGGTTCAGTAGGTAAAGGCTTCGTGAGAAAGGCTGGGACACGTGTCCGACCCCACGGATCTCTATCGGCTCGACGGGGACCTTCCCGAGCTGACCGATCCGGTGCTGATCTACCACTTCGAGGGGTTCGTCGACGCCGGCGCGACGGGGCGGCTGGCCCTGGGGCACCTCCTCGCCGAGCTGGAGCACCGGGTAATCGCGACGTTCGACGTCGACCGGCTGCTCGACTACCGGTCCCGCCGGCCGGTGATGACCTTCGACACCGACCGCTGGACCGACTACGAGACTCCGGAACTGGCCGTCTACCTGACCCGTGACGTCACCGGCACCCCGTTCCTCATCATGAGCGGGCCCGAGCCCGACCGGGAGTGGGAGCTGGTCACCGAGGCCGTCGGCATGCTGGTGACCAGGCTCGGCGTCCGTACGCTGGTGACCGTGCACGGCATCCCGATGGGCGTCCCGCACACCCGGCCGCTCGGGCTGACGTCCCACGCCAGCCGCCCCGAGCTCGTCAACGGGCAGAACAGCCCGTTCGGGAAGGTCCGGGTGCCGGGCAGTCTCGCCGGGCTCATCGAGCTGCGTCTCGGGGCCAAGGGACACGACGCCCTCGGCTACGCGATCCACGTGCCGCACTACCTCGCCCAGGCGGAGTATCCGCAGGCCGCCGTCACGGCGCTGGAGGCGATCACCCGCGGCACCGGGCTGGTGTTCCCCACGGAGGCCCTCCGGGACGCGGCCGAGAAGACCACCGCCGAGATCGAGGAGCAGATCGCGGCCTCCGACGAGCTCGCGGGCGCGATCCACGGCCTGGAGCAGCAGTACGACGCGTTCCAGTCGGGCGCCACGCGGGAGAGCCTCCTCGCGGAGGACACGCCCATGCCCACGGGTGAGGAGCTCGCCGCCCAGTTCGAGGCGTTCCTCGCCGAACGCGACGACCACGACGGTTAGAACCGGGCCACCGCTCATGCCTTCGCCGCTCACTCCCTCGTCCGGCGCCGCCGACATCCGGGTCGGGCTCGCGGGCTTCGGCCCGGCCGGGGCCTTCTTCCACGCGCCGCTGATCGCCGCCACCCCCGGGCTGCGCCTGTCCGCCGTCGTCACCCGCGACCCCGGCAGGGCGGCGCGGGTACGCGCTGAGCACCCCGGAGCCGAGGTCGTCGCGTCGGCGGAGGACCTGTGGGACGCCTGCGACCTCGTGGTGATCGCGACGCCGAACCGCACGCACGTCCCGCTGGCGACCGAGGCGCTCAAGGCCGGTCTCCCCGTGGTCGTCGACAAGCCGCTGGCCGGCACCGCCGACGAGGCCCGCGACCTCGTACGGCTGGCCCGTGACCGCGGCATCATGCTGACGGTCTTCCAGAACAGACGCTGGGACGGCGACTTCCTCACGCTGCGCCGCCTGCTGCCCGAACTGGGCGAGATCCGCCGCTTCGAGTCGCGGTTCGAGCGGTGGCGGCCGGAGCCCAAGGGCGGCTGGCGCGAGGCGGGCGGCCCCGAGGACGTCGGCGGCACGCTCTTCGACCTCGGCAGCCATCTGGTCGACCAGGCCCTGACGTTGTTCGGCCCGGTCGCCCACGTGTACGCGGAGACCGACGTCAGACGGGCCGGGATCCGCAACGACGACGACGCGTTCGTCGCGCTGACCCACCGGAGCGGGACCCGGTCGCATCTGTGGATGAGCGCGGTGGCCGGGCAGCCCGGCCCGAGGCTGCGGGTGCTCGGCTCCCGCGCCGCCTACGTGAAGTGGGGCCTCGACCCGCAGGAGGAACGCCTGCGCGCGGGTGAGCGCCCGGGTCCCGCCGACTTCGGCCGTGGCACGGAGCGTCGCGACGATTGGGGTACAGAGCCACGCGACCCCGGGGGCACAGAGCCACGCGACCCCGGGGGCACAGAGCCACGCGACCCCGGGGGCACGGAGCCACGCGACCTCGGAGGCAGGGAGCCGCGCGGCAGTTGGGGCACGGAGCCGCCCGGGCGCTGGGGCACCCTCGGGGTCGAGGGCGACGTGCGCCCGGTCCGCACGGAGGCGGGCGCCTACCAGCGGTTCTACGAGGGCGTCGTGGCCTGCCTGCGCGACGGCGCGCCGCCGCCGGTGCCGGCGGAGGAGGCCGTCGAGACGATCGCCGTTCTCGAGGCGGCCCGGCTCTCCGCGTCCCTCGGCCAGGTGGTGCCCGTCCCCGCGCACGGTGACCGCCTCGGGGAGTGAGCCCGCCGGCCCACGACTCCGGTCCCGGCCGGGTCAGCCGCGGAGGCGGCCGTACAACCCCTCGGTGTCGGCGCCGGTCCAGCCGTGGGCGTGCAGCCAGCCGAGAGGGCCGCCGAACCGGTCGTCCAGGGTGGACAGGAGCTGGGCCATGTACTCGGGCCGCGGCAGGTGGCTGTCGACCGGTTTTCCGTCGAGGTCGGCGCGGTAGGTGGGGCTGGCCCGCAGGCGGGCGAGGATGCCCTCCAGCCGCTCCCCGGTCGCGACGTAGTCGCCGATGATCGCCTCCCGGGTGGCCCCGGCGACGGCCAGGGCCAGCGCGCAGACCACCCCGGTGCGGTCCTTGCCCGCCGCGCAGTGCACCACGGCCGCGCCGTCGTCGCGGGCGAGCACCCGCAGCGCGGCCACCACCGAGTCGGGCCGGTCGCGCAGGTAGCCGTAGTAGTAGCCGGTCACCCGCAGTTCGGCGAGGTCCTCCTCGCTCCGCTCGTCCTGCCACGGCAGCGCCCTGTCGTCGATGGTGTCGGCCTCGACGTCGGTGAACCGCCCGCCCTCCGCGAACAGGCTGTGGTGGTGTACGGCGACCTCGGGCAGGCGGGTCAGGGGGCCGGGCCCCTCCAGGCGCACCTCCGTGCCCGACCGCAGGTCGACGACGTGCCGCAGCTTGATGTCGCCCACGAGCACCGCGACGTCACGGGTGGTGAGGCCCTGCAGGTTGTCGGCCCGCAGGATCCGGCCCGGCGCCGTGGTCCCGCCGTCCTCGGTGGGGAGCCCGCCGAGGTCCCGTACGTTCGCCGCGCCTTCGAGAAGGATCCAACGCTTGTGTGCATTCATCATTCCGAGCCTATCCGCCCCTCTGTGACGGAAGAATGTGGGCAGAGTGAAGGTCCGAAACCCCCTCGGCGACCGGGACGGCGCCGAAGATCACTCGTACCCGTCAAGTTCTCCCCCGGACTTCGGCAAAGAGCCGTAATGTAGGGCGGCGCGCATGCTCTACGATCAACGGTTCCGGCGGGCTGATCGTCCCGCCGCCGTCGACCCGCCCAGGCAGCCCGACCCACTTGGAGGACCCGGATGGCACGGCCGGCTCACCGGTTGACCATGGCCGCTCTTGCCCTCGCCGTGACCGGCGCGACCACCGCGCTCCCCACGGCACCGGTCCACGCGGAGTCTCCGGCGACGGCGAACGCTGCGGCCGCGTCACGCGCGGCGGCCCCGTCGTCGGCTTCGTCGTCGGCCTCGTCGTCAGCCTCGGCCGCGGCCTCGCGGCGGAAGGGAGACACGCCCGTCCGGCCGCGCCTGGTGGGCGCCTGGACCACCTCGACCGACCGCGTGGTGGCGGCTCTCGGCGGGCAGACCGTGCGGATGGTCGTGCGCGTGAGCGCCGGCGGCGGCGGAACGCGCCTGCGCCTGTCCAACGTGTTCGGGACGGCACCGGTGACCTTCGCCGACGTCCACGTGGGCGTCCAGGCGTACGGCGCGGAGATCCTCACCGGCACCAACCGGCAGGTCACCTTCGGCGGCCGGAAGTCGGTGCGGGTGCCGGCCGGGCGGGCGGTCTGGAGCGATCCGATCCCGGGCCGGATCGTCGCCGGCTCCGCCCTGGTCGTCAGCCTCTATCTGCCGGGCACGGTCAGCGGAATCACCGGGCACGAGCGCGCCTACGCCACGACGTTCCTGTCCGACCCCGGCGACCACGCGGCGGAGGAGACCGCCGACGGCTTCACCTACACCAGCACGCAGTGGTACTTCCTGGACCGCATCGCGGTCGAGACCACGTCGAAGGCGGGCTCGGTCGTCGCCTTCGGCGACTCGATCACCGACGGCGCGGGCCAGAACACCGACGCCAACCGCCGCTGGACCGACTACCTGCGGCAGCGCATGACCCGGGTCTCGCCGTCGCGAAGGATGGCGGTGCTCAACGCCGGCATCTCCGGGAACCGGCTGCTGCACTCCGGCGTCGGCCCGAGCGGTCTCAGCCGGTTCTACCGCGACGCGCTCACCCAGCCCGGCGTACGGACCGTCGTCGTGTTCATGGGCATCAACGACATCTCCCGGGGCGAGTACACCTCGATCAAACCCCTCGCGTACGGCTACAAGCGGCTGATCCGCCTCGCGCACGCCCGCAAGATCAAGGTGGTGGGCGCCACGCTCACCCCGTTCTACGGGTTCGGCACCTGGACGCCGGAACGCGAGGACGTCAGGCTGCGGCTCAACCAGTGGATCCGCACGAGCAAGGAGTTCGACGGCGTCCTCGACTTCGACAAGGCCGTGCGCGACGCCGAGTTCCCCGAGCAGCTCGCCGCGTCGTACGACTCGGGCGACCACCTGCACCTGAGCGACGCCGGCCGACGCAAGCTCGCCTACACGGTGAACCTCAGCGCACTGTGACCCGGACCGGCCCAGGGGTCGCTACGGTTTGACCATGCTTGCCCCCCTTGAGCCAGAAGACCCGCGCACGCTCGGCGGGTTCCGCCTCGGCGGCCGGCTCGGCGAGGGCGGCCAGGGCGTCGTCTACCTCGGTCACGGGCCGGACGGCGAGCGGGTCGCGGTCAAGGTGCTCAAGACCGGGCTCGACCCCACGGTGCGCGAGCGGCTGGCCCGCGAGCTCGACGCCATGCGCGGCGTCGCCCCCTTCTGCACGGCCAAGGTGATCACGGCGGTCGTCGAGGGGAGCCGGCCGTACATCGTGAGCGAGTTCGTCGACGGCCCCTCGCTCCAGCAGCGGGTGGCCGCCTCGGGCCCGCTGCGCGGCGGCGACCTCGACCGGCTCGCGGTGGGCACGGCGACCGCGCTCGCGGCGATCCACGCCGCGGGGATCGTGCACCGCGACTTCAAGCCGGGCAACGTGCTGCTGGGGCCGGACGGCCCGCGGGTGGTCGACTTCGGCATCGCCCGCCAGGGCGAGAGCCAGACGATCACGGGGGGGCCGGTGGGCACCCTGGCCTACCTGGCGCCCGAGCAGATCGCCGGGCAGGCGGCCACGCCCGCGTCCGACGTTTTCGCGTGGGGAGCCACGATCGTCTTCGCCGCCACCGGCCGCGCGGCCTTCGGCGCCGACAACGTCGCCGCCGTGCTGCACCGGATCATGACGGCCTCCCCCGACCTGACGCCGTTGCCGCCGTCGCTGCGGGCGCTGGTCGAACGGTGCCTGGCGAAGGATCCGGCGCCCCGGCCGTCCGCCCGCGACCTGCTGCTCACACTGGTCGGCGGCGCGCCCGACCCGATGCGCGCGGGTGCCGCCGTGAGCGGCGGAGCCGCCCCGGCCGCCGGCGGCGACCCGTACGGGACGCTCCCGCGCCCGCCGGACGGCGCGCCGGACCCCGGACCGACAGGGCCCGGAGCAGCGGGGACCGGGGTGACGGGGCCCGGAGCAGCGGGGCCCGGAGTGGCGGGGACCGGAGCGACAGGGCCCGGAGTGGCGGGGCCTGGAGCGGCGGTCACGTCTCCCGGCGGCGCGGCCCGCGAGGGCTCGCGCGCCCGCCTCCTGGCCGGGGCGGGCACGGTCGTGGCGGCGCTCGGGATCAGTGCGGCCCTGCTGGTCCCGCGCCTCGCCGCCGCGCCTGACGGCACCTCCCCGGCCACGTCCACAAGCCCGGCGCCGACGAGCGGCACGACCGGCGCGTACCCCACCGGCACGTACCCCACCGGCACGTACCCCACCGGCACGTACCCCACCGGCACGGAGCCGACCGGCACTCAGACGACCGGCGCGGAGACGACCGGCGCGGAGACGACCGGCGCGGAGACGACCGCCTCGCCCGGAGGCGGCTCCACGCCGCCCACTCCCCCTGCCACGACCACGACAGTGGCCGGCATTCCGGCCGCGTTCGCGGGCAAGTGGCAAGGTCACATCGCGCCCGACACCCCGCTGATGGGCGAGTACGACATCGAGATCGAACTGCGGCGGGGCGAGAAGACGGGCAGGTGGAAGGAGCCGGCGAACTCCTGCGAGGGCACGCTGCGGCTGACGGGAGGGCTCACAGGGAGCTCCGGTCCCGCGCTCACCTTCCGCCTGGAGGAGGTGGCCGGATGTGTGCCGGGCGACGTGGTGCTCACCCGGAAGGGCGACGCCCTCGCCTACCGCCACAGCGACGACGCCAAGCTGTTCACCTACACCGGCGACCTCACCAGGAAAAACCAGTATCCATCCACCTGATGAAAGGTCGTCGTGGCGACGGTGGCCCGTCAGCGTCTGCGGCCGGGCCGCCCGTACTTGATCGGCGTCAGGTGGGACGCCGCCTGTGGGTGAAATGCCTCCACAGGGCGTACACGACGATGGCCGCGCCGGCGAGGACGAAGACGGCTGCGTCCTGCCACGCGTGGGAGTCCTCCGGGGCGTAGGCCCTGCCGCCGGCGTAGCGCGCCTTCACGCGGTCTCCGATCCGCGGATCGCTTTCGAGGTCGTCCGTCTCCACCGTCGTCACGCGGGTGCGTCCGTCGTCCGAGACGAAGGAGCCGGTGTAGCGGCACCCTGCCTTGCCGCAGGTGCGGGAGGCGAGGGTGAGGGTGCCGGCCACCCCGCCGCCGTGGGCCGCCTGGTAGGCCGAGGTTATCCCTCGGGCGCTCATCCCCATGATGAAGAGGCCGAACAGGACCAGAATGAGGGTGGCGCGGCGTCTGCCGGCCGCCGAACTCCCGGCATCGTCGCGGTCGCCGTTGTCCACGGCGCGACACTACTCGCCGCCTTTCCGGTGTGAGCCGATTTCGGGCCGATTCGCCCACGGCCGTGAGCGGAGCGCCGGCGAAGGTTGCGACAAGCGGGTGCTCCTACCGGCCGTGACCGGTGTGAGCGGCGGGACGCGGGGTAGTCGCGAGGGCGTCCACGCACGGGAGGAAACCCATGGCAACCGACGTCATCGGCCTGATCAAAGAAGATCACCGAGATGTGGAGTCGCTGTTCGAGCGGCTCCAGAAGATGCCGGAGAACCGTCCGGCTCTGCTCGCGGAGCTGGCGGCGAAGTTCATCGCCCACAGCGAAGGCGAGGAGGACGTGGTCTATCCCCTGCTCGCCCGGCGGCGGCCGGAGGAGAAGGAAGAGGTCCACCACGGGGCCGAGGAGCACCACGAGGCCGAGGAGATGCTCTCGCGACTGCTGGAGGCCGACCCGGAGAGCACGGAGTTCGACACCCTGCTTCAGGAGCTCGTCAAGGCGGTCACCCACCACGTCGAGGAGGAGGAGAACGACATCCTCCCCGTCCTGGAGCAGGCCGTCTCCCTGGAGGAGCGGGTGCGGGCGGGCAAGGCCTTCAGCAGGCGGAAGGCCGAGGTGCTGGCCAAGCCGATCAAGCCGCGCTCCCGCACCAAGGAGGAGCTGCTGCACCAGGCCAAGGAGCTGGAGCTCGAGGGCGCGTCCGGAATGACCAAGGACGAGCTCGTCGCCGCGATCAGGCAGAAGAAGCAGCAGGGCTGAGCCCTCCCGTGTCCCCGCCGCCGACCGGCCCGGAGGTCCTCGCCGTTCTCGCCCTCGCCTGAAGCAGATGCGCACCGATGGCTCGGGCGGGGTGCCGGTCCCTGACGTGCCGGCCGGCGGCCCGGGCTCCCCGGCCCCGCGTGCCGGCCCAGGGGCGGGGGGGCGTACCGGGGCCGGTCACAGGCAGGCGTACAGGGCCGCGACGAGGGGCTCCCACCGCGGGTCGGGTCCGGCAGGGCTCGTGATGAGGTGGCTGGGCGTGTAGGCCAGGGCAACGCCCGCCTCCGGGTCGGCGAAGGCCAGCGCCCCGCCGGATCCGCTGTGGCCGAAGGCGCGCGGGTCCGGCGCGAACGGCCGGATCTCGCAGGGCAGCATGTAGCCGAGGGCGAACCTGGTATCGGCGAGCAGCACCTCGTCGCGCCCCTCGCTGCGCGGCTCGACGGCCCGGCCGAGCACGTCCGCGCTCAGGATCTCGCCCACCACGAGCCGGCCGTACAGGGTGGCCAGGGCCCGTGCGTGCGCATGTCCGTTGGACGCGGGTATCTCGGCGGAGCGCCAGCGCGCGGTGTTGACCAGGCCGGGCGTGAGCTGCTCCGGCGGGTTGCAGAAGGCCTTCATGGTGATCGAGCCGGGATCGGCCATGGCCGACGCCAGCGCCGGCGCTGCGGCGTCCTGCCCGCCCTCCTGCCCACCCTGCCCGGCCTCCTCCGGGGGCGCCAGGTAGGCCGCTCTGCCCGCCTGGGCGGCGGGCAAGCCGATCGACAGGCCGGGCACGCGCAACTCGTCGCGGACCAGATCACGCACCGGCCGTCCCCCGATCCGGCGCAGCACCTCTCCGACGAGCCAGCCGAAGGTCACCGCGTGGTATCCGTGCCGCTCGCCGGGCGACCACCACGGGGTCTCCGCGGCGAGCGCGCCGGTCATGGCGTTCCAGTCGAACAGCGAGCCCGGCGGCAGAGTGCGGCGGACGGCGGGCAGCCCCGACCGGTGCGCCAGCAGGTCGGCGACGGTGGTCGGGGTGGCGAAGCCCGGCCAGTAGCGGGCCACCGGGGCGTCGAGGTCGAGCAGCCCGCGCTGGGCGTACAGGTGCGCGAGCGTCGCGAGCACGCCCTTGGACGCGGAGAACACGTTCACGACCGTGTCGCGCTCCCAGGCACGGTGGCCGTCCCGGTCGGCCGTGCCGTGCCAGAGGTCCACCACCAGGCGCCCGCCCGCGTAGACGGCGACGGCGGCTCCGCCCGGCCGCCCCTCGCACACCTTCCGGAACGCCTCGGCGACGGGCCGGAACGCCGGATCACACCACATCACAGCTCCAATTATCAACCATGGTTGCGAAACCTAGGTTGAGTATTTGAGGATCGTCCCGTGGTGTCAAGTGACCTGACCCTGCTGTTCACCGCCCTCACCGCGGCCTGCGACGCCGAGGTGCGCGCCCGGATGGCCGCGGCCGGGCACGACCGGGTGCGCACGGTGCACGGATACGTGTTCCAGCACCTGCTCCAGGGGCCCGTACGGGTCTCCGACCTGGCCGGGCTGCTCGGCATGACCCCCCAGGGCGCGTCAAAGGTGGCGGCCGAGATGGAACGCGTCGGCTACGTCGCGCGCCGGACCGATCCCGGCGACCAGCGGGCGCGGATGATCGAACTCACGCCGTACGGCCGGGCCGCGATCGAGGCGGGCCGTGCCGCCCGCGCCGAGATGTCCGCCGGGATGCTCGGCCTCCTCGACGCCCCGGAGGAGTTCCTGGCGTCGCTCGACCGGCTCGCCCGGGAGACCGGCGCCCTGAACGACCTGCTCTCCCGCCGGCTTCGACCACAATGAACAGACCCTGACTCCGGACGGCCGGTAAGGACCGCGTCAGTCGAGATTGTTGCGCTGCCGGACGAGGTTGGCGATGGCCAGGATCTTCGGACGGCCCGCTGCCTTGAACGACAGACCGTGACGGAAGATCTCGGGGATCCAGTACTGGTCCTCCTCTCGGAAGACGACTCCGTTGGCGGCCAGGAGATCGAGATCCTCGCCCGAGAGGCCGACGATCTCGGGACTGAAAGGGATCTTCTTCTTCTCCGCGCTCAGGCCGTCCAGCCGATTGAGGAGCTCTCCGACCTGCGGACTCTCCGCCCCGATCGCTGCGATCTTCTCCCGGCTGCATCTGACCAGCGCGTTCCGCATGGCGGATGGCGTCAGCAGCCGATCCGACCACCGGCTGTCATCCTCGGAGATGTCCGCGGACTCCGCGATGAAGATGACGATGTCACGCGCCTGAATCTGCCCGGTGAAGTCGGAGAGCGCAGCGAGGAACCAGCCGTCCGACCTCGCCTCCCGGGAGCGGGGCGATCCCATTTTCTCGCCCCAGACAGGTATGAGCCGCCTGCTCAGATCCTTGTCCGTCGCCTTGGCCACCTCTTCGGACGACAGGCGAGGGAGGCTTCCGGAGCGATGGGCTGTCCACAGGGCGAGCCGCAGCGCCTCCGCAGGATTCCATTTGAGCTCGTACTCGCTGTATCGGGCGAGAAATTGGTTGTAGTTCTGCCGTACCGCCGCCTGGACGAGATCCCGGCGCACGAAGATGACCAGACCGAGTGGCCGGCCCCTCAAGCTGCGCAGCCAGTCGAGGCAGTCGACCATGAGCACCCGAAGCGCCTGCCGCTGCGCCTCACTTCGAGCGAAATCCTGCAGCAGGTCCTCGAGCCCGTCGATGAGAAAGATCCGCGAGTCGCCGTGGGCGAAGTCGGCCAGTTTCCGCTCCACGTCGGCGGGCTCGGCATCGATGCCCACGGCTCGAGCCATACACGTGAGCCAGATTCGCCGCCAATCCGAGTCGGAGAGCTGCGAACGCAACGCCCGATCGATCAGATCGCGCAGTTCCAGTTGACTCGCCGGCTCCGCCGCCGAGGAGATGCAGGCGTCGCACTGAATCGCCCTTATTCGCTGATAAGCGTCGTCCTTCAGATTCTTGGATATGAGAACGGGAGCCAGCAAGGCCTGCAGCGAGACCCCCGGAACGCCGACGTCGGCTGCGTAGTCGCGCCAGGTCCGCCGGAAGCACATCTGGATCTGGGTGAACGTCTTGCCGGACCCCTTGGCACCCGCCACCACGCACAGGGGCGGCTCGGTCCGGTGGGAGGTCAAAAGGTTCCGGAGTGACTCCGTCGGCAGGAACGCCGTGTCGTCAGCGGTCTCGGCGTACGCGAGCCGCCGGGCGAAGTCTCCGAGCCGTCCCCGGAGCGCCGCCAGATGCTCATCCGGGCCAAAAGGCGACACAGGTGGCGCCTGAGGCATGAACGCGGGCTCTTCCGATCTGCTCAGTTCGTCCGCGAGTGGGGCCATGGTGTGGTGGAGCCGCTGCCGACGCACCAGATCAACGACGGCCTCCCACGACGAGGGAAGCGCCAGGAGACCATCCTGGAACACGCTCAGTATCGGTTCCAGTGTGACGTCCCCATCGACCACCCGGTCCTCGCTCTCCAGGCTGCCCGGCTCGAGCGTCTTGGAGATCACGTCACGCAGCATCGCCGCGGCCTCTACGGCGAGTTCGCCGTGGCCCTGCGGATGGAACTGGGTGATGACCGCCGCGCTCGCGGGATCCTCGGCGCGTGAGGGGGCCCTCCTGCCGAGTTCCTGGATGGTGCGGGCAGTACCGGTCAGTGCTTGGTTGCTGACTGTGGTGACGAAGATTCTCTGCACCCGGGGGTCGAGGAGCACCGGGGCCGACAGCTCACTGCCGCCGGCGCGCAGGTCGATCAGAACCGCCCGCGCCTCAAGATGATGAGCGAGTTGACCCAGGGACTCCGTCAGGTAGTAGATCGACCGTTCGGGGGTCAGCAGGTCGGTGGGCTGGATGCGCGGCGGGGCGATGTCCTGCGGCGTGCGCCTGGTCGGCATGACGATCACATTGTCGATCGTCTGATTCGGCAGATAGGCCGACCCGAGCGTCACCGCGTCGTCGGGCCGCCCGTCCTCCGACGCGTGCAGTAGCGACAGGAAGTCTTCGTAGGCGAAGTCCACGCGACGACCATGAGCGGTGAACATCCAGGTGATCCCGGGCGCCTCCAGATCGGCGTCGACCAGGAGCACTCGCTCACCACGCTGGGCGATGGCCTCGGCGAGGGCGACTCCGTGCAGCGTGCGCCCCACTCCGCCCTTGAAGGAGTGCAGAGCGGCGATCCGCACGTCGCCCTGAAAGGGACCACCAGGTGGAGGCAGCGGCCGGCCGAGGGAACGGACGATCCGACGCTCCCGCCATCGCGGCTCTCGCCTTGGCGGGTCGGGCTCCCGATGCCGGACCATGATCGGAAGCAGCCGGTTGGACAACCGCCCTGGGACGTCGTCGAGCCGGAGTGCGGCGACCTCCTCGTCGCGCACGATCGAGCCCACGCCGAACTTCTCCCCCAGCCAGGAGAGCGCCTCTTCACGCGATGCGCTGGGACTGACGGTCAGCTCCACTCCGTCCCAGAACGCGTCGCACTCGTGCAGCCAGTGGGGCCACTGATCGCGAACAGCCAGATTCGCGAGATGCGCGTCGACGTCAACCCAGGTGTAGAGACGCTCCGGGACCGATGTCTCATCGGGCACGATCATGTCCTCAATTCTCGCCGACACCAGTCCAGCAGCTCACGCAGCACGGTCAGCGCCTCCTGCTGCTGGTCCTTCCGCAGGGGGTGGCCGTATCGCCACGCCTGGTGCAGATCGCCGAATGCCACCTGTCCAGGTGTGTTCTGGCTCGCGCAGGGCCGCATCCGCCTGCACAGGGAAGGAGGGAGTCTCAGTTCCTTGGCCAACCGGTGCAGATCGTGGTTTCTCAGGTGCTCGGGGAGCTGCGTGGTGGACCGCAGACCGAGGCGGTCCAGAATGGCGGCTTTCATGCCGCATTCCGCGCCATAGAAGGTGAGAAGAGCCGCCGGCGCGTTGTCCGGCATCGACAGCGCGGCTTCTCTCTGGAGAGAGAAGCTCCCGCGTAGCTGGCTCCTGCCGACGTCCACAGACACAGCGTGATCGTAGTACTACTCACTGTGCCCGACAGGTCCTTTGGTCGCTTTCTGTGACGATCCCCGCCAGGGACGTCACCGGCGGGCGGGAAAGGTCACGTGCACTCGGTCGACCTGAGCGGTGCAAGAGGTCAGGTGAGCGTGGGGACCAGGTGAGCGAGGTCGGTGAGTCCGTCGACGACCAGGTCGGCGCGGGCGGCTTCGGGGCGGGCGGCGTGCAGATGGCCCCAGGGGCCCCGGCGCAGCAGGGCGGTTCGCATCCCCGCCGCCGCGGCCGGGAGGACGTCGTTGTCGAGGCGGTCGCCCACGTAGAGGATCTCCCCCGGCTCGTGCCCGCACACGGCCGCGACCTTGGCGAAGAACGCGGGGTCGGGCTTCTCCACGTTCCAGGCGGCGGAGGTGTGGACCCCGTCGACCGGCAGGTCCATCGCGACCAGCGCGTCGTAGGCCTGGGGCGGCTGGTTGCCCGCGACGACCAGGTCGTACCCCGCCGCGCGCAGCGCCGAGAGGCCGGGCCGGACGTCGGGGTACAGGTCGTCGGCGTCGAAGTTCTCGCGCAGCCCGGCCGGGTCCTCGCGCCGCCACGACTCGATCTCGGCCTCGACGTCGATCCCCGGCCTGACCAGCTCGAACGCCTCCCGGTGGCTTCGGTCGAGGGCCGCCATGCCGCCGAGGACGCCCATGAAGGTCAGGCGCGGCACGCCCAGCCGGTCGGCCCACCGCGACCAGATCCGGGTCTCGTCGATGAGCGTCTCCCCCACGTCGAACACGAGCGCCCGGACCATGACCATCCCATCCCTTACGTCCTGATTGACGGCAGCCACTCTACGGCGTGCCGTACGATCACCGGTCGTGAGCGAGACGCGGTACGCCCTGAACGGCATGGTGTGCACGGCCGACCACCTGGCCTCCGCGGCGGGTGTCGCGATGCTCGACCGGGGCGGCAACGCGGCGGACGCCGCCCTCGCCGCGGCCGCCGTGCTGGCGGTCACCGCCCCGCACATGTGCGGCCTCGGCGGCGACCTGTTCGCGCTCGTCCACGACGGCGCCGTGTCCGCGCTCAACGCGTCCGGACGGGCGGGATCGGGCGCGGACCCCGCCCGGCTGCGGGCGGAGGGCCGTGCCCGCATGCCGCACCTGTTCGACGTCCGGTCGGTCCCGGTGCCGGGCTGCGCGGACGGATGGCTGGCGCTGCACGAGCGGTACGCCCGCCTGCCGCTCGCCGACCTGCTGGCCCCGGCGATCCGCCACGCGACCGGCGGCTTTCCCGCCTCGCCGCTGCTGGGGCCGACGGCCGACTTCGTCGGTACGCTCGCCGGAGCCGGCGACTTCGCGGCCGTACGGCGCACCGGAGACGTGGTCCGCCGCCCGGGGGTAGCCAGGGCGCTCGCCGCGCTCGCCGAAGGCGGCCGGGCCGCGTTCTACCAGGGCGAGTTCGGCGAGGGGCTGCTGGCGCTGGGCGGCGGTGAGTACACCGCCGACGACCTGGCCCGGCCGAACGCCGACTGGGTGGAGCCGCTGGAGATCGAGGTGTTCGGGCACCGCGTCTGGACGACGCCGCCGAACTCGCAGGGCTACCTGCTGCTGCTCGCGCTGGAGATCCTCGCCGGGCTCGGCCCGCCCGCCGATCCCGCGGACCCGGGCTGGGCACACCTGCTGGTGGAGTCGGCCAGGGCGGCCGGGCACGACCGCCTCGGCGTGCTGCACGAGACGGCCGTCGCGCCCCTGGAGACGGCGGCCGCCCGGCGGGCCCTGGTGGATCCCGGGCGCCGCTCCCCGCTGCCCGCCGCCCCCGCCGCGTCCGGCGACACGACGTACCTGTGCGCGGTGGACGGTGACGGCATGGGCGTCTCGCTGATCCAGTCGAACGCGTCGGGATTCGGCAGCCTGCTCTTCGAGCCGAACACCGGCATCAACCTGCACAACCGCGGCATCGGCTTCTCGCTCACGCCCGGTCATCCCGCGGAGTACGGCCCGGGCCGCCGGCCACCCCACACCCTGTGCCCGGCGCTGGTCACCCGGCCGGACGGGACCCTGCGCGCGGTCCTCGGCACGATGGGCGGGGACGCCCAGCCACAGATCCTGCTGCAGGTCGTCACCCGGCTCCTCCTGCACGGGCAGACGCCGGCGGAGGCCGTCGGCTCCCCCCGGTGGCGGCTGAACGGCGGCGACACCGGCTTCGACACCTGGCGGTCCGATCAGGGGGTCGAGGTCGAGGAGGGGGCGCCGTGGGCGGACGGCCTGCGCGAGCGCGGCCATCCGGTCGAGACGACCGCGTACGGCACGGACTTCGGGCACGCCCACCTGATCGACCTGCTCCCGTCGGGCATGCTCGCCGGAGCGGCCGACCCCCGCGCCCTCATCGGCGCCGCGCTGGGCCGCTGAAAGCGGCCGCTGAAGCCCGCCGGGGTGGCTGGGGTCACCCGGACCGGGCGGCGGACTCCGCCTGCTCCATGGCCTTGCGGATGCGCTTCTCGGAGACCGGCGTGGGGGTGCCGAGCTGCTGGGCGAAGAAGCTCACCCGCAGCTCCTCGATCATCCATCGGATGTCCCGTACGGCCCTGGCGTCCCGCTCGGCGGGCTTCAGCCTGTCGAGCAGGTCGCGGTAGTCGTCCTCGACGTCGTGCACCCGGTGCATCCACTCGCGGTCGCGGCCGGGGTCGTCGGGGAGCTTGTCCAGCCGCCGCTCGACCGCGCGCAGGTAGCGGAGCACGTCCGGCAGCCGGTCGTACCCCGTCTCGGTGACGAACCCCGCGTGGACCAGCGCGTCGAGCTGGTCGCGGACGTCGGCGGCGAGGTCGGCGACGGCGCCGCCCAGCGCGTCGAGCCGCGTCTGCGCGGTGTGCCACACCGCGAGCACGCGCTCCACCCGGGTGACGACCTCCTCCGTCGTCTCGAACAGCGAGGCGCGCACGTGGTCGCGCAGCCCCTCGAAGGCGGCCTCGTCCCACGCGGGCCCGCCCGCCTCGGCGATCAGCCGGTCGGCCGCGCACTCCGTGCAGTCGTCGAACAGGGCGGCGGCGCCGCCGTGCGGGCTGCGGCTGAGGGCGAGCTTCTGCGCGGTGGTGAGGCCGCGCAGGATGGCCTTGGCCGGGCTGACCACGGTGAGCAGCACCAGCCGCCGGGTGCCCGCCCACATGGCCTGGTCCCGCTCCACCTCGGTGTCGAACATCCGGACCGCGACGCTGCCGCCCTCGTCCACCAGGGCCGGGTACGCGCGCATCCTGCCCTGCTCGAACACCTTCGGCAGGGTGCCGATGGTCCAGCTCCGCAGGCCGTCGCGCTCCAGGTCGTCGGCGGCCCTCGACAGGGTGGCGCGCAGCTTCGAGGCGAGCCGCCGCTTGAGGGCCTCCAGGTCCTTGTCCTCGTCCACCGTGCGCCTGCGGTCGTCGACCACCCGGTAGGTGATCCGCAGGTGCGCGGGCAACTGGTCGAGGGCCCACGCGTCGCGCGGGATCGCCACCCCGGTCATCGCGTGCAGCTCGCGCTCCAGCGCGCCGAGGATGGGCTCGCCGCCCGCCCGTACGCGTTCCAGCACGGCCTTGGCGTAGTTGGGGGCGGGCACGAAGTTGCGGCGCAGGTTCTTCGGCAGCGACCTGATGAGAGCGGTGACGAGGTCCTCGCGCAGACCCGGGATCTGCCAGTCGAAGCCCTCCGGCTCCACCTGGTTGAGCACGGCGAGCGGGATGTGGACGGTCACGCCGTCCGCCTCCCCCGTCTCCGGGGCGCCGGGCTCGAACCGGTAGGTGAGCCGCATCCGCTGGCCGTTCTGCCGCCAGGCGTCGGGGTAGTCGCGGGCGCTGACCCCGGCGCTGTCGTTGACCAGCATCTCCTGGGTGAACGTCAGCAGGTCGGGCGTCTCGCGGGACGCCTTCTTCCACCAGCTGTCGAAGTGCCGGCCCGAGACCACCTCGGCGGGGATCCGCTGCTCGTAGAAGTCGAACAGCGTCTCGTCGTCCACGAGGATGTCGCGGCGGCGGGCCTTCTCCTCCAGCCGCCCGACCTCGTCGAGCAGCTTGCGGTTGTCGTGGAAGAACCTGTGGTGGGTCCGCCAGTCGCCCTCGACCAGCGCGTGCCGGATGAACAGCTCACGGCTGAGCTCGGGGTCGATGCGGCCGTAGTTGACCTTCCGCTCGGTCACGATCGGCACGCCGTAAAGGGTGACCTTCTCCAGCGCGACGACGGCGGCCTGGTCCTTCTCCCAGTGCGGCTCGCTGTAGGTGCGCTTGACGAGGTGCTGGGCGAGCGGCTCGATCCACTCGGGCTCGATCTTGGCGTTGACCCGGGCCCACAGCCGGGAGGTCTCGACCAGCTCGGCCGACATGACCCACTGCGGCTGCGTCTTCGCCAGGGCCGAGCCGGGGAAGATCGCGAAGCGGGCGTTGCGGGCGCCGATGTACTCGGTGAGCGGCCGGCGCGGGCCGTCCTGCCTGCGCTTGGCCTCGACGTCCTTGACGCCGATGTGCGACAGCAGGCCGGCCAGCAGCGACTCGTGCACGCGCCGGGGGTCGGCGGGCGCGCTGTTCGGCACGACGTTCAGCGTCCGCGCCACCTGGCGGAGCTGGCTGTCGATGTCCTGCCACTCCCGTACGCGCAGGTAGTTGAGGAACTCGGCCTTGCAGAGCCGCCGGAACGCGCTCGACGACAGCTCCTTCTGCCGCTCGCGCAGGTAGTTCCAGAGGTTCAGATAGGTCAGGAAGTCGGATTCCTTGTCCGCGAAGCGGCGGTGCTTCTCGTCGGCCGCCTGCTGCTTGTCGGCCGGCCGCTCGCGCGGGTCCTGGATGGACAGCGCGGCCGCGATGATCATCACTTCGCGGGCGCAGCCGTTCTTCTCCGCCTCCAGCACCATCCGGGCGAGCCGGGGGTCGACGGGCAGCTGGGCCAGCCTGCGTCCCACCGGGGTGAGCTGCGGCCCCTGGCCGGCCTCGCGCCCCGGACCCCGGAGTCCTCGGCCGCCCCGACCGCCCCCCCGTCCGCCTCGTCCTCCGTCCCTTTCGACGCTCCGCTCGCCGTCCCGCTCGCCGTCCAGCTCGGCGCTCTGGTCGGCGCTCTGGTCGGCACTGCGTTCGGCGCCGCGGTCGGCGAGCGCGCCCAGCTCGACCAGCAGGTTGACGCCGTCCCTGATCTGGCGGCTGTCCGGCGGCTCCACGAACGGGAACGCCGCGATGTCGCCCAGGCCCAGCGAGGTCATCTGCAGAATGACGCTCGCCAGGTTCGTACGGAGGATCTCCGGGTCGGTGAACTCGGGTCGGGAGAGGAAGTCCTCCTCCGAGTAGAGGCGGATGCAGACACCGTCGGACGTACGGCCGCAGCGGCCCTTGCGCTGGTTGGCCGAGGCCTGGGAGACCGGCTCGATCGGCAGCCGCTGCACCTTCAGCCGGTGGCTGTACCGGGAGATCCGCGCCGTTCCGGGATCGACCACGTATTTGATGCCCGGCACGGTCAGCGAGGTCTCGGCGACGTTGGTGGACAGCACGATCCGGCGGCCCCGGTGAGACTGGAACACCCGGTGCTGCTCGGCGGCCGTCAGCCGCGCGTACAGCGGGAGGACCTCCTCCGGGCGTCCCTTCAGCGCGTCGGCGGTGTCGCGGATCTCCCGCTCGCCGCTGAGGAAGACCAGGATGTCGCCCGGCCCTTCGGCGCACAGCTCGTCCACCGCGTCGACGATGGCCTGGGTCTGGTCGTCGTCCTCGTCGATCGGGCGGTAACGCACCTCGACGGGGTAGGTCCGGCCGGACACCTCCACGATCGGCGCCGGGTCGCCGCCCGGAGCGGCGAAGTGCCGGGCGAAGCGCTCGGGGTCGATGGTCGCGGAGGTGATGACGACCTTGAGATCGGGCCGCCGGGGAAGGAGCTGGCGGATGTAGCCGAGGATGAAGTCGATGTTGAGGCTGCGTTCGTGCGCCTCGTCGATGATCAGCGTGTCGTACTGCAGCAGGAGCGGGTCGGTCTGCATCTCCGCGAGGAGGATGCCGTCGGTCATCAGCTTGACGAGCGTCCCGTCGCTGGAGTGGTCGGTGAAGCGGACCTTGTAGCCGACCGCCGATCCGAGGTCGATCGACAGCTCCTCGGCGATGCGCTCGGCGACCGTGCGGGCGGCGATGCGGCGCGGCTGCGTGTGCCCGATGACCCCGTGGACACCCCGGCCCAGCTCCAGGCAGATCTTGGGGATCTGGGTGGTCTTGCCCGAGCCGGTCTCTCCGGCCACGATCACGACCTGGTGGTCCCTGATGGCCGCGAGCAGGTCGTCCTTGTGCTTGCTGACCGGGAGATCGGGGGGATAGCTGATGGCCGGCACGGCCGCGCGGCGCTCGGCCACGCGGCGTTCGGCGGCCTCCACGTCCCCCGCGATCTCCTGGACGACGGACTGGCGGGAGGCGCGGTCGCGGACCCGGCGCATGCCGTCGATACGGCGGCGCAGCCTGCGCTGGTCGCGCAGCATCAGATCGGGGATACGGCCCTGGAGATCGGCGAGCGTGTTCATTCCAGGCTCAAGGATAGGCAACGCCCCCGGCCGATCTGCCAGCCGTTTTCGATCCGCGCGGCGGGGGGCCCGCCAGAGGAGGCCGCCGAGGGCCGGCCGGGCACCCCCGCCACGGCCGGCCACGGCAGGCCCGCAGTGGGCCCGCAGTGGGCTCACGGGCCGGTCAGGGCCCATGCCCGGTCATCACGGCACCGATGGCAGACGCCCCAGACGGAGCCTCGGACAGCGGCCCCGGACAGCGACCACAGACAGCGACCCCAGACGGCGGCCCCAAACAGACGGAGGCCTCGGACGGACGCCCTAGAAGGACGCCTCGGACAGCGGCCTCAGACGGCGACCCCAGCGGCGACTTCGGTGATGACCCCAGACGGCGACCTCAGATGGCGGCCCCAGGCCCAGACGGCGGCCCGGTGGCGACTTCGGTGGTGAACTTCAGTGGCGGCGCGGGGGTTGGTACTTGTATCCCACGTTCCGGACGGTGACGATCCGGCCCGCGTGCCTGCCGAGCTTGCGGCGCAGCCGCAGCACGTGCACGTCGACCGTGCGCCCGCCCTCCTCGTCGTACCGGTCCCAGACGGCCGCCATGAGCTGGCGGCGGTTGTAGACCCGGCCCGGCGCCGAGGTGAGGTAGTCGAGGAGCTCGAACTCCCGGTAGGTGAGCTCGATCTCCTCGCCACCGCTGCGGGCCACCCGCGCGGTGCGGTCCAGGACCAGTTCCCCCTCCGCGGGGGACGCGGCGGAGAACTCGTGCCACGCCGGTCCGGATGGCCGCTCCCGCGTGGCCGGCGCCTCGGAGGAGCCGGCGGACGGCGGCCCGCCCGCGATGGAGGACGCGGTGGAGGACGCGGTGGACAGCGGCCCGCCCGCGATGGCGGCCCCGGCGAACTCGACGGCCGCCCGGGCCGTCCTGCTCATCGTGTCGCTCTCCACGGCGGCGCTCTCCTCGGCGGCCGGACGGGGCGTCCGGGCCGGTACGTCCAGGGAGCTGTCGGCGGGCACGAGATAGCCCACGATCATCAGCGCGGCTCCGGTGCCCGGCACGGGAAGCACACCGAGCACGGAGCCCTGCCCGGGGTCGGGGGGCTCATGGCCGTGCTCGTAGCCCTGTACGCCGGATTCGATCACATTCTGGGACATGTCGCTTCTCCTCGCCTGTCACGTAAGGGCCTGTCGCGTACGGAACGCCTGTCTTACGGAATGGTGGTGACACACTCGCCGGCGATTCGCCGGCAGGCGGTCAACAAGCGGCGGCGCAGACGCGCAGCAGGTCGATGTGCCGGCGCTGGGTCAACCCACCCGAGAAGCTCATGAGTCAATCATGACAGCAAGAATACCCGCTGTCCAGGTAGGAATAAGGGAGATCTATCGCTCGGGGTAAGCGTGCACGGGGCTGGGGGGCGCAGAGCCGCCAACTCAGTGCAGGCAACTCAGTGCTGGCGACCCAACTCAGGCCGACCGAGCGCAGGCGAGCCCAGGACAGCCAACTCAGCGCAGGCAAACTCAGCGGAGGCGCAGCGCGGGCCGACTCAGCGGAGGGCAGGCACAGAGCAGGCCGACCCAGGGCAGGCCGACCCAGGGCAGGCCGACTCAGGGCAGGCCGACTCAGGGCAGGCCGACCCCGGCCAGGCCGACCCCGGCCAGGCCGACTCAGGGCAGGCCGACCCCGGCCAGGCCGACCCCGGCCAGGCCGACCCAGGGCGGGCTGACCCCGGCCAGGCCGACTCAGGACAGGCGCGCGGGCCCCGCGGCGGCCATCGCGGCGCCGATGATCCCGGCCTCGTTCAGCAGCACGGCCGGCACCACGGGGGTGTCCCCAAGATGGACGTGCGGCAGGAACTTCTCCGCCTTCTTGCTCACGCCCCCGCCGACGACGATCAGGGTGGGAGACAGCAGGTCGCGCATGTGCGCGAGGTACTCCTCGACACGTTCGGCCCACTTGTCCCAGTCGAGGTCCTCCTCCTCGCGCACCCGGTCGGAGGCGCGGTGCTCGGCCTCCTTGCCGCGGATCTCGATGTGGCCGAACTCGGTGTTGGGCACCAGACGGCCGTCCACGAACAGCGCGCTGCCGATGCCGGTGCCGAAGGTCAGCATCAAAACCACCCCGGGCCTGCCCCGCCCCGCGCCGAACGTCATCTCGGCGACCCCGGCCGCGTCGGCGTCGTTGAGGACGACCGACTGGTCGCCGAACAGGTCGGCGCCCTTCACCCCGATCCAGGACTTGTCCACGTTGGCGGCCGTACGGATGACGCCGTCGAGGACCACCCCGGGGAAGGTGACGCCGATCGGGCCGGTCCAGGAGAAGTGGTCCACGATCGCCTGCACCGCCGCGGCCACGGCCCCCGGCGAGGAGGGACGCGGCGTCGGGACACGCAGGCGCTCGCGGGTGAGCGTCCCGGTGAGCGTGTCCACGGTGGCGCCCTTGATGCCCGAGCCGCCGATGTCGATGCCCAGAACTTCCATGACTTCCCTCCCGGTCCGGCTCCACGGCTACCCCGTCGGCCTCTCCTCATGCGCGGTCGCGAGTATCGCACGCCGTCACGGGTGCGGCGGGTTACGTCAGAAGAGGCCGGGTAGCCCACAAAGAGGGGCAAATCACCACAAGGGGGACACCATGATCAAGACGCTCCACAAGATAGGGCTCCGCTCCAACATGATGTACGGCGCGGCGTTCGGGTCGATCGGCATGTCGATCGCCTCCTGGATCCTCTCGAACAAATACGAGCAGGCGGGCATCGAACGCGCGGACCGCTGGGCGCTGTTCGTCGGCGAGTGGGCCCCGACCTTCTTCGCGATGGGCATCGCCCTGCAACTTGAGGAGATGTCCGAGGAGAAGGGGCGCGAGACCCCCGAGTGGCAGGAGCAGAGCAGCGACATCCGCCGCCCCACCCGCGCAGGCGTCTAGCACTCGGCCGGGAGCTCCGCGAGCGGCCCGGAGGGACCGGACGGCCCCTCCGGGCCGCCCCGTGTCCACACCGCGTCCACACCGTGCCCTCGCCATTCGCCATCTCCGCGACCCGGGTCCGCCCTGGTCCGCCCCTTGTCCGACCCGTGGCCGCTCCATGCCCGAACCGGGCCCACCCGCGTACGCCACCCCCTCGGCAAGTCTCGGTGTCCCCGCGAAGAGTCAGGCCGCGGCCCGGAAGTTTTCGCGCGCCCATTCCTCGAAGGTCGTGAGCGGGATGCCGAAGGCCCGCGCGTACTCCGGGCGGGCGTGCTGACCGACCGCGTTGAGGTACTCGTGTGAGGTGACGCCCGCTCCCGGCATTCCGGCGGCGATCGCCTCCTCCATGGTCATGTCGGGCGCGGCCAGCTCCCTGCCCAGAGCGCGGGAGAGGACCCCGGCGATCTCCGCCATCGAGAGATAGTCACTGGCCAGTTCCAGCTCGACCTCGTGGAACCGGTCCGGCGCGGCGAAGGCCGCGGCGGCCGCCGCGCCGATGTCGCCGGCCGCGACGAGGGAGAGCCGGGTGGCGGGCCTCAGCACGGTCACGATTCCCCCTTCGACCCCGCGGGGAAGCAGGTAGGCCGTCGACGGCAGGAAGTTCTCCATGAAGAATCCCGGCTTGATGATCGTCCAGCGCGGGAAGCCCGCCTTCCGTACCCGGTCCTGGGCCTCGGCCTTGGCGGTGAGGGCGGGCTCTATCGACGCCCAGCGGCCTTCGGCCCAGCCGGGGGCCTCGGTGTGACGTCCCGCGCCCGTGACTGATGTGTGCACGAACTGCGGCACGCCCGCGGCCAGAGCGCCCTCCACCAGGTTGACGGCCTGGGCCACCTCGCCCTCGAAGTCGTAGGCGTCTCCCTTGATCGGGGGCATCTGCACCGAGAAGACGGCCCGGGCTCCCCGCGCGGCCCTGACCACGGAGTCGCGGTCGTTCAGGTCGCCGGTCACCAGTTCGGCGCCGAGCGCCTCGACCGCCCTCGCCCGGGCAGTCGAGGGGTCGCGGACCAGCGCCCGGACGGGAACGCCGTTCGCGAGCAGGGCGCGGGCGGTGGCGCCGCCCTGCCGTCCGGTGGCGCCGGTGACCAGGACGGGTGCGGATTCGGTGGACATGAGTCCCCTCCTACAGGTGGATGTCAGCTAAACGGCGGGCCCCGCCGTTTATCTTTCGGTAAGATACGGCGGACCCCGCCACTTAGCAACCACGAGGTGACGCGATGCCCGTCCAGCGTGCGGACGCCCGGCGCAACTACGGCCTCCTTCTCGCCGTGGCCAAGGAGGAGATCGCCGCCCACGGCCCCGAGGCCTCCCTGGAGCAGATCGCCCGGACCGCGGGGGTCGGCTCCGCCACGCTGCGCCGTCACTTCCCCAGCCGCCGCGCACTGCTGGAGGCGGTCTTCCGCGAACGGGTGGAGACCCTGTGCGCCCACGCCCGCGAGCTGACCGGCAGGTCCGACACCCGCGCCGCGTTGCTGGAATGGCTCAGCGCCATCGTCGCGGACGCCGCGACCATCCGGGGGCTGGCCACGGCGCTGACCCTCGACCCCACGCTCGACGGCGACGCGGCGCACGAGTACTGCTGCTCGGCGCAGCTCACCGAGGCGGGTGAGCCACTGGTGCGCCGCGCCGCGGACGACGGCGCGCTGGCACCCGGCGTGACCGTCGCCGACCTGCTCACCCTGATCACCGGCATCGCCCTGGCCACGGAACACCGTCCGGACGCCGCCGCCGAGGCGGACCGGCTGCTCGGCCTGGCCGTCGCGGGGGTCAGCCCCCTCCGTGGATGAGGGGAGGGGGCGCCGGCCGTACGCGGCGGCTCCGTCGAGCCCGGCGCGCGTGACGCCGGACGCCGCCGCCGTCGCGCGCTGGTTGCGCGCGCGGCCCGCCCGCGCGGGCGGCACCCGCGTCCTGGCCGTCGAGGGACGCTCGGGCGCGGGCAAGTCGACGCTGGCCGTCGCCGTTGCCGCGGCGCTCACCGCGCCGGTCGTCCGCATGGACGACCTGTACGACGGCTGGGACGGCCTGCAGGCCGGGGTGGACGCCCTGCTGGAGTGGGTGCTGCGGCCGCTCGTCCTCGGCCGCCCGGCACGCTGGCGCCGCTACGACTGGGCACGTGGCGAGTACGCGGAATGGCACGAGATCGCCGAGCCGGACACCCTCGTGATCGAAGGCGTGGGCTGCGGCGCCCGCGAGGCCCGGCCGTACCTCACCGGGCTGGTGTGGCTGGAGGCCGGCGAGCAGGTCCGCCGGGCGCGGGCGCTCGCCCGCGACGGCGAGACGTACGCGCCCCACTGGCGGCGCTGGGCCGAGCAGGAGGAGCGGTACTACGCCCGCCACGACGTGCGCTCCCGGGCCGGCCTCGTCATCGTCACCGACCCAGGAGGCGCCCGCTGAGGCCGGCCGCTGATCAGCCCAGGCCGGCGTGGTACTCCTCGTCGGTCACCGGGCCGTGCCAGTGGGTCTTGCCGCTCGCGGTGACGGCGATGTGCACCAGCGTGTCGTCGGCGGCGGCGCCGTGCCAGTGCTTCTCGCCCGGCTGCACGTGGACCCAGTCGCCCGGTCCGATGGGCGTGCCCTCGGTCTCGCCCCAGCGCACCACCACCCCGCGTCCCGACAGCACGTGCAGCGCCTGCTCCCCGTCGTGGGTGTGCCAGCCCGAGCGGGCCCGCGGGGCGTAGGAGAAACGCTGGGCGCTCAGGCCGTCCGGCCGCACCGTCTCCAGCGCCTCCGCCTCCCACACGCCGTCGGTGAACCTGTCCGGTCCCGGCCGGGTGGCCTTCATGTCGCCTTCGCGTACGAACCTCATCACGCACTCCCTTCGCCGCGAGCCGGTCGCGCCCTGCCGAAGCCGTGCCTCAGCCCTTCCGGTATCACGATCACCATCCTGCATCAGGCGGCATCACCCCAGCCATGGCGATTTGTCCGATTCATGCCGGGGTACGTCTTTCTTGATGAGTTCTGCCGGACGGAGGTGACAGCCATGAGCGTTCCGATGCGGCGGGAGTCCCGGGGCCTCGTGCCCGACCTGTTCGACCTGCTGGAGGCGCCGCTGGCCGCGATGAGGCCGATGGCCGGCCAGCAGATGCGACTGGAGGACTACGTCAGGGACGGCCGGTACGTGCTGCGGGCTGAATTGCCCGGCATCGACCCGGAGAAGGACGTCGAGATCAGTGTGTCGAGCGGAGTCCTGACCATCCACGCCGAAAGGCGCCACGAGGAGCGGCAGGGGCACCGGACCGAGTTCCGGTACGGGACCTTCACCCGGTCCATCGTGCTGCCCCCGAACGTGGATGAGAACGACGTGAAGGCCACCTATGACAAGGGCATCCTTGAGGTGAGCGTACGGCTCGCCGAGGAGCGGGAGGAGCGCAGGCGCATCCCGATCGAGCGGCCGGAGGGCCAGCGGGAAGTCTGACCGACCCGTCCGGGCGTGCCAGGCCCGCTGTCGAGGGCGCCACCGGCGGCCCGCCCGGCTGGGCGGGCCGTCGCCCTTGGTTGTCACCCTCGGCCGGAACGCGGAACGCGAGGCGTGGGACACGGGGCGCGGGACACGCACGGCGAGGAACACGGCTCAGCACGGCGGCCGTACGACGGCGACGGGACACCCGGCGTGGTGCAGGACGCCCCGGCTGACCGAGCCGAGCATCGCCGACCCCAGCGCGCCCCGGCCGCGCGAGCCGACCACGAGCAGGTCGGCGGTGCGTGACGCCTGGATGAGCGCGTCGACGGGGTGGCCGTAGACGCTCTCCTCGTGCACCGCCACGTCCGGATACCCCCGGCGCGGGCCCGCCAGTTTCTCCTCCGCCACGCGCCTGCGGGCCTCGCGCACCTCCTCCACGTCGTAGGTGATCTCGGGGGCGAGCGGGTGGGCCGGAAGCCGCCACGCGTGCACCGCCCGCAGGCCGCAGCCGTGCAGCCGCGCCTGCTCGAAGGCGTACGCCAGGGCCGGATCGCATTCGGGCGAGTCGTCCACCCCCACGACGATCTCGCCGCGGCCTCCGGACCAGCCCGGCCGTACGACGACGACCGGGCAGGGCGCCTGCCCGGCGACGTGGGAGCTGACCGACCCGACGACGATGCCGGCGAAGCCTCCGAGCCCTCTGCTGCCCAGGACGATCTCGGTGGCCTCATTCCCCTTGTCCCGCAGCGTGCGGGCGGGGATGCCTTCGACGATCTCCGCGCTGATCGGCACGTCCGGCCGGTGTTCGCGCACCACGGCCTCGGCGGCGGCGAGCGCCCGCTCGGCGTGCCGGGTCAGCGGATCGCCGCCCGAGGTGGGGAACTTCGCTATCCCGTACGCCCAGTGGTCCACGACCGAGACGAGGCGGAGCGGGCAGCCGCGGCGGGCGGCGTCGTCCGCCGCCCAGCGCACGGCGGCCGTCGCGGCGGGCGAGCCGTCGGTGCCGACGACGATCTGACCGGGCATGGGCGCTCCTTCCTTGGCCGCCTCCTCGGTGGGGGCCACCGCCGGGGCGGCGCTTCAGACCGCGTCGGTCCTCACGACGGGGTGGGTGCCGGGGCCGTACGGGCCCGGAGGGATGCTGGACTCCTGGGAGGTGGTCCGCATGGAATCGAAGCGCTGGACCGTCGAGATATTCGTGAACGAGGACGACAAGGACGACGTCACCACGGCGACCGCCGTGCTCTACACGCCCTCCGGGCGGCGGCACGAGAGCGTGGGCCGGGCCCGCCGCAACCCGGCCGACAGGCCGGTGCCGGAGATCGGCGACGAGCTGGCGGCCGGGCGCGCACTGGCCGACCTGGGGTCGAAACTGATCGGCGACGGAGCCGAGGACGTGGCCCAACTGGCCGGGCCCGCCTACGAGTCCTACTGAGGTCCCACCGGGCCCCGCCGAGAGGTGCCACCGAGGCCTTGCCGGGCCCAGAGGTCCTGCCCGTGCCCGGCCCCTACCGAGAGGTCCCGTTGAGAGTCCCGCCGAGGTGAGGGCCTGCCGGGGGGCCTGAGGTCCTGCCGGGCCCTTAGGCCCTCCTCGGGCCTGCCGGGTGCTGTTGAGACGAGTCGCCGTCGGTGCCCCGGCCCTGCCCGGGCCGGGGTTCCGTCAGGTGCCGCCCCTGATCAGTCCCGCTCGGCCCACGTCACACGTCAGGCCATGGTCGGCTCCCGATCAGCCCGGCGGCGCGCATCTCCTCGGCCAGCCAGGCCAGGGCGGCCTGCTCGTACGGCGCGGCGCCGATCGGCGCGCCCGTCCCCGAACCCATCGCTGGGCCCATCGGCGGGCCGATCGGAGAGCCGATCGGAGAGCCGATCGGTGAACCCGGCGCGGCCGCGGGCGAGCCGTTGGCCGTCCGCGCGGCGCCGCCGGTCGTGACGTCCACCGCCGGCGCCGCCTCACCGGCCCCGCCGCGAGCGCCCTGGGCGCGGCCCGGCGTCGAACCGGTGGCGTACGACCGGGTGGCGGACGGACCACCGGACGGACTACTGGGCGAACCACCGGACGGGCCGCTCCCGCGCCTGCCCGCGGAGCCGGCACCCCCGGCTCCGCCGCGCGGGTCCAAGCCGGTGACGCCGCCTTTGGCCTCCCCGCGGGCGCCGCCCGGAGCGAGCCCGCCCGGAAGGGAGCCTCCGGACAGGGGCCCGTTCGCCGTGCCGCCCGCGCCGTACGCGGCCTGGCCCGCGAGGCCGTGCTGCGCCCCCGGACCGACCGGCCCGAGCTGCCCGGGATGCCCGGACCGGCCGCCCGGTCCGACGGGCGCGGGCGCGAGCAGCCCGGCCTCCGTCATCTCGGCGGCCAGATGTCCGAGCAGTGTGTCCGTCCCGGCCGGCTCGGGGGTGATCTGCGCGAGAGCGGGCGCGAGGGCGCGCAGCGCGTTCGGCATCCCGGCGCCGGTGCGGTGGACGTCCCCGAGGTTCAGCGGCACGCAACTCGACGTGATGATCTGGAAGAGGCGGTCGACCCGCCGCGCGTCCCGTGCGGCGTAGGCGGCGCGGAAGTCGCCGTGATGGGCGAGCACGAGCGCCGCGAGGCCGGCGACGTGCGGCGCGGCCATCGAGGTGCCGTCCAGAACGGCGTACGCGTCCGGTGGCACGGCCGACAGGACGGCCACGCCCGGAGCGCAGACGTCGATCTCGGGCCCACGGCAGGTGAAGCGGGGCGAGAAGTATCCGTCACCGGTGACGGGACCGTCGATCTCGGCCTCGTGCGCCGTGCCGGGCGGGAAGGCGTCGGCCTTGCCGACGGCGGCGACGGTCAGCACGCCGGGCAGGGTGCCGGGGAAGGCGACCGGTCCCCCGTCGTTGCCCGCGGCCACCACGCACGCCACCCCCGCCTCCCGGGCCTGCTCGATCTTGGCGGCGACCAGCGGGGAGTGGTGCCTGCTGGCGAGGCTCAGGTTGACGACGTCGACGCGCTGCTCGACGCAGTAGTCGAGCGCCTCGATGAGGTCGCTGAACCGCCCACCCGGGAAGATCTTGCACGCGTGCACCTCGGCCTCGACGGCGAAGCCCACGATGCCCCGGCCGTCGTCCGCGCCCGAGATGACGGCCGCGCAGTGGGAGCCGTGGTGGGCCGTGTCGGCCGTCCATCCCTCGGGCTCGGCGTCGACCAGGTCGATCCCGGCGCGTACGCGCTCGCGCAGGTCCGGGTGGCGGACGTCGGCCCCGGAGTCGACGATGGCGATCCTGACCCCCGCGCCGCGCAGCGTGGGGGGCAGCCGGTCGAGGTTCATCGCCTGCTGGCCCCAGCCGAAGACCTGCCGGTCCGGGAAGCCGCCGAACGTCTCGGCCAGGCGCACCGGCTCGACGAGGTTGTCGCGGGTGGTCGACAGGGCGGGGCGCTCGACGTGCACGCTCCAGTAGCCCGAGCGCGGCCGGACGGTCAGCCCGGTGATCGACTCGGGCGTCTCCCCCGCCATCGTGACCACGGCGCGTCCGTCGGCCCCGGTGACCGCCTGGCCCGGCCAGCCGTGCCCGGTCACCAGGACGCTCGCGCCCGGCAGCGGCGTGCCGTCCGCGTCCCTGACCAGGACGGTGAACGTGCTCTCCAGGCCGGGCGGCGCCACCACCGGGGCGGGCCGCCGCCGGCGCGGTGGCCGCGGCACCTCGCTGTAGGTCAGCAATCGGTCGCGCTCGACGTGCAGCTGCGGATACTGGCGGCGCAGCGCCTCGACGTGCTCCGGGGTCGTCTCCGCCACGACCACGGCGGGAAACCCCGGGACCGTGGCCCCCGGGTTCCCCGCCGCCCGTCCCCGTACGCGGCGCAGCACGCGCACCTCGGGGTCGTCCTCCAGCAGCCTGCGCACCGTGTCGTCGTCGTACGCCGGCGCCGCCGGGTCCGGCTGCGGCAGCGCCGCCACCATGTAGCGCCGCGGCCGGGGCTCCACCGGCCGCGGCGCCTGACGCGACGCCTGCCGCCCCCGTGGGGTCGGCGGGCGCGGCTCCTCGATTGCGTCCTTGGGCTTGTCGTTAGTGGTCACAACGGCTCGACTCTCCCCAGCTCAGACTGGTGTCACCGGTCGCGCGCGGCGCGGCCGGCAGTTCAGGCTCTGTCATCACGCGTCACGGTTCGCCGGTCTCGGGACGGCGGGGGCCCGGACCGGCCGCCGACCGGTCCGGGCCACCGAGGTGATCACGTCACAGCAGTGGAACCATGGGCCGTCCGGGGGCGACGACGCCGAGCGCGTACTGGATCTGCGCCAGGCACGCCTCGTACCGCCCGGCCCGGTAGAGCTGCACCGCCTGCACCAGCAGCGGGATGACCCCCGCGACCTGGGGCGCCTGCGGGATCGACGCCTGCAGCCATTCGTACAGCCGCTGGAGCGTCACGGCGCAGTGCGCCTGCAGGTGCGCCGCCGGCGCCGGCTGCCCCGCCGTCACTCCCGTGGCCGGGGGCGTCGGCGAACCCATTCCGGGACCCACTCCGGCGCCCGTTCCGGGGACGCCCATCCCGGGACCCATCGACTCCACGGTGTTCCTCCGCTCAGAGTCCGGCACCGGCCGGCACCGGGACCTGCTGGGCGGTCTGCTGGTGCAGCTGGCCGTACACCTGGTTCAGCGGCTGCATCGTCAGCGGGACCTGCTGCCCGTACGCCGCCTGGACGTGCTGGGGCAGTACGGCCTGGAGGCCGAGCTGCGGGATCTGCTGGCCGGGCTGCTGGGCGTACGCCTGGGCCGCGTATGGCTGGGAGTACGCCTGGGCGGCGTACGCCTGCGCGTACGGGTGGGCGTAGGCGGCCTGCGGGACCTGCAGGGCCTGGGCCTGGATGGCCTGCAGCGCCTGCAGCACCTGAGGCGGCAGAGCCTGCTGCTGGATCTGCTGCTGAAGCTGCTGCTGGATCTGGGCCTGGATCTGCTGCTGCACCTGCTGCTGCTGGATCTGGGCCTGAATCTGCTGCTGCGCCTGGTGCTGGTAGAGCACGCTCTCCAGCATCTGGCGGGCGGCGGGAGCGCCGTAGCGGACGCTGTGCCTGGCGACCTTGGTCCAGAAGGTCACCGGGCTCACCAGGTGCTCCTGCGGGAGGATCTGCTCCTCCTGCTGGATCAGCGCCAGGGGCGACACCTGCTGCTGCAGCCCCGGAATCTGCTGGGCGAGCTGCAGCGGCGTGATCTGGTGCTGGGAGCCGTAGCCCAGCGTGGTCGCCATGGACGCGGGGTGCATAGCTGTGAACGTCATAGTCACTCCTTCGGAGCCAGTAGGTCCGGCCCATCGCCGATGTGATTACATCGCGTGACGGATCAGTGTCACAACGTTATGAGTGTAATGAGTGACTAAGGGCGTCTTGGCATTCGGCCCCCGCCAGGACCCGGTGACGTGGAGCGCCCTGCCGGTCATACTTCGCTTGGGGGTGCCGACGTGACGCGGAGGAGCGAGCGACGACCGTGGTCGCCCGGATCGTTGCTCGACCGGCTCCCGGAGGCCGCGCGGGAGGATCTCCTCCGCCTCGGCTCTCCGGTGACCTATCCCGGGCGGCACGTCCTCGTCCGCGAGGGCGACCCGGGCCACGCGGTCTACCTGCTGCTCGACGCGCTGGTGAAGGTCACGGCTCTCACCGAGAACGGGTCCCGGACGCTGCTGTCGATCCGGGCGTCCGGCGACGTCGTCGGCGAGACGGCCGCCTTCGGCGACTGCGCGCGCACGGCGACGGTGACGACCTGCGGGCGATCACTCGTCCGCGTCGTGAAGGGACCCGTCTTCACGGCGCATCTCGCCCGCGCTCCCGAGGTCGCGGCCGCCCTCAGCCGGGTCGCGATGGACCGGCTGCGCTTCGCCAACCGCCGGCGGCTCGACTTCGCCGGATACGAGGCCGACGTCCGCCTGGCCCGCGTCCTGGTCGACCTGGCCGTACAACACGGTAGACCCCACCGGGAGGGCGTCGACGTCGGTGTGCCGGTCACCCAGGCCGAGCTGGGAGAGCTGGTCGGGATCAGGGAACGCACGGTGCAGAAGGCGATGCACGACCTGTCCGCCCGTGGCCTCGTCCTCCAGCGCCACCGCGGCGTGGTCGTCCGGGACATGGAAGGCCTCACCACGTTCGCCGACCTGAGCCTCCGGCCGTCCGGCTGAACGACGCCGCCGGAATTCCCGCGAGACGCCGCCGAAATCCCGCAGGACGGCGTGCCGGTGAAGCACCGAGCCGGCTTCGGCGGAGCCCGCGATGAGTGTTTCACCCCGAACCACTGCGGGGGCTTCCCGAACGGGCCTGGCCACCTTGCCGAAGAGCAGGCGAAACGCATATTCCGAAAGGCCCCGGGACCGCCCTCCGGACGCCCTGTGAACGCGCCCCCATATCCCGAGAGAGCGCTTTCTCATATTCTTGCGCAATGGAACTCGCGGAGATCCGCACCTATCCCATCAAGTCCGGCAAAGGCGTTCCGCGCCTCTCCGCCGGCGTCCTCCCCTGGGGTCTGGAAGGCGACCGCCGCTGGGGCGTGGTGGACCCGCAGGGAGAACTGATCTGGGTCGGCGAGCACCCCCGGCTCCTCTCGGTCTCGGCCGCCGAGACCCCCGAAGGCGGCCTCCGCCTGTCGGCGCCGGGCATGGGCGAACTCACGGTTCCCCCGGCCGCCGGCGACACGATCTCGCTGGGTTGCTCCGCCCTCGACCGGGCCGTGCTCGCCCATGCCGACGCCCACGAATGGTTCACCCGCCTGCTCGGCAGGCCCGCCCGCCTGGTCTGGCTGGACGACCCCGGACGCCGGACGATCACCGAGGCGACCGGCGGCCTCTGGGACGGACCCCTCCATCTCGTCTCCACCGGTTCGCTCCGGCGCCTGGACGACTGGATCGCCGAAGGCGCCGCGGAGCGCGGGGAGCACCCCCCGGACCCCCTCGACGTCGCCCGCTTCCGGCCCAACCTCATCGTCGACGGCGCGGAACCCTTCGCGGAGGACGCCTGGACGTCGGTCCGCATCGGCGAGATCGACTTCCGCGTCTCGGTGGCGTGCGACCGCTGCGCCGCCACCGTCTGGGACCCGGCCACCCAGGAACGCGGCAAGGAACCCCTGAGAACCCTGGCCAGGCACCGCCGCTGGGACGGGAATACCTGGTTCGGCATCCGCATGGTGCCCAGGAACCTCGGCGAGCTGAGAGTCGGCGACGAAGTCAAACCAGGCTAGCCGGTCGGGGCGCCGCAGGGCCGCCTTCGCCGCTGCGGGGCCAGCGTCCGTCGGCGAGGCGGGAGCGAGCCGAACGGGAAGGCCGCGCCGTCGGCGAGGCGGGAGCGAGCCGGGTGGGAAGGCCGTGTCGCCGCCGGGTCGCACCGGTCAGCCGTAGAGACCTCCGAGTGCCAGCCACAGCAGGGTGGCGACGAGCATGAGCGCCGTCCACGGCAGTGCCCGTCCCACCCTGAGGTGCTTGTCCCGGCTCAGCTCGGCGAGCCTGCCCGCCAGCAGCCAGGCCTCCTGCTCCTGCTGCGTCACGTTCGCCGGGGGCGACGACCCGGGCTCGCCGCCCGCCAGGCCGAACCTGTTCGGACCCGCCGGCCCGCCGAGCCTGGGCCGCAGCCCCTGGACGAGGTGGTACCCCGCGACGAAGAACCCCGCCGCGTAGAGCGCGAGAAGGATTACGGCCACGACTCCGAGCAGCACCGGCCTGCCGGGTGCCCGGAGACCGGCGAGCACCCCGATCTGCGTGGCCGCCACCGCCGCCGCCCCGAGGTGCACGGTGGTCACCGTGGCCACCTTGGAGTCGGCGTGCTGCACGTAGCCCTGGAAGGCGCCGACGGCCGTCAGCGCCACCTGGAGTGCCTCGCCCGGAGTGAGCCGGTCCCTGTGCCCGCGCATCGATGTCCCCCTCGTCGTCTCCTCCAGTCAAGGGCCGTCGAGCGGGCGTACGGCCGCACTGATGCGGCTTCTCGCCGAAATTGACGAGGCGGCCGTACGGACGTGGTCAGCCCTCGCGGGGAACGACGTGGCCGAAGCGGAACAGGTTCGCCGGGTCGTAGACCTCCCGCAGCTTCGCCAGCCGCCGCAGCGTCTCCGCCGGCCAGGCCCGCGAGATCTCCTCGGGGGCCAGCGCGCCGCCCTGGAAGTTGATCTGCGTGCCGCCGGTGCCCCACGGCGCGGCCGCCTCGGTCACCGCCCGTACGGCGGCGGGGACGGCCGTCTCCATCAGCTCGGGCACCGGCGCGCCGACGGCCAGCAGCGAGAAGGCGGCGTCGCGCCCGCCCACGGCGTTCGGCTGCCTGGGCTCCCGGGCGAGCGCCCCGCCGAGCTGGCGGATCTCGACGAGGGCGAGCGGCGCGGGCACGTCCGGCCCGGCCGCCGCCAGCAGCGCCTCCACGGTCTCCTCGGTCAGCTCGCGCAGGAGCGTCCCCCGCTCCGCGACCGGCATCGGCCCGGCCGGGTCCTGGTGGATGGAGTCGATCGCCGCGTACGGCAGGGGCCCGACGGCCTGGAGCACCGGCTCGGCCACGGCCCGCATGGGCGCGAGCAGGTCCTCGGCCTCCTGCCCCTCCCCCACGTGGGCGACCCGCAGGTGGACGACGAACTTGCCGCTGAGCTGCGGCGGCAGCTCGGGCAGCGGGGGCAGGCGCAGCAGCGCGACCGAGGTCGTGGTGGCCTCGGGCAGCGTGCGGGCCCAGGTGCGGTAGGCGTGCAGGACCCGCCCGGCGTCCTCGGCCGCGTAGAACAGGCCGCCGCCGTAGAGGTGGGTGAGCGGCAGCAGGTCCACGGTGATCGAGGTGACGACGCCGAATCCGGCCTTGCCGCCGCGCAGCGCCCAGAAGAGGTCCGGCTCGCTGTCGGGGCCGGCCGTGCGGACCACGCCGTCGCCGGTCACCACGGTGATCTCCCGCACGTGGTCGGCGGCGAAGCCGAAGGTCCGCGCGATCGGCCCGATGCCGCCCCCGAGCGTGAAGCCCACCACGCCGACGCCGGTCGCCGAGCCGCACAGCGGGGCCAGCCCGTACGGCGCGGCGGCGGCGATCACCTCGCCCCAGGTGCAGCCCGCCGCGATCACGGCGGTGCGGGCGGAGGCGTCCACCACGATCTCCCGCATCGCGCGGGTACTGATCAGCAGCGCGCCGTCGGCCGCCTGCACGGCTCCGTGGCCGGTCGACTGGACCGCCACCGGCAGTCCGTGCGCGGCGGCGAGCCGTACGGCCGCGGCCACGTCGGCGGCGCCCTCCGCCGCCACGATCACCGCGGGCCGGTGCCGTACGGCGAGGTTGAACCCGGCGGCCTCCTCGGCGTACCCGTCCTGCCCCGGGACCAGGACCCGCCCGGTGACCTGCCCGCGGAGCGCGTCCTCGATGGTGCTGTGCATGTCCGTCCTCGATGTCGCTGTGATTGACGGTCACAGTTGTCGCAGCCACCGCTTGGGATGTTCTTGCGCCGCCCGCGCGGCCGGTCGGCGGGACGGACCAAGCGAACTCCTAGAGACGTCCAAGAGACCCCGCACACGCTGGGGCGATGTCGTCGCCAACGAACGAGCGGCCGCCGTACGCCGGCGAGCCGGGTCCCGACGAGCAGCGCCCCGGCGAGCGGTGCCTCGACGAGCCGTACCCCGGCGAGCAGGGGGGCCGCCGGCCGCCGAGCACGCTGCTGCTGCGCGAGGTGCCCGCGCACGCGGGCGCGCCGGGCGCCGAGATCCTCGGCCCGGCGCTGCCGCTCGCCCTGCGGGAGGTCCCGTCCGCGCGCTGCCGCGTCTACGTGCTGGCCGACCTCGCCGGCCCGGCCGCCGCCGCGCCCCTGGCCGCCGCGCTGCTGGAGACGGCGGAGCCCTCGTGCGCCCGGATCAGCGGGAGAGACACGACGGGCGACACGGTGGGCGACGCGGCGGGCGAGGCGGTGGGCGACACGGCGGGCGACGGGCGCTGGGCCCTGTTGCGTGCCCTCGCCGTCGCCCCGCCGGACCGCGATGGCGCGCTGGGCGGAGGGCTCGTCCGCCGCCTGCTCGACGACCTGCTGATGGAACTGCGCGCGGACGGGATCCGGGCCGTCGTCTTCCGCACCGCCCCCGGCGCAGGCACCCGCGACGGCACCGGCGCTGACACTGGGGACGGACCCGAGTCCGGCCTCGGGGGCACCGCGATGCGTGCCCTGTTGGAGGACGCCGGTTTCGCCGAGCGGACCGAGCGGACCGGCCATCCGTTCACTGGCGAGGATCACCGGACATATGAGTATGATGAGCCCGAAATCCGACTTGGGGCCGTCTGGCTTGCTCGGGAGTTGTGATGCGGACGAGCGTCGACGGCGGGCCATTACCGGCGCCTCGCCCGGCCCGGGCCGACCGGCGGAACTCCGCTCTGGACTTCCGCCTTCTCGGCACGGTGGAGGTGGCCGACGCCGCGGGAACGGTCCTCGACCTCGGCCCGCGCAAGCAACGCGCCGTGCTGGCGCTGCTGCTGCTGAACGCTCCCCACGTCGTGCCGCTCGACCAGCTCATCGACCGGCTGTGGAGCGACGAGCCGCCCTCCAGCGCCACGGGAACGCTCCAGGCGTACGTCTCGCACCTGCGCAGGACGCTCGAACCCCGGCGCAGTCCGCGCTCGCCCGCCCAGGTGCTGCGCACCAGGGAGCCCGGCTACCTGCTCGACGTGGAGCCGGACCAGATCGACGCCGAGCGGTTCACCCGGGCCGCCGAGGCCGCGCACGCCGCCCTCGCCGCCGGCCGTCCCGAGGAGGCCGACCGGATCCTTCGCCCCGCGCTGGCCCTGTGGCGCGGCGAGCCGCTGGCCGACCTCGCCGACGAACCGTTCGCCCGGTCCACGATCTCACGGTTGACCGAGACCCGGCTCTCCGCGCTGACCGTGCGGGCGGAGGCGTGGCTCGCGCTGGGCCGGGCGGCCGAGGTGACGGTCGAAGCCGAGCGCCTGCTGGAGCGGGACCCCTACCGCGAGGGGCTGTGGGCGCTGCTCATGCGCGCCCTGTACCGGGAACGCCGGCAGGCCGAGGCCCTGGCGGCCTACCAGCGTTGCCGTACGCTGCTGGGCGACGAACTGGGTCTCGACCCCAGCCCTGAGCTGCGCCGGCTGGAGCAGGCCATCCTGCACCAGGACGAGTCGCCGGCGGGCCCGTGGCCGCCCCCGCCCGCCGCCCCGGCGCCGCTCGCCGGGCTCGCGCCGCACACGCCCGTCTCTTCGGGCCGAGAGGACACCGCGCCCGGCGCCCCGGACGTGTCCGCCCTCGGAACGCCGGGTCTCGTGGGGCGGGAGCCGTACCTGCGCCGGATCGCCGAGCGGCTCGACGACCTGGGCCGGGGCGCGGGCGGAGTGTTCCTGGTCAGCGGGGAGTCCGGCATCGGCAAGACCCGCCTGGCGGAGGCCGCCGCGCAGACGGCCGCCGGACGCGGAGCCGTGGTCGCCTGGAGCAGGTGCGTCGAGGGAAGCGGCGCTCCCGCGTTCTGGCCCTGGATCCAGGCGCTGCACGCCCTTGAGACGGACCGGGAGACGGGCGGCGAGACGGACCGCGACACGAACGGCGAGACGGACGGGGACCTCGCCCGCCTCGCCCACCGCCTGTCGGACGGCGACCAGACGAACACCGGCGACCCCGACACCGCCCGGTTCCTGCTGCACGACGCCGTGGCGCGGGCGCTGGCGCGGCGGGCCGCCGCCACCCCGGTCCTGGTCGTGATCGAGGACCTCCACTGGGCCGACGCGGCGTCGCTGAAGCTGCTCACCTTCCTCGGCGCCGACCTGCACCGCCTTCCGCTGCTGGTGCTCGCGACCGTACGGCCCGAACCCGCGACGGGCAGGCAGGCGCTGACCGAGGCGCTCGGAGAGCTGACCCGCCAGCGTGGCACCGAGCGGATGAGCGTCGCGCCCTTCACCCCCGAGCAGATCGCCGACTACCTGCGCGAGGCGGGCCGGGCCGGCTCCGGGCCCGAACTCGCCCGCGCGCTGCACGACAGGACCGGCGGGAACCCGTTCTTCCTCGGCGAACTGCTGCGCCTGCTGACCAGCACCCACACCGGCGGCCGGGTCGGCGCGGCGGACGTGCTGGCGCTCGCGGTGCCCGACGGCGTGCGCGACGTGATCAACCAGCGGGTGTCGCGGCTGCCGGAGGACTCCCAGACCCTGCTCCGCGCCGCCGCCGTCATCGGCCGGGACGTCGACGCCGACGTGCTGGAGACCGCGACCGGCATCGGCGGCTCCCGGGTGATGATGCTGCTCGAACCCGCCGTCGCGACCGGGCTGCTGGTCGAGGTGGACGGCGGCTGGGACTACCGCTTCTCGCACGCCCTGGTGCAGGAGGCGCTCTACTCCGGGCTCAGCCGGAGACAGCGCGCCCAGCTCCACGGCCGCGTCGGCGAGGCGATCGAGAGCCTGCGGTGGGGCGAGACCGCCTCGCGGCTGCCCGCGCTGGCCCACCACTTCGCGCTGGCCGCCCGGGTCGGCCACGCCGGCAAGGCGGTCGCGTACGCCGTGGAGGCGGCCGGGCAGGCGACCGCGCGGCTCGCCTACGACGAGGCCGTCCTCTACTGGGAGCAGGCGCTCGACGCCTGCGCCGCCGGGCCCCCGGCCACCCGCTGCTCGCTGCTGATCGGCCTCGGCCGGGCCCGGCGGGTGACCGGTGACGTGGACGGCGCGCGGAGCGCGCTCGACGAGGCCGTGACGCTCGCCACCGCCCTCGGCGACGACGCGGCCGTCATCGAGGCGGCCACGGTCTTCGGCGGCGTCACGCTGTGGAACTGGCGCTCGTACGGCGTCGTGGACGAGCGCATGGTGACCGTGCTGGAGGACCAGCTCTCCCGGCTGGATCCGGAGGCCGCCGGGACCCGGGCGGAGCTGCTCGGCACGCTCGCCGTCGAGCTGTACTACGGCGAGCGGCGCGGGGAGGGCCGCCGGCACGCCCTGGAGGCCGTGGAGCTGGCCCGCCGTACGGGTGACACCCGGCTGCTGGCGCGCACGCTGAACAACTTCGTCATCGCGGCCTGGACACCGGAGAACGAGGAGGAGCGCTACCGCGCGGCCGAGGAGATGCTGGGCCTTCCGGGCCTCCCCCGGGCCACCGAGATCATCGCCCGCCTGCACCGCATGCCCAGGTTCCTGAAGGCGGGCCTGCTCGCCGACTACGACGCGGAGCTGGCCCGCTGCCTGCGGCTCACCGCCGACGTGCGGATGCCGGAGATCGAGACGCAGGTCGCGTACGCGGCGACCGGGCGGGCGATGCTGGCGGGCGACTGGGCGGAGGCGAAGCGCCTCGCCGACCTCGGCACCGGGAGCTACCGACGCACCAGCCTCTGGGGGCCGGACGTCCTGAAGCTGATCAACTCGTTCTTCGTGGAATGGGGTCAGGGCCGGGGCGGTGACCTCCTCGCCGAGCTCGTCGACACCGCGGCCGACGAGTCCAACCTGATCGCGCGGCCCACCGCCGTGCTCGCGGCGATCGAGGCGGGGGACCGCGATCTGGCCCACCGGCTGATCGACCGCTGGGGAACCGTGGCGCCGAGGGACTGGGCGTGGCAGTTCGTCGCCTGGCAGTGGGGTCTGGTCGCCGCGCGGCTCGGCCGTCCGGACCCCCACGCCATGCTCGCGGAGCTGCGGCCCATCGCCCACGAGCTGGTGATCATGGGCACCGGCTGCGTCGCCTGGGGAACACTCCACGACGTGGTCGCCGGGCTGCTGCACCGGACCGGCGACGCCTCCGCCGCGCTCGCGCACGCCGAGGCGGCGCGCGAGGCGCACCGCCGGCTCGGCCTGCCCCATCTCGTCCGCCGCAGCGAGGCCCTCGTACGGGAGATCTCGGGCGGCTGACGCCGGCTGGATCTCCGGTTCGGCGCCCGCCGCGGACGGGGTGCGGCTGCGGGACTCTCGCAACTGCGCCGGGCAGGCTGTTGTCGAGATGCTGCGGCGGCTTTTCCGAGGCATCGTTGTGCCATGAGCCAGGAACAGGCCGGTCCTGCTCGCCGGCACGGGCACAGTCATGACGACGACCACGGCGGTGGTCACGGGCACGGGCACGCTCACGAGCATGGTCAGGGCGGCGGGCACGGGCACGCTCACCAGCATGGTCAGGGCGGCGGGCCCGGACATGGGCACGGGCACGGGCACGGCAGTGGGCATGGCCACGGGCACGGGCACGGGCATGGTGGCGGCGGGTGGCGGGGGCGGGTCGCGCACCTGCTGCGGCCGCACTCGCACGAGGCCGCCGACAAGGTCGACCCGGCGATGGAGTCCTCCGCCAGGGGCATGCGGGCGCTGTGGGTGTCGCTGGCCGGTCTCGGGGCGACGACGCTGGTCCAGGCGGTGGTCGTGGCGCTGTCGGGGTCGGTGGCGCTGCTCGGCGACACGCTGCACAACGCGGCCGACGCCCTGACCGCCGTGCCGCTCGGGATCGCGTTCCTGCTCGGCCGCCGCCCGCCGACCCGCCGCTACACATACGGCTACGGGCGGGCCGAGGACCTCGCGGGCGTGGTCATCGTCCTGACGATCGCCGCCTCCTCGGCCGCCGCCGCGTACGCCGCGATCGCGCGGCTCCTGGAGCAGCAGGAGGTCACCCATCTCGGGGCCGTCGCGGCGGCGGCCCTGGTGGGCTTCGCCGGCAACGAACTCGTCGCCCGCCACCGCATCCGGGTCGGCCGGGAGATCGGCTCGGCGGCGCTCGTCGCCGACGGACTGCACGCCCGCACCGACGGTTTCACCTCACTGGCCGTGCTGGCCGGGGCGGGCGGGGCCGCCCTCGGCTGGACCTGGGCCGACCCCGCCGTGGGCCTGCTCATCACGGTCGCGATCCTGATGGTGCTGCGGCAGGCCGCGCGGGAGGTGTACCGGCGGCTGATGGACGCCGTCGACCCCGCTCTCGTGGACCTCGCCGAGGCGACCCTCCGCCGTACGCCGGGCGTGCTGGACGTCGGCCAGGTGCGGCTGCGCTGGATCGGGCACCGGCTGCGGGCCGAGTGCGAGGTGATCGTCGACGCGGGGGCGACCGTGGTGGAGGCCCACCGGGTCGCGGTCGAGGCCGAGCACAACCTGATCCACGCCGTGCCCCGCCTGACCGCCGCGATCGTGCACCCCGATCCGCTGCCCGGTGACGGCGTGGACCACCACGCCGTCCTCGACGGCCACCACCAGGATCAGCGCCAGGATCAGCGGCAGGACCAGCAGCAGGATCACAGCCAGGATCACCGCCGGGCCCACCGGCACGAGAACCGGCACGACCACCGGCAGGATCGCCGGCACGACCACCACCCGGCGGGCCACCCCGGCTGACCCGCCGGAGGCGGCCGGGAGGTCAGAACCAGCCGCGGTGGCGGGCCATGGACGCGAGGCCGTCGCGCAGCGCCTGCTCCACCGCGCCGGGGTGGTCGCCGTACCCCACGCGGAACCGGTTGTAGACGTCGTGACCGGAGGTGAGGAAGCCGCCCCTCTTGTCGGCCTCCAGAATCACGTCCATCGAGTGCGGCCCGGCGATGAAGGTCAGCTCGAGCTCGTTGAAGTAGCGCCGCCACTCGGGGCCCGCGTGATACTCGATCTCCTGGTAGAACGGCATGGACGAGCCCCGGATCGTGCCGCGTTCCAGGTCGGCCCGCTTGAAGTGGAAGCCCATGTGGATGAGCGCCCCCAGCAGGTGGTCCTGCGCGGGGAGCGGGTTGACGTAGAGCGGGTCGAGGTCGCCCTTGTCGAGCGCGCCCGCGAGCGCGAGCTCGGTGGCGACGCCGAGACGCATGCCGGGCAGCGGACGCCCACCGATCGCGCTGACCGGCGTCTCCCACGGCACCGGGATCGCGAAGGGCAGCGTGCGCGCCTCTCCCGCCCGCAGGTCGAACGGCCCGGAGACCGGCGCCCGCAGGAAGCTGTAGGTGACGTGGTGTTCCTCGTCACCGCGCTCGACCTCCACCACCGCGGTGAACTCGACGGCGATCCCCTCCACCTTGTGGTCGGACGAACCGCCCCTGAAACGGACCTCGCCGTACAGGGTCTCCCCCGGACGCACGTGCGGGTCGCGCAGCACCGTGTCGACCTCGACCCCGGCTCCCAGCGCGGCCATCAGCTTACGGAACACCGATCACTCCCTTGTCTGCGGCATACATCGCTCGGAACGAGCCGTTCCCCCGCCGGGTTCCCGCCGGTCGTGTCCGTTCGGGGCCGTTCTGTTCGTCGTACGGACAGGATGGGAAACCCGGAAGAGGAGGACGGATGAAGTACGTGCTGCTGATCTGCGGCGACGAGTCGGCGGCGGAACACGCCGACGACGGCTGCGGCGGGTGGTCGGAGACGATGCTGGAGCGTGGCGTGCTCAAGGGAGGGGCCGGGCTGCGCCCGCCGGACGACGCCACCACGCTGCGGGTGCGCGGCGGCGAGGTGCTGCTGTCGGACGGGCCGTTCGCCGAGACCAAGGAGCAGATCGGCGGGTTCTGCCTGATCGAGTGCGCCGACCTCGACGAGGCGATCGAGATCGCCGCCGCCCACCCCGCCGCGGCGTACGGGACGATCGAGATCCGCCCGCTCGTGTCGCCGTGAGGCGTGCCCACGCGATGAGACCCGGAGCCACACCGCCCCGCACCCCGACGGCCGGCACCGTACCGCCCCCGGTCGAGGCCGCCGTCGCCGAGGCGTTCCGGGAGGAGTGGGGACAGCTCGTGGCGACGCTCATCCGCTGGACCGGCGACTGGGACCTGGCGGAGGAGTGCGCGCAGGACGCGTTCGCCCTGGCCCTGCGCGCCTGGCGGCGCGACGGCGTGCCGCGCCGGCCCGGGGCGTGGCTGACCACCGCCGCGCGCAACCGGGCCGTGGACCGGCTGCGCCGTGAGGCGGCCGGCGCCGCCAAGCTGCGGGAGGTCGCGGGCGCGATGCGGGAGGACGGCGTGCCGTACGCACCGGAGCCCGGCGACGAGCCGGACGTGCCCGACGACCGGCTGCGGCTGATCTTCACCTGCTGTCACCCGGCGCTCGCGCCGGAGGCCCGGGTGGCGCTGACCCTGCGGACCCTCGCCGGGCTCACCACCGCCGAGATCGCCCGCGCGTTCCTGGTCGGGGAGCAGGCGATGGCCAAGCGCCTGGCCCGGGCCAAGCACAAGATCCGGCACGCGGCGATCCCCTACCGGGTGCCACCGGCGCATCTGCTGCCCGAGCGCCTCCCGGCCGTGCTCGCCGTGCTGTATCTGCTGTTCAACGAGGGCTACTCGGCGACGTCCGGCGCAGGCCCGATGCGGCCCGGCCTCGCCGCCGAGGCGATCCGGCTGGGCCGGGTGCTGGTGCGGCTGATGCCGGACGAGCCCGAGGCGGCGGGCCTGCTCGCGCTCATGCTGCTGCACGACTCCCGCCGCGCCGCCCGCCAGGACGAGACCGGTGACCTGGTGGTCCTGGAGGAGCAGGACCGCACCCGGTGGGACGCCGCGCGGATCGCCGAGGGCGTCGCCCTCCTGGACGGCGCGCTGCTGCGGGGCCGTCCCGGCCCCTACCAGGTGCAGGCGGCCATCGCCGCCTGTCACGCCACCGCCGCCCGCCCGGAGGACACCGACTGGGCCCAGATCGCCATCCTGTACGCGCGGCTCAAGGGGCTGGTCCCGTCTCCCGTGGTGGAACTCAACCGGGCGGTGGCGGTGGGGATGTCGGCCGGTCCCGCCGCCGGTCTGGCGTTGCTCGACGCGTTGCGGGAGTGGGGCGCGCTGGCCGGTTACCACCTGCTGCCCGCCGCCCGGGCCGACCTGCTGCGCCGCCTGGGCCGTACGGCCGAGGCGGGCGACGCCTACCGGGAGGCGATGGGCCTGGCGGCGACCGCTGCGGAACGCCGCCATCTCGCCCGCCGCCTCGCGGCCCTGGAGTAGGTGTCCGTCCGGGCCGCGCCCATTCGTCGGTAGGACGTACAGGAAAGCGACCGGAAGGACGGCGGACAGATGGGAACGGACATACGGCGGCTGATCGCGGCCGAGCGCCGCGAGCTGGCGGACCTGCTGAGCGGGCTGCCGCCGCGGGCGTGGGACGCGCCGTCGCTGTGCGCGGGCTGGCGGGTGCGGGAGGTCGTGGCGCATATGACCCTGCCCTACCGCCACTCGGGGCCGCGCGTGCTGGCCGGGCTGGTCGCGGCCCGGGGGAACTTCGACCGGCTGGCCGACCGGCTCGCCCGCCGCGACACCGCCTCGCTGACCGCGGAGCAGCTGACCGCGTGCCTGCGGGACAACGCGGAGCACCCGTGGCGGCCCCCGGGCCGCGGCTTCGAGGGGGCGCTGTCGCACGACGTGATCCACGGGATGGACATCACCGTGGCCCTCGGGATCGACCGGCCGATTCCCGGCGAACGGCTGCGCGTGCTGCTCGACGGCGCGCTGTCGCCGAGGGCCCGCCGTTACTTCGGCGTCGATCTCGACGGAATCGAGCTGCGGGCCGACGACGTGGACTGGTCGTTCGGGTCGGGCACCCCGCTCACCGGCGCGGCACAGGACCTGGTCCTGGTGCTGTCCGGCCGAAGGCTGCCCGAGGGACGGCTGCGCGGCGAGCCCAGCGCCCGTTTCAGCCATTAAGTGGCAGGGTCAGCGGTTCTCGCCGGGGTGGTGGTACAGGTGGGCGAGGCGGTCCTGGAGCCTCTCGTGCCGGAACCGGTACACCGGCCCCACCTGGCGGAGCAGGCCGACCCGATGGGCGTCCTCCAGGAGGGTCATCAGCCGGAGCGGGACGCGGCGCCGGGCGCGGAGCATGGCGACGGCCACGAGATAGGTCGAGCTGGCGCCGGTGAACCCGAAGGTCAGGGTGAACACGACGCCACCGGCGAGGCCGAAGGCGATCCCGGCCTCGGCGCCGCGCAGCAGCCCGGAGAACCCGTCCACCAGTGTGCCGGCGACGCCGAAGGCGAGGCCGAGCGCGGTGCCGAACGTGAGGGACCGGCCGTACACGAGCCGGAGGTCCCGCCGGAGCGTGGTCACCGGTCCCTGCGGCCGATCGTTCGTCAGGGGGGTCGTCACCCACTTGTTCAGCCCGAGGGTGACGCCGCCGATGGCTCCCACGACGAGCCCGTAGAGAACCAGGCCGCCGACCTCGGAGGACATCCCCGCGACCCGCCACAGGGCGAACGCCGCGACCATGCCGACCGGGAGCGCCGTCACCAGCCCGAGCGCCACCTGCCCGGCGAGGCCGGTGACGTTGCCCCGCCAGCGCAGGTTCGCGTACGCCGGCTCCAGCGTGTAGCCCTTGAGGCGCTCCAGGATGATCCCGCCGGTCAGGCCGCCCACCAGGCCGCCCACCGGCCCCCCGGCGAGGCCGAACAGCAGGGCGTCGCGCAGGCTGCCCGCGTGCGGGCTGCGCAGCGCGACGACGGCGTCGCTGACCAGCCCCACGGTCGTCCCGACCGTCAGGCCGACGGAAACGCCGCCGATCAGGATGCTCGTACGCCGCGGCACCGAGCGGTGGAGGTGCCACCAGCGGAAGTCCCTGCTCCCGGCCTCGGACATGTGGTGCGCGACGAAGGCCAGCCGGCCGCGGGCCTCCTCCGGGTCCCACGACCGCTGCGGGCGGAACGGGTGGTCGTGTTCGTGCCGCTCGCCGGGGTCGTCGTCCGGCGTTGCGGCCGAGAACGTCGCCTGGACGAGATTGTCGAGCAGATGCTCGGTGACGGCGTCCGCCGTGTCGAAGCGTTCGGAGTCGCACAACGGCGCCGGGTTGGCGCGGGTCTCGATGTAGACCTTGTACAGCAGCCACACGACCAGCGGCGTGGAGAGGGCCTCGGCCAGCGGGCCGTCCGGCTCGCTCTTCAACGTGGCCAGCAACTCCGCCCAGCCGGCCCGCTGACCGGGCGCGAGCCGGTCGAGGACGTAGAAGATGACGTCCGCGCTCTTCACCGCCCTGGGCTCGATGACGGCCGCGCCGGCCAGCGGCGCGCCGCCGTCCGCGCCCACGGCCGCCAGATACTCCGACGTACGGCAGGTGAGGATGAGCGCCTCCACGGCCGCCGCGTCGTTCAGTGCGTCGATCACCCTGGACCGCACCGGGCGCGGCAGTTCGTCGAGGCCGTCGAGGACGGGCAGGATCCGCCGGTACGTCACGAGGCCGCGCGCGGCGTCGGGGCCGAAGCCGGACGCGCGCAGCGCCGGGTAGTTCTCCCGCAACCGCCTGGCCAGCCATCGGTGGACGGGCTCGGCCGACGGGTCCCACCCGGACATCGACAGCAGCACGGGCACCGGGTCGCCCTCCTCGTGCTCCTTCAGCAGCTCGCTGAGCAGCAGGACGGCCAGCGTGGTCTTGCCCATGCCGACCTCACCGATGATCACCAGCCGGCGCCGCGCGAGCTTGCGGAACCGTCCGGCCATCTCGGGCATCCGGTCGGTGCGCCCGTCGAACCGCACCCTGCCGAGGCCGAACCAGGAGCGCAGCAGGCGCTCCCCGTCGATCCGATCGCCCCGGTCCATCACGTCGAGGCCGGAGATCTTCCAGCGGACGGGCAGCCGGGCGGGGCGGTCGAGCTCGCGCATGACGATCTCCTCGCGCCACTGCTCCCGCACCAGCACCCGCAGCGTCCGCTCGGCACGGTCGATCTGCTCGACCGTGCTCGTCCCGCCCGGCTGCCGCTGCCGCCAGCTGCTGATCAAGGGCGGGAGCAGGGCGAACACAGCGAGAGCCACGCTCGCGAGCTGGGCCCAGTTGGCCGCGGCGTCGGAGTCGGAGAGTTTCGTCAGGCCGTAGCCGAGGCCGCCGACGGCGACCAGCCCCGCGGAGGGAAGGGCGGCGCGCCGCCACCCTGCCGGGACTCTCATGCACTCATGGTGACAGCGCATGAACTTTCTGGCGATAGCCCGATGTGCGTTCCCGGCCGATGTCTGCACCTTTCAGGCAGCCTGGGCCTTTCCGGAGACAAGCGATACTGTGCTTGAGATCATGAGACCCCTCCGGCCGGAGCGTGGAGGCTCTCGGAGAGGGTCCTCCGCCCCGCGCACTCCCTGGAGGCCGCCCATGTCGTCGCGCTCCGCCTTCGACCCCTCCGGCTCCGACCCCTCCTCATTCGACCCCGGCCCGCTGATCAGGAAGCACCGCACCGCGGACGCCACGCTCACCGTGACCGCGCAGGGCGCGCCGCTGGCCGGTCAGGAGGTGGTCGTCGCGCAGCGGCGGCACAAGTTCCTCTTCGGCTGCATCGGCGGCGACTTCATCCCGCTGGCGAACGGCGACGCCCCCGCGCCGGACCAGCCGGCCGCCGCCGGCTCCCAGGAGGTCGCCGACCTGTGGCTCGACGTGTTCAACTTCGCCACGCTGCCCTTCTACTGGGGGTGGTTCGAGCCCGAACGCGGCCGCCCGGACACCGAGCGGACACTCGCCGCCGCGCGGTGGTTCGCCGACCGGGGGTGCGTGGTGAAGGGGCACCCGCTGGTCTGGCACACCGAGACGGCCGGCTGGCTGATGGACCTGCCGAACGCCGAGATCGCCAAGGCGCAGGTGGACCGCATCCGGCGCGAGGTGACCGAGTTCGCCGGCGTGATCGACATGTGGGACGTCATCAACGAGGTCGTGATCATGCCGATCTTCGACAAGTACGACAACGGCATCACCCGGATCTGCCGCGAGATGGGCCGCATCCCGATGGTCCGGATGGTCTTCGACGCGGCCCGTGAGGCCAACCCGCAGGCCACCCTGCTGCTCAACGACTTCGACATGTCCGCGGCGTACGAGTGCCTGATCGAGGGCCTGCTGGAGGCGGGCGTCGAGATCGGTGTGCTCGGCCTGCAGAGCCACATGCACCAGGGCTACTGGGGCGAGGAGAAGACGCTCGCCACCATCGACCGCTTCGCGCGGTACGGCCTGCCCATCCACTTCACCGAGACGACGATCGTCTCCGGCCACATCATGCCGGAGGAGATCGTCGACCTGAACGACTACCAGATCCCCGAGTGGCCGACGACCCCCGAGGGTGAGGCCCGCCAGGCCGACGAGGTCGTGCGCCACTACAAGACGCTGCTGTCGCATCCGTCGGTCGAGGCGATGACCTACTGGGGGCTGTCGGACGGCGGCTGGCTCGGCGCGCCGGGCGGCTTCGTCCGGGTCGACGGCACGCCCAAGCCGGCGTACGAGGCGCTGCGCTCGCTCGTCAAGGACGAGTGGTGGCTGCCGCCCACGACGATGGTCACCGACGACGACGGCCGGGTACGCTTCACCGGCTTCCTCGGTGAGTACGAGGTGTCGGCCGGCGGGCGAACGGCCGTGTTCACCTTGGACGAGCCGGGCGGGGCCACGGTGGAGGCGGCGATCTGAGACCTCTCGCAGTGGAGGGGACGGAGGAGACGGATGCGACCAGGCGGGGTGGCAGGCAGGCTCTACGGATCCCCGGTTCCGCTTCTGTGTCTCGCCGTGCTCGGCTGGTCGGGCAACTTCGTCGTCGGGAGGCTCGTCCACGACTCCATCCCGCCGGCGACCCTGGCCCTCCTTCGCTGGCTGACGGCGTTCGTCCTCCTCCTCCCGTTCGGATGGAGGAAGCTGCGGCAGGATCGGCGGATCCTCGTCCGGCACTGGGTGACGGTGCTGGCACTGTCGATCTTCGGCGTCGCCGCGTACAACACCCTGATCTACACCGGGCTGCAGACGACCACGGCGATCAACGCGCTGCTGATGCAGTCGGTCATGCCGCTGCTGATCGTCGTGTTCGCGTTCGCGTTGTTCCGGGAGCGGCCGGGTGTCGCCCAGATAAGCGGGCTGCTCGTCTCCCTGGCCGGGGTCTGGCTCGTGGTCACCCAGGGCAGTCCGCTGGGGTCCGGTGGCCTGCGGCTGCGGGCGGGCGACGGATGGATCTTCGTGGCCGTGGTGAGCTACGCCCTCTACACCGCCCTGCTGCGCCGCAGGCCCCAGGTGAACCCGTTGAGCCTCCTGACGGTCACGTTCGGGCTCGGCGCTCTCCTGCTGGCGCCCCTGGCGGCGGCCGAAGCCGCCGGCGGGCACGTCGTCCACGTCACCACGGGGGCCGTCGCCGCCGTCGCCTATGTGGCTCTGATCCCCTCGATCCTGTCCTACTTCTGTTACAACCGCGGAGTCGAGCTCGTCGGCGGGGCGCGGGCGGGGCAGTTCCTCCATCTGATGCCGGTCTTCGGAGCGGTGCTGGCCTACTTCGCCCTCGGAGAGCGCATCCACGCCTTCCACATGGCGGGCGCCGCGCTGATCGCGGCGGGCATCGCGGTGGCGGCCGTCCGGCGGGCCGGCGACCGCCGCACCGCTGACGAGAGCAGCTCCGTCAGGGACGACGCGGAGCCGATCCCGGAGCGAGGCGGCCCGCGAGGAACGTGAGCGCCGCGACGACCTCGGCGATCTGCGCCGGGTCGTCCGTGCCCAGCGCCGCCGCGAGAGGCCCCTCGACTCCGGCCGCCCGTACGGCTTCCACGCGCGCGGACCGCCCGGGCGCCTGCCTGATCACGACGCGGCGGCGGTCGGCCGGATCCGGGGCCGTGACGACCGCCCCGGCCTCCTTCAGCCGGGCGACGGCCGCCGACACGGCGCTCTGCGGCAGGCCCGTACGCGCCGCGATCTCCCCGACGGAGGTCTCCGGATGGGCGCGGAGATCGGCGACGACCACCAGCACCGTCCGGAGACTGGCGGCCTGCGTCGTTCTCGACGGGGTGATGCCCTCGACCGGCATGGCCTCTTCGCCGATCTTCATCAGGGTCCTGCCGAGCAGGAAGAGGTCGACTCCGTTCACTCTCGCACAATACATCATTGTTGATGCATCAAGTTTGATGGATTAGGGTGTGCGTCGAAGCCCACTGCTGAAGGGACGACGAGATGAGCGGCTCGCTGCGCACGAACGGCGCGACCCTGCACTACGACGTGCACGGCGCCGGTCCCGTGCTCCTGATCTCACAGAGCGGGGAGGGCGACGCGGACCGCACCGCCGACCTGGTCCGGCACCTCGCCGGCGACCACACCGTGGTCACCTACGACCGGCGGGGGCTGTCCCGCAGCGCCCTGGACGACCCCGGCCGGGGCGCGACCATGGCCGACCACGTGGACGACGTCCATCGCCTGCTCGCCGCCGTGACCGACCGGCCGGCGCGCATGCTCGGATGCAGCTTCGGCGCCGTCATCGGGCTGCATCTGGCCGTCGAGCATCCGGAGCAGCTGGACACCCTGATCGCGCACGAACCGGTCGCTCCGGGCCTCCTCCCGGCTCCGGAACGAGTCCGCCACGTCCGGGAGCTGGAGGAGCTGCAGGACCTCTACCGGGAGCGCGGCCTCGCCGAGGCGTTCGCCGGGATCGCCGCGGCGCTGGGCATCGATCCCGTCGCCCAGGACACCGAGCCCGGACTGACCCCGCACCCGCTGGACGACCGGCGGCGGGCCGGCTTCGACTTCTTCATCCGCAACGACTTCACCGCCGTCACCCGCGACACGCTCGACGTCGCCGCGCTCGGGGACACACCGGTCCGCGTCATCCCCGCCTTCGGGCGCACCACGCCCCGGCACGTCTTCGACTACCGGTGCGCGCACGAGCTCGCCGCCCTCCTCGGCGTGGAGGCGCGGGAGTTCCCCGGCGGCCACAACGGGAACACGACCCACCCCCGCGCGTACGCCACCCGGATCCTCGATCTCCTGGCCGCCTGAACGACGGGCCGCGACCGCGAGACGGCGGCTCCTCCCGGCGTACGCGCGACGGCTGGTCACGCTGCGCGGGTCAGTCCAGGCGGCCGGCCTCCTTGAGGAAGACGATGCCGTCGATCAGGTGGAGCTGGGCGGGGTCGAGGGGGAAGTAGGCGAAGTCCCGCGAGACGCGCGGGCGGGGCTCGAGGAGGGTTCCGGCCAGACGGCGGGCGTCGACGAGGGAGCGGCCCGGCGGAGCCTCCGACAGCAGGCCCTCGACGGTGTCCGGGGCCGGGGTGTCGCCGCCGACCGTGCCGAAGGCCGAGGCCAGGAAGGCGTACCGGTCGCCCAGGCCCACGCCCGCGACGGCCCCCGCGCTCCACCACTCCACCGGCGCGTCGCCCAGCAGCAGGAAGCTCTTGTCCCGCTGCAGGTGACGGTTGTGCGCGAAGACCAGGGCCGGGCCGTGCCCGGCGACGGCCCGCAGGTTCTCGGCCATCATCTGGTCGCGCAGGCTCATCAGCCAGGTGAGCCGGGCCGGCGACGTGTCGGCGATCCAGTGGTGGTAGCGCAGCAGGCCGGTGGCGGTGCGTCCGTACAGCGCCGCCAGGTCCTCGTCCGTCCCGGCGAGCTGCGGCGCGTGCGCGTCGAGGAACGCCACCAGGTCGTCGGCGATCAGTCGCAACCGCTGGGCCTCGGCGGACCGGCCGATCGACTGGGACGGATCCATGGCGGCGGCGGGGTTCGACCACCGGTCGTCCGGGCCGAGAAGCTCGTCCAGGGTCCCGGGGGTGCAGGGGAGCGACGAGGGGTCCAGCCGCCCGGCGAGACAGCCGTACAGGCCGGTGAGCGCCTCGCGCGGGCTCGCCGCGCCGCTGATCTCCAGCGGGGCGTCGACGCCGAAGAACCGGAGCTTCTCGTCGTGCTCCTCGTTGTACGCGCGCATCCAGCGGACGAGCTCGCGGTTGGCCGGGTAGGCGCCGAAGCCGTGGCTGAAGCCGCGCTCCATGACGTCGTCGAGGCTGCCCGCGCCCGTCGCGACGTAGCCGTCCACCACCAGGCCCATGAGACAGTCGCTCTCGATCGCGAACGACCGGTAGCCCTCGTGCTCGACCAGATGCCGGAAGATCTCGTTGCGCAGTTCGAGCAACGCCTCCACTCCGTGCCTGGCCTCGCCCAGGCCGAGCAGCAGGGGCCGCGCCGGCAGCGACCGGAGGAACGCCGAGACGGCCGCGCCGTCGAGCGGCCGGGCTAAGTCATTGATGTCCATGATCGTGACGGTATCCTTGAACTCCCTGGTGAGGCGTCTCCGACGGCGTTCTTCGCCGGCCGGTCGGAACTCTCAATCCTTGGTGTCCCCCAGGAGGCCCGCGTCGCGCACCTTCATCGCGACCTGCACGCGGTTGCCGGCGCCGAGCTTGGCGAAGATCCTGGTGATGTTCGCCTTCACGGTGGCGACGCTCATGTAGAGGCGCTCGGCGATCTCGGTGTTGGAGCGGCCCCGCGCGATCTCGACCGCGACCTCCAGCTCCCGCTCGGTGAGCCCGCCGAGTTCCGTGCTCTCCTGCGGACGGGCCGGTTCCCGTCCGGCGGTGGCCGCGGCGATCACCTGCCTGGCGACGCTCGGGGACAGCACGGGCTCGCCCTTCGCGACGGCGCGGACGGCCTCGATCATCCGGGGTGGCGGGGTGTCCTTCAGCAGGAAACCGTCCGCGCCGAGCCGCAGCGCCCGCAGCACCATCTCGTCGGCGTCGAACGTGGTGAGCACGAGGATCCGCGGCGGCTCCGGCCAGGCGCGCAGCATCTCCGTGGTGGTCAGCCCGTCCTGGCCTGGCATCCGGATGTCCAGCAGCACAACATCAGGGCGCAGGTCGCGGATCACCTCCATGGCCCGCCGCCCGTCCTCCGCCTCGCCGACGATGTCCAGGTCGGGTTCTCCGCCGAGGATGAGGCGCAGGCCGGTCCGGACCATCGGGTCGTCATCCACCAGCACCAGTCGGGTCACGATCCGCAGTCTCCCATGGCAATCGGACATCAAGGATGAAACAGCCATCCCGAATCGTGTGGCTGAGGGTTCCGCCGGCCATCCGGGTCCGTTCCGCCAGGCCCACCAGACCCAGCCTGCCGCCGGGCCCGGGCGACGAGCCGGGCCTGGCCGGGTTCGTCACGCGGATCCGCAGGCCCTCCCCCGGCTGGCCGCCGAGCTCCGCGGTGACCAGGCTGCCCGGCGCGTGCTTGCGCGCGTTGGTGAGGGCCTCCTGCACGATCCGGTACGCGTGCCGGCCCGTCGGCGCGGGAAGCCGTTCCCGGCCGTCGACGCTGTCGTCCACCTCCACCCGCTGCCCGGCGGCGCGGACCTCGCCGAACAGCGCGTCCAGGTGATCCAGGCCCGGCTGCGGCGCCTCCAGCGCGCCGTCGTCACGGAGCGTGCCCAGCACCGTGCGCAACTCGTTGAGCGACTGGTGCGCGTTCTCCTGGATGGCCAGCGCGGCCTCGCGCGTCTGCTCGGGGGTGAGGTCCGTCCGGTACGCCAGCCCCCCGGCCAGCATCGCCAGCAGGGAGATCCGGTGCGCGAGCACGTCGTGCATCTCCTGTGCGATCTTGACGCGCTCCGCCAGCCGCGCCCGCTCGATCCGCTGCCGCTGCTCGCGCTCGGCGGCCAGCGCCCGCTCCCGCAGCGAAAGCTCCAGGTCGCGGCGTCCGCGCAGATAGAGGCCGAAGACCGTGAGCGCGCCGAGGATCGTCGCCCCCGACACCGTCGAGACGTACGTGGCCTGGGTGATCCCGTCCTGGACGGCGCCGGCCAGCAGGCACAGCACCGACACGACCGCGACGGGGATCGTCCGGCTCCACCGGCGGTGGGTCACCAGCGACACGTACGCGACCAGCGCGGGACCGGTCGCCGTGGCGGAGACGGCGGTCAGCAGGACCGTCGCCACCGCGACCTGCCACGGCCACCTGCGCCGCCACCCCATCAGGACCAGGCCGAGGACGCCCAGCCCCACATCGATCAGCACCTGGGCGAGGCGGCTCCCGTCCTGCGCGACGAGCCAGGCCAGCACCACCCCGTGGAACAGCATGGGCACCGCGGCGCACAGGTAGCGCAGCGCGACGCCCCACCTGTCCAGGGGCGGCTGGTACTCCGGTCGGACACGCACAGCCCCACAGCCTAGAGACCGCGCTGACCTGCTCTTAGCGACCTGGGTCGACCTGTGGGCAGCCGAAGGTATCGATCGCCGGGGCCGAAGTGCCGCCCCGAGTCCGGCGCCGGCGGCCCCGGGTCTGATGCGGCGGCCTCCCGGCCCGCGATGAACTGGTTCCGTGATCGAGTTCAGGCACGTCAGCAAGGACTACGGCACGGTGAAGGCGCTCGACGACGTGTCCTTCACCGTCGAGCCGGGGAGCGTCACCGGCTTCCTCGGCCCCAACGGCGCCGGGAAGTCGACGGCCCTGCGCATCCTGGCCGGGCTCGCCCGTCCCTCCTCGGGCACGGCGACCGTCCTCGGCCGCCCGTACGCCGAGATGGCCTGTCCGGGGCTGCGGGTCGGCACGCTGCTCGACGCCGGGGCCGGGCACCCGGGCCGCACCGGCCGGGAGGTGCTGACGCTCGGCGCGCTCACCCTCGGGCTGCCGCGCGCACGGGTCGGCGAGGTGCTCGGCCTGGTGGGGCTGACCGAGCGGGAGAGCAGGCGCCGGGTCGGCGCTTACTCACTCGGGATGCGGCAGCGGCTCGGGATCGCGCACGCGCTCCTCGGCCGTCCGGAGGCGCTCGTCCTGGACGAGCCCGTGAACGGTCTCGATCCGCAGGGCATCCACTGGATGCGCCACCTGCTGCGCGACCTCGCCGGCGCCGGGTGCGCGGTGCTGCTCAGCTCACACCTGCTGCACGAGGTGGAGCAGGTGGCGGACCACATCGTCGTGATCGGCCAGGGCCGCGTGCTCGCCCAGGGCACGGCCGCCGAACTCGGCCGGGACGGCGGCCTCGAACGGACCTTCCTCGAACTGACCGCGACCACCGCCCGCACGGCGCCCCCCAAGTGACCCCGGTTATACGGAGGACCGCACAATGACCACCCGCACACACCGCCCCGAAGACCCGCGCGACGCGGTCGCGGAGCACGGCACGACGACCGAGGACGCGCCCATCCCCTTTCGCCGGCTGCTACGGGTCGAGACCCGCAAGCTCGCCGACACCCGCAGCGGAAAGATCATCGCGGTGCTCCTGGTCGCGCTGGTGGTCGCGTCCGTCGCCGCACGCGCCACCGTGGCCGGCCCGGAACCGCAGAGGCTGATCTTCACCGCCGGGATCGCCCTCGGCACCCTGCTCCCGGTGCTCGGCATCCTCACGATGACCGGCGAGTGGACGCACCGCACCGCGTTGACCACCTTCGTGCTCGAACCACGGCGTCATCGCGTCCTCGCGGCCAAGTGCGTGCCGCCTCTGGTCGCGACGGTGGCGCTCTCGCTGCTGGCCATGCTGGTCGCGGTGCCGGTGACGGCCGTCGCGGCGGGCGTCCGGAACGTGCCCGCCACCTGGGAGGTCGATCCCGCCGCGCTGCTCGGCTGGACGGGGACGAACGTCCTGGTGACCGCGATGGGCCTCGCCCTCGGCGCCCTGCTCCTGAACGCGCCGAGCGCGATCGTGATCTGCCTGTCGGCTCCGATGCTGTGGAGCGCGGCCGCCCGGCTCGGCCCGGCCGGCGCGGCCCTCGCCGGATGGCTCGACCTCGGCGCCACGTCCGCACCCCTGATGACCGGCGACCCGACCTGGAGCGACGGGGCCCGGCTCGCGGCGTCGGCCACCCTGTGGATCGTCGTCCCGATGGCCGCCGGTCTGGTCCGCGTGCTCCGCAAGGAGGTGACCTGACCGCCGGCCTTCCGCGACCGCCCGGACGGCCCACGTCGTCCGCCGGGGCGGGCAGCGGTCGGACACGGCCCGGGTCGGCCGGCTGGGGCCGGCCCGGAGCGCGGGCGGCATGGCGTGCGGGCGGCGTCGCGTGCGCGCCGCTGTCAGGGCCCGTCGAAACCGAGGTGGAGCCTCGAAACGTAGGCACCGGGCACCGGGCCTCCACCGGTGATCGACGGAAACTCCACCGCCTCCTCGTCCTCGTCCGGGCTCCGCTTCCCCGCGCCGATCAACGACCTGGTCAGCGCCTCGCGCTCGCCCAGCATCTCCTCCAGCGCCCGCCCGACGTGCTCGTCCGTGAGCACCGGTGTCCCGTCCCCGCCGCGCAGCGCCGACAGCACGGCCCGGCGCAGCAGTTCCTTGAAGAACGACGCGGTGGCGTCCTCGGTCCTCGCGACGACCGGTTCCAGGTCGGCCTCCAACCGAAGGTCACGGGCGTACAGGCGCAACAGGGCGGCCCGGCCGGCCGCGTCGGGCCGGGGAATCTCCACGGCGAGGTCCACCCTGCCCGGACGGTCGGCCAGCGCCCGCTCCAGCACGTCCGCGCGGTTCGTGGTGAGCACGAACGTGATGTCCGCGTCCGCCCCCACGCCGTCCATGGCGTCCAGCAGGGCGAAGAGCAGCGGGTTGCCGTCCTCGGTGAAGGAGCGGTCGCGGGCCACCAGGTCCACGTCCTCCAGCACGACGATCGCCGGTTGCAGTCTCCGGGCGAGACCGGCCGCCTGCGCGACGAAACGGATCGCGGCGCCCGTCATCACGATGACGGTGCAGTCATCCGGCCCATCAGTTGACGCGCTCCCCGGCCTGAAGGCCGGGGATTCAGCCCGTGCCGCGTCATGCGGCGCCTCTGTGGCTTCCTGCTTCATCGGGCTGTGCCACCGCGAGCGGTGGTCTTACCGGCCCTCGACAGGCGTTTAACCTGTCCGCCCGTCCGGCGGCCAGGATGTTACGCGCGGCGTTGATGTCCCGATCGTGGACCGCCCCGCAGGGGCAGATCCACTCCCGGACGGAAAGCGGCATCGTGCCGGTGACGGTCCCGCACGCGGAGCACAGCTTCGAACTGGGGAACCACCGGTCGATCCGGTGGAAGACCCGCCCGTACAGGCCGGCCTTGTACTCCAGCATGCCGACAAACGCCGACCAGCCCGCGTCGTGCACGCTCTTGGCCAGCCTCGTGCGCGCCAGTCCCTTCACGGCCAGATCTTCCACGATCACCGTTTGATTCTCACGAACGATCGTTGTGGATTCCTGGTGGTGGAACTCGCGGCGCGCATCGGCGACCTTCGCATGCTGGCGGGCAATCTTCTGCCGGGCTTTGGCCCGGTTGCTCGACCCCTTCTGCGTGCGCGACAACGCCTGCTGGAGCTTGTGGAGTTTCCTCTCGGCCCGGCGCAGGAAACGCGGGGCGTCGATCTTCCGCCCGTTCGACAAGACGGCGAAGTGCCCCAGTCCGAGGTCGATCCCGGTCTCGTGCTCGACGGGTGGTAGGGGCTGTTCGGCGACGTCGACGACGAACGAGGCGAAGTACCTGTCGGCCGCGTCCTTGACCACCGTGACCGAGGACGGTTCGGTGGGCAGGTCCCGTGACCAGCGCACCGCAACGTCTCCGATCTTCGGCAGGCGCAGCTTCCCGCCTGCCGTGATGGCGAAGCGGGCGTTGTGGGTGAAGCGGATCGCCTGCCGGTTGTCTTTGCGGGACCGGAACCGGGGCGGGGCCAGGTTCGGCCCCTTGCGCCTACCGGTGACCGAGGCGAAGAAGTTCCGGTACGCGATGTTCAGGTCGGCCAGCGCCTGCTGCAGGACCACGGCGGAGACCTCGCCCAGCCAGGAACGTCCCGGGGTCTTCTTCGCCTCGGTGATGACCCGTTTGGACAACTCGCCGTCGCGGATGTACGGCAGCCCCGCGTCGTGGGCGTCGATCCGTGCGCGCAGCCCGTCGTTGAACACCACCCGAGCACACCCGAACGCCCGAGCCAGCGCTTGACGCTGACCCGGCGTCGGGTAGAGGCGGAAGTTGTACCGGAGCCGCACACCACGATTTTACCGATGGCACATGGCCGATTACAGGGAGACATCAGAACGGGCAGGCTCTCCGCGTCTTCGTCCTGCACGCTCATCTGGTTGTCGCGACACGTTCCGGCATCAGGTACTCACCGGCGCCCAACCGGAACGCATAAAGCGCATGGAACAGATCAAGCGGGACGTCTGCGCCGACTTCGAGACAGAGCCGGCCGAGGCTTCTGGTAGCGGACCGTGTGCGTCTTGCCGGTGCCGGGCGGGCCGTGCAGCAGCAGGCCGCGCTTGAGGTGCTGCCCGTGCGCGCGCAGCCGGTCGGCCTGCTCGGCGATGCCGACGATGTGCCGTTCGATCGTGCCGAGCACGCCTTCGGGCAGGATCACCTGCTCGGCGTCGAGGTCCGGCCGGGGCAGAAAGGTGACGAGGTCGTTGCCCCGGTGCTCGCTCCACTGGAACGACAGGACCTGCCCCCGGTAGACGTCTTCGGCGCGCATGAGACGTTCGACCTCGTCGCGGGTGGCGGTCGCGCTCGTCCGGTCGGGGGCGAGCACGACGAGCCGGCACTGCGGCCCCGCGTGCTCATGGGGACCCCGCAGGCTCAGCACGACCGGGACGCCCTCCGGAGACCGGGTCAGGACCAGGCCGAGCGAGACGACCTCCGTGGTCCGGTCGGGCCCGGTCGCCGCCGTCGCGTAGTCGACCGCACCCGGCTCGAACCGCTCCCAGCCGCGGGCGGCGGCGGCGAGCATGTCGACGAGCTCGGTGTGCTCACGCCCCGGGCCGGTGACGCCGACCCACTCGGCGCCGGGGCTGTACGCCGCGAGGTACGCGTCCGTGCCGCGCTGCAGGTTGACGTGTTCCCAGCTGGGGAAGCTCTCGGCGACGTTCACGACGTGCCGCAGGTCGCACCCGAGGTGCCCGGTGACCCGCGCCACGAGCTCGGGAGGCTCCCGGCCCTCGTCGATGCTCCGGCGGGCTTCCTGGAGAAGGCCGCTCAGCGCCCGAGCCAGGTTCTCGGCGTCGGTGAGATCCATATCATCCACAGTGACAGGCTTCGCGGCGCTTCGCCGGTGATTATCCCCTCGGCCACGGGGCCCGCAGGTAGATCGGCGCCGTCGGCGGGCCGCGCTTCTCTGCGACTCCCCAGCGTCCGGGACCTCCGGCACACATGCGGACGTGGCGCGTTCGGGGGGCGCGCGCACAGGAGACCGGCGTCGCGCACCTTCATCGCCACCTGGACCCGGTTGTCTGCGTCGGGCTTGGCGAAGATCCTCGTGATGTTCGCCTTCACGGTGGCGACGCTCATGTGGAGACGCTCGGCGATTTCGGCGTTCGACCTGCCGTGCGCCACCTCCAGGCGGGCGAGCTGGGCGCGCAGGATGCCGAGCTTCCCGTCGCGGTCATCGACGATCTCCGCGTGACAGACCAGATGGACGGCCGTGTAGTACGTCGTGGGGATTCGAGCCGGGGATCCTCGTCGGTGCCGGGCAGCGCCTTCCACGCCCCCTCGATGTATGCCCAGTCGCCGGCCACGGCCATAACCACGGCGGGGCTCTCCTCGATCGCCGACCAGATCAGGGTTCGGCCGGGCGAGGTCAGCAGGATCGTGGACTCCTCGGCGAGGAGGAACTGCGTCGGCACGATCACCGGCATATCGCGGCCGCATCCGGACGCGACGAGGTGGCCGAACTCGTTGGCACGGACGAAGGCCAGCGCCTCCTCGTCCGCGGCGGCGTCCCAGGGGTGGATCAGCACACCCTCACTTCACGCACGGACAATCCGAACAAATCCGAGAGATGGGCAGGTCTTCGCCCGTTTGCGAGCCTCAAGGCCTCGGCTCCCGAGGCCGATCGCGCCCCATCGACGATCAATCCTGATGGCCCGGCACCGGCCCGCAGCCGATGAGGCCCGCTCCTACCGGCCGCCGAGTCCGGCGTCCCTGGCGCGCGCCACCGCCGCGGCGCGATCGGAGACGCCGAGCTTGGCGAAGATGTTCGACACGTGGTTGCGCACGGTCTTCTCGCTCAGAGACAGGCGCCGCGCGACGGCGTGGTTGGTGAGACCCACGGCGACGAGGTCGAGCACCTCCACCTCGCGTTCCGTCAGCTCGGGCAGCGGCCGGGGCCGTACGGCCGACGCGGTGAGAGCGGCCAGCACCCGGCTTCCGGTCGCCGCGCCGAACACGACCTGACCCGAGGCCACCGCCTCCAGCGAGCGCACGATGTCCGCGGGCGTCGCCTCTTTGAGCAGGTAGCCGCGGGCGCCGGCCCGTACGGCGGCGAGGATCGACGCGTCGTCGGACAGCATGGTCAGGGCCAGCACGGCCACGCCGGGATGCCGGGCCGTGATCCGGGACGTCGCCTCGATGCCGCTGATGCCCGGCAGGTGCAGATCCATCAGGACGACGTCGGGAGCGACCTGGTCCACCAGTTCGACGGCCGCCTCACCGGTGCTCGCCACCCCCGCGACCTCCACCTCGGGCAGATCGCGGAAGAGCGCGACCAGCCCTTCGGCGAACACCGGGTGGTCCTCCACCACCATGACGCGGATCATCGGACCGCCAGCGGGAGCCGTACGACCATGTGTGTGCCCACCCCGCCCTGGTCGAGCAGTTCGAAGGTGCCGTCGAGCTCCTCGGACCGGCGCCGCATGGAGGCGAGGCCGAACCCGCGGCGGGTGGGCGACCCCACCCCGACGCCGTCGTCGTCGACCCGCAGCTCCAGGACGTCCGGCGCGTCGCCCGCCCGCAGGCTGACCGTGCACCGGGACGCCATGGCGTGCCGTACGGCGTTCGTCATGGCCTCGGCCGCGATCCGGTAGGCGGCCAACTCGACCGGCGGCGGAAGGGCGGGCAGGTCGGGCGGAGCGTCCACCTCGACCACGAGATCACCCGCGAAGCCCCTGCCGAGCTCGGCCAGCGCGCCCGTGAGCCCCAGAGCGTCCAGGGGCGGCGGGCGCAGGTCGTTGACGATCGCGCGGACGTTCACGACCGTGCCGCGGATGCGGCCGGACAGCTCCTCCAGCACCTGTTTCGCCCCCTCAGGGTCGGCGTCGACCAGACGCCTGCCCCGGTCCACCTGCAGCGCGAGGGCCGCCAGCGTGGGACCGAGCCCGTCGTGGAGTTCGTAGAGCAGCCGGTCGCGCTCCTCCTGCCGGGCCGCCAGCAGCCGCCCATGCGAACGCTCCAGGTCCGCGCCGAGGCGGTGCGCCCGTACGGCCACCGCGACGTGCGGCGCGAGCTGCGCCAGCAGAGCACGGTCCTTGGGGCGCAGCCGCTCCCCCAGCACGAGCGTGCCGACCGGCTCGCCCTGGTGGAGGAGCGGGACGCTCTCCGTCACATCGGCGCCGACGCCGCTCGGGCGGCCCCAGGAGGCCACGACCGCCCCCGATTCCTCGACGGCCACGTAGTGTATGCGCAGGACCCGCCCGACCTCCGCGGCCATCCGCTCCAGAAGGTCGCCGGGCGCACCCGCGTCCGAGAGCCGCACACCGAGCCGGCGCAGCGCACGCGCCGGGTCGTCGCGGTCGCCGTACACGAGGCGGTTCGCGGCGGCGGACACCCGCAGATAGAGAGGGTGCACCGCGAGCGCCACGATCAGAGCGGACGCCCCGGAGCCGATCGCGTTCCCGAGTGTGGCCGCGGCCATGGCGTACGCGGCCAGCAGGGCGACGCTGACGGCGCCGAACGCGAGCGCGCGCGACAGCAGGAGGTCGAGGTCCCAGAGGCGGTGCGCGACGACGGCCACCGACACCGCCACCGGCAGCGGGACGGCGGCGAGCGCCACGATGACCGGCCCCCACGGCACGAACAGGGCGACACCGAGCAGGCCCACCGTCAGCAGCGCGGCGGCCAGTACCCATTGGAGCCGCCGTCGCACCTCCTCGCCCGCGGATCGGTAACGGACGACGAGCGAGCCGACCGCGGCGAGCACCGCACCGACCGTGCACACCGTACCCGCGGTCCTCAGGGCGTCCGGCACCCCGGTGAGTCCGGCCAGCGGGCCCGCGTATCCGCTGGGGAAGAGCCCGGGGACCTGCTCGTAGGTCACCGGGCGGAGCATCCAGTCGAGCGTGCTCACCCCTATGCCGGCGAACGCCGCGGCCTGCGCGGGCCACCATCGGGGCGAGAGGAGCCGGCCTTCCGGGAAGATCAGCAAGAAGATCGTCGGGACCAGCAGGTAGGCGGGGATCCACAGCCAGTTGGACACCCACATCGCCCAGTCGTCCCCCGGCAGGCCCATGCCGCTGCCGGCCGCATCGTCGTCGAGGCCGCTGTTGATGCCGAGCAGGCCGTACGCGCCGAGGGCGAGCCCGAGCGCCTGGGCCGTGCCGACGATCACCATCACCCAGCCGACCCGGCTCCCCGGCCGCTGCGCCACCACGAACAGGCCGGGCACGCCGAACGACAGCGCCGCGACCGCGCGGAAGGCGTCGAACCGTTCGACGATCCCCGTCACGCCCAGTTGCCGCAGCCTGGGCTCGACGACCAGCGTCCCGAGGACCAGGACGAGTAGCGCGCCCGCCGCCACGGCGGCGCGCCGGGCCGATCTGTCCGTCATGAGGGGGATGTTGCCACCCGCGCGTCCCGCCGTCACGGGACGAGATGTCCCGTCCCGCGGGGGACCGGCGGCTCATGCCGGCCGGACGTCCTCCGCCGGACCCTCGAATTCGTAAGCACCCACTGCGTTCTTCGAGGAGACGACATGTCCGCACCCGCCACCACACCCGCCGCTCGCCCGCTAGCGTCCGCGCTCGTCGCCGGTGTGGGCCTGCTGCTCGCCATGGATGTCACCGGCGCGGTGATCTCCCTGTCCGCCGGCCTCAGCCCGACCCTGCTCGACGCCCTCGGGCCGCAGGCGCGGCTGTCGGCGCCGATTCCGATGATGATCGCGCAGGTCCTGCTGGTCACCGGCGCGACCCGGCGTCATCGCGGCGTCGCCGTCCCCGCCTCGGCCCTCCTGGCCGTCGCCGGAGTGCTCGCCTTCATGTCCGGCTTCTACGACGGCGGCTACGCCGCCGACCTCACCGCGGGTCAGCGGGTCTTCCAGATCACCCTCGTCACGGCCCACCTCGGAGTCGGCGTCCTGGCGGGCTTCCGCCTGGTACGGCTGCTGCGCCGCTGACGGGGTCGGACGCGCCGGAGGAGCAGGGTGACGAAATGGTCGGACAAGGCGGGCAACTGCCAGGTCATGCCGATGCTCACCTAGGCCTCGGCGGCCGGGCACGCGTTCATCAACCGCCGGTTTTACCTGCCGGAGTCCTGGGCGCATGACGGGCCGCGGCGGGCGGCGTCCGGAGTGCCCCAGGACGTCGCGTTCGCCACCAAGCCGCACCTGGTGATCGAGATGCTTCAGCAGGAGGTGGATGCGCAGACCCCGTTCGCGTACCTGGTGGCCGACGCCGGCTACGGGCGTGACCCCGGGTTGCGAGCGTTGTGCCACGGGCTACCCGCCGCACCCGCCACCGAGGAAGTCCGATGTGGGTCTGATCCTGGCCGTTGTCGGCGCTTCTCCTGCTGCTCCTTGGCGGGTGCTTCGCGGTGGTGGTGTTCGCGGCGAACAAGGGGGCGGAGGAGGTCAAAGGCGAAGTCGACCGGCCCGTACGAAGTGTGCCGCGTTCAGGTGGACTCCCTCGGCCGGTGCGCCGCCCCGCATGTGCCACCGACGAACTCGGGTTTTCGCCTGACAGGCCGGCGTCGTGGATGAAATCGCAGCGCCCGGGGAAGCGGGAGAGGTGAGGAGTCATGCCGTGTGGGCAACCACCGGCGGGTATCCCTTGATCCCTGCGCGGGAAAGTCGGGACAATCTCCACGTTACTCACGTCAAATCGCATCCACCCCTTTCACCGCCGCCCTACGGCGGCGCGTGGCAGGCCGCCGTGCCAGACCACCGCGACCCACAAGCGAGCGGCGGGCGGTGCGGCAGCGGGGCCGGCCACCCGGCGACCCGCCTGACAGGAAGGACCATTGCCGCGATGAGTCATCCAGCTCAGCGCCTGGGCGTCGTCGCCGAATCGGCGCCGGGTGAGACCCGGGTGGCGGCCACCCCGGCCACGATCCCGCAACTGCTCTCACTCGGCTACGACGTGATCGTCGAATCGGGCGCCGGCGAGAGGTCGGGCTTCACCGACGACGCGTACGCCGGGGCGGGCGCGCGGATCGGCGGCCGGGCGGAGACGTGGGGCGCCGACGTGGTGCTGAAGGTGAACGCTCCGGCGGAGGAGGAGATCGCGGCGCTGCCCGACGGCGCGACGCTCGTCTCCCTGATCGGCCCGGCGGCGAACCCGGGCCTGCTGGATTCGCTCGCGCGGCGGCCGGTGACCGTGCTGGCGATGGACGCCGTGCCCCGCATCTCCCGCGCGCAGTCGCTCGACGTGCTGAGCTCGATGGCGAACATCGCCGGATATCGCGCGGTGATCGAGGCGGCGCACGCGTTCGGGCGGTTCTTCACCGGCCAGGTGACCGCGGCCGGGAAGATCCCGCCGGCGAAGGTCCTCGTGGCGGGGGCGGGCGTGGCCGGGCTGGCGGCGACGGCCACGGCCGTCAGCCTGGGGGCGATCGTGCGGGCCACCGACCCCCGGCCCGAGGTGGCCGAACAGGTGCGGTCGCTCGGCGCGGAGTTCCTCGACGTCGGGGTCGCCCAGCGGTCGGGCGCGGACGGGTACGCCAGGGAGACCTCGCAGGACTACGACCTGCGCGCCGCCGAGATGTACGCCGAGCAGGCCGCGGACGTGGACATCGTCGTCACCACGGCGCTCATCCCCGGGCGTCCGGCCCCCACGCTGCTCACGGCCGAGCACGTGGCGCTGATGCGCCCGGGCAGCGTCATCGTCGACATGGCCGCCGCGCAGGGCGGGAACGTCGCCGGCACCCGGGCCGGGGAGGTGGTCGTCACCGGCAACGGCGTGACGATCATCGGATACACCGACCTCGCCGGGCGGCTCCCCGCGCAGGCCTCGCAGCTGTACGGCACCAACCTCGTCAACCTGATGAAACTGCTCACGCCGGACCAGGACGGCCACCTGAGGCTGGACTTCGACGACCCCGTGCAGCGGGCGATGACCGTCGTCCGCGACGGCGAGAAGACCTGGCCGCCCCCGCCGATCGCGGTCAGCGCGGCCCCCGCCGCACCCGCCGCGGCGCCTCCGGCGCCCGTGGCGACGCCGTCACCCCCGCCGGGCCGGCGACGGCATCTGCTCGTCGCCGCCGTCGCCGTCGCGTTGTTCCTGCTGACCGCCTTCTCGCCGAACGCGCTGATCGAGCACCTGACCGTCTTCGTCCTGTCGATCGTGATCGGCTACTACGTCATCGGGAACGTCCACCACGCGCTGCACACGCCGCTGATGTCGATCACCAACGCCGTCTCCGGGATCATCGTCGTCGGCGCGCTGCTGCAGATCGGACAGGGGGGCGGGGTGGTCACCGCCCTGGCGTTCGTCGCGATCCTGCTGGCGAGCATCAACATCTTCGGCGGCTTCGCCGTGACCCGGCGCATGCTCGGCATGTTCACGAGGAGCTGACCGTGACTCTCACCACCGCCGCGCAGGCCGCCTACATCGTCGCGGCCCTGCTGTTCATCCTCAGCCTCGCGGGCCTGTCCAGGCACGAGACCGCGCGCTCCGGTGTCGTGTCCGGCGTCGCCGGCATGGTCGTCGCCCTCGCCGCGACGGTCGCCCTCGCCGCGGACGGCGGTGACACCCTCGCGGTCGCCCTGCTCGTGGCCGCGATGGCGATCGGCGCCGCCGTCGGGCTCTGGCGGGCCCGGGTCGTCGAGATGACCGCCATGCCGGAGCTGATCGCCATCCTGCACAGCTTCGTCGGCCTCGCCGCCGTACTGGTGGGGTGGAACGGCTTCCTCCAGGTCGAGGAGGGCGGCGCGGCGCGACCGGAGGCCGCCGGCTCGCTGCTGGGCATCCATCACGCCGAGGTGTCCGTCGGGGTGTTCATCGGGGCGCTGACCTTCACCGGGTCGGTCGTCGCGTTCCTCAAACTGTCGGCCCGCATCGACGCCCGGCCGATGACGCTGCCCGGCAAGAACCACCTGAACCTGGGCGCGCTCGCCGCGTTCGCGGTCCTGACCGTGCTCTTCGTTGCCTCCCCCAGCCTCGGGCTGCTCGTCGCGCTGACCGTGGTGGCGCTGTCGCTCGGCTGGCACCTCGTCGCCTCCATCGGCGGCGGCGACATGCCCGTCGTGGTCTCCATGCTCAACAGCTACTCCGGCTGGGCGGCCGCGGCGTCCGGCTTCCTGCTCGACAACAACCTGCTGATCGTCACCGGCGCCCTGGTGGGCTCGTCCGGTGCCTACCTGTCGTACATCATGTGCCAGGCGATGAACCGCTCGTTCCTGTCGGTGATCGCCGGGGGCTTCGGCGTCGAGGCGGGACACGCCGTCGACACCGACTACGGCGAGCACCAGGAGATCACGGCCGGCGACACCGCCGAACTGCTCAAGGACGCCAAGTCCGTGATCATCGCTCCCGGGTACGGCATGGCGGTCGCCCAGGCGCAGTATCCCGTGGCCGAGCTCACCCGCAGGCTCCGCGACCGCGGGGTGGAGGTCCGCTTCGGCATCCATCCCGTCGCCGGCCGCCTGCCGGGCCACATGAACGTCCTGCTCGCCGAGGCGAAGGTGCCGTACGACGTGGTGCTGGAGATGGACGAGATCAACGACGACTTCGCCGGGACGTCGGTCGTCCTGGTCATCGGGGCCAACGACACCGTCAACCCGGCGGCCGTGGAGGACCCCGGCAGCCCCATCGCCGGCATGCCCGTCCTGCGCGTGTGGGAGGCCGACCGGGTCGTCGTCTTCAAACGGTCGATGGCCACCGGCTACGCGGGCGTGCAGAACCCCCTGTTCTTCCGCGACAACACCCGGATGCTCTTCGGCGACGCCCGGCAGCGCGTCGAGGAGATCGTCGCCGCGCTCTGACCGCCGATTCGCGGCCGGTCAGCCCAGCCGGCGGAGCAGATGAGCGCGGGCGGCCTCGTCCCCGGGGCCGCCGCGCTCGGCGAGCCGTTCGGCGACGTACCGGCGGTGGGCCTCGTCCGCGTTCCCGCCGTACTTGAACTTGCCGTCGATCTTCTGGATCGAGAGCCGCAGGCCCCGGATCCCGGGCAGGGACCTGCGGTGCTCGGCGGGGTCGGCGAGCCCGTGGTCGAGCCGGGCGAGCTGGGCGCGGAGGATCTCCGCCTTGCCCTCCGCGTCGTCCACGATCTCACCGTGGCAGACCAGCTGCACGGCGGCGTAGTAGGTGGTCGGGATGCCGAGCCGGGGGTCCTCGCCGGTGCCCGGCAGCGCCTTCCACGCGCCCCTGACGTACGCCCAGTCTCCGGCCAGGGACAGCAGGACCGCGGGGTTCTCCTCGATCGCGGCCCAGACGGGGTTGGGCCGGGCCAGATGGAGCAGGACCGTCGAAGAGTCGGCGAGGAGGAACTGGGTCGGCACGACGACCGGCACATCGCGACCGCGTCCCGACGCGACGAGGTGGCCGAACTCGCTCGCCCGGACGAAGGCCAGCGCCTCCTCCTCCGACGCCGCGTCCCACGGGTGGATCAGCATCCTCCCACTCTAGGCCGTGCCCATAAGCCCCTTAGCCGGTCCAGGAGCTGTTCATGAAGGAGATCACCATCGGCACCGTGAGCGGTCCTATCACCGTGGCGTAGAGGATGATCACCCATCGGCGCCGGACGGCCACGCGGCCGATGAGCACCCACAGCGGCCACCACAGCAGCGCTCCCCGGGGCATCGACATGTAGAACGTCGACGTGGTCAGCACCGCCACCTGGAGCCCGACGTAGACGAACTCGGCCCAGCGGCGGGTGACCAGGAGCCAGACGAGCAGGAGAAGCCCCACGATCGCCACCGCGAGTTCCAGGCGGAACATCGGCCCGAACGTGGCGTCGCCGGTCATGTCCCAGGTCGAGCGGAACGACTCCCAGGGCCAGACCATCCGGCGACCCCAACCGGCCTCCTGGGCGTGGTTCCAGGCCAGCCAGTCACCCGTACGGGAGTGCTGGTAGGCGGAGTAGGCGACGATCGGCGCGAACGGCAGCAGCAGCCAGGGCGCGTCCCGCCAGCCGGTCCAGCCGTCCCTGCGGATCCTGCTGACGACGAACTCCGTCACCAGCGCCGCGGCCAGGAACAGGCCGGTCACCCGTACGCACGACGCCCCGGCCGCTAAAGCGCAGGCCAGCGGCCAGTTGCGGTGCCGTACGGCCAGCCAGGCGGGCAGCGCGAAGGCGAGGAAGAGCGCCTCAGAGTAACCGGCGAACAGGAAGACGGCGGGCGGGCACAGCAGCAGAGCCAGCACCGCCCAGCGCCCGGCGCCGACGGGCCTCTCCAGGTCGGCGAGCTTGGCCAGCGCCACCATCGCCACCGCGCCGGCCACGAACGAGATGATCAGCCCGGCCAGGGTCCAGTCCTGGACCACCAGGTGGACCAGGCGCAGCGCCAGCGGCAGGCCGGGGAAGAAGGCCGGCAGCCCGGGATCGGGGTCCTGGCTCGGGTCGCCGTCGTAGCCGAACTCCGCGATCTCCCGGAACAGGTCGACGTCCCAGTAGTGCCACCGCTCCAGCAGCGGGGCCCGGTTGGTGCCGGAGACGGCCAGGACGCCGTAGACCGCCATCAGGATGATCCCGGCCCTGGTGCCGACCCACAGCAGCAGCGCGTCGCGGACCGTGGCCTTCCGCTCCGCCGCCTCGGCGGAGGCGTCCTCAGGCGGAGGACCCTCGTCGCCGCGCCCTGGCTCCTCCGCCTCCGGCGCGCGCTCCTCCGGGTCCGTCCCGGCCCGCTCCCCGTGCTCCGGGTCGCGGCCGGTCTCCTGGACAGAAGCCGTCACGTGCCGCCCCTCCACTCGCACCTGCCGGCACCGCCGTGCGTGCGCGGTGGCCGTACGTCCTTCCGCCTCCGGCGGAGTCTGCCGCCGGACCGGTCGTGCTCCGCGCGGCCGAGGGCGCGCCGGGGGTCCTGCCGCACCGGGGGCCGTACGGGCGAGCGCGGACGCGCTCATGATCGGAGATGATGTCAAGGTCCGCAGGCCGTGCGCCAGTCCAAATCCGTACGAAAGCCGCTTCCGGCGCCCGCGGGCACCGCTGACGTCGGAGTTCGCGCCGCCCTCGGACAGGCCTGCCGGCGCCCGGCCTGAAAATTCCATCGCCTCGATCACGAATCGGTTCGCCGGACGGCGCCGGGCGATCAGACCACAGAACCGGTAAAGACACCGCAGGTGAACGTTTCAGCAGGACGCTCAAGGAGAGTCCCGAACCTCCCTGGTCAGGCGATCGTCGCGGCCGGGCGCTCCGCACCGGGAACGGCCGATTTCTTGACGCATCCCATCGCGTCCTATTTGCTCCGCTGCACCACCACCGGCAGCCATCCGGAGAGGGAGGCGCCTCAGAGCGGCCCCCGCCGTTCTGAACGCTGACAGACCTCAGGAAGTCGCGTGATGGTGGGAGAACCGCGCACCAAGGGGTGGAGCCCGGGTGGCCTCCGCTCCCGGCCCTTACCTGATATGTCACCGGGTCCGCCGTCCGGGCGGGTCCGGCGCCCGTTGCCCGCTGGAGAGGTGCGATGACCCCCGCCCGCCCGGCCGCCCGGCCGGCCACCCGCCGAAACGCTCGCGCCGCGGTCGCGCGCGGGGCCTCGGACGAGGCGCAGGATCGCACCCTGCGACGGCAGATCCTCTTCGCGATCGTCGCGGTGGCCTTCGCCGTGCACGCCAACGGCATCGGCAACGGCTTCGTCTATTTCGACGATCCCGAGGGCGTGATCGACAACATCTCCATCCGGGAGTTCAGCGCGGCCAACATCGGCCACTGGTTCACGACTCCGCTCCAGTTCATGTACACACCGCTGGTGTACGTGTCGTACGCGGTGGACTACCTGTTCGGGCAGGGCGCGGCGGGCGCGTACCACTTCACCAACGTGGTGCTGCACCTGGTCAACGTGGTCCTGGTGTTCCTGCTGACCCGCCGGCTGATCGGACGCCTCTTCCCGGCCGCCTTCGTGGCGGCGGCGTTCGCGATCCATCCCGTGAACGTGGACACGGTCGCGTGGATCTCCACCCGCAGCAACCTCCTGGCCACGCTCTTCTCGCTGGCCGCGCTGCTGGCGTACCTGCGTCGTCTGGAGTCGGAGCGGTGGCCGCCGCTGGTCTGGTCGATGCTCCTTTTCGGGCTGGCCGTGCTCTCCAAGTCGACCGCGGTCGTGCTGCCCCTCATGTTGTTCCTCGTGGACTTCTTCCGGGGCCGCCCGCTGTCCCGGCGCCTGCTGCTGGAGAAGATTCCCTTCCTCGCCGTCTCCGCGGCCGCGGTTCTCGTCGCGCTGAACGTGCGTGAGGACGTGGTCCCGCCGCAGGGGTACACGATCCTCGATCGGTTCCTCCTGGCCTGCTCGGCGGTGGGCAACCACCTGGTGCAGGCGGTCTATCCGCTGCGCCTGTCCCTCGCCTACGAGTACCCCCACGCACCGCTGCCCTGGGCCTACTTCCTCGTCCCGCTCGCCCTCGCTGCCGGAGCCGCCGTTCTCCTGCTCGTCAGGCGAACCCGCAGGGTCGTGGTGTTCGGGCTCGGGTTCTTCCTGGTGGGCGTCGCCCCGGCCCAAGCGGTGCTCCTCATCGACGGCTACCACGCCAACAGGTACGTGTACCTGCCCTATCTCGGCCTGTTCCTGATCGCGGCCTGTTTCGCGGAGCAGGCGATCCGGCACCGTCACCGCTGGCTGCGGGTCGCCGCGATCGGGGCGATGGCGGCTTTCGTCGCGTTCTTCGCCACGCTGACGGTGATCCGGAACACCGCCTGGCGGGACACGGAGACCATCATGAGCGACGCCATCGCCAAGGAACCCGGCGTGGCGTTCACGTACAACGCCCGGGGCATCGCCAGGTTCCGCGACGGCCGGTACGGCGGCGCCACCGCGGACTTCGAGCGCACCGTCGCACTCGACCCGGACTTCATGCTCGCGCACCACTACCTGGGCATGACGAAGTATCACAACGGCGACTATTCGGGGGCCCTCACCGAACTCGACAACGTCGTGTCGCGGCTGCCGACCTTCGCCGCCGGCTACAACGAGCGCGGCAAGACCAGGATCGCCCTGCGCGACTACCAGGGGGCGTACGCGGACCTCTCCACTGCCGTTCAGTACGACCCGCAACTGGCGGAGGCGTACTATCTCCGGGGCGTCGCCGGGACCGAGCTGGGCAACCCCCAGGGGGCGGTGTCCGATCTGAACACGGCGATCGGGCTGTTCCCCGGATACGCCGACGCCTATCACCAGCGCGGCGTCGCCGAATCCCGCCTGGGCGACACCCGCGCCGCCTGCGCCGACTGGACCACGGCGGCGTCCCTCGGCAGCACCGCCGCGAACACGGCCATCGCCGAGAACCACTGCACCGGTTAGCCGCGCCCGGTGGCGGCGAGATAACCGGCCAGCATGGCGAGTGCCACGTCGGTGACGGCCTGGTCGGCAGGCAGGAAGTCGGGCGCGTGCAGGCGGACCTCCTCCCCCGTGGCCACACCGACGAACATCATCAGTCCGGGCAGCGTGGTGGAGAGGTAGGAGAAGTCGTCGGCGCCGTAGGAGACCATGGGGCGCGACGGGGTCAGGCCCAGATCGGCCAGCTCGGCGCCTGCCCGCGCGGCGAGCGCGGGATCGTTGTGCAGGACCGGCTCCCCGCGGGTGATGGTCACCTCGGCGGTGCAGCCATGCGCGCGGGCGAGCAGGTCGGCCACGTCGGCCAGGTGGGTGTGCACCTGCTCGCGGGTGGGCTCGTTCATGGCGCGCAGGGTGCCGCCCGCCACAGCCTGGTCCGGCACGACGTTGGAGGCGCTGCCCGCGCGCAGCGTCGAGACACCGAGCACGGCGGAGCTGACCGGGTCGACGTTCCGGCTGACGATGTGCTGCAGCCCGACGATGACGTGCGCGAGGGCGAGCACCGGATCCCTGGTCAGGTGTGGGTAGGCGGCATGGCCGCCGCGGCCCGTGACGGTGACGACGAACTCGTCCGCCGCGGCGTTGACGGTGCCGGGGGTCGCCGCCACCTCCCCCTGCGGAAGAGTGGGCTGGACGTGCGCCCCGATGATCGAGGTCATCTCGTGCTCGCGCAGGAGCGGCGACCCGGCGATGTCGAGGGCGCCGGAGGGATAGGTCTCCTCCCGCGGTTGCAGCACCGCGACCAGCGGTGGCGCGCCGGGGGTCACGGCGACGGCCCGGCACAGCGCGACCAGCGCGGCGAGGTGGACATCGTGACCGCAGGCGTGCATGCGGCCCGAGCGGGTGGAGGCCCAGGAGGCGCCGGTCCGCTCGGTCACGGCCAGCGCGTCCAGCTCGGCGCGTACGCCGACGGCCGGGCCGGGACCGCCGACGCGCACCAGCGCTCCGGTGCCGGCCACCAGATCGACCGGGTGACCGGGAAGTTCGGCCAGGACCAGGTCACGGGTCGGCCCTTCGGCTCCGGAGAGGTCGGGCGCGGCGTGCAGGCGGTGGCGCAGCTCCACGGCCGCGGCCGTCTCTCCTCTCAGGGCGCGCTCCAGACGAGCGGCCAGCGGCTCGTCCCGGTCCGGCATCACAGCGGGGCAGGGCGTCGGACCGGTCACTCTGCGGTCTCCAGCCCGTAGACGCGCGACGCGTTCGTGGCACCGATCATGGTGGCGACCCTGATCGCGTCCGGCTCGGTCCACTGCCCGGCGTCCACCCAGCTCCGCAACGCCTCGCACAGGCCACGGCGGAACAGGTGCGCGCCCAGGTAGTGCAGCTCGGCCGGCCCCCACGCGTCGGAGGAGAAGAGGATCTTGGCGAAGGGGGCGAGCTCCAGCGACTCGGCTATCACGGCGCCGGAGCGGCTGCCGGTGTAGTTCACCGCGAGCCCGACGTCGAAGTAGACGTGCGGGAACACCTGGGCGAGGTAGCCCGCGTTGCGGTGGTAGGGGTAGCAGTGCAGCAGGAGCACGTCCACGCCGTGCGGCTCGACCAGCTTCAGCCAGCGGGTCAGCAGCAACGGGTCGCACAGATGCAGCTCGACGTCCGGGTCGCCGTAGCCGGCGTGCAGCTGCAGCGGCAGCCCCTGGGCCACGCCGGTCCACAGACCGAAGCGCAGCAGTACGGGGTCCTCCACCCGCGGGCCGTTCTCGGGTGCGGTGGCGAGCCAGCGTCCGGCGGCGTCCACGACCTCGCGCTCCGAGGGCGGCTCGGGGTCGAAGGCGAAGCCGTACCGGTAGGCGACGATGCTCTTCAACCCCACCGCGCCCGCGCAGCGGGCGGCCAGTTCCTCACGGAACCGACCGGGCAGTTCGGCGGCGCTCACCCCCGTGGCGGCGACCTCTTCGAGCACGCGCTCGATCCGCACGATCTCGGCGGCCGGGCGGTCCGACGCCTCGGCCATGCCCGCGACGCCCAGCACGTCCTCCCCGCGGTAGCCGGTCTCGACCAGGAAGCGGCCGATGCCGCTGCCCCGCAGCAGCCGCCGGTTGACCTCGGCCGCGCCCAGCTCGGCGCGGCGGGCGAGGTAGTCCTCGGGCGAGGCGTGCGCGCTCAGCCCGAGTACGGGGGCGCACCAGCGGCGGATCGCGAAGCCGATCTGGGAGTCGAACTGCGTCATGAACGGCGGAATCAGCCGGTCGGACTCGGTGACCAGCGTCTCGAAGGCGGGCCGGTCGAGGTCGGCGGCGGAGGCGCCGTGCACGTGGTGGTCGACCAGCGGCAGCGCGGCGACCACGTCCTCCAGGCGGGGCTCAGTAGACATCGGCGACCTTACGGCAGAGTTCGGCGGGGGAAAGCTCGGCGACCTCGGCCAGTTCCGCGCGCCGCACGGCCAGGAAGGCCTCGAGAAGCTCGGGCGGGAACCAGCCCCGGGCCACCTCGTCCTTCTCAAGCGCGGCCAGCGCCCGCGTCAGCGAGGCCGGCAGCGCGGGCTCGCCGGCGAGGTCGGCCTCCGTGGCGCTTTCCGGCCAGACTCGGGCGGGCTCGTCCTCGGCCAGCCCGGCCAGCCCGGCGCGGACCAGGACGCCGAGCACCAGCCAGGGGTTGGCCGTGGCGTCGGCGGCACGATACTCCAGGTGAAGCTGCGGGGCCGGGCGGGCTCCGCCGATCTCGACCGTGGGCGTGATCCGCAGCAGCGCCTCGCGGTTGCGCTCGGCCAGGAACACCCCGCCCGCGCTCCACCGGTGCGGGGTGAGGCGCAGGTAGGACACGGGGTTGGGCGCGGTGACCGCCACGAGCGCGGCGGCGTGGCGCAGGACGCCGGCCGCGAACTTCGCGGCGACGGCGGAGAGGCGGCCGGGGGCGGCGGCGTCGTACATCACCGGGGTGCCGTCCTGGTCGCACAGCGAGAAGTGCACGTGGACGCCGTTGCCGACGCCGCCGGGGTCGGCCATCGGGACGAAGGTGGCGTGACGTCCGCGCCGCCGCGCCAGGTCGCGGACCAGTTCGCGCAGCACGACGGCGCGGTCGGCGGCGACCAGGGCGGAGGCCGGGCGCAAGGTGATCTCGAACTGGCCGGGGCCGTACTCCGGCAGCCAGCATTCCGGCTCCAGGCCGGCGCTCTCCAGCAGGGCGACCAGGTCGGTGCCGAACGGCTCGGCCGCGCGCAGCCGCTGGAAGGAGAACGGCGCCTCGTCGTCGGGCCCGTCGAGCATGAACTCGTGCTCGAAGGCCGCGCGGATCTCGAGGCCTGTGCTCTCGCGCAGGTCCCGCAGGGCGGCGGTGAGGAACCCGCGGGGGCAGCCCGGCCAGGGGGCGCCGTCCATGCCTGTCTGGTTGGCCAGGTGCAGGCGCATGCCGGGCACGTCACCGTCGGCGGGGATGTCCACGCCGGCGGCCGGGTCCGGCAGCAGGCGCAGGTCGCCGGTCGAGCCGAACGGGTTGTCGTCGGCGAGGTGGCCGAAACAGGTCAACGCCAGGTCGGCGGGCACCCAGCCCACCCCCGTCGCCAACGTCCGCGCCAGCCGTGCCACCGGGATCGCCCGGCCTCGCACCTGGGCCGCGAGGTCGCAGGTCGCCACGAAAGCGGTCCCGGTCGTCATCGGCTCTCCTCTCCATGCCGGGCCGGCCGTCGCGTCCCGGCCGACCTAGTGAAACATATGGTTCAGAAGTTGAGTCAAGGGATTGAAATGAAATTTATTCTGCGTGTAGCCTGCCAGGCCTGACGGAATAAGCCCAGGTCACGCGGGTGGCGACGGCGCCGTCTCAGGCAGGGAGGCGTTTCATGGCCAACAGCACGGCACCGCCCGGCGGAGAGCCGGCCAGCACCGTGACGCTGGTCACGGGCGGCGCCCAGGGCATCGGCAGAGGCGTCGCCGCGGCCTTCCGGGAAGCGGGCTCGAAGGTCGTCATCGCCGACGTCGACGAGGCCCGGGCGGCGGAGACGGCCGCCGGGCTGTCCGGTGTGAGCTGGGTGCGGATGGACGTGCGCGACCCGGCGTCGGTGGCGGCCGCGACCGCGGAGGCGGCGGCCCGGCACGGCGGTCTGGACACCCTCGTCGCCTGCGCCGGCGTCTACCCGAACACTCCCCTGCCGGAGATGGATCCGGCCGAGTGGGACGAGGTGTTCGCGGTGAACGTCCGCGGCGTGATGCTCGCGGCGCGCGAGTTCGCCCGAACGCCGGGTGCCACGGGGGCCGGGCGCAGGATCATCGCGATCTCCTCCGGAGCGGCCAGGTCGGCGCGCGTGGGGGCCGCGCACTACTGCGCCTCGAAGGCCGGCCTGGAGATGCTGGTGAAGGTCCTCGCGCTGGAGCTGGCGCCGTCGGGCACCACGGTCAACGCCGTCGCGCCCGGCCTGATCGAGGTACCGGCGACCGCGGCGCTCGCCCCGGAGTACATCGCGACGCTCGTCGCCGGGCAACCGGTGCACCGCATGGGCACCCCCGCGGAGGTCGCGCGAGCCTGCCTGTTCCTGGCCGATCCCGGCTCCTCCTTCATCACGGGGAGCGTCCTGGACGTGGACGGCGGATTCCTGGCCGGCACTCCCCTGCCGCCGAGCTGAGACCCGTCGCAGGAGGTCACAGACCTACCGGTCCATGCCAGAGGAGTAACAGATTTTTTACAAACATAGCCTTCAACCATAGATGCAACATACATTTCAATTGCCCGAAGTGACGGAACGGTGCAAAACAGACAAGTAGTCGTCCCGTACGCGGTCCGGCCCCTCCTCCGTCCGGCCGGCTTCCGATCAACTCAGCCCTGATCACGCAGAGAGGTTCCCCGTGGCCCGTCCTTCCTTCCTTCGCATCCCACCCGTCCGGGCCGCGGCAGCACTGCTGACCGCGGGCGCCCTCGCCACGATGACCGCCTGTTCCTCCACCGCCCCGGCGTCCGAGGGCGAGTCCACGGGGAAAGCCGGCGGCGGGGAGATCCAGATCGGCCTGCTGGCCCCCCTGACCGGCGGCTCCGCCTCCGACGGCAAGGGCATGCAGCAGGGCGCCGAACTGGCGATCAAGCAGCTCAACGAGCGCGGCGGCGTCGCGGGGTACACCTTCAAGCTCAAGAGCGTCGACGTCCAGGGCCAGTCGAACGACGCGGTCACCAAGGGCGTGCAGACCCTGGTGGACGACGAGTCGGTCAAGGCCGTCGTCACGGGGTACGCCTCCACCTCCAACTTCGAGATCGACGAGTTCGCCGCGGCCGAGAAGATCTACCTGATCGGCGGCAACACCGCCCAGACCCAGACCATCATCGAGAAGGACCCCGCCAAGTACCCCACCGTCTGGTCGGTCACCCCCAACTACGACGCCTACGGCGTCGAACCGGTGACCCTGGCCGAGTCCTGGGCCGATCAGGGCCTGTGGAAGCCGCGCTCCAAGACCGTGTTCCTGGTCCGCTCCGACAACCCCTACAGCGAGAGCATCGCCGACGGCCTGGTCAAGACCTTCGAGAGCAAGGGCTGGAAGATCGCCGGGCAGGAGAAGGTGCCCTTCGGCGCGGTCAACGACTGGGGCACGGTGATCGGCAAGATCCGCTCAGCGGACCCCGACTTCATCGTCAACACCGACTACCAGGTCGCCAACGAGGCCGGCTTCATGCGGCAGTTCCTGCAGAATCCCACCAAGTCGCTGGTCTTCCTGCAGTACGGCCCCAACCAGCCCCAGTTCTTCGAGCTGACCAAGCAGCAGGCCGACGGCGTGCTCTTCAACAACCTGGCCGGGCTCGTGCCCTCGCCGAACTACGCGCCGTCCGAGCAGCTCAAGAAGGACTGGAAGGCGTCGTACGGCACCGAGGAGGTCGACCCGCAGGGCGTGCTCACCTACTCCGAGATCATGATCTACGCCGAGGCGCTCGCGAAGGTCGGCGACCCCGACGACGCCAAGGCGGTCGGCGCCGCGATCGGCGCGAGCGACACCGAGCAGGCCAACGGCCGGATCGCCTTCGACCCCGCCACCCACCTGGCGAAGCAGGGCGATGACTTCGTCCCGCTGCAGTCCTTCCAGTTCCAGGACGAGAAGAAGGTCCTGATCGCTCCGGAGAAGTACAAGACCGGTACCTTCCGGCTGCCGCCGTGGATGAAGTGACCGGCGGGAGGGACGCGAACATGACCGACAGCCTTCTGACGCTGCCGCCGGGCAAGCGGATGGCGGTGGCGCTGACCTTCGACTTCGACGCGCACTCGCCCTGGATGGGCACGGTGGGCCGCACCTCACCGTCCTACCTGTCACGCGGCGACTTCGGCGCCGAGCAGGGCGTGCCCCGCCTGCTGGAACTGCTGGGCCGCCACGACCTGCCGGCCACCTGGGCCACCCCCGGCCACGACCTGGTGACCTTCCCGCACCGCATCGAGCAGATACTCGCCTCGGGGCACGAGATCGCCGCGCACGGCTGCTACCACGAGGTGGTGCCGAGCCTCGGGCCGGACGAGGAGCGGCGGCTGATGGAGGTGGCGCTCGGCCAGCACGAGCGCATCGTGGGCCGCCGCCCGCGCGGGTATCGCTCCCCCGCGTGGGACTTCTCCGAGACCACCCTGGACCTGCTGGAGGAGTTCGGCTTCGACTGGGACAGCTCCCTGATGGGCCGGGAGTTCGAGCTGTACCGGCCACGCCGGGTCACCCTCAACTACGAGTCGGCCAACGAGTTCGGCCCCGAGAGCCGGATCATCGAGATCCCGGTCTCGTGGTACCTCGACGACTGGCCGTCGGTGGAGTACGTCGCGGGTGTCTCGGCGCTCGGACCGCACCGCGACATGGAGGACCGCTGGCACACCATCTTCCAGTACGCCCACGAACGGGTGCCGGGCGCGGTGTACGTGCTCACCATGCACCCGCAGACGATCGGCCGCTCGCACCATCTGCTGGTCCTGGAAGGGCTGATCGAGCGGATGCTGGAGGCGGGCGACGTGTGGTTCGCGACCCTCAGCGAGATCGCCGATGCCTGGCGTGGCTGACCGGGGCGCCGCGTCCGGCGGCATGGTCACCGCTCCCGACCCGCGGGCGGCCCACGCCGGTGCCCTGATGCTGCGGGCCGGCGGCAGCGCCGTGGACGCCGCCGTCGCCACCGCCTTCGCGATCGGCGTGGTCGAGCCGTTCATGAGCGGGATCGGCGGCGGCGCCTGGCTGGTGGTGCGCGAGCCGGGCGCGCGCACCGCCACCACCGTCTGCGGTCCCATCCGGGCGCCCGGCCTGGCCAGGGCGGACATGTTCCCGCTCGCGGCCGGCGCGGACACGGCCGGCCTGTACGGCTGGCCGGCCGTGCGCGGCGGGGCCAACATCGCCGGGCCGCTGTCGGTGGGCACACCGGGAGCGGTCGCCGCGCTGTGCCGGGCGCACGCCCGCTTCGGACGGCTGCCGCTGGCCGAGGTGCTGGCCCCCGCGATCGAACTGGCCGAGGAGGGCCACGAGACCAACTGGTTCGCCTCCTCGGCGATCTGCGCCGAGGCCCGCGCACTGCGGGCGTACCCGGACAGTGCGGCGCTGTTCCTGCCCGGCGGGCTGCCGTTGCGCGGCCCGTCGCAGGGGCCGGGCGACCCGCTGGTCCAGCCCCGCCTGGCCGCGACCCTGCGCGACATCGCCGCGGGCGGCTCCGAGGCGTTCTACCGGGGCCGGGCCGGGCGGGCGATCGCCGCGTTCACCGGCGCGGCGGGCGGCGCGCTGCGGGAGGAGGACCTGGCCGGCTACGAGGCCGCCGAGGCCGAGATCGAGCCGGTGGCGGTCGGCCCGCTGCGCATGTACGGGCCGCTCGCCACCGGTGTGGTGAGCGTCGCCGAGGCGCTGCAGATCGTCGAGGCGGCGGGCCGGGCCGGCCTGGACCGGGGCCCCCGCCTGTGGGCGCGCGCCCTGTCCCGCGCCTTCGACGACCGGCTGCGCGAGGTGGGCACCGGGGAGGAGGATCCGGCGTGGGCGCGCCTGGCCGGCGCCGAGCACGCCGAGGAGGTCGTCGCGGAGTGGACCGCCGGGCGCGGCACCGCGCGGCGGCCGCTCGCGGGCCCCGCCAGGGCCGGCTGCACCTCGCACCTGTCGGCGGTGGACGGCCGCGGCATGACGGTCTCGCTCACCCAGACGGTGCTCGACCTGTTCGGCTCTCGGATGGTGGAGCCGGAGACCGGCGTCGTGCTCAACGACGGGATGATGTACTTCGACCCGCGCCCCGGCCGCGTGACCAGCATCGCCCCCGGGGCCGCCGGGCTCAGCGCGGTCAGCCCCGTCATCGTGACCGGCCCCGGCGGCGAGGCGGTGCTCGGCGCCTCGGGCGGACGGCGGATCATCTCCGCCGTCGCCCAGATCATCGCCCGCTGGCGCGACGGCGCCACCCTGCAGGACGCGGTGGACGCCCCCCGGCTGCACGCAGAGGGCACGCGGGTCTGGCTGGATCGCCGCGAGGAGCGGGCCGCCGCCGACCTGGCGGCGGCCGGACACGACGTGCACGTCGTCGCCGAGGAGCCCACCACCTGGCATTTCGCCCGCCCCAACGGCATCGCGCGCCGCGACGGGACGGGCTGGACGCCCGGCGTCGATCGCATGAAGCCCCACGGCGTGGGCGTCTGCCACGACGGCACAGCATCACTTCCAACGGACTGAGGGGATATCGCGGATGGCGAGGAGCACTCTTGCGGGCCGGCGGGCCCTGGTGACCGGCGCCGCGGGCGGGATCGGCGCGGCCGTCGCGCGCGGCCTGCTCGACGAGGGCGCCCAGGTGATGATCTCGGACGTGGACGCCGGGCGCGGCGAGCGCACAGCGCACGAGCTGAGCGGGAGCGACGGGCCCGGCTGCGTCTTCCAGCGCGCCGACGTCTCCTCCGAGGAGGAGGTGACCGCGCTGGTCGCCCGGGCCGAGCGGGAGCTGGGCGGGCTGGACATCCTGGTCAACAACGCCGGAGTGGCCGAGAGCGGCGGCGGCGTGACCGGCGTGCCGGTCGCCGAGTGGCGCCGGGTGATGGACGTCAACGTGACCGGCACGTTTCTGTGCAGCAGGGCCGCGTTCCCGCTGCTGGCCCGGGGCGGCCACGGCGCGGTGGTCAACCTGTCGTCCATCTTCGGGGTGACCGGCCTGCCCGCCTTCCCCGCCTACTCCGCGTCGAAGGGCGCGATCTCCAACCTGACCAGGCAGCTCGCCGTCGAGGGCGGCCCGATGGGCATCCGGGTCAATGCCGTGCTCCCGGGCTACGTCGACAACGACATGGGCGACTCGCGCAGCCTGCTGAGCCCCGGCGACGCGGCGGAGGCGCTCCGGCAGCGGGAGGCGGCGGCCGCCCGCCAGCCGATCGCCCGCCAGTGCTCGACCGGCGAGATCGCCGCCGTGGTGACCTTCCTCGTCTCCCCGGCCGCGTCGTTCGTCACCGGCGTGCTGATGCCCGTGGACGGCGGGTTCCTCGCCCAGGGCGACTGGCGCGGACCGGAGGCGTCATGACCGCGCCCGTGCTGCTGGCCGCCGAGGAGGTGACCAAGTCCTTCGGCAGCCTGCTCGCCGTGGACAGGGTCTCCATCGAGGTGCGCCGCGGCGAGGTCTTCGGCCTGGCCGGCCCCAACGGCGCGGGCAAGAGCACGCTGTTCAACCTGCTGACCGGCATCCCGATCCGGCCCGACTCCGGAAAAGTGATCTTTGACGGGCAGGAGGTGCAGAACCGCTCGCCGCGCTGGATCGCCAAGGCCGGGCTCAAGCGCACCTTCCAGACCGAGGCGGTCTTCGAGTCGCTCAGTGTGCGGGACAACGTACGCGTCGGATCCGCCTACGGCGGCGCCGGGCGCACGGCACGCTGGGACCGGGCTCGCTGCGCCGAGGCCCTGGAACGGGTGGAGCTGGGCGGCGACTGGGACCGGCCGGCCGACGGGTTGTCGCTGATCGACCGCAAGCGCCTGATGATCGCCTGCGCGCTGGTGAGCGGGCCCTCCCTGTTACTGCTCGACGAGCCCGCGGCCGGGCTGGACCCCGCCGACCAGGAGGCACTGATCCGGCTGCTGGCCGGGATACACGCCACCGGCACCACGATGGTGATCATCGAGCATGTCCTGTCGGTGCTGGAGGCCCTGGCCGGACGGATGGCCGTGCTGGACAGCGGCAAGGTGATCGTGACGGGCGCCCCCGCCGAGGTGCTCACCGACCCCCGCGTCGTCGAGGCGTACCTCGGGCCGGGGGGCGGGCGATGAGCGACCTGCTGACCGTGACCGATCTGAGCGCGGGATACGGCCACTCGACCGTCCTGCGCGGGATCTCGCTGCTCGTCGGCGAGACCGAGGCCGTGGGACTGCTGGGTCCCAACGGCCACGGCAAGACCACGCTGCTGCGCTGCGTGTCCAACCTGCACCGGGCGGCTTCCGGCACCATCTCCTACGCGGGGCGCGACACGCGGGGCGACTCGCCCCGCGCCCTGGTCCGCCGCGGCCTGGTCCACATCCCCCAGGGCTCCCGGCTGTTCCCGCACCTCACCGTGGAGGAGGCGCTGCGCCTGTCGGCCGCCGCCAGCGGGCACGCGGCGAACTGGCGGGAGGGCCTGGAGCACGTCTTCTCCGTCTTTCCCCGCCTGAAGGAGCGCCGCGGGCAGCTCACCGGCACCCTGAGCGGCGGCGAGCGGCAGATGGCCAGCCTGGGCATGGGCCTGATGGCCCGGCCCACCCTGCTGATCCTGGACGAGCCCACGCTGGGCCTGTCGCCGAAAGTCAAGCATGAGCTGAGCGAGTGCATCATGCGCATCCGCGCCGAGGTGGCCTCGATCATCCTCGTGGACGGCGACATGGACCTCGTACTCGCTCTCACCGACCGTTACCACGTCGTGCTACACGGTGACATCGTGCACAGCGGCGCCTCCGACGCTTCGGTCGGCCGCGAGGAGATGATGTCGCTCTTCCTCGGAGGGTCCGCCGATGAGCGGCATTAGCGCCATCCTGACCAGCACGCTCGTCCTGGGCGGGCTCTACCTGCTCATGGCGGCGGGGCTCACGCTGATCTGGTCCACACTGCGGGTGTTCAACTTCGGGCACGGCGCGCTGCTGATGTTCGGGGCGTACCTGTCCTGGACGCTGCTGGAACGCGCCGGGCTGCCCCTGCTCATCGCCCTGGTGGGCGGAGTGCTGGCGATGGCCCTGGTCGGAGTGGTCTACGAGTTGTTGCTGGTCAGCCCGTTCATCCGGCGCCCGAACGGCGACATGCTGGTCATGGTGGCCACGCTGGCCGCCACCATGCTGCTGCAGAGCGGCGCGCTGCTGCTGTGGGGGCCGGAGATCAAACAGATCCCGCGGCTCGGCTCGGCCAGGGTCGAGCTGGGCGGCGCGGTGGCCGAGGGCACCCAGCTCGTCACCATCGTGCTGGCGCCTGTACTGGTCGGCCTGCTGGCGCTGGTGCTCAAGCGCACCGGCATCGGGCTGACGGTGCGGGCGCTGGAGCAGAACCGCGAGCACGCCCAGCTCCTGGGCATCTCACCCCGCCGGGTCTACCTGTTCGTGGTGATCGTCGCGATCGGGCTGGCCGCGGTGGCCGGGGTGCTTCTGGGCAGCATCCGGTTCATCTCGCCGGGCATGGGCGACGATCCGCTGCTGCGTGCCTTCGTGGTGCTCGCCTTCGGCGGCGCGGGCAGCCTCGGCGGCACCATCGCCGGCGCGTACGCCATCGGCCTGCTGGAGGCGGTGACCACCTACTACTTCGGGCTTTCGTGGAGCCCGGTCCTGGTGTTCCTCGCCATGATCGTCATCATGCTGGCCCGGCCCGAGGGTCTGCTGCGCAGTCAGGTGAGGAGCGCATGAGCGCCATGGGAAACGCGCGCGCCTGGTCCGGATGGACGCTCTACGCGATCGTGCTGTTCGTCCTTCCCATGGTCTTCACCGACCCGCACACCCGCCTGCTACTGATCCTGATCACGATGTACGGCATGCTCGCCCAGGGCTGGAACCTCACCCTGGGTTTCGCCGGAATCTTCAACTTCGCCCAGATCGCCTTCTTCGGGGTGGGCGCCTACACCACGGGCATCCTGGCCACGCGGACCGGGATCGACCCCTGGCTGGCCCTGCCGATCTCCGGCGTCTCGGCCGTGCTGGCCTCGCTGGTCGCCTTCCTGCCGGTGCTGCGGCTGCGCGGCATCTACGTCGGCCTGGCGACCTATGTGTTCTCGCAGCTCTGTATCTACCTGGTGCTCGGCCAGGCGGGGCTGACCGGCGGCTCCAACGGCATCGTCGGCATCCCCCGGCTGACCCTGGGCGAGACCAGCCTGCGCGCCGACGGCCGCGTCGGCTACTACTACCTGGGCGCGGCGCTGCTGTTCGCCGCCACCCTCCTGGTGCGGCTCATCACCCGCTCCACGCTCGGCCTGTCGCTGCTGGCCATTCGCGACAACGAGGCACTGGCCACCAGCCGCGGCGTCTCGCGCGTGCGGCAGCATCTGATCGTCTTCATGATCGGGGCGGCGGTGGCCGGGGTCGCGGGCGGCTTCAACGCCTTCCTCAACGGCGTGGTCAGCACCGACGTGTTCGGCTTCGGCTACCTGACCCTGCTGCTCAGCATGATCTTCCTGGGCGGCAGCGGCAGCGTGTACGGCCCGATCGCGGGCGCCGTCGTGGTCACCGTGGTGGCCGACGCGTTGCAGGACGCCGGCGCCTGGCGGGACATCGCGATCGCCATGCTCATCCTGGTGGTCCTGTGGGTCGCGCCCAAGGGTCTGGCCGGCCTCGCCCGCTCCCTGCCCGTCCCCCCGCTCCGCCGCGCCGGCGCAGCGGCCCCCACCCCGACCACAGTGAAGGAGAAGCGATGAACAGCCAGGACGGCGACGTCACCCGCAGGGTGCTCGACGAGGTGGACGGCCTGGCCACCCGCATGGTGGCCAGCCTCGCCGACGCCATCTCCGTGCCCAGCGTCAACCCCCGCTATCCCGGCCAGGAGTACGACAAGGTGGTCGGTGCCGAGGGCGACATGAGCGCGCTGCTGGCCCACCTCTACTCCGAGGCGGGCGCCGACGTCACCAATGTGACCGTGGAGCGTGGCAGGGACAACGCGGTCGGCGTCGTGCCCGGCGCGGGCGGCGGACGCTCGCTGCTGCTCAACGGGCACGTCGACGTGGTACCGGCAGGCAGGCTCGACCGGTGGAACGGTGATCCGTTCCGGGCGGTGGTCACCGACGACACCGTCATCGGGCGCGGGGCGACCGACATGAAGGGCGGCCTGGTCGCCGCCGCGTACGCCGCCGTCGCGCTGCGCCGCGCGGGCGTGCGGCTCGCCGGCGACCTGGTGCTGCAGGCGGTCGTCGGCGAGGAGGTCGGCGACCACGAGGCCGGCACCACGGCGGTGCTGGAGGCGGGGTTCGGGGCCGACGCGGCGATCGTGTGCGAGCCCTCCGGCCAGGCCGGCACCCTGCCCGCGTCGGTGCCGGTGACGCCCGGCCTGCTGTGGTTCTCCATCACCATGGAGGGCAAGACCGCGCATTCGGGGCTGCGCGGCATGACCGTGCATCCCACGCTGGAGGGCGACGCGCTGGGCGTCAACACGGTGGACAAGTTCTGGATCGTCTACCAGGCGCTGCGCGCGCTGGAGGACGAGTGGGCCCGGCACGACAGGCACCCGCTGTTCCCACCCGGCTACTTCAACCTGCTGCCCGGCGTGCTGCGGGCCAACCCGTCCGGCATCCTGGTGCCGTTCTTCCTGGCCGACGAACTGAGCGTGGAGTACTGCGTCTACCACCACCCGGACCGCTCCAACGAGGAGGTCATGGCCGAGATCGAGTCGCGGGTCGCCGACGCCTGCCGCCAGGACCCGTGGCTGCGCGCCCACCCGCCGGTGTTCGACTGGAAGCTGCTGTGGCCGCCGTACGCGCTGCCCGCCGACGCGCCGATCGGCGCCGCGCTGGCCCACGCCCACGCCGCCGCGGCCGGGCAGGCCCCGGTGACCAGCGGGTTCATGGGAGTGTGCGACCTGACCTGGATGGACCGCAAGGGGATCAGCGGCCTGGTGTACGGCCCCGGCGTGGGCTACACGGCGCACGCCGAGAACGAGTACGTCGAGATCGCCCAGCTCGTGCAGTCGGCCAAGACCTACGCGATCACCGCGATAAACTGGTGCGGCCTGGCGGAGACCGGATGATCGCCGATCGCACCGTCCTCCCGTCCGTGCGAGGATCCCTTGTGCGACCGGGCGGCGCAGGGCTCCGCCGAGCCGGCGACCCGTGGTGACCGGTTATGCCGAAGGAGGCAGCGTGCCCGGCCCGACAGAGCCGCGTACCGTCGCGGCCCAGCTCCGCGACGCGCTTCCGCAACTCCCGCGGGCCGAGCAGCGCGTCGCCCGCGCGCTGCTGGCCAACTACCCCACTGCGGGGCTGGAGCCGCTCACGACCGTGGCCACGCTGGCGCAGTCCAGCCCGGCCACGGTGCTGCGGCTGGCCTACCGGCTGGGGTTCCAGGGCTATCCGGAGTTGCAGCAGGTGCTCAAGCGCGAGACCCAGCAGCGCTACTCCTCCCCGCTCACCCAGTACGACGAGCCGGTCGGCGAGGACGGCGAGGCGAACGACGACGCCGGGGTGCTCGGGCGTTCCCGCCGGGTGCTGCTGGAGGCCACCGCGATGACCTTCGACCAGCTCCCCGAGGGCGAGCTGGTCAAGGCGGCCGAGTTACTGGCCGATTCCGCCCGCCGCGTGTCGGCGGCCGGAGGCCGGTTCAGCACGATCCTGGCGCACTATCTCATCGCGCACCTGCACCAGCTACGCCCGAACGCCACCTACATCAGCGGCTCCACGGCCGACCACGCGGTGCACCTGCTCGACATGGGCCGGCGCGACGTGCTGGTGCTGTTCGACTACCGGCGCTACCAGCGCGAGTCGATCGCCTTCGCCCGCGCGGCGGCGGCCCGCAACGTGAAGATCATCCTGTTCACCGATCCGTGGCTGTCCCCGGCCGCGGCGGTGGCCGACGTGGTGCTGCCGGGCCAGGTGCGCTCGCCGTCGCCGTTCGACTCGCTCACCCCCGCGGTGGCGCTCATCGAGACCCTGATCGCCGCGGTGGTCGAGCAGCTCGGCGAGACCGGGAGGGCACGCGTCGCCAAGTACGACCAGATGGCCGACGATGTTCTCCGCGCGGAGGACACCGGCCCGCAGCCGGTCTGACCGCCGCACTGGGCGCCGCCTGCGGCAGAGGACGGCGCGAAGCAGGCGGGAAGACCGGCGGCCGGGCTGCGGCTCAGCCGTCTCCGCCGGTACGGCCGGTATGGCCGGTTAGCCCAGAATGGCCCCGGCGGCGGTTGGGCCGGGCTCCACCGGGGTAGCAGCGCGGCGCATGACGGAGTATGGAATCCACGCCTCCCACGAGCAGATCCCGCCCGCCGACCTTCTCACCGCGATGATCGCCGCCGAGCGTGCCGGCTTCGACGGCGCCATGTGTTCCGACCACTTCTCTCCCTGGAGCGAACGTCAGGGCGAGTCGGCCTTCGCCTGGTCCTGGCTCGGCGCCGCCCTGCAGGCCACCGGGCTCACCTTCGGCGTCGTGAACGCCCCCGGGCAGCGCTACCACCCGGCGATCGTCGCCCAGGCGATCGGCACCCTCGGGGCGATGTTCCCGGGCCGGTTCTGGGCCGCGCTCGGCAGCGGCGAGTACAGCAACGAGCACATCACCGGCGAGCAGTGGCCGCGCAAGGAGGTCCGCGACGCCCGCCTGCGCGAGTGCGTGGACGTCATCCGCGACCTGCTCGACGGAAAGACGGTCACCCATGACGGCCTGGTGACCGTCGACCGCGCCCGCCTGTGGACCCGCCCGGACACCCCGCCGCCGCTGATCGGCGCGGCGGTGAGCACCGGTACGGCGGCCCGGTGCGCGGAGTGGGCGGACGGCCTCGTCACCGTCAACGCCCCCGAGAACCACCTGCGCGAGATGATCTCGGCGTACCGCGACGCGGGCGGACGCGGGCCGGTCTGCCTGCAGGTCCACCTGAGCTGGGCGCCGACCGAGGAGGAGGCGGAGGCGATCGCCCACGACCAGTGGCGCAGCAACGTCTTCGGCCCGCCGGTCTCCTGGGACCTGGAACTGGTGGAGCACTTCGACGTGGTCTCCGAGCACGTGACCGTCGAGCAGGTGCGGGGTGTGGTCAACGTCTCCGCCGACCTCGACCGGCACATCGACTGGCTGCGCGGCTACGCCGATCTGGGCTTCGACCGCCTCTACCTGCACCATGTGGGCCAGGACCTGCTGCCGTTCATCGACACCTTCGGCGCGAAGGTTCTGCCCGCGCTGCGCTGACGTCCGGCGGACCGCCACCCGTCGTACGGCGGGTGGCGGTCCGCCCGCGCGTGCGGTCGGCGGGAGCCCCGCACCGGAAAAATGGGTACGAAACTCCCCGCATGAGGTGCCAGGCTGAGCGGATGACCCGCACGCATACCGTGGTCCTGGTCGAAGGGATCAGCGACAGGTCGGCCGTCGAGGCGCTGGCCGCCCGCCGGGGCCGGGACCTCGCCGCCGAGGGCGTCTCCCTGGTGGCGATGGGCGGCGCCACGAACATCGGGACGTACATCGGCAGGTTCGGCCCTCCCGGACGCGATCTGCGGCTGGCCGGCCTGTGCGACGCCGGTGAAGAGGGCGCCTTCCGGAGGGCGCTCGAACGCGCGGGCCTCGGGCCCGGTCTCACTTCCGGTCTCGGGTCCGGTCTCGGGTCCGGTCTCGGGTCCGGTCTCGGGTCCGGTCTCGGCAGGAGCGATCTGGAGGCGCTCGGGTTCTTCGTGTGCGTGGCCGACCTGGAAGACGAGCTGATCCGCGCCCTCGGCACCGCGGCGGTGGAACGCGTCATCGAGGCCGGGGGCGAGCTCGGGTCGTTCAGGACACTTCAGAAGCAACCCGGATGGCGCGGGCGCAGCACGCACGACCAGCTACGGCGTTTCATGGGAGCAGGCAGCGGCCGCAAGATCCGCTACGCGGGCCCGCTCGTCGCGGCACTGGACCCCGATCGCGTCCCGCGCCCACTGGACGCGCTGCTGGCCCACCTGTGAGCCGCTCGCTCACGCGAACGAGCCGCCCCTGCCAATCCGCCCCTGCAAGCTCCCGCGCCAGGCCGAGCCGACCGTGGCGATGGCCGGTCCTGGGCGTGATCTCGTCGGGCCCGGACGGGGACCGGGGCGCGGGCGGTACGAATCGGCACGCCGCCGTTATCGATGCCCCTCGTCGCGCAGCGTGAGGACGTATTTCGCGGTGAGCGCGACGGCACGGTCCTCGTCCTGTGACAGGTCCGCGAGAGCGCGTGACGTCGTGGCCCCGGGGATGTCCGCGAGCGCCTGCGCCAGCCGCAGACGTGCGGACGGGTCAGCGGCGCCATGGGCGAGGCGGCCGGCGAGCCCGGTGGCGATCCGGTCCGCCAGTCCGGGATCACTCGCCAGCGCGCCCAGCGCGTCGGCCGCGTCGACGTCGTTCGCCCCCTCGACGATCATGTCGATGAGCGTCGGGACCGCTTCGGCCACTCCACGTGCCCCGAGCGCCAGAGCCGCACATCTGCGGACCACGACGTCGCTGTTGGTGAGGGCGTCCCGCAGCGACGCGGTCGCCGCGCCGTCCGGAATCTCGGCGATGGACTGGACGGCCCGTTTCCGTACGTCGGCCACCGGTGAGCCGAGGCCCTCCGCCAGGAGTTCCACCGCGCCGTCGCCCGATCGCGCCAGAGCCCATCGAAGCGTCCCGGCGACGTTCGGGTCCGTCTCGCTCAGCGCCGCCTCGACCAGAGCCTCCACCGGCACCTGAACCTCTTCGGCCGAGGACAGGGCCGCGCGCTGGCGCTTCCCGGCGCTGTCCGACCCGAGGGCCTGCAGGAGCGCCACGATTCGGAGGACGTCCTCCCAGTCGGCGGGACCCGCGGCACCGATCCGGCGCAGTCGCGTGAGGAGTTCCGTCTCCGCCGCGATACGTTCCCGCGACTGGCGGATGAGGTCGTCGACGAGCTCCGAGGGCGCGAAGCCGGGATCGTCCAGCGCTCGCCCGACGTCGCGCAGCGACAGCCCCAACGACCGCAGGCTCTCGATATGGAAGATCCGCCGGATGTCCTCGCCGGAGTACTCCCGATAACCGGACTCGGTGCGGCCCGTCGGCCGCACCAGGCCGAGCGACTCGTAATGCCTGAGCATCCGGGCGCTGACCCCGGACCGTCGTGCCACGTCACCGATCAACACGGCCTGTCATCCCTCCTGGCCCCCCGTTCCGAGGACCGCGACGCGCTTCGCCTCCTCGATCGCGAACTCGAATCCCGCGTCCGGATCGCGCAGCAGCCGTTCCGTGGCGTTCGCGTGCTGACGCACGCGAGGGTCGCGGCTCGTCATCGCGGCGCGCAGGACCGGCGTGATCACCTCGCCGAGCGCGATCAGCGCCCTGCTGAGGCTCAGCTGCGTCTCGCGCCCGCCGCGTCCGAGCTGTGTCGCCAGCACTCCGGCCAACTCGGATTCCTCACCTTCGGGCACGAGTACGACCGCCGCTCGCCAGGCGCTCCGCGCCACCTCGTCGTCGCCGTCGGTCAGCAGCTCCCGTGTGAGCGCCGGCCAGGCCCGCCGATCCCCGATCTTGGACAGCGTGTGCAGCGCCTGGCTTCGTGCCTGCGCACGCTCCGAGCGCAGTTCGCCGACGAGCGCCGGCACCGTCGTCGTCGGCGAGTGGCGGGTGAGCGCCCAGGTGAGCATGTCCCGCACGTAGAAATCGGGCTCGATCGCGCATCGTTCGACGAGCTTGCCGACGAACCGCGGGTCCGGCGCCGTGCCGACCGCGAGCACCGCCCGCAGCCGCACCGACGAGCTGCCGCTCTCCAGCCCCTGGAGAGCTCGCGTCGTGGTCGTGTCCTCTTCTGGCGTGGTCATCGGGATCGCCTCCTTGGCCACAGTGAAGGCCTTATCACTGTGTCAAGGTCAAGCGGGGCCACGTTAGGGGATGTCCACGGGCCGACGCCGGCAGTTCAGTCCCGGTGCCGGGGGGATGTCGGGGTTCGCGCACGAAGCGCCGCACTACTCCCCTCCAGTTTCACTGTATAGCAGATCGGCGAACCTCATGAGGCTCAAAAAATTGCTTCATACTGCCCGTCGCGAACCGATCCGACGAGCGATGGAGCGACGGAATTGCGCTACGTGATGGGTTTCCAGCAAATCGACTCGACGAATGTCGCGGAAGTCGGCGGAAAGGGGGTGCATCTGGGCGAGCTGTCGCGAATCGACGGCATCCGCGTGCCGGACGGCTTCTGCGTCACGACGGACGCCTTTCAGCGGATCGTGGCCGAGGTGCCGTCGATCGACGCCCAGCTTGACCTGCTGTCCCGCGTACGGCCGGACGACCGCGCGGAGATCCGCACCCTGAGCGCGGATGTCCGCCGCGTCGTCGAAGGCGTCGCGATGCCCGACGATCTTGTGGCGGCGATCGGCGAATCGCTCGCCCGGCTCGGGGACGACGCCTCCTACGCGGTGCGCTCCAGCGCGACGGCCGAGGACCTGCCGACCGCGTCCTTCGCCGGCCAGCAGGACTCGTACCTGAACATCGTGGGCCTGGCGGAGATCCTCCGGCACGTCCGGCGGTGCTGGGCCTCGCTGTTCACCGAACGGGCGGTGACCTACCGGCTCCGCAACGGCTTCGACCACCGGAAGGTGCGGATGGCCGTGGTCGTCCAGCGGATGGTGTTCCCGGACGCGGCCGGGATCCTGTTCACCGCCGACCCCGTGACCTCGAACCGGAAGATCGCCACCGTGGAGGCCGGTTGGGGGCTCGGCGAGGCGCTCGTCTCCGGTCTGGTCTCCGGCGACGTCTACACGGTGCGCGACGACCAGGTCGTGGCCACGACCGTCGCCGCCAAGCCGCGGTTCGTCCAGGCGTCGCCGGGAGGCGGTACCCAGGAGGTGCCGGTCGAGCCGCAGCGGCAGACGCGGCCGGCCCTGACCGATGCGCAGGTCGTGCGCCTGGTGCGGCTGGGCCGGCGGATCGAAGCGCACTTCGGCCGGCCGCAGGACATCGAATGGTGCCTGGCCGGCGACGAGTTCCACATCGTCCAGAGCCGGCCGATCACCACCCTGTTCCCCGTCCCCGTGACCGACGACCAGGACAACCACCTCTATGTCTCCGTCGGTCACCAGCAGATGATGACCGACGCGATGAAGCCGCTGGGACTCTCCCTGTGGCAGCTGACGACCCCCCGGCCGATGCACGAGGCGGGCGGGCGGTTGTTCGTCGACGTCGCTCCCATCCTTGCGACACCCGCCGGCCGCGCGAACCTCATCGGGACCCTGGGGAGATCCGACCCGCTCATCCGGGACGCGCTGCAGAGCGTCGTCGACCGCGGCGACTTCCTCCGCTCGCTTCCGGACGACGACTCCGGCGGCGCGCCCGCCGGCGGCCCGCCCGCCCCGATCGAGACCGACCCCGCCGTCGTCACCGAGCTGATCCGGCGCGGTCAGGAGTCCGTCGCCACCCTGCGGCGCGAGATCCAGGGCCTCTCCGGCCCGGCGCTGCTCGACTTCATCCTGGCCGACATCGCGGAGCTGAAGCGCGTCCTGTTCGACCCGCGGAGCATCCAGGTGATCATGGCGGGGATGGAGGCGGCCTGGTGGCTCAACGACCACCTCGAGACGTGGCTGGGCGAGAAGAACGCGGCCGACGTGCTCACGCAATCGGTCCCCCACAACGTCACGTCGGAGATGGGGCTGGCGCTCCTCGACGTCGCGGACGCGATCCGGCCGTACGCGGACGTCGTGGCGTTCCTGCAGCGCGTCGCGGACGAAGGCCGGGAGGGAGACGGCTTCCTCGACGAGCTGACCGGGCTGCCCGGCGGACGGGAGGCACGTGACGCCATCCGGAGCTACCTCCACGAGTACGGCATGCGCTGCACGGGCGAGATCGACATCACCAGGACGCGCTGGAGCGAGCGACCCGCCACGCTCGTGCCCAGCATCCTCGGCAACGTCAGGAACTTCGAGCCGGGCGCCGGCAAGCGACGCTTCGAACAAGGACGCCAGGAGGCGCAACGAAAAGAAGAGGACCTGCTGACGCGGTTGCGCGCCCTGCCTGACGGGGAGCAGAAGGCCGAGGAGACCAAGCGGATGATCGACCGCGTCCGCACCTTCGCCGGATACCGGGAGTATCCCAAGTACGGCATGGTCAGCCGCTACTTCGTCTACAAGCAGGCGTTGCTGCGGGAGGCCGATCGCCTCGTTCGGTCCGGCGTCCTGCGGGAGAAGGACGACATCTTCTTCCTCAGGTTCGAGGAACTGCGTGAGGTCGTACGCACCGACGACGTGGACGCCGAACTCATCCTGGAAAGGCGGGAGGCGTTCCGGTCGTACGAGGCGCTCACGCCGCCCCGGGTCCTCACGTCGGACGGCGAGGCCGTCACCGGCCGGTATCTGCGTGACGACGCCCCGCCCGGCGCACTGGTGGGCCTGCCGGTCTCGGCCGGGACCGTCGAAGGCCGTGCCCGCGTCGTCCTGGACATGGCGCAGGCCGACCTCGATGCGGGCGACATCCTGGTCACCACCTACACCGACCCCAGCTGGACCCCCCTGTTCGTCTCCGTCGCCGGACTGGTGACGGAGGTGGGCGGCCTCATGACGCACGGAGCGGTGATCGCGCGAGAGTACGGCCTGCCGGCCGTCGTGGGAGTGGAGCAGGCCACCCGGCTGATCCGGGACGGCCGGCGGATCCGCGTCCACGGAACCGACGGGTACGTCGAACTCCTCGACTGAACCGAGGAAAGCCCTACAGTGATCGTCGAATCATCCGTCCCTGGGGGAGCTGTTGCGGGTGAGTGTGGTTCGCAGACCTTTGTCGCTGCTCCTTTGCCTGCTGCTGGCCGGACCCGCGCTCCGTGCGTCAGCGGCTGGGCCGCCGAAATGGCCGTACGCCTCGAAACCGTGCGAGGAGACGGCCAAGACGCCTGTTCCCCGCTCGTTCGGGCCTCCGGTGGCCCTCGGGGGTGACGGGCACACCAATGTGACCGGTGTGGCCATCGGCCTGCTGGGATCGCGTCCCGTCGCGGTCAGCGCCGGAGAGGAGGGCAGTCTGCGTGTCTGGGACCTTCCCACCCTCGCCCCGATCGGAGAGCCGGTCAGGGTCGGTGGACCGATCAGGGCGATCACTACGAGTCTGTTTCCGGGACACCCGCTCACGCTGTTCGTCAAGGCGGGCCACTCAGAGAAGACAGTCACCGTAGGGCGGTTTCAGGGACAACCGCTGACAGTGACCAGCGGCGATGCCAAAGGTGCCGCGATCGGCCGCTTGCACGGTCGCCCCGTGAAGGTCACCGCCGACGACGAGCTCCACGTGGTCGATGCGGCGACCGGGCGGGAGATCGGGCCGCGGATCCTGCTGGGAGAGGACAACGGAGTTGACGCGCTCGAACTCGTCACTCTGCGCGGCAGGCTCACCGCGGTGGTCAACGACGATGGCGGCGACGAGAACGAACCGGGACCGGATCCCCTCCGTTTCTTCGACCTCGCCAGCGGGAGACAACTCGCGGGAATCGACGGTGATTTCACCACTGTGCGAAAGGCAACGGTGAACGGGAAGACCGTCCTTCTGACCGTGAACCGGCCCGCGGGCAGCGTCTCCATTTGGGACCCCGTCTCGCGCGAGCAGATCGGGCTCCTGCCCGGCAATCCACCGGCCCCCAGTGCTCTGGGCGGCGAATCCTACGGATTTTCGCGGCCGGCCTTCATCGAGGTCTCACTGGCCGTGGGAGAACTGGGCGGCCGGCCGATCGCGGTGACCGGAGGCGGTGACAACACCGTCCGGCTCTGGGACCTCGGCACCGCGAGGCAGCTCGCCGCGACCGTCCCACCCGGTCACACCGACGAGATTCTGGCGATCGCGGTCAGCGAGTCGAACGGACGCCCAGTAGCGATCACTCAGGGTTGGGATGACCGGAGGATCCAATGGGACCTCGCCACGGGACAGAGAATCTCCGCTCCGCCCCCTGACACCTACGGCTCCCTCGACGGCATCCCGGCCGATCGTCTGCGTGACCGCACTGTCGTCGCGGACCGAACGGGAGGCGGACGATTCCGGGATCTCGTCGCCTCCAGCCTGGAGGAGGCTCTCGCCAGGGGCGAAAGGACGGCGCCGTTGGTCACCCGGGCCGGTGATCGCACCGTGCTGTTCGGCAGGAGCGGAGCCAGGGCATGGATAAAAGACCCGGTCACGGGTGCGGAAATCGGAGCCCCGGTGAAGATCGGTGCCACCACTCCACTGCAGCTCACGACTCTGGCCGAAATCGACGGCAGGCCGGTTCTCCTCGTCAGCCTGAACGGAACGACCCGCATTCTGGATTTCCAGAGCGGCCGCCGCATCGGCGAGGTGAGCGGGGTCAGCTCCAGCGAATCCCCGATCGCGGTGGCCCGCGTACGCTGTACGACCGGTGTCCTCACCAGACGCAGCGGTCGCGTCTATTTCTGGGATCTGCGGACCGGTCGCAAACTCACGCCCGCTCTCCGAGGGCACGGCACGCGCGTCCTCCACATTCTCACTGGGCGACTCGGCGACATCCCGATCGCGGTGACCGCCTCCCTGGGCGGCGAAATCCGTGTGTGGAACCTGCTCGACGGACGGCAGATCGGCGAGCCCCTCATAGCTCACAATCGGTTGATCGTCATGGCACTCGGCTACGTGAACGGGCACACCGTCGTGCTTGCCGGCGGCAAAGCCGAGAAGGTCGTGATGTGGGATCTCGGTCGGTAGGCATGTGACCGATGAACGCCGTTACGTTCCCTCGCCCAAGGCGTTCGCGCGAGCGGTCTCCGCCTTCTCACCCAGCAGGTAATGCACGGTCGTGCCCGGCAGAGTGGGCAGTTCCGCCCAGTGGGTGATCGGATCGTCACAGTCCCGCGGCTCGTCAGGGTCCCGGCCGTAGGGCAGGCGGACGACACCGTCAGAGTCGACGAAACAGTCGCGGTACTCACGCCCGTCCTCAGCGAAGTGACGGGTGGTGAAGTACATCGGCCTCACCAGCCAGAATTCCTGTCCGGCGTCCGGATCACGCTCGTCCGTATCGTCGGACGCGAAACGGCCCGTGATCGCGGCGGCCACGGGCATTCCGTCCCCCGGCAGCCTCTGCCGCGAGTCCACCCACTCCACCTCCGCGCGCATGTCCATCCCCGCTCCGATCTTCTGTCAGATACGGCCAGTTTCGCATTCCCGCATCTTCCCGATGTTCCTCGACTCAGGAGCGCGTTGGCGACGACGGCTTGGTGGGCGGTACTGGGTTCGAACCAGTGGCCCCTCGCTGGTAGGTCAGCCCGGGAACGGGCGGGACCAGCGCCTATACCCGCCCTGACCTTGGCGTACGGTCCACCGTTGTCCACCGCCGTCCAGGCTCGTCCACGGCGATGGTCACCCAGCGCGCCGCGCCTGCCGGCAAGCTAGAAACTAGATCCACTGCACGCGAACGATATACACCTCGCGTTGGGGCTCCATGACGAGATAGGTCACCAGCCCACGCTCTCCAAACGGCATGACCCGCATGTTGCCGTCGGGCTTGCTCGGCGATTGCGGTCCACCCGCCCAGGGCTCCAGCTCAACCAGGTCCAGTACCCCGGCCAGATACCGCAAGGCATACTCGGGAAGGGCCGCGATCTGTTCTTGAGCGACGGGATCGGGCTCGACGATCGAGTACACCTACCGCTCGACCCCGCGCTCCGCCAGCAGTTGGCGCCACGTCTTATCACCTCGAGGGATCGACTGGCCGGCGTCAGCCAGTTCCTGGACGCGGGCGGCCCGCTCGTAGGCGTCTCTGCGGCCCTGCTGATCTTGGGCCGAGTCACACGCGATCAGCCACCAGGTGTGGATGAACTCGCTCAACCGACCGAGGTCCAAGCTGGCGCGGACCTCAGCCAGGACGACGTCAAGACCTGCATCGAACCCATCTCGGTCCTGTGGCACGACCAACGCTCTTCGGATGGCACGCAGGTTCTTCTCCGGCAGGGGACCTTCGGGAGTGAACTCCTGCGGTTGCGCGCTCATGCCGTCAGTGTATGTACAGGCGCTCGATGCGGCCCAGGCAAACTCGGGACTTGAGAAGGTGATTTGGCCCGCGGGCCGACGCGCGACTCCAGGACGTGGCTGGCTCACCGACCACTGGGGCGGCACGAGCAGGGGCCACTGCCTGGCGAAGATCGAGATGAGAACCAGTGCCGTAGGGGCCGTGTCAGCGCCCCATCTCGGAGCGCGGCATCTCGTGCCGCTCGGCAAGGTCCGGCTCGGCCTCGAACGACGCGAAGAACGGAAGGTCACGCTCCACCGGGGCGGGCTCGTCCAGACGACCACGGATCAACTCCAGAGCCGGGCGTAGCTCTGACTCCGGCAACTGGTCCACGAGATACGGAACTTAAATGGGTCTTTTCGGTGAGCTGACGAGGGCTGGTCTGATCTGTATGACCAGGGTGTGCGGTATGCCCAAGGCGGCGGCTTCACCCCCCAGGAGCAGCGGCGTCGCGAGCAGGTACGGCTGCGAGCAGCCGAGATGTTCGCACAGGGGGTCACGAACGCGGCGGTAGCCAAGACGCTGCGGGTCACCCAGAGGTCGGTGGAGCGGTGGCGGCGCGCCTGGCGCGAGGGCGGCACGGCGGCGCTGGCCTCAGCAGGCCCGCACGCGCTGCCCCGGCTCAGCCCCGCGCAGTTCGCCCGGCTGGAGACCGAACTGCAACGCGGGCCGCTGGCGCACGGGTTCGCCGACCAGCGCTGGACGCTGATACGGATCAAGACGCTGATCGGCCGGATGTTCCACATCGGCTACACCCTGCAGGGGGTGTGGTACCTGCTGCGGCGTAACGGCTGGTCCTGTCAGCGGCCCGCCCGGCGGGCGATCGAGCGTGACGAGGCCGCAATCGAGGTGTGGAAGAAGGAGGTCTGGCCGCAGGTGGAAGATCCGCGGCGGCCGACGGCGCCTGGATCTGCTTCGAAGACGAAGCCGGTCAAGGGCTGAGGCCGCCTGTCGCTCGTACCTGGGGCCGGCGCGGGCACACCCCGATGATCCACGTTCGCGGGCGCGGGAGCGGACGGGTGAACATTGCCGCCCTGGTCTGCTACAAGCCCGGCGAACGCTCCCGGCTGATCTACCGCCTGCACGTCTACCGGGGTCGCAAGGGCGAGTCCAAGACCTTTGGCTGGACGGACTACCGCGACCTGATCCTGCACGCCCACGCCCAGCTCGGCGCGCCCATCGTGCTGGTCTGGGACAACCTGAACCTGCACCTGGTGCCCGGGATGAAGACCTTCGCCGCCGAGCACGCCGACTGGCTCACCATCGTCCAGCTCCCCGCCTACGCCCCCGACCTCAACCCCACCGAGGGCATCTGGTCCCTGCTCAAACGCGGTGCCCTGGCCAACCTCGCCGCCGCCGACCTGCCCCAGCTCGTCCGCGTCATCAAGCGCGCCCTGAAGAAGATCCAGTACCGGCCCCACCTCATCGACGGCTGCCTCCCACCGACCGGCCTGGCCATGAGGACAAGAGTCGACATCACGAATTAAAGATCAGTAGTGCAGTTCCTCGCGCATGGCGCTCATGCCTCCAGTCTGGGTGTCAGGCAGGACGAAGGTAGAAGTATTGGGCGTAGCCCGGCCCAAATAAGGTCGGTGAGGACCGTGAGAGCGACTGAGCTCGCTCGGCCGGGCAGCCGCATGAGAGGCGAAGTGCCGTAAGAGGAGCCCCAGGTTGCTGGTACGGCCCCTCTCTTGCAGCCTCTGAGATTGCTTGCCATCGCTTGTAGACAGAAACGTTAGGAATTTCACAGATCAAACAGAACCGGACGCTCAGATCGCAATACCATACCTACTCTGCATGCGATTTCTGGATCTTGACGACGTATCCGACACCACAAGATGATCTACATATGTTGCCACGCGCAGGTGTCACCACGGCAGGTTTACTCGTGCTGGCGCTGGTGGGCGCCTGCGGCGACAACGGCGGGGATCACGCCTACGAGCGGGTCTCGCTCAAGGACCGGGCGTCCTCTACGGCTTGCGCGATGTCCTCACCGTCAGCGTTGCCATCTCTCCTCGCCACAGTCGCGCAATCGTCAGATTTCCGCAGCCGTTTCCCCGCCGCTGCCGATGGCGACCTCTTCGCCCCTGCCGGTCACCGGCCCACCGCGATTCTTTGTCACCGCGAGGGCTCCACTCGCACGCTTTCCGAATAAGTCCAAGACGGCAATCTTCACTCCGGTACGGCCCGCCGTGCACGACGCCACAACCGGAGAGTTCCTGGCCGCCATCCCGCTGCCGGAAGGAGTGCGCTCCTCCTGGTAAGTGCTAACCGCAGCACCCGACAACCGCACCTTCGTACTGTCCGGATGGACCGGGCCAGACTCTACCCTCCGGTTCTTCCGCGTCCACCTCGCCGAGGACGGGTCGCCGAGCGACCCGATACCCGTCCCCGGACTCGAGAGCGACGCACTGGGCGCCGGGTACATCCTCGCCCTGAGCCCGGACGCCACCAGACTGGCCTACGCCGCCTCCATCCCGGGTGGAGCGAAGATCTCTGTTGTCGATCTCGCCACCGGGCAGCGCCGCGACTGGAGCATGCGAGCGTCCGTGGTGACCGGCCTGGCCTGGGCCCCGGACGGTCAGCGGATCGCACTGGTGGTCGGTGGCTGGGGCATCGGCGTCCTCGACCTCGGCTTGAAGGGATCCGATCTGCTGGCCGCCACCCGTCTCGTCAAACCGAGCAACGACCTGCCATTCCTGGAGTCCGTGGCTTATACCCCCGATGGCAGGGCTCTGATCTGCTCGGCCGGTCATGCCATCATGCGTATACCGATCGAGGGTGGGGAGGAACCGCGGGTTCTCGCGCGGGTGACGTCGCCAGCCGACGCGTCACTCACCCTCCGTTTCAGCCTTGATGGAACCGGCCGATACCTGCTCTACGTGCACCGATGGCGGGGCTTCCGAGTCGATCTTGCCAATGGTTCGACCACGCCGATGCCGATCAAGACCGATGAGCACCCCGGCGAGGGCGACTCCCCGAACGCCGCCTGGTGATGACCCCATCCGAGGGCCATTGCGCGGGCGGCGGTCGACGCGGTCGCCAAGCAGTTCTCCGCGACCTGGCATGCATGGGCCATGACAGCGTGCGCGCCGCGATGATCTACCAGCACCGCACGGCGGAGGCGGACCACAAGATCGCCGACGTCATGAACGGCAAGATCACACAGGTCCTACCGGCCGAGGCGAGTGGTCACTGAACAAGATCGATTGCGTTCGCTAATGGCACGTTAATGGCACGAGCCCCGTTTTCCCTGATGGGAGACGGGGCTCTTTTCGCAGGTGGGCGGTACTGGGTTCGAACCAGTGACCCCTCGCTTGTAAGGCGAGTGCTCTACCGCTGAGCTAACCGCCCGGACCGGTCTACACCTTACGACACGGACCCGCCTCTGAGCACATCGATAGGCCAGTCCGCTCCCGCGTCCTGCTCCCCCGCCGCCTGCCAGCCCAGCAGGGCCGCGCCCAGCATGCCCGCCCGGGTCCCGAGGGCGGCCGTACGCAGGGGCGGAGGCTCCTGGAAGGTCAGCCGTCCCGCCAGCCGTTCCCTCAGGGGGTCGAGCAGCGCCGCGCCGGCCTCCGACAGGCCGCCGCCGAGGACGATCAACGCGGGGTCGAGCAGCAGCACGTACGACGCGAGGGCGATGGCCAGGGCCTCGATCGCCTCGCCGAACACCTCGGCGGCCGCCGCGTCCCCCGCGACCGCGAGTTCCACCACCTCCTTGGCGGTGGCCGTGCGCCCCGAACGGACTGTGAAACGGCGGGCGAGGGCCGAGGCGGAGGCGTAGGTCTCCAGGCAGCCGGTCTGCCCGCAGGCGCATTTCTCCCCCGCGGGCCAGACGGGCGCGTGCCCGATCTCGCCGCCCCAGCCGTGCGCCCCACCGTACGGATCGCCGCGCAGCACGACCGCGCCGGCGATGCCGGTGCCGATGGGCAGGAAGAGGAAGTCGGCGACGCCGCGCCCCGCGCCGAACACGCTCTCGGCCAGGCCGCCCGTGCGGACGTCGTGCCCGAGGCGCACGGGGACGCCGGAGGGCACGAACGCCTCGGCCGGCACGTCCCGCCAGCCGATGTTGGCCGAGTAGGCGGCGGTGGCGGAGGTGACGATGCCGGGGACGGCGAGCCCGACCCCGGCGGGGGGACCCGCGTACCGCGACCGCCCGAGCTCGGCGATCTCGCCGACGTAGGCGCGCACCGCCTCGACCACCGCCTCCGGGCCGTTCTCCCGGCCCGTGGGACGGCCGGTGAGGACCGTGACCTCGCCGGCCCGGGTGACGAGCCCGCCCTTCATCGAGGTGCCGCCCACGTCGAGCGCGACCACGTACGGCACGGGCGGACGCGTCACGGGCGCCCGAGCACGCGGCTGAGCGCGGCCTCCACCTCCGCCGCCAGGCCGGACGAGCCCGAAGGCCCGGCGGACGCCGGCGAGCCGGAGGAGCCGGCCGCGACGAGCGGCTCACCCGCGCGGGCGAGCCGAATCTCTCCGCAGGAGCGGCACTCGATCTCCCCCAGGCGGCAGATCAACGCGATCGAGCCGCACGAGGCGCACGTGTCGAGGTCGAGGTCGTGCACACGCTGGCAGTCCGGGCAGACGAGCACCTGCGCCTCGCGGCGTACGGCGCGCTTCCAGGGGCTGGCGCCGCGTACGGGGTCGATCTGCCGGGCCCCGCACCTGTAGCAGGGCATCGTGGCCTCCAATGGGGCGAGTGGGGGGACGAAACCGTATATGTCAATGCCCGGAATCAGGCGATGAAACGATCAGACTGCCGCGAGCGCCTTGCGATACTCGTCGAGGTCGCGTGCGGAGCCGATCGGGTTGACGACCTTCCAGCGCACGACGCCCTCGGCGTCGATGACGAACGTGCCCCTGAGGGCGAGCCCCCTGTCCTCATCGAGGACACCGTACGCCCGTGCGACCTCACCATGGGGCCAGAAATCCGACAACAGAGGAAACGTGAAGTTTTCCTGGTCGGCCCAGGCACGCTGGCTGAACATCGAGTCGACCGAGACCGCCAGCACCTGGACGTCCGCGGGCAGTGAGCCGGCGAACTCGTCGCGGATCGCCGCGAGTTCGCCGTGGCAGACGGGGCTGAACGACAGGGGGTAGAAGACGAGCACCACTCGCCTGCCCCGCAGGTCGGAGAGCCGCACGGGGACACCGTGCTGGTCCTTCAGCGCGAAGTCCGGAGCCCGCTGCCCGACCTCAACCGTCATGAGCAGTCCCTCCCAGGTGTCCGCCCATCAGCCTGCCGTACGGCATCCCCGGGCCGTACGGCAGGGCGACGCTCAGCGGCGGGCCTTCGGGGCGACGAGCCTCGTGCCCGACCAGTCCCTCGCGGCGCTCACGCTGCTCGTCTGGGAAAGCCCGGCGGTCGCCGCGTCCTCACCGATGTCGCTGGGCTCCACGTGGCCGTCGCGCCCCGCCTTCGGGGTGAGCAGCCAGATCTGGCCGCCGTCGGCGAGTGCCGTCATCGCGTCGCTCAGGGCGTCGAAGAGATCTCCGTCCCCGTCACGCCACCACAGCAGCACGACGTCGACGACGTCCTCGTAGTCCTCGTCCACCAGCTCGTTGCCGGTCAGGTTCTCGATGGACTGGCGCAGCGCCTCGTCGCAGTCCTCGTCCCAACCGACCTCCTGCACCACCTGACCGGCTTTGAGGCCGAGTCTTTCGGCCAGGCCGCGCTCGCCTTGCGCCTGACCCGCGGTCGCGCTCACGTTCGTCCCTCCTGCTTGGGGTGACCCCGCCCATGTCTGCGGTTGTCGCGGCTCATTGAGAGCCATGCTTCGGCACAGTCCACACGCTGCGACCGGTCGTCGTCAACGGTCGCCACGACGGGTGACCCGCACCGTTATCTCTTAATCGGTCAAAAACGACAAACGGACCCGCCTGTCGGGGTTGTCGACGTTGAGGTCGACCAGGGCGACCGACTGCCAGGTCCCCAGCGCGAGACGGCCCCCCAGGACGGGAACCGTGGCGTACGGCGGAATGAGTGCGGGCATGACATGCGACCTTCCATGCCCCCGGGAGCCGTGGGCATGCCGCCACCGGTCGTCCGAGGGGAGCAGGTCGCCGAGAGCGGCCAGCAGGTCCTCGTCGCTGCCGGAGCCGAGCTCCAGCAGCGCCACGCCCGCCGTCGCGTGCGGGACGAAGACGTGCAGCAGCCCGTCTCCCCCGCAGTCGCGCACGAAGTCCGCGCACTCCCGGGTGATGTCGTGTACGCGCTCCCGCGCGCCGGTCCGCACCTCGATCACCGTCGATTTCACACCGTGATATTACGATCCGCGCTGAGCTGCGACGACGACGGCGTCCGGCCCGGGGAAGACGAGCGCCTCGTGCCCGTCCTCGAACCGCACCAGGAACGGCGGGCCGCCCTCGGGACCGCGGACCTCGATGATCTCACCGTGCTTCTCGTGCTCGCCCACGACGGCGCTGTGCACCACGAGCCGGTCCCCTACCGCTGCGTGCATCTCACTCCTCCCCCTCTTCCAGAGCCTGGTACGGCTATCGCCACCTGGAAAGGGGAGAAACCCTGCCCTCCACAGAGGGAGGGACAACTCATACCAAAACGTTACGTAAGCCTACAGATCGGCCCATGACCAAGGTGAACACCCGGGACACCGCCCGTCCACCCCTCTCCGGGCCCGTACGGAACGGCCCGGGTGAAGCGGCGCCGGAGGGGGTAGGGGGCAGCGGACGGCGCCTGGGGTGACCAGGGGGAACGCCGCCCGTTCGCTCTGGGGGAAACCCCGGGGCAACAAGGAATGTGCAGTCTGCGAAAATCGTCCTACCATCGGTGGTCTAGGCCAAGCCGCATCCGCTGCCAGCGGGGACGGTTCGGTTACCGGGAAGTAGAGATGCGCTTTCCGGTGGGACGAGACAGGATGGAAGACGACCGCAACGCCGCGACCAAGCGCTGAGCGCATCGCTGCAGGCAACACCGACGTAACAGATCCGACGAGACCAAAGTCCATTCTCGGAAGGCGAGACCCAGTGGCTTCCGGACGCCAGCGTTTTTCGATCATCAGTGACGGCCTACCCAGCCAGTTGCCTGATGTCGATCCGAGCGAGACCAACGAATGGCTCGAATCGCTCGACAACGTCATCAAGACCGAGGGCCGCACCCGCGCCCGCTACCTGATGCTCCGGCTGCTCGAGCGCGCCCGGGAACACCAGGTCGGCGTACCCGGCCTGCGCAGCACGGACTACATCAACACCATTCCCCCCGAGCGCGAGCCCTGGTTTCCAGGAGACGAGTACGTCGAGCGCCGCATCCGGGCCTACATCCGCTGGAACGCGGCGGTCATGGTCACCCGGGCGAACGCGCGGACCAACGTCGGCGGCCACATCGCCACCTACGCCTCCGCCGCCTCCCTGTACGAGGTGGGCTTCAACCACTTCTTCCGCGGCAAGGACCACGGGGAGTCGGGCGACCAGATCTTCATCCAGGGTCACGCGGCCCCGGGCATCTACGCCCGCGCGTTCCTGGAGGGCCGCCTCGACGCGGCCCAGCTCGACGCGTTCCGCCAGGAGCTGTCGCACGGGATCAAGGGCCTGCCCTCCTACCCGCACCCCCGGCTCATGCCGGACTTCTGGGAGTTCCCCACGGTCTCGATGGGCCTCGGCCCGATCGGCGCGATCTACCAGGCGCGGTTCAACCGCTACCTGCTGAGCCGCAAGATCAAGGACACCAGCCGCAGCCACGTCTGGTGCTTCCTCGGCGACGGCGAGATGGACGAGCCCGAGTCGCTCGGCGCGATCGGCGTGGCCGCCCGTGAGGAGCTCGACAACCTCACCTTCGTCATCAACTGCAACCTGCAGCGGCTCGACGGTCCGGTGCGCGGCAACGGCAAGATCATCCAGGAGCTGGAGTCGTACTTCCGCGGCGCCGGCTGGAACGTCATCAAGGTCGTCTGGGGCCGCGACTGGGACCCGCTGCTGGCGGCCGACGTCGACGGCGTGCTCGTCAACCAGATGAACACCACCCCCGACGGCCAGTTCCAGACCTACTCTGTCGAGTCGGGCGGCTACATCCGCGACAACTTCTTCGGCGGCGACCCGCGCCTGCGCAAGATGGTCGAGCACATGTCGGACGACGACATCCGCAAGCTGTCGCGCGGCGGGCACGACTATCGCAAGGTGTACGCCGCGTTCAAGGCGGCCCGTGAGCACGTCGGCCAGCCGACCGTCATCCTGGCCCAGACGATCAAGGGCTGGACGCTCGGCAAGGACTTCGAGGCGCGCAACGCGACGCACCAGATGAAGAAGATGAGCAAGGCCGAGCTCAAGGAGTTCCGCGACCGGCTCTACCTGCCCATCCCCGACAAGGACCTCGACGCCGACATCCCGCCGTACTTCCACCCCGGGGAGAACAACGAGGAGATCGCGTACATGAAGGAGCGCCGGGCGGCGCTCGGCGGCTACCTGCCCAAGCGGGTGGTCCGCGCCAAGCCGCTCAAGCTCCCCGGCGACCCGGTGTACGCGGGCCTGCGCAAGGGTTCGGGCAAGCAGAACGTCGCGACCACGATGGCGTTCGTCCGCCTGCTCAAGGACCTCATGCGCGACAAGGAGATCGGCGCGCGGTTCGTGCCGGTCATCCCGGACGAGGCCCGCACGTTCGGTGTGGACGCGATGTTCCCGACCGCCAAGATCTACTCGCCGCACGGGCAGACGTACGAGGCGGTCGACCGCGAGCTGCTGCTGTCGTACAAGGAGTCGACCGAGGGCCAGATCCTGCACGAGGGGATCAGCGAGGCCGGGTCGATGGGGTCGGTCATCGCGGCCGGCAGCTCCTACGCCACGCACGGCGAGCACATGATCCCGGTCTACATCTTCTACTCGATGTTCGGGTTCCAGCGGACCGCCGACCAGATGTGGCAGCTCGGCGACCAGATGGGCCGGGGCTTCCTGCTCGGCGCCACGGCCGGCCGCACCACGCTGAACGGCGAGGGCCTGCAGCATGAGGACGGCCACACCCCGCTGATCGCCTCCACGAACCCCGCCGCCGTGTCGTACGACCCGGCCTGGGGGTTCGAGATCGCGCACATCGTGCGGGACGGCCTGCGGAGGATGTACGGGGAGCGGCCCGAGGACGTCTTCTACTACCTGACCGTCTACAACGAGCCCTACCCGCAGCCGGCCGAGCCGGAGAACGTCGACGCCGAGGGCATCCTCAAGGGCCTGTACCTCTTCGCGCCCGCCGCCGGCGAGGGGCCGAAGGCGAACATCCTGGTGTCCGGCGTCGCCGCGCCGTGGGCGCTGGAGGCCCAGCGGATGCTGGCGGAGGACTGGGGCGTGTCGGCCGCCATCTGGTCGGCCACCTCCTGGAGCGAACTGCGCAGGGACGCCCTCGCCGTCGAGGAGCACAACCTGCTCAACCCGGACGCCGAGCAGCGGGTGCCGTACGTCACCACCAAGCTGTCCGGCGTGCCGGGGCCGTTCGTGGGGGTCAGCGACTACATGCGCGCCGTCCCCGACCAGATCTCCCAGTGGGTGCCGGGTGACTGGTCCTCGCTCGGGACCGACGGGTTCGGCCTGTCCGACACGCGTTCGGCGCTGCGCCGCCACTTCCACGTGGACGCGGCCTCGATCACGCTGGCGGTGCTGACCCAGCTCGCCCGCCGGGGCGAGGTCAAGGCCGAGACGCTGCAGGAGGCCATCGCCCGGTATCACCTCAAGAACGGGGTGACCGAGGTGACGGCCCAGCAGACGCCGGAGACCAACGACACCCAGTCCATGGGCGTCTGACGCGGCAACGATCGACATCGGCGGCCTCCGCCCTCCGGGCGGGGGCCGTCGGCGTGTCACCGGCGTAACCGGCGCGTACGCGACGACCGCCGCTGTGTGGCAGGCTTGCGGTTGACTTCCGGGAGGGGTTCCAAGCAGTCCCAAGCCACCTCCAAGCAAGAAACAAGACCAAACCTCCACGATTGCTGCCGTGGATGGAACGTTCAGAAAATATCTCGGCAGACTGACCGGAGGGATGGCCGCGCTGGCGGCCGTCGCCGTCGTCACCGCCGCTCCCGCTTCGGCGGACACCGCAGACGAGGTGCCCGTGGGCACCAAACTGGCCGCGCGCACGCACCCGGCCGTCCAGCTCACCAGCCTCACCTACTCGGGCGAGGTCGTCGTCCCGACCAGCCAGGTCAGGCAGGGACCGTTCCAGCAGCTGGTCGAAGACGCCACCCAGGCGGTGATCGCCGGCAAGATCCCCTCCGACGAACGCAGCATCGCCAAGTTCCTGTTCCAGCGCATGGCGGCCGACGTCGACCGGTATCTCGAGCCGGTCACGCCGGAGCGCACCGCCAAGGCGCAGGTCGGCGGCATGTGCACGGGCTGGTGGGTGACCCCGGACGGTTACATGGTCACCGGCGCGCACTGCGTCGAGTTGAACGACGACGAGCTGTCGCAGACCTTCGCCCAGCAGGCGCTGCAGAAGTTCAACAAGCAGGACGCCAAGGAGATCATCAACGGTCTGCAGGGCATCGAGGCCGACAAGGAGCTGCTCGAGCTCGCCCAGCAGGTCTACGTCACCTTCAACACCAACCACCTGCAGATCCGCGGCCTGCAGAAGAGCCTGTCGGTGCTGCAGAGCCTCCCCGGCGGCGGCGTCGACAAGACGGCCAAGGAGGTCCCGGCCGAGCTCGTGTCGGTGGGCGAGAGCTACCCGGGCAAGGACTTCGCCCTGCTCAAGGTCAACGGCCAGCAGAACCTGCCGACGGTCCCGCTCGGCGACGACGCGGACGTGCAGACCGGCAACACGCTCTACATCAGCGGCTTCCCCGGCCTGGTGACCAACACCCCGTGGTTCAGCGTCGAGTCGAAGCTCGACCCCGCGCTGACCGAGGGGCCGTACAACGCCAAGCGCACCACGCAGGAAGGCGTGCCGTACATCCAGACGCAGGCGCCCTCCTACCACGGCAACTCCGGCGGCCCGGTCTTCAGCCGTGCGGGCAAGGTGGTCGGCATGCTGATCGCCGGAACCGTCAGCGAGAACGGCGAGGCGTCGGAGAACGAGAGCTTCGTGCTCCCGGTCTCGGTCATCAAGGAGAAGCTCAACGAGAAGAACATCAAGCCCTCCGCGTCGATGACGACGACGAAGTACAACGAGGCGCTCGACGACTTCTTCCTGCGGCACTACAAGGACGCGCTGCCGAAGTTCCGCGAGGTCCAGGCGCTGTTCCCGTCCCATCCGTACGTCGCGAAGTACATCACCGACTCCCAGCAGGCGATCTCGTCCGGCAAGGACGAGACCCCGCAGCCGATGTGGGTGTGGATCGCGATCGGCGCCGGCGCCCTGGTGGTGATCGGCGGCGGCCTCCTGCTGCTGCTCGTGCTGCGCAGGCGCGGGAAGGCGTCCGCCTCCCCGCAGGGCCAGGCGTCCGCGCCCTCGTACGGCGGGGGTCCCTTCCCCGGCCCGAACGGCGCCTCCTACCCGGCGCAGGTGGGCGCCGGCTACGGACAGCAGCCGGTGAACGGCCAGGTGCTGCCCCAGGGCTGGCAGCCGCAGAGCCTGCCGCCGGCCGGCGGCGACGCCCAGCGCTCCGGCGGGGGCTACGAGCCTCCGCGTCCCGGGGGGTACGACCCCCAGCGGCCGGGCGAGGGCGTGGAGCCCCAGCGGCCCGACGGTGCGACGCAGTACGTGCGCCCCGCTCCGTCGCCGTACGCGCAGCAGCCGGGCCGTCCGCAGCCGTCGCAGGCCGTCCCCGGCCAGGCCCCGGCCGGCTCGGACGCTCCCCAGGTCGCCGACCTGGAGCGGGAGATCGCCGAACTGCGCCGCCAGTTGCAGCACCGCCAGCCGGACGCGTGACGCGCCGGGCAGGAGGGCGTCTTCCCCACGCCCTCCGCTCCGCCGGGCACGCGAGGTGACGCCTCCGCCGGCCGTCCGCACGGGCATCCCGTGCGGACGGCCGGCGAGTCCGCCCGGCCCGCCCGGAAGGGGCGTACGCGGCCAGGGCGGGGAAGGGCCGTCCGTGCGCCCTAGACGGCCCGGAGGGGAAGGACCCGGGGGGAAGGCGCCGCAGGGGAAGCACGGGACGAAGTCCCGGCGGGCGTCCGGACGGCCTCGGTACGCTCCGGCCGGTCTCACCGGCCGTCGCGAAGCTTACTGACGTATCACTCTCACCCTCACTCACTCGCCACCGCTCACCAGCCGCCGGCCAGGCATCGCCCGCCAGGAGGTGCGGCCCCGGCTGCGACACGAGAAGCCCGCATACTCTCGCACCACCCACGCCGGCACCGCGCACGCACAACCCGGCAGCACGCGGCCCGGCACCGCGCACGCACACCCTGGCACCACACAACCCGCACCTCACGACCAGGCAGCACGCGGCCCGGCACCGCGCACGCACACCCTGGCACCACACCGCTCGGCTGCGACACGGTCGCCGGCGTGGCGGGCCGGGCAGCGGCGTCGTGAAGGACCAGCACCCTGGGTGCCTGGCCGCCTGTCTGCGGGAGCGTGGGCATGTGGAGGGTCAGGAGACGGTGGGAGCGAAGACGCCGAAGAGGTTGCCCGACGTGTCGTGGAGGTAGGCGAAGTCGGGCCCCTTGTCGTTTCCCACGACCTCGCTGAGCACCTTTCCGCCGAGGGCCTCCACCTGCCGGCAGGTCTCCACGACGTCGCGCACCAGCACGGTGAAGACGGCGTGGCCGGGCATGTCGCCCCCGGTGGCGAACACTCCGCCCTGCACCTCAGCGTCGTCGGCGTAGCTGATGAGCCGGTAGTCCATGCCCATCGCGGCCGAGTTCTCGTCGGTCCGGAAGCGCCAGCCGAACAGGCCGCCGTAGAACCGCTGGACGCCCTCGGGGTCGTCGCTCGCGATCTCGAACCAGGCGACCGTGTTGACTGCGGGCTCGGCGGGAGTCGTCATCGTCCGTTCTCTTCCTCTGAAGTCCTGCTAAGTCTCTGAAGCTCTCTAAAGCTCGCTGAAGCTCTGTGGAGTTCTGTCGAACCGCTCAGTGCCTCCGCTCAGTGCCTCCGCTCGGTGCCTCCGCGCACCGTCTCCATGCGAGTTCCAAGCGAGCGTGCGCCGGGCGGCCGATCGAGCGATGCGGGCGGACGGACCGGATCCGGCCGGATGAGGCCGGGACCGGTGCGCCGCTCGCGTGAGTAGAGACTCCCAGCCCCTCGCGACACCCCCCTGTCGGTGTTTCCACGCTCTCACGAACATTTTTTCGAATCTCAGTCCAGTGCCGGAGTGCGCGCGATCATGTGCGGTATGTCGGCGTCGAAGGCCTCCAGAGGCCGTCCGGGCACCGGCTCGTCGGTGAGGGCGGCGTCCGCGATCCGGTCGAGCCGGAAGACGCGGACGGCGTCGCGCAGGCGGCACCACGCCACCAGATACCACCACCCGCTCCGCCCGCCGACGAACGCCCCGGGCTCGACGTCCCTGGTGGTCAGCACGCCCTGGGCGTCGGCGTACCGGATGCGCAGGACAAGGCCGTTGAGCAGGGCCTCCTCGATGACCCGGCCGATCGACCCGGTGTATCGCGACTCCGGCTTCTCCTCGGTCAGGATCTGGACGCGGGCCGCCAGCTGACGGGCGCGCTCCCCCTCCGGGCCGGGCATGGCGGCGACGAGTTTGCGCAGTGCGCTGCGTGCCTCGTCGGCGAAGGGCTGCTGCTCGGTGCGGCTGAGTGCGATCGCCACCGCGACGGCCTCGGCGGGGGTGAAGTTGAGCGGAGGCAGGGACATGCTCCTGTCCAGGGCATACCCTCCCCTGCGCCCGACCTCGGCGTAGATGGGGACGCCGGCCTGCTGCAGCGCGGAGATGTCCCGCTCGATGGTCCGCGAGCTCACCTCGAAACGCTGGGCGAGCTCACGCGCGGACCGGCAGCGCGGGGAGATCGCCCGCAGGTCCTCGACGATCGCGTAGAGCCGGTCGGTACGGTTCACGCCCTCGAAGGTAAGCCACCCCACCGACATTTCTCGCTGACCCGTTCGACTCCGGCCGTCCCCGCAGCTCCTCCAGAAGCCGTCGGTCCTGCTCTCCGGCCTGCCGGCCGGTTCCGGGCCGCCTCCCCGGTCAGCCGCCGGCGGCTTCGGCGAGCTCGGCCAGGCGGTCGCGGCCCGGCTCGGGGAAGCGCTCCCCGGTGACCTCCGCCCAGGAGATCCGGTCGAGCCGGAAGACCCGCACGTCCTCACGCAGCCGGCACCAGGCCACCAGATACCAGTGCCCGCCCCTGCCGCCGAGGCAGATGCTGGGCTCGACGTCCCTTACGGTGGCCACGCCCTTGGTGCCGACGTACTCCAGGCGCAGCACGTGCCGCCCGCGCAGCGCCCGGTCGATCGCCCGCTTCACCGTGTCCGGCCCCGCGAGCGCGTACCCGCCCTGGTCGAGCCGGATGGGGACCCCGGCCTCCCGGAGCCTGGCCACATCGCGTATGACGGTGCTCTTGCTCACCCCGAGGCGCGAGGCGAGTTCGCGGGCCGGCAGGCAGCCGCCGGACTCAAGCTCCTTCACCAGCGCGTCGCGGCGTTTCATGATTCGACGCTACGTCGATCAGCCCGGACAGACCGGTACAACACACCTCACCCAGACGCCACACCCCTATCACCTCAAGTGCCCCATGGCCGGGTGTTGCGGATACGTTCCGCCGGAATGCCGCACAGGGCCGCCCGCTCGCAGCCGAACCGCTGCCAGTCGAGCTGGCCGGGCGCGTGCGCGTCGGAGTCGATCGCGAACTCGCAGCCCATCTCGTACGCGAGGCGCAGCAGGCGCTTGGGCGGGTCGAGCCGGTCGGGCCGCGAGTTGATCTCCACGGCGACCCCGAACCTCCGGCAGGCCTCGAAGACGATCTCGGCGTCGAAGCGCGACTCGGGCCGTCCGCGGCCCCGCACCACCCTGCCCGTGCAGTGCCCGAGGACGTCCACGTCCGGGTCGGCCACCGCCGTGACCATCCGCCGCGTCATGTCCGCGGCGTCCATCCGCAGCAGCGAGTGGACGCTCGCCACCACGACGTCGAGCCGTCCGAGCAGCTCGGGCTCCTGGTCGAGCGAGCCGTCGGTGTTGATGTCCACCTCGATGCCGGTGAGGATCCGGAACGGCGGGCCGCCGTCCCGCGCGTACGTCTCGTTGAGGGCGGCGACCACGTCGAGCTGCCGTCTCAGCCGGTCGGCGGACAGCCCGTGCGCCACCGTCAGCCGGGGCGAGTGGTCGGTCAGCGCCAGGTATTCGTGGCCGAGCTCCCGTGCGGCGGCGGCCATCTCCTCGATCGGCGACCCGCCGTCCGACCAGTCCGAGTGGCTGTGGAAGTCGCCGCGCAGCGCCGACCGCAGCGCCCGCGCGGCCTCGTCCAGATCGGTCTCCGCGGTGTCCTCCAGGCGCCGCAGGTAGGTCGGCACGGCGCCGTCCAGCGCCTCGGTGACGGCCAGGGACGTGACCTTGCCGACGCCCTTCAGGTCCGTCAGGCCGCCGGTGCGCGCGAGCCGTACCAGCTCCTCCCGGGGCAGCTCCTCGATCGCGGCGGCGGCGCCGCGGAAGGCGCGCACGCGGTAGGTCGGCTCGCCGGCCCGCTCCAGCAGGAAGGCGATGCGCTTGAGCGCCTCGACTGGGTCCACACCGGGCACGCTACCCGGCGCCGCGCGCGCCGATCCGGAACCTTGAACCAGGCTGTCCCGTTCGTCCGACGAGACGATAGTGTGTGCCGATCTCGACAGCAGGAGCCGGATTGCCAGAGCCCGGGGACAGTCCCCCACGCGGAACACCGCCCTTGCCGCCGCCCCATCCCCTGGCGATGGGCGCGCAGTGGTCGGCGCGCCAGGCGGGGCGCAGGCCGGCTCCGCCGCCACCCGAGGGCGGCGGCAAGTCGTCCACGGCGGTCAAGCTCGGCACGCTGGGCGTGCTGTCGGTGCTGCTCGTGGGCTTCTGCGCGGCCCAGGACGACTACGAGGAGGTCGGCGCGGACTGCGTGGACACCTCGACGCGCAACCCGGACGGCTCCTACCTGGTCGTCGACGACTACTACTGCGACGACGACGACGACCATCGTCACTACAGCGGCTCGCACGGCGCGTACCGCTGGTACTACGGCGGCAGCCGCACGGGCGCCCGGGTGCACAACGGGACGACGGTGCGGCCCGCCGACGCCCGGATCACCAGCCATACGGGACGGGTGATCCAGCGGGGCGGGTTCGGGTTCCACAGCGGCGGCGGTGGCTGACGGGTGCGCAGGCAGACCTCGGCGCCCAGGGAGGACTGGGCGGCGATCATCGAGTCGCAGGGCCTGGCCTACCACCGGTCCGCCCATCCCGAGGGCCTCACCCGGCCCTACTGGGACGAAGGCGTCCACTACGTCTTCACGCTGGACGAGGTGCTCAGTCTGGAGGACCAGGTCGAGGAGCTGCACCGGATGTGCCTGGCGGCGGCCGACCACGTCGTGACCCACGACCGGTACGCCGACCTCGGCATCCCCCCGCACTGCCGTACGGCCGTCGCCGAGTCGTGGCGGCGGCGCGACCCGCACCTGTTCGGCCGCTTCGACCTCCGCTACGACGGCGCCGGACCGGCCAAGCTGCTGGAGTACAACGCCGACACCCCGACCAGCCTGGTCGAGAGCTCCGTCGTGCAGTGGTTCTGGCTGAAGGACGTTCATCCCGGCGACGACCAGTGGAACTCGATCCACGAGCGCCTGATCGACCGCTGGAAGTCCCTCACGCTCCAGACCGGCCCGGTCCACTTCGGGTGGACCAGCGCCGACGAGACGGGCGAGGAGGCGATGACCGTCGGCTATCTCCAGGAGACCGCGGAACAGGCCGGGCTGACCACCGCGGCGGTCGCCATGGAGGACATCGGCTGGGACGCGCTCAACCGCCGGTTCGTCGACATGGAGCACCGGGTCATCCGCACCGTGTGCAAGCTGTATCCCTGGGAGTGGCTCGTCGCCGAGCCGTTCGCCCCGCAGGCCCTGGCGCAGCAGGTCTCCATGACGTGGATCGAGCCGCTGTGGAAGATGCTGCTGTCCAACAAGGCCCTGCTGGCGATCCTCTGGGAGCTCTACCCCGGCCACCCCAACCTGCTGCCCGCCTATCTCGACGGGCCCCGTGAGCTGGCCACCGGGCCGGGCTACGTACGCAAGCCGCTGCTCGGCCGCGAGGGCGCCTCCATGCGCATCTCCGCGCCCGGAGTCGAGCTGGAGACCGGCGGCGACTACGGCGCCGAGGGCTTCGTCCACCAGGAGTTCCGGCCGCTGCCGGACTTCGACGGCTGGCGTCCGGTGCTCGGGGCCTGGGTGGTCGACGACGAGGCGGCCGGGCTCGGCATCCGGGAGACCTCCGGCCTCGTCACCGACGACACGTCCTCATTCGTCCCCCACCGCATCCACGGCTGAAAGCGAAGGCCCCCGTGAACACCACCACCAATCTCGCCGGTGTGCTCGGCCACGGCGCCCTGGCGATCGTCTCGTACGCCGTCCTCGGCGTGCTGCTGCTCGTCGCCGGGTTCTACGTCGTGGACCTGGCGATCCCCGGCAGGCTCAGCACGGTGATCCGCACCGACCGCAACCCCAACGCGACCGTGCTCGCCACCTCCAGCGTGGCCGGTGTGGCGCTCATCGTGGCGGCGTCCATCTGGTCGTCGGGCGGCGAACTGCGCGAGGGCCTGCTCGCGACGCTCGTGTTCGGGCTGGTCGGCATCGCCGTGCAGACGCTCGGCATGGTCGCCTTCGACAAGGTCGCGGGGATCTCGGTGCGTGAGCTGGTCAGCGACGACGCGTTGCGGCCCGCCGCCGTGCTCCTCGGGGTGACGCACTTCTTCATCGGCCTCATCACGGCGGTCGCCGTCATCTGAGGTCCCAGGTCCCCAGCTGCCGCCGCAACGCGCCGTACGGGACCGGGAGCGCGTTCCGTGCGGCGACCTGGCACGCTAGGGGACGTGAGCGAACGGGGCGCGCGAAACGGCGGACAGGTGCGTACGGACGGGCAGAGCGACGGAGTCACCCGGGGGGCCGGGGACGACGTGCCGATGAGCGACAGGATCCGGGAGGACACGGCGCGGCGGCTCGACCGCGCCATGGGCAGCCTGGGGACCGCCGCGATGGCCCGGATGGAGGAGCGGCTCGCCTGGTACCGGGCGCTGTCCGCGGAGGACAGGTCGTGGGTCGGGCTGGTGGCGCAGGCCGGCATCGCGGCGTTCGTGGAGTGGTTCGGCCACGCGGGCGAGGGCAGGCCGACGCCGAGCATCGAGTTCTTCGGCACCGCGCCGCGCGAGCTGAAGCGCAGCGTCTCGCTGCAGCAGACGGTCGACCTCGTCCGCATCGTCGTCGAGGTCGTCGAGGCGCAGGTGGAGGAGCTGGCCGCGCCCGGCGGCGCGGAGCTGCTGCGGCACGCCATGCTGCGCTACACGCGCGACGTCGCCTTCGCCGCCGCTCAGGTGTACGCCAGGGAGGCGGAGGCGCGCGGCTCGTGGGACGCGCGGCTGGAGGCGCTGATCGTGGACGCGCTGGTGCGCGGCCAGGTCGACGACGGCCTGCACTCGTGGGCCGCCGCGCTCGGCTGGACCTCCGCGCCGGTCGTCGTCTTCGCGGGGTGCGCCCCGGACGAGGACCCGCAGAGCGTCATCGACGGGCTGCGCGACAAGGGCCGCCGCATCGGCCACGAGCTGCTGGCCGGCGTGCAGGGCGACCGGCTCATCGTGATCGTGGGCGGGGCGGACGGCGTCAAGGACGCGGCGCGCGGCGTCGTGTCGCGCTTCGGGCCCGGGCCGGTCGTGATCGGGCCGGAGGTGCCCGACCTGCACGCGGCGGCCAGGTCGGCCCGGGCCGCCATCGCCGGGCTGCGCGCCGCCGCCGGCTGGCCCGACGCGCCCCGGCCCGTGCTCGCCGAGGACCTGCTGGCCGAGCGCGCCCTGGACGGCGACGAGGACGCCCGCGGCCAGCTCGTGGAGAACGTCTACAAGCCGCTGGCCGGGACCCCCCTGCTCGACACCCTCGCGACGTACCTGGAGCAGGGGACCTCGCTGGAGGCGACCGCGCGGCTGCTGTTCGTCCACCCCAACACGGTGCGGTACCGTCTACGGAAGATCACGGAGCTGACCGGGTACCAGCCGACGGAGGGCAGGTCCGCATTCACGCTCCAAGTCGGTCTCATACTCGGTCGCCTGTCCGTAACCTGAGCCGGGTTCCTTAATCCACTCGACACCGAAACTGTAGGTACCCCACAACGCCACCTCCACAAAGTTCGTTCGGATCTCCATCAGTGTGGTGAACCTCTACAGGGCAGGGTTGAGTACGTGCTCGTCATCGTCGCTCCGGGCCAAGGCGCCCAAACCCCAGGATTCCTCAGTCCGTGGCTTGAGATCCCCGAGTTCCGGGACCGAATCTCCGCGTGGTCCGACATCGCGGGGCTCGATCTCGCGTCGTACGGGACGACCGCGGGGGCCGACGAGATCCGCGACACCGCCGTGGCCCAGCCGCTGCTGGTGGCGGCGGCCCTGGCGTCCTTCGAGACGCTGGGCGTGCGGCCCGACCTGGTCGCCGGGCACAGCGTCGGCGAGTTCGCCGCCGCCGCGGTCGCCGGGGTGCTGACCCCCGAGCAGGCCCTCGGCCTGGTGCGGGAGCGCGGGCTGGCGATGGCCAAGGCCGCCTCCGTCACCGCGACCGGCATGAGCGCGGTGCTCGGCGGCGACGAGAACGAGGTCCTGGCCGCGCTCGACCGGCACGGCCTCACCCCCGCGAACATCAACGGCGCGGGCCAGATCGTCGCGGGCGGCACGCTGGAGCGCCTGGAGGCGTTCGCGGCCGACCCGCCCGCCAGGGCGCGGGTGCGCTCCCTGGCGGTCGCCGGAGCCTTCCACACCGTCCACATGGCCCCGGCCGTGGACCACCTGCGCGCCGAGGCCGCGACCGTCACCCCCGCCGAACCGTCGATCACGCTGCTGTCCAACGCGGACGGCGCGGCGGTCACCGCCGGGGGCGAGTTCCTGGAGCGGCTGGTGACCCAGGTCGCCAACCCGGTCCGGTGGGACGCCTGCATGGCGACGATGGCCGAGCGGGGGGTCACCACCATGATCGAACTGCTGCCCGGCGGCACGCTGACGGGCCTGGCCAAGCGCGCCATGCCCGGCGTCAGGACGGTCGCGCTCAAGACCCCCGCCGACCTCGACACGGCCCGGGAGGTGCTCGGATGAGGCTCGGCCAGGGCGCCCCCGCCGCGCGCATCCTCGCGTTCGGCGGCTACCAGCCCGCGCAGGTCGTCACCAACGACGACCTCGCCGCGCGGCTCGACACCAACGACGAGTGGATCCAGAGCCGCGTCGGGATCAAGGAGCGCCGCATCGCGGGGCCGCAGGAGTCGGAGATCGACCTCGCGGTCCAGGCGGGCGGCAAGGCGCTGGCCGCCAGCGGCCTGTCGAGCGACGACATCGACCTGGTGATTGTGGCGACCTGCACGCCCGAGGCGCCGATCCCCAACACCGCCGGCCGCGTCGCCCACCGGCTGGGCATCAGCGCGCCCGGCGCCTACGACCTGAACGCCGCCTGCGCCGGGTTCTGCTACGCCCTGGCCGCCGCGTCCGACGCCGTACGGACGGGCTCGGCGACCAACGTGCTGGTGGTGGGCAGCGAGAAGCTCAGCCAGTGGGTCGACCGCGACGACCGGTCGACCGCCGTCATCTTCGCGGACGGCGCGGGCGCCGCCGTCGTGGGCCCCTCCGACCGGCCGGGCATCGGCCCGGTGGCCTGGGGCAGCGCCGGCGACAAAGCCGACGCGATCATGATCAAGGACCGGAACTCCTTCCTCCACCAGGAGGGCCAGGCGGTGTTCCGCTGGGCCACGACCACCCTTCATCCGGTGGCCATGCTCGCCTGCGAGCGTGCCGGCGTGGACCCCGCCGACCTGGCCGCCTTCGTCCCGCACCAGGCGAACCTGCGCATCGTCGAGGCCATCGCCCGCAGGATCGGCGCCGACAAAGCCGTCGTCGCCAAGGACATCGTGCTCGCCGGCAACACCTCGGCCGCGTCCATCCCTCTCGCGCTCTCCCGCATGCTGGAGCGCGGCGAGATCGCGTCGGGCGGCCTCGCCCTGCTGCTGGGTTTCGGCGCCGGCCTCACCTACGCCTCCCAGGTGATCGAGATCCCCTGAGAGACCCCGTACGGCCCGCCGTACGGATCTGGGGCGACCCAGACGAACCAGGAAAACACAACAAGGAGAAGTCGCGACATGGCACTGACCGAGCAGGAGATCCTCGCGGGCCTCGGCAAGATCGTGAACGAGATCACCGGCATCCCGGCCGCGGAGGTCACCCCGGAGAAGAGCTTCGTGGACGACCTCGACATCGACTCGCTCTCCATGGTCGAGATCGCCGTCGCGGCCCAGGACGAGTTCGGCGTCGAGATCCCCGACGACCAGCTCAAGCACCTGAAGACCGTCAAGGACGTCATCAGCTTCATCCAGAGCTGAACCGCCGGACGTGCCCCGCCCGCGCCACCGGGAGCGGCCGGGCATGTCTGGTCCCTTCACGCCCCGAACAGCAAGAGGAGTGCAGACGAAGTGAGTAAGGACCGGGTACGTGTCGTGGTCACCGGGCTCGGCGCGACGACGCCCCTCGGTGGAGACGTCGCATCGACCTGGTCGGCGCTCCTCGAGGGGCGGTCGGGCATCCGCCCGCTCACCGAGGACTGGGTCGACTCCGTGCCGGTGAAGTTCGCCGGTGTGGCGGCCGTCGATCCGGCCGAGGTGCTGCCGCGGCCGGAGGCTCGCAGGCTCGACCGCAGCGAGCAGTTCGCGCTGATCGCCGCCCGCCAGGCATGGCAGGACGCGGGTGCCCCCGAGGTGCCCGCCGAGCGGCTCGGGGTCTGCGTCTCCAGCGGCATCGGCGGCATCGGCACGACGCTGTCGGCCTACGACACCTTCAAGGAGCGGGGCTGGCAGCGGCTGTCGCCGTTCACCGTGCCCATGCTGATGCCCAACGGCCCGGCGGCCTGGGTGGGACTCGAACTGGGCGCCCGGGCCGGCGTCCACGCCACCGTCTCCGCCTGCGCCTCCGGCGCCGAAGCCATCGGGTACGCGCTGGACATGATCCGCGCCGGCCGGGCGGACGTCGTCGTGGCGGGCGGCACGGAGGCGGCGATCCACCCGCTGAACGTGGCGGCCTTCGCGGCGGCCCGGGCCATGTCGACCCGGAACGACGAGCCCGAGCGGGCCTCCCGCCCCTGGGACCGCGGCCGTGACGGCTTCGTCCTCGGCGAGGGCGCCGGCCTGATCGTGCTGGAGTCGTACGAGCACGCGGTGGCCCGCGGCGCCCGGATCTACGCCGAGGTGGCGGGCCTCGGCCTGTCCGCCGACTCCCACCACATCACCCAGCCCGAGCCCGAGGGCCGGGGGCTCATCACGGCGATGACCCAGGCTCTGACCGACGCGGGGCTGACCGGGCGCGACATCCTGCACGTCAACGCGCACGCCACCTCCACCCCCGCGGGCGACGTGATCGAGGTCCAGGCGGTCGAGAAGTCGTTCGGCTCGCACGTCCTCGTCACCTCGACCAAGTCGATGACCGGGCATCTGCTCGGCGGCGCGGGCGGCATCGAGTCGGTCTTCACGATCAAGACGCTGGCCGAGCGGCTGATCCCCCCCACGATCAACGTGGACGACCTGGACGACGGCATCGGCGTCGAGATCGTGTGCGACAAGCCGCGCGACCTGCCCGAGGGGCAGATCGCGGCCGTGAACAACTCCTTCGGGTTCGGCGGCCACAACGTCGCCGTGGCCTTCACGACCGTTTGACAAGGGAGTCTCGAATGACTGTGCTCGACAGCGGGACGACGGCCGACAGAGGGACCACGGCAGCCAGGGAGACGGCGGCCGCGACCGCCGAAGCGGCGGCCATCGACTCTCGCGACCCCCTGGTGCGCCTCGGGCACCTGCTGGACGAGGGCTCGATCCGGCGGATCTCCCCCGAGGACAGGAGCGGCGTGCTGGCCGTGACCGGCCGGGTGGACGGCGTGCCGGTCGTGGCGTTCTGCAGCGACGCCCGCATCCAGGGCGGCGCGATGGGCGCGGAGGGCTGCGAGCACATCGTCCACGCCTACGACGTGGCCGTCCGCGAGCGGGTGCCGGTCATCGGCGTCTGGCACTGCGGCGGCGCCCGCCTCGCCGAGGGCGTGGAGTCGCTGCACGCCGTGGGCCGGGTGTTCGCGGCCATGACCAAGGCGTCCGGCGTCGTTCCCCAGATCTCCGTCGTCGTCGGCCCGGCGGCCGGCGGCGCCGCGTACGGCCCGGCCCTGACCGACATCGTGATCCTGGCCGACAGCGGCCGCATCTTCGTCACCGGCCCCGACGTCGTCCGCAGCGTCACCGGCGAGCAGATCGACATGGCCGCCCTGGGCGGCCCGGAGCCGCACAGCAAGCGCAGCGGAGTCGTCCACGTCGTCACGAAGGACGAGCCCGAGGCCCTGCTGAGGGCCCGCCAGCTCGCCGGCCTCCTCGGCCACCAGGGCCGGATGCGCGAGGTGGACGAGGTCGACTTCAGCGACGTGCTCCCCGACAACCCCCGCCGCGCGTACGACGTCCATCCCCTGGTCAAGGGCCTGCTCGACGAGCCCGGCGTGGAGCTTCAGCCCAAGTGGGCGCCGAACATCGTGACCACCCTGGGCCGGCTCGGCGGCCGCACCGTCGGCGTCATCGCCAACAACCCCATGCGGCTCGGCGGCTGCCTCGACTCCGCGTCGGCGGAGAAGGCCTCCCGGTTCGTGCGGATGTGCGATGCCTTCGGGGTTCCGCTGATCGTGCTGGTGGACGTGCCGGGCTATCTCCCCGGCGTCGGCCAGGAGCACGACGGCGTCGTCCGGCGCGGCGCGAAGCTGCTGCACGCCTTCGCCGAGGCGTCCGTGCCCCGCGTCACGCTGATCACCCGCAAGGCGTACGGCGGGGCGTACATCGCGATGAACTCCCGCTCGCTCGGCGCGACCCGCGTGTTCGCCTGGCCGACCATGGAGGTGGCGGTCATGGGCGCGGTCGCGGCGGTGCGGATCATCAAGCGGCGCGAGATCGCCGCCGTGCCGGAGGAGGAGCGGGCCGCGCTGGAGGCCCGGCTGGCCGAGGAGCACGAGAAGGCCGCGGGCGGCCTTCAGCGCGCCATCGACCTCGGCGTGGTCGACGAGGTCATCGAGCCGGCCAAGACCCGCGGCGCGATCGCCCGGGTGCTCGCCCAGGCCACCCCGGCCCGCGGCGCGCACGGCAACATCCCGCTCTGATCGCTTTCCGGAAGCGCCGGCCCCCGATCACGGGGCCGGCGCTTCCGTCGTGTCCGGAGCCCACGCGCCGGACGGGACGATCGCGCGGCCGCCTTCCTCGCGATCAGGCTCGTGAGCGCCCTGTATCCCGGAGACGAGCCGTTCGACTCGCCCGCGGCGTGGTGGGGCACCCCGCTGGGCCGGGCGGTCGCCCGGCGCGCGGGGCACCCGGCCGCCACCTCGGTTCCGGTCTCGGTCGCCGCGGCGATGCTGGGCATCACCCGCCAGGGGGTGCACGACCTCGTACGGCGGCACAAGCTCGACCGCGATCCCGAGGGCGCGATCACCACCGCGTCGATCCGTGCCCGTCTCTCCCGCAGCCGCGGCGACCAGGCCGCGGCCGGCACCAAGAGGACCGAATGACCGTTCCCAGCACCGGCGTCCTGCGGCTCGCCGACGGGCGGGCCGTCGGGCGGGCCGTCGGGCGGCTCGGGTATGGAACCATGCAGTTGCCGGGGCCGGGCGTGTGGGGACCGCCGTGGGACCGCGCCGCCGCGCTCGCCGCACTCCGCCGGGCCGTGGAGCTGGGCGTCACCCATATCGACACGAGCGACTCCTACAGCCCGCACGTGGCCAACGACGGCGCGGGCGATCGCGCCGGTGGCCGCGGTGCAGAACCGCCTGCATCTGTTCGACCGGTCCGGCGACGAGGTCCTCGGCGTGTGCGAGACCGCCGGCATCGCGTTCACCGCGCACTTCCCGCTCGCCTCCGGCATGCTCCGCCCCGGGCTGGACCTGTCGCAGGCCCCGCCCGGTATGGCCCCCTCCACCGCGCGGCTCGCGACGCTCGACGAGTCGCGGGCCGGTACAGCGCGGCCCGGGCGCAGGTGGCGCTCGCCTGGCTGCTCACCAGGTCCCCGGTCACGCTGGCGATTCCCGGCACCTCCTCGCTCGCCCACCTGGAGGAGAACATGCGGGCGGCCGGGCTCGGCCTGACCGTCGAGGACCTCGCCGTCCTGGACGCCCTCGCCTGATCGGGACTCTCTTGCCTGGTCGGGACGCGGTACGACGACGCCCGGCCGCGCGATCAGCATGAGGAAGAGCCGGACGACCCCCAGGGGAGGGGCCGGGGTGAGCGGTGGCCGGGCGTCCGCTGTGGCGATCCGAGCGGGGAACCTCCGGGACGCGGCGGACGGCTCCGGACGAGCCGGAGGCCGGCGGCGGGGGTCAGACGGCGGCGTGCAGCCAGCGGACCGGGGCTCCCTCGCCCGCGTAGCGGAACGACTCGAGCTCCTCGTCCCACTGCTTGCCGAGCAGGCGGTCGAGCTCGTCCTCCAGGACCACCCGGCCCTGGGTCGCCATCAGCATGACGTTGCGTAGCCGGTCCTCGGGGACCAGGATGTCGCCGTTCGCGCCGACGACGGCCGTGAAGGCCCCGAGCGTCGGCGTGTAGGCATGCCGGGAGCCGTCGACACCCGGCGAGGCGTCTTCGGTGATCTCGAAGCGGATGCGCTGCCAGCCCATGAGCGATGACGTGATCGCCGCGGCGGTGCCGGGACGGCCCTCCCACTCCGCCTGGGCCCGCAGGGTCCCGGGCGCGGCGGGCTGGGCGGTCCACGTCAGGTCGACGGGCACGCCAAGAACGCCTGCGACGGCCCACTCGATATGCGGGCACAGCGCAGGCTGAGCCGAGTGGACGTACAGGACGCCACGAGCAGCAGCCACCGGACCTCCCAATTCGCATGAGGTGCGCCTTCCCCAACGGCCTCACGGTTTGAGATGATCACGGTTGGATGACTGTAGGAGAGACTACCGTCCGTCGCAGCCTGGCACCAGAGGGGGGTCATACCGAATGGTGCTTGGCAACTCTTTGCATTGGGAATGACACCTTCCGCGATCTCCCCAGATAGGTCGTGGAAAGGCTCCGCGAATGCGCACCCGGCTCATCGAGCCCGTCCCCGGGCGCCCCGCCCTCATCCGCCCGGGCGAACTGCTGACCTCCGCCCCCGCCGCGGTCGCCCGGTGGACGCTCGCCGCCGAGCCGCTCCCCGGGCCGCTTCCCGGGACGGGCCGCGTGCACCGCGTACGGCTCGCGCCGGACGCCGACGTGATCGACCTGACGGCCACGCTGCGCGACCGCGGGCACGCCGCCTCCCCCAACCACGTCCTGTCGGGCCAGCCGTTGTTCTTCGGCGGACCCGGCGGGGCGCCCTCCCCCGCGCCGCCTCCGCCGTACGAGCCGGGGGAGCCCTGCGAGGTCACCGTCGCGGTGCTCGACACGGGCCTGGCCCCGCATCCGTGGCTGGCGCGGTGGTACAGCGCCGACATCGCCGAGACGCCCGACGCCGACGGTGACGGCGTGCTCGACCGGCAGGCCGGGCACGGCACGTTCGTGGCCGGGCTCATCCTGCGGCACGCCCCCGGCGCGCGCCTGCGCGTCCTACGCCTCCTCGACAGCGACGGCGTCAGCGACGAGGCGGCGCTGCTGGGCGCCCTCTCAGTGCTGCGCGGCGGGCCCGCCGACGTGCTCAACCTCTCCTTCGGCGGGCACACCTTCGACGACGGGCCGCCCCTGGGGCTGGCCGAGGCGCTCGCCGCCTTCCCCGCCGTCGTGGCCTGCGCCGGCAACACGGCCTCCTCGCGTCCCTTCTGGCCCGCCGCCCTGCCGGGCGTCGTCGCGGTCGGCGCACTCGACGGGGACATGCGCGCGCCCTTCTCGGCGTACGGGCCCTGGGTGGACGTGTGGGCGCCCGGCGTCGGGCTCGTCAGCAGCTTCCTGGACCACGGCGGCTTCCACGGCTACGCCTCCTGGAGCGGCACGTCCTTCGCCGCCGCCGTGGTCTCCGGCGCGCTCGCCCGTCTGTGCCGGGAGGTTCCACCCGACCAGGCCGAACGACGCCTGCTGCGGGACGGCGGGCCGGGGATCTCGGGGTGGTCGTGACGACCGGGGATCGATAGGGTTCCAGTCACCATTCGCATTCCCCCGAGCGCGAAGAGTGACTTCATGCCGACAGACGACTCGTTCGCCACCATCGACCAGGCCGGCTGGGAGGACCTGGTAGCCCGGTTCGACGGCAGGATGTGGGCGGTCGCGCGGGCGTTCGGGCTCAGCGCCGCCGACGCCGCCGACGCGGTGCAGTGCGCCTGGCTCCGGCTCGTGGAGAGCGCGGGCGCCATCCGCGACCCCGCCCGGATCGGCGCCTGGCTCGTCACCACCACCCGGCACGAGGCCGCCAGGCTCAGCCGCAGGGCCCGTGGTGAGGTGATCTCCGACCTGGACGTGCCGGACACGGCGCAGCCCGACCCGACGGCGGCCGTGGTCGACGCCGACTTCGGCAGGCAGGCGTGGCGGCGGCTCGACCTGCTCGGGGAGCCCTGCCGCTCGCTCATCCGCCTCTACGTGCTGCATCCCGAGGCGAGGTACGCCCAGATCGCGGTCCGGCTCGACCTGCCGGTCGGCAGCATCGGACCCACCCGGGCCAGATGCATGTCCCGGCTGCGCGCGCTGATGGAGGAACCGGAGTGAACGGGAACCGGGCCCACCCCTCGGGGCGGCCGTATCGAAGCGGGACGACGAGGCAGGAGGAGCGCCGATGAGGGAGGAATACCTGCTCGCGGCCCTGCGCATGGGCGCGGGCGCCGACCCCGTGCCCGAGGGGGTCTCGGCCGCGGCCCGGGCGGTCTTCCGCCTGCGCGTGCCCGGAGGAGTGCCCGCCGGGCCGGTGGACCTCGCCGCGCCGCCCGGAGCGCGCTCCTCCCCCGCGACCGACGCCTCGTCCGGGACCTCGCCCGGGACCTCGCCCGGCACGGACGCGGCGGCCGGGGAGCCGGGCGCCGCCGGAGCGGGCGACGAGTCATGGCGGCCGGGCGCCGGGGACGGCCGGGACAACCCGGCGCACGTACGCCGGTTCAGCGCGGCGGGCCTGGTCATCGACCTGGAGACGACCATCACCGGCGGGCGGATGGAGGTGGCCGGGCAGGTGTCCCCCGCCCCCGGGCCGGACGCCAGGATCGAGGTGCGCACCCCGCATGTCGGCAAGGTCCGCGCCCTCTCCGAGACGGGTCACTTCGCGGTCACGGGCCTGCCGCCCGGATGGGTCAGCGTGGTCTGCCATCGACCTGGCCGGCCGCCCGTCTTCACCCGCTGGCTCCGCGTACGCCCGTGATGTCGCGGCAGCCCGCCCACGGGCCGGACGCCGCGGGACCGTGCCCGTGCACCGGCCCCTCCCATGAACCTCACCAGGACGGCGACCGGCTGGTCGGCCGGGCCGAGGCGGCCGTACGGCTCTCGGGCACCGATCCGCGACGGGCCCTGTCGGAGGCGCGGGCCGTGCTGGAGCTGACCCGGCGCGCGGAGCCGGCCGGGCCGTACGGCGAGGCGGCCTCGGTGGCGCTGCGCGCGTCTGCGCTGGCGGCGCGCGAGCTGGGCGACCTGGAGCTGGCCGAGGAGCGCCTGCGAGAGGCGATCGGCGCGGCGCGGGAGCATCCGCGGCGGGTGGCCCAGGCGCGGATGTCGCTCGTCACGGTCCGGGCCCAGCTCGGCGATCCCGAGGGCGGGCTGCGCCTGGCCGGCCTCGCCGAGCGGCACCTCACGGGGACCGACCTGGCGCGGCTGGACGTGCAGCGGTCGGTCGCCCTGATGCTGCTCGGGCGGCACGCGGAGGCCGTGCGGCACTGCGACCGGGCGATCGGCCCGCTGGACGAAGATCCCCGCTTCCAGGCGGGCGCGCTGCTCAACCGCGGCCTCGCCCACGCCTACCTGGAGCGGTACGGAAGAGCCGAGGCCGACCTGGCCCGATGCGCCCGGATCGCCAGGTTCGCGGGCCTCGACCATCTCGTGATGCTGGCGGAGGGCAACCTGCCGTTCGTGGCGGCCCGCCGGGGCGACATCGCCGCCGCCTTCACGCGGTACCGCGCGGCGGAGGAGACGCTGTTCGGCTTTCCCGAGCGGCTCGCCGCGATGCGGACGGACTTCGCCGAGGCGCTCGTGGCCGCCCGGCTGCCCGGCGAGGCACGCGCGCTGCTCGAACAGGCCGTGCCCGAACTGGTGGCCGCACAGGCGCACGCGGCGATCCCCCAAGCGCGGCTGTCGCTCGCCCAGACCGCCCTCCTCTCCGGGGACGCCCGGCTCGCCGGCGCGACCGCGCGCACGGCGTACGCGGAACTGGCCGCGCAGGGCAGGACCGCCTGGCTGCCTCTGGCCACGGAGGTCGTCCTGCGCGCCCGCCTGGCGGACACGGCCGACCACCCACAGGACGGGTTCACCGGTCCCGCGGCCGGCTCGGCCCCCGGCGCCCCGGAAACACCCAGTGCCCTTGAGGCATCGGGCTCCCTGGAGGCACCGCGCTCTCCGGATGCACGGGGCGAGGACCTGATCACCGAACTGGTGGCCTGTGCCGACGAACTGGCGGCCTGCGGGTGGTCCGCGGCGTCCTCGGCGCTGCGGCTCACCGCCGCCGCCTCGGCCGTACGGCTGGGCGCGCTCGGCCGCGCCCGCGAGCAGTTGCGGATCGCCGCCGCCACCGCGACGCGCCCGCTCGTCCGGTGGCACGCGGTGGCCCTGCGGCACCACCTGGACGGGGACCTGGCCCAAGCCCTGGCCGCCGCCGCCCGCGGCATCGAAGCCACCCATCCCCAGTGCGTCGCGGACGACGAGACCAGAGGCGACACGGTTCCGCAGGCAAGCACCGGCCGGACGGGGGGCGGTGCGGCTTCGGAGGACGTTCACGCGCCTGAGCGGGACGCGGAGCTGCGAGCCCACGCCGCACGGCCCGCCGAGGATCTCGCTTCGTTCGGCCTGGAGATCGCCATCGACCATGCCCGCCGCACGGGCGACGCCTGGGCCGTGCTGGAGTGGTCGGAGCGGTGGCGGGCGGTCGTGCGCGGCGCACCGCCGCCGTTCCCGCCGCTCGAGAACCGCCGCCTGCCTGTGCCGCTGCCTGGGGACCGGCTTGCTGGGGCTGGGCTGCTTGTGGAGCTGGTGCGGCGCGGTGACGAGTTGTTCGCCGTCACCGCGGACGCCGGCGGGTGCGCGCTGCGCACCTTGGGCTCCTATCAGGCGGCGGTGGAGGCGACCAAGCGGATCAGGTACGGCCTGCGCCGCCGCGTCCTGCGCGACGCCGGTCATCCGGCGGGCGCCGACGACGAGGCGGTGGCCCGCGAACTGTCCGCCCTCGACCGGCGGCTCCTGAGCGGTCCCGGCACGCTCGCCTCCCCCGGCTCTCCGGGGCAGGGGGCGGCCGGGCCGGTGACGATCGTGCCCACGGGAGCGCTGGGCACACTGCCCTGGCCGCTGCTCCCCTCGTTGCGCGGACGGCCGGTGTCGGTCGCGGCGGACGCCGCCCGATGGTTCGCCCCGCCCCCCGCTCCGCCCGGCGGCGATCCGCTGGTGATGTCGGTGGCGGGCCCGGGGCTCGACCACGCCGCCGCCGAGGCCGCGATGGTCGCCGCCGCGCATCGGCGGGCGCGGCGCGTCGGCGCCTCCAGGGCGGAGGTGCTGCGCGCGCTGGAGCAGGCCGACGTGCTCCACGTCGCCGCCCACGGGCTGTTCAGCCCACGCGGGCCCATGCTGTCGCACATCACGCTGGACGACGGGCCGCTCATGGCGTACGACCTGCTGACCGCGCGCCGGATGCCCCGGCTCGTCGTCCTGTCGGCCTGCGACGCGGGAATGGCGCACGCGCCGGTGGACGGCGCGGCGCTGGGACTCGCCGGGACCTTCCTCGACCGGGGCGCGGCGTGCGTGGTCGCCGGAGTCGTGCCGGTCCGCGACGACGAGGCCCCGGCGCTGATGACGCTTCTCCACACGCTGCTGGCGGACGGCCGCTCCCCCGCCGAGGCGCTGGCCCTGGCGTCGGAGAAGACGGCCGTGCCGGGATTCGTCTGCTTCGGCGACGGCCGCCTCCCGGCGGAATGAGGTCAGCCGGTCGCGACGGGCCTGCCGGGGTCGGCCACCCAGTTGGACCACGAGCCGGCGTACAGGGCGGCGGGCAGTCCGGCGATCTCCAGTGCGAGCACCTCGTGCGCGGCCGTCACCCCCGACCCGCAGTAGGCGCCGACGGGCACGCCCTCGACGGCCCCCAGTGTGTTGAACCGCTCCCGGAGGAACGACCCGCTGTGGAAGCGCCCACCGGGCTCGACGTTCTCGGAGGTGGGGGCGCTGACCGCACCGGGGATGTGACCGGCGACCGGGTCGACGGGCTCCACCTCGCCCCGATACCGCTCGGCCGCCCGCGCGTCGAGCAGCACGCCATCGACGGCGAGCGCGGCCGCCTGGTCGGCGTCGAGCACCGGCATCCCGCCGGGCCGGGCGGTGAAGTCTCCCGGCGTCACCGGACCTTCCTCCTTGGACACCGGGAGCCCGGCTTTGGTCCAGGCCCGCAGGCCGCCGTCCAGCACGCGGACGTCGCCGTGGCCGAAGTAGCGCAGGGTCCACCACGCCCGGGCGGCCGACGTCGAGTCGGCGTCGTCGTACACGACCACCGGGCGCGCGCCCGACACCCCGAGGCGGCGCATGGCGGCGCCGAAATCCTCCGGGGAGGGCAGCGGATGCCGCCCGGCCTGGCCGGGCGGGGCGGCGAGATCGGCGTTCAGGTCGCAGAAGACCGCGCCGGGCACGTGCCCCTCACGGTACGACTCGATGCCGGGTGGCCCGCCGAGCCGCCAGCGGACGTCGAGGATCGTGACGTCGGCGAGCGCGGCGAGTTCCTCGGGAGTGATCAGCGGGCTGTGCTCCCCGCCGCGGTGCTCCCCGGTCCGCTCTTCCCCGACTCGCTCGCTCATGAGACCCCTCCTGGCCGGTACGGTGGCACAGCCATTGTGCCAAGCCGTCACCGCCGCCCGGCGTCGCGCGCCTTCAGGACGTGGTCGCGGTGAGCAGTCCGAGGACGTCGGACGTGGTGCCGGTCTCCCCGAGACGGGGAAAGATCTTCTCGACGCTGTGGCGGTGGGCCTCGGGGTCGCGGTCGGTCATCGCGTCGGTCACCAGGGTGACGTGGTAGCCGTGCTCGTGGGCGGCGCGGGCGGTGGACTCGACGCCGATGCTGGTAGCCACCCCGGTCAGCACGATCTGGGTGACGCCGCGGCGGCGCAGATGCAGGTCGAGGTCGGTGCCGTAGAAGGCCGACCAGTTGCGCTTGGTGACGACGATGTCCCCCGGATGCCCGGCCAGGTCTCCGGTGATCTCGTCCCACCCGGCGGGCGACGCTGCGGCGGACGGGGCTCCGGAGGATCGGCGCAGGTCGGTGCGCCCCGGGGCGGCGTCTGAGCCGTCGGCCGCGGCGGTGACGCGCACCAGCACCACCGGCAGGCCGCGCGCCCGGAAGGTCTCGGCCAGCCGGACCGTCCGGGTGAGCACGTCACCGGTGGAGTGCGGGCTGCCGGAGAGGGCCATGACGCCGTTCTGCAGATCGACGGCGACGAGCGCGGTCCTGGGATCGAGCGTGGTCACGGGCATTACGGTGTCCCTTTCCGAGGTGCGGAGCGGAGCGGACGGTGGCGGTGGGTAGGTGGTCAGAGGGTGATCAGGAGGTCGACGCCCGACCGGCACGGCGCAGCGACCGGTCGGCGAGGACGCCCACCAGGAGCAGGACCGCGATGCCCAGGAGGAGCAGGCTCAGGCCGTGCAGCCCGCCGGTGGTCGCGCCGTGCCGGTAGAACGCCGCGTCGGCGGCCGAGGCCGTCAGCGCGCCGAGGTACGCGAAGGTGCGCAGCAGCCCTGCGGAGGACCCCATGCGGGCCGGGTCGGCCTGCGCGTACAACGCGTTCTGGTTGGCCAGCCCAATCAGGCCCTGCGGCACGCCGATGACCACGCCGACCAGGGCGAGCAGCCACAGCGCGCTGCCCGGGCCGGCCCACAGCAGCGCGGCGCAGCCGGCGATCTGCGTCGCCGCGCCGACGAGGAGCTTGCCGCGCACCTCGACGCGGCGGCCGGTGATCATGGTCACGACGATGGCGCTCGCCGACATGGGCAGGAGCAGCAACCCGGCGGCCGAGGCGGTGAGCCACTGTGGAAAGCCGTACAGGTACGCGTAGGAGGTCGTGTAGGCCAGCAGCTGCCTGCCGTACGTGGCCAGCAACGGCACGTTGCCGCCCAGGATCCGCAGGTCGAGGAACGGCTGCGCCGCCCGCAGCTCCCGTACGGCGAAGCAGGCCCCGGCAAGCACCGCGATCACCAGCAGGAGCCGGCGCCCGGACGCGGGACGCGCCGGGAGGTCCATCAGGAAGAACATGAACGCCGTGAGCATGCCGGCGAAGAGCACCATGCCGGCCGCGTCCACTCGCGCCTTCGACCCTGGGCCGGCCGGCCCCTGCGCTTCCGATCCCGGGACAGCGGCACGCCGGGGCAGTCGCAGCGCGCCGAGGAGGAGGCAGGCGGCCGCCAGCGGCACGTTGACGGCGAAGATGAGATGCCAGCCGCCCGCGCCGATGAGCAGCCCGCCGAGCGCCGGGCCGATGACCGCGATGACCTGGTTGGAGACCGACAACGCCGCCAGGATGCCGCTGGGGCTCCGCATGCCGGTGCGGTCGGCCTCGGCCCGCAGCAGGAACATCGAGGCGGGGTAGGCGGCCGAGGTGCCGATCCCGAGCAGGACGCGGGAGGCCACCAGGACGCCCAGGCTGGGCGCCAGCACGCCCAGCAGGCCGGCGACGCCGACCAGGGCCGTTCCGGTGAGATACAGCGGGCGCGGGCCGAAGGTGTCCACCAGCCGTCCGATCACCGGCTGCCCGACCGCCGTGGCGAGGTACAGCCCCGTCACGAGCCACGCGGTCTGCGCGGGCGACACGTGGAACCACCGGCCGATGGGCGTCAGCGCCACCGCCAGCATGGAGGAGTTGATCGGGTTCAGGATCGAGCCCAGGATCATCGGGGCGATCAGCCCGCGGTCGAAACCCACGTCAGCGCGTCGCCCGGCCCGGGAGGCGGCCCGAAGCCGGGTCACGGCCGAGACCCGATCACCGCCAGGATCCGGCCACTGCTGAGCCCGTTCACCACCGGAGCCCGATTGCGGCTGAGCCCATTCAGAACCGGAGCCCAGTCGCGGCCGAGGCTGAGTACCGCTGACGCCCGATCATCGCTGCTACCGATCACGACTGGGCCACCGCGTCGAGCAGCGCCATCGCGTCGATGATCGTCCGCAGTTGGTCCTCGGTGCAGTGGTCCTGCAGCGTCCGTGCCAGCCACGCCTCACGGGCCCTGCGTTCGTCCAGCCGGCGCTCGCGCCCCTGCTCGGTCAGTGTCACGACCTGACGCCGGCCGTCCTCGGGATCGCGGTGGCGTTCCACCAGCCCGTCCCGTTCCAGTGCCTGGACGATCGCCGCCATGGACTGCGGCTTGACCCGCTCGGCCGCCGCCAGTTCGCTGGCCGACGCCGGGCCGTGTTTGCCCAGCCGTACCAGCACGGAGACCTGGCCGGCGCTGAGGTCTCCCGCACCGCTCAGCTCTCGCAGCCTGCGGAGGAGCCGGCTGACCGCCACCCAGGTGTCGCCGGCCGCCTGCGCGGCCGCCGCCGAGACGGCATCACTCATCGCACACCTCCAGAAGACAGTCCAAACTGTACACCTGAAACTGCACAGTCCAAGCTGTCTAACTCTGCGCATAGGGAGGTGACATCCGTCTGACGACGGCTCAGCGGATGGTCAGCGGCGGATCTCCAGGAGCGGCACGTTCTGCTCGGCCGGGGTCAGTGAGCCGTGGTAGCCGGTCAGGGACGACTCCACCGGTTCGGCGGCCGAGGCCACGATCACGCACTCGCCGTACGGCACGGCCAGCACGTCGCCGATGCGACCGAGCCACTCGCGCCGGACGCGGCGGCCGAACCAGCCGGTGTCGGCGGCCTCCTCGCGGGTCACCACCCAGGCGCGGCCGCGCAGCGCCTCACGCCAGGTCTCCAGGACCCCCTCCGCCGCGCCCGGCCTGGTGTAGACGTGGCGGGCACGTGCCTCGCCGCCGAGCATGAGCACGCCTTCCCGCAGGTCGGGGCGGTGGTCCACGTCGACCTTGTCAGTGGCGTTGATCATGCCGTGGTCGGCCGTGACGTACAGGACGGCGCCCGGCGGCAGGGACTCCGCGATGCGCTCGGCCATGCGGTCGACGACGGCGAGCTGTTCGAGCCACGCGCCGCTGCCCCAGCCGCCGACGTGGCCGGCCCGGTCGACGTCGCCGTAGTACACGGTGACGTAGGAGGTCTCCCGCAGCGCGTGCCGCACCGCCTCGACGCGCTCGCCGGCGGTCTCCGCCGCCCAGTAGCGCATGCCCCGATAGACGGCGCGGGTGAGCCCGGTGCCGTCGAAGGAGGCGGGCGCGACGTAGACGGGATCCACCCCCGCCGCGGCCATGCGCTGGTAGACGGTCTCGGCGGGCTGCCAGACGTCGGGGTCGACGGGCAGGCCGGGCGCGGTCCAGCGCAGGCAGTTGAACAGCCTGCCCTCCCCCGGCACCGCCATCTGGATCCCCACCATGCCGTGCTCCCCCGGAGGCGCGCCGGTGCCGAGCGTGGCGAGGCTCGTCGGGGTGGAGGACGGGAAGCCCGCCGTGAGCGTGCCGCGCAGGTGGGCCGACAGGAACGGCGCCGTTCCGGGATGGGCGGCCAGCATCTCGGCCCCGAGCCCGTCCACGAGGAACAGGCACACCCGCGCGGCCGGCTCCAGCGCCAGCGTGTTGTCCGTGGACAGGCCGAGGGAGGCGAGCATCGACCCCGGCAGGTCGGCGAGCGAGGCCGTGCCGTACGCGGGCACGTACGGCACGGCCGGCCGCCCCTCGGCGACGGCCCCGAGAGCCTCGGGCGCCTCGGGATCCGCCGAAGGCGCGAGAGACGGGGAGGCCGCGGGTGCCACCGCGGCCGCCGGGGCCTCCGCGGGCGCCCCGCGCGACGCCGCTGGAAGCTGGGGGTCGATCACGTTGCCTCCCGGCGGGACGAGGAGGGGGACGGCGTCAGGGAGTGCCCGCAGGCTCCCCGGCGTGACGGGACGCTCCTCAGACGACGCTCTCTCGGACGGTGCTCTCCTGGACGGTGACCTCTCGGACGATGACCTCTCGTATGGTCCTTTCAGACGGTGGCCTCGGACAACGCCTTGGCGAAGGCCAGCACGTGGGTGACGGCCTCCGGCCCGTCGGCGGCCTCGCTGACCCGCAGCGACAGGTCGTCGGCGGTGATCGCGCCGGTGTAGCCGTGGTCGGCCTCGCAGTTCTCGTCGCCGCAGGTCGCCGGTTCGAGGTCGACGTGGGAGATCGCGCCCCATCCGATCGTCAGCGTGACCTCCGTGGGGGACGTGCCCTGCGCGTACGACGCGGGGTCGGGCACGACTCTGGTCACGGCGACCGACTGGATGCGGCTGAGCCGCACCGCCTCCGTGGTGGTGGAGGCGTGCGAGGCGGGCATGCCCTCCGCGGGTGGATGCTCGTCGGTGTGGCAGACCAGCAGCCGGGTGGGTGACAGGACCAGCACGGTGACGTGCCTGCGCACCTCCATCGCCGGGTCGAACGTCGCCTCGTGATGCACGACGTACGCCGTCACCTGCTCGCTGCCGAGTGCGGAGTCGACGGCGTCGGCCACCAGATCCGGGTAGTAGCCGCTGCGATCTATGGCCTCGCGCAAGCCCGCGGCGGAGACTCGGGTTTCCCTCATGGGTCCATCCTGCCCTGTAAGGGACACCTGTTTCACACCCCGGCGGGACGGGTTTTCCGCCCGTGCCGGGATCAGCGCAGACGGCGGGGCCCGGCGTCGGGGCGCAGCGTGGTGACGGGCCGCAGGACGGCGCGGGCGCCCAGCACCACCGCGCCGGACGCGCCCGCCAGCACCGGGTCGAGGTCCATCCGCACGACCTCCGGCAGCGCGTCGGCCAGCAGCCCCACCCGCACCAGCAGGTCCTCCAGCGCCTCGACCGCCACCGGCTGGTAGCCGTACTCGCCGAACAGCAGCGGCGCGGCGCGCACCGACCGCACCAGCGCCGCCGCGTCCTCGACCGAGAGGGGTGCGAGGCGGTGCGCCTGGTCGCCGAGCAGCCGGGCGGTGACCTCGCCGAGGCCGAACGTGACGACCGCGCCGAAGTAGCGGTCCTGCGTCACCCCGGCGACGGTCGGCACCGAGGGCTGCGGCGCCATGCGCTGCACCGCGAGCGGGGTGCCGGAGCCGAGCAGCGCGGCCAGACCGGCGTACGCCTGCCGGACCCCGGCGGCGTCGGTGAGGCCGACGCGGACGGTGCCCGCGCGGCGGACGTGCTCCGGGTCGGCCGACCTGACCACCACGGGCGGGCCGAGGCGCTCGGCGAGGGCGACGGCCTCCTCCGCGTCGCCCGCGACGTACGACGGCCACACCTCGACGCCGTAACAGGCCAGCAGCGCGGTCGCGTCGATCTCCCGCTCGGCCTCCCCGCCCCCGGCCGTGGGTCCGGCGTCCCCGGCAAGCGCGTCGGCGACGATCCGGCGCGCCGCGGCCGGGTCGATCCCGTCCACCTGCGGCACCAGGCCGACCGGCTCCCGGCGCCAGCGGGCGTACCGCACCACGTGGGCCAGCGCGCGCACCGCCTCCTCCGGGGCCTGGTACGACGGGATCGACCCCCGCCCCGGGGAGTCGTCGCCGGGAGCGCCCGGGACGCGCAGTTCGTCCGGCATGCCCAGCCGGCCCTGGAAGGTGGCGAGCACGGGTTTGCCGGACTCCCGCGCGACGTCGAGCAGCGCCCCGGCGACCTCGCGGCAGTCGCCCGGGATCGGCGGCATGTAGATCGCGACGGCGGCGTCCACCTCGGGCAGCACGCTCCTCAGCGCCTCGGCGAACTCGGCCGCGCCGGCCCGGGCGCCGAGGTTCACCGGCGGGCGGGGCTCCAGGCCCGCCCCCACGCATGCCTCCTCGGCCAGCAGCGTGAGGGCGTCGGAGTTGCCGACGACGCCCACCCGCGGACCGGCGGGCAGGGGCTGGTGCGCCAGCAGCTGGGCGACGTCGAAGAGCTGGACGAGGTCGTCCACCCGGATGACCCCTGCCTGGGCGAACAGCGAGCTCAGCGCGGTGTCGGGCATGGCGAGCACCGGCGCGGCGTGGCCTCCGGGCACCCCCCGCGACCTGACCACCACGATCGGCTTGGACCGGGAGATCCGCCGGGCCAGCCGGGTGAACTTGCGCGGGTTCCCGATGGACTCCAGGTAGAGGAGGATCACGTCGGTCGCCGGGTCCTCCTCCCAGTACTGCAGGAGGTCGTTGCCGGACACGTCGGCCCGGTTGCCGGCCGAGACGAACGTCGAGATGCCCATGCCGCGCTGCGCCACCCGCTGCAGCAGCGCGGTGCCGAGCGCGCCCGACTGGCTGAAGAAGCCGACCCTCCCCCGGCCCGGCAGGGTCGCCGCGAGCGTCGCGTTGAGCCGTACGGCGGGGTCGGTGTTGGCGATGCCCAGGCAGTTGGGGCCCACCACCCGCATGCCGTACGCACGGGCGATGCGGACGAGTTCCTCCTGGCGGGCGAGGCCCTCGGGACCCGTCTCGCCGAACCCGGAGGAGACGACGACCAGGCCCTTCACGCCCTTCTGCGCGCACTCCTCGACCAGTTCGAGCACGCCCTCGGCGGGCACCGCCAGCACGGCGAGGTCCACCTCACCGTCGATCGCCGACACGCTGCGGTGCGCCGGCACGCCGGCCACGGCCCGCACCTGCCGGTGGACGGGGTAGACGGGACCGGTGAAGTCGGCGGCGAGCAAGTTGCGCAGCACCGCCTGGCCGATGCCGCCCGGTTCGCGGCTCGCGCCGATCACCGCGACCGACTCCGGCGTGAGCAGGCGGGCGATCGAGCGCGCCTCGGCGCGGTGCTCGCGGGCGAGCCGCACCTCCAGGGCCGTCTCGGTGCTCGACAGGTCGAGCGTCATGCGGACGACGCCGTCCTCGAACTGGCTCTGCGCCGTGTATCCCGCCTGGCGGAACAGGCCCGTCATCCGGTGGTTGCCGGGCAGCACGTCGGCGATGAACGTCTTAATCCCGCGTTCACGGGCGGCGGCCCGCAGGTGCTCCATCAGCACCGAGGCCACTCCCCTGCCCTGGTGGGCGTCCTCGACCAGGAAGGCCACCTCGGCGTGGTCGCGCGGCTGCACGCGGTCGTACCGCACGACCGCCACCATCTCCGTGCCGATCGTGGCTATCAGGGCGACCCGGTTGTCGTAGTCGACATTCGTGAAGAATGCGACGTCCTTGTCGGTCAACCGGGGGCGCGGGCCGAAGTAGCGGAAGTAGATGGACTCCGCCGACAGGCGTGAGTAGAAGGAGCGCAGCATGCCGGCGTCGTCCGGCCTGATCGGGCGGACATGGGCGGTGCCGCCGTCGGACAGCACGACGTCCGCCTCCCAGTGGGCGGGGTACTGAGGGTGCACGCACCCGAGATTATCCGTGCCCGGCTTGGCGGCAATTGGGGGATTTCTACTTACTTATCGGGATACCCGCGCGAGAGCACTTATAAGGGATCTACCAACCGTGGGGGGACGAGTTGGACAACGCTTGTGCATCGACTGTTCCCGTCTGTCCGCTCTCCACCCACGGCGCCCCTGGAAGCTGTTAGGTTTCTGGGCGTCAGCCTCTACAGCACGGAGCGGACGCCGCCCCTCCTCGGGCCTGGCTCGCCTCCATTAGCCAGTCGGCAAGGTGGTGACAGCATGACGCGGGTCGTCGTGGTGGGCGATCTCATGACGGACGCGGTCGCACGCGCGAAGTTCCCTCTCGCGAGGGCGAGCGACACCCCAGCCGTCGTGACCATGCACGGCGGCGGATCCGGCGCCAACATCGCCTCCTGGCTGGCCGTGGAGGGCTCCGAGGTGGCCTTCATCGGCCGCCGCGGCGCCGACATCACCGGCCGCAACCGGGACATGGAGCTCATGGGCTACGGCGTGGACGCCCGGCTCGTGATGGACCCCGAACGGCCGACCGGCACCTGCGTCGTCCTCGTCACGCACAAGGGCGAGCGGACCATGCTCTCCGACCCGGGCGCCAACGCCGCGCTGTCCCCCGAGGACCTGCCGCGCGACCTGTTCACCTCCGGCGGCCACCTGCACGTGTCCGGCTACACGCTGATCAACGAGGGGTCGCGGGACGCCGGTCTCGCCGCTCTCGACATGGCCCGCCGGGCGGGCATGTCGATCTCCGTCGACTGCGCCTCCTCCGCCCCGCTGGAGCGGACCGGCGCGGAGCCGTTCCTGGAGTGGACCGACGGCGCGAAGCTGCTGTTCGCCAACGGCGACCAGGCCAAGGTGCTCACCGGCAGGGACGACCCCGCCTCGGCGGCGAAGGTGCTGACCGCCTGGTTCCCCCAGGTCGTGATCAAAATCAACGTCGAGGGCTCGCTCTGGTACTCCAACACCCGCCCCGAGCCGGTCAGAGCGTCGGCCGAGGTCGTCGACCGGGTGGTGGACGGAACCGGCGCCGGCGACGCCTTCGCCGCCGGTTTCCTGCCGGTCTGGCTGGACGGCAAGCCGGCCGCGGAGGCCCTGGCCGCGGGCAACGCCCTCGCCGCCCGGTGCATCTCCAACCTCGGCGCCCGCCCCCGCCTCTAGCCGAAGCGGACCCGGCGCGCCCTCCCACGCGCCCCGGAACTAGTTCGTGACGGCGAGGGCGAGGGGAAGCGCGGCGGGGGCGCCCGCGTGGCGGATCTGGGCGGCGGCGAGCGCCATCGTCCAGCCGGTGTCGACGCGGTCGTCCACCACCAGCACCGGTCCGTCGAGGGCGGCGATCCGCGCGGCGAGCTCACGCGGCATCGCGAGCGTCCCCCGGATGGCCGCCACCCGCTGGGCGCTGTTGTGCCTGGCCGCCGGTGATCCGTCGCGGTAGCCGAGCGCGCCGAGATGCTCCAGGCGGCCCACCTGGGCCAGCCGTTCGGCGAGCGACCCGACCAGCACCGGCCGCGACCCCGAGGGCACCGCGACGACGCCGACCGGGCGTCGCGCCCACTCCCACGACTTCAGCACCTCGACGACCGCGGCGAACACGTCGTCGGGGACCGGCCCGTCACCCGCGGCGAACAGTTCCCGCAGCCGGGTGCCCCAGCCGATGTCGGTGAGGCGGCCGAGCGCGCGGCCCGGCTCCGCGCACAGCTCCGGCTTGATCCGCCCCTTCAGGTCGGGCAGGCCGGTGGGCCACTGGCGGCGCGGCTCGATCTCCACGCCGGGCCGTGCCAGCCGCTGCCGGGCGGCCTGTACGGCCTCCTCCGGCACCTCGGCGGACCGGTGGGCGCCGGTGCAGTTGTCGCACCGGCCGCAGGGCTCGGCCGTCTCGTCGTCGAGATGGCGGCGCAGGTAGCGCTCCCGGCACTCGGTCGTCGTGATGTAGCCGAGCATCGCCTCCTGCTCGGCCCGGCGCTCGGCGGCCACCCTGGCGTAGCGCTCGGTGTCGTAGCTCCACGGCTCGCCGGTGGCCTCCCAGCCGCCCTTGACCCGGCGGACGGCGCCGTCCACGTCGAGCACCTTGAGCATCATCTCCAGGCGGCTCCGGCTGAGGTCGACCCTCGTCTCCAGCGCGGGAGTGGACAGCACGCCCTCCTGCGAAAGCGCCTCCAGCGTCGCCCTCACCACCCCCTCCGGGGGGAAGGCGAGCGAGGCGAAGTAGGCCCAGATCTCCTTGTCCTCCGGGCCGGGCAGCAGGATGACCTCGGCCCGCTCGACGCCGCGGCCGGCCCGGCCCACCTGCTGGTAGTACGCCACGGGCGAGGCCGGAGCGCCCACGTGGACGACGAAGCCGAGATCGGGCTTGTCGAAGCCCATCCCCAGCGCCGAGGTCGCCACCAGCGCCTTGACCCGGTTGCCGAGCAGGTCGGCCTCCGCCGCCAGCCGGTCCGCCGCCTCGGTCTGCCCGGTGTACGCGGTGACCGGGTGGCCCTGCTCGCGCAGGTACGCGGCGATCTCCTGGGCCGCGGCGACGGTCAGCGTGTAGACGATGCCGGAGCCCGGCAGGTCGTGGAGCGTCCTGGCCAGCCAGGCGAGCCGCTGGCCGGCCCCGCCCAGCCGTACGACGCTCAGGTGGAGGCTCTCGCGCTCCAGCGGGCCGCGCAGGACGAACACCTCGCCGCCGGGCAGTTCGTCCCACTCCTGGGTGACGGCGAGCTGCTCGGCGACGTCGCGGGTGACCCGGGCGTTCGCGGTGGCGGTGGTGGCGAGCACGGGGATGCCCGGCGGCAGCTCGGCCAGCAGGGTGCGGAGCCTGCGGTAGTCGGGCCGGAAGTCGTGCCCCCAGTCGGAGATGCAGTGGGCCTCGTCGATCACCAGGAGCCCGGCGCTCGCGGCCAGCTCGGGCAGCACCTGGTCGCGGAAGTCGGGGTTGTTCAGCCTCTCGGGGCTCACCAGCAGCACGTCGACCATGCCCTCGGCGACCTGGCCGTAGACCTTCTCCCAGTCCTCGGGGTTGGCCGAGTTGATCGTCTCCGCGTGGATGCCGGCCCGCTCCGCGGCGTCGATCTGGTTGCGCATCAGCGCCAGCAGCGGGGAGACGATGACCGTGGGCCCCTCGCCGAGCTCGCGCAGGAGCGCGGTCGCGATGAAGTAGACGGCCGACTTGCCCCAGCCGGTGCGCTGCACCACCAGCGCGCGCCTGCGGTCCATGACCAGGGCCTTGATTGCGGCCCACTGGTCGTCGCGCAGCCGCGCGTGGTCTCCGGCGAGCGCCCGCAGCCGGGCCTCCGCCTCTTCCCGCAGCGTCACCTCTTCTTCGCTCACCCGCCCATTGGTACCAGGTCCGGCCGACCGTTTCGGCCCCGAGCACGAAGTGGCCGGCGGGCGCCGTGGTTGGATGAGCCCCGTTATGGACGTCACCACGTGGTACCTCGAACAGACCAGCCCCTCCGACCTGCGCCCCGGCCGGAAGCCCGCGCTCCCCGCCGAGATCGTCCGGGCGGAGGTGCCCAGCCCCGAGTTCGGCCGGTTCCTCTACACGGCGGTCGGCGGCGACTGGCAGTGGACCAACCGGCTGCCGTGGACCTGGAAGCAGTGGAAGGACTGGCTCGACCGGCCGGGGGTCGAGACCTGGGTGGCCTGGACGCGCGGCACTCCCGCCGGATACGCCGAACTCGTCGCACGCGACGGCGCCGTCGAGATCACCAGCTTCGGGCTGCTGCCGTACGCGATCGGGCAGGGGCTCGGCGGATGGCTGCTCGGCGAGGCGGCGGCACGCGCCTGGGACATCGCGAGCCGGTGGCCCGGCCTGGAGCCCGCCCGGCGGGTCTGGGTGCACACCTGCTCCCTCGACGGCCCGGCGGCGCTCGCCAACTACCGGGCCCGGGGGTTCCGCGTCTACGACGAGAAGCTGAACGCGCCGGGCGACGAGGACGAGGGCGAGACGCCCGGCCCCTGGCCCGGCGCCGGTCCCCGCACCTGACGCCGCGTCCCCGATCCCATGCCCGGCCACCCCTGTGATCAGGGAAACCGGCACACGGCGGCGGCCGTACGCCCGCGCGCACCGGCGAAGCCGGAACGGAGGGCACGGGCCCGGCAGTAGGGTGGTGAGTCGCGAACATGGCGAACTCTCGGCAGAATGTTCGATGTTCACGCCCGACGTTCGCCCCTCCCCGGTCCCGACGGCCGGGGCCCGGCTCCTCGACACGCAGGAATCCACATGGCCCGACGCACGACGACACCTCCGCCGGACGAGGACTTCGAGGAGCGGATCGTCGACATCGACGTCTCCGCCGAGATGCGGGCGAGCTACCTTGAGTACGCCTACTCGGTGATCTACCAGCGCGCGCTGCCCGACGCGCGCGACGGACTCAAGCCCGTCCAGCGGCGCATCCTCTACTCCATGAGCGAGATGGGCTTGCGCCCCGACCGCGGGCACGTCAAGTCCTCCCGCGTGGTCGGCGACGTGATGGGCAAGCTCCACCCGCACGGCGACACCGCCATCTACGACGCGCTCGTCCGGCTGGCGCAGCCGTTCTCGATGCGCCTGCCGCTGGTGGACGGGCACGGCAACTTCGGCTCCCCCGACGACTCCCCCGCGGCGATGCGGTACACCGAGGCGCGGCTCGCCCCGGCGGCGATGCTGATGGTGCAGTCGATCGACGAGGAGACCGTCGACTTCAAGCCCAACTACGACGGTCAGGAGACCGAGCCGACGGTCGTGCCGTCGGCCTTCCCCAACCTGCTCGTGAACGGCGCCTCCGGCATCGCGGTCGGCATGGCCACCAACATGGCCCCGCACAACCTCGGGGAGGTCGTCGCGGCGGCCCGGCACCTCATCAGGAAGCCGGAAGCGACGCTCGACGAGCTCATGCGCTTCGTGCCCGGCCCCGACCTGCCGACCGGCGGCATGATCATCGGCCTGAGCGGCGTCAGGGACGCGTACGAGACCGGGCGCGGCACGTTCAAGATGCGGGCGAAGGCGACGGTCGAGCAGGTCACCCCGAGGCGCAAGGGCATCGTCGTCACCGAACTGCCGTTCAACGTCGGCCCCGAACGGGTCGTGACGAAGATCAAGGAGCTGGTGACCTCCAAGAGGCTCACCGGCATCTCCGACCTCAAGGACCTGACCGACCGGCACAAGGGCCTCCGCCTGGTCATCGAGATCAAGAACGGCTTCAACCCCGAGGCCGTGCTGGAGGAGCTCTACCGGCTCACGCCGATGGAGGAGACCTTCGGCATCAACAACGTCGCGCTGGTCGACGGCCAGCCGCGCACGCTGGGCCTGCGCGAGCTGCTCTCGGTCTACGTGGCCCACCGGCTCGACGTGGTGCGCAGGCGCTCGGCGTACCGGCTGCGCAGGCGCGAGGAACGGCTCCACCTGGTCGACGGCCTCATCGTCGCGCTGCTCAACATCGACCAGGTCATCCAGGTGATCCGCGGGTCGGACGACTCCGCGCAGGCCCGGGCCCGGCTCATGGAGACCTTCGCGCTGAGCGAGATCCAGGCCAACTACATCCTCGACACCCCGCTGCGGCGCCTCACCCGCTACGACAAGCTGGAGCTCGACCGGGAGAAGGAGCAGCTCCAGGCCGACATCGCCGAGCTGAACGAGATCCTCGGCTCGGAGGACCGGCTGCGCCGGGTCGTGTCGGCCGAGCTGGCCGAGGTCGCCAAGACGTACGGCACGCCGCGCCGCACCGTCCTGCTGGAGTCGTCGGACGCCGCCAGGGCCGCCGTCGTGCCGCTGGAGGTGCCCGACGACCCCTGCCTGGTCATGCTGTCGTCCACCGGCCTGCTCGCGCGTACGACCGACGCCTCGCCGATCTCCGGTGAGGGCGAGCGGGCGGCGCACGACGTGCTGGTGTCGGTGGTCCGCGCGACCGTGCGCGGCGAGGTCGGCGTGGTCACCTCGAAGGGCCGCGTCATCCGCGTCTCGGTGCTCGACCTGCCCGCCCTGCCGCCCTCGGCCAACCCGCCCTCCCTGGCCGGCGGGCATCCGGTGTCGGAGTACGTCTCGCTCGAACCGGACGAGAAGGTCGTCGGGCTCGGCTCACTCGACCCCGACGGGCCGGGCCTCGCGCTCGGCACCAGCCAGGGCGTGGTCAAGCGGGTGGTGCCCGAATACCCGGTCAACCGCGACGAGTTCGAGGTGATCGGGCTGCGGGACGGTGACGTGGTGGTGGGCGCGGTGGAGCTCACCTCGGCCGATCACGACCTGGTCTTCATCACCTCGGACGCCCAGATGCTGCGCTTCTCCGCCTCCGTCGTACGGCCCCAGGGCCGTCCCGCCGGAGGCATGGCCGGCGTGCGCCTGGAGGGCGATGCCCGGGTGGTCTTCTTCGGCGCCGTCGATCCCGCCCTGGAGGCCCGCGTCGTGACGATCGCCGGCTCCTCCACGGCCCTGCCCGGCACCCAGATGGGCGCGGGCAAGGTCTCCGACTACGCCGACTTCCCCCCGAAGGGCCGGGCGACCGGCGGCGTGCGCGCCCAGCGCTTCCTCAAGGGCGAGGACGTGCTGCTACTCGCCTACGCCGGGCCCGCGCCGGTGAAGGCGGTCTCGTCGAACGGCAGGCCGGTGCCGCTGCCGGAGGAGATCGGCCGCCGCGACGGCTCGGGGGTGCGCCTCGTGCACGCCATCGCGGCGATCGGCGGCGCGCTCGGCGCGGGCGGCGACGACGAGGAGACCGCCGCCACCGACGGCGGCATGGCCACGACCGGTGACACGGGCGGCGAAGAGCCGCAGATGTGACATGCGCCGGCGCGGAGCGGGTGGCGGTCGACGCGCGGATCGTCGACGACGGCGACCTGGTGAGCGGCGCCGGGGTCACCTCGGCCTCCACCTCGTGGAGCGCGAGTTCGGGCCGCGCGTCGCCCGCGACGTGGAGCAGCTGGTCGCCCATGAGCGGCGCGGCGTCGTCTGGCGCGAGCACCGTCCGTCCGCGCCGGCCGACCGCCGGCCGAAGGCCGCACGATGACCGCGTTCTTCCTGGCCGCCCACGTCCACGCCGGGACGACAGGGTGCCTGCTGCGGCCAACCTCGCCGGCCTGCCACTGGAACAGACCCGGCGACTGCTGGCCGAGCTGACCCGCGCTCACCTGCTGACTGAGCAGAACCCGGGCCGATACGGAATGCACGACCTGCTACGCACCTACGCCACCGAGCTGACCCGGTGCTGGGACAGCGACGCCGATCGGCACGCGGCGCTGCTCCGGGTTTTCGACCACTACCTGCATACCGCTCATACCGCGGCGCTGCTGCTGGACCCGGCTCGCGATCCGCTCTCCCTGACCCCGGCGCAGCCGGGGGTAACCATCCACCCCCTCACCAGCCTTGACGAGGCGCTGGCCTGGTTTTCCGCCGAGCACACGGTCCTCATCGGAGCCGTCCTCCGGCAAGGGCCGAACTCACCTCAGCCTCGCCCTGGCCTTCGCCCGCCAATCCGGCTACCACGACACGCTTCGCCACGCCCAGCAGGCGCTTCAACTGTTCCGCGCCGCCGGCCACCAGATCCGACAGGCCTTCGCGCTGGTGGGCATCTGGTGGGCCCACAGCCAGCTCGGCGACCACCGTCGGGCCCTGCCCGCCTGTCAGAGGTTCTGGCCCTGTACCAGAGCATCAGCGACCGTCACGGCGAGGCGGCCGCCTGGGACAGCCTCGGCCAGACCCTGCACCACCTCGGCCGACACGCCCAGGCCGTCGCCGGCTACCAGGAGGCTCTCACGCTCTTCCAACAGCTCGACGACCCTTACGGACAGGCCTACACCCTCACTCGCCTCGGCGAAACCCAGCGCGCGATGGGCGAGCACGACGCCGCCTACCGCGCCTGGCTGCGCGCACTTTCCATCCTCACCGAGCTCGGCCATCCAGATGCCGACACCGTGCGAGCCAAGCTGCACGCTTTCGGACTCACCACGACTCACGACGTCACTCCGGCCAGGCAATCCTTCGGCTGAAGATCTCCGGGCCGGTGACCGGCCTCGCCGGCGCACGGGCCGCACTCGTCGAGCGGGGCACCGGTCCGTGCTCAACTTCGCCGCGCTGACGTCGCGCGGGATCGGGATCGCCGCGTAACCGACCGCTACTGGTCCTGGTTCTTCTCCGCCTGACGCTGCTGCTCGCGGTAGGCGCGCCGCTGCTCCTCGGCCCGCTCCCGGCAGCGGCGGAGGAACTCCTCGTCGTCGGGGTCGGAGGGGACGAACCGGCCCGGCCGGTCGTACTCGGGGAAACGCCCGGTGTTGCCCTTGTACGGCAGCCCGCCGGGCCGCGTCACGGTCTGCGGGCGGCCGGCGACCAGCCACAGGATCGACCCGACCTCGGGGAGGAGCAGGACGATCAGGATCCACAACCCCTTGGGCAGGTTGCGGCAGTCCTCTTCCGCCGTGACGATCACGTCGAACAGGCAGAAGATCCATAAGGCGAGCAGAACCAGACCGAACCCGCCGTAGATGAGGGGCATCCCGAATCCTCCCAGTTTCAGACGCGGAGAGCGTAGTGGATTCGATCTTCGTCTGACGGGACTTTCCCCGGTATGTGATCTTTCCCGTTGTAGCGGCAACCGCCGGCTCCAGGGCTGTCACGCCGATCGCGGCGAGGACCGTGGTGGTTGCCGGGAATCGGCGGCCCGTCCCGCGGCGCCTCGCGCGTGCGCCGCGGGAGGAGGCCGCCTCCGGCACTCCCGGCCGCGGCGTCAGTCCGACGGGATCAGGCAGAACGGGTGCCCGGCCGGGTCGAGGAAGACCGTCCAGTTCTCGTCCTCGCCCGGCTGGTGCTCGTGCCTGACCGCTCCCAGGGCGAGCACCCGCTTCTCCGCCTCGGCCATGTCGTCCACGGTCAGATCCAGGTGGAACTGCTGGGGGTGCTCGGAGCCGGGCCACTGCGGGGGCCGGTAGTCCGGCACGCGCTGGAAGGCGACGCGAACCTGGTCGTCACCGGCGACCGTGACCCATTCGTCTCCCTCCTCGTAGGCGATCTTCCAGCCCAGCACCTCCGCGTAGAAGGCGGCCAGGGCCTTTGGTTCCGGACAGTCGAGCACGACCGTGCGCATCCGCGCGACACCACTCATGAGGGATCTTTCTCCTTCCAGCCCAACACCAGTGAAGACTTTATACCGGTGTCGCGACGAGGGCCAGGCGACACGGAGAGGGAAATCCGCTACCCCCACGACGACCACCGAAAGGGGATCGGGCAACATCTGTCACATGACCGGTGCTTTCGATGATCTCCTGGCCGCCAACGAGAAGTACGCGAGCACGTTCTCGCACTCCGGCCTCACGGGCCGGGCCGCGCGCGGCCTCGCCGTGGTGACGTGCATGGACTCCCGCATCGACCCGCTCGGACTGCTCGGCCTGACGGCCGGCGACGCGAAGATCCTGCGCAACGCGGGCGCCCGGGTGACCGACGACGTCCTGCGGACCCTCGTCCTCGCCGTCTACCTGCTCGGTGTGAACCGGGTCCTGGTGATGCCCCACACCGACTGCCGGATGTCCAAGTCGACCGACGAGGACGTCCACAAGCTCCTCGCCGAGGAGCACGGCATCGACACCCGCAGCCTGGAGTTCCAGACCGTTCCCGACCAGCCGGCGGCGCTGCGGCACGACATCACCCGCATCAAGTCCAGCCCGTACCTGCCGGCGGACCTCGTCGTCGGCGGCGCGCTGTACGACGTGCACTCGGGGAGGCTCCAGCCCATCGAGCTCTGACCCCGCCGTACGGAGGGGGCGCGGCCGGCGGCGAGGACGGAACCCGGGATGGCGGCTACGACGTTCTCCTGGCGACTGACGTAACTTAGGTACCTTTCGCCACTCCACCCCCAGGAGCACATATGCCCAGCCGCACCCCCTCCGCCGCGTCCGGCGGCGCCTCCCGCCGGTCGTTCCGCGGGCTCACCGTCGTCCTGATCCTCGCGCTCATCGTGATCGGCGTGCCGGCCCTGTACGGCGCCTTCCAGGGCTTCGACCGCACGACCGGCGGCGAGGTGGCGGTCGTGCGCGACGGCGGCCCGCTGGACGACAACAGGGTCCGCCAGATCATCGCCCCCGGCTCCGGCGTCACCTGGATCGGCTGGTGGTCGCAGATGCACCGCTACCCCGCCCAGCAGCGGTTCTACACGATCACCTCCGACAGCGGCCACGGCGAGAGGTCCGGCGTCGACGTCGTGAACGTCCCGAGCGGTGACGGCGTCAACATGGGCATCGAGGGCACGCTCTACTTCGCCCTCAACCTCGACCACCAGACGCTGAAGTCGTTCGACGACAAGTTCGGCACACGGAAGTTCCGCAGCACCAACGGCGGGACCTACTACCCCTGGCAGGGCGACGAGGGCTGGTCGGCGTTCCTCGACCAGATCATCCGGCCGGTGATCGACAACGACCTGCGCACCCAGATCAACAACTTCCGCTGCGCCGAACTCGTCTCCTCCTGCGCCCTCGTGCAGAACAACAGCAGCCAGCAGGGCGGCGGCACCCCGCAGCAGGGCAACAACGCCAACATCGCCAAGATCCAGAACGCGGTCAACACGAGCCTGGCCGAGGACCTCAAGGCGACCCTCGGCGCCGACTTCCTCACCGGCATCCACTTCAACCTCTCCCGGGTGACCCTGCCCACGGAGGTCCAGGAGGCGGTGAACCAGGCGCAGGCGGCGTTCGCGAAGGTCACCGAGGCGCAGGCGAAGGTCGCCCAGGCCCGCGCCGAGGCGGACGCCAACAAGGCCCGGCAGGACGGCTACAACAAGTGCCCCACGTGCGCCGAGATCGAGAAGCTGAAGGCCCTGCCCCAGGGCATCACGGTCTACGCGCCGGGCAATACTGGTGGCGTCGCTCTGCCCACCAAGTGAATCCGCCCACCAAGTGACAGGGTCGTGATCCGATGCGCCTGCTGACCCTTCCGGTGACGCTCATCGTGCTCGCCGTGCTCCTCTACCTGCTCTTCGCGGTCGTACGCCGGTCGGGGACGGCGTCCCGGCGGGAGGTGGGCGGCCCTCCCCGCTGGGAGGCCGACACGGTCATGGAGAACGGGTGGACCCTGATCGTGGTGCGCAAGGTCGCGCCCGGCAGGAACGGCCCGGTGGAGCTGACCCGGCAGACGGTCCGCGCCATCGCCGACGACGATCCCGACTGGGACGAGCGCTACCGGGAGGGCATGCTGGAGGCCCGCAACCGGGTCAGCACCCTGGAAATCGAGAACGGCTGAGCCCTCCGGAAGGCCCGAGTCATCACCCGCCAGGTTCGCCGGCGGGATGGGTGACAGGGTGAGCGACGGGGCAACGGAAGGCGCCGGTGCGATCGGGATCGCACCGGCGCCCGCGCGTCAGGCCGCGGCGGTTCCCGGCGGCGGTTTCATGGCCACCGCCGCCATGTGCAGGGTGAGCTCCCGCACCAGGTCGTCCATGCTCTGCCCGGTCTGCGCCCGAACCAGGGACAGGGCCAGTTCGGCGAGCAGGCAGAATCCCTGCAATCGCGCGTGGTCGTCGGGGAAGCCGGCCAGCAGCGCTTCTGCGCCGGCGAGGTCGCCGCGGTGCTTGGCGGCGATGACGCCGGCGGCCTGCTGGCCGTGCTCGAACAGCCGGGCCGGGTCCGGGTGGGTCATCGCAGGCCGGGAATCGCCGGGCCGGCCGCCCGCGCGGCCGTGAAGCGGGCCGTGACGTCGGCCCAGTCGACGAGATTCCACAACCGGTCGACGTAGTCCGGGCGCACGTTGCGGTACTGCAGGTAGTAGGCGTGTTCCCAGGCGTCGAAGACCAGGATCGGGGTGGAGCCCTGCCCGACGTTGCCGTGGTGGTCGTAGACCTGCTCCACGATCAGCCGCCCGCCCAACGGCTCCCAGGCCAGCACGCCCCAGCCGGAGCCCTGCACCGTCTTCGTGGCCGTGGACAGCTGTCCGACGAACGCGTCGAAGGAACCGAAGTGCTCGTCGATCGCCGCGGCCAGCTCACCGTCGGGGCGGTCCCCGCCGTCCGGGGACAGGTTGTTCCAGAAGATCGAGTGCAGTACGTGCCCGGACAGGTTGAACGCGAGGGTCTTCTCCAGCCCGACCAGCGCGGCGTAGTCGCCCTCGTCGCGGGCCTCGGCGAGCTGGTCCAGGGCGTCGTTGCTGCCCTTGACGTAGGCGGCGTGGTGCTTGCTGTGGTGCAGTTCCAGGATCTCGCCCGACATCGCCGGCTCCAGCGCCCCGTAGTCGTACGGCATGTCCGGCAGCGTGTACGCGCCCATCACGATCCTCCACTAGTGCGAACTAATCGCAATTGCAAATTACTTGCAACAAGGACCATATCGGGGATGACTCCGCCTGTTCCACCTCCCGGAACCAGAACGTCACACAGGTCCACACCGGAAATCCGGGCGCTCGGTCGCCCTCTACTCACTCTCCGCAACTTTACCTATTGACTTGGTAGGAATAACCGGCAAAGGTGAGGTCGACCATGTCAGCGATCGGGAAGGGCAGCACATGAGCGTCACCGACGAACTCCTCGCCAACGCCGAGCGGTACGCCGCCGGATTCGACAAGGGGCACCTGCCGCTGCCGCCCGCCCGGGGCGTGGCGGTCCTCGCCTGCATGGACGCCCGGCTCAACGTGTACGGCCTGCTCGGGCTGAGCGAAGGCGACGCCCATGTGATCCGCAACGCCGGAGGGGTGGTGACCGCCGACGAGCGGCGCAGCCTGGCGATCAGCCAGCGCCTGCTCGGCACCCGGGAGATCATCCTCATCCACCACACCGACTGCGGCATGCTGACCTTCACCGACGACGGCTTCCGGCGGGACATCGAGGCCGAGGTCGGGATCAGGCCCGACTGGGCCGCCGAGGCGTTCCCCGACCTGGACGCGGACGTCATCCAGTCGATCAACCGGATCACGGCCGACCCGTTCATCCCGCACAAGGACTCGGTGCGGGGCTTCGTCTACGAGGTCGAGACCGGGCGGCTGCGCGAGGTCAAGCCCTGACGCGGCCTCCGGTGGTCATGGCCGCGTCCCGGGGGGGTGACCGCTTCCGGACACCGCGTGGCGGATCGGCCCGGAGCCGGCCGGGTAGGGATGCAGGCGTCCGCACCTTCCTCCCCGGTAAAGGACACCCCCCATGAACGCTCCGTTCAAACGCGCGCTCACGATCTGCGCCGCCGCCGTGCTGGTGACCGCCGTCACCGCCGCCCCCGCCGCGGCCCTGGACGCCAACTACACCTGCACGAGCGGCACCCGGTACCTGATGTCCGACCTGCTGGGCTACTACATCTTCGGCAGCGGCTGCACCGGGTCGGGCACCGGCCCCTACGGGACCGTCACCATCCCGTCAGGAAGCTACTTCTGCGAGCACGTCGGCTACTTCCCGGAGGCCGACTTCCTCAGCGCCCAGCGATGCTGACCAGGCGGGGATGAGCCGGCGCCCGCCGTGCGGGCGCCGGGTCAGGCGTCGATGTGGTCGCGGTCGACCTCGGCGGCGCTGCCGATGATGAACTCGCGGCGCGGGCCCACGTCGCTGCCCATGAGGAGGCTGAAGATGCGCTCGGCCTCCTCCACGTCCTCGATGCGCACCCGGCGCAGGACGCGGTGGCGGGGATCCATGGTCGTCTCGGCGAGCTGGTCGGCGTCCATCTCGCCGAGGCCCTTGTAGCGCTGCACCGGGTCCTTCCAGCGCTTGCCGCGCCGCTCCAGGTCGCGCAGCACCTTGTGCAGCTCGGCGTCGCTGTAGGTGTAGACGTACTTGTCCTGGCCGCGCCCCGGGTTGGTGACCTCGATGCGGTGCAGCGGCGGCACCGCGGCGAACACCCGCCCGGCCTCGACCATCGGCTTCATGTACCGGTGGAAGAGCGTCAGCAGCAGGCACCGGATGTGCGCGCCGTCCACGTCCGCGTCGGCCATCAGGATGATCTTGCCGTACCGGGCGGACGCGATGTCGAACGAACGCCCGGAGCCCGCGCCCACAACCTGGATGATCGCGGCGCACTCGGCGTTCTTGAGCATGTCGGCGACCGACGCCTTCTGCACGTTGAGGATCTTGCCTCGGATGGGCAGCAGGGCCTGGAACTCCGAGTCACGGGCCAGCTTCGCGGTGCCCAGCGCGGAGTCGCCCTCCACGATGAACAGCTCGCTGCGGTCCACGTCGTCGCTGCGGCAGTCCACCAGCTTGGCCGGCAGCGCCGAGTTCTCCAGGGCGGACTTGCGCCGCTGGTTGTCCCGGTGCTCCCGCGCCGCGATCCGGGCCTTGGCGGCGGCGACGACCTTCTCCAGGACCGCGCGCAGCTGCTGCTTCTGTACCCGCTTGGGGTTGGCGAACAGCGCCTTGAGCTCCCGGGAGACGACATGGGCGACGATCCGGCTGGCCGCCGAGGTGCCGAGCACCTCCTTGGTCTGGCCCTCGAACTGCGGCTCGGGCACCCGCACGGTGACGACCGCGGTCAGGCCTTCGAGGATGTCCTCCTTGGTGACCGGCTCGTCGCCGTTCTTCAGCAGCCGGGTCTCCCGGAGCTGCTCGTTGACCGTGCGGACCAGCGCCCGCTCGAACCCGGCGACGTGGGTGCCGCCCTTCGGCGTGGCGATCACGTTCACGAAGGACCGGACGGTCGTGTCGTAGCCCTTGCCCCAGCGGATCGCGACGTCGGCGGTGAGCTCCCGCTCGACCTCCGTCGACGTCATGTGGCCCTGGTCGTCGAGCACGGGGACGGTCTCGTGGAAGTGGCCCACGCCCTGCAGCCGCAGGACCTCGCACACGGCCTCGTCACGGGCGAGGAACTCGGTGAACTCGCTGATGCCGCCGTCGAAGCGGAAGGTCTCCTCGGCCGGCTCCTCCTCGCCCCGGCTGTCCCGTACGACGAGGGTGAGCCCCGGCACCAGGAAGGCCGTCTGGCGCAGCCGCACGTGGATCTCGTCGAGCGAGACCTCTGCCTCGGGCAGGAAGATCTGGCGGTCGGCCCAGAAGCGGACGCGGGTGCCGGTGGCCCTGCCGGGGACGGCGCCGCCGTCGCGCAGGCCGGACTTCTTGCGGAACTTCGCGGTGGGGCCGTCGCCGTCGAACAGGCCCGGCACTCCCCGCCGGAAGCTGATCTGGTGAATCCGGCCGTCGCGGTCGACCTCGACGTCGAGGCGCGAGGACAGCGCGTTGACCACCGAGGCGCCCACGCCGTGCAGGCCGCCGGAGGCGCCGTAGGAGCCGCCGCCGAACTTGCCGCCCGCGTGCAGCTTCGTGTAGACCAGCTCGACTCCGGCCAGGCCGGTCTTGGGCTCGACGTCGACGGGGATGCCGCGCCCGTCGTCGCGCACCTCGATCGAGCCGTCGCGGTGCAACTCGACCTCGATCCGGGTGCAGAAGCCGCCCAGCGCCTCGTCGACCGCGTTGTCCACGATCTCCCACAGGCAGTGCATGAGACCGCGTGTGTCGGTGGAACCGATGTACATCCCCGGGCGCTTGCGGACGGCCTCAAGGCCTTCGAGCACAGAGAGATGACGGGCGGTGTACCCCGTCTCCGCGCGAACCGCAGTCACACCCAGCTCCCACTTATCAATCGAACACGCGTACGCAGCTTAACGTCACTTCCGTTTGTACGCGTACAAGCTTGCCAGGCACAGCGGGTTGACCGGCACTTCCGCTGTGATCCCCGTCACTTCCAGGGGCATTCTGCTCTGGGCGTAGCCGGAGCATGATTGGGAACGCCCGCATCCGGTTAGATGTTGTCCCAAGTGACTGACGCCAACGACCCCGCATCCGTGGGGCGACCCGAAAGGCGATACGTGACTGGAGCTCTCGCCCCCGCCAAGCCGCTGACGGCCCTGGACCGGTGTGACCGGTGCGGTGCTCAGGCCTACATCCGCGCGACCCTGCCCGTGGGCGGGGAGCTGCTGTTCTGCGCCCACCACGGGCGTCAGCACGTGGCTGTCCTGCGCGGCAAAGGTGCTGAGATCCAGGACGAGTCGGCCCGACTCTCCGCATCCCCCGCGATCGCCCCTGACGGCGAGCGCTGACCCCATAGACGGCGTGCCGGAGCATCACGACGACGACGTCGGCTCCGTGCGCCGTCACCATAGATTCCCTCGATTCCCCGTCCGTCTCATGCCGTCCCGCCGTACCTGACCTGACCGCGGCGCCCGTCAGGGCCGCACGCGGTAGTGGTAGCGGCCGGCGACGCCGAAGCCCTCCCGCTCGTAGAGCGCGCGGGCCGCGGTGTTGGCCTCCGTGACCACCAGGTAGGCACTGTCCGCGCCCTGCCGCCGTCCCCAGGCGGTCAGTGCGCGCAGCACGGCCCCGCCCAGCCCGCGCCGCCTGGCGTGCGGCTGGACGGCCATGCAGTAGATCCCCAGCCAACGGCCCTGCGGTACGCCCCGGCCCACCGCGTCGCCGTCCTCAGAGGCGCCATCGCTGAGGAGGACGTAGCCGGCGGGAACCCCGGTGACGATCCGCTCGGCCCACACCCGCGCCGGGACGTCCCCGGTGGCGCTCCGCCGCCCGCCGTCCACGCTCCACCAGGCACGCAGCCACCGCTCGGACGGCGTACCCGCCACTTCCACGTCCTGCGAGCCGGGGGACAGCGGCCCGGTCATCACCAGGGTGGGGTCCACCAGCCGGTATCCCCGGCGGTCGAGTTCCCCGTCGAGCCCCGGCGTCGCGCCCATGCCCACGGAGAACACGCACGGCAGGCCGATGTCCGCGTAGAAGCGCTCGGCCCGGTCCACCGCCTCCGGCAGGTCCGCCCGCTCCCCCAGCGGCAGCACCGAGTTGGCCCGCTTCGTCACCCCGCCCGCGTGGCGGTAGACCCAGGTTCCCTCCCCCATCCGTCCCGGCGCCGGCCAGCCCTCGTCCACCAGCAGGTCGAACTCCGCCGTGTCCTGACTCACCCGCCGCAGCCTAACCGGCCCGCACCGCTCCGGGTTCAGGGCTCGGCCGGGGCGTAGCCGAGCACGTGCTCGCGGAGCAGGACACCCGCCTCGGGGTCGCCCCGTTCGAACGCCTCCACGAGAGGTTCGTGGTCGGCGGCGTTCTCGTGCGGGTGCGTCCGGAAGAGGCGGATCGACAGGTGGGTCCACACCTCGATGCCGAGCGACTCCCACACCGACAGCAGCACCGTGTTGCCCGAGGCCTTCACGATCTCACGGTGGAAGGCGACGCCGTGCCGCACCTGATCGTGCAGGGAACCGGCGGCCGCCGCCTCGTGCAGGCGGCGCAGATGCGCACGCAGCGGCTCCACGCGGGGCGTGCCCAGCCGGACGGCCGTCTCCTCCAGGCCCGCCCGCACCTCGTACACCTCGCGGAGATCGCTCCGGGTGAGCCTGCGGACCCGCGCGCCCTTGTTGGGCGCGGACTCGATGAGCCTGAGGGCCTCCAGCTCGCGCAGCGCCTCGCGCACCGGGGCCTGGCTGACGCTCAACTCGGCCGCCATGCGCCGCTCGACGAGGCGGTCACCGGGCTTCCATCGCCCGCTGATCAGGCCGTCGAGCACGGCTTGCCGGATCTGGTCGCGAAGCGGCGACCGCACGACGGGTTCCACGAGACCGATGATAGGCCGCAGGGCATACATCCTATGATCGATCATTGGGTGTTTAATGGATCCATGGACGTAGACACGAATCCCCAGGAGACCGCCGAATGGCTCGAATCCCTCGAGGCGGTGCGTCGTGCGGCCGGCCCCGAACGGGCCGGTTACCTGCTGAGGCGGCTGGCCACGAGCACCCGCTACCTCAACACCGTGCCGACGGACGAGGAGCCGGTCTATCCGGGTGACCTTGAGCTGGAGGAACGCATCGCCGCGTACGACCGGTGGAACGCCGCGGCGATGATCACCAGGGGAAGCCGGCTGGGGCTCGGCGGCCACCTGGCGACCTACGCCTCGGCCGCCTGGTTGTACGAGGTGGGCTTCAACCACTTCTTCCACGCCGGGCACGACCAGGTCTACTTCCAGGGCCACGCCTCCCCGGGCGTCTACGCGCGGGCCTTCCTGGAGGGCAGGCTGAGCGAATCCCAGCTCGACCTGTTCCGGCGCGAGCCCGAGGGCGGGCTGCCGTCGTACCCGCATCCGCGGTCCATGCCGGACTTCTGGCAGTTCCCCACCGTCTCGATGGGGCTTGGGCCGCTCAACGCGGTCTACCAGGCCAGGTTCAACCGCTATCTGCACAATCGCGGCATCAAGGACACCTCGCGCAGCCACGTGTGGGCCTTCCTCGGCGACGGCGAGATGGACGAGCCGGAGTCCACGGCCGCCCTCACCCTGGCCGCCCGCGAAGGACTCGACAACCTCACGTTCGTGATCAACTGCAACCTCCAGCGGCTCGACGGGCCGGTGCGGGGCAACACCCGCGTCGTGCAGGAGCTCGAAAGCGTCTTCACGGGCGCGGGCTGGCACGTCGTCAAGGCGCTGTGGGGCCGGGAATGGGACGAGCTGCTCCGCTCGGACGAACTGGTGGCCCGGCTGGGCGAGGTGCCGGACGGGCAGTTCCAGACGTTCGCCGCCTCGGCGGGCTCCTACATCAGGGAGCGGTTGTTCCAGGGCCTCGACGTGCCGTACACGGACGAGGACCTGCGGCGCGTCGTCGGCGGGTCGCGGGCGGGCCACGAGCCGCGGAAGGTGTACGCGGCCTACCGCAGGGCCCTGGACAACCGGGGCGCGCCCACGGTGGTCCTCGTGCAGACGGTGAAGGGCTGGACCCTCGGCGCGGGGATCGAGGCGCGCAACGCCAACCACCAGATGAAGAAGCTCACCCAGGACGAGTTCCGCGCCCTGCGCGACCGGCTCGGCCTGCCGGTCCCGGACGAGGCTCTCGACGGCGACCTGCCGCCGTACCTGCACCCCGGGCCGGACTCGCCGGAGGCGCGGTACGCCGCCGGGCAGCGGCGCGACCTGGGCGGGCCCATCCCCCGCCGCAGCGTCTCCCACCGCCCTCTGCCAGCCCCGGGCGAGGCGGCGTTCCGCGCCCTGGAGGAGGGCTCGAAGCAGCCCGTGGCCACGACGATGGCCTTCGTCCGCCTCGTCAAGGACCTGATGAAGGAGCCGGAGACGGGACGCCGCTGGGTGCCGATCGTGCCGGACGAGGCCAGGACGTTCGGCATGGAGTCGCTGTTCCCCACGGCCAGGATCTACTCGCCGCTGGGCCAGCGCTACGAGTCCGTCGACCGGGACCTGCTGTTGTCGTACAAGGAGGCGACCGACGGGCAGATCCTGCTGGAAGGCATCACCGAGGCCGGGTCGATGGCGTCGTTCACCGCCGCGGCCTCCAGCTACGCCACCCACGGCGAGGTCATGATCCCCTTCTACATCTTCTACTCGATGTTCGGCTGGCAGCGCACCGGCGACCAGATGTGGGCGCTGGCCGACCAGCTCGGCCGCGGGTTCCTCGTCGGCGCGACCGCCGGCCGGACCACGATGACCGGTGAGGGCCTGCAGCACGCCGACGGCCACTCGCAGCTCCTCGCCTCCGCCAACCCCGCGTGCCTGGCCTACGATCCCGCCTTCGCCTACGAGGTGGGGACGATCGTGCGCGAGGGGCTCCGGCGCATGTACGGCCCGGGCGGCGAGGACGTGTTCTACTACCTGACCCTCTACAACGAGCCGCTGCCGCAGCCCCCGATGCCCGAGGGAGCCGAGGAGGGCATCCTCCGGGGCGTCTACCGGTACTCCGCCGGCGGCGGTGACGCTCACCTGCTGGCCAGCGGCACCGCGATCCACTGGGCGCTGGCCGCGCAGCGCCTGCTCCGGGAGGAGTACGGCGTGGGCGTGGACGTGTGGTCCGTCACCTCCTGGAGTGAGCTGCGCCGCGACGCCATGACCACGACCGGTGTGCCGTACATCCGGCAGGCCCTGGCCGGGACCTCGGGACCGGTGATCGCGGTCAGCGACTGGATGCGTGCCGTACCGGACCAGATCAGCCCGTGGATCGACCGGCCGTGGACCTCGCTCGGCACCGACGGGTTCGGGCTGTCGGGCACCCGTGAGGCGGTCCGCAGGCACTTCGGGGTGGATCCGCGCTCGATCGCGGAGGCCGTGCTCAAGGCGGTGGAGACCGGGCGGGAGTGAGCACCGCACCGCCGCCGCTCCCCGACCGGGAGCCTCGCCGGCGGGGGCGCAGTAAGCTGCGGGATCGTGCTCATCCTGCTGCCTCCGTCGGAGGGGAAGGCCGAGCGGGGGACCTCCCGCGCCCGCCGGCTGAGCTTCCCCGAACTCGCCTCCCCGCGCGAGAAGGTCCTCGACGCCCTCGTCTCGCTCTGCCACACGCCCGAGGCGCGCGACGTGCTGGGCCTGTCGGACGGGCAGGCCGGGGAGATCGAGCGCAACCGGGCGCTGCCCGCGGCACGCACGCTGCCCGTGGCCGACCTCTACACGGGCGTGCTGTACGACAACCTCGGCCTCGGCGCCCTCTCCCCCGAGGCACGGCGGCGGGCCGACCGGCGGATCATCGTGTTCTCCGGCCTGTGGGGCCTGCTGCGCCCCTCCGACCGGGTGCCGCCCTATCGGTTGTCCATGGGCGTACGGCTGCCGCCGATGGGCGGCCTGGCCGCGTTCTGGCGGCCGTCGATCGGCGCGGTGCTCGACGCGACGAAGGGCCTGGTGGTGGACCTGCGGTCCGCGACGTACACCGCCGCCTGGCAGCCCGGCGAACGCGGCGTGGCCGTACGGGTGCTCAGGGAGGCGGCCGGGAAGCGGACGGTCGTCAGCCACATGGCGAAGGCCACGCGCGGCGTGGTCGCCCGTTCGCTGGTCGAGACCCCCGACCGGCCGCGTACGGCCGGCGACCTCGCCGACCTGCTGGCGGGGCTGGGGCACCGGGTCGAGCTGGCCGCGCCCGCCGGAGGGAACCGGCCGCGGACCCTCGACGTGATCGTGGGCGAGTGAGTCAGAGGTTGAGCCGGGCGCAGGCCCGGCGGTACTGCTGAGCGGGATCGCCGAGGTGCGACCAGGGCAGGCGGCTGAAGCGGCCGTCCGTCCTGCTGAGGTGCGCGCGCGCCGGGCGGCGCAGGTCGGCGAGGAAGAAGGCGGCGCCGAAGGCGTTGTGCGCCTCGATCGACCGGGGGTGCGCGCCGCCGAACCGCCGCTCCGACCAGTGCCCGGCGGCCGAGACGATGTCGCGCTGCGCCTCGAAGGGGAACCATCCTCCCCGGGACATCGGCGCCCGGCCGGCGGCGGTGATCTCGAAGTGGGCCAGCGGGACCAGCGCCGGGAGCGGGCTGCCCTCGGGAGCGTGCGCGGCGGCCGAGCGGGCGAAGGCGAGCGTCTCCTGGGCGGAGCCGCCCCAGCCCGGCGACAGGGTGATCAGGCGGACCACCGCCGCGGAGTAGAGCGACGGCCACCGCCGCGAGCACTCGTGCCAGACCGCGTCCTTGTCGGCCCGCGGCCGGTCCAGCCCGACGGCCAGCCACATCAGGCACTCCCACGGCACCGGGTCGCCGGAGGCGAGCCCGGCCGCCGCCAGCAGCGGCTGCCTCGCGCCCTCCATCGCCGACTGGTAGGCGTGCAGCCGGTCGGCCTGCACGGCTCTGGCCCGGACGTCGGGCCGAAGTTCCCAGGCCTCCTCCAGCCGGGTCCGCCCCAGCCACAGCCACAGGTCGGGATTGCCCTGGTCGTAGGCGAGCTGCGCCTCGATGAACCGGCTCGCGCCGATGAGGGCGCGGGACAGCGCCTCCACCCGCAGCGACCGGGTCTCCGGGTCGCCCCTGCTCGCGGCGAGAGCGGCGATGGCTGGTCCGATGTCTCCCCGCTGGGCGGAGATGACCGCCTCGTCGAGGATGGTGTCCGCCCACGGGCGGTCCGGGATCATTCGTGGCCCCCGAGCACGTGCCCGATCCACTTCGATCACTCCCATGAGGCGCGAGCCTAGGAGCGACAGCGTGCCCGTGGTGCTACCACGATGTTACGGAAAAGTTAATCGTCCCCCGGCCTTCCCCGCGGGGCCGAAGGACGATCGACTCGTGTCTCAGTCGAGGTAGTCGCGCAGCACCTGGGACCGGGACGGGTGGCGCAGCTTGGACATCGTCTTCGACTCGATCTGGCGGATCCGCTCGCGGGTCACGCCGTAGACCTTCCCGATCTCGTCGAGGGTCTTCGGCTGGCCGTCGGTGAGACCGAAACGCATCGACACCACGCCCGCCTCCCGCTCCGACAGCGTGTCGAGAACGGAGTGCAGCTGCTCCTGCAGCAGCGTGAAGCTGACCGCGTCGGCCGGGACGATGGCCTCGGAGTCCTCGATGAGGTCGCCGAACTCGCTGTCGCCCTCCTCGCCCAGCGGCGTGTGCAGGGAGATCGGCTCGCGGCCGTACTTCTGCACCTCGATGACCTTCTCAGGGGTCATGTCGAGCTCGCGGGCCAGCTCCTCGGGCGTGGGCTCGCGGCCGAGATCCTGCAGCATCTGCCGCTGGACCCGGGCCAGCTTGTTGATCACCTCGACCATGTGGACCGGGATGCGGATGGTCCGCGCCTGGTCGGCCATGGCCCGGGTGATCGCCTGCCGGATCCACCACGTGGCGTACGTGGAGAACTTGTAGCCCTTGGTGTAGTCGAACTTCTCGACCGCGCGGATCAGGCCCAGGTTGCCCTCCTGGATCAGGTCCAGGAACAGCATCCCGCGCCCGGTGTAGCGCTTGGCCAGCGACACGACCAGGCGGAGGTTGGCCTCCAGCAGGTGGTTCTTGGCGCGGTGGCCGTCCTCGGCGATCCACTCCAGTTCGGCGCGGACGTCGACCGGGAGGTTGTCGGCCTCCTGGGCGAGCTGCTCCTCGGCGAACAGGCCGGCCTCGATCCGCTTGGCGAGCTCGACCTCCTGCTCGGCGTTGAGCAGGGGCACCTTGCCGATCTGCTTGAGGTAGTCCTTCACCGGGTCGGCGGTGGCGCCGGCCGCCGCGACCTGCGCGACGGGAGCGTCGTCATCGTCGTCGGTGAGGATCAGCACCTCGTCCTCGGACTGCACGAGCGCCTCGGCCTTGGGCTCCTCGCCCTCGGTCTCCGCCTCGGTCTCGGTCTCGGTCTCCTCGGTCTCCGCCTCGGCCTCGATCTCGACGTCCTCGACGTCCAGCTCGAAGTCCTCGATGTCGACGTCACCCTCGAGGTCGATGTCCTCCTCGTCCTCGGCGACGTCGGCGGACTTGGGCTTGGAATCGGCCTTGGGCGCCTTGCCCTCGGGGCCGGCGGCGGGGGCCGCCGTGGCGTCCTTGGCCGCAGGCGCGGCCTTCTTCGGCGGAGCGGGCTTGCCGGGAGCCGGCTTGGCCGCCGCCGCGCCGGGCTTGGCCGGGGCCGCCTTCTTCGCCGCAGGCTTGGCGGCCGGCGCGGAGTCGGTCACCACCGCGGTGACGGTCTCCGGCTGCGACTCCTTGGCCGCCGCGGACTTGGTGGTCTTCTTGACGGGCGCGGTGGTGCGGCGTTTGGCTTGACCTCGAGAACGCTTGGGAGCCGCGGAGTCGGCGGCCGTCACCACGACGGTCACGCCCTCCTTGCTGAGGCTTCGCAGGAATCCAGCGGCTTGCGACATCGGGATGTCCGCTTCCTCGAAGGCCTTGCGGACATCCTCGGACTCGAGGAAACCCTGCGAGCGCCCACGCTCGAGGAGCTGCTGAATCACTGGCTCGTTCAGCTCCGACGGCTTCGAGCGAGTCGAACTTGCAGGCGACACGAACACCTCTCGAACGAACGCATGGCGAGAATGGACCCAGGTTCTTCTTCTTTTCCGGTGGTGTGGTCGCGCGAACCGCGACATGCCATTGTGGCACGCCAAGGTCCGTGATACGGCCGCGTCCCGCCGGTTGCTCCTCCACCCTAGGCCGACCGAGAGACTACTGCGTACGGACGGAGGTCACTGATACCCGAAAGCAACCGTTATGACTGTTTCATTCAGTCACTCTTCGTGGCCGATGGGACGTGGACCGCGAGTACCGTTACGTCGTCATCCTGTTCATACCCGGCCAGCATCCGCTCCACCAGGAAATCGAGCAGCATATGCGGCTGACTCACGACTTCCGGCGGCGCTTCGGCCACGACGCTTGAGAGCTCCCTGAGCCCGGCGTCCAGACCGCGCTTGCGGTTTTCCACGAGCCCGTCCGAGTACAGCACGGCGGTGTGCCCCGGAGGCACACAGAACCGGCCCTGCTTACGGCTGGTGGCCCAGCCAAGCGGGGTCCCGGGCTCGCTCTCGTGCAGCAGGCCGACGCCCTGCGGCGAGACCAGCAGCGGCGGCGGGTGACCGGCCAGCGCCAGCATGCCCTCTCCGGTCCCAGGCTCGACGACCATGTAGGCCAGCGTCGTGACCTGCTCTTCCTCCTCGGTGGCCTCGAACACCCGGTCCAGGCCGGTGAGCACCGCCGCGGGCGGCGGATTGGTCAGGGCGAGGGCACGCATGGCGTTGCGGATCCGGCCCATCCCGGCGGCGGCCTTGACGCCCTTGCCCATGACGTCGCCGACGACGGCCGCGACCCGGCCGTCCTGCAGGACGAACGCGTCGTACCAGTCGCCGCCGACCTGCACGTGCCGGGAGCCGGAGCGGAAGCGCTGGGCCAGAGCCAGGCCGCGCACCACCGGCAGCCGGTCGGGCAGCAGGCTCCGCTGCAACGTTTCAGCGGTCCGGTGCTCACGCTCGAACAGCGTGGCCCGCTCGACCGCGAGCGCGCACTGACCGGCGAGCGCCTCCAGGAAGACGCCGTCCTCCTGCGAGATCTTCTGTGACCGGTTGAACGAGAACCGCAGCGCGCCGAGCGCACGGCCGGCCGCGAGCAGCGGCAGGCCCACCCAGGCCCGTTCCTCGGTCTGCGCGAGGAACTTGGCGATCTGCGTCTCGTCGGCGCCGGCGTCCACGAGCTGGGTGCGCAGGCTGTCCAGGGACTCGGCGAAGACGGGCCTGCGGCTGTTCACCGCCATCGTCATGACGCTGGGATGGGCGAGGTCGATGTCCTCGCCCGGCGCGTCGGGGGTGCCACCGCTGTTGATCACCTTCAGGGTGGCCCTGTTGTCGTCGAGGAGGGCGACGGCCGAGTGGTCGGCGGCCAGCGCCGTCCGCCCGACGTCGATGATCACCTGCACCACCTGCTCGACCGTCAGCGCCTCGGCGAGCTGCGCCGTCGCGCCCTGGAGCCGGGCCGTGCGCAGGGCGGCCGCGCCGAGCTGGTCGGTCAGGCGTCCCCGCATGTCCTCGGCCTCGCGCTGCGGCGTGACGTCGGTGTTCGCGCCGACCCACTCCACCACGCGGCCCAGCCGCATGATCGGGACGGCCCGCACCTCGAAGTGCCGGTAGCCGCTGGCCCGGGTGCGCACCCGCTAGCTCCACTCGAACATGGTCCGGCCGCGCAGGGCCTCGCGCCACGCCTCGTCGGTGCCGGGGCGGTCGTCGGGATGCACCGCCTCCAGCCAGCCGTGCGCGAGGTACTCCTCCAGGCCCTGGCCGGTGACGGCCCGCCACTGGGGCGCGTCCTCGATCACCCCGCCGTTCGGCGAGGTGATCCAGACGAGCTGCTGCTGCGACTCCACGAGGGAGCGGTAGCGCTCCTCGCTGCGCTCCAGCTCTTCCTTGTCCATCTGCCGGTCGGTCAGGTCCACCCCGAAGAGGGCGGTCCCGAGCACGCCGTCGTCACCGCGGATCGGGAAGAACGACACGGTCCAGTGCCGGGCGTCGCCGTTCTCCGCCCTGGTCGGGTACGGCTGGTCGGTGACCGGCAGGCCCTCGTCGGCGATCCGGCGCAGCGCCGACTCGATCAGCGCCGTCAGGTCGGCCGGCAGCAGCTCGGCCGGGAGGCGGTCGAGATGCGACTCGACAGGATGGCCGGTCAACTCGGTGAAGGTCGAGTTGACTCGGACGAACCGCCCGGAGGGGTCGAAAAACGCGAAGGCGAAGGGCGCCTCCGACATCAGGCCTCTGAAGAGGTCGGAGTCTGAGATGTCCAAACCGGACTCCCGGGGCCGGGGCACGGAGGTTTCGGCGCTCATGGTCGGCACCTCCGTCGCGTGCCAGCGTCTCCCACGAGGCACATCTCCATAACTGTGATTGGTAGCGCGATCTGCCCTACATCATCGGCGATCGGCATGCGCGGACGGAAGCCCCGCCAGCCATGCGGTCAACGCATCCTGTCAAAAGACCGGCACCTCGCGCAGGAAGATCCGGCCTACTTCTTGGCCGCCCGCTTCGCCTCCTGCTTGGTCGCACGGACCAGCTGCAGGCTCGCGGCGTCCACGACGTCGGCCACCGACCGGTGCACCCCCTCCTCGCCGTACGGCCCGGCCGCCTCACGCCAGCCGTCCGGGCGCACACCGCACTGTTTGCCCAGCAGGGCCAGGAAGATCTGGGCCTTCTGCCGGCCGAATCCGGGGAGGGCCAGCAGCCGGCGCAGCAGATCGGCGCCGTCGCGGACATCCTGCCATACCTTCTCGGCCGAGCCATCGTAGTGCTCGGAGAGGTGGGCCGCGAGTGCCTGGACGCGGGCCGCCATCGCCCGCGGATACCGGTGGACGGCGGGCGGGTCCGCGAGCAGGGCGGCGAACCGGTCAGGATCGTAGGAGGCGATCGCGCGGGCGTCCAGGTCGTGGCCCAGGCGCGCGGCGATCGCGCGGGGGCCGGCGAAGGCCCGCTCCAGCGGGACCTGCTGATCGAGCAGCATGCCGATCAGCAGCGCCAGCGGACTGCGTCCGAGCAGTTCGTCGGCCTCGGGATCCTGGGCGAGCCGGATGCGCATGCCCACAGCTTCCCACGCGCCGGCGAACGGAGGGTTGACACCGCCCGGGAAAGAGGTGGAATTGGGGGCGGCAGGTCCCCATTCAGCGAGGAATGCAGTCGATGCCCGTACTCGCAGCACGAATCTATGGCGGCCCATCGCCGGAGCCGAGGCTCCGGGAGCTGGTGGAACCGGTGGTCACCCGGCTCGCCGCGGAGTTCCTGACCGTCCCCCTGCCCACCGTCGCCCGTTGCGTCGCCGACGCCTGGGCCTGCGGTGAGCACCTGGGGGTGGCCGTCACGCCGGAGATCGCCGGTAGGGTCGCCCGGGAGCGCCTCCTGGGACTGGTGAACTCGGCGCCGCCTTCCCGGCGCTGAGGCGCCCGTACGGCGCGCGATCGGTGGCCGTACGGCACAGTGGGGCAGGAGCGGCAGATAACGGGGAAGTCACCGGGCCGCGTTCCTGGTGCCCTTCCCGCCGCGAATGCGAGAGGGTGGTGACCGTGAGCGAGCGGAGCGATATCTCGTGAGTCACCGGCGCCGACGTGACCCCCGGGGGACCCGGCCGCCGGACGACGTGTTCGCGGAGATGCTGCTGGCGGCCAGGGAGCTGCTGGCCGTGCGCAGCCCGCTCGACGCGGAGCTCATGGTCTCCGACATGCTCGGCGCGTGGTGGGGCAGGCGGCTGCGCGGCGGCGACGTCGAGCAGATCCTCGGCGAGGGCCTGGTCGACTACGCGGCCAAGGCGGGCACCCCCGCGGCCCTGTCCCTGCTCGTCTCCGTCGCCTACCTCGGCACCGCCCGGCAGGCGGCGAAGGCGGAGGGCGCGGCGCTCGCGCTGATGGAGTCCGACGTGCCCCGGCCCGGCTGGGCCGACCGCGTCGGCGCGGTCAAGCCGGCCGGCTGCTACGTCTCCAGGGACGTGTACGGCGACCAGGACACCGTGGTCTGCACGTTCGCCTACAACGGCGAGGACAGGCACGCGCTGGTCGTGGTCGTCGACTACAACATGGGCGGCATGGCCCGGGACGCCTGGGTGTCCTCGCAGGTCGACAAGCTGCTCGACCAGGCACGGCTGGAGGCGGCCGGCAACGAGCTGCTCCGGTTCGAGGAGCTGGAGCCGCAGCAGGCGCGGGCGCTGCTGGAGTTCGCGATGAAGGCCGCCAGGGCCGCCGCGCACAACCGCAAGGGGCCGAAGCCGGTCAGCGACAGCTACAGCGCCTACCACGCCTTCGCGCGGGCGCGGATCAAGGCGCTGCCGCCCGGGCGCATGCGGCCCGCCCCCGCGCACACCGAGGCCCCCTACAGCCGCGACCGCCGGGCGATGCTGGCCGCCGAGTTCCTCGCCTCCGACGCGGCGGAGAACCTGTCGGACCCGTCGGCCGCCTCGCGGTGCGCCGACCACATCATCGAGTACGGCTGCGACCAGGACTTCGGCCGGCCGACGCGGGTCAGCCCCACCAAGTGCGAGACGTTCCTGCTGGACTGGCTGCCGCGCAAGGTCCTGCTGACCCCGGCCGAGCAGGACGCGATGCCGCACGTGCTGTCGGCGTGGGTCCGCTTCGCGGGGCCCCGGATCGGGCTGCCGGAGCAGGGCGTGCGGGCGACACTCGACGCGGTGTGGGAGGCGATGGGCCGGTTCTCCGAGGCCTACCGGGACCCGGCCACCTTCGGGCTGGACCGCTCCCTCGTGGAACGGCTGCTGCCCGACGGCGACCTGTCGGCGCTGGCCCGGCGGGCCTTCGCGTTCCCCCTGCTCCAGGGCATGCGCGGCGCGACCAACCTCGACCTGCTCAACCCGGCGGACGAGGCGGACCGGCGGATCCTGCTGGAGATCGACCACACCGGCGAGCTGGACCGTGCCGACCTGGAGGAGCACCTGGCCTGGCACGAGGAGATCGCGAGCCGCCTGTGGATCGGCGACCCGCCCCAGCTGTGGGAGGCCGCCCAGCGCCTGCTCGACCTCGGCCACGACCGGCACGAGGTGATGCACGTCCTGATCGAGATCGCCGAGCGCATCGGCGACCACCCGGACGAGCTCGCCGCCGCCCTCGACGACATCGCCGACATCCCCGACGAACCTCCCCTCTGACCTCTCCACCCCCGCACCCCCTGCGGCAGGATGGACCTGGCCGACCGGGGAGACCGCCAGATGACCTACATGATGGATTTGAACGCCGATCTCGGGGAGGGCTACGGGATCTGGCGGCTGGGGGACGACCTGGCCCTGCTCGACCTGGTGACGAGCGCGAACGTGGCGTGCGGCTTCCACGCGGGCGACCCGCTGATCATCCGCCGGACCTGCGCGGCGGCGGTGGACCGCGGCGTGGCGATCGGCGCCCAGGTCTCCTATCGCGACCTGGCGGGCTTCGGCCGCCGGGAGATGGAGGTGGACCCGGAGGAGCTGTGCTCCGACGTGCTCTACCAGCTCGCCGCGCTCGACGGGATGGCGAGGTCGATGGGCGGGCGGGTGTCGTACGTGAAGCCGCACGGCGCCCTGTACAACCGGGCCTGCCGTGACGAGGAGCAGGCGGAGGCCGTGGTGGCGGCCGTCACGTCCTTCGCTCCCGCCGCCTCGCCGCTGCCGATTCTCACGCTGCCGGGATCGGCTCTGACGCGGATGGCCGCCCGGCACGGCGTGCCCACGGTGGCCGAGTGCTTCGCCGACCGCGCGTACACGCCGGAGGGGACGCTGGTGCCGCGGCGGCGGCCGGGCGCGGTGCTGCACGACCCGGAGGAGGTCGCGGCCCGAGCCGTGCGGATGGCCGTCGAGGGCGTGGTGACGACGATCGAGGGCGGCGAGGTGCGGGTCGGCGCCCGGTCCGTCTGCGTGCACGGGGACACTCCCGGCTCGGTGCGGATCGCCACGGCCGTCCGGCGGGCCCTGATCGACGCGGGGATCGTCGTGGGGTCGTTCACGTGACCGTCCGGGCGGCGGGCGAGCACGCGCTGCTGGTGGAGACCGGCTCGCTGGAGGCGGCCCACCGGCTGGACGCGCTGCTGCGGGCGGATCTCCCGCCGGGGGTGGAGGACGTGGTGCCCGGCTCGCGGACCGTGCTCGTCGTGGCCCCCGCCGCCGACCGGCCGCGCCTGGAGACGCTGCTCGCCTCGCTCCTGCGTACGGCGCTCGCCCCGGCGGGCGCGGACGGGCCGGGGCGGCTCGTGGAGATCCCGGTGGTCTACGACGGGGAGGACCTGGCGGAGGTGGCCGAGCTCAGCGGCCTTTCGGCCGAGGAGGTGGCCGCCCGGCACGCCGCCTCGGAGTTCACGGTGGGGTGGCTCGGGTTCGCCCCCGGCTTCGCCTACCTGATCGGCCTGGATCCGGCGCTGCACGTGCCCCGGCTGGCGGTGCCCCGCACCAGCGTGCCGCCCGGCTCGGTGGCGGTCGCCGGGTCGTACTCCGCCGTCTATCCGTCGGCCTCCCCCGGCGGCTGGCGGCTCCTCGGCCGTACGGACGTGCGGGTGTGGGACGCGGCGGCCGAGCCGCCGGCGATGCTGCCGCCCGGCACGCGGGTGCGGTTCCGGCCGGGGACGGCACGGTGACCGCCCGCGTCGAGGTGCTGGCGCCCGGGCCGTACGCGACCGTGCAGGACCTCGGGCGGCCCGGCTACGCCCATCTGGGGGTGCCGAGGTCGGGGGCGGCCGACCCGCCGAGCCTGCGGCTGGCGAACCGGCTGGTCGCCAACGCGGAGACCGCCGCGGGCATCGAGCTGACCCTGGGCGGGGCGGCGCTGCGCTTCACCGCCGGCGCCTGGGTCGCGGTCACCGGGGCGCCGTGCCCGGTGGAGGCGGCCGGGCGGGCGGCCGGGACGGACGCGCCGCTGTGGGTGCCGCCCGGCGGCGTGCTGCGGGTGGGTGTGCCCCGCCGGGGCCTGCGGACCTACGTGGCGGTGCGCGACGGGATCGGCGTGGAGCGGGTGCTGGGCAGCCGGTCGACCGACTCTCTGTCGGGCATCGGGCCGCCTCCGCTGCGGGCGGGGACGACGCTGCCGGTCGGCGCCGGGGCCGTGGCCGCCGCGATCCTCGCCGATTTCGCCGCCCCGCCGCCGCTGCCCCGCCGCCCGGTCGTCCGGGTGCTGCCGGGGCCGCGCGACGACTGGTTCGTCCCGGAGGCGCTCACGGCCCTGTGCGCGGCGGCGTACGAGGTCACGGCGGACAGCAACCGGGTCGGGGCGCGGCTGCGGGGCGCCCCGCTGGAGCGGGCCAGGGCCGGTGAGCTGGCCAGCGAGGGGATGCCGCTCGGCGCCGTCCAGGTGCCGCCGGGCGGGCAGCCGATCGTGTTCCTGGCCGATCACCCGCCGACCGGGGGTTATCCGGTCGTCTGCGTCGTCGCCGCCGCCGACCTGCCGATGGTCGCGCAGGCGCGGCCGGGCGACCTGCTGCGGTTCCGGCTGGTACGGCGGGCCTCTCACGACCGGGCCTCTCACGACCGGGCCTCTCACGACCGGGCCACGGCCCGCCACCGGGAGGCGGTGGACCGGCCCGGCGGCGCCTGTCAGGAGGCGTAGCCGATGTCCTCGTACCTGAGGTCGTAGAAGCCGCCCGCGCCGATGTTGGCCAGCGCGGACCGCACCACGACACCCTGCGGGCACTGGTAGAGCGGCAGCACGTTGACCTCCTTCCAGACCAGCCGGTCGGCGTCGTTGAGCAGGCCGGGCACCCGGGCGGGGTCGAGCAGGCTCCCGGCGCGGTACATCGCCTGGTCGATCTGCTTGCTGCCGCTGCGCCCGAGGTTGGAGTACCACTCGACGTCGTCGCCCTTGCCGCGCTCCCCGTCGGCGTAGACGTCGAAGGAGCCGGACACCGGGTACGGCGTGCTCGGGTAGGCGAAGGCGGCGAGGTCGAAGTCGCCGGGGATGAGGTACTTGCCGAAGAAGTCGTTGAAGGACACCTTGCGCACCTCGGTCCGCACGCCGACGCGCTGCAGCATCCGCCCGGCCGCCTGGGCCTCGGCGAGGCTCGGCGGGATCCCGTCGGGGACGACGAAGCGCAGCGTGAGCGGCTTGCCGTTCTTCGTCCGGGCCTTGCCGGACATCTTCCAGCCCGCCTGGTCGAGCAACCGGCCGGCCAGGGCCGGGTCGTAGCCGCCGATCTCCCGTGCGTTGGCCTGGTAGCCGTACTGGCTGTTCATGAGGAAGTGGTTGTCCAGGGTCACGGTCGGCCAGCCGAGGCCCTTGAGGTCGGCCTGCATGAGGGCGCGGCGGTCGAGCGCCGCGGCGACGGCCTGGCGCACCCGGACGTCGGACAGGACCGGGCTCTCGCCGTTCAGGGTGAACTGGCGGTACTGCGTGCCGGCGGCCTGCCGGACCACCGCGTCCCAGGCCTCCCTGACCCGCGCGTAGTCGTCGGGGGACGGGCCGACCTCGAACACGTCGACGTCCCCCTTGGTGAACGCGCGCACCATCTGGTCGGGCCGCACCGTCCGGAACACCATGCGGTCGAGCTTGGGCCGGTTCCCCCACCAGGCGGGGTCGCGGGCGAGGGTGACCGTCCTGCCCTTGGCGTCGAGCCGCTCCACCCGGAACGGCCCGGCGGTCACCGGGATCCGGTTGATCCAGTCGGAGTTGAACGCGGCCGGCGTCGCGTTGGTCGCGCTGGGATACAGCGGCGTGAACAGCGACTGCCACTCGTTGAACGGCTGGGCGAGGGTGACCACCACCTCCCGGTCACTCGATCCCCGGGCCACGCTCTGGATGTTCTCGTAGGCGATGGCCGCGTCGACCCGGTAGTCGTGGTCGCGCCCGCTCATCGCCTTCCACTGGGCGGCGAAGTCGTTCCAGGTGATCGGCTTGCCGTCCGACCATCTCGCCTTGGGGTTGATCGAGTAGGTGATGACCTGCCGGGGAGAGGTGGCGGTGATCCGGGCGTTGGTCACGTAATCGGTGTCGAGGGACGGCCGTCCCCGCTCGTCGGACCGGAAGGTGCGCGGCATGAGCGCGTCGGTCACGGCCTCGACCGCGTTGCCGTCGCCGTCGACGTGGTTGCGGTTCCACTGGGTGGGGAAGTCGACGAGCCCCCACCGCAGGGTGCCGCCGTCCTTCACCTTGTCCCGGGGCAGGGGGTTGATGTCGTACGCCTTGACCGGGGAGGGGGCGAGCGCGCCGTCCTGCTCACCGGGCCCCCGCTGCGCGCCGCAGGCGGTGGCGGCCCACACGGCCGCCAGCAGGGCCAGGGCGACCGGCCGTCGTGGTCTCACGTGTCTCTCCGCTCCTCCGGCTACCCTTCGAAGTAGATTAGTAGCAGGAAGTGACGACCGGCGTCAGCGGGACACGCACCGCCGTGCCACGGCTCTCCTCCGGATCAGGGCCTCGCGCGGATCAGAACGGCGCGCGGGTCAGGACAGTTCGTCCACCGCGCTGCGGACGTCCTCACTGGTGATCGTGGTCAGCTCGGCGGCGTTCGCCGTCCCCTGGGCGGCCAGGCGCACGTCGCGCCGCAGCGCCGCGCGCTCGTACAGCGAGCGGGCGAAGCGGCCGTTGCCCAGCCCGTCGATCAGCCCCTCGCGGCAGACCCAGTCGAAGACGTCGGCCAGGTCGCGCCCGGCGGAGGCGTCGAACCTGTCGCCGGACGCGGCCGCCTGCAGATTGGCGATCTCGGCCAGCTCGGACGGCGAGTAGGAGGGGAACGCCACCCGCTGGTTGAACCGCGAGGCCAGGCCGGGGTTGGTGGCGAGGAAGGCGTCCATCTCACGCTCGTAGCCGGCCAGGATGATCACCACGCGGTCGCGGTCGTCCTCGGCCCGCTTCAGCAGGGTCTGCACGGCCTCGGCCCCGAAGGCGTCGCCTCCCGAGTAGCCGGCGTTGACCAGGCCGTACGCCTCGTCGACGAACAGCACGCCGCCGAGCGCCCGGTCGACCAGCTCGTTGGTCTTGATCGCGGTGGCGCCCAGGTGCTGGCCGACGAGGTCGGCCCTCGACGCCTCGACGACGTCGGGGCGGGCCAGCAGGCCGAGCGCCGAGAAGATCCGGCCGAGGATCCTCGCGACGGTCGTCTTGCCGGTGCCGGGCGGGCCGGCGAAGACGAAGTGCCGCATCTGCGACTGGACCGGCAGCCCCTGCTCCTGCCGCATCCTGGCCACCTTGAGCTGGGCCGTGATCGCGTGGACCTGCCGCTTGACCGGCTCCAGCCCGGCCATCCTGTCGAGGTCCGCGAGCGCCTCGTCCAGCGTCGGCGTGGCCTGGTAGCCGCGGTATCTGGCGGTGATCTCGTCGAACGCCTTGGTCACGTCGCCGGCCGTGATCGTCACCAGGTCCTCGCCGCGCGGCGCCCCGCCCGCGCTCACCACCCGCACGTCGCGCGCCTGCGCGGCGGCCTCGGCGAGGCTGCGGGCGAAGCGGGCGTTGCCGAGGTCGTCGACGAGCCCCCGCCGGTGGACGTCCTCGAACAGCCGGCGCAGCACGGGACGGGCGTCGGGGGCGAGCCGGTCGCCCCGGCGCTCCTGCACCGCCTCGGTGATCTCCAGCAGCTCGCCGGGGTCGTAGCTGGGGAAGCGGACCCGGGTGGCGAACCGGCTGGACAGCCCGGGGTTGGACGACAGGAAGTCGTTCGTCTCGCGCTCGTATCCGGCCAGGATGACGATGAGCCGGTCACGGTCGTCCTCGGCCCGCTTGAGCAGCGTCTGCACGGCCTCCGCGCCGAACCGGTCGGGCTGGCCGTCGCCCGAGTTGATCAGGCCGTACGCCTCGTCGACGAACAGGACCCCGCCGAGCGCCCGGTCGATCAGCTCGTTGGTCTTGATGGCGGTCGCGCCGAGGTACTCCCCCACGAGGTCGGCCCGCTGCGCCTCGACCACGAAGGGCGTCTCCAGCAGGCCGAAGGCGTAGAAGATCTTGGCGAGGGTGCGGGCGACGCTGGTCTTGCCCGTCCCCGGCGGGCCGACGAACACGAAGTGCCGCATCGGCCGCTCGTTGGTGTAGCCCGCCTCCCTGCGCAGCCTGGCCGCCTCGATGGACGCGGCGATGGCCCGCACCTGCTCCTTGACCGGTTCGAGGCCGATCATGGACTCCAGCTCGGCCAGGGCCTGCTCGACGGTGATCGGCGGCGGGGCGCCGGTCTCGGCCGCGGCGGGCCGGTGGCCGCCCGCCCTGACCTGCTGCCGCTCCTGGGCCTCACCGCCGGTCGGCTCGCGCTCCGCGCCGGCGCGCGCCCTGCGGGCGAGGATCAGGCGGTAGAGGAGCACCGCGGCGGCCGCGCCGTACGCGCCCCACAGAGCGGTGGAGGAGGACAGCGGCGACAGCGACAGCCCGACCAGCCCGGCGGCCGCCAGGGACATGAGCGTCGTCAGCCAGGGCGGCACCCACCGGATCAGGTGGGCCGCGATCGCGACCAGCGGGCCGAGCAGCATCAGCAGGCCGGGCACGGGCGTCTGGCCGCCGAACACCACCATGAACAGCGGCAGCAGCAGGCCCCACCCGGCGAGCACCAGCACGGTCGCGGCGGCGCGGGGATAGCTGAGCGCCAGCGCGACGAAGGCCAGCGCCGCCACCGTGTAGATGAAGGTGGGCATCAGCGACCAGTTGAGCGCGGCGGCCACCCCCATGACGGCGACGAGCAGCACCACGAACAGCGCACGCCGCCCGAACGGTGGAAGATGGAAATAGCGGAAACGCACCTGTTCGAACAGATCACGTGCCGCAGTCCGACTTAAGAGGCTCGCCGCCCGTGCTCTGTCGGAGTCCCGCATCGACGCCTCCCCGCTTCGACCCCGGTTATACCGCACGCGGGAAGGGAATGGGTGGACCCGCGCGGCACGGTGGACGGGGCGCCCGCCGGTCCCTGTGATCACCTGGAACGATACGGAACCGGCGCGGTGTTCCCGACATCACCGGAAGGGCTGAGAGATCCCCTTCCCATGGCTTAAGCTGCCACGCATGTTCCAGCGGGGCCGCGAGCACTGAGCGGTTTATGATCATGGTTTCGGTCGGGTCCGTCACCGTCCGCGCGGCGGGCGCCCTGCGCGAGCCCCGGGTCAGCCGGTGGTCGGTCCTCGTGCTGCTGTGTTTCAGCTTGCTCCTGATCGCGGTCGACGCGACCGTCCTGCACATCGCCGTCCCCGCGCTCACGGCCGCGCTGGAGCCGTCGTCGGTCCAGCTTCTGTGGATCATCGACGTCTACTCGCTGGTGGTCGCGCCGCTGCTGGTGACGTTCGGCACGCTGGGCGACCGGTACGGCCGGCGGCCGTTCGTGCTCGGCGGTTACGTGGTGTTCGGCCTGGCCTCGCTGGCGGCGGCGTTCGCCGCGACGCCGCTCGCGCTGATCGTCTCGCGGGCCTTCCTCGGCGTCGGCGGCGCGATGATCATGCCGGCGACGCTGTCGATCATCCGGCAGGTGTTCACCGACCGGCGGGAGCGGGCCGTCGCGCTCGGCGTCTGGAGCGCCGTCGCCGCCGCGGGCGCGGCCGTCGGGCCCCTGATCGGCGGGGTGCTCGTCGAGCACCTGTGGTGGGGCGCGGTCTTCCTCATCAATGTGCCGCTGCTGCTGGTCGCGCTGCCGTTCGCCGTACGGATCCTGCCCGCCTCGCCGGGGCGGGCCGACCACCCGTGGGACGCGCTCAGCGCCGCGCTCTCCACCCTCGGCATCCTGTCGGTCGCGTTCGGGCTGAAGGAGGCGGGATCGGGCCACACGCTGGGCCGGGGTCCCGCGCTCGTCGTCCTCGTGGCCGGCGCCGCGCTGCTCGCCTGGTTCGTGCTGCGCCAGCGGCGGCTGGCCTTCCCCCTGCTCGACATCGGGCTGTTCGGGCAGCGCGGCTTCGCGACCGGCGTCGGCTGCGTGGTGCTGGCCGTCTTCGCGCTGGTCGGCCTGGAGCTGATGCTGGCGCAGTATCTCCAGCTCGTGCTGGGACTGTCCCCGCTGGAGGCCGCCGTACGGATGCTGCCGCTCATGGTCGCGGCCATCGCGGGTGGCCTCGCCGCCGCACACGTGCTGGGGCGGATCGGGCTGCGCGCGACGGTCGGCGGCGGCCTCGCGCTCACCGCGCTGTCCCTCGCCCCGGTGCTGACCTGGGGAACCGAGCAGCATCCCGTGATGCTCGCCGCGTGTTTCGCCGGGATCGGCTTCGGCGTCGAGGTCGCCCTGCTCGCGGCCTCGGACACGATCATGGCCTCGGCGCCGGAGTCGCGGGCCGGCGGCGCGGCCGCGATCGAGGAGACCGCCTACGAGCTCGGGGCCGGCCTCGGCATCGCCGTGCTCGGGACGATAACCACGATCGTCTACGCCCCGTCCCTCGGAACCGTCCCCGGCGTCCCGTCCGGCCTCATGGCGCAGGCACGGGAGTCGCTGGCCGCGGCCGCGCACGTGGCCGGGAAGGCCGGCGCCGCCGGGGACGCGCTCCTGGCCGCCGCCCGCGCGGCCTTCGTCACCGCCCTGCACAGCACCGTCGTCGTCAGCGTGGCGCTGCTCGCGCTCACCGCGCTGGCCGTGGCCCTGCTGCTCCCCCGTCACCCGGCCGGCGAACCCGGCACCGAGGCTCCGGCGCCCGAGCGCGCGGACGCCTGACCTGGTCCGCGCATGACGGCGGCCGGGCCGGGGAGAGTATCCGGGCAAGCCGCTGCCCCCCAGCCCCCAGGATGAGAAGCCGTGAAGAAAACCTTGCACGACCTGGCCTCGCTGGCCGCCCGCATGGGCGTCGGCGGGATCTTCTTCGCCAACGGCTGGCAGAAGCTCGAAGCCGGCCTCAACGCCACCCAGGCGCAGTTCACCGAACTCCACGCGCCCGTCCCCTATCTCTGGGCGGCCGTCACCATGCTGGTCGAGCTGGTGGGCGGCACGCTGCTGATCGCGGGCCTCGCCGTGCCGGCCGTCGGGCTGCTGCTGTTCGCCGAGGCGCTCGCCGTGTTCGTGATCACCGCCGGTGACGCCGGCCTGCCCCTGACGGGCGGCGCCATCGAGCTCATCGTGGCGCTGGGGGCCGCGTCGGTGCTGCTCGCCGTCACCGGCGGCGGCCGCGTCTCGGTGGACCACATGGTCGTCATCAAGCGCCGCGAGGCGGAGGCGGCCGGTGAGTTCGCCGCCGACGCCGAGGCCGACGCGGTGATCGCGGCGCTGCGCCCGCCGTGGCCCGGCGAGACCCACGACACCCGCGACGTCCGCGGGTCTCGCGGCGAGGTCCGGGAGAACCGGGAGGGTCCGGAGGCAGGGGCGGGCGCGCCGGACACGGCGGCGCGGTCCGGGGCGCGCCCCTCCGGTCCGCGACCCGGCACAGGATCCGGCACAGGATCCGGCTCACGACCCGGTACGGACGCCCCGGACGGCACGGCATCCCCCGGCGCGCCGGCCGATCCCGCTCCCTCCGCCGCCGCACCGGCGGCCCGGAAGGACGCCGCGCCCTCCGGCGACGACCCCGGGACGCCCCCGAGCGGGCAGGCGTCCACGACGACCCGCCGGACCGCCGCGCCCCGCCCGCGCCGTACGCGGCGCGACGACGACACCACGACGGAGAGCCGCGCCGAGGCGCCGCCCGCCCGCTGAGAGCGGTGTCAGAGCTCCCGCGACAGCGGCAGGCGCAGCAGGAAGCGGGCGCCCCGCGGGCTGTCGATGATCGTCAGGGTGCCCCCGTGGCTCTCGGCGATCTGCCGGGCGATCGGCAGGCCCAGCCCGGCGCCCCCGGCGCCCCTGCTGCGGGCGGCGTCCAGGCGGGTGAACCGCTGGAAGACCCGCTCGCGCTGGTCGCCGGGGATGCCCGTGCCGTCGTCGAGCACCTCCAGCACCGCGGTGCCGGACAGGAAGCGGGGGTCCCCGTTGGGCGACTCGTCCCGCCGCACCTCCAGGCTCACCGACGACGCGGCGTGCCTGTCGGCGTTGTCGAGCAGGCTGGTGATCAGGCGGCCCAGCCGGATGCGGTCGCCCCGGACGGTCACCCCGGGGGGCAGCCGCGGGACCATCTTGTGCACGGCCCGGCGGTGGCCCAGCTCGTCGGCAACGAGCCGGCCGAGGTCCAGCGGCTCGCGTTCGCACGGCGCGCCGACGTCGAGGCGGGTCAGCGTCAGCAGGTCGGCGGCGATCGCCTGAAGGCGGTCGAGGCTCCGCAGCACGGCCTCGCCGATCTCCCGTACGTCGGTGTCCTCGGGGGCCAGCAGCGCGTCCTCCACCTGCGCGCGGATCGCGGTGATCGGGCTGCGCAGCTCGTGGGAGGCGTCGGAGGTGAAGCGGCGTTGCTGCTCGAAGGTCTCCTCCAGCCGGTCCAGCGTGAAGTTGATGCTCTGGGCGAGGGCGTGGAGCTCCCCTCTGTCCGCCGGGACCGGCACCCGCCGCCCGAACTCGGAGGTGTTGATCTCGTCGAGCTCGTCCCGGATGGCCTTCACCGGTCGGAGCGCCCGCCTGACACTGCGCCGGGCACCGTACGCGACGGCGGCGGTGACGAGCACGGACCCGGCCACCAGCCCGGCCACCAGCCCGGGCGGGACGTCGAAGGCCCGCACCGGCGCGGCGCTGTAGACGGTCCAGTCCCTGCCGTCGTGGTAGACCCGCTGCGCGACCACGACGCGGCAGTGGCCGGGGCCGAACACGCCGCCGCAGACCTCCCGGACGGCCCTGCGCTGCGGCGCATCGGGGCGGAAGCTCGCCATGGGCCCCTTGCCCCGCATGTCGGGCGTCGCGGCCCGCACCCGGCCCCATGGACCCACCACCTGCACCGACCCGTTCGAGGCCTTGGGCTCGGGCGGCAGCACGGCTCCCGCCCGGGCGCGTTCCACCTGGTAGGCCACCCGCTCACCCGCCGCCGTCACCTCACTGACGAGGTGCCGGCCGGCCGCCTGGTGCAGCGCCCACACCAGCACGGCCGAGAACGCCAGGCACAACAGGGCGACAGCCGTGCCGGTGAAAAGCGCGACACGACTCCTGATCGTCCATCGATCCCCGAAACCCACCCGATCGCCTACTCCTGATACGGCCCTATAGACCGCATCCCCGAAATCTACGCCAAATAGCTTAATTAGGATGTAATGAGATAAACTTGAAGAATCGCGCCTAATTGTCGCAAATCATCCCCAGTGTCACGCGAACGGCAAGCGCGTAAAGCCACCTTCCGGGCGGCGTGCCGAATGAGGGAATCTGAAGGCATGAACAGTGCGGTCAACCCCGCGGGCAACACCGCGGGACCATTGCCGGTGATCGACGTGAGCCCTTTCACCGGCCCCTCCACCCCTGACACCGGCCGGGAGCGCGCCGGTGTCGCGCGCCGGATCGAGGCGGCCTGCCTCGACAGCGGCTTCTTCTACATCAGCGGTCACGGGGTGCCGGACGACCTGATCGCGCTGCTCCGGGAGGCGGCCGCGCGTTTCTTCCTGCTGCCGCCCGAGCACAAGATGCGCATCTCGATGGACCGGGGCGGGCGGGCCTGGCGCGGATACTTCCCCGTGGGCGGCGAGCTCACCTCCGGCCGCCCCGATCTCAAGGAGGGCCTCTACTTCGGCGCCGACCTCGGCCGCGAGGATCCCCGGCCGCTGCACGGGCCCAACCTCTATCCCGAGGAGGTGCCGGAACTGCGCTCCGCCGTACGGGCGTACATGGACGCGCTGACCGGCGTGGGACAGGCGGTCATGCGGGGCGTGGCGCTGAGCCTGGGGCTGGAGGAGGACTACTTCGCCTCCGGTTACACCGCGACGCCCACGGTCCTGTTCCGGATCTTCCACTACCCGCCCGCGGCCGAGTCCGGACGCGGCGGGTGGGGGCCGGACGAGTGGGGGGTCGGCGAGCACACCGACTACGGCCTGCTGACCCTGCTGCTGCAGGACGGCAATCCCGGCCTGCAGGTGCACACGGCCCGCGGCTGGATCGAGGCGCCGCCGATCCCCGGGACGCTGGTCTGCAACATCGGCGACATGCTCGACCGGCTGACCGGCGGCCTCTACCGGTCCACTCCGCACCGCGTACGCAACCACACCGGGCGCGGCAGGCTGTCCTTCCCCTTCTTCTTCGATCCGGGGTGGGACTGCGAGGTGCCGCCGCTGCCCTCCCTGCCCGCCCGCGACGGTGGCCGTCCCCGCTGGGACGGCCTGGACCTGCGCGCCTTCACCGGCACGTACGGCGACTATCTGACCGCCAAGGTGGCGAAGGTCTTCCCCCACCTCGGCGGCCGGGTGCTGCCGCCCGCGCCGGGCCCGCGGGAGAGCGTGTGATCACGAGATTTCCGAAGGCCCGGCCGGCCGGCGCTCCGGTCAGTCCTCCAGGCCGCCGCGGGCGATGACGTCGCGGTACCAGCGGGCGCTGTCGCGGGGGGTGCGCTCCAGCGTGTCGTAGTCGACGCGGACGATGCCGAACCTCTTGTGGTAGCCGCGGGCCCACTCGAAGTTGTCCAGCAGCGACCACACGAAGTATCCGCGCAGGTCGGCGCCGCGGTCCATGGCCGACCGCGCGGCCCGGAAGTGGGTGTCGAGATAGGCGATCCGCCCGGGGTCGGACACCCCGTCGGGGAACGCGGCCCCGTTCTCCGTGATCATCAGCGGCGTGCCGGGATACTCCCGCCACAGCCGTACGAGCAGGTCCTCCAGGCCGGACGGGTTGATCTCCCAGTCCATCTCGGTGACCGGCCCGTGCGGGTCCTCCCAGGCGATGCCCTCGCTGCCGGGATACTCGGGGTGCCCCTCCGCCGAGGGGTCGGCGACGACCCGGTTGACGGTGTAGTAGTTGACGCCCAGCACGTCGATCGGCTGCGCGATCGTCGGCAGGTCGTCCAGGTTCACCTTGGTGAAGCGTTCCATATGGGCGAGGACGTCGGCGGGATACTCGCCGCGCAGCACCGGATCGAGGAACAGCCGGTTCGCCAGCCCGTCGATCAGGCGGGCGGGCTCGGGGTCGCCGAGGATCGGGGTCAGGTTCAGCGTCAGCGAGACCGACTCGGCGCCCCCCGCACGCAGGGCCTGCGTGCCCAGACCGTGCGCGAGCATCAGGTTGTGGGCCGCGGTGAAGGCGGCGGCCGGGTCGGTCACGCCCGGCGCGTGCCGCCCCGAGCCGTACCCCACGAAGGCCGACACCCAGGGCTCGTTCAGCGTCGTCCAGGTGGCGACGCGGTCGCCGAGACGCGACTGCACGGCCGCGGCGTAGTCGGCGAACCGGAAGGCCGTCTCCCGGTTGGTCCAGCCGCCCGCGTCCTGCAACGACTGCGGCAGGTCCCAGTGGTAGAGGGTCGCCACCGGCGTGATGCCCCTGGCGAGCAGGGCGTCCACGAGCCGGTCGTAGAAGCCCAGGTCGGCCAGGCGCGGCCAGGCCACCGAGAACCGGTACGCCTTGAGCCCCAGCCACGCCATGATCTCGACGTCCTCGAGATAACGGTTGTAGTGGTCGCAGGCCATGTCGCCGGTGTGGCCGTCGCTGACCATGCCGGGCGTGTGGGAGAAGGTGTCCCAGATGGAGGGGACGCGGCCGTCGGTGTGGACCGCTCCTTCGATCTGGTACGACGCGGTCGCGGCCCCCCAGAGGAAGCCGTCGGGGAATGAGATCATCGTGAACTTTCGCGAATCGTCAACCGTGGTTCGAGGAGCGTCGACTCCGGGACGGACTGGCCCTCCAGCTTGGCCATGAGCAGCCGGACCGCCTGACGCCCGACGTCCTCGGCGGGAACGAGCACGGAGGTCAGCGCGGGGCTGGCCCGCTCGGCGATGTCGTCCGGGCAGATCGCCACCACCGAGACGTCCTCGGGCACCCGCCTGCCGAGGATCCGCAGAGCCCCCAGCACATGGCCGGCGGCCGCCTCATTGTGCACGACGAGCCCGGAAAGCCCCGGCCGTTCGTCGAGCAGCCGCTTCACCGCGGCGTGGACCTCGTCGAACGACTCCTCGCACGGCCAGGCCCCTGCCTTCAGGCCGTGCCGCGCCGCTGCCTCGGCGAACCCGGCCATCGTCCGCTCGGCGAAGCCGGTGCCCCGCTCGTAGACCACGGACGGCGCGCCGAGCAGGACGATCTCGCGGCGCCCGAGGTCGGCCAGGTGGTCGGCGCACAGCGCGCCGGCCCGGGCGAAGTCGAGGTCGACGCAGGTCAGCCCTTCCGGGTCGGCCGGGAAACCGATCAGCACGGCGGGCTCGGCGAGCCGGCGCAGCAGCGGCACGCGAGGATCGTGGATCTCCACGTCCATCAGCAAGAGCCCGTCCACCAGCGCGCTCGCCGCCACCCGGTGCAGCCCGTCCGGCCCCTCGTCGGCCGTCATCAGCAGCACGTCGTGGTCGTACTGGCGGGCCGTGGTGACGACCGACGTGGCGAACTGCATGAGGACCGGCAGGTTCATGCCGGCCCGCAGCGGCAGCACCAGCGCGATGACCTTCGCGCGCTTGCTCGCCAGGGCGCGGGCGCCCGCGTTGGGGTGGTAGCCGAGCACCCGGACGCTGTCGAGGACCCGCTGCCGGGTCGTCGCCGAGATCGCCCGCTTGCCGCTCAGCACGTAGGAGACCGTGCTGACGGCGACTCCCGCGTGCTTGGCGACGTCGGCGATCGTCACGGTCCTCACGGGCGGAGCCCTCCGAGGAAAGCCAGCGTGCTCACCGTGACCCCCTCGCTTTCGTACACCACATAAAGATCGCGCACTCCGGCCGCTCCCGCCAGGGGGGTGCTCACACCGACGAAATCGTGTCTGGTAGCCGTGGGCGGGACGGTGACCGCACCGGCCACCTCCCCGGTCAGGGGGTCGTCGAGCCGCAGCGTGACCACCCCTCCCTCGTCGCTCGACACCGTGAGCGCGCACGTCCGCGGGCCCGCGTCACCGGGAACCGGGTCCCCCTCAGGGTCCCCGCCCGGCTCCCCGCCGAAGTCGCAGTCGCGGAAGGCTATCCAGGCCCCGGGCGAGGCGGAGCGGACGGCGTCCCCGGCATCGGGCGCCGCGTCGCACAGCACCACCCCGTCGTACTCGTCGTGGCCGGCCGCGTCCAGTGGCCGGCCGGTGAGAACCCGCGGGGGGATCCGTTCGCCCCGCACCCGCAGCGGCGCACACAGCCGGATGTCCCCCGACGACGCGCCCACCTGCACCGTGTGCGCGGCGTCCTCCACCACGAACCGGCCGCGCGTGACGTCCCAGAAGGCCAGGTCGTCGACCGGCACCTCCACCTCCACCGTACGGCTCTCGCCCGGCGCGAGGCGCACCTTGGCGAAGCCGCGAAGCTGACGCAGTGGCTGCTTCACCCGGGAGCGCCGCTGGCGGGTGTAGACCTGCACGACCTCCTCCCCCGGGCGCCCGCCCTCGTTGGTCACGGTCACCCGGACCGTCACCGTGTCGCCCGGCCCGGCCTCCGCCGTGGACAGTTCCAGGCCCGAGTAGGCGAAGCGGGTGTAGCTCAGGCCGTGCCCGAAGGGGTACAGCGGCCGGCCGCGGTAGTAGAGGTAGGTGGCGTCGGAGGCGATGACGTCGTAGTCGAGCAGGTCGGGCAGTTCGGCGGCCGAGCGGTACCAGGTCTGGGTGAGACGGCCGCCCGGGTCGTCGTCGCCGAGCAGCACGCCGGCGAGCGCGTTGCCGTACTCCTGCCCGCCGTGGGCCGACCAGACGATCGCGGGCACGTGCTCCTGCGCCCAGGTGACCGCGAACGGGTAGCCGCTGGAGATCACCAGCACGGTCGCCGGGTTGGCCGCGTGGACGGCCTTCAGCAGGGTCTCCTGCCGCTCGGGCAGCGCCAGCGTCGTCCGGTCCTCGGTCTCCCGGCCGTTCACCAGGGGGTGGTCGCCGAGCACGACGACCGCGACGTCGGCGCCGGCCGCCGCCTCCGCCGCGCGGGCGGCGCCGCTCTCGACCAGTTCGACGGACAGCACGGACGCGGCGTCCGGGTCGTCGGTCGTCCGCACGACGCCGCCGGCCACGGTGACGTACCGGCCGGAGGAGATGTTGCGCAGCACGACGCCCCTCGGCCGCTCCTCGATCCGGAAGGTCTGGCGCACCTCCCAGCCGCTCGGGCCGGGCTGGTCGTTGACGAGCACGCCGTCCTCGCCCGCCTGCACGTGGCGTCCGTTGGCGCACGCCCGGAAGGCGAACGCGCCGCCGCCCCAGTCGAACACGTCGAAGCAGGACCGCTCGCTCCCGACGTACAGCGGCCCGCCGCCGGGGTCCGGCGACGCTCCGACGTAGCCGCCCTCGGTGCGCAGTGCCACCCGGTCCACGCCCTCGTGGTAGACCGTCCCGCACCGCTCGGTGAGCCCCGTCAACGCCGTCACCTGGTACGGCAGCGTGCCGCTGTACCAGTCCTCGAACAGGGCGCCGGCCAGCGGGCCGATCACCGCGACGGTGCGCGGCGCGGACAGCGGCAGCAGCCCGTCGTTCTTGAGCAGCGTGATCGACTGGCGGGCGGCCTCCCGTGCGAGCCGCCGGTGCTCGGGGCTGTTGACCACCTCGTGGGTGATCTCGTCGTACGGCGTGGCGGGGTCGAACTCCCCCAGCCGCACCCGGATCGACAGGGTGTGCCGCACGGCGGCGTCGAGGTCGGCCTCGGTCAGCAGGCCGCGGCCGAGCGCCGTCCTGATGTGGCCCAGGGTCGCGGCCCCGTCGGCGTCGTCCTGGGTGAAGCTGTCCAGCCCGGCCTTGATCGCGTGCGCGTACGCCTCGGGGAGGTCCTTGTGGTAGCCCTGCGGCGTGGTGAGGTTGCCCGGCGCGTAGGCGTCGCTGACCACCAGGATGTCGTCGGGCGCCCACTCCCGCAGGTGGCTGCCGATCAGCGGCGACAGGTGGGCCGGGCGGCCGTTGACGAGGTTGTACGACGGCATGACCGCCACCGCGGCCCCCGCTTCGAGCGCGGGCCGGAACGCCTTCAGCTCGTACTCGTGCAGCACCCGGGGCGGCAGGCCGCTGGAGGTGACGCACCGGTCGGTCTCGTTGTTGTAGCCCAGGAAGTGCTTCAGCGTCGGCGCCGTCTTGAGCACCTCGTGGCTCCCGCGCAGGCCCCAGGCGTACGCCGTGCCCATCACGCCGGTGAGCCAGGGGTCCTCCGAGTAGCCCTCCTCGTTGCGGCCCCAGCGGGGGTCGCGCAGCGGGTTGACGACCGGCGCCCAGACGTTGCGGCCCACGCTCTGCGGGTCCTTGTGGTGGAAGGCCATGACCTCGTCGCCCGCCGCCTCCCCCACCTGGCGGACCAGGTCGGGGTTCCAGGTGCTGGCCAGCCCGACGGCCTGGGGAAACACGGTGGCCGGGCCGTGCCAGGCCAGGCCGTGCAGGGCCTCGGTGCCGGTGCGGAAGGGTCGCAGCCCGAGGCGCTCGACGGGCGCCTGGTACTGGTGCAGCAGGCCGATCTTCTCGTCGAGCGTGAGCCTGGCGAGCAGGTCCTCCACCCGGTCGGCGGGAGGAAGCGCGGGGTTCCTGAATGCCGGGTCCTGAGCCGGTTCGTTCATCTGGAGACTTCCCCTTCGCGTCGAAGCGCTTCGATGACCTGCCGAAAGAGGTGCCCACGGGGGCGTCGCGGGGATCCGCTGTTCGGTTGGGAAGCGCCGCCTGTCGAAGCGCTTCGAAAGGGCTACCGGACGTTTCCGGCGTGTAAATCCGGGCTTATCCGGAAGATTGCCCTTTCACTCGTCTCAGGTCAAGACCCGCGTCGCGCCTGTTTCATCGCGATGTCAACCGGGCGCACAGGCCCGCGCGGCGAGACGGACGACGGAAAGAGAGGTCGTAAAGGACGGGCGTGAGCCCCGGCCGCACGCACGGCCGGGGCTCACGCCCGTTCGTTCAGCGCGACGGGGCGCTTGCATGCCCCGCGTGAGGGTTCGTGGATGAGGGTTCCGCGTCAGCGGCTCCGTGGCTGTCCGGGAAGGCCGGTCAGCGGACGATCTGGAGCAGCGCCTGCCGCTTGGCGGCGGCCGGTTCGGCCAGGCGCTGCAGCTGCCTGCCGTTCGCGTCCAGCACGACCAGGGTGTTGGCGGCGCGCCCGGCGACCCGGACGGCCAGGCGGCCGTCCCGCAGGTAGAAGGCGCCGATCAGCGAGCCCTTCACCGGGATGGGCATCTTCTTCCCGGTGACGATGTCCACGATCGCCGGCCGGAAGCCGCCGGGCCAGGAGCCGTCGCCCCCGGGCGCGTTCCGCGACAGCGGCGCCACGACGACCTTCATCCCGTCGGGTGACAGGCTCTGCACGTGGTTGGCGAGGCCGATGCCCTTGGCCCGGACCGACCTGCCGGTGCTGAGGTCGAACCGGTAGACGCCCTCGGTCGTCCCGGCGTACCCCGCGAGGTAACGGCCGTTGGCGGACCAGGCCAGGTGACAGACGCCGCGCGTGCTGCCGGCGGTGCGGCGGCGGGTGCCGTCCGCGTTGACGACGACGACGCGCTGCGCGTCGCCCTGGCCCTGCGCCAGGAAGGCCACCTGCCTGGAGTCGGGCGACCAGACCGGCGTGAGGCACGGCGCTCCGGCTCCGGCGCCCTTGGCCGCCGTCGAGACCGTGCGCCCGTCGCTCACCTGTACGGCTCCTCCGCCGGTGATCCAGGCGATCCTCCTGCCGTCCGGGGACGCCGAGAACTGGCCGGTCATGGGCATGGCGCCCAGCTTCGTGAAGCCCTTGCCGGGCTCGTAACGGCTGATCGGGTAGCCCTTGCCGTACGACAGGTAGACGGCCGCCCCGGTGAGGGGCTTCAGCGCGGCGGCGGCCCCGGCCGGAGCGGCGGCGGTCGCGGGGGCGACCAGTGCGGCCGCGAGCACGGCGGCGGAGAGCAGGCGAGTGTTCAATGCTTTTCCAATTCCTCGGGTGTGCCGTCATTCGACGCCTGGCGGGGCCAGTTGGTTCGCCGCCGTCCGACATCGGAGCGGCTCGCGCTCCGGCCGATGCCCCGCCGTCAGGGCCCGCCGCGTCGGCAGGGGCATGGGCAGAGAGGGCATGGGCAGGCGGAATCGGCAGGGGGAGGCCGGCAGAGTTCGCCGGCGGGGCCCGGGTCAGCGCTGGGCGGGCAGGCGGCCGGAGTCGACCGAGTCCAGCACCCGCGCGGCCGCCCCGAGCGCGGCGGCGCCGTACCCGAGGGTGGAGACCTCCAGGCGGCAGCCGCCCCCGCCGGGGGCGAGCACCCGGCCGTACATCTCCTCTTCGGCGCAGCCGACGAGCCAGGGGGCGAGCGGCACGTAGTAGCCGCCGAGGATCACGACCTCGGGGTTGAGCAGGTTGGCCACGGCCGCCATTCCCCGGCCGAGGTGGCGCCCGAGGTTCTCCAGCAGCCCGAGGACCTCCCGGTCCTCGTTCCGCGCCCGCCGTACGACCTCGTCGATCTCGAGTTCGAGATCGGACGGCGAGGCGTCGGGGGCCGTGTGGGCGAGGATCGCGCCGACCCCGGCGACGGCCTCCAGGCAGCCGCGGCGGCCGCAGCGGCAGACGGGCCCGGCGGGGTCGAGTTCGAGGTGCCCGATCTCGCCGCTGTAGCCCTGCCCGCCCCGCCTGAGCCGGCCGTCCAGCACGATGCCCGCGCCCACGCCCACCTCGCCGGTGACGTACACGAGGTTGGCGGCGTTGCGATGGGGCCCGAACCGGTGCTCGGCCAGCGCGGCGAGGTTGGCGTCGTTGTCGACCAGCACGGGGAAGCCGGGGTCGCGCAGCGCCTTGGTGAGGTCACCGGCCAGGTCGGCGTCGCGCCAGCCCAGGTTGGGGGCGACCCGCACGATGCCGTCGACGTCCACGAGGCCGGGGACGGCCACGGTCAGGCCGAGCACCTGCCGGGCCTCCTTGGTCATCCGGCTGACGACCCGCCGGGCCAGCGCCGCCATCGCGACGACGGCCTGCCCTGGCCCCGAGGTGCCGCCGGGGAAGGAGCGCCGCCAGTTGAGCAGTTCCTCGCCCTTGAGGTCCACGGCGACCGCCGTGATGTAGTCGACGTTGACCTCGATCCCGATCGCGGCGTACGGCGAGCCGTCCAGGACGAGCATGGTGGCGGGGCGGCCGACCCGGTGCTCGGTCAGGCCGGTCTCGCGCAGCAGGCGCCGGTCGATGAGGTCGGCGACGAGGCTGGACACGGTGGCCTTGTTGAGGCCCGTGGAGGCGGCGATGTCGGCCCGGGAGCAGGGGGCGTTCTCACGGACGAACCGCAGCACGACGGCGAGGTTGGTCGCCCGTACGTCCGTGAAGTCGGCCGGCTGTGGCCCGTTGTGCGAAGTGATCACTGTCCGCCTCGTTCCCGCTTGGGCTCATCATGCCGCAATTGCGCGCAATCCGACATGAGATCAGCGGTACGGACGGCCGCTCCGGCTCCGTCACGCGCGGCTCGGCACCGGCCACCGGTCCCAGCGTCTCCCCGGTACCCTGGTGGCACCCGCTCCTCCGCATTTGTTTGGCTATGGAACTAACTAAAGCCTACCGTGAGGCGGCACGTGAATCCAGGGGCCGCGCCGCCACGCGTGTCTCGGCCGCAGCGCACGCTCGCGGCCCGGCGTCGGCCCGTTGCCAGCGGCGGGCGGTCGGCGGGCGCGGTCGGCGGTCGGCGGGCGCGGTCGGCGGTCGGCGGTCGGCGGTCGGCGGTCGGCGGTCGGCGGGGCAACCCGAGTGCAAACGAGAATCAAACGCGACAGGCGACCCTGGTCACCGTGAAGAGGGATAAGTCGCACTATCTCGGCGAACTACTCGTGTGGGAGATCGAAGACTATCTCCGTGCCAGGTCGGCCCCGCCGGAGCGGGCGCGGGTCGCCCGGCTGCGCGTGTCCAGCCGGTCGGCGGCGGAGGCGGTCGCCGCCGAACTGGAGGCGGGCGGTGGTGTCCACGCCGTCGCGAGACGCGCGCTGAGGCTCGGCGTCGCCTCGCCGGACGACCTGTTCGGGGTCGTGACCCGCGACGAGCACCCCGAGGTGTTCGAGGCCGTGCCCGGCGCGACACTGCCCCCGAAGCCCGAAGGCGAGGGATTCCTCGTCATCCGCCTCGTCGCCTTCGAACCGTGACCTAGCGCATTCCGGCGCCGGTGACCTCCCTGTCGACGATCCTGGTCGCGCCCTCCTGCCGGGCGCAGTGCGCGCAGCAGAACCAGCGGCCGTCGTACTCCGCGCCGTGGCCCACGATCCGGCACCCGCAGTGCTCGCACACGGGAGCCATCCGGCTGATGGCGCACTCGAAACTGTCGAAGACGTGCACCGCCCCCTGGCTGTGCACCTCGAAGGCCATGTCGTAGTCGTTGCCGCAGACCTCACACGTAGCCATGGTCGTCCCCCCGTCGTCGACTCGCGGTCGAGGGGGGAGATACCCGCGCGATCCCGGACGAACACCGTCACCCCAGGCCACGACATCACAGGCCACGACATCACCGGCCGCGACATCACCGGCCGCCACGTCACAGCTCGTCGAGTGGCAGCGCGTCGCTCGGCAGCCGTCATGTCACAGGGCGTCGAGCAGGGCCTTGGCCAGCGACCTGGCCCCGGTGGCGGCCTCCTTCGGGTCCATGAGCACGGAGTCGGACGAGTTGATCGGCGTCTTCTCCGGACGGTCGCTGCCGCCGAACAGCACCCATATGACGTTCTTGCCGTCGAGCGCGTAGATCTCGTACCGGTTGGACTGGGCCGTGTCCGTACGCTGCCGGATCGCCTGTCCGAAGGCGTCCTGCCCGAAGCCGCTCAGCTTCTCGACCTTGCCCCACCGGATGCCGCCGATCTGGCTGCTGGCCGTGAACTTGGTCTTCGAGCGTTCGTCGATGAAGTAGTAGCGGGCGGACTCGGCATCCCAGAAGGTGTGCACGGCGATGCGCAGGTTGCGCCACCGGACCTTGCCGCCGCCGACCGGAAGCGCGTCGTTCCACCACTGGCACTGCGTGACGGTCGAGTTGCCCTCCTTGCTCCGCGCCGCCGCACCCTCGGTGCCCGGCACCAGGCCGGCGGCCAGGGACTTGAGGTTCACGCAGGCCCTGGGCAGCGGGATCCGGGTGGGCGAGGGCGACGGCGTGGGGCTGGGCTTGGGACGCGCGTGGTAGGGCAGCGGCTGCCCCGCCCGCCAGGCGGTCACCGACTTCGCGACCTGGGCGAGCAGTCCCTTCACCTCACGAATGGCGTTCTCCTCGGTGATCGACTGAGTCGACTCGGCCGAGAGGAAGTCGGCCTCCTTCTTCTTCTGGCTGGCCTCGTACTTCACCTGGAAGTACACGTCGCCGACGCGGCCGGCCCCCTCGCCGAACGAGTACCAGTACTGCTTGCCCTCCCGCGTCCACTGGTAGCGGGCGACGGCGCCGTTCCCGATCTCCCGGAACTCCCTGGGCTTCGAGTAGTAGTGCTCCTTGTCCGAGTGGGTCGCGCCGTACTTGTACTGGCTGAGCTCACCGTTGTACTGGACGCGCGCCGCCTGCTCGGCGGTGGTCGTCCCGAGCGCGTCGAACCTGGACACGTTCACCGTGATCTCGCGGCTGCGGGTGACGTCCTTGTAGGAGATGTTCCGGTTCCTCCATTCGCAGGTCCACCGGACGTAGCTGACGAGGGTGCCGCCGCGGTTGTCGTTGCTCGACGAGTTGATCTCGGCGCGCGGCACGAGACGCTCGGCCTCGGCCGGGTCGAGCATCGCGCACACGTCCGCGGCCGCCGCCTGCGGCGCCGCCGTGGCGGACGAGGCGGCCGGCCGGGCCGGGGTCGCCACCGGCCGGGCGGGGGTCGTGCCCTGCCGCACGGTCATGTACGTGAAGGTGCCCCCGGCCACCAGCAGCACCGCTCCGACCGCCGCCACGGGCAGCACCCATCCCCGCCGCGCCGGGGCCGACGGCTGCGTCGGCATCTGCCACAGCTCCGGCGGAGGCGGCGTCGCCGCCTGCCACCCCTGCCAGGGCTGCTGCTGCCCCGACTGGTACGGCGGCTGCCCATACTGCTGCTGTCCCGACTGGTACGGCGACTGCCCATACTGCTGCCCGGACGGCCCGGACTGCTGCGGATACTGCTCGGGGTACGGCTGGGAGTACTGCGGCGGATACTGCTGCGGCGGCCCTTGATACTGGCCGGGCTGACCGCCGGGGTAAGGGCCAGGCTGTTCCCCCGGCGGCGGCCCCTGGGAGGGACCCTGCTGGGGCGGGCCTTGGTATTGGCCGGGCTGACCGCCGGGGTAGAAGCCCGGCTGCCCGCCCGGCTGCGGCCCCTGGGGCGGACCCTGTGGCGGGCCGGGCTGGGCGGCGCCGGGCGGCGGGCCGTACGGGGGCTGGGGCGGCGGGTACGGCGGCTGCTGCGGCGACTGCTGGGAGGGCTGGTAGGGCGGCGGGTACGGCGGCCCGCCTCGCGAGGGCCGGTCCTCGGGCGGGTTCCCGCCGGGGCCGACGGGCCTGTCGTCACCGCTGTTCATCGAAGCCTCCGAGGAAGCCCCCGGCCTTCAGGCAGGGGAGGAATCGGACTGCCTGCGGAGCAGGGCAGGGGTAGGCGTTTCGCCGCAAAGCGAACCGCTGTACGAATTTAGGCGATCCTCGATTGATCGGGTGGCATGATGTGCGGTGTGGCGCAGACGGTGAAGCGTGCCTACAAGTACCGCTTCTATCCCACCTCCGAGCAGGCCGCCGAGCTTGCCCGGACGTTCGGGTGCGTGCGCCTGGTCTACAACAAGGCTCTTGAGGAACGTACCCGCGCCTATGCCCTGGAGGGCGTCCGCGTCTCCTACGCGGAGTCCTCGGCCGCGTTGACGGCGTGGAAGCGCACCGAAGAGCTGGCGTTCCTGGCTGAGGTGTCGTCCGTGCCGTTGCAGCAGGCGTTGCGGCACCTGCAGGCGGCGTTCGCCCACTTTTTCGCCAAGCGGGCCAAGTACCCCACCTTCAAGTCGCGGAAGAAGTCGCGGGCGTCGGCCGAATACACCCGCTCGGCGTTCCGCTACCGCGACGGCCAGCTCACGCTGGCGAAGATGGACGCCCCGCTGGACATCGTGTGGTCGCGTCCACTCCCGCGGGGGGCGGAGCCGTCCACCGTGACGGTGAGCAGGGACGCGGCGGGGCGGTGGTTCGTGTCCCTTCTGGTGGAGCAGACCATTCGCCCGCTCGACCCGGTGGAAAGCGCGGTTGGTGTGGATGCGGGGATCACCGCCCTCGTGACTCTCTCGACCGGTGAGAAGATCACCAACCCCCGGCATGAGCGGGCCGGCCGGCGCGCGCTGGCCAGGGCTCAGCGTGCGCTCGCCCGCACAACCGCAGGGAGCAGCAACCGGGCCAGGGCCAGGGTGAAGGTCGCCCGCCTGCACGCGCGGATCGCCGACTGGCGCCGGGACTTCCTGCACAAGCTGACCACCTCGCTCGTCCGCGATAACCAAACGGTCGTGATCGAGGACCTGACCGTCCGCCACATGGTCAAGAACCACTCGCTCGCCCGCGCCATCTCCGACGCCTCCTGGCGGGAACTGCGCTCGATGCTGGCCTACAAAGCCCGGTGGTACGGGCGGGAACTGGTCGTGATCGACCGGTGGTTTCCCAGCTCGAAACTGTGCTCGGTCTGCGGGACCCTGGCAGAGGCGATGCCGTTGCACGTCCGCGAGTGGGAGTGCGCCTGCGGCGCGGTCCACGACCGGGACGTCAACGCCGCCAGGAACATCCTCGCCGCCGGGCTGGCGGAGAGGTGAAACGCCTGTGGAGCTGGTGTAAGACCTCAACGAGAGTCCTCTCGGACGAGGCGGCCGGCAGCGAAACAGGAAGACCAACCTGTGAGGGTTGGAATCCCCTCCCTTCAGGGAGGGGAGGATGTCAACACGTCTCCTACAGGGGGGTGCGAACGGGAGGGTCGAATGGGGGGCGACCTCAGCCGAGTCCGATGCCGACGAGTTCGGCGGCGCGCTCGGCGGTGCTCCGGTCGGCCTGGGTGACCGCCGGGTCGCCGGTGCGCCGGTAGGCCACCTCGACGACGAGGTTGCTGAGGCGGAACCAGACCGTGGCGCCGGTGGTCCCGGCTCCGGGGTCGGCCGTGTCGCAGGCGAACGCCTCGTCGGCGATCCCCGGGCGGTCCCGCGCGGCGGCGCCCCGGGCCACCCGCTCCGAGGCGAGGTCGCGGGCGGCCGCCGCCTCGCCCGCGCCGTCGCCGGGCAGCCGGAAACCGACGGTGATCGTGCCGGCGTGCCCGCTGACGCGCTCGGTCCACGCGCATCCGCCCGCGCCGCCTCCGCCGTTCCCGCCCGGCCGCGCGCCTCCGCCGCCCTCGCTCCCCTCGTCCCCAGCGGGCTCCGGGCGGGTCGTCGCACCGAGGAGGTCGCGGATCTGTGTGTCGGTGAGGCTGCGGCAGGCGTCGGGGACGGCGGCGAAGCGCCCGCCGCCCTCGTCCCGCCCCGACGTCAGAAGCCAGGCGCCGAGGCCCGCCGCCAGGCCGGTCACGATCACCAGGGCCGCCACGACGGCCAGGCGCCACGACCGGGCGGGCCGTACGGCGGGAGCGGGGACGGGCGGCGCGGCGGCGGCGGCGCGCAGGGCCTGCCGCACGACGTCGGGCGGCGGGCGCCGCGCCGGATCCTTGTCGAGCAGGGCGAGCACGATCCAGGCCAGCACCCGGGACGCCCGCGTCATCGGCGGGGGTTCGTGGAGCAGGACGGCGGCGACGAGCGCGGCGGCGGTGGGGCGGTGGAAGGGCGTCTCGCCCTCGGCCGCCGTGTAGAGCGTGGCCCCGAGGGACCACAGGTCCGAGGCGGGCCCGTCGGGCTCCTCCCGGAACCGCTCCGGCGCCATGTAGGCGGGCGACCCGGCCGAGCTGCGCCAGGAGGCGCCGCCCTCCCCCATCGGCGCGGCGATGCCGAAGTCGGTGAGCAGGGCCCGGCCGTCCGGCCCGATCAGCACGTTGGCCGGTTTCACGTCCCGGTGCAGGATGCCCCGCGCGTGGGCCGCCTCCAGCGCGTCGAGCACGGCCAGCCCGATCTCCGCGACCCGCTCGGAGGGCAGCGGCCCGTGCTCGCGGACGATCCTGTCGAGGGAGCGGCCGGGCACCAGGTCCATGACGATCCACGGCTGTCCGGCGTGCCCGACGACGTCGTGGATCGTCACGATCGAGGGGTGGCTCAGCCGCCCCGCCGCCCGGGCCTCGTCGACGGCCCGCCCGAGGAACTCGGCGAGCCGCCGGTCGTCCAGATCCGGCGGGACGCGGAGCTGCTTGATCGCCACCTCGCGGCGCAGCAGTTCGTCGTGGGCACGCCAGACCGTGCCGCCGCCCCCCTCACCGAGCCGTTCGAGGAGGCGGTACCGCCCGGCGAGCACCTCCACGGCTACGCCAGCCCGCTCAGGCCGCCGGCGGCCGACCGGGCCACCGCGACCGCCGCGTCCCGCAGCCGGGCCGGGGACGTCACGTCCAGGTGGGCGTACCGCAGCACGGCCACCAGGTCGCCGAGCCGGAAGTACACCCACGCGGCCTTCGCCGTGCCCTCCGGCGTGGTGACGTCCACGGCGAAGGCCTCGTCGGCCAGCCCCGGCACGTCCCGCGCGGCCGACTCGACGACCTGGGTCTTCCGGTCGAGCCCGACCTCGTACCAGATCAGGTCGCCGTCGCGCGGCCCCGAGGCGTACTGCCGGCGCAGTCCCTGCATGAGCGTCCGCGCGGAGGCGAGGTCCAGTGCCCAGGGTTCCGGGGTGTCGGAGTCGGTCTCGGCGCCCAGTTCGACGCCCGCGCCCGTGACGGTCCACTGGCAGCCCGCCTTCTCCGGGCGCGGGTCCGCCGGGGCGCCCAGGATCCGGCGCACCTCCGCTCCGGGCAGCGCCCGGCACAGGTCCACGGCGCGGGTGAAGACCGGCGAGACCCGCGGCGGGGGCGGGCCGGGCTCGCCGTCCCGCAGCGCGTACGCCGTCAGGGGCACCGCGGCGGCGGCCACGGCGAGGGCGACGGCCGCGATCCACCACCGGCGGCGCCGGGCGGGCCCGGCGGGGGCGTCGGTCCGGATTTCCGGGCCGGGCGTGCCGCCGTCGGCGATCCGGCGCAGCGTCGCGAGCGCCGCGCCCGTGTCCGGGCGGTGCGCGGGGTCACGGGCCAGCATCCGGGTCAGCACCGGGCCGAGCGGCCCCGCGAGCACCGGCGGCCGGGGGTCCCGGGTGAGCGTCGCCGCGATCACCTCGGCCTGGGTGCCCTGGTGCGGCGGGACGCCCTCGACCGCCGTGTAGAGCGTGGCCGCGAGCGACCACAGGTCGGCGGCCGGGCCCCCGCGGTCGCCCGCGAGCCGCTCGGGCGCGATGAAGCCGGGCGAGCCGACGAGCAGCCCCGCCTCGGTGATCGACGCCTGGCCGGCGGGCCGGGCGATGCCGAAGTCCGTGAGGACCACCCGGCCGTCGGCGGACAGGAAGACGTTGCCCGGCTTGACGTCCCGGTGCTGCACGCCCTGCGCGTGCGCGGCCGACAGCGCCTCCAGGAGCCGGGCGCCGAGGTCGGCCACCTGCCGGTACGGCAGCGGCCCGTACGACGCGACCTGCGCGGCGAGGTCCCGGCCGCGGAGCAGCTCCATGACGATCCACGGCCGGTCGTCCTGGACGAGCACGTCGTGCAGCGCGACGATCCCGGGGTGCCGCACCCGCGCGGTGACCTCGGCCTCGCGCATGACCCTGGCGACGAGCTCGGCCCGCTCCCGCTCGCCGAGGCCGTCAGGGAGGCGCAGTTCCTTGACGGCGACCTCGCGGTCGAGCACCGGGTCCCTGGCCAGCCAGACCCGGCCCATGCCGCCGGAGCCCAGTGGGCGGAGCAGGTGGTATCGCGAGGCCAGTGGCTCCCCCAGCGATTCGGCCATAACGGGGAGAATAGCGAAAGCGTGATCGATCGCCCTCCTTATCGCCGGTCCCGTCCGACGGGCGAGACGCGGACGGCTCCGCCGCCCGGGCATTACCTCAGGGGTCATCGCCTCCGTGACCGGCCTGGGACATGCTCGGAACCAGGAGGGGACGCCCGTCCCCGGCATCGCCGCCCAGGCCACAGGAGGAACCCATGCCCGCCTACGCCATCGCCCAGCTCCGCGACGTCGCCGTCGGCGCGGACATCGTCGAGTACCTGCGGCGCATCGACGCCACGCTGGAGCCGTTCGGCGGCCGGTTCGTCATCCACGGCGGCGAGGCGGAGGTGCTGGAGGGCAGCTGGCCGCAGACCCTGATCGTCATCGGGTTCCCCGACCTCGACACGGCGCGGGCGTGGTACCGGTCGCCCGCCTACCAGGAGATCCTTCCCCTGCGCACGCGGAACTCCTCCGGGGACGCCGTGCTCCTCCCGGGGGTGGACGAGGACCACAGGGCGCTGGACGTGCTGGCGCCGGCCTGACCCGCGCCGCGTTCGAATGGGATGAATGCTCCTAAGTCGCCCTGTGCCGGGAAAGGATCGGTATCCGCTGCGTCGGGGCTCGACGTGGACCGCGAGCGACCCCGCGCATCGGGGTACGTCACGACTGCGGTCGCAGGAGGCGACGCGTTCGCACGTCCACCAGAGGAGCGGAGCCGGCGGAGATGAAGGTGCATGCTGCGCGCGACGCGCTCATCCGAGTGACCCGGTGCCGGTGTGCCGCACTCGTGGTCGCGGTCGCGGCGGTCCTCGGGGCGGGCCTCGCGATCGGCTTCCTGCCCGGCCTCACGTCCGCCGCGTACGCCCGGCCGATGTACGCCGTGCCGGTGTCCCACGGCGGAGACGGCGGCGGAGGCTGGGTGGGACCCGACAACAACGGCAACGGGTCCCGCATCTCCGTGGGCAACGGCAGGGTCTTCGGGAACTACATGGTGGTCGGCAGCCTCAAGAACGCGACCGGTGTGCAGCAGGCCACGGTCGGAGTGAACGGCTCCGCCAACTCCCAGGGCAACATCTGCAGGCGGCGGGGCGGCCACTGCTGGTTCAACCAGAACGCCTGGGTCCGCTCCGGCCGGTGGTGATGCCGGTCGGCTGCCGCCGTACGACGACGGAACGCCCCGCGGATGGGCGGTGCTCACCCGCGGGGCGTCCTCGATGTCCGGTCCGGTCCTGCCGCCCGAGGCTCAGCTCAGGGTCAGGTCCTTGACCCGGACGTCGCCGGTGAAGACCAGGTAGACGTCCTTCACGCCGTTCGCGCCGGAGACCGGAGCGGTGGCGGCGGCCCACTGGTAGACGCCGCCGGTCGCGGCGACCGGGATCGTGGCCACCTTCGTGCCGTTCGGGGAGCCGAGGCGCACCTCGATCTTCCCGCCGGCCGCGGCGGCCACACCCACGGTCACCTTGGCGGGCTTGCGGAGCTGGACGTCCCTGAACGCGATCCAGCCGCCGTCCGCGCCCGCCACGGCGTCGCCGCGGACCTTGGTCTCGTCCACCAGGTGGACGCCGGAGTAGTCGTCGAAGTCGATCGCCCGGGTGGTCGTCGACAGGTCGCGGTGCGGGATGTCCTCACCCCTGACGTTGATCGTCGAGCGCTGGCGGACGGCCTCCGACGACGATCCCACGAGGATGTCGTGGGTCGCGTTCTCGACCGTCCACTTGTTCCGCGTGACGTCCCACAGGGCGAGGTCGGCCTTCTTCACGGTCATCGTGACCGTCTTCGTCTGCCCCGGCGCCAGCGACACCCGCTGGAACGCGCGCAGCTGCTTGACCGGCTGCTTCACCCGCGACCGGTGCTGGTGGGTGTAGAGCTGCACGACCTCGTCACCGGCCCGGGAGCCGGTGTTGGTCACCTTCACCGAGACCTCGTACGCGTCGCCCTTCTGCACGGCCTTCAGGCCCTGGTAGGCGAACGACGTGTACGACAGGCCGTATCCGAAGGGGTAGAGCGGCCTGCCCCGGTAGTACAGGTAGGTGCGGTCCTTCTTGACGATGTCGTAGTCGAGGATGTCCGGCAGCTCGGCGGCCGACCGGTACCACGTCTGCGTCAGCCGCCCCGCCGGGTTCACGTCGCCGTACAGCACGTCGGCGAGGCCGTGGCCGGTCTCGGCGCCCGCGTGGGTGGTCCACAGGATGGCCGGGACGTTGTCCTGCTCCCAGTTGATCGTCGTCGGGTAGCTGTTCTGCAGCACCACGACCGTGTTGGGGTTGGCCTTCTTCACCGCCTTGACCAGGGCCTCCTGGCCCTCGGCGAGGTTCATGTCGGTGCGGTCGTGCGCCTCGCGGCCGTTGATGAACGGCATGCTGCCGACCACGACGACCGCCACGTCGGCGTCCTTCGCCTTGGCGACCGCGTCGTCCACACCGCGGGAGACGACCTCCTTGGCGTAGTGCGTGGCCTGGTCGGCGGTGGTCAGGCTGAGCGAGCCGTCGGCCTCGGCCTTGACGTACGCGTTCGGGCCGAACCAGCTCTCGCTCGTCTCGTAGCCGGCGTACCGCAGCAGGAAGGTGCCGTCGGTCTGCTGCTCCAGCTTGAACTGCTCCTGCACGAACCAGCCGGACGGCTGGTCGGCGGTGTTGGCGAGCGTCGACCAGTTGGCCCGGCTGACGTACTTGCCGTTGGCCGCGCTGCGCAGCGTCAGCACGCCCTGGCCCCAGTCGAACGCGTCGAACTGCTCGGTCGCGCCGGCCGTGGCCGCGCTCTCCTTCAGGTCTCCCCCGGTGGCGGGCGCGCTGATGTACTTCCCGGTGGCGACGTCCTTGAGGGCGATCCGGTCGACGCCCTCGGAGGAGGACACCGCCTTCGCGCGCTCCCTGATCCCGGCGAGCGGGGTCACCTTGTACGGCAGGGCGCCGGAGTACCAGTCGGTGTAGAGGACGTCGGCCAGCGGGCCGACCACGGCGACCTTCTTGCCGGGCTTCAGCGGCAGGGCGCCGCCGGAGTTCTTCAGCAGCACCATGGCCTTGGCCGCGGTCTCGCGGTTCAGCTTCTGGTTCGCCGGGCTGTTGACGACGTCCTTGGTGATCTTCCCGTACGGCCCGCCGTCCGGGTCGAACTCACCGAGCCGGAACCGGATGCTGAGCTGGTGCCGGACGGCGTCGTCCACGTCCGCCTGGGTCAGCAGCCCCTTCGACAGGGCCTCCTTGACCGCCGCGACCGTCGGGCCGCCGTTGGTGTCGTCGACGGTCATGCTGTCGAGGCCCGCCTTGATCAGCGCGGCGTCGGCCTCGGCCTGGGTCGCGTAGTACTTCTCGCTCTGCACCAGGTTGTTCGGCGCCCAGGCGTCGGAGACGTTGAACAGGGTCCGGTTCGTCCAGGAACGGACCACGTCGTTCAGGTCCGGGCTGACCGTGTTGGGCCGGCCGTTGACGAGGTTGTAGGACGCCATCACGCCGGTCGCGGCGTCCGCGGAGATGGCCGGTTTGAAGGCCGCCTCGTCGTACTCGTGCTTGACCCGCGGCGGCAGTTCCGAGGAGGTGACGTCCCGGCTGATCTCGTTGTTGTTGGCCAGGTAGTGCTTGAGCGTCGGCGCCGACTTGAGGTGGTCGGGGTCGTCGCCCTCCATGCCCGATCCGTACGCCGTGGAGATGGCGCCGGTGAGCAGGGGGTCTTCGGAGTAGCCCTCCTCGTTGCGGCCCCAGCGCGGGTCGCGCAGCAGGTTGACGACGGGCGCCCACAGGTTGAGCCCCCACACGCGCGGGTTCTGCGCATGGAAGCCGCGGGCCTCGTCGCCGACGGCGGAGCCGACCCGCTTGATCAGGGCGGGGTCCCAGGTGCTGGCCAGGCCGAGCGCCTGGGGGAAGACGGTGCCGGTGGCGGTGACCACGGCGCCGTTGTTGTCGATGTCGGTCGACCAGGCGACGCCGTGCAGCGCCTCGGTGCCGCTCTTGAACATGCCGACGCCGAGGCGGTCGATCGCCGGGGCGTACTGGTGCAACATCGACACCTTCTCGTCGAGCGTGAGCCGCCCGAGCAGGTCGTCGACGCGCTGCGCGAGCGGCAGCGACGGATTTCGGAACGGATAGTCGCCGGCCGCCCGCACAGGGCCGGCGCCCAGGCTCAGAGCCAGAGCCAGGGCGGCCGACGCGGACAGCATCGCCGAACGGCGACGGGACATTGCGCCTCCAGGTCAGGTAGTGACGCGTTTCTTCGGTTTTCTCGGGTTGGGGTTTCTCTCGGGTGGGGGTCTTACTTGATCGCGCCGACCGTGATGCCACGGGTCAGCGTGCGCTGGAAGATCAGGAAGAAGGCCACAGCCGGCACGATGCCGAGCAGCGCGGACGCGCTGGACATGGTGGCGTCCATCATCTTCTCCCCCTGCAGGACGCCGAGGGCGACCGGCACGGTCTGGTTGTCGTTGGAGATGAGGAACACCATCGGCAGGAAGAACTCGTTCCACGTCCAGATGAAGAAGAAGATGAGCAGCACGGTGAGGGTCGGGCGGCTGACGGGCACGACGATCCCCCACAGGATCCGCCACCTGCTCGCCCCGTCGATCTCGGCCGCCTCCAGGATCCCCCGGGGGAACTGCCCGAGCACCGACGAGAGCAGGTAGGTCCCGAAGGCCCCCTGGATCACCGTGAAGATCAGCATGACCGCGAGCTTCGAGTCGTACAGGCCCACCTGCTTGGCCAGGTAGTACAGCGGGTAGACGAGGGCCTCCTGCGGCAGCGTGTTGGCGACCAGGAAGAGCACGAGCAGCCACAGCCGGCCGCGGACCCGGCCGACCCCCAGCGCGTACGCGTTGAGCACCGACAGCAGCACCGCGGCGACCGCGACGACGCCGCTGATCAGGAGGCTGTTCCAGAGCTTCAGGCCGAAGTCGACGCGCTGCCAGAAGGTGACGATCCCGTCCAGGTACAGCCCCTGCGGCAGGCTGAGCGGGCCACCCGACGAGTACTCGGCCGGTGACTTGAACGCGTTGAGCGTGACGATCGCGAAGGGGACGAGCATCACGACCGCGAGCACGACCAGCGCCGCGAGCACCGCCCAGCGCCCCGGCTGGCCGAAGTGGCGATCGGAGGTCACGAGTCACGCTCCTGGTCACGGTCCTGGACGCGCAGGAAGAGGAAGGTCACCACGACGATGATCAGGGCGAGCACGGTGGCGATCGCCGAGCCGTATCCGACGTTCACCTTCTGGAAGAAGTTCAGGTAGGAGAAGTAGGACGGCACCATCGTCGCCGAGCCCGGGCCGCCCCGGGTGAGCACGAAGATCGGGCCGAACACCTTGAGCGCCGCGATCGTGCAGGTGAGCAGGACCACGAAGATCTCGGGCCGGATCTGGGGAATCGTGATGTGCCAGAACCTGCGCCACCAGGAGGCGCCGTCGATCTCGGCCGCCTCGTACAGCGAGGGGTCCACCCGCTGGAGCCCGGCCATGAAGATGACGACCGGGTAGCCGAGCTGGAACCACACCATGATCGCCATCACCGTGGCCAGCGCCAGGTCGGGGTCGCCCAGCCAGTTGACCTTGAGCCCGAAGATCTGGTTCACCGCGCCGTACGACGGGTGCAGCATCCAGCCCCAGACCACTCCGGCCACCGCGACGGGCAGCACCTGCGGCAGGTAGAACGCCGCGCGCAGGGCCGAGGCCGTACGCGCGCCGAACCGCTTGGCGATGTAGTCGAACAACGCGGCGGCCAGCACCAGGCCGGCGATCGTCGGCACCACCGCCATCGCGACGATCAGCGCCACGTTGTGCTGGAAGGACGCCCAGAACCGCTCGTCCCGGAAGAGCTTGGTGTAGTTGTCGAGCCCGATCCAGGTGGGGGTGCCGACGCCGGACCAGCGGGTGAAGCTCGTCGCGACGTTCATGAGGAACGGCACGACGATGATCGCGAGGAACAGCACCAGGCTCGGCAGGAGGTAGAGCCAGTAGCCGCCCCTCCCGCGCGGGCGGGCGGCACCCGCGTCGGGTGGTGCCATGTGCGGACCTTTCAGGGGTGGGTCCGGCGGCGGAGACCGGTCAGGTGATCCCGCCGCCGGGGTCGGAGGAAGGTGCGGCGGGTCTCCTAGTTGCCGATGTCGGCGAGGTTGTCGTTGTAGGGCTGGGCGATCTCGTCCAGGACCTCCTCCGGCTTCTTGTCGCCGTTGATCAGCTCCTGCACGCCGGAGACGAGCACGTCGTAGTAGCCGGGGGCGGGCCAGTCGGGGTAGAAGGCCAGGCCGTCCTGCGTCGAGAGCTTGTTGAAGTTCTCGATGAGCTCCTTGTTCTGCTCGTCGGTGATCGCGGCGGGGTCGGCCGCGACCGGGATGCCGCCGGAGTTGCCGAGCAGGTTCTGGACCTCCTTCTTCATCGTGATGTCGATGAAGTCGTAGGCGAGGTCCTTGTTCTTGGACTTCTCCGGCACGACCCAGATGTTGCCGCTGGAGCCCGGGGCGAACTGACCCGGCCAGAGGAAGGAGCCCCACTTGAAGCCCTTGATCTCCTCCTGCATGCGGCCGAACCACCAGCTGCCCGACACCATGATCGGGAACTTGCCGCCGATGAACGCCACGCCCATGTCCTCGGCCTTCATGCCGGCCGAGTTCTTGGCGATGTAGCCCTTCTTCACCCAGTCGGAGATGGTCTGGGCGGCGTACGTGAACTCGGGTCCGTGGAAGTCGACCTTGCCCTTGTAGAGCTCGAAGGAGTCGATCCAGGCGCGGTTGGCCTTGTTCAGAGCGAGCAGGTAGAACAGCTGCTGGGCGGGATACTCGGCGCCCGCCATCGCGATCGGCGTGGTGCCCTTCTTCGCGAACGTGTCGAGCGCCGCGGTGAACTCGTCGAAGGTGGTGGGCACCTTCACGCCCGCCTTCTCGAACATGTCCTTGTTGTAGTAGACCATCACGTACTCGCCGTAGTTCGGCACGCCGAACCACTTGCCCGAGCCCATGATGCCCCGCTCGTCGTACTTCGCGGTGGTCTGCAGCGACGGGCTGAGCAGCTTGTCCCAGCCGCGCTTGGTCGCCTCCTCCGTCAGGTCGGTCAGCAGGCCCTGCTTCGACAGCAGACCGGCCGTCGCGTTGCCCTTGTTGTACTCCATGATGTCCGGGGCCTCGTCGGAGTTGAGGACCATGCCGGCGGTCTTCTGGATCTGCTCGAAGCCCTTCTCCTCGAACTTCACCTTGACGCCGGGGTGGCTCGCCTCGAACTCCTTCATCGCCTCGGCCCAGGCGGTGCCCATGGCGCTGTTGCCCGTCTCGTAGTGCCAGAGGGTGAGGGTCTTGGCCTCCGCGGAACCACCGCCGCCCGCGCCGCCGCCCTCGGACTTGCCGTCGCTTCCGCCGCACGCGCCCAGCGCCAGGACGGCCGCGGCCAGTGCCGCCACCGCCGCGCTCCTGCCTAACTTGACCATGGTTGTTCTCCAGGGGGTATCGCTTCAGTTGATGACGACCGGGGCGCCGGGGCCGGCGAACTCGACGCCGCCGATCCGCTTGGGGCCGTCGGCGGTGACGGTCAGCCGTTCGCCGTCCCACACCGCCCTGACCCTCGTGTCCCCGTCCAGGTCCCTGATCGTCGTACGGCTCTCGCGCTCCGGCAGGCCGAAGACGAGCAGGGAGACCCGCGGGTCGTCGGCCACGGTGTCACCCGGCTCGGTGACCGGGACCATCGAGCCGTGCCGTCCGAACAGGGGGATCCGGTCGAGCGGCGGCGACACCGTGACATAGCGCCCGCCGTCCACCGTCTCGCCGGTCCAGTAGTCCACCCACACCCCCGAGGGCAGGTAGACCTTCCTGGTGCCGTCGGCGGAGATCATCGGGGCGACGAGCAGGTCGGTCCCGAGAAGGTACTCCAGATCGGCCTGCCAGGCCACCGGGTCGTCCGGGTGGTCGACGCACAGCGCGCGCAGCATCGGCGCGCCCGTCTCAGCCGCGGTGACCGCCGCCGAGTAGATGTACGGCATGAGCCGGTATCGCAGCCGCAGGGCCTCGATGGCGGCCTGCTCGGCGTGCGGCGGGAACTCCCAGGGCTCCCGGGTGGTCGTGCCGTGGAACCGCACGAGCGGGGACAGCGCGGCGAACTGCGACCAGCGGATGTAGAGGTCCGGGGTGGGCGTGCCGGTGAAGCCGCCCGCGTCGTGGCTCCAGAACGGGACACCCGACAGGCCGTGCGACAGGCCGCCCCTGATCGTGCTGCCCATCGCGGGGTAGGTCGTGTCGACGTCGCCGCTCCACTGGGCCGAGTGGCGCTGGCCGCCGAGGAAGGACGAGCGCGCCCAGACCAGGCCGTGCCCGTTGACCTCGCGGGTCACCTCGGCGACGAGGTCGTTGAACAGCAGCGTGTAGACGTTGTGCAGGTCGGTGCCGGTCATGCCATTGAACGCCACCGCGTCGGCCGGCACGCCCTCGGCGAAGTCGGTCTTGAACGCCGCGACGCCCTCGCGCAGCCGGTCGCGCAGCAGTCCCTTGAACCATTCGGCGGCCTCGGGGTTGGTGAAGTCGACGATGCCGCAGGCGGGATAGGAGCCGTGCCAGGTGTCGGCGACGTACGCCTCGCCGTCGGGCCGCCTGAGGAAGTAGCCCTTCGCGGCGGCCTCGGCGAAGGCCGGGCTGAGATGCGAGATGTAGGAGTTCATCCAGAGGCAGACCCGGAAGCCCTGCTCCCTGAGCGTGGCGAGCATGCCCGCCGGGTCGGGGAACGTCTCCGGGTCCCACTGGAGGTCGGACCAGTGGCCGTCCGCCTGCCAGTAACAGTCGAGGTGCAGCACGTCGCAGGGGATGCCGCGCTCCCTGATCTTCCTGGCGCGCTCCAGCACCCGCTCCTGGCTGTCCCGGAAGAAGCCCGAGGAGATCCAGGTGCCGAACGCCCACTTCGGCGGCAGTTCCGGCCGCCCGGTCAGCCCGTCGAACCGGTCCAGCACCTCGGCCGGGGTCGGCCCCGCGATCACGTAGTAGTCGATGAGGTCGTCGGGCACGACGATCTGCACGGCGCTGTGGGTGGACTGGCACATGTCGAACTCGACCGGCGTGCCGCTGTCGACGCAGACGCCGTATCCCCTGCTGGACAGGTAGAACGGCACGTTCTTGTACGCGCGCTGCGACTCGGCGCCGAACGCGTCGAAGTTCCACATCAGCGGGCGCTGGCCGCGCTTGTCGAGCGGCGTGAACGACTCGCCGAACCCGCCGAACGCCTCGTCGGCCGGGGCGAGGAACGTGTCGTGATAGGCGACGGGGGCGCCGTCGACGGCGGAACGGCCGAACGGCAGCGTGCGGAGGCGGCCGCTGATGTCGGGGTGGCCCGGGTCCTGCTCCACCAGCGTCCGGCCGGCCCGGTCGGTGAAGCGCAGGTTCCACGGGTTCAGCCGCACCTCGGCGCGCAGCGACCCGGCGTCGACGACGACGCGGCTGTGGTTCGCCTCCACGACGGTCCCGGCGTACTCGCCGGGGGTGACCATGCCGATCGCGCGGGCGGACCGGGTGCGGGCGTCGGGGTCCTCCGACAGCCGCACCCGGATCACCCCCTCGCCCGCGGCCGTGATCTGCACGACGAGCGTCTCCTCCGCCGAGGTGGAGCCCTTGAGCGTCACTCCCCGCTCGTCGGCGGCCACCACCTCCGCGCCGGTCAGCGCGGACAGGCCCGTCTCGCCCGGCTCACGCACCGGTAGCTCGGGAGGATCGGCCACGAAGAACTCGCGCGCGACCAACGGGGGGCGGTACGGCATTGCGGCACTCCATCAAGCTCATCCGGCGATTGTGGAGTTAGTTTGCCGTCCATCCCAACAAAAATCAATGGCCCTGCAGGAGCGGAGTTTGCGCAGGTTATTCCCGTTTATGACAGTTTCAGGTAACGTGTCCGCAATCCTTGGTCAAGGGCGGGTGATGTGGATGGACAGGTTCGTACACGTGATGCCGATCGACGACGTGATCGACCACGAGGGCAGCCCCGGCTGCGTCTGCGGTCCGGGTGGGCAGTCCGTCACCGCCGCCGACATCGGCGAGCCGGCCCCTTCCCCAGCCGTCGACACGGCCGTCGACGCGATGCCCGGCTGGCCGCAACCGGCCATCGGCATGATCTACCACCACTACGCGCTCAGCCACTGCCGCGAGTGGGAGGCCGTCCCCGAGGCCTGACCTCGGCTAACGGGGCCGGTACTTCACCAGGATCTTCTCCAGCCCGTCCACCACCGGCCGCCAGGACGACGGCACCGTGTATCGGGTGACCCGGCGCCCCTGGTAGGTCAGGCCGTACGCGAGGAAGTCGGCCCCCTGCGGCGGGGCCTCGGACCGGCCGAGCCGCAGGTTCTTCAACGCCCCGCGCAGCCCGCGCCACTCGGACGCCGTCAGGCACCTGCGCGTGACCGGGCCCGTACGGCGGCTCAGCAGGGCGCAGCCGTCGGTGTAGACGCGCACGCGGTTGTCCAGCCCCGCGAACCCGCCCTGCTCGCGCAGTTCGACCAGCGGCCTTTTCGGCGCCGTCGTCGCCTCGGCCGGGCCCGTCAGGGCCGCCATGGAAAGAACCACCAGCGACAGCAGCGCGGCACGTGAAGTCCTCATGCTCTCCATAACGGCCCCCAACCCCCTCCGGCTCACCCCACAGACTTACCAGAACTCCAGGTAACTGATATGTGACCATGAGTAATATCCCGGCCATTCCTGGACTCGACCACGAGATGCCCATCGCTCTCATCCACAACCGGCCGGAGACCGCGCTGGAACTCCTCCACGTCGCGACCGGGAAACCGATCCCGCCCTTCACGGCCGCCCGGGTGGAGGCGGTGGACAGCAGCCAGCCGGTGCCGGTCGAACGCCGGGCCGACTCGGTCGTCGTGGTCCGCGACGAGAAGGGCAAGGCGACCATGGCCGTCATCGTGGAGGTGCAGCGCGGCTACGACGGCGGCAAGCGGTTCAACTTCGAGTACCTCGGCGAGAAGTACTTCTCCCACTGGCTGGAAAAGGGCGAGGCCAAAGGACGCGCCGAAGGAGAGGCGAAGGCGATTCTCCTCGTGCTCGAATCTCGTGGCCTGCGGATCTCCGACGAGGCGCGCGAGCGGATCCGCCTGTGCGAGGACCCGGAGCAACCGGATGCCTGGGCTCGCGGGGCCGCCGTCATCACCTCGGTCGACGAACTGTTCGGGTAGAGGCGGCCCGGATGCCGGGGCGGGCCGCCCAAGGGGTGTGCCCCGCGAGACGGCCCGCCTGACACGAGTCTCTAGGGGGTCCACCTGACGTTCGGGTTGATGTGGCCGGTCCAGTTGAACACGGCCATGTTGTCCCAGCCGTCTCCGCTGCCGTTGATGTTGGCCGGGTCCCAGCCGTTGCCGGGCACGGCGTACCAGGTCGGCTCCCAGTAGAAGACGCCGATCGCGCCCGCGTCGCGGGCCGTGTTCTGCACCGCCGTGAACTCCGCGCCCTGGCCCTGCCAGGTGAGGCCGTACCCGGAGCATCCCGAGGTGACCGAGTTGCCGGTGGAGTCGGCGTTGTCGGCCGTGAACGGGTATGCCGTCTCGGCGATGACGACGGGCTTCCCGTAGCGGGACCGCATGTCCGAGATCACGTAGGAGAGGTTGGACAGCGTGCCGTGCCACATGCAGTAGTACGACAGGCCGGTGATGTCCCAGGCGACGCCCTTGGCCCTGATGCCGTCGTAGAACCAGCGGGCGTTCGCGTCGCTGTCGGCGTCCGCGGTGTGGATGATCACCTGGGTGCCGCCGTTGCACGCCTTGGTCGCGTTGTAGCCCGCCTTGAGCAGCAGGCTGAGGTTGGTGAAGTCGTTGTTGACGACCTTGCCGTCGTTCCACAGCATGCCGACGTTGATCTCGTTGCCGATCTGCACGCTGTCGGGGGTCGTGCCCTGCGCCTTGAGGCTTGAGCACACGTCGTAGGTGTAGTTGTAGACGTCGCTCTGCAGCTGGCCGATCCCGTGGCCGGACCAGGCGGCGGGCTTGTACTGCTTGCCCGGGTCCGCCCAGGTGTCGGAGTAGTGGAAGTCGATCAGCAGCTTGAGGCCCCTGGCCTTGACCGTCCTCGCGTACTGCAGCACCTTGGCCTTGTTGTTGTAGCCGCTGGCGGGGTTGTTCCAGATCCGCAGCCGGACGTAGTTGACGCCGACGCCCTTGAGGATGTCCAGCGGGTCCCTCTGGTTGCCCGCCGCGTCGTAGTACCTCGCACCCAGATCCAGGGCGCGCTGTACGGAGGAGACGTCGGCGCCGAGCATGGTCAGCGGGGCCGCGGCGAGTGCCGGCGGCCCGGCGGCCAGAGCCGCGGCGGCGCAGGCGACGAGCGCCGCCAGGAACTTTCTCATGTGTCCTCCGGTCAGGGAAGGATGTGATGGATTCCCCCGAAAGGATCCCCCGCCCCCGGCAGCACCAGGGGAGATTTCAGCTGATTTCAGGTGTTTTCACGCACTTTCATGTGTTTCACGGGCGGACCACGACGACGCCTCCGGCGGGCACCGTCGCCGACCCCGTGTAGGCGGCGCCGTCCAGCACGCCGGTTCCGGTCACCCCGCCGACCGTCACCGCGGCGTCCGCGTGGTTGAGGAGGAAGAGGTGGTCGCCCCGCCGGACGACCTCCAGGGTGTCGGGGAGGCCGCGCGGCCGGGACACGCCCGCGTGGTCGAGGACACCGGCGACGAGCCCGCGCAGGTCGGCGTCGTGCGCGCCGTCGCCCGGCGCCGGGTCGAGCGCGGTGGCGACGTACCACGCCGTGCCTCCGCCCAGGTCGTTCCGGGTGACCGCGGGATGCCCGGCGTCGGGGCCGCCCGCGAAGTCGTGCACGGCCCGCGCCCCCGCGAGCCGTACGCGCTCGGACCAGATCCGGCCCGCAGGGCCGGTGCCGCCGGGGTCCCCCGATCGCCGCAGCGGCACCGTCTCGTGCTCGCGGAGCGGGTGGAACTCCTCGACCGTCAGGCCGAGCACCTCGCGCAGCGCCCCGGGGTGCGGCCCCGGGTGGATGGTGTCGTTCTCGTCGACGATCCCGGAGAAGCAGGAGACCAGCAGGTGGCCGCCGGCCTCCACGTAACGGTGCAGGTTCTTGGCCGGCGCCTCGCCGAGCAGGTAGGAGCTGGGCAGGACGACCAGCCGGTACGGCGACAGGTCGGCCGACGGGTGGACGAAGTCGGCGGTGACGTGCTCGCGCCACAGCGCCTCGTAGTAGGCCTCCACCCGGTCCCGGAAGCGCAGGTCGGCCGAGGGCCGCCACTCGAACTCGACGGCCCAGTAGGACTCCCAGTCCCAGACCAGGGCGACCTCGGCCGTCACCCGCTCCCCTCGCACGCCGCCGAGACGGCGGAGGTCCGCGCCGAGCGCGACCACGTCACGCCAGACCTCCGAGTCCACGCCGGCGTGCGGCACCATCGCCGAGTGGAACTTCTCCGCGCCGTGGCGGGAGGCGCGCCACTGGAAGAACATCGCCGCGTCCGAGCCCCGCGCCACGTGGGCGAGCGTGTTGCGGCGCATCTCCCCCGGCCGCTTGGCGACGTTGCGCGGCTGCCAGTTCACCGCGCCGGTCGAGTGCTCCATGAGCATCCAGGGACGGCCGCCGGCGACCGACCGGGTGAGGTCGGCGGCCAGGGCCAGCTCGATGTGCGAGTCGGGGCGCTCCGCGACGAGGTAGTGGTCGTTGGCCACCACGTCGACCTCCTCCGCCCAGCGCCGGTAGTCCATCGGCTTGCAGTTGGGAATCATGAAGTTTGTCGTGACGGGCTGGTCACCGAAGCGGCGGATCGTCTCGCGCTCCCGGCGGAAGCAGGCGATGTGGGCGTCGACGGAGAAGCGCATGAAGTCGAGCCGGAGGCCGCTGAGGAGGCCGGGCGGCGCGGCGACCGGCGGCTCGACCTCGTCGAACGAGCCGTAGGTCAGCCCCCAGAAGACGGTCCCCCAGGCGGCGTTGAGCGCGCCGACCTCGCCGTACTTCTCCCTGAGCCAGGCGCGGAACGCCTCGGCCGAGACCGGGCAGTGGCAGTGCGCGTTGGCCCAGCCGTACTCGTTGTGCACGTGCCACATGGCCACGGCGGGGTGCCCGGCGTACCGGGCGGCGAGGGCGGCGACGACCCGTTCCGACGCGGCGGCGTAGTCGGGCGAGCTGGGGCAGAAGCTGTGCCGGGACCCCCCGCCGAGCACGCGGCCCCCCTCGTCCACGAGGCGGCTTCCGGGGTAACGGTGGCGGAACCACGTGGGCGGCGAGGAGGTGGGGGTGGCGAGATCGGCGTACACGCCCGCCGAGTGGAGCAGGTCGAGGATCCGGTCGAGCCGGGCGAAGTCGAACTGGCCCTCCCTCGGCTCGATCAGTCCCCAGTTGAAGACGCCCACGGTGACCAGGTTCACCCCGGCCTCCCGCATCAGCCGGACGTCCTCCCGCCACACGTCCTCCGGCCACTGCTCGGGGTTGTAGTCGCCGCCGTAGGCGAGGCCCGCGGGCAGGACGGGATAACCGGGCACGTCTCCCCCTCAGCTCTTCTTCTGTGAACGTGCACAGTAGTCCACAACGACCACTTCGAGAAGGTCTGAGGCGATTCACCCAGATAAGGAAGGGCCGTTAACAACCGCGTAACGGCCATTGACAGCGCGGTAGCGACTCTTCAGTCTGTGAACGCTCCCAGACGCTCTCCCCCGCCTGGAGGAACAGATGCGCGTGTACCAGCTGGCCACGGCCGCGATCCTCGTCGCCGCGCTCGGCGCGGCCTGCTCCGGCGGCTCGGGCGAGCCGTCCGCCACGAGCGGCGGCGGCGCCGCGTCCGGCGGCCCGGTGACGCTCACGTACTGGACCTGGGTCCCGAACATGGACAAGATCGTCAGCGTGTGGAACCAGGCCCATCCCGACATCCAGGTCACGGTGAGCAAGCAGGCGGGCGGGGACGACGCGGCGGCCAAGTTCCTCACCGCCGCCAGGGCGGGCAACCCGCCCGACCTGGTCCAGGCCGAATACCAGATGCTGCCCTCCTTCGTCGCCGCCGGCGCCGTGGCCGACATCAAAGCGGAGACCGCGAAGGCCAGGGGCGAGTTCGGCGAGGGCGTCTGGGGGCTGGTGACGCTCGGCACCGAGGCCGTCTACGCGGTCCCCCAGGACAGCGGGCCGATGATGCTGTACTACCGGCGGGACCTGTTCGACAAGTACGGCATCGAGGTGCCGAAGACCTGGGACGAGTACGCCGAGGCCGCCCGGGCCGTACGCCGGAAGGACCCGAAGGTCTTCCTCGGCACGTTCTCCAGCAAGGACCCGGGCTGGTTCGCCGGGCTCGCCCAGCAGGCGGGCGCCCAGTGGTGGTCGATCGACGGCGACGCCTGGAAGGTCGCGGTCGACGACGAGGCCACCAGGAAGGTCGCCTCCTACTGGGGCGGCCTGGTGAAGGAGGGGGTCATCGACGACACGCCCTACTTCACCCCGGAGTGGAACAAGGCACTCAACGACGGCAGGCTGCTCACCTGGCCGTCGGCGGTGTGGGGGCCGGGTGTGCTCTCCAGCAACGCGCCGAAGGCCAAGGGGAAGTGGGCTGTCGCGCCGCTCCCCCAGTGGAACGCCGGCGAGAACCACAGCGGCTTCTGGGGCGGCTCCTCCACCGCCGTCGCCGCCAAGTCGGCCGCCAGGGCCGCGGCGGCGACGTTCGCCACCTGGCTGAACACCGACCCGCAGGCGCTCGGGCTACTGATCGAGGAGGGCGCGGTCTACCCGGCCTCCACGAAGGGCGCCGCGCTCATGACCGAGGCCCCCGGCTACTTCTCCAACCAGCCCGACTTCTGGAAGCAGGCCGCCGCCATCGGCGCCACCGCCCGCGGCTTCACCTTCGGGCCCGACGTGAACGTCACGTACAACGCCTACCGGGACGCCTTCGACAAGGCCGTCGCGGACCGGTCGGACTTCACCGCCGCCGTCCGGACGATGCAGGACACCACCGTCGCGGACATGCGCAAGACCGGCTTCACCCTCGCCCAGTGACGGCCGCCCAGTGACGACGCGGATTCGGCAGGGGGCTCCCCGCGCGGGGGCCGTGCCCTACCTGTTCCTCGCCCCGGCGATGGTGCTGTTCACGCTCTTCATGGCCCTGCCCATCGGCTACACCGCCTATCTGAGCCTGCGCCGCACCAAGGTCTCCGGTCTCGGCCTCGGCGCAGGCGCCCGTACGGAGGTCTTCGCCGGGCTCGGCAACTACGCCGCGGCGATCGGCGACGGCGAACTGTGGGCCGGGTGGCTGCGCGTCCTCGGCTACGGCGCGCTCGTGCTCGCGCTCATGCTGGGGCTCGCCCTGGTGTTCGCGCTGATGCTCGACGCCGCGCACGTGCGGCTGGCCCAGATCACCCGGATCTCGATCTACCTGCCGTACGCCGTGCCGGGGGTGGCCGCCACGCTGATGTGGGGGTTCCTCTACCTGCCCGGGCTCAGCCCGTTCGGCGACCACCCGTTCCTGAGCGCCGGCCTGGTCACGTTCTCGATGGCCAACGTGGCGGTGTGGGGCGGCACCGGCTTCAACATGCTGGTCCTGTACACGAACCTGCGGGCCGTGCCGCGCGAGTACTACGAGGCGGCCAGGATCGACGGCGCGGGCGAACTGGGCATCGCGCTACGGATCAAGATCCCGATCCTGGTCCCCGCGATCATCCTGACCACCGTGTTCTCCGTCGTCGCGACCATCCAGGTGTTCACCGAGCCGACCACGCTGCGGCCGCTGACGAACACGATCAGCTCGACCTGGAGCCCGTTGATGAAGGTCTACCGCGACGCGTTCGTCACCGGCGACCTCCACTCCGCCGCCGCGACGTCCATGGCGATCGCCGGGATCTCCCTCGCGGTGTCGTTCGGCTTTCTGCGGGTCGTGAAGAACCACGCGTTCGGGGAGGACTGATGGGTCGGGGAGGGCTGATGGCCACCACCGCACCGGCCGGGACACGCCGGCCGGCCGGGATCGTCCCCACCGGGGTGCTCGTGCTGGGCGCGGTCTACACCCTGTTTCCGGTGAGCTGGGTGGTGGTCGCGGCCACCAAGTCGAAGGCCGAGCTCTTCTCCACCCCGACCTTCGCGCCCGGCACCGGCCTGCTGTCCAACCTGGCCGACCTGTTCGCCTACCGCGACGGCGTCTTCTGGCTGTGGCTGCTCAACACCGTCCTGTACGCCGGGGGCGGCGCGGTCCTGGCGACCGCGGTGGCGACCGTCTCGGGGTACGCCCTCGCCACGTACGCCTTCCGCGGCCGCGGCCTGATCTTCAACCTGCTCGTCGGCGGGATCCTGGTGCCGCCCGTCGTGCTCGCGATCCCGCAGTATCTGCTGTTCTCCGAGGCCAGCCTGGCCGGCACCTACTGGTCGGTGCTGCTGCCCCAGATCCTCAGCCCGTACAGCGTCTATCTGGCCAGGATCTACGCGCGGGCCGCGATCCCGGCGTCGCTGCTGGAGGCGGGCCGGCTGGACGGCGCGGGCGAGTGGCGGCTGTTCCACCGGGTCTCGCTGCCGATGCTCACCCCGGCCATGGTGACGATCTTCCTGTTCCAGTTCGTCGCGATCTGGAACAACTTCCTGCTGCCGTTCATCATGCTGGGCGACGACTACCGGTTCCCGCTGACGGTCGGCCTCTACACCCTGCTCGCCGCCGGAGCCAACCAGCCCTCGCTCTACAACCTGATCATCACGGGGACGCTGCTGTCGCTCGTCCCGCTCGTCGCGCTGTTTCTCACCATGCAGCGCCACTGGCGGGCCGACCTGTCCGGCGGAGCAGTGAAAAGCTGACGAGCGGGGGAAACGCGCTGATCGGCCGGGGGACAATTACGGATATGGGGAAGCGTCCGACCATTCACGACGTCGCCGCGGCGGCCGGCGTCTCGCGCGGCACGGTCTCCCGTGTGCTCAACGACGACCGGTACGTGAGCCCCGCCGCCCACGCCGCCGTCCGCCGGGCGATCACCGAGACCGGCTACATCGTCAACCGCAACGCCCGCAGCCTGGTCACCCGGCGGACGGGGTCGGTGGTCATGGTGCTGTCGGAACCGCACGAGAAGGTCTTCGAGGACCCCAACTACGGCGTGCTGATCCGCACCGCGATCCGCCGCCTGGCCGAGCGCGACGTCTCGCTGGTCGTCATGCTGGCCGGCGACGACGGAGACCGCGAGCGGGTGCTGCGCTACGTGCGCGGCGGCCACGCCGATGGCGTCTTCCTGGTGTCCGCCCACGCCGGCGACGCGCTGGCGGACGCCCTGGTGAAGACCAGGGTGCCGGCGGTCGCGCAGGGCGCGGTGGTCGGACGGGAGAACGCGATCCCGTACGCCGCCGCCGACGACCGCGAAGGCGCCCGGCAGATGGCGCGGTACCTGGTCGAGCGGGGACGCAGGAAAATCGCCACCATCACCGGCCCGATGGACACCCCGGGCGGCATCCAGCGGCTGGAGGGCTTCGCCGACGTGCTCGGCCGCAAGGCGTCCCGGCGGCTCATCGAGCACGGCGACTGGAGCCGGCTCAGCGGCGAGAGCGCGATGGCGCGGCTGCTGGAGCGCACGCCCGACCTCGACGCCGTGTTCGTGGCCTCCGACCTGATGGCAGCCGGAGCCTTGGCGACGCTGCGGGCGGCGGGCCGGCGTGTGCCCGACGACGTGGCGGTGGGCGGCTTCGACGACTCGTCGATCGCCGCCTCCACGCACCCGCCGCTGACCACGATCAGGCAGCCGCTCGCCCAGGTCGCCGAGGAGACCGTACGCCTGCTGCTCGAACTGGTCGACGGCGCCGACCGCGTCGACCCGGTCATCCTCCCCACGACGCTGGTCGTGCGCGACTCCGCCTGACCTCGGGGGCGAGGCGATGTCACACATGGAGGGGCTGTCTCGTCCTCACGACGTGGACGACCATGACGACGGCGTGATCGACAGTGTGACCGGCAGGGGCGCCGGGTTCGAGGCGCTGCGGCCTCGGCTGCTCGGCGTCGCGTACGGGCTGCTCGGCAGCCTCGACGAGGCTGAGGACGTCGTGCAGGACGCCTGGCTGCGGCTGCGCCGCCACCAGGAGGAGGGCGGCGCGGAGATCGAGGACGTGACCGGGTGGCTGGTGGTCACCGTCTCCCGGCTCGCCCTCGACGTGCTGCGCTCGGCCCGGCACCGCCGGGAGGAGTACGTGGGGCCCTGGCTGCCCGAGCCCGTTCTCACCGGTCCCGTGACCGGTGGGGTGATCGCCACCGGGCCCGCCGAGCGGGTGACACTGGACGAGTCGATCAGCATGGCCATGCTCGTCGTGCTGGAGTCGCTGAGCCCGGCCGAGCGGACCGCCTTCGTGCTGCACGACGTGTTCGGCCTGACGTTCGCCGAGGTGGGCGAGGCGGTCGGGCGCAGCCCGGCCGCCTGCCGGCAGCTCGCCGCCCGGGCGCGGGCGCACGTCGCGTCCCGCGCTCCCCGGTTCGACGTGGATCCCTCCGCGCACCGGCGGGTGGTGGACGCCTTCGCCCGCGCCTGTCTCGGCGACGACGTCGGCGCGCTGCTCGCGCTGCTCGACCCGGAGGTCGTGCTGCGCAGCGACGGCGGCGGAGTGGTGCGCGCGGCACGGCGGCCCGTCCTGGGCGCCGCCAAGGTCGCCCGGCTGCTGATGGGCCTGCGCAGGTTCGGCCGATTCGAGATCGTGCGCGCCTCGGTGAACGGCCGGCCCGGGCTGCTGCGTTACCGCGAGGGCCGGCTGGCGACCGTGATCGGGCTCACCGTCGCGGACGGCCGGATCACCACCGTCGACATGGTCCTCAATCCGGAGAAACTCGCCCGCCTGACGCGGGCCGACGAGACGAGGAACCAACGATGACCGCGAGAATCCGTGTGCGTGAGCTGGCCCCGGAGGCGATCGAGGCGATGCGGGGGGTGGAGCGGTTCCTGGACGGATGCGGCCTGCCGCACGCCACCCTGGAGCTCGTCAAGATCCGGGCCAGCCAGATCAACGGCTGCGCCTTCTGCGTGGACATGCACGCCAGGGACGCGAAGAAGGCCGGGGAGAGCGACGAGCGGCTGTGGTCGGTGGCCGCCTGGCGGGAGGCGCCGTACTACACGGACGCCGAGCGGGCCGCGCTGGCGCTGGCCGAGGCCGGGACCCGGCTCGCCGACCGGCCCGACCCGGTGCCGGACGAGGTCTGGGCGGAGGCGGCGCGGCACTACTCCCCGGAGGAGCTGGCAGCTCTGACCGTGGCCGTCGCGCAGATCAACGCCTGGAACCGGATCTGCGTCATCAGCCGTACGGTCCCCGGCTCGGGGGTCTGACCTGGCGGAACCGGGAAAACGGGGCGCTCGCGCAAAAACAGGAGGACGGTGGCGGGCGGGGCGAATAGTCTGCGTGTGTCACGGAAGGACAAGGGTCATGAGACGTACCAGGATCCAGAGGCCTCGCCGTATCCGCCGGCCCGCCGCCGATCTCGACCTGCGCACGCCCTCCGGACGGCGCCTGCCCTACTGAGACTCCTGTGACGGCTGAAGCTTTACGCCCGCTTTACCCGTCCTCCTGTATTTATTCGGAAAGGTAACGGAACCATCACGGTCGGGGGGATGCAACATGGTCACGGTGGTGCCGTCGCTCGCGAAGGTCAGGGACATCAGGCCCGCGCTGCGCCGCAGACCCAAGCAGCAGGACAGGAAGATTGTCGACCTCAGGGCCTACACGGGCGGGAACGTCATCCGTTTTCCCCGGACGGCGGGTCCCACCTCGGCGGCCTGACCCTGCTCGATTCGCGCTGATCGGCCCGCCCGGCGCGCCCGCCGGGCGGGCCGGGCGCTTCACTGATTGAATGTCCCCCGATGAGCGATTCGTCCACCCCTTCGTCCACCCCTTTGTGGGCTCCTTCGTCGGCTCCTTTGCCCGACCCTTTGTCGGCCCCTTTGTCGGCCACGGAGCGGACCCGGCATCGCCGTCTGCGCGAGCAGGGCCGCACCGGCCGGGAGGCGCTGTTCGAGGTGCTTCAGGCCGGGTTCGTCTGCCATCTGGGTGTGGTGGTGGACGGCGATCCCATGGTCGTGCCCACCGTCTACGGCTTCGACGCCGACCATCTCTACGTACACGGCTCGGTGGCCAGCCAGAGCCTCACCCGGAGCACGACGGTCTGCGTGACGGTCACCCACGTGGACGGCCTCGTGCTGGCCCGCTCGGTCTTCGAGCACGGGGTCAACTACCGCAGCGCGATGATCTACGGCGTGCCGCGCGTGCTGGAGGGCGACGAGAAGCTCACCGCCCTGCGCCTCCTGACCGAGCACGTCGCCCCCGGCCAGTGGGACCACGCCCGCCAGCCGAACCGCAGGGAACTCGCCGCGACCACAATCCTGGCGATCCCGCTCGACGAGGCGTCGGTGAAGGTACGTGAAGGCCACCCCGACGACGCCGGCGACCCGCACGACGTCTGGGCCGGAATCCTGCCGCTCACAACATCGTGGCAACCCCCCGTAACCGATCCCCGGGCAGCCCACCACCCCATCCCCCCGCACATCCTCACCCGCCCCGGCCCCTGAACGGCCGAGCCTCCAGCTGCGAAAGTTCGATGCGGCTTCCGCTCGCGATCGAATGGCACATTGAGTATTCGATCGACTGCGTAGAGTATGCGACGTGCTGTCCTCCCACCACAGCTTCACCGCAATCGATGCCGACTCCTGGGTTGCCTTCATCGACGAGTCAGAGTCCAACCAGCGGCTCGACCCCCATGTCTATCTCCTTGCCGCAGTCACCGTTCACTGTGCCGCACTTCCGGTGATCCGCCGACGCATGGCCGACCTCCGCTTGGACGGGCAACGCAAGCTTCACTGGGCCAAGGAGTCCGCATGCCGACGCATGGAGATCATGGCCGTTCTGGAAGACCTCGACGTGCTCTTCGGCGTCGTGGTGCACGAGGGCGACCCGAACTCGAGCATGGAACGACGGCGTCGAAAGTGCCTGGACCGATTGCTTTGGGAGTTGTCGAGGTCAGGAGTCGCAGAGATCGTCCTTGAATCCCGTGAGGCATCGCAGAACAAAAAGGATCGGGCTCTCATGGACGCGCTGCTCGCGCGACGCCGGGTGCCCGAGCGGGCTCGCGTCCGGCACATGGCCGGTGCGCTGGAGCCGTTGCTCTGGGTGGCGGACTGCCTGGCGGGAGCGGTGGTGGCGAGTCGCATTGGAGATCCCGGCTACATCAAGCGACTGGACGGCCGCATCGAGATCCACTACATCGGCCCGTGAAAGCCGCGAGCCCGGGACCCCACCGTCCGGAGGGATCTTCCCGGGCTCACTTCCAACCGCTCCGAGAAGCGGCGGCGTCGTCACTGATAGTACTCGACGTGTGTCCCCGCGTCGAGTGGGTGGTGAGGGCATCGTGAGCGCGGTGGGGGGTCGGGTGAGCACGGGGGGAGTTGTCGCGGGGCGCCGCGCCGTCCGACGCTGCTGGAAGAACGCCTGTTCCTCATCCGCCGGCAAAGGAGAGCGGTTATGCCTCACATCACCCTGGGGTCGGACGCGCCGGGAATCCGCGGCCTCTTCGAGTTCCGCCCCGAGACCGCACGGCCGCTCAACGCGCTCGTGGAGACGCTGCTTCGTGGCGACAGCACCCTGTCGCGGGGCGAGCGGGAGCTGATCGCGGCGTACGTGTCGGCGTTGAACGAGTGCCGCTTCTGCTACTCCTCCCACGCCGCCTTCGCCGCCGCCCAGCTGCCGCAGGGGATGACGCTCGTCGAGCAGGTGCGGCGGGACCCGGCGACGGCCCCGATCCCGGCCAAGCTGCGGGCCCTGCTGGGCATCGCCGCGGCCGTCCAGCGCGGCGGGCGCGAGGTCGGCGAGCAGGAGGTGGCCGCGGCGCTGGCCGAGGGCGCGACCGACCTGGAGATCCACGACACCGTGCTCATCGCCGCGGCTTTCTGCATGTTCAACCGCTACGTCGACGGCCTCGCCACGGTCGCGCCCGACGACCCCGACGGGTACGCCGCCGTCGCCCAGTGGATCGTCTCGGAGGGCTATGTGGCCGAGCCGCCCAAGGTGGAGGCCGCAGCACGCCCCTGACGGGTCACAGCCCCAGCGCCTGCTCGGCGAGCCTGGTGCCCTCCAGCCGAGCGTTGATCTTGGCGAACGCCGTCTCCCGCGACGTCGAGGTGTCGTCGGCGAACGGCGCGAACCCGCAGTCGTCGCAGGTGCCGAGCCGCTCGGGCGGGATGTGCCGGGCGGCCTCCAGGACGCGGTCGCGCACCTGCTCGCTCGTCTCGACCACGGGATCGATCGGATCGACGACGCCGACGAAGATCCTGGCGTCGGCCGGGAGGACGTCCGCGATGACAGCGAGCACCCGCTCCCGGTCGGGCTCGCTGGCGAGCTGGACGTAGAAGTTGCCCGCCCGCAGCCGGAACAGCCTCGGCAGCAGATCGGCGTAGTCCACGTCGGCGCTGTGCGTGGAGTCCTGGTCGCCGCCCGGGCAGGTGTGCACGCCGATCCGAGCGCGCTCGGCCGCCGTGAAGCGCTCCAGCACCCGGTTGTTGAGCGCGACGAAATCGTCCAGCAGGCCGCCGGAGGGGTCGAGCTTGAGCGACAGGCGGCCCTCGGTGAAGTCCAGTTGCACCACGTGGGCGCCCGCGTCGAGGCAGGCGCGGATGTCCGTTTCGGCCTCGGCGACCAGGTCGTCGAGGAACTCCTCTCGGGAGTAGCCGTCGAGGCCCTCGGCCGGATACAGCAGGCTCAGCGCGGAGGGCGCGATCACGGCCTGCTTGACCGGCAGATCCGTGTGCCGCCGGGCGGCCAGCAGGTACGTGTCGGCGCGGGTGGCGTAGCGGAACGGCCCCTCGGCGAGCCGGGGCAGTTGCCTGGTGTGGCCGTCGGCGAACGGGATGACCGCGCCGTCCGGATCGAGGGTCTCCAGTCCCGCGACGGGGTAGGTGGCGAAGCTCGGCTTGGCCTGCTCGCCGTCGACCACGACCGGGCAGCCGATCCGCTCCAGCCTGCCGATGGTGTCGGCGACGGCCTTCTCCTGCAGCGCGGCGAGTTCGCCGTCCTTCACCCGCCCCTCGGCGTGACCGGCCAGAGCGGCCAGCAGGGACGCCGGGCGGGGGATGCTGCCGATGGGTTCGGTGGGGATGCTCATGGCGTGAGCGCAAGTGACGCTTCGTGGCCGTTCAATCACCTTTCGGTAAGCGCGCCTACCACACACCCCGGATCGGTGGCCCCCTCACTCCACTGCCGGCTCGCCTGTCACGACCGCCCCCGTGCCGTACGCCCGATGCGGCAGGATGGGATCCGTGACGCCTTCCCCAGCGGTCGTCCAGCCGGACCGGGAACTCGTCGAAGAGATCCTGGACGAGCTGGACATCGAGCACACGATAGACACAGAGGGCGACCTGGCGATCTCCACCGCCCACCTCACCATCTTCTTCCTGTTCGGCAAGGAGGGAGACCTGTTCACGGTCCGCACCTTCTACGACAGGCCGTACTCGGTGGACGACAAGCCGATGCTGCTCACGGCGCTCAACGAGTGGAACGCCGACACCATGTGGCCGAAGGTCTACACCTTCACCCAGGACAACGGCGCCCTCCGGCTGGTCGGAGACTCCCAGCTCTACATCGGCGCCGGGGTGACCAGGGAGCACCTGAGCACGGTGATCGCCCACTGGGTCAGGTTCTCGATCAAGTTCTACCGCTGGCTCACCGGCCGGATCGCCTTCGAAACCGGCTGACCGGCTGACCGGCGCTCAGGCCTCGGCGAGCGCGGCGCGCAGCTCCGCGACGGTGAGACGCGGGCCGTACGCGGGCCTGTCCCGCTGGAAGCGGCGTCCCTCCGCGAGCGGGCCGGCGTCGACCACGTCGAAACCGAAGGAGTCGATCAGCTCGGCGACCTGCTTCTTCGCCTCGGCGTCGTCGCCCGCGATGGGCAGCGCCCGCCGGTTCTCCGCGCCCGCGGGCAGGCCCTGCTCGGCCAGGTGGACGTGGCTGATGGAGTTGAAGGCCTTCACGACGCGGGCCTCCGGCAGGTGCGCGGCGAGCACCTCGCTGTCGCTGGTCTCGTCCGCGTCGATCTCGGGGAATCGGCCGTCCCGCTCGAAGTAGTAGTTGTTCGTGTCGATCACCGTCTTGCCCTGCAGCGGCTCGGCCGGGACCTCCCGGTAGCGCCCGAAGGGAATCGTGACGACGACGATGTCGCCCGCCTCCGCGGCCTCGGCCGGGGTGGCGGCACGCGCGGCCGGGCCCAGCCGGGCCACGAGTTCGGAGAGCGTCTGGGGCCCGCGGGAGTTGCTCAGCACCACTGAGTGGCCGGCGTCGACCGCCAGCTTCGCCAGGGTGCCGCCGATCTTGCCGCTGCCGATGAATCCGATGACCATGGCTGCGGCAACACGGGAACCACCGATGTCATTCCCGGCTGGCGGAGGCGAGCCGCACCGACACGGGGCGGCTCAGCCGAGGACGATCGTCGTCAGGGCGCGCGGCGCGATCGTCACGCCCTTGTCCCGCAGGGGGATGGGGGCCACCGCGTTGTTCTCGTCGGTCAGATAGGCCCTGGCCCGGCCGTGGCCCTTGATCTTGTCCCAGGTGACGGGCTCCGTACCCGTGTTGAGGATCTCGACGACGCGGGAACCGTCGGCGTTGCGGAACGCGGAGACCTTCAGGCCGGGGTCGGAGGCCGTCGCCCCGAGCCGCACCGCGCCGGGCCTGATGAACCTGCTGTAGGCGGCCATCGCCCACAGCCGCTTCGACACCTGGTAGGTCTTCGTCGTGGTGTCGATGCGGATGAACGCCCTGGTGGCCCCGCTCGAAGCCCCCAGCCAGTAGATGTAACCGGAGACGTCGCCGAGCGTCAGCGCGTCGTTGACGGCCTGCGCGACCGTCATGCCGTCCTGGCCACTGCCGTCGTCCCACTTCTCGTCCCACGTGCTGCCGCCGGGGCCCCACTCCGACATCCACGTGTTGCGGTCCGTCGGCAGTGGGGAGGTCGGGGAGCTGGCGTAGGAGTGGCCGCTGTGCACCCTCACCCAGCGGGCGGCCTCGGGGTCGGCCTCGATCGCCTGCGTGTACGTCTTGGCCTGGTCCCAGCCGAACGAGTCGCAGCACACCATGTTCACGCCCGCGGCCCTGGCGACCGGGCCGAGCACCTTCACGAACCGGGCGGCCTCCTCGGGGGTGAAACGCATGGACTCGTAGCCGGCCGTCCAGTCGGGCTCGTTCGTGAAGCCCAGGTCGGTGATCCTGATGCCTTCCCGCGCGTAGAACTTCGTGTACTGCACGAGATAGTTCGCGTACGCCCGCTGCCACTCCGGCAGCAGCGTGCCGCCGTTCCTCGCGTCGCCGTTGTCCTTCATGTAGCCGGGCGCGCTCCACGCGTCGGCGAAGAAGCGGTTCACCCCGTACCTCTGGGCGGCCCTGGCCATCCAGACCTGGCTGTTGTCGTCGCCGTCCCAGACGTACCTGGGTGGCGCCGTCGGGCCGCCCGGGTCGTCCGGCTGGATCGAGACCATCTGGTCGTACGGGCTGCCCGCCGGCCTCGCTCCGATGCCGAGCCGGAGAATGCTGAGCCCGGCGCCCTTCTCACGGCTGAACCACAGATCGAGGATCTCCTGCTGCTTGTCCTCCGGCAGGGCCTTGATCAGCTCGTTCCGCCGGAACGCGGTGGAGACGCCGAACCCGTCGATCTTCTGGTATTTCACGCTGTTGTCGATGTCGATGGTGACCGTCGACGCGGCCGCCGGCTGTGCCTGCCCGATCAGTGGAGCGACGAGCAGTGCGGCCGCGAGGGCGTGTTTACGCATGGCTACTCCGGTGTCGAGGGGGTTTGCGCGCCCGCGAAGGCACCTCGGGACAGGGCCGGCGTCGCGTGGCCGCGGCGCGGCGTGGAGCAGTCGGTGGGAGGCTCAGGCCGAGGGCGACACCGGATCGGAACACCTACAGAGATAACACGCCGAAAGATTTGACTCAATATGTCAGGAGATTTCCCGAAAATTTCGGTTCATCGCGCCAGGAGAGGAGCACCCGCGATTCGGGCCCGTCTCCCCTGTTCAACGCCATATGGGCGGGGCTGTGGGGGGCGCTCCTCCCGGCCGTACGGTACTGAACGACGCACGCACGACACTCGACGGGCACCGATGATCCGTTCACAGCCCGGAGCGGAAATTATCGCATCGTGATCGAAACTTTCGAGCACCAGCCCTTGCGGTCATCTCACGCGAGGAAGGGGACCGCGGCGAGCCCGCCGGCCCCCTTCGCTCACGGGGTGTGACCCGAGGTCAGCTGCAGCCGCTGGTGCTGCCGCAGCCCTCGCAGACGTAGCAGCTTCCGGCCGGGCGCATCTTCGTGCCGCAGGTCAGGCACAGCGGCGCGTCCGCCGTACGGCCCTGGTGGCTCTCCAGCGAGGCCCCGGACCGGCGCGGCTCGGGCGCCGCCACCGGCTGCGCCACCCCCTCGACCGGCGCGTCGGCGCGCTTGGCCTCGATGGGCGCCGACTGCGCCAGCGCGGCGGTGTCGACGTCCTGGATCGCGCCCGGGTCCTCGCCACGTTGCTGCGCGGCCCGCTCCGAGGCGGAGAAGATGCCGAGGGCCGCCCTGTCCTCGTACGGCAGGTAGTCGAGCGCGAGCCGCCGGAAGATGTAGTCCATCACGGACTGCGCCATCCGGACGTCCGGGTCGTCGGTCATCCCGGCGGGCTCGAACCGCATGTTGACGAACTTCTGCACGTACGTGTCCAGCGGCACGCCGTACTGGAGGCCGATCGAGATCGCCACCGAGAAGGCGTCCATCACGCCCGCGAGCGTGCTGCCCTGCTTGGACATCTTGAGGAAAACCTCGCCCACGCCGTCGTCGGGGTAGGACGAGGCGGTCATGTAGCCCTTGGCCCCGCCCACCGTGAAGCGGGTGGTGGTGCTGGGCCGCTGGTTCGGCATCCGCCGCCGGGTCGGGCGCGCGACCTCCACGACCTGGACGACCGGCTCCTTCTCGGCGGTCTCCGCGGCGGGCGCCTCCTCGGAGGTCTTCTTCGCGATCGACAGCGGCTGGCCGACCTTGCAGTTGTCGCGGTAGACGGCCAGCGCCTTGAGACCGAGCCGCCAGCCCTCCAGGTAGACCTGCTCGATGTCGTCCACCGTGGCCGACTCGGGCAGGTTCACGGTCTTGGAGATCGCGCCGGACAGGAACGGCTGGACCGCCGCCATCATCCGGACGTGGCCCATCGGGGCGATGGCCCGCTCCCCCATCGCGCAGTCGAACACCTCGTAGTGCTCCGGCCGCAGGCCGGGGGCGTCCACAACGTGACCGTGCTCGGCGATGTATTCGACGATCGCCTCGACCTGCTCCTCCAGGTAGCCAAGCTGGCGCAGCGCCCGCGGGATCGTCTGGTTGACGATCTGCATCGAGCCGCCGCCGACGAGCTTCTTGAACTTCACCAGCGCCAGGTCGGGCTCGATGCCGGTGGTGTCGCAGTCCATCATCAGCCCGATGGTTCCCGTGGGCGCCAGCAGCGAGGCCTGCGCGTTCCGGTAGCCGTTCTTCTCCCCGGTGCGGAGGCACTCCTGCCACTGCCGGGTGGCCTCGGCGTGCAGGGCCTTGTCCATGTCGTCGAGCGTGCGCAGGTCGTCGTTGGCCGCGGCGTGCTTGCGCATGACCCGCTTGTGCGGCTCAGCGTTGCGCTGGTAGCCGTCGTACGGGCCGACGATTCCGGCGAGCTCGGCCGAGCGGCGGTAGGACACGGCGGTCATCAGCGAGGTGATGCCCGCGGCGATCGCCCGGCCGCCGTCGGAGTCGTACGCGTGGCCGGTCGCCATCAGCAGCGCGCCCAGGTTGGCGTAGCCGATGCCGAGCTGCCGGTACGCCCGGGTGGTCTCGGCGATCTTCTGCGTCGGGAAGTCGGCGAAGGTGATGGAGATGTCCATCGCCGTGATGATCAGCTCGGTGATCTTCACGAAGGTCGCGACGTCGAAGCTGTCGTCGTCGCGCAGGAACTTCAGCAGGTTGATCGAGGCGAGGTTGCAGGAGGAGTTGTCCAGGTGGACGTACTCCGAGCAGGGGTTGCTCGCCGTGATGCGCCCGGTCTCCGGGCAGGTGTGCCAGTCGTTGATGGTGTCGTCGTACTGCACGCCGGGGTCGGCACACTCCCAGGCGGCCTGCGCCATCTTGCGGAACAGCGACCGGGACTCCACCTCCTCGATGACCTCGCCCGTCAGGCGGGCCCGCAGGCCGAAGTTCGATCCGGCCTCCACGGCGCGCATGAACTCGTCCGAGACACGGACCGAGTTGTTGGCGTTCTGGTACTGGACGGACACGATGTCCTTGCCGCCGAGGTCCATGTCGAACCCGGCGTCGCGCAGCGCGCGGACCTTGTCCTCCTCGCGCGCCTTGGTCTCGATGAACTCCTCGATGTCGGGGTGGTCCACGTCGAGGACGACCATCTTCGCCGCCCTGCGGGTGGCGCCGCCCGACTTGATGGTCCCGGCGGAGGCGTCGGCGCCGCGCATGAACGAGACCGGGCCGCTCGCCGTGCCGCCGCTGGACAGCAGCTCCTTGGACGAGCGGATCCGGGAGAGGTTGACCCCCGAGCCCGAGCCGCCCTTGAAGATCACACCCTCTTCCTTGTACCAGTCGAGGATCGACTCCATCGTGTCGTCCACGGCGAGGATGAAACACGCGCTGACCTGCTGGGGGGAGCGGGTGCCGACGTTGAACCAGACCGGGGAGTTGAAGCTGAAGGTCTGGTGGATCAGCGCGTGCTTGAGCTCGTGGTCGAAGATCTCCGCGTCCTCCTCGGAGGCGAAGTAGCCGTTCTCGACGCCGGTCCTGGTGTAGACGCCCACCACCCGGTCGACGAGCTGCCGTAGGCTCGACTCGCGCTGGGGGGTGCCCACCGCGCCCCGGAAGTACTTGGTGGTCACGATGTTGGCCGCGTTGACCGACCAGAAGGCGGGGAACTCCACGCCGTGCTGCTCGAAGTTGACCGAGCCGTCGCGCCAGTTGGTCATCACGACGTCGCGCCGCTCCCAGCGGACCTCGTCGTACGGGTGGACGCCCGGGGTGGTGAAGATGCGCTTCATCTTCAGGCCCTTGCGCGGACGCCTCGCGCCCCGGCCTCCCACACCCGCCTCTGTGCCGCTCACGGTCTCCGTCATGACTTCCCCCTCCCGGGGCCCGATGGAGCCCCTCTTTCCGACCACGCTCGTTACACCCTCATCGTCGCGCCGCACGGCTCGCTCCTCGCCCCGCCCGCCGGCCCGGCGGCTACTCCCCGCCGCCGTGGGCCGCCCTGAGCCGCTCGATCTCGGCTTCGAAGTCCGCCAGCGTCTCGAAGCTCCGGTAGACCGACGCGAACCGCAGGTACGCCACCTCGTCCAGGTCGCGGAGCGGGCCCAGGATGGCCAGCCCCACCTCGTGCGAGGCGATCTCCGCGGCGCCGGTGGCCCGGATGGTCTCCTCCACGCGCTGCCCGAGCTGGGCGAGGGAGTCCTCGCCGACCGGGCGCCCCTGACAGGCCCGCCGTACGCCCGCGACGACCTTCTCCCGGGAGAACGGCTCGGTGACCCCGCTGCGTTTGCTCACCATGAGCAGCACGGTCTCCTGAGTGGTGAACCTGCGCCCGCATTCGGGGCAGGTGCGGCGGCGGCGGATGGCCGCCCCGTCTTCGGCTGCGCGGCTGTCCACGACCCGTGTGTCCGGGTGGCGACAGAACGGACAGTGCACTTCATCGCCTCCCTGAACGCACATCCCGAACACAAGGTGTAGTGAACTTACACCGCTGTGACTACTAGATGTTGGGGTCCAACGGTAGAAGTGCCCGTCCTTGAACGCAAGTCGAACCGGCCGTGGCGGGGGAAGTTCCTGTTCGCCGCGCGTGTCGCCCCACGCGCCCCAGGCGCATCCCCTGCCCCGGGCGCGGGGGAATAGGCCGTACGGCATTGTCGCGCCCGGATTTCTCCATTGCTTCTGAACTGGGCGTACGACCCACCAGGAAGATCGGGTAAATCGAACACGGGATCGATCGAACTCCCGTACGATGAGGAGAACGGCGAGATCGGCGATTTCGCTGGATATCGAACAATTGTTTGACGGTGATCTTGAATCGCGGTACGGTCGCTCTGTGCGACATGAGGAACACGGATTGAGAGGTGGCATCGTGAGTGACCGAAGTGAGCAGGCGAATGGCGTCGGCGACCTCGCGGTTCGTCGGCGCGACTCGCTTGGCCTCACCCCCAGGCAGCGGAAGATCCTCGAGGTGATCCGCGACTCGGTCCAGCAGCGCGGCTATCCGCCGTCCATGCGGGAGATCGGGGAGGCCGTCCAGCTGACCAGCACCTCCAGCGTGTCGCACCAGCTCACGGCGCTCCAGCGTAAGGGCTACCTCCGCCGGGACCCGCACCGCCCCCGGGCGCTGGAGGTCAGGCTCCCCGGCGAGCCGGTCCTGTGGGTCGACCCGGACGCCGCCGAGGAGGAGAGCGGCTTCAACCGGCCCACCGCGGCGTACGTGCCGCTGGTCGGCCGCATCGCCGCCGGTGGCCCCATTCTCGCCGAGCAGAGCATCGAGGACGTGTTCGCGCTGCCCAAGCAGCTTGTCGGCGAGGGCACGCTGTTCCTGCTCCAGGTCTCCGGCGACTCGATGATCGAAGCCGCCATCGCCGACGGCGACTGGGTCGTGGTGCGGCAGCAGCCGGTCGCCGACAACGGCGACATCGTCGCGGCGATGATCGACGGCGAGGCCACCGTGAAGACGTTCAAGCGCAAGGACGGGCACGTGTGGCTGGTGCCGCACAACCCGAACTACGAGCCGATCCCCGGCGACGAGGCCACCGTGCTCGGCAAGGTCACGGCCGTCCTGCGCAAGCTGTAGGCCCTGTGCAAGCTGTAGACCCTGTGCCGGCGTCCCGCCGCGGGACGCCGGCATGGTTACTCTCGGGATGACCGATATCTGGCGATTAGGGTGAGTCCCGTGAAACTCGACTCGCTCTCCCTGGAGGCCGCCCGCGCCCGTGACGGGATCAAGTGGGCCCTGGCCGCGCCCGGTGTCATCCCCGCCTGGGTCGCCGACATGGACTTTCCCGTGCCCGAGGCGGTCCGTGAGGCCGTCGCGCGACGTGCGGCCATGGATCTCGGTTACCCCGCGTGGCTGGACCAGCCGACCGCCGGGCCGCTGGCGGAGGCCTTCGCCGAGCGGATGGAGGCGAGGTACGGCTGGCGGGCCGATCCCGCGCACGTGCGGTCCTACACCGACATCAACCAGGCTCTCCAGGTGCTGCTGCACCTCATGACCGAGCCCGGCGACGCCGTGGCGCTGCACGTCCCGGCCTACGACCCCTTCCTCGTCACCCTCACCGGGATGGGCCGCCGCCTGGTGCCGATGCCGCTGACGGCCGAGGGCCGGTTCGAGGTCCCCGCCGAGCCCGTACGCGTGCTCCTCCTGGTGAACCCGCAGAACCCGTCGGGCCGGTCGTTCACCCGGGAGGAGCTGGAGGGGCTCGCCGCGTACGCCGACCGGCACGGCACGCTGGTGATCGCGGACGAGATCCACGCCGACCTGACGTACGCCCCGGCCCGGCACGTCCCGTTCGCCACGATCCTGCCCGAGCGGACGGTCACGCTGACCTCCGCCAGCAAGGCGTTCAACATGGGCGGGCTGCACTGCTCGGTGGCCCATCTGGGCGCCAGGGACGTCAGGGACGCGCTCGGCCGTCAGCCCGCGCACATCTACGGCGCGCCGAGCGTCCTCGGCGTGGAGGCCACGGTGGCCGCGTGGCGGCACGGCCACACGTGGCTGGAGGAGGTGCTGGCGATCCTGGACCGCAACCGCCGGCTCATCGCCGAGCGACTCCCGGCCGGGGTGGGGTACCGCGTGCCCGAGGCCACCTATCTCGCGTGGCTCGACTTCGGCATCCCCGACGCCGCCTCCTTCATCGAGCGGGAGGCCCGGGTCAGGCTCAACCCGGGCCCCAACTACGGAGGCGGCGACACGTTCGCCCGCCTCAACTTCGCGACGTCGGCGCCGATCCTGGAGGAGATCCTGGCCAGGATCGCCGCCGCGCTGAAGTGATCCGCTCGCTCAGCTCGCCGCGCAGGTGACCTGCGACGGCACGCCGTTGGTGCCGGACCAGCTCGCGTTGAACCCGAACGCCGTGGACGCCCCGGCGCCGAGCGCGCCGTTGTAGGACATGTTCGTCACCGTGACGTTGGATCCGCTCGCGCTGAGCGTGCCGTTCCAGAGCTGGCTGATGCTCTGCCCGTTCGGGAAGGCCCACTTCACGGTCCAGCCCGAGATGGCGGAGCCGCCCGCCTTCACCGTGACCTCACCCTGGAAGCCGCCGCTGTACTGGTTGACGACCTTGTAGGTGGCGGTGCAGGACTTGCCCCCGTTCCCGCTGGGAGACGAGGACGGAGACGAGGACGGAGACACCGACGGCGAGGCCGACGGGGACGCCGAAGGAGAGGATGACGGAGACACCGACGGTGACGCCGAGGGCGACTGCGGATTGCCGCCCACCGGCGGGATCAGGTACGGCGAGATGATGCTCTGCTTGGCCTGGTCGACGGTGGCCCAGTCGTCCTTCAGGATGCCGCCCGTGTCACCCGAGTTGGGGTTCCACGACCAGTAGGTGAAGGACATGCCGTTCACCCCGGTGCCCAGGTACTTCATGAGCTCCTGGAGCCAGATCTTGTCGGTGTTGCTGGCCAGCGTGGTGCCGAACTCGCCCACCATGATCGGCGCGATGTTCTGCTTGTAGATGTAGCCGAAGTACTTGTCCCAGATGGCCGGCATGTTCGCCGGGTACGTCGGGTCGTCGAACCACGGCTGGTGGTAGACCGACGTGGCGTACTCGTGTGGCGAGTAGACGAGCCGGTTCGCCACGTTCAGCCGGACGGGGAACTGGCCGGCCTTGGTGAGGTTGCCGCCCCACCAGCCGCAGTCCTCGTCGTTGCTGGTGTCGTTGTCCCAGATGTTGGACAGGCCGCCGCTCGGGCAGCTCACGCCCTCCACGAAGATCAGCCAGTTGGGCTGGACGGAGAGGATCGCGTTGCCCGCCCGCTCGGCCGCGAGCCGCCAGTCGCGCGCCTGGTCGCCGCAGCCCCAGCAGGAGCCGGTCGCGTTCGGGTTGGTGCCGTCGGCGTGCGGCTCGTTGTGCAGGTCGGCCCCGATGACCGTGGTGTTGCCGGCGTAGTGCTGGGCCAGCGACTTCCAGTCGGCGATCCAGGTGGACTCCGGCACGGTCGAGGTGTACCACAGCGCCGTCTGACCCGCGCTGGTCGGCCGGTGCCGGTCGAGGATGATCCGCATGCCCTTCTGGCCCGCGTAGTCCACGACCTTGTCGAGGATCTGCAGCGGCGACAGGCCGATGAGATCGGGGTTGGATGCGGTGTTGACGCTCGTCGCCTGCGCGCCCGGCTTCAGCGCGTCGTCGGAGAACGGCACCCGGATCGTGTTGTAGCCCAGGTTCGCCATGAGGTCGAGCTGGCTCCTCCACGGGTTGCTGGCCCACAGCCCGTGGAAGGTCTTGTTGTCGGTCTCCATGCCGAACCAGTTGATGCCGGTCAGCCGGACGGTGGCGCCGGTGCTGTCGACGATCTTGTTCCCGCTGGTGTGCAGGTAGCCGGTGCCCGTGCCGGCCGCGTTCGCCGGTGAACCGGTGGCGACGAGCACGGTCGCCGCCATCGCGACGGCGGTCGCCAGCCCGCCGAGAATGCGTCTGTACAAGACGTGCCTCCCACGAGGGGCGCACGCCACCGGTGAGCCGTACGGTCAGGCGCGCACCCCAGACCACCGCCGGAGCGGTGGTGGTCGCGGCATGCCCTGACCGCACGCCTCATCTGTATGACTGGTTTTGTGGCTCGGGCGTAATTTTGTCCGGACAGCTGCCCGATCGTCAACGTCCGGTCACGGGACGATGTTGACGAGCTTCGGCGCGCGCACGATGACCTTGCGCGGCGCGCCGTCCAGATACGCCCTGACCTTCTCCGACTCCAGGGCCAGCGCCTCCAGGTCGGCCTCGGAGATGTCCGGGGACACCTCCAGCCGGTCGCGGACCTTCCCCGCCACCTGGACCACGGCCGTGACCGACTCCTGCACCAGCAGCGCCGGGTCGGCCTGCGGCCAGCCCGCCTTCGCGACCGACGGCGCGTGGCCGAGCCGCTCCCAGCCCTCCTCCGCGACGTACGGCGCGACCAGCGACAGCATGACCGCCAGGGTCTCGGCGGCCTCGCGGACGGCGGGGTCGGCGGCGCCGGGGCCGGCGTCGATCGCCTTACGGGCGGCCGAGGTCAGCTCCATCATGCGGGCCACCGCGACGTTGAAGCGGTGGCCGTCGACGAGCCGGGTGACCTCGTCGATCGTCCGGTGGGTGACCTTGCGCAGCTCGACGTCGCCGCCGGAGAAGCCCGTCCCCGGGGCGGACGCCGCTCCGGCCTCCGTCATCACGCGGAACGCGCGGGCCAGGAACTTCTGCGACGCGGCCGGCGAGACGTCGGCCCAGTCGATGTCGTCCTCCGGCGGCCCGGCGAAGATCATCGTCAGCCGGACGGCGTCCACGCCGTAGTTGTCGATCTGCTGGCCGAGGTCCACCCCGTTGCCCAGCGTCTTCGACATCGCCTTGCCGTGGTTGATGACCTGGCCCTGGTTCAGCAGGCGCTCGAAGGGCTCGACGAAGTCCACCATGCCCATGTCATGCAGGACCTTGGTGAAGAACCGCGCGTACAGCAGGTGGAGCACGGCGTGCTCGACGCCGCCGACGTACTGGTCGATCGGGCCCCACTTCCGGACCTTCTCCACGTCGAAGGGGCCGTCGGTGTAGTCCGGGTCGCAGTAGCGCAGGAAGTACCACGACGAGTCGACGAAGGTGTCCATCGTGTCGGTGTCCCGCTGGGCGGGGCCGCCGCACTTGGGGCAGGAGACGTTGACCCAGTCCGTGGCGGCGGCCAGCGGCGAGACGCCCTTCGGCTTGAGGTCCGCGCCGCGCAGGTCGGGCAGCGTGACCGGCAGCTGGTCGTCCGGCACCGGGACCTCGCCGCAGTCCACGCAGTGGATGATCGGGATCGGCGTGCCCCAGAACCGCTGCCGGGACAGCAGCCAGTCGCGCAGGCGGTAGTTGACCGCGGCCCTGCCGGTGCCGCGCTCCTCCAGGACCTCGATGATCTTGCCGATCGCCTCGGCCTTCGTCAGCCCGTCGAGCGGGCCGGAGTTGACCAGCGTGCCCTCACCGGGGGTGGCGACGCCGGTCTCGCCCGGGTCGGCCAGGCCGGTGTGCACGACGACCTTCACCGGCAGGCCGAACTTCCGCGCGAAGTCGAGGTCGCGCTGGTCGTGGGCGGGCACCGCCATGATCGCGCCGTGGCCGTAGTCGGACAGCACGTAGTCGGCGGCCCAGACGGGGATGCGCTCCCCGCTGACCGGGTTGACCGCGTGGATGCCCAGGAAGACGCCGGTCTTCTCCTTCTCGGTGGACAGCCGCTCGATGTCGGAGAGCTTGGCGACCTCGGCGCGGTAGGCGGCCAGCGCCTCGGCCTGCTCGGGGGCGACGATCTCCTCCGCCAGCGGGGCGTCCGCCGCGACGACGAAGAACGTCGCGCCGTACAGCGTGTCGGGGCGGGTGGTGTAGACGGTGACCGGCTCGTCGCGGCCCTCGATCTCGAACCGGACGTCGGCGCCGGTGGAGCGGCCGATCCAGTTGCGCTGCATCGTCAGGATGCGCTCGGGCCAGCCGTCCTGGATCCGCGCCATGTCGTCCAGCAGGCGGTCGGCGTAGTCAGTGATCTTGAAATACCACTGGGTCAGCTCGCGGCGGACGACGTCGGCGCCGCAGCGCTCGCACTTGCCCGCCACGACCTGCTCGTTCGCCAGCACGGTCTGGTCCTGGGGGCACCAGTTGACCAGGCCGCCCTTGCGGTAGGCCAGGCCCCGCTCGTAGAAGCGGGTGAACAGCCACTGGTTCCAGTGGTAGTACTCCGGGTCGCTGGTGTGCAGGCGGCGCGACCAGTCGAAGGAGATCGCGTACCGCTTGAACGAGTTCGCCTGCGTCTCGATGTTCGCGTATGTCCACTCGGCCGGGTGGGCGTTGCGCTTGATCGCGGCGTTCTCGGCGGGCAGGCCGAAGGAGTCCCACCCGATGGGGTGCAGGACGTTGTAGCCCTTCTGGAACCAGTAGCGCGCGACGACGTCGCCGATCGCGAAGACCTCGCCGTGGCCCATGTGGAGGTCGCCGGAGGGGTAGGGGAACATGTCGAGCATGTACTTGCGCGGCCTGGTGTCCGCGGCGTCCTCGACCGCCGCGAAGGGGTTCGACTCCTCCCACCGCGGCAGCCACTTGGCCTGCAGCGCCTGCGGGTCGTACACCGGCTCGTCCACTTCCACTCCTCGCCCGGCGGCAGAATCAGGGTTGATGACGCCCGCCCGGGCAACCCCTGCCATACGATCGGGGCGGCCCGCGCCTGCGCTCTCACGCGCCGAGCTGTGAGACAGATGACCCCGTGTGGGGTGGCGCAGTGCAGGGTGGCGGCACGCGTGTCAAGCGTAGCGCAGTCGCCCATGTGGCCGCGGTTTCGATCATCCGGGGCTGACCTTGCGTGTCAAAGTGCGATACCCGATGGTGATAGTTCCGTTGTGACCTCTTATGTCCGCTCGCTTACTGTGCTTGCGTGGCCAACTCTTTCCCGCCTCCGGACTTGCCGATGCAGGACCCGCCCACCGACCCCACCGGTGAGCAGTTCCGCGGGGCATTCTCCGGTTTCGCTGCGGCAGCCCCCGGCTCCCATGAGATCATGCCAGGCACCCCCAATTCGGGCATGATCTCGGGAGGTAGCGTGCCCTCGGACCGCAGCGAGCCCCAGCGGGCGCCGGCCTGGCCGGAGGTCCCCCCGGCCTGGCCCGAGATCCCTCCGCCGGCCTCCTTCACGCCCACGGTGCGCTCCTTCGTCGAGGGGGCGCCGCGCGACACGGACGCGGCGACCATGGCGGGCCCCCCGCCCGGCGCGCCCCCGCGCATGCCCACCCCCGCCTTCGGCGAGCCCGGCCCGCCGCCGCGGTCCCCCGCGGGCCCGGCCGGCCCCGCCACCCCGGCCGCCCCGTTCACCCCCTCGGTCCGGTCGTACGCCGAGACCTCCCAGCCCGTCTCGCCGCCGTCCCGGCCCGGCTCCCCGCACGCCCAGCCGCCCGTGTCGACGGCTCCGCCGCCCCCGCCCCAGCCGGACGACCCGTACCGGCCGTTCGTGACGGCGGGACAGATCAGCGGGCCCAAGACGCCTCCGGCGCACCGGCAGCAGGAGCTGTGGAACACGGTCTTCGGCGAGAACTACCGGGCGATCGACGAGTACGAGGACGACGGGCCCGGCCGTCCCGTCTGGCTGTACGCGCTGGTGGCCTCGGTCGTGGCCGTGCTCGTGGCGGTGCTGGTCTGGGCGTTCGGCGCCGGGCCGCTCAGCTCGGGCAGGTCGGCCGAGGCGGCGACCCCGCCGAAGCCCTCGGCCACCGCGCCCCGCGCCAGTGCCAAGCCACAGGCACAGGTGCCGCCGCTGCCCGTCTACGAGGGCACCGCCTCCCCGGTGAAGGGCGTGCTCACCGACACCGCCGGCCGGATCACGCTGCCGAGGCTCGGCGGCCCCTGGCAGGCGGACACCGACCCCGCCCAGACCAAGGCGACGTACGGCTTCACCACCCGGCAGTACGTGCCCGCCGGCATGACCACCAAGGGCAAGCGGGAGTTCGCCGTGGTGATGTCGGGGCCGCTGGCGCAGTCGCTCGCGGTGAAGTACACCACGCCCGACAAGATGGGCTCCGTGCTCAGCGCGGTCATGTACCGCGCGCGGCAGACGCAGTTCCCCAAGGACAACAAGGTCACCAAGACCGCGCAGCAGCGCCTGTCGCGGGGCGGCATGACCGGTCTGCTGGCCTCCTACAAGGTGACCGCCGACGGCGGCTCCACCACGGTCGTGATCGCCGCCGTCGACACCGGCGCCGACCTTCCCACGATCGTCTACATGGCGGTGCCGGAGCTGAAGAACGACCTGCTGCCCGACGTCAACACGGTGGTCCGCTCGATCAAGCCGATCCGCTGAGGACCCGCCCCGCCGTCAGAACACGCGCCGTCAGAACGTGCAGGGCATGTGCTTGACGCCGTTGATGAAGCTGGACAGCAGGCGCTCGGGCTCGCCCGCCTCGATGCGGGGGACCCGGCGCAGCAGTTCGCGGAACATCACGGTGATCTCGCGGCGGGCCAGGTGGGCGCCAAGGCAGAAGTGGGGGCCGGGGCCGCCGAACCCGACGTGCGGGTTGGGGTCGCGCAGGATGTCGAACCGCAGCGGGTCGGCGAACACCCGCTCGTCCCGGTTGGCCGCCCAGTAGAACAGCAGCACCTTCTCGCCCGCGCGGTAGCGCGTGCCGTTCATCTCGTGGTCCCGGGTGACCTTGCGGCGCATGTAGTTGACCGGCGCCGCCAGCCGGACGATCTCCTCGACGGCGCGCGGCGCGCGGCCCTCGAAGTCCTCCAGCCAGAGCCGCCGCTGATCGGGGTTGACGGTGAGCAGGCGCATGCCGGAGGAGATGGCGTTGCGGGTCGTCTCGTTGCCCGCCACGACGAGCAGGATGAAGAACGAGGCGAGTTCCTGGGCGGTCAGCCGTTCCCCGTCGATGTTGGCGTTGACCAGCGACGAGATGAGGTCGCCGGTGGGCCGCTCGGTCCGGTGCGCGGCGAGGTCCTCCACCAGTTGCTGCAGCTCCATCGCGGCGGTGAGCAGCGCGTGCGCGATGCCCTGCGGGTCGCCGACATACTCGGGGTCGGTGGCGCCGAGGATGACGTTCGAGCGGTCGAAGACGAAGCCGTAGTCCTTCTCCGGGATGCCCGCCATGTCACAGATGATCTTCAGTGGCAGCTTCGCGGCCACCTCGGTCACGAAGTCGCAGCCCGGCCCGGTCTCCAGCAGGTCGTCCACGATGCGGGACGCCGCCGCCTCGACGTCGGCCTCGAACTGCCTGATCATGCGTGGGGTGAACGCCCGGGAGACGATGCGCCGCAGGCGGGCGTGCCGCGGGTCGTCCATGTTGATCATCGAGCCGAAATACTCGGTGAACTCCGCGGGCAGGTCGGGGATGTTGGTCGCCCCGCCGTCGCCGGAGCAGAAGATCTCGGGAGTGCGGCTGGCCTCCAGGATGTCGGCGTGCCGTACGAGCGCGTGGTAGCCGGGGCCGCGCGTCCCGGCGAAGTTGATCTCGGGCTCCGCGAAGAAGGCCGGGGTGTCCAGGTCGCGCAGCAGCCGGAAGGCGTGCTCCCGCTCCTCGTCCGGCCGGGCCCAGAAGTCCCAGCTCGACAGGTCGATGTCCGGCACGGAGGTGATGGGCGCCCGCCCCGTGGGCCGCGTGGTCATGGACCCGCCCTTCGACGTAGACCAGAACGACATTCGGTGGTCAGTCTGCCACAGCGCCGGGATCAGGAGCGGAAGGATTGCGGCAGGGCGGAGGCCTGCGCCTGCCGGTAGCGCGAGGGCGGGATGCCGTACAGGTCGACGAAGGCCTGGCGGAGGGTCTCGGCCGTGCCGAAGCCGCACCGGGCCGCGACGGCGGCCACCGGCAACGAGGTGGTGGCCAGAAGATGGGCGGCGGCCTCGGCCCGTGCCCGGCGGACGAACCGGCCCGGCGTCTGGCCGAGGTGCCGGAGGAACAGCCGGGTCAGGTGCCGCTCGCTCACCCCCGCCGCGGCCGCCAGGGCGGCGGTGCCCAGATCGGCGCCGAGGTGGCCGGTGACGTGGTCGACGACCCGCCTGACCAGGTCGTCGCCGGGGGGCGGGCCCTCGGTGAACATGCTCATCTGCGCCTGGTTGCCGGGACGCTGCAGATAGGTCACCAGATGGCGGGCCACCTCCCGGGCCAGGGCCGAGCCGTTGTCCTCCTCGATGAAGGCGAGGGTCAGGTCCAGTGCGCTGGTGACGCCCGCCGCCGTGGTGACGTTGCCGTCCCGGATGAAGATCGGGGCGGCGTCCACGGTGATCTCGGGGTGGCGCGAGGCGAGCGTGGAGGCGTACCCCCAGTGCGTGGTGACGCGCCGGCCGTCGAGCAGCCCGGCGGCGGCCAGCACCGCCGCGCCCGTGCACACCGAGGCGACGCGGCGGCTCTCCCGGGCCAGACGGCGGACGTGCCCGACGATCACCCGGTTGGCGGCGGCCAGCTCGTGCCCGATCCCCCCGGACAGCACAAGCGTGTCCAGCGGCCCGGTGACGCGTTCGAGGGCCTGCTGGGCCTGCAGCGTCAGCCCGCTGCCACAGGTGATGGGCAGCCCGGAGGGGGTGACCAGGCACACCTCGTACGGAGGCGTGGCGCCCTGGACGTTCGCCATGATGAGGCTCGACGTCACGCACGCGATGTCCAGCAGTTCCGCCGCGTGGTACCCGACCACGACCACCCGCCGCGAGATCACACCCGGACTGTACGTCACAGGGACCGGTATCCCAAGTTTCCGGACCTCTCGGCGGCCGGGCCCTTCGCGGAGTCCCTGGCCGCCGGGACAGTCGAGCCATGACACAGACGACGCCCGCCCGGCACACCGGCCCCCCATCCAGCCACTCGTCCAGCCACTCGTCCAGCCACCCGGCCGGCCCGCGGCGATGGAGACGATTCGCCCTGCACTACCTCGAAATGGTCGTGGCGATGTTCGCCGGGATGTTCGCGCTCGGCCTGCTGTGGTCCGTTCTGGGGTCCGCTCTGGGGATCGAGCTCTCCCACACCCGCGACCCCGAGCTCGCCTACCTGCTGATGGCGTTCGACATGTCGGTGGGCATGGCCGTGTGGATGCGCGTGCGCGGCCACGCCTGGGCCGCGACTCTGGAGATGTGCGGCGCCATGTTCGTCCCGGTCGTGCCGTTGTTCCCACTGCTGTGGGTGGGCGCGATCGACGGGATGACCGTGATGGTCCTCGCGCACGTCGCGATGTTCCCGCTGATGCTGGCGGCCATGCTCCACCGGCGCGACGAGTACACCCACTGCTGACCACACTGTTGACCGGGCACTCAAAATCGGGCGAATCAGCCGTTACGCTGAGGTACCTACCGGTTGGTATGGACCACGCGTCCGACAGAAAGAGGAGCGGCAGATGCTCAACCTGGCCGTCGTGCTGGAGGACAGCGCACGTGACACGCCCGACGCCACCGCGGTCGTCTTCGGAGACCTCCGCCTGCCGTACTCACTCGTGAACACCATCGCCAACCAGGTCGCCAACCTGCTCGCCGCCCGCGGTGTGGGCAGGGGCGACAAGGTCGCCCTCGCCTGCCCGAACCTGCCGTACTTCCCGTTCGTGTACTACGGGATCCTCAAGGCAGGCGCGACCGTGGTCCCGCTGAACGTGCTGCTGCAGGCCAGGGAGATCGCCTACCACCTGGACGACTCCGACGCCAAGGCGTTCTTCTGCTTCGAGGGCACGCCGGAACTGCCGCTGGGCGAGCGCGGCCGGGCCGGGTTCGCCGAGGCCGGCCGGGCCGAGCACTTCGTCGTGCTGCCGGCCACGCCGTTCGCCACCGAGTCCGCGTACGGCGAGACGCTGTGGGCGGCGCTCGACGGGATGCCGGGCGAGTTCGAGACCGTGCAGACCTCCCCGGAGGACACGGCGGTCATCCTCTACACGAGCGGCACCACCGGGCAGCCCAAGGGCGCGGAACTGTCCCATCAGAACATGGTGATGAACGCCGTCATCAGCGACGAGATGTTCCGGCGCCAGGACCGGAACGCCTACCTCGTGGCGCTGCCGTTGTTCCACTCCTTCGGGCAGACCGTGCTGATGAACGCGGGGTTCCGGCGCCGCGCCACGCTCGTGCTGATGCCGCGCTTCGAGCCGGCCGGGGCCCTCGCCCTGATGGAGCAGGAGGAGGTCACCCTGTTCGCCGGGGTGCCGACGATGTACTGGGCGATGCTCACCGCGGTGCGCACAGGGGCCGCCGCGGCGCCGTCGTCGCTGGTCACCGCGGCCTCCGGCGGGTCCGCGCTGCCGGTCGAGGTGCTCAAGGACTTCAGCGCGACGTTCGGGGTGGACATCCTGGAGGGCTACGGCCTGTCGGAGACCTCGCCGGTGGCCTCGTTCAACCAGCCGGGCCGCCCCGCCAAGGCCGGCTCGATCGGCACCCCGGTCTGGGGCGTCGAGATGAAACTGGTGGACCCCGAGTGGAACACCGTCGGCGACCCGGACGGCATCGGCGAGATCGCCGTCCGCGGCCACAACATCATGAAGGGCTACCACAACCGGCCCGAGGCGACCGCGGAGGTCATGCGGGACGGCTGGTTCCGCACCGGCGACATGGCCCGGCGCGACGAGGACGGTTACTACTTCATCGTCGACCGGGCCAAGGACATGATCATCAGGGGTGGGTTCAACGTCTATCCCCGGGAGATCGAGGAGGTCCTGATGACCCACCCGGCGGTCTCGCTCGCCGCGGTCGTCGGGGTGCCCCACGAGTCGCACGGCGAGGAGGTCAAGGCGTACGTCATCCGGACGCCCGGCGACACGACCACCGAGGAGGAACTGGTGGCGTGGAGCAGGGAGACGATGGCGGCCTACAAGTACCCGCGGATCGTGGAGTTCCGCGAGTCCCTGCCGATGACCGCCACCGGCAAGATCCTCAAGCGCGAGCTGCGGTAGGCGCCGTCACGGCCAGTCGAGGGACGGGCGGAGCGGCACATGCGACCGTCCCTCGTCGAGCCGGACGCCGAGCACCTGGTGGAGCTGTACCTTGTTGCGCTCGAACCCGACCACGCACCCGGCCATGTAGAGCCGCCAGACCCGGGCGGTGCCCTGGCCGACCTCCTCCACGGCCTCCTCCCAGTGCTCGTCGAGGTTCTTGCACCACTCGCGCAGGGTCAGCGCGTAGTGCTCGCGCAGGTTCTCCTCGTGGCGGACCTCGTAGCCGATGTCCTCCATCTGACGGATCAGGTGGCCGACCGACTCGAGCTCGCCGTCGGGGAAGACGTAGCGGTTGATGAAGCCGCCCTTGTTCAGGGTCTTCTCCGTGCTGGTCGGGCGGGTGATGCAGTGGTTGAGGAGACGCCCGCCCGGCTTGAGCTTGCCGTAGAGGAAGGAGAAGTAGGACGGCAGGTTGTCCTTGCCGATGTGCTCGGTGAGGCCGATCGAGCTGACCCGGTCGAAACCGGTTTCCGCGACGTCGCGGTAATCCATGAAACGGACCTCGGCGAGCTCCGACAGCCCGGCCTCGGCGATGGCCTTCTGCGCGTACTCGGCCTGCTGGCGCGACAGCGTGACGCCGAGGCCCTTCACGCCGTACTCCTTGGCCGCGTGCATGACCATGCCGCCCCAGCCGCAGCCGACGTCGAGCAGCCGCATGCCGGGCTTGAGGTCCAGCTTCTTGGCGACCAGGTCGAACTTGGTGTGCTGCGCCTCCTCCAGCGTCGCGTCCGGCCGGGGGAAGACCGCGCAGGTGTACGCCATGGAGGGGCCGAGCACCCACTCGTAGAACCGGTTGGAGACGTCGTAGTGGTGGTGGATCACCTCGGCGTCGCGCTGCTTGGCGTGCCGGCTGCCGAGCTTCGCCAGCGTGCTCTGCCGCGCCTCCTGCGGCGGCGGCGGGAGGCGCATCAGCAGCGGCTTGAGCCCGAGCGAGCGGACGGCGGCGATCTTCTCGCCCAGCGGCAGGTCGTTGAGCGTCAGCGACCACATCCGGTCGAGCAGGGTGTACATGTCACCGTGCACGTCCATGTGCCCCGCGATGTAGGCGCGGGCGAGCCCCAGCTCTCCCGGCGCCTGCGCGAGGTAGGCCACCGCCGCCGGCGTCTTCACCTCGACGCGGACGTCCGCACCAAGGGATCCCGCCTTGCTGCCGTCGTAGGCGACGAACTCGACGCCCGCGTCAGGACCGACGATCTTCTCGAAGATCTCCGCAAGAGTCATTGCACCTCTCCCGACGTCTTGACGCCCACCTACCTGGCCCTGACGCACTTGTCGTACAGGTCCAGCAGCCGGCCGCCCGGGTCGTAGGCACTCTTGACCGGCCAGTAGGCGTCCCCGTTGTAGAGCCGCCAGAACTCCTCACGACCGTAGAAGGAGGTGGAGTACAGCGACTTGTGGCCGTCGAGCGCGTGCACGGCACGCTCGATCAGCCGGTTGTGATACCCGTCGTACTGGCCGCGCGGCAGCGGCACCATCCCCCAGAAGCCGAAGTTCACGTACAGGCGGCCGGGTTCGAGGGGATAGAGCGACCACTCGCCGGTCGCCCTGAGCGGGCACATCCACACCGGGGTCATGCCGACCTCGCGGTGGAAGACCTCAAGGAACTCCGCGCCCCGCTCGACCGGGACCTCGACGTCCTGGATCACCGACTCGTGCACGGGGTTGTTCCGCCAGCGGTCGATCCTGGCCGTCAGGCCGTACCTCTGGTCGAGGCCGACGAGCCTGCGGTAGACGTCCGAGCGCATCCACCGGCGCGGCAGGAGCGAGCGGACCAGCGGCTGCTGCACCCCGAAGGCGCGCGAGCACCAGAACCAGTCGGTGTCCCAGCGCCACAGGTAGTCGCGGACCGTGAGCCAGTCGCGGGCGCGGCTGCGGATCGACTGGTAGTAGATCCGCATGCCGGTGTAGTCGGAGGTATAGGGCGCCCGGTCGGAGAACGACCCGACGGTGACGTACAGCTCGTCAGGGCTGAAGAACGTGCCGTCGACGAAGTCGATCGGCTCGCCGTCGTGCTCGCGGCTCTCGCAGATCTCCTGCATGGCGAGCATGCACTTGTCCGCGTCGCCGAAGCGGATGTGGGTCAGCTTCACGTACGGCTTGACCCGGGCCAGCTTGATGCGGATGCGCAGGGCGTAGCCGAGCGTGCCGTAGGAGTTGGGGAAGGCCCGGAACAGGTCGGCGTGCTCGTTGTCGGCCCGGGCGACCAGGATCCGCCCGTCGCCGGTGAGGATCTCCAGTTCCTCCACCGACTCGTGCGGCAGGCCGTCCCGGAAGCTGCTCGACTCGATGCCGAGGCCGGTGACCGCGCCGCCGAGCGTGATCGTCTTCAGCTGCGGCACGACGTACGGCATGAGCCCGTGCGGCAGCGTGGCGTCCACCAGGTTCTCGTACGTCGTCATGCCCTGGACCTCGGCCGTCATGGTGACCGGGTCGACGTGGATGACCTGGTCCAGGTCCCGGGCGGACAGCGCCGCCGTCTTGGCCGGCGCCCGGAAGCGGAACAGGTTCGTCGTGGCCTTCGCCAGCCGAGGAGCGGCGTCTTCGGGGATGGCGGCGTAGGAGTCCCTGATCTGCTCGACTGCCTTGATATGGGCGGTCATACTGGCCGTGCGCTCTGGCATGACACCACCCCCATGGATCGTAGTGATCGCCTCTTGGCACGCTATCCCCGGACGGGGACGCAGACCAGAGTAGACACGTTACGCCCGCGAAAACTATCGAGTAGCCTCGCGACACCCCGTCGGGACAGATCGTATCCTTCCCGTGTTCTTCGCCTCGCGCGCCCCTGCCGTAACTGTGGAAACCGTCAGGACCTGGGCCGACGGGCGTGTTCCACTGGATGGTGAGGAGGAACGCATGGACGCGTCACGGGGGCCGCTGGCGGGGATCCGGGTGCTTGAGCTGGCCGGGCTCGCGCCGGGGCCGTTCGCCGGGATGATGCTCGCCGACCACGGCGCCGAGGTGCTGCGCGTCGACCGGGTGGCCGCGGTGGGCGACGAGCCCCGGCGGGAGGTGATGGACCGCGGCAAGCGGACCATCGGCCTCGACCTGAAGTCGCCCGAGGGCGTGGCCGCGTTCCGGCGGCTGGCGGAGCGGGCCGACGTGGTGATCGAGGTGTTCCGCCCGGGCGTCGCCGAGCGGCTCGGCATCGGGCCGGGCGACCTGCACGCCGTCAACGAGCGGCTCGTGTACGGCCGGATGACCGGCTGGGGCCAGGACGGCCCGCTCGCCCACACCGCGGGGCACGACATCGACTACATCGCGATCGCGGGGGTGCTGTCGATGCTGGGCCGCGCGGGCGGCAAGCCCACCCCGCCCATCAACATCCTCGGCGACTTCGCCGGCGGCGGGCTCATGCTCGCGTACGGCGTGCTGCTGGCCCTGATCGAGCGGGAGCGGACCGGCCGCGGCCGGGTGGTGGACGCCGCGATGGTCGACGGCGCGGCGCTTTTGTTCTCGATGTTCCACGGCGCGGTGCACGGCGGGCAGTGGGGTCCGCGCGGCACCAACCTCCTCGACACCGGCGCCCCCATGTACGACACGTACGAGACGGCCGACGGCGGGTTCCTCGCGGTGGGCGCGCTGGAACCGCGGTTCTGGGCGGAGATGCTCGACCGCATGGGCATCGGCGACCTGCCCGGCCGCGACGACCAGGCCAACTGGCCGGTCATCCGCGAACGGCTGGCCGAGGCGTTCCGGTCCCGTACGCGGGCCGAGTGGGAAGCGGTCTTCGAGGGCTCCGACGCCTGCGTGGTCCCGGTGCTCGACCCGCGCGAGGCCGCCGGGCATCCGCACAACGTGGCGCGCGGCACGTTCGTGGAGGTCGGCGGCGTCCCGCAGGCCGCGCCCGCCCCCCGGCTGCCCGGCGCCGGGCACGGCGACCTCTCCCCCGCCACCCGGTTGCACGACCTGAGCGCGTGGGGGCTGTCCGGCGACGAGGCGGAGGCGCTGCGCGCCGCCGGCGTCCTGGCCTGATCCAGACGACGAGCCGGATCAAACCGAATGATTACGCGGGGGCGGCCTGGACCTGCGCCGGGGGCCCGGAGGGCTCGCCGAAGGACGGCAGGGTCGCGACGTAGAGGTCGACTCCGCCGGGGTGGTGGATCTCCAGGTCGGTGGTGAAGGCGCGGGCCGGGGTCGCGCCCGACTCGGTGTGCTTCCACACCTTCTGCCAGGCGTCGATCAGCGCCCCGGGCAGGGGCCCCCGCGCCTCGGCCATCAGCGAGGGGACGCCGGGCACCCGTACGGCGACCATGCCCTCGGGCAGTCGCGCGGCCGTGCGCACCGCCACGCCGACGATCTGCGTGTAGGCGCCGTTGTGGTCGCTCTCGTAGTCCGTCAGCACGGCGTACAGGTTCTCGTCGACCCGGCCCGGCACGTGGGCGAAGGCCCCCGGCGCTCCGGCGCGGGCCCACAGGGCCGGCAGCCGGGCGAGGGAGGGGTCCGCCTCCGCCGCGTTGGTCGTCCGTACGACGTAGCCGACGACAAGCGTCTCCGGACGGTCAACGATGATCACTTGTGCTCCTCTCAGGCGAGGTCAATGTATCCCGTGGACGGGTCTGCTCTCGTCGGCGGGCGGGAATGCCGGAAACGACCGCTCACAACGTAGGCTGGACAAACGTGCGATTCCTCAACGATGTGACGCCGCCCTACGATCTCACGTACAGCGATGTCTTCATGGTGCCCTCCCGGTCCGCGATCGGGTCCCGCCTGGCCGTGGATCTGTCCACGGTGGACGGAAGCGGCACCACGATCCCCGTCGTCGTCGCCAACATGACGGCCGTCGCGGGCCGCCGCATGGCCGAGACGATCGCCCGGCGCGGCGGCGTCGCCGTCATCCCCCAGGACATCCCGATCGAGGTCGTGGCCGACGTCGTCGACTGGGTCAAGAACCGCGACCTGGTCCACGACACGCCCATCGCCCTCACCCCGCACGACACCGTCGGAGAGGCGCTGACCCTGCTGCCCAAGCGGGCCCACGGCGCGGTCATCGTGGTCGACTGGGACAACCGCCCGGTCGGCGTGGTGACCGAGGCCGACTGTCACGGCGTCGACATGTTCACCCAGCTCTCCCAGGTCATGACCCCCTCGCCGCAGACGCTGCCGCGCGGGATCGACCCGCAGGCGGCGTTCGAGGCGCTGCACGGGGGCCGCCACCGGCTCGCCCCCGTCGTGGACGACAACGGCGGGCTCGTCGGGATCCTCACCCGCACCGGGGCGCTGCGCTCCACCCTCTACCAGCCCGCCGTCGACGCGCGGAACCGGCTCCGGATCGCGGCCGCGGTCGGGGTGAACGGCGACGTGGCCGCCAAGTCCAAGGAACTGCTCGACGCCGGCGTCGACGTGCTGGTGGTCGACACCGCGCACGGCCACCAGGAGAAGATGATCGGCGCGCTGCGGGCCGTACGCGCGCTCGACCCCGCCGTGCCGGTCGCCGCGGGCAACGTCGTCACCGCCGAGGGCGTACGCGACCTGGTCGAGGCCGGGGCCGACATCGTGAAGGTCGGGGTGGGCCCCGGCGCCATGTGCACGACCCGGATGATGACCGGCGTCGGGCGCCCGCAGTTCTCCGCCGTGCTGGAGTGCTCGGCCGAGGCCCGCCGTCTCGGGCGGCACGTCTGGGCCGACGGAGGCGTGCGCCACCCCCGCGACGTCGCGCTCGCGCTCGCGGCGGGCGCGGCCAACGTCATGATCGGCTCGTGGTTCGCCGGCACGTACGAGTCCCCCGGCGACACCCGCACCGCCGCCGACGGCCGCAAGTACAAGGAGAACTACGGCATGGCCTCCGCCCGCGCCGTACGGCTGCGCACCGCCGAGGACACGCCCTTCGAGCGGGCCCGCAAGGCGTTGTTCGAGGAGGGCATCTCGACCTCCCGGATGTACCTCGACCCCGCGCGGCCGAGCGTGGAGGACCAGATCGACGCCATCGTGGCCGGCCTGCGGTCCTCCTGCACCTACGCGGGCGCCACCACGCTGGAGGAGTTCCACGAGCGGGCGGTGGTCGGCGTGCAGAGCGCCTCGGGCTACAGCGAGGGCATGCCGCTGCACCAGAGCTGGTGACCGCACCGATTCCCGGGAGGAATATCGGGCTCCGCCGGGGTAGTGGGGTTCCTCGTACCGGCCGCACTATCCCGCGGAGGCGCTCATGCAGTACTCACCGGCCGCAGAGCCGGCCAGTCCGGCGGTCGACAGACGGCTGCTGGTCAGCTATGACAACTACGCCGCGGCGCAGCGCGCCGTCGACACCCTGTCCGACGCCGGTTTCCCGGTGGAGAACAGCGCGATCATCGGCAGCGACCTGCGCCTGGAGGAGACCGTCACCGGGCGGCTCACCAACGGCAGGGCCGCGCTGACCGGCCTGATCAGCGGCGCGGTCTTCGGGCTCATCGTCGGCATGTTCCTCGGGTTGTTCACCTCGACCACGACCTCGTTCTTCGGGCTCGTGCTGTGGTCGATCCTGTGGGGGGCCATCGCGGGCGCCGCCTTCGGCTTCGTCGGCCACGCCTTCACCGGCGGGACGCGCGACTTCTCCTCCCGGAGCTCGATCGTCGCCGGGCGCTACGACGTGCTGGTGGCCGCCCCCATGCTGGACCAGGCGCAGGCCCTGCTGCAGGGCGGGGTGCAGCCGGCCGACACGGTCGTCGTCCAGCGGCCGCCGTCCGCCGGGCCCGCCACGCCGGCCGTCACCGCGCCCGTGACGCCGCCTACGGCGGTCTCCGGCGACACCGCCCCGCAGGAGGACCTCCGTACGGACGAGGAGCGCGCTGAGGACTCCCTCGACAGGGACGCCCGCGACAGGGAGATTCGGGACAGGGAGATTCGGGACGAGGAGGCGCGGGACGAGGCCGGGCTGTCGCGGGGCCGCCGGATGTGACGTCCCCCGGCGCTGTTTCCCTCGCGCTGTTCTCTCACGTCCTCCCACGGTGCCGTTTCCCGTAGCGCCGTTTCCCATGGACACCACGACGCCTTCCCCGCCTGCGTCCGGACACGGCGGGGAAGGCGTCGTCGTGTCGGCCGCCGTCGCGGGATCACCGCACGGCCCTGGCGGTAGAGTCGTCTGCCGCCGGAACGTCCGGCACGGACAGGACAGGAGACCCACGTGGCACTGGAGAAGCCCGAGATCGACTTTCCCGAGGGCGAGCCGCCCGCCGACCTGGAGATCGCCGATCTCGTGGAGGGGACCGGCCCGGAGGCCAGGCCGGGGCAGAACGTGACCGTCCACTATGTCGGGGTGGCGTTCTCCACGGGTGAGGAGTTCGACGCCTCCTGGAACCGCGGGCAGCCGTTCCAGTTCCCGCTCGGCGGCGGCCGGGTCATCGCCGGCTGGGACCGCGGCGTGGCCGGCATGAAGGTCGGCGGCCGCCGGCGGCTGACGATCCCCCCGCACCTCGGGTACGGCAACCGCGGCGCGGGCACCGTCATCAAGCCGGGCGAGACGCTCATCTTCGTCGTCGACCTGCTCGGCGTCGGCTGACCACTCCCCCGCCGCCCGGCCACGCGCGCCCCGGGACATCCGGGTGTCCAGGGCCGGCAGCCGGGATCGAGCGTCCGGGATCGGGGCATCCGCTGCGGGTTTGGGCCCCGCGGGACGCCGCCCGGGGCCGTGAGAGGCCGCCCGGCGAAGCCTATGAGGTCCCGGGCTCGTCGGGGATGATTGCCGCATGAACGGCGATCTTCCTCATGACGGCCCCTCTCATGACGGTCCCCGTGTGGCCGAGCCTCCGAGCGCCGCGGCGGGCGGCCCGGCGAGCACCGTTCCTCCCACACAGCCGCCCCCCGTGGAGTCACCCCTCGTCCGGCTGCCCCGGGCCGTGGTCGGGCTCGCCGCCGCGGTCGTGGCCGTGCTGCTCGCGGTGAGCCCCTGGTACGGCTACCACCGCGACGAGCTGTACTTCCGCATGCTGGGCGAACGCCCCCGGCTCGGATACTTCGACACGCCGCCGCTCACCCCGATGATCGCCCGGCTGTCTACGGCGGTCTTCGGGGACACGGTCGTCGCGCTCCGGATCGTCCCCGCCCTGTGCGCCGGGGCGCTGGTCGTCCTCGCCGCGCTGGTCGCCCGGGAGCTGGGCGCCCGGGATTCGGGCACGGGCCGCGCCGCGCAGGTCCTCGCCGCGGCCGGCACGGCGGGCGCGGTGCTGCCGCTGCTCGCGGGGCACTCGCTGCTGACCCTCACCCCCGATCTCGTGCTGTGGCTCGCGGTCACGCTGTGCCTGCTCCGGGTGCTGCTGCGCGGCGACGGCCGTTACTGGCTCTGGACGGGCCTGCTGGCCGGGATCACGTCCTATAACCGCGACCTCATCGTGCTGCTGCTCGGCTGCGCCGGCCTGGGCCTCGTCGTCGCCGGCCCGCGCGGGGCCCTGCGGGACAGGCGACTGTGGCTCGGGGCCCTCCTGGCCCTGGCGATCGCCTCGCCCAACCTGGTCTACCAGGTCACCCATGACTGGCCGCAACTCCAGATGGCCGAGGCGCTGCGCGTCGACGAGGGGGCGGACAACCGCATCGCCTTCGTCCCCCTCCAGATCCTGCTGCTGGGTCCCCCGCAGGCGGTGGTGTGCGTGGCGGGCTGGCTGCGGCTCTGGCGCGACCGGCGGGTCCGCTCGCTCGCCCTGGCCTACCCCGTGGCCTGCGTGCTGATCCTGCTGTCGGGCGGCCGCCCCGACTACGCCGGCGCCTTCCTGCTCTACCTGTTCGCGGCCGGGTGCGTGACGGCCGCCGGATGGCGGAGGCGGCCCGTCCTCGTCGTGGCGCTGGCGCTCAACGCCGTGGTCGCGGTGGTCATGGCCCTGCCGGTCGTCCCGGCCGCGTCACTCGCGGGGACGCCGGTCGCGGCGATCAACGAGGTCGCCCGCGAGTCGGTGGGCATGCGTGACCTGGCGGCGCAAACTGGGCGGGTGGTGGCCACGCTGCCCGCCGGCGAGCGGGCGGGGGCGGTGCTGCTCGCGGGGAACTACGGCGAGGCCGGCGCGCTGCGCCGCTGGGCGGGCGACTTCGGCCTGCCGGCGGTCTACAGCGGCCACAACGAGCTGTGGTGGTGGGGCCCGCCGCCGGAGGGGACCCGGGTGACGGTCTCCGTCGGCTACCCGCCCGGCCGTCTCCGCACGGTCTTCGCCGCCTGCTCGGTCGCGGGCACGGTGACCGGGATGCCGGGTGAGGAGCAGGGCGTGCCGATCACGGTCTGCCGTGACCCCCACCGGCCCTGGCGCGAGCTGTGGCCGCTCATGCGTCACTACAGTTGAGGCGACTCGCCCCCCTGCCTGGGCACGTGCCCATCCGGTAAGGCAGGATTACGTTGTGTTGCTGATCGACCTTGCCCGGACGTCCGCGGCCGTGGCGGCGGACTCGGCGCGGCTGGCCAAGATCAGGCACCTGGCCGAGCTGCTCGGCAGGGTGGGCCCGGACGAGGCCGAGATCGCCATCGCCTACCTGTCGGGAGAGCTGCCGCAGCGTCAGATCGGCGTGGGCTGGCGGAGCCTCTCCGACCTTCCCGAGCCGCGTCAGATCGCGACGGCGACCCTCGGCCAGGTCGACGCGCTGCTCGAACGCATCAAGGCCCAGTCGGGGACGGGTTCCCAGGCCGCGCGCCGGGAGCTGCTCGGCGAGCTGTTCGGCGCCGTGACGCGGCAGGAGCAGTCGTTCCTGCACCGGCTGCTGACGGGCGAGCTGCGCCAGGGCGCGCTCGACGGCGTGATGATCGAGGCGATCGCCAGGGCGGCGGACGTGCCCTCCGCCGAGGTGCGCCGGGCTCTGACCTTGCGCGGCTCACTGCCCGCCGTCGGGGCGGCGGCGCTGCGTGGCGGGGTGGCGGAGCTCAAGGCGTTCCACCTGGAGGTCGGGCGGGCCGTCGCGCCGATGCTCGCGCAGAGCGCGGCCAGTGTGACCGCCGCGCTGGAGAAGGCCGGCGCTCCCGCCGCGGTCGAGTGGAAGCTCGACGGCGTACGGGTCCAGGCGCATCGGTCGGGCGACGACGTCGCCGTCTTCACCCGGACGCTCGACGACATCACCGGTCAGGTGCCGGAGCTGGTCGAGGCGGTGCTGGGCCTGCCCGGCACCGATCTGGTCCTGGACGGCGAGGTCCTCGCGCTCCGCCCCGACGGCCGTCCCGAGCCGTTCCAGGTCACCTCGGGGCGGGTGGCCAGCAGGACCGGCGTCGCGTCGCTGCGGGAGACCGTGCCGCTGACCGTCTTCTTCTTCGACGCCCTGCGGGTGGGCGGGGCCGACCTGCTCGACCTGCCCGACCAGGAGCGGCACGCCGCGCTGGAGACGGCGGTCCCGGCCAATTTGATCACCCCGCGCCTGGTCACCGGGGACGCCGAGGAGGCCGAGGCCTTCTTCGGCGACGCGGTGCGCCGGGGGCACGAGGGCGTCGTCGTGAAGTCGCTGGGCACGCCGTACGCCGCGGGCCGGCGGGGGGCGGGCTGGATCAAGGTGAAGCCCCGGCACACCCTTGACCTGGTCGTGCTGGCCGCCGAATGGGGCAGCGGACGACGCCGGGGCTGGCTGTCGAACCTGCACCTCGGCGCCTACGACCCGGAGACGGGCGGCTTCGTGATGCTCGGCAAGACGTTCAAGGGCCTCACCGACGAACTGCTGACCTGGCAGACCGAGCAGTTCCTGCGGATCGCGGAGAGCCCTGCCGAGGGCCCTGGGAACAGCCCCGGGGACGGCCCTGGGGACGGCTACGTCGTCACGCTCACGCCCACGCTGGTGGTGGAGATCGCCTTCGACGGGGTGCAGCGGTCCAGCCGCTATCCCGGGGGCATGGCGCTGCGGTTCGCCCGGGTGCTGCGCTACCGCCCGGACAAGCGGCCGGAGGAGGCCGACACCGTCGCCGCCGTCCGCGCGATCATGCCCTGACGTCACCGGCGTCACTTCACGAGGCTTATTTCACGGGCCTACTTCACGGGGTTTACTTCACGGGGCTTACTTCACGAGGCGGACCGTCAGGGGATAGCGGAACTCGGTGGCGGCGATCGCCGACACCCCGCCGACGACGGACAGGACCAGCCCGAGGACCCAGACCACCGGCACCAGCACGACCCCGACGACGGTGAAGGGCAGCAGGATGGTCGCGCCGAGCACGGTGAGGTGGAAGTTGAGCGCCTCCACCGCGTGCCGCCTGATGTAGGGGGACGTGCGGCCCGCGGTCACCATCATCAGCAGCGGGCCGACGACGAAGAAGCCCGCCAGCGCGAACAGGTGCGCGGCCGCCGCTCCGGCCCGGTCGCCTCCCTCCAGGGCGGGATGGGGAGCGAAGGACGCGGGCGGCCGGGGCACGTACGCCGGGCGGGCGCCGTACAGGTCGTTCATGATCGGCATGAGGTCGGCATGGGTGCGGGCGGTCATCGCCCGGTCCAGCCGCTCGTCCATCTCGTGCTTGTCGAGCCTGCCCTCGGCGTAGGCCGCCTTGACGTGCTCGACCACCTGCTCACGGTCCTGGTTCGTCACGCGCAACTGAGGGTGCGGCATGGGGGCCGGGCGGCCCTGCCACGGTGGTGTCGCTGTCGCGGGCATCACAAACATCGCCTTCCGTCGACGGCCTGCTCGGCTTGTCTCAAGTCTGCCTCCATCCTGCTCCGGAGAGGCGCCCCCGGCATCAGGGACATCCCCGACATGGCCCCGAGACCGTTCCCTTAACGCCATCGTGATCTGCGGCACGGTATACAAGCACTATGAGATGGCGAGATCGTTACGGGCTCCGGCGGCGGCGCGGCCTCCGCGTGGCCAAGTTCGACCGCGAGGCGACCGACGCCGACATCGAGGCGCTCATCGAGTTCGCCAAGACCCGGCGTGGTGTGGAGTTCTACGTCGAGCCCGAGACCTTCGCCACCGACACCACGGCGGTGGCCGTGGCCCACGACGGGGAGTGGACCCGCCGCCGCGTCGGATCGCCCGCCGTCATCGCCAAGGTCGCCAGAGATCTCGCCCTGCCGGTCTACGACGTGCAGCTCACCGGCTATCCCGCGCGGATGCGCGCCTACAACGAGCGCCGTCGTCAGGCTCAGGACAGCGACCCGGTCTGAGCCGGCGTCAGCAGCGCGCGCAGCGGCGCGAGCCAGACCGCCCTCGGAGCGCCCATCTCGTCGTCGAGCTCCGCCGGGGTGGGCATGCGGTCGCGGAGCATGGCGGGGGACATCATGTGCGTCAGCGCCTGCCGTAGCAGCAGCGCCATCGAGTAGCCCGGATCGGCGGCGAGGGCCCGCTCCAGCGCCATGCCGGCGAGGGCGCACTCCCCCCGCTGCCACGCCGCGGCCGCCAGCAGCGAGGCGGCGGGAGCGGCGTGGCCCGGCTCCAGCCGCCGGGTGAGGTCACGCCACAACGCCAGATGCGCGTCCCGGTCGTCGATCAGCGCCCACGCCTCGTCCCGCACCCGGATCACGGCGAGGTCCAGCCCGAGCCGCGCGGCCTCCTCGTCGCCGAGCCTGCCCCCCGAGTCGTAAAGCTCGATCGCCGTGCGCACCCGCCCCAGCGCCTCGCCGACGAACCGCGCGGCCTCCTCATCCAGGTCCGTCGCCGCCTCACCCGCCGACGCTGTCGCCGCCTCGCTCGCCGCGTCGAGGGCCGCGAGGCGCGTGCGCAGGGCCGCCACGACGCGGAGTGTCGCCTGCCGCATCCGCGTCCCGCCGGACGGCTGGACGGAGCGGCGCAGGCTGCCCCGGTCGGGCAGCGCGACCAGCCCGTGCATCACCGCCGTGGCCGCGACCCGGCTGCCGCCGGTGTCGTACGGCGTGCCCTCGGCCGGGCAGCAGGTCGCGCTGCCACAGGAGTAGGACCAGTAGCGCCCGCCCTCGGCCCGCAGGCTCTCCGTCACGAGGATGTTCCCGGCCCGCAGCAGCCGGGTCACCTCGTCGACGACGGGGGTCACGAGGGCGCCCGGGCCGTACCCCACGAGGAACGCGGAGGTCACCGCCTCACGGCGGAGCAGCGGGACCAGCCGGTCGAGCTCCCCGGGATCGGCCGGGAGGTCCCACCGCGTCGTCAGCCGCACCTCGGGACCGGTGGACCCGGTCACCACGAGGCTGTCGGCCGGGTGGAAACCGACGAGGTAGGGCACGGCGGAGAGGATGTCCGCGGGGGTCGAGAGCACGAGCTTCGGAGTCGTCATGGCGGACAGCCTCGCCGGACCGCCGCGCCCCCAAGACGGCCGAAGCGCGTTCTGGGGACAGCCGTCCCCTGTGGACAACCCGGCAGCCGGAAAACCAGTGGCACCGGGCCGGGCACCCGGCCTACGCTCGGCGCCATGTCTCTGCCCCGGATCTCCTAGCTCGGACACCCGCTTCCACGCCACCCGTGTGTCCTTGAGCTTCTCCGGAGCGTCAACAAATGATCACCCTTCGCGGTGTCGACGTGCGCGTCGGCGCCCGTCTCCTGCTGTCGGACGTCAGCGCCCACGTCGCCCCCGGCGACCACGTCGGCCTGGTCGGCCGCAACGGCGCGGGCAAGACCACCCTGCTGAAGACCCTGGCCGGCGAACTGCAGCCGGTCGCGGGCACCATCACCCGGACCGGCGAGGTCGGCTATCTCCCGCAGGATCCCGCGGCTGCCGATCCGTCCCTCTCCGTCGCCGCCCGCATCCTGTCGGCCCGCGGTCTCGACGAGGCCGAGTGCGCGCTGCGCGCCGCCGAGGCGGCCATGGCCGACCCCGCCGAGCAGAAGCGGGCGATGCGGCGGTACGTCCGGGCCGAGGCGGAGTTCGAGGCCCGCGGCGGATACGCCGCCCAGGCCGAGGCCGCCCGCATCGCCGCCGGGCTCGGCCTGCCCGACCGGGTCATGACCCAGCCGGTCGGCACCCTGTCCGGCGGGCAGCGCCGCCGCGTCGAACTCGCCCGCATCCTGTTCGCCGGGCAGGGCACGCTGCTGCTCGACGAGCCCACCAACCACCTGGACGCCGACTCCGTGGCCTGGCTGCGGTCGTTCCTCGCGAGCCGGACCGGCGGGCTGGTCCTGATCACCCATGACACCGCGCTGCTCGACGACACCGTGAACAGGATCTGGCGCCTCGACGCCGACCGGGCCGCGCTGGAGGTGCACAACACCGGCTGGCGCACCTATCTGGCCGACCGTGACGCCGCCGAGCGCGGGCGCGCCCGGCAGCGGGCGGTCGCAGAACGCAAGGCCGCCGCGCTGCACGCCCAGGCCGACAGGATGCGCGCCGGCAAGTCGACGGCCGTGCGGGCCAAGGAGATGGCGCGCCGGGCCGACCGCATGCTGGCCGCGGTGGAGCCGGTCCGCCGCGCCGAGAAGGTCGCGCGCATCCGTCTGCCCGAGCCCGCCCCCTGCGGCCGCACCCCGCTCGGCGCGATCAGCCTGGCCAAGGCGTACGGCGACCTGCGGGTGCTGACCGGCGTGGACCTGGCCGTGGACCGGGGCAGCCGGCTCGTCGTGCTCGGTCTCAACGGCGCGGGCAAGACCACGCTGCTGCGGATCCTGGCCGGGCGGGAACGCCCCGACTCGGGCCGCGTGGTGCACGGTCCCGGTCTGCGGCTGGGCTACTTCGCGCAGGAGCACGACACCCTCGACCCGGCGCGCACCGTCGCCCAGAACCTCGCCGCCGCCGCGCCGCACCTGGGCGACGGCGAGGTGCGCCGGATCCTCGGCTCGTTCCTGTTCACGGGGGACGACGCGGGCAAGCCCGCGGGCGTGCTGTCCGGCGGCGAGAAGACCCGTCTGGCGCTCGCCACCCTGGTCGGCTCGCAGGCCAACGTGCTGCTGCTCGACGAGCCCACCAACAACCTCGACCCGGCGTCACGGGACGAGGTGCTGGCGGCGGTCGCCTCTTACCAGGGCGCCGTCGTGATGGTCACCCACGACGAGAAGGCCGTGGAGGCCCTGCGTCCCGACCGCGTCCTGCTGCTGCCCGACGGGGTCGAGGACATGTGGAACCCCGGCTACGCCGGTCTCGTGTCCCTGGCCTGACCTTCCGGCGCCCGGCCTCCTGATGCCTGATCTTCCGGTGCGGGCGCCGGCGCGAGCCGGAGGCGCACGAGCATCGCGGCTCCGGCCACGGCGCCCGGCATCGCGACCACGCTCACGAGCGGCACCATGAACGCGAGGAAGAGCGGCACGCCGAACCCGAGCGTGACCGGCAGGTTCGCGCGGAGCAGGGCGAAGCGCTCCTTGCGCCGCAGGCCCCGCCGCTCCATGGCGAGGGCGGTCAGCTCGACCGTGAGGAAGAACCCGGAGACGAACGCGCCGACCACGGGCACTACCGTCTGGCCCACGACCGGCACGAACCCGAGAACGAACAGCGGCACCGTGAACAGGACGACGTACCACAGCGTGACGAGGCTGTCGCGGACCGACCGGAGCAGTGACGACCAGAAGGGCAGATCGCCGCTGGGAAGCCCGCCCAGGTCCTCCTCGACCTTCTCCGAGAGCTTCTCGTAGAACGGGTCGCCGATCACGAGGGTGACGGCGGTGAAGGTCAGCACGGAGAGCGCGAGCCCCACCACGAAGATCATGAAGCCGACCAGCGCGCGGAACGTGTCCCGCCAGCCCCAGTCGTCGGCGAACGGCGTCACCCAGGCCGCGACGTCGGTGGCGTGCGTGCCCAGCCACACCAGCGCCACGACGTAGAGCGCGAGCGCGATCAGAGCCGGGATCAGCCCGAACAACCACCAGCCGGGATGCCGGGCGACCCATCCCAGCCCACGGAAGCAGAAGCCGATCCCCTCGGCGAAACCGCCGACGCCACGCCGCCCGGCGGGCCGCTCGATGCCACTCATGGCGGGCAGGCTAGCGCCAAAGACGCGTCACCGGCACGCCGAGATCGGCGAGCAGGCGGCGGACCAGCGGCAGCGAGATGCCGAGCACGTTGCCGTGGTCGCCCTCGATGCCCTCCACGAACCAGCCGCCCAGGCCGTCGAGGGTGAACGCCCCCGCCACCCGCAGCGGCTCGCCGCTCGCGACGTACGTGCCGATCTCCTCGTCCGACGGGGTGCCGAACCGCACCACGGTCGCGGCGACCTCGGACCGCGTGCCACCCCCGGCGACGTCCTTGACGCAGTGCCCGGTCAGCAGCCGGCCGGTCCTGCCGCGCATCATGTGCCAGCGGCGCACCGCCTCCTCGGGCGTCCCCGGCTTGCCGTACGCGACGCCGTCGAGTTCGAGCACCGAGTCGCAGCCGATCACGATGCCGTCGCCGAGCGTCCGCGACACCGCGACGGCCTTGGCCACGGCCAGCTTCAGGCAGAGCTCCTCGGGCGTGGCGGCCGTGATCGCGTCCTCGTCGACCCCGCTGACGATCACCTTGGGGTCGAGCCCGGCCGCCCTCAGCACACCGAGGCGGGCGGGCGAGGCCGAGGCGAGCACCAGTTCCGTCACACGACGAAGCCTAGTCGCTTCTACTATGTCTGACGTTTACCGATCACACGCGGGGGATGCCGGTGTCAAAAGCCACGGTCAAAGAGCGTGCGCGCTACTGGTTCGACAACACCATGGCCAAGGGCACGACCGCCCTCATCGGCTGGCTGGCCCTGGTGTCGCTGGCGCTCATCGTGGTGGTCAGCGCGCTGACGATGTGGCTCGCCCCCGACGAGGCGCTCCGGCACGACGGCTGGCCCGGGGTGCTGTGGCTGTCGCTCATGCACGCCCTCAGCCCCGGCAAGATTGCCGGAGACGCCGGCACCGCGCCCTTCCTCGCGATCATGCTGGGGGCGTCCCTCGGCGGCATCTTCATCGTCAGCATCCTCGTGGGCGTGCTCTCCACCGGTCTGCGCGCCAAGATCGAGGAGCTGCGCAAGGGCCGCTCCCGCGTCATCGAGAGCGGCCACACCGTCATCCTCGGCTGGTCCGAGCAGCTCTACACGATCGTCTCCGAGCTCACGAGGGCGCACGCCAGCCAGCACGGCTCGGTCATCGCGATCCTGGCCGACAGGGACAAGCCCGCCATGGAGGACGCGATCCGGGCCCACGTGGGCGACACGGGCAGGACGCGCCTGGTGTGCCGCACCGGCCGGCCCACCGAGCCGGCCGACCTCGACCTGATGAGCCTGAGCACCGCGCGAGCGATCGTGGTGCTGTCCCCCGAGACGGAAGACCCGGACGCGCACGTCGTCAAGACCCTGCTCGCGCTGGCCAAGCGGGCGGGCGAGCATCCGCCGGTGGTCGCCGCCATCGCCTCCTCGCGCAACATGGCCGCCGCCCGGCTGGCCGGTGGGCCCGGCGTCCACCTGGTCGACAGCGACGACATCGCCGCGCGGCTGATCGTGCAGTCGTCCTGGCAGTCCGGCGTGTCCGTCGTCTGCATGGATCTGCTGAACTTCGACGGCGGCGAGATCTACCTCCGGCGCGATCCCGCCCTCGCCGGCAGGTCGTACGGCCAGGCCCTCGACGCGTACGCGACCGCGACCGTCCTCGGCCTGCGCGCACCCGGCGGCGTGACGCTCAACCCGCCGCCGGACACGGTGATCGGGACGTCCGACGAGATCGTCGTGCTCGCCCAGGACGACTCGCTCATCCGCCTGGCGAACGGAACGGCCCCCGCGGACGAACGGCACATCGTCCCCGCGACGGCCCCGGCGCCGGCCCCCGAGCGGACCCTGATGCTCGGCTGGAACGGCCGGGCCGCGCGGATCATCCGCTACCTGGACGGCTACGTGACCCCCGGATCGGTGCTCGACGTCGCCGGCGTCCACCCCGGCGCCGGCGCCGGCCTGGCGGACCTGCGCAACCTGACGGTCAACGTCAAGGAGTGTGACGGCACCGACAGGTACGCCCTGGAGTCCCTCGGCGTCGGCGTCTACCAGCACGTCATCGTGCTCTCCGACGACCGGCACGATCCCCGCCACGCCGACAACCGGACGCTGATGACGCTGCTGCAACTGCGCGACATGCAGGCGACCCTCGGGGAGAAGTACTCGATCGTTAGCGAGATGCACGACGAGAACAACCGGGCGCTCGCCGAGGTCACCGAGGCCGACGACATCGTGATCAGCGACACCGTCATCGGCCTGCTGCTCGCCCAGCTCGCCGAGAATCCGCACCTCGCCGAGGTCTTCGGCTACCTCTTCGACGCCGCGGGCTCGGAGGTCTATCCCCGGCCCGTGGAGGACTACGTGACGACCGGCGGGCCCGTCGCCTTCCGCACGATCGTGGAGTCGGCCCTGCGCCGTGGCGAGACCGCGATCGGCTACCGCGTGGCGGCGAGGTCCGGGGAGCCGCCCCACTACGGCGTCGTGCTCAACCCGGACCGGTCCCGGGCGGTGACGTTCACGCCCGGCGACTCCGTGATCGTCCTCGCCGAATGCTGAGCCCGGCCGTCCCCACCGCTCAGTCACCGAGGCCCGCGCGGCGGGCGCGCACCACGGCCTGCGCCCGGTCGGCCACCTGGAGCTTGGCGAAGACGGACGTCAGGTGGTTCTTCACGGTCTTCTGGCTGAGGAACAGGGCGCGGGCGATCTCCGCGTTCGACTTGCCGGACGCGAGCAGGTCGAGAACACCACGCTCCCTGGCGGTCAGCTCGGGGAAGGGCGTGACGTCCGGGCCGGACGCCAGGAACCTGCGGATGCGCCGGGCCACGGCGGGGCCGTACACGGCCTCCCCCCGGGCGACGGACCGAACGGCGGCGATGAACTCCGCCCCGCCCGTGCCCTTCAGGACGTAGCCGCGCGCGCCCGCCCGCAGCGCGGCGAACACCGACGCGTCGTCCTCGCTCATCGTCAGCACGAGCACGCCGAGGGCGGGCTCGCGGTCGATCAGCCGGCGGGTGGCCTCGATCCCCGAGGTGCCCGGCATCACCAGGTCCATCACGACCACGTCGGGGCGCAGCGACAGGGCGAGGGCGACGGCCTCCTCGCCGTCCCCCGCCTCGCCCACCACCTCGGCGCCGCCGACCTGTTCCAGCAGCGTCCGCAGGCCGTGCCGCAGCAGCGGGTGGTCGTCCGCCAGCAGGACGCGTATCGGCTCGGCAGTCTCCGAATCGGCCTCGGGGTTCATCACAGCGGCAGCACCGCCTCTACTGTCGTGCCCGTCCCGAAGGCGGACGTCCTGTGCAGCACGCCGCCGAGTTCCAGGGCGCGCTCTCTCATGCTGCCCGACCCCACGCCCTCGACGAGCGGTTCGGGCAGCCCCCGGCCGTCGTCGCGGACCCGCAGGACCAGCCCGCCCCGCTCGATCCGTGCGACGATCTCAACGGTCCTGGCCTGCGCGTGCCGCAGGGCGTTCGCCAGCGCCTCCTGGGCGATGCGGTACGCCGCCACCTCGACGGCGGCCCGCAGCTCGGGAAGCGGCTCCGGCACCCGGACCCTGACCGCGGGGCCGCCCTGCGCGGTCTCCTCCGTCTCCAGGGCCAGGTCCTCCAAGGCTCCGGCCAGCCCGAGCTCGTCGAGCGCCGGCGGGCGCAGGTCGTGAACGATCCTCCGCACGTCCCCGACGAGCCCCCGGACGAGCTGCCCGACCTCCGACAGCGACGATCGCACGGCAGGCGACACGCCCGCGGCGGTGGCCTCTATCACGTCGAGCCTTACGCCGATGGCGGCGAGGCCGGGCCCGAGACCGTCGTGGATGTCACGGCGGAGCCTGCGCCGTTCCTCCTCCCTGGCGATGACCAGCCGCTCCCGCGACGTCTGCACCTCCCTGGCGAGCCGTACGGCCGCGAGGGCGACCGCGAGCTGGCGGGCGAGGTCGTCGAGCACCGCCAGGTCCGCCGCCGACAGGGCCTCGCCCGGCGATCGGGGAGCCGCGCGCAACTCCCCCTCCACGCGTCCACCCACCACGAGCGGCAGACGTACGCCGTCGCCGGGGACACCGCCCTCCGCGCAGACCGGCGTGCCGTCGGCGGCGAGCACGGCGACCGCGGGCAGCCGCAGGGTGTGCGCCACGGTCTCCGCCGCCCGTTCGAGGAGCCGCGTCGGGTCGGCCGACGACTCGAGGCGCTGGCCGAGCAGGGACAACGCGGCCGCGGGGTCGCCCCGGTTGCCGAACAGCAGACGGCCGACGGCCCGCTGCGCTGCGTCGCGCGCGGGTGCGAACGCCACCGCGACGACGGCGGTGGCGGCCAGCGGCTCGAACACCCCGCTCCCGGCCCGCAGGAGCGTGCCGATCGTGGCCACGGTGACCAGGTAGGCCCCCAGCAGCGTGACCGTGACCAGCGCGTACACGACGGTGCGCCGGATCAGCACCTCGATGTCGAACAACCGGTAGCGGAAGATCGAGACCGCCGTGGCCGCGGGGAACAGCGGCAGCGCCACGGCCAGCAGCCACACGCCCACGGGCGGATCGGGCGGCAGCAGCGTGTCGGCGGCCACCGCGAGCCCCACCGCGACGACGGCCGCGAACACCGGCAGGAGACGTCGCCTGTCGTCGGATCGGGTGACCCGTGCGGCCAGCGCCGCCATCCCCGACGCGGCCAGCCCGATCGCCACCACGCCGAACGTGAGCTCCGCCATGGGCTTGGTGGGCACGAAACCGAACGAGCTGGGCACCTCCCGCCCCCAGACCCAGATGCGGTCCCGAAGCATGAGCATGACCTGGAGCACCATCATCCCGGCGACGGCCGCGACCAGGACCGGCCGCCAGCGCGGCGACGGCAGCCGTCCGTCGGGCAGCAGCATGGGCAGGAGCAGGAGCGGCCCGAAGCCGGTGAAGAACACCCAGTTCGTCACCCACGCGGCCGCCAGGGCGCCGGGCAGCCCGTGCGACTGTGCGTACGCGGCGTATCCCCCGGAAAGTGCCTGGAGGGCCAGCCCGGCGCCGCTGAGACAGAACAGCAGGCCGACGAGGTGCCGCCGCCATCGCGAGAGGATCAGCACGCCCACCGCCGGGCAGGTCAGGCCGGCGACCGCGTCAAGCACGAGATAGGTGGTGTCCAGGGCGGGCGCGGCCGCGGTCAGCGCGACGCCGGCGACGACGGCCGCCCCGCACAGGACAGGGATCGCCCAGAGACCTCGGGGCCACGCACCGCTTCGCATCAGGACATCATTGGACATTCGCGCACGGAGGGGAATGGGACCCGGGTCCCGTCCCATCCGGGACTCCGCCCAGGTCCGTCGCACGGGACGGAACGGGACCTCACCCTCAGGCGGGCGGGACCGCCGGGACGCTGGAATCGGCCCATGCGAACGAACACGTCAACCGCCACCGCCACCGACACCGGGACCGCCGCTCCCACCGCCCGCGAGCCGCGGCTCGGGGTCTACGGCGTCGCCCTGGCCGCCCTCGTGCTGCCCGTCGTCGCCCTCGCCGTCTCGCAGGGCGCCGACCTCGACCGAATCGGCGACGCTCCCATCGGGACCCAGATCGCCATGTACAGCCAGGCGTTCATGCCCGCGCTCGCCGCGCTCGTCGCGTGCCTGGCCGCCGGAGGCGTCCGCGCCGTGGACTGGGGTTTCCACCGGGTGCCCTGGCGCACGCTCGCCGCCGCCTGGGCCGTTCCCGTCCTCGGCATCGGCATCGCGTACGGCACGGCCTGGCTGACCGGCGCCGCCCGCTTCGACCCGGGCAACCCCGCCGGGTCCACCGGGCTGCATCCGGCACTCGGCGTGCTGCTCGGCCTCGTTCCCGGTGTGGTGCCGTTCGTCGTCCTGGCGCTCGGCGAGCAGCTCGGCTGGAGCTCCCTGCTGGTCATGAGGCTCGCCGCGCGCAGGAGCCCGGCCACGACGGCGGTGATCCTCGGCCTGGCCTGGGCCGCGTTCCACTACCCGCTGATGCTCTTCGTGCCGGGGGCGGTGGAAGAGGGCGTGGCGGTGCCGTACGCGATGCTGATGTTCACACTCCAGACGGTCACGCTGGCCTTCCCGCTCGTGTGGCTGCGGCTTCGCACCCGGAGCATCTGGCCCGTCCTGGTGTGCCATGCCACGGTGAACGCGTCGCTGTACTTCGTGGCCGAGGCGATGACCTCGACGCATGACAGGTCGGCCTGGATGGTCGGCGAGGGCGGCGCCCTCACCACGGCCGGGCTGGCGGTGGCCGTGCTCCTGACCGGCCGCCTGTGGCGGCGCCCGCGCTCCCGCTGAGTCAGAGCGCCTTGACGGAGGACATCACGGCGTTGATGTCGCGCCAGCGCTTCTTCTGGCTGTCAGGGATCGTGACGAACACGACGGCGGGCTTCTTGTCCTTGACGTCCACGAGGGCCAGCGCCGCCGCGGAGGTCCGCTTCTTGCCCTTCACCGTGTAGTGCACGGTGTAGCCCAGCAGCCAGCCCTTCCGCTTGCCCGCCTTCATCGGCTGGGAGGCGGTCCAGGTGATCGTCGCGCCGGACGGATGGTGGTTGAGCGTCCACCGCGCGGCCAGGAAGGCGGTGTCGCGCAGCGTCTCCTGCTGCGGGATCGGCACCGGGCAGGAGACCAGCAGGCCGCGGTACGACATGCCCTTGACCTTCGGCAGCACCTGCCGGGAGGCGAACGGGCTCGCCTTGGCGAGCGTCCACGACTTGGTGAAGCGCGGCAGGGCGACACCGGAACGCCGGTCCTTGACCAGGCCGCGGATGTGGGCCGGATGCCCGTGCAGCCGGCGCAGCTTGCGCTCGTTCGCGGGCAGCGTGGGCACCCGGGGATCGTGCAGGGCCGCCGCCATCGCGGTGTCGGGCGAGGGCTCGGGGCTCGCGCCGGGCGGACTCACACTGGCCTGCGGGCTGGCACCGATCGGACTGGCAGTGAGCGGACTGGCGTCGAGCGGGCTGGCACTGGACAGCGGGCTCAGGCCGGGCGTCGCCACAGCCTCGGTCGCCGTGCCGATCCCCCCGCCGTTCCCCGCGCCGCCTGCCACCGCGGCCGGGCTGGACACCCCGCTCGGCAGGACCACCTGCTGCGTCGCTCCCTGGGCGGCCGGGCTCTGTACCTCGGCCGGCGCGGGAGTGCCCCGGCCGAGCACCACGAAGGCGGCGCCCGCGCCCAGGATGCCGACCCCCGCGGCCACGGCGACCGCCCGGTAGACCACCCGCATCGGCAGGTCCCCGAGGCCCTTGCCGGAATTCGTCGCCGGTGCCGGCGGCGGGACCGTGATCTTCGGCAGTGGCGTGGTCTCGGCCTCGGCCGCTATGTAGGAGGGCACGGCCTTCGTCCCATAGTCCCCAGGTGACACGATCGGGAGCGTACGGCATATCCCGGTTTTTCGGGTGCCTTCCCCATCACAGATCGGGAACGCCCGCCCGCAGCCAGGGGGCGTCCGCGACGACCGTCGCCGAGCCGGGTTCGATCTCTGTGAACCCGGCGTCCCGGACCACCGGCAGGCCGCTCCCGGCCAGCGCGTCCCACCGGCCGGCACCCGCCGTCCGGACGCGTACGGCGAAGCCGCGCCCACGCCAGGCCGCCCTGTCCGCCTCGCCCGCGCCCCACCAGGCGAACTGCGCGCCGTGGCCCGCCTGGGCCATCGCCTTGCCCGCCGTCATCGTCAGCCGGGGGTTGACCCAGAGCACCACGTCATCGGGGCCGGGCTCCGGCGGAACGGCGTCGTCCTCCAGATCGGTGCCCGACACCTGGAGCCGGGCGAGGTCACGCGGCCAGTCGTCCAACGGCACCGGCGGATGCACCCGCACCTCGGCCGTGCGCACGGTGACGGTGATCCCGGGCAGGGCGAGCGCCCGCCGCCACTCGGCCCCGCGGGCCCGCCTGACCACCTTCCTGATCCGGCCGTCCTGCCACTCGGCGATCTCCCCGCTCCACTCGTCCCCGTGCTCCGCCCCGTTCTCCGCGCTGTTCTCCGCATGGTCGAGCAGTCGCGGCACGGCGGTCGCGGCCGCCTCCAGCGCGTCGGTGCGGCGCGGCGGCGCCGCCCGCTCGATGCGTACGACCAGGGGAAGAACGCGCTCGGTCACCCGACAAGGATCGCAGCTTCGCCGCGGTCCCGGACACGCGTGACGATGCGGGACGACATGAGCGCCGCGAGCAGGCACAGGGCGCCGGCGCCGTACCACGCCAGGTCGTAGTTCCCCAGGTGGTCGCGGGTGACGCCGGCCACGGTGGCGACGACGGCCGCGCCGACCTGGTGGGAGGCGAAGACCCAGCCGAACACCACCGCGCCGTCCGCGCCGAAGATCCTGCGGCACAGGGCGACGGTAGGCGGCACGGTGGCCACCCAGTCGAGGCCGTAGAAGACGATGAAGACCAGCATGCTCGGCTCGGTCGTGGCGGCGAACAGCTGCGGCAGGACCAGCAGCGACAGCCCGCGCAGGGCGTAGTAGACGACGAGCAGGAGCCGCGCGTCCACGCGGTCGCTCAGCCACCCGGAGAAGATCGTGCCGGCGATGTCGAACACGCCGATGACGGCCAGCAGCGAGGCCGCGACGGTCTCGGGCATGCCGTGGTCGTGGGCGGCCGGGATGAAGTGGGTGCCGACCAGGCCGTTGGTGCTCGCGCCGCAGATGGCGAAGCCCCCGGCGAGGTACCAGAAGGAGCGGGTGCGCGCCGCGTCCCGCAGCACCCGTACGGCCCGCGCGGCGGCGCCCCCTCCCGGTGTACGGACGACCGGCCCATCGGCCCCCAGCGCGGTCAGGCCGATCTCCTCGGGAGTGTCCCTGAGCAGGAACCACACGAGGGGGACGACGGCGAGCGCGGCCCCGGCCACCGTGAGCGAGGCCGGCCGCCAGCCCTGCGCCTCCACAAGGTGGGCGAGCAGCGGGAGGAAGACCAGCTGCCCGGTGGCGCCGCCCGCCGTGAGCACGCCCGTGACCAGGCCGCGGTGCCGGACGAACCAGCGGTCGGTCAGCGTGGCGGCGAAGACGAGCGCCATCGAGCCGGTGCCCGCCCCGACCAGGACCCCCCAGAGCGCGACGAGCTGCCAGCTCGCGGTCATGAACACGGTGAGGCCGCTGCCGGCGGCCACCAGCAGCAGGGCGCAGGCGACCACCCGGCGCATGCCGAAGCGGTCCATCAGGGCCGCCGCGAACGGCGCGCACAGCCCGTAGAGCATGAGGTTGACCGACACCGCCAGTGAGATGGTGCCCCTCGTCCAGCCGAACTCGTCCTGCAGCGGCATGATCAGCACGCCCGGCGTCGCCCGGAAGCCGGCCGCCCCGATGATCGCGACGAAGGCGACGGCGGCCACTGTCCAGGCACGGTGCAACGACTTCATGGCGAGCATCCTCCCGTCACGCCCGCCGGGCGGACAGTGGCCGGGAGGTCAACATGTGAAAGAATCCGGCCATGCCTCCGGTCACGCACCCAGCCGTGCGCCCACCCGTACACCGGGTCGCCGTCCTGGTCCTGGACCACTTCGCGTCGCTCGACCTGGGCATCCCCGGGCAGGTGTTCCTCGCCGCCCGCGACCGTGACCCCGGCCGCGACTCCGAACGGGGGCCGCTCTACGAGGTCGTCACCTGCTCCCCCGGCGCCCGGCCGGTGCGGACCCGGGCGGGCTACCGCGTCCTCCCCGACCACGACCTGGACGTGCTCGCCACGGCGCACACAGTGGTGGTGCCGGGCGTGCACGACGGTCGCGCGCTGAGGGACGGCACGCTCGACGAGGAGGTGCGCGAGGCGCTGCGGGCGGTCGCCGGGCGGGCCCGGCTGATCTCGATCTGCACCGGCGCCTTCGTGCTCGCCGCGGCCGGTCTGCTGGACGGGCGGCCCGCGACGACCCACTGGCGCAACGCCGCGGCCTTCCGCGCCCTCTTCCCCCGCGTACGGCTCGATCCGGACGTGCTGTTCATCGACGACGGCGACGTGCTGACCTCGGCCGGGGTGGCGGCCGGCATCGACCTGTGCCTGCACGTGATCCGGCGCGACCACGGCACCGAGGTGGCCAACCGCACCGCCCGCCGGTGCGTGACGCCGCCGTTCCGGGAGGGCGGTCAGGCCCAGTACATCGAGCGGCCGCTGCCCGACCCGGTGGGGACGACCACCGCCCCCACCCGGGCGTGGATGCTGGAACATCTGGAGGAACCGGTCAACCTGGCCGCCCTCGCCGCGCACGCCCGCATGAGCGTGCGGACCTTCACCCGGCGGTTCCGGGAGGAGACCGGCCTCAGCCCGGCCAGGTGGCTCGCCGGGCAGCGCGTCGCGCACGCCCGGCATCTGCTGGAGACCACCGACCTGCCGGTCGACGCGATCGCCAGGAAGGCGGGGTTCGGCAGCGCGGTCTCGCTCCGGCAGCACCTGAACGCCGCCGTCGGGGTGTCCCCGCTCGCCTACCGGCAGACGTTCCGCACCCCCGCCGCGCTCTCCTGACGGGTGATCAGCGGCGGGCGCCCGCGACCGGCCTCCGCCGGTCGTACCGGTCGTCCGACCGGCGGCCCGGCGCGCGGCGCACCTGGGTCTGCGACTGCTGCCGCTGGTCCGAACGCCGCTTGCGGGCGAACAGCCAGCCGAGGCCGAGCACGACCATCCCGATCGGCGTACGGGCCAGCCAGCGGGTGACGACGAGCTGAAGGATTCTCTTCATGGCACTCGCCCCTACCCGGCCCGCGTGTGATCATGTGCCCGCCTTTCAGGATGCCAGCTGCGGATACAGGCCGGCCACGTCGCCGGACAGCATGGCCCGCACCTGGCGGCTCGTGTCGTCGGCGACCACCTCGAAGCTCCCCTGCTCGATCCCCTGCAGGGCCTGGGCGGCGACCTCCGCCGGGTCGATCTTGGGTCCGTCGACGTGGGCGGCCATGTCGGTGTCCATGTATCCGACGTGCAGCGCCGTGACGAGCGTGCCCTGATTTTTCAGTTCGAGGCGGAGGCTGTTGGTGAGCTGCAGCGCGGCGGCCTTGGCCGCGGAGTAGCCGGCCACCTGCGGGGCGGTGAACCACGACAGCACCGACAGCACGTTGAGGATCGCGCCGCCCCCGTTGCGGCCCAGGACAGGGGCGAACTCACGAGCCATGGCGAGCGTGCCGAAGTAGTGCGTCTCCATCTCCAGGCGGATGTCGTCGAGCGCACCGGCGAGGAACGACGAGCCCGTGGAGATCCCCGCGTTGTTGATCAGCAGGTTCACATCGCGGGCCCGCTCGGCGGCGGCCCGGACGGACGCGGGGTCGGTGATGTCCAGGGCGAGCGGCACCACGCCCGGCAGGTCGACCGTCTCCGGCCTGCGCGCCGCCGCGTACACCTTGGCGGCACCACGGTCCAGCAGCGCGGCTGCGAGCCGTCGTCCCAGCCCGCGGTTCGCGCCCGTGACCAGCGCGGCCGATCCTTCGATCCTCATTGTGTCTCCATCCCTCGACGGCTTGGCGTCCACGGTAGAGATCTAACTTTAAAATTGCAAGCCAGCATTCCCCGGCTAGCCTGGACCCCACCGACGACGAGCGAGCGAGGCGTGCGATGACGACCACCGAACTCCCTGACTCGATGACGTGCTCCATCGAGCGGGCGGTGACCCTCCTCGGAGAGCGGTGGACGCCGCTGATACTGCGGGAGCTGCACACGGGAGTCGTCCGCTTCGCCGACATCCAGCAGCGCCTGGGGATCGCCACGAACCTGCTGACCACCCGGCTGGCGACGCTCGCCGGTGCGGGCGTCGTCGAGAAGCGGCCCTACCGCGACACCGGAGCCCGAACCAGGTACGAGTACCACCTGACCGATTCGGGCCGCGACGCGCTCGTGATCCTCGGAGCGCTGCAGCAATGGGGGGACCGTCACGTGCCCCGGCTCGCGGGACCGACGGTCGAACGCCGCGATCGGCGGACCGGGGCGCGGCTGGACGTGTCCTTCACCGACCCCGAGGGGCACGCCGTCCCGCTGGACGCCGTCGCCTTCGTACGCACGGGCCACTGACCGGCCGGGACACCGAGAGCCGCCCCCCGACGGAGGACGGCTCCTGAGATGATTCAGCAGTGGTGGAGCTATGGGGACTCGAACCCCAGACCCCCTCCATGCCATGGAGGTGCGCTACCAGCTGCGCTATAGCCCCTTACCCACGCCGCCCGGCGGCGCGTCGCCAGTGTATAGGACTTCCGGGGCAGCGCCTAACCGAAAACCGGTCAGCGGGCCCGCCCCGGGGAGATCCCGTCAGCCGGGGATCGGCATCGAGAACCACACGGTCTTGCCTCCCGCGACCCGGCTCGCCCCCCAGTGCCCGGCGAGCTGGCCGACGAGGTAGAGCCCCCTGCCGTCCTCGTCGAGCAGCCCGGGCTCCCGCTGCACCGGCAGACGGTGGTTGTCGTCGCTGACCTCGCACAGCAGATGGTCGGTGCGCAGCAGCCTGATCGTGATGGGCCGCGACGTCTGCCGTACGGCGTTGGTGACGAGCTCCGACACGAGCAGCTCGGCCACGGGGGTCATCGACGCGAGACCCCACGCGTCGAGCGTACGGCGGACCAGGCCGCGGACCCGCGACGGCGTCATCGGCTGGGGCTCCATCATCCACTGGGCGACGTGCTCGCTCGGAATGCCGCGGAAGCGGATGGCCAGCATGGTGACGTCGTCGGCCCGGGCGGCCGACAGCACGGCGTCGGTCAGGTCCTCGATCGAGGTCCCGTCCGACAGTCGGCGGCGCAGGTCCTCCACCTTCTGGCCGATGTCCTCCCCGCGTTCCTCCACGAGCCCGTCGGTGTAGAGGACGAGCATGCTGCCGTCCTCCGCCGCGATCTCCATCGTCTCGAACGGGGTGCGGCCCAGCCCGCCGATCGGCGGGCACCGGGGCGGCGACAGCACCTCCGCCCGGCCGTCCGCGCCCAGGAGGATCGGCGGCAGGTGGCCCGCGCTCGCGATCGTGCACCGGCGCAGCACCGGGTCGTACACGCAGTAGACGCAGGTCGTGATGGTCTGCTCGGCCAGCCGCTGCGCCACCTCGTCCAGCGAGTGGAGCACCTGCTCGGCCGGGAGGTCGAGCGCGGCCAGGGTCTGCACGACCGTGCGCAGCCGGCCCATCACGGCCGCGGCGGCCGGTCCGTGGCCCATCACGTCGCCGACGACCAGGGCCACCCTGCTGCCCGGCAGGGGGATCACGTCGTACCAGTCGCCGCCCACCCGCTCGGCGGCCGGCCGGTACCGGTAGGAGATCTCCAGCCCGGGCAGGTCGGGCGGGGCGCCCGGGCGCATGTCACGCTCCAGCGTCTCGACGATCTCGACCTGGCGGCGGTCCCGCCGGCCGTGGAAGATCGTGAGTGCGGCGGGAACGGCGATCTGTCCCGCGGCGAACAGGTCCGCGGGGCCGAAGGGCGGCCGCCCGGCGTCGCGCGCCAGCAGCGCGCAGCCCACGACCGTCCCGTACGCCCGGAGCGGCACGGCGAGCAGGCGCCCGTCGAGCAGGGCGGTCTCACCGGCCTCCTCACCGGCGTCGTCACCGGTTTCGTGGCCCGCCCATCGCGACGGGAGCCGGTCGCCGGGATCGACCCGGTGCCAGACGGCGCCGTCCACGTAGACCGCGGCGGCGTCGGCCAGCCCCGGCACCGCCGCCTCGCAGAGGGCCCTGGTCGCCTCCTCCGGGCCGGAGCTGTCGCCCACGGCCCGGGCGATCGCGCTGACGTCGTGCAGCATGGTCGACGGCTCACCGTCTCCCCACACGGATTCGGCCGTTCAGCGATGGTCACGCCGGCAGTTGACGAAGAGCTGGATCTCCGGCGGCGCCTGCGTGGTCGCCGGCGCGTACGAGATGTGGTTCTCCGACAGCACGGTGAATCCCGCGGCCTCGACGATCTCGCGCAACTCGTCGCGCAGATACCCCGTCACCCGCACCGGCGCGCCGAGGAACTGGAAGGGCACGTCGTCGAGGTCGATCTCCACCATGCTCAGCGAGAACAGGCCGCCGGGCGCGAGCACGGCGTGGATCCGGCCGAGCGCCCGCTCGATCTGGGGCCGGGGCAGCATGAGCAGGCTGAAGAAGGCCGTCACGGCGTCGAACGTGCCGAGCGAGGCGTCGAGGTCGAGCACGTCGGTCTCGAAGAACGTGCCGACCGGCACGTTCTTCCTGGCCAGGTCGAGCATGACCGGGGAGATGTCGATGCCGGTGACCTCGCAGCCCGCCTCGGCGAACTGCTGAGCGGTGGGAGCGCCGGTGCCGCAGCCCACGTCGAGGACCCGCGCTCCCGGCTGGAGCTGCTTGATCAACCATTCACCGGCGGCGACCTGTCCCTCCTTGTGTGGGAACGCCTCGTCGTACCGGGCGCCGATGCGATTGAACGCCTCGGCCTGCATGGCTCGGTACTCCCGACGCGGATTGTCCGGTCCTGACTCGATTGTCATCATGGCCGCCATTGGTGATCAGCTGTATTTGCTTTCTTCTAGATAGGGGGCTTCGCCCGATCAAGTCAAGACATACCGAAGCTATTTAGGCTTTTCGCCAGGAATCCGAGTCAATGATCATTGTCAACCCTTATGCGGCCGGCACGGCCGCCGGCCCGGGGGAACGACGACGAAGGGCGGCCGGACCGCGTGAAACGCGTCCGACCGCCCCTCGGCGATCCTGTCTGTGGAGCTATGGGGACTCGAACCCCAGACCCCCTCCATGCCATGGAGGTGCGCTACCAGCTGCGCTATAGCCCCGTGCGACGCAGCCAGTGTATAGGAGTCCGCGCGGAGGCGGGTAACCGGCGGACGGGCCCCTCCCCGGGAAGCCCCTGGGAAGCGGGAAGGGCCCGTGCGGACGTCAGAATCCCTGCGCGAGCCGGTAGTAGGCCTGGTTCCACCGCAGTTCCTTCGCGAACTGCCGGGGAGTGGTCGCCTCGTCGATGACGAGCAGTTCGACGCCGAGCATGTCGGCGAAGTCGGTGAGCTCCTCCGCCCCGACGGCCGACGACAGGACGGTGTGGTGCGGGGCGCCCGCGGTGATCCAGGACTCGGCGGAGGTGCGCAGGTCGGGCCGGGGCCGCCAGACGGCCCGCGCGACCGGCAGGGCCGGCAGCGGCTCGGGCGGGGCGACCACGTCGATCTCGTTGGCCACCAGCCGGAACCGGTCCCCCATGTCGGACAGGCCGACCACCACGGCGGAGCCGGGCTCGGCGTCGAACACGAGCCGGACCGGGTCCTCGCGTCCGCCGATGCCGAGCGGGTGGATCTCGCAGGAGGGGGTGTCCGACGCGATCGTCGGGCAGACCTCCAGCATGTGCGCGCCGAGGATGACCTCCTCGCCGGGGGTGAGGTGATAGGTGTAGTCCTCCATGAAGGAGGTGCCGCCGGGCAGGCCCGTCGACATCACCTTGAGCGTGCGGAGCAGCACCGACGTCTTCCAGTCGCCCTCGCCGCCGAAGCCGTAGCCGTCGGCCATCAGCCGCTGCACGGCCAGGCCGGGAAGCTGGCGCAGCCCGCCGAGGTCCTCGAAGTTGGTGGTGAAGGCCTTGAAGTCGCCGCCCTCCAGGAAGTGGCGCAGGCCCAGCTCGATGCGCGCCGCGTAGCGCAGCGACTCGTGCCGGTCGCCGCCCACGCGCAGCTCCGGCGCCATCCGGTAGAGGTCGTCGTACTCCTTGACCAGGGCGGAGACGTCGGCGTCCGAGGCGGCGTCCACGGCCTCGACCAGCTCGTTGACGCCGTAGGTGTTCACCGACACCCCGAACCGCAGCTGCGCCTCGACCTTGTCGCCCTCGGTCACCGCCACGTCGCGCATGTTGTCGCCGAAGCGGGCCAGGCGCAGCGAGCCGACCTCGGCCCGGCCGGCCGCCGCCCGCGCCCAGGTGCCGATCCGCGCCACCACCGCGGGGTCGCTGACGTGCCCGGCGACGGTCTTGCGCGGCACGCCCAGCCGGGACTGGATGTAGCCGAACTCGCGGTCGCCGTGAGCCGCCTGGTTGAGGTTCATGAAGTCCATGTCGATGGAGCTCCACGGCAGCTCCACGTTGGCCTGCGTGTGCAGGTGGAGCAGCGGCTTGCGCAGCGCGTCGAGGCCCGCGATCCACATCTTGGCCGGGGAGAACGTGTGCATCCACGCGATCAGGCCGATGCACTCGTCGTCGGCGTTCGCCTCCAGGCACACCCGGCGGATCGCCGCCGCGTCGGTGAGCACGGGCCGCCACTCGAGCTCGAACGGCAGCCCCTCGCCGAGGGTCTCGGCGATGCGCTGGGACTGCTCGGCCACCTGCCGCAGCGTGTCCTCGCCGTACAGGCCCTGGCTGCCGGTCAGGAACCAAAACCTCACAGGTGACTCCTCTGTCCGTAGACGTTCTGATAGCGGTCGTACAAGCTGTCGACGTCGCCGGGGGCGATCGGCAGCGGCTCACCGAGCTGGCGGGAGAGGTGGACGGTGCGGGCGACGTCCTCGCACATGACGGCGGCCTTGACCGCCGCCTTCGGCGACTCCCCGATGGTGAACACTCCGTGGTTCTGCATCAGCACCGCACGGGAACGGTGACCTGTCAAGGTCTCCACGATCCCCTTGCCGATGTCGTCGTTGCCGATCAGCGCGAACGGCCCGACGGGGATCTCGCCGCCGAACTCGTCGGCCATGGCGGTGAGCACGCACGGGATCGCCTCCCCGCGGGCCGACCAGGCCGAGGCGTACGTGGAGTGCGTGTGCACCACGCCGTTCACCTCCGGCATGTGCCGGTAGACGTAGGCGTGCGCGGCCGTGTCGCTGGAGGGCGCGAGGTCGCCCTCGACGAGATTGCCGTCCAGGTCGCACACCACGATCGACTCGGGCGTCAGGTCGTCGTACGACACGCCGCTCGGCTTGATGACGAACAGGTCCTCCCCGGGCACCCGCCCCGAGACGTTGCCCGCCGTCCACACCACCAGGCCGTACCGCACCAGCTCGGCGTGGAGCCGGCACACGGTCCTGCGCAGTTCTTCGATCATGCACTGGCCTCGTTCCTGATCGCGCGGAGCCGGTGCAGGAGATCACCGTCCGCGAAGTGGTCGTGCAGCCTCCGGTACTCGGCGTACAGCCGGTCGTAGGCGTCGGCACGCTCCTTGTCGGGCGCGTACACCGCGGTCTCGCGCTTGCCCATCGCCGCCGCGGCGGCGGTGATGTCGGGGTAGTCCCCGGCGGCGACGGCGGCGTGGATCGCCGATCCCAGCGCCGGTCCCTGGTCGGAGCCGATCACCGACAGCGGGCGGCGCAGCACGTCGGCGTAGATCTGCATGAGGAACCGGTTCTTCAGCAGGCCGCCGGCGACCACGAACTCCTCGACCGGCACCCCGGCGGCCTCGAAGGTCTCCACGATCGTGCGCGCGCCGTACGCGGTGGCCTCGATGAGCGCGCGGTAGACGTCCTCGGGACGGGTGGCGAGCGTCTGCCCGACGACGACCCCCGACAGGGTGTGGTCGACGAGGACCGAACGGTTGCCGCCGTGCCAGTCGAGCGCGACCAGCCCGTGCTGCCCGACCTTCTGCCCGTCCGCGAGCGAGGTCAGGTACTCGTGCAGCCCGAGCCCCGCCTCCGCGGCCCGCTCGGCGTACGACGCGGGCACGCAGTTGTCCACGAACCAGGCGAAGATGTCGCCGACGGCGGACTGGCCCGCCTCGTAGCCCCACAGCCCGGGGACGATGCCGTCACGCACCACCCCGCACATGCCGGGCACCTCGGCGAGCTGGTCGGAGCACATGACGTGGCAGGTGGACGTGCCCATGATGGCGACCATCTGGCCGGGGCGCACGGCGTCGGCCGCGGCCGCGGTGACGTGGGCGTCGACGTTGCCGACCGCGACGGCGATCCCCTCGGGCAGCCCCGTCCACTCGGCCGCCCGCGCGGTCAGCCGGCCGGCGAGACCGCCGAGCGGCGCGAGGTCGGCGCCCAGCTTCCCGGCGAAGCCCGCGAAGCCGGGATTGAGCGCGGCCAGGAAGTCCTCCGACGGGTAGGCGCCGTCCTGGAAGATCCCCTTGTATCCGGCGGTGCAGACGTTGCGGGTCTCCACGCCGGCGAGCTGCCAGATGATCCAGTCGGCCGCCTCGATCCACCGGTCGGCCAGGCCGTAGAGCTCCGGGTCCTCCTCCAGCAGTTGCAGGCCCTTGGCGAACTGCCACTCCGAGGAGATCTTGCCGCCGTACCGCGGCAGCCACGGCTCGCCGCGTTCGGCGGCCAGGGCGTTGATCCGGTCGGCGTGGGGCTGGGCCGCGTGGTGCTTCCAGAGCTTCGGCCAGGCGTGCGGCCGCTCGGGGAAGCGCTCGCACAGCGGGTGGCCGTCGGCGGTGACGGGCAGGATCGTGCAGGCGGTGAAGTCGGTGCCGATGCCGACCACCCGCTCGGCCGGGACCTGCGCGGCGGCCAGGGCCTTCGGCACCGCGTGCCGAAGCACGTCGATCCAGTCCGCCGGCGACTGCAGCGCCCAGTCGGGCCCGAGGCGGACCCCCGAGCCCGGCAGCGCCTCCTCGATCACCCGATGGGCGTACTCGTGGACGGCGCCGCCCACTTCCTCGCCGTCACTCACCCGCACCACCACGGCACGGCCGGACAGTGTGCCGTAGTCGACGCCGATGACGTAACGCTCGCTGTTAGCGCTCACAAGCACTCCAAACCAGGGAGAAGGGAGAGGGGGACCCGGACCCGCCCGCGCTATCTGCGCCTGGCGGTGATCAGCCGCTGCAGCAGGATGAAGGCGAAGAGCAGCAGGCCGATGAAGATCTTGGTCCACCACGAGCTCAGCGTGCCCTCGAAACTGATGATCGTCTGGATCAGGCCGAGCACGAGCACACCGAGCACGGTGCCGAGCAGGTAGCCGCTGCCGCCGGTGAGCAGCGTGCCGCCGATGACGACCGCGGCGATCGCGTCCAGCTCCATCCCGACGGCGCTCAGCCCGTATCCCGACAGCGAGTAGAAGGCGAACAGCAGGCCGCCGAGCGCCGAGCAGAACCCGCTGACGGTGTAGACGGCGATCTTCGTCCGGGCCACCGGGAGGCCCATCAGCAGGGCCGACTGCTCGCTGCCTCCCGTGGCGTACACGTTGCGCCCCAGCCGGGTGTAGTGCAGCACGTACGCCGCGGCCAGCACGACCACGAGCGCGATCAGCACGCTCGGCGAGACCCACATGTCGCCGCCGAGGTCGACCCGCGTCTGGGCGATCGCCGTGAACGTCGCGTTCTCGATCGGGATCGAGTCGGTGCTGATCGTGTAGCACAGGCCCCGGGCGAGGAACATCCCGGCGAGCGTCACGATGAACGGCTGGATCTCGAAGTAGTGGATGATCGCGCCCATGCCCAGGCCGAGCACCGCGCCGATCACCAGCACCAGGGCCATGACCCCGAACGCCGGCCAGCCGTCCTTCAGCAGGCTGGCGCTGACCATCGTGGAGAGCCCGACCACCGATCCGACGGACAGGTCGATGCCCCCGGTGAGGATCACGAACGTCATCCCGACCGCGACCACCAGCAGGAAGGCGTTGTCGATGAAGACGTTGAGGACGATCTGCCCGGTGGCGAAGCCCTCGTAGCGGATGCCGCCCGCGACGAACATCGCGACGAACAGGCCCGCCGTCACCATGACGGGGATGTACTTCTGCGGGACCGTGCGGCGGAGGTCCAGCAGACCGGTCACGCTCGTCATGCCGAGACCCTCACCTTCTCTTCGGTCACCGGGCTCGGCGACTGCGGGCGCCTGCGGCGGTGGAACACCTTCTCGCGGAAGGCCGGGGACTGCAGCAGGCAGACGATCGTCACCACGAGCGCCTTGAACAGCAGCGTGGTCTCCGGCGGGACGCCGATCGAGTAGATGGTGGTGGTCAGCGTCTGGATGATGAGCGCGCCGAGCACCGTGCCGCCGAGCGAGAAGCGGCCGCCCGCCAGGGAGGTGCCGCCGATCACGACGGCGAGGATGGCGTCGAGCTCGATCCACAGGCCGGCGTTGTTGCCGTCGGCGCTGGAGACGTTCGAGCTGATCATCAGCCCGGCGATGCCCGCGCACAGCGCGCAGAACGTGTACACCGTGATGAGCACGCCGCGGGCGCTGATGCCCGACAGGCGGCTCGCCTCGGCGTTGCCGCCGACCGACTCGATGAGCAGGCCCAGCGCGAGGCGCCGGGTGAGGAAGGCGGTGAGCGCGAGCACGACCGCCACGATGATGATCGAGAACGGCAGCGTGAGCCAGTAGCCGCCGCCGATCAGCTTGTACGGCGAGCTGTTGACCGTGGTGATCTGGCCGTCGGTGATGAGCTGGGCCAGCCCGCGCCCGGCGACCATCAGGATCAGCGTGGCGATGATGGGCTGGATGCCGATGCCCGCGACCAGGAGGCCGTTCCACACGCCGAGCGCCACCGAGAGCGCCAGCGCGATCCCGACCGCCGCGAGGACCCCGCCGATCGAGTTCTGGTCGTCCAGGTCGCTGATCCGCAGACAGGCCAGCGCGCCGGCGATGGCGACGACCGAGCCGACCGACAGGTCGATGCCGCTGGTGGCGATGACGAGCGTCATGCCGAGCGAGACGAGGATCAGCGGAGCGCCGAAGCGGACGATGTCGATGAGGCTGCCGTAGAGGTGGCCGTCCTTCATCTGCACCCGGAAGAAGTTGTCGGTGAAGACGAGGTTGAGCGCCAGCAGGGCGACCAGGATGGCAACGGGCCAGAACAGCCGGTGTCTGAGGAACCGCGTCATGAGATGGCTCCGCTCGCGATCGTCTCCGTGAGCCTGTCGGTGGTGAGGCCCTCGTCGTTGTCCAGCTCGGCGACCAGCCGGCGGTCGCGCAGCACGCCGACCTTGTGGCTGAGCCGCAGCACCTCCTCCAGCTCGGCGGAGATGAACAGCACGGCCATCCCGCCGTCCGACAACTCGGCGACCAGGCGCTGGATCTCCGCCTTGGCGCCGACGTCGATGCCCCGGGTGGGCTCGTCGAGGATGAGCAGGCGGGGCTCCAGGATCAGCCAGCGGGCCAGCAGCACCTTCTGCTGGTTGCCGCCGCTGAGGTTCCTGACGAGCTGCTCGGGATTGGCCGGGCGGATGTTCAGCGCGGAGATGTACTTCTCGACCAGCTCGTCCTGCCTGCGCCGCGGGATCGGCCTGGTCCAGCCCCGCGCCGCCTGCAGCGCCAGGATGATGTTCTCCCGGACCGTGAGGTCGGGGATGAGCCCCTCGGCCCGCCGGTTCTCCGAGCAGAAGGCGATCTTGCGGGCGACCGCCGACCGGGGCGTGCGCAGGCTGACCGCCTGGCCGTCGATCTTCAGTGCGCCGGTGCCCGCGTGGTCGGCGCCGAACAGCAGCCGGGCGATCTCCGTACGGCCCGAGCCGAGCAGCCCGGCCAGGCCGACGACCTCCCCCTCGTGGATGGTGAGCGTGAACGGCTCGATCGCCCCGGTCCGGCCCAGCAGCTCGGTCTCGACCAGCGGCGCGCCCTCACGGGCGGGCGGGCGGTCTTCGAGCTTCTCCAGGTCGGCCAGCTCGCGGCCGATCATCTTGCCGACCAGCTCGACCTGGCTCAGCTCGGAGGTGAGGTACTCCCCCACGAGCGTGCCGTTGCGCAGGATCGTCATGCGGTCGGAGATCTCGTAGATCTGGTCGAGGAAGTGCGAGACGAACAGGATCGCGATGCCCTGCTCCTTGAGCCGGCGCATCACCCGGAAGAGCTGGGCGACCTCCCCCGCGTCCAGGCTGGAGGTGGGCTCGTCGAGGATGAGCACCTTCGCGTCGATGTCCACCGCCCGCGCGATCGCGACCATCTGCTGGATGGCGAGCGAGTACGACGACAGCGGCGCCGACACGTCGAGGTCGAGGTCGAGACGGGAGAGGATCTCCTCCGCCCGGCGGCGCATCTTCTTCCACTGGATCCGGCCGAGCCGGCGCGGCTCACGGCCGATGAAGATGTTCTCCGCCACCGAGAGGTTGGCGCAGAGGTTGACCTCCTGGTAGACGGTGCTGATGCCCGCCTGCTGGGCGGCCAGCGGGCTGGAGAAGGCGACCCGCCTTCCCTCCAGCTCGATCTCGCCGGCGTCGATGTCGTAGACGCCGGTCAGCACCTTGATGAGCGTCGACTTGCCGGCGCCGTTCTCGCCCATCAGGGCGTGCACCTCTCCCGGCAACAGCCGGAAGTCGACGTCGTCCAGCGCCTTGACGCCGGGGAACTGCTTGCCGATCCCGCTCATCCGCAGGATCGGCGCGGGCGCGGCCATAGCGGAGCCCCTCTCTCGTCCTCATCACTGTCGCGGCACCGGGCCGCCCCGGGAAGAGGCGGCCCGGTGAGGAAACCAGTGCTTACGATCAGTACTTGCGGTTGGGCAGGGCCTCCTTGGCCTGCTCCTGGGTGAAGGTGGTCTCCTCGGTCACCACGCGCGGCGGAACCTGCTCGCCCTTGACGACCTTCTTCGCGAGGTCCATCAGCTGGGGGCCAAGCAGCGGGGAGCACTCGACGATGTAGTTGATCTTTCCGTCGGCGAGGGCCTGCATGCCGTCGTGCACCGCGTCAACGGTGATGATCTTGATGTCCTTGCCCGGGACCTTGCCCGCGCCCTCGATCGCCTCGATGGCGCCGAGGCCCATGTCGTCGTTGTGCGCGTAGAGCACGTCGATCTTGGGGTTGGACTTGAGGAAGGCCTCCATGACCTCCTTGCCCTTGGCCCGGGTGAAGTCGCCGCTCTGCGAAGCGATGACCTTGAACTTCGGGTCGGCCGAGATGATCTCCGAGAAGCCCGCCTTGCGGTCGTTCGCGGGCGCCGAGCCGGTGGTGCCCTGCAGCTCGACGATGTTCACCGTGTCCTTGCTGTCCTTGTACTCGTCGACCAGCCACTGGCCGGCCTTCTTGCCCTCCTCGACGAAGTCGGAGCCGAGGAAGGTCTTGTACAGGCTGGTGTCCTTGGAATCCACGGCCCGGTCGGTCAGGATGACCGGAATCTTCGCGTTCTGGGCTTCCTTGAGCACGGTGTCCCAGCCGGACTCCACGACCGGCGAGAAGGCGATCACGTCGACCTTCTGCTGGATGTAGGAGCGGATGGCCTTGATCTGGTTCTCCTGCTTCTGCTGGGCGTCGGAGAACTTCAGGTCGATGCCGGCCTCCTTGGCCGACTCCTGCACGGACTTGGTGTTGGCGGTACGCCAGCCACTCTCCGCGCCGACCTGGGAAAAGCCCATTACGATCTTGTCGTCGCCACCGCCGGCCGAGCCGCCGCTGGCCGACGAGTCGCCGTCGCCGCCACCGCTGCATCCGGCCATCGTCAGGGCGGTGACGCCCGCCAGGATCAGTGCCGAGATCCTCTTCAACACTGGGGGGATCCTTTCATCGCTGTTAGCGCTAACACAGGTCAGGTGGTCAGCGCTGATCATTTGGTTGATTTCCGTACGGCTAGCGCACGCCGGTCGTGCTTCCCCTTCGTACGAACTGGGGAGGCACCACGAGCCGTTCATGGGGCAACGACTCGCTCGACTCGATCTGCCGGAGCAGCACGTCGATGCTGCGCCTGCCGACGGCCCCGAAGTCCTGTCTTATGGTGGTGAGCGGTGGGGAGAAGAACTCCGACTCAGGGATGTCGTCGAAGCCCACGATGCTGATCTGCTCGGGGACCTTCACCCCCTCCTCCGTGAACGCCCGCAGCAGGCCGAGCGCCATCTGGTCGTTGGCGACGAACACCGCGGTGACGTCGCCGACCATCGCGGCGAGGTGCTTCCCGGCCTGGTAGCCCGATCGAGGACTCCAGTCCCCGGTCAGCAGGTCGGGTACGCGGCGCCCCGCCTCGGTCAGCACCGCGCGCCAGCCCTCGCATCGCCCTTCGGCCTCCAGCCAGTCGGCGGGGCCGCTGACATGCCAGACGGTCTCGTGGCCGAGGCCGAGCAGGTGCGAGGTCGCCAGCCTGGCTCCCTCGACCTGGTCGACGCTCACCACGGAGACGTCGCCCTGATGCCAGCCCTCGACGGCCACGGCGGGCATGCCCGCCGGCAGGTCGTCGAGCGCACGGGCCGCCGATCGCTGCGGAGCGACGACGACGATGCCGTCGACGCCCTGCTCGGCGAGGTAGCCGATCGCGTCGTTCACGCCGGCCCTGTCGATGGTCCGCAGGCTCACGATGCTCACGAAGTAGCCCGCGTCCCTTGCGGCCTGCTCGATTCCGTATACCGTGCTCGCCGGGCCGTACAGCGTCGTGTCGAAGCTGACGACGCCCAGCGTGCGCGAGTGCTTGGTGACCAGTGCCCGGGCGACGAGGTTGCGGCGGTATCCGAGCTGGTCGATGGCCCGCATGACCCGGGTGCGGGTCTCTGCGCGGACGTTCGGATGATCATTGAGCACCCGCGAGACCGTCTGGTGCGACACTCCGGCCAGCCTGGCCACGTCGGCCATGACGGGCGGGCGGCGCTCGACGCTGGGTCCCACGGTCGCTCCTCTCAACTGCTTGGCAAGAACTGTGAGCGTTAACACAACCCTGCGTCAAGGAGGGTGCCGGTCACGGTCCGGTTACGCCGAAACATCCTGGTAACACCATATTGACGGATGTGCCACATCGGCTTTAACTGTTGACCTAATCTCGGCTGTTAACGCTCACCCATGGGCCGGGACGCTGTGTTATCGTTAACAGAACTGCCCGAGGAGCGCATAGCGTGTCCGGAAACGCCTGTTCGCCGGCCTCGCCGGCACCGGCGGTGATCGCTTGGAGTGGCGGCGGAGCGGTCCAGAGCCGCGGTGGTGCGCACCGGAGCGGCCGGCACCCCACGCGTGCCCGAAATCATCGCCCCGATCGCCGACGCATGTCCCCGGCTACGCCGAGGCCGGTCGAGCGGCGGCCGTGCTCTCCCTGACCACGAGCTCGGGCTGCACCAGGCGCGCCGGCCCGACGTCGCGGTC
>NZ_BOOB01000013.1 GCF_016863015.1 Microbispora amethystogenes | reverse complement strand
GAACCGGAACGTCACCGATCTTCGGTAGGCGCAGCTTCCCGCCGGGGGTGACGGAGAACCGGGCGTTGCGGGTGAAGCGGATCGCCTGCCGGTTGTCCTTGCGTGACCGGAAGCGGGGCGGGGCGACCTTCGCCCCCTTCCGCTTCCCCGTCAGGGAGGCGAAGAAGTTCCGGTAGGCGGTGTTCAGGTCGGCGAGCGCCTGCTGTAACACCACGGCGGAGACCTCTTTCAGCCAGGAACGTTCCGGGGTGTTCTTCGCCTGCGTGATGACCCGCTTGGACAACTCCCCATCTGAGATGTACGGCTGTCGGTTCTCGCGTGCGTCGTGTCGTGCGCGCAGCCCGTCGTTGAACACCACCCTGGCGCACCCGAACGCGCGGGCCAGGGCATGACGCTGGCCCGGCGTCGGATAGAGGCGGTAGTTGTACCTGAGCTGCACACCATGATTTTACCGAGGGTGCATGACCGATTACAGGGAGGCATCAGAACTGGCAGGCGCTGTGTTTTCGTCCTGCATGCTCACTTGGTTTTCGTGACCAGGTTCCGGCATCGGGTGTTCACCGGGGCACACCTGGAGCGCATGGAGCAGATCACGCGGGACCTCTGCGCGGACTTCGAGTGCGAACCGGCCGAGTTCACCGGCGAGGCCAGCAACGTTCACCTGCTGGTGAACTTCCCGCCCAAGGTCGCCCTGTCCCGCCACTATTACCGGGCGAACGAGCTGTGGTCGGGCTCCTACTTCGCCGGGAGCGTGGACGGCGCACCGATCAGCGTCCTGCGCCAGTACATTGAACAGCAGAACCGCCCCGTGTGAGCCCGCTTGGACGCCGATCCGCCTTGGCGGCGGATCGGCTTTCCTGCCCCGCTACGCGGGCGAGTCCGCTTCACCCCCGGCCTAAAGACCGGAGTACTGCGGACGAATCAGGTAGCGACGCCGTGGACGTCCGGGCTGGTGATACCCGCGACGCCCTCGATCTCGCGCGGCGGGAGACCGGTCCGGTCAGGATGAGCGCCTCGCATCGCCGGTCGATGACCCGATCCGGGAAGTGGACCGCACTGTCTGTGGGTAAGGCCACAAGCGAGATGCCTGTCCCGGACGAGGCGTACCGGGATCGCGAGACAGGGCGCCTCGACCCGGGACCGGACGGTCGGGGCGAGGGGAGCGAGCCGCACACGAGGCGGACCTTATGGCTGGAAAGAAGAGCGCGCGGGCCGAGTCGCATCGGGACCTCCTGCGCCAGATGCTGCGCATCAGGCGGTTCGAGGAACGCTGCGTCGAGCTGTACAGCGGCGAGAAGATCCGTGGATTCATGCACCTCTACATCGGTGAGGAGGCGGTGGCCGTCGGCGTCTCTCATGCGCTGACCGCGGACGACGTGGTCGTCTCCACCTACCGGGAACACGGGCACGCGCTGATCCGTGGAGTGCCCGCCACGACGATCATGGCGGAGATGTACGGCAAGGCCACGGGGTGCAGCCGGGGCCGCGGTGGTTCCATGCACCTCTTCGACGTCGCCCGCCGCTTCTACGGCGGCAACGCGATCGTCGGCGGTGGCCTTCCCCTGGCGGTCGGGCTCGCCCTCGCTGACAAGATGCAGGACCGGAACCGGGTGACCGTGTGTTTCTTCGGCGACGGCGCGGTGGCCGAGGGCGAGTTCCACGAATGCCTGAATCTCGCGGCGCTCTGGCGGCTGCCGGTGCTGTTCGCCTGTGAGAACAACCTGTACGCGATGGGCACCGCGCTGGCCAGGTCGCACGCGCAGACCGATCTGGCCCTTCGCGCGGCGGGATACGGCGTCGCGGCGTGGCCGGTGGACGGGATGGACGTGCTGGCGGTCGCGGACGCGGCGGCCCGAGCCGCCGAGGCGATCCGCGCCGGGGCCGGGCCGCATCTCGTGGAGTCGCGCACCTACCGCTTCCGCGCCCACTCCATGTACGACCCGGACCGTTACCGGAGCAAGCAGGAGATCGAACAGTGGAAGAAGCGCGACCCCATCGATGCCCTCGTCGCCTCGATGAAGGCGGAGCGTGAGATCACGGACGACGACCTCGCCGTGCTGGAGAAGGAGATCTCGGAGGAGATCGACCACGCCGTCGCCTTCGCTGAGCAGGCGCCCGTCGAGCCGGTGGAGGACCTGTCCCGTTTCGTCTACAGCGAGACGTCCGAGACGAGCGGCAGGGCGCGCGTGGGGCCGGTGGAGGCCGCGTCGTGAGCGCGGCGAACACGATCACCTATCGCGAGGCGATGCGGGAGGCGATCCGCGAGGCGCTCCGCCGCGATGATCGCGTGTTCCTGATGGGCGAGGACGTGGGCGCGTACGGGGGCTGCTTCGCGGTGAGTCTGGGACTGCTGGAGGAGTTCGGCCCCGAGCGCGTCCGTGACACCCCGTTGTCGGAGGCGGCCTTCGTCGGTGCGGGTATCGGCGCCGCGCTGGGCGGGATGCGGCCCATCGTCGAGATCATGACGGTGAACTTCAGCCTGCTGGCCCTCGACCAGATCCTCAACAACGCCGCGACGCTCCTGCACATGTCGGGCGGGCAGCTGAACGTCCCGCTGGTGATCCGGATGACCACCGGAGCCGGGCGGCAGCTCGCCGCGCAGCATTCGCACAGCCTCGAAGGCTGGTACGCCCACATTCCCGGCCTGCGGATCCTCGCACCCGCGACCGTCGAGGACGCCCGCGGCATGCTCTGGCCGGCCCTGGAGGACCCCGATCCCGTCCTGATCTTCGAGCACGGCTCGCTGTACGGCGTCTCGGGGCAGCCGGGTCCCGGTCAGGTGGACATCACCTCCGCCGCGCTCCGGCGTTCCGGCAAGGACGTGACACTGATCGCCTACGGCGGCACGACCGGGAAGGCGCTGGCGGCCGCCGACGTGCTCTCCGCGGAAGGTACCGAGGCGGACGTCGTCGACCTGCGTGTCCTGCGCCCGCTCGACGATGCCACGATCATGGAGTCGGTCGGCAGGACGCACCGGGCCGTCATCGTGGACGAGGGCTGGCGGTCGGGCGGCCTGTCGGCCGAGATCGGCATCCGGATCGCGGAGCAGGCCTTCTACCAGCTGGACGCGCCGATCCAGCGGGTCTGTACGGCCGAGGTCCCCATCCCCTACGCCCGCCACCTGGAGGAGGCCGCCCTCCCCCAGGTGCCGTCGATCGTCGCTGCGGCGCGAGAGGCGGTCGCCTCGTGAACGAGCGCGCGGAGTTCGTGATGCCCTCGCTCGGCGCGGACATGGAGTCGGGCACCGTGGCCGAGTGGCTGGTCAAGCCGGGGGACCGGATCCGCAGAGGCGACGTCGTCGCGGTGATAGACACCGACAAGGCCATGATCGAGGTCGAGTCCTTCCACACGGGGACGGTCGAGAGCCTGCTGGTGGGGACCGGCCGGCGGGTGCCGGTCGGCACGGCCCTCGCCGTGATCACCGGCGCCCCGCCTGCGGCCGAACCGGTGTCTCCCGAAGCGGTGTCTCCCGAAGCGGTGCCCGCTTCGCCGGAGAAGAGGGCGGCGCGCCCACGACGGCTCCCGTCGGCGCCGGGCGCGCCGCACGCTCCGGCACCGGTCGCCTCACCTCTGGTACGGCACCTCGCCGAGCAGCGCGGAGTGGACATCGCCCGCCTGCGCGGGACGGGTCCGCAGGGACGGGTGACCCGCGCGGACGTCGAGCACGCGGAGCCCGCACCGGAGGCCAGGGTCTCACCGCTGGCGCGCGGGCTCGCCGCGCGACTCGGCGTCGACCTCGCCGGCGTCCACGGCACGGGGCGGGGCGGGGCGATCCGCGCCCAGGACGTGCGGGAGGCGGCCGAACGGGGTGCCGGGCCACCGCCGCCCGAGGCGGTGGAGGAGGCCGCGCGGCCACCGGCCGAGCCTGCCGGGGCGCGAGCCGTGCCGGGGGCTGACCAGGAACGCCGGCGGGAGGCGATGCGCCAGGCGATCGCACGGGCGATGGCCAGGTCGAAGCGGGAGATTCCGCACTACTACCTGAGCACGACCGTGGACCTCACCCGGGCTCTCGCGTGGTTGCGCGAGCGCAACCACGATCTGCCGGTCTCACGCCGGCTGCTCCCCGCGGCCCTGCTCCTCAAGGCGGCCGCCCGCGCCGCCGCCGAGGTGCCGCGCCTGAACGGCTTCTGGGTCGACGACGCCTTCGTCCCCGGCGAGGCGGTGCATCTGGGGGTGGCGATCTCGCTCAGAGGCGGCGGACTGATCGCCCCGGCCCTGCACGACGCGGCCCGCCTCGAACTCGAGGATCTCATGGCCGCTCTGAAAGACCTGGTCGCCCGTGCGCGCGCCGGGCGGCTGCGCGGCGCCGAGATGACCGAGGCGACCATCACCGTCACCAACCTCGGCGACCAGGGAGTCGAAGCGGTGCACGGCGTCATCTACCCGCCGCAGGTGGCCCTGGTGGGTTTCGGGAAGATCGTCGATCGCCCGTGGGCCGTCGACGGGCTGCTGGGTGTCCGGCCGCTGGTGACCTGCACGCTGGCCGCCGATCACCGGGCGACCGACGGCTACACCGGCGGGCGGTTCCTCGGCATCCTCGGGCGGCTACTCGACCGGCCGGAGACGCTATGACGCCACAGCGCGCTCAGGAAGTCGTCATGACCGCGTTGCGCCAGGTGGCGCCGGACATGGACCCGGCGGCACTACCGCGGGACGCCGACATCCGCGACGCCCTGGAGCTGGACTCGCTCGACTTCCTCACCTACGTGCAGACGCTCAGCGAATCCGGCGGGTGCCGGATCGAGGAGGACGACTACCCGGCCTTCGCCACCATCGCCGGGGGAGCGGACTTCCTCGCCGCCCACGCCCGGGCGTGAGCGGCAGGCCCTTCGTTTCGGGGGCGGGACTGTCACGGTGCGGTTCCTTCGTGGCGCTCAAGGGCCGAGACGTCGCCTTCGGGCAGTCCGAGCTCCCGCGCCTTGAGCAGGCGGCGCATGACCTTGCCGCTGCGTGTGTGCGGCAGGTTCTGGTCGAAGCACAGCTCCTTCGGGGCGACCGCACCGAGGCGGCGCCGGCCAAGAGCGATCAGCTCCAGCCGAAGCCTCTCGGTCGGCTCGAAACCGGTGTTGAGCGCGACGAAGGCCTTCACCAGCTCGCCGGCCACCGGGTCGGGCTTGCCGATCACCCCTGCCTCCGCCACGGCGGGATGCTCCATCAGCACGCTCTCCACCTCGAACGGCCCGACGAGATGCCCCGCCGACTTGATCACATCGTCCGACCTGCCGACGAACCAGAAGTAACCGTCCCGGTCCCTGCGGACGATGTCGCCGCTCAGGTACCAGCCTCCGGCGAACGCCTTGCGGTACCTTCCGGGGTCGCCGAGATAGCCGCGGAACATCGAGGGCCAGCCGGGGCGGAGCGCGAGCTCCCCCTCGACGTCGGGTTCCTCCAGCACCCGCACCCGGCCGTCGGCGACGCGGGCACGCCCGTCCGGGCCTCGTTCCAGCACGGCCGCCTCGATGCCGGGAAGCGGACGGCCCATGGACCCCGGCTTGATGTCCGTCGCGGCGAAATTGCTGATCATGATGGCGCCGGTCTCGGTCTGCCACCAGTTGTCGTGGATCGGCAGGCCGAGTGCGCGCGGCCCCCACACCACCACCTCGGCGTTGAGCGGCTCCCCCACGCTGGCGACGAAGCGCAGCCCGGACAGGTCGTACTCGCCCGGAAGGGTGTCGCCATGGCGCATGAGCATGCGCAGCGCCGTCGGGGCGGTGTACCAGACGGTGACCCGCTGGTCCTGGAGGACGCGGCACCAGCGCCGCGCGTCGAACTCGCCCGCGTCCGTGACGAGAGTGGCGCCCAGGCTGAGCGGCGCGATGACTCCGTACGACGTTCCGGTGACCCAGCCGGGGTCGGCGGTGCACCAGAAGACGTCGGAGGGGCGCAGGTCGAGGGCGTAGGCGGCGGTGACGTGGTGGGCGACCACCGCCTCGTGTACGTGGACGGCGCCTTTGGGAGTCCCCGTCGTCCCGCTGGTGAAGTGGAGCAGCGCCATGTCCTCCGGGTCGGTGGAGGGGATCTCGAACTCCGCCGACGCTTCGGCCATCAGTTCCCGCAGGGACGCGGTGCCCTGCGGCGGGGGAGCGTCACCGGTGACCAGCACGTGCTTCAGACCGGGCAGCGACTCGCGGATCACGGCGACCTTCCGGGCGTAGATCTCCGGGGTGGTCACCAGGACGCGCGCGTCGCCGAGGCGCAGCCGCTCGCGGACCGGCTCGGGGCCGAAGGCGGAGAACAACGGGCACAGCACGCTCAGGTTCTTCAGCGTTCCCAGGACGGTCACATAGAGATCGGGCACCCGGCCGAGCAGCGTGAACACCCGTTCGCCCCTGCCCATCCCCATGCCGCGGAGCACGTTGGCGAAGCGGTTGGTGGCGAGGCGGAGATCCTCGTAGGTCATCTCGGTGACCTTGTCGTCCCTGCCGACACACCGCAGCGCCACGTGATCGCGTCGCGGCGTGTCCGCGTGGCGGTCCACGGCCTCATAGGCGATGTTCAGCCCCCGGCCACCGGGCAGGCCGGTCAGTGCTCGCCGCGCCGTCCGCCAGGAGAAGCCGCGGCGCTCACGTTCGTAGTCCGTCAGGTTGGACCGCGCCGCCTCCTGTCCTGTTTTCCGAATCGGCCCCCAGGTCATCGCCGCCTCCTCGGCCCTCCGGACCGAAAATCCCCTGGGACGCGGCCGGAAAACCCGCGAGGGGAGGAGTCCGTGCGGGGGAATGTCTCCAGGAAGCGGACATGGAGACGCTGTCCTGGCACCGACCGGGGACGGGGGCACCTCGATGAGGCCGTGGGCGCAGGTCAAGGAGACGCACGCCGGGGTGGTGATCCTCCTCGGGGATCACGCTTTCAAGCTGAAGAAGCCGGTCGATCTGGGCTTCCTGGACTTCACGACGCTGGAGGCCCGGCGGGTGATGTGCCACAAGGAGGTCGAGCTCAACCGCCGCCTGGCGCCGGACGTCTACGAAGGAGTGGCCGACGTGTCCGGCCCGGACGGACGGGTCCGGGAGCACCTCGTGGTGATGCGGCGGATGCCGGACGAACGCCGGTTGTCCGCGCTGGTCCAGTCGGGAGCACCGGTGGAGGACGCCTTGTGCCGGGTCGCGCGGATGATCGCGGGCATGCACGCCCGATCTCCGCACAGTCCGCGGATCGACGAACAGGGGAGCGGGCAGGCGCTGCGATCTCGCTGGACCGCGAGCTTCCGTGAGGTGCGGGCGCTGCCCGAGGCGGTCCTCGACGCCGATGTCCTCGGCGAGATCGAAGGGCTCACGCTGCGATATCTCGACGGCCGGGGACCGCTCTTCGCCGCCCGGGTCGCGGAAGGCCGGATCGTGGACGGGCACGGCGATCTGCTCGCCGACGACATCTTCTGCCTGGACGACGGGCCCCGGATCCTCGACTGCCTGGAGTTCGACGACCGGCTCCGCTTCGTCGACGGCCTGGACGACGCCGCCTTCCTCGCCATGGATCTGGAGCGACTGGGCGCGCCTCGCCTGGCGGAGTCGTTCCTGTGCTGGTACGCCGAGTTCTCCGGCGACCCCTCACCGCCCTCGCTGTGGCATCACTACGTCGCCTACCGGGCCTTCGTTCGCGCCAAGGTCGCCTGTCTGCGCCATGGCCAGGGGGACGACGCGGCGGCGTGGGCGGCCCGGCGTCTGGCCGAGCTAACGCTGGGCCACCTTCAGGCGGGTGAGGTCACCCTGGTCCTCGTCGGCGGGCTCCCGGGGACCGGTAAGTCGACCCTGGCCGCCGCCGTCGCCGACCGGCTCGGCTGCACGTTGCTGACCAGCGACCGCCTCCGCAAGGAACTCGCCGGCATATCGCCGTACCAGCCCGCGGCCGCCCCCTTCGGCGAGGGCATCTACCGCGCGGAGTCCACCGAACGGACCTACGCCGAGCTGTTGTCCAGGGCCGAGCGGCTGCTCGGGCTCGGCGAGCCGGTCGTCGTGGACGCCTCCTGGACGGACGCCGCGCACCGCGCCGCCGCGGCGTGCCTGGCCCGGCGTACCTCCACCCATCTCACCGCGCTGTGCTGCGTCGCCCCTCCCGAGGTCACCGCCGAACGCCTCGCACGCCGCGTCGGCGGCATATCGGACGCGGACCAGGCGATCGCCGCGGCGATGACGGCGACGACGACCCCCTGGCCCGACGCGACCGAGATCGACACCGACGCACCCCCGGAACGGACCCTGGAACGGGCGATGACGGCGATCCACGCCCGCTGGGCCGACGTGCCACGCCGGTTCCGGCGGTCCCGGATGGAACCAGGCTGAACCACGACCGCGGCGCCCACGGCCCCGACGGCGGCGGACGACTCCTACCGGTCGCGCGGGCCGGGGTCGATCCAGCCCGCAACGCCCACGCAGGCCTCGTTGCCCTCGGGGTCGGCCAGCACCCAGTGCGACGGCGCGTACGCGTCGGAGACCAGGCGGCCGCCGGCCGCGATCGCCGCCGCGATCCGCGCCTCGGCCTGGTCGTACGGCACCCAGACATCGACGTGGACCCGGTTGCGCTGCGGGCGCGGCGCGTCCATCTGCTGGAAGTAGAACGCCGCGCCGCGACGGTGCGGGTCGATCAGGTCTTCCGGGCTGTTCGCGCGGTCCTCGTAGCTGAGCAGCGCCCGCCAGAACGCCACCACCTCGGCGCCGGCGAGGGCGTCGACGGTGACCTGCACACTCTGCACGGCCGAGGGATCGGCGGGGATGCCGAGCGTCCGGGCCACCTCCGAGATCCGCCGGGCCAGTTCGGCGTCCCGGTCGCTCAGCCCGTAGAAGTCCGCGATGGTGATCAGCCGTACCGTGACACCCTCGTGGCGCAGGTCGACGTCCGGGTGCCCGCTCCCCACGCCGGGCAGCTCGCTGATCGCCCGCACGAGCGCGGCCCCGGCCGCGAACGACCCGGTGCGGAAGTAGGCGCACGCCCCCTCACCCAGCACCCGCCAGTCCTCCAGGCCGCCGATCTTGTGAAACTGCTGCGGCCTGATCCGCTCGATCTTCTGCGTGACGTCGGTCATCCCGGCAGCGTAACGTCCGGACCCGACAATCCACCCGCCCCCGAAGCGGCCCACCACGACCGCCGGAGGACGACATGACCGGCCAGTCCAGCACCCACGGCATCGAGATGTCCGCCGGTGGGGTCGTGAAGACGTACGCGTCCTGGGACCGCGGCGAGCACAAGCGGGAATGGCGTGCCCTGAACCTGCTGGCGCGGTACGCGCCCGGCCTGGCTCCGCTTCCCCTGGAGGCGGATCTACGCGCCGAGCCGCCGGTCATCGTGATGTCCAGGTTGGACGGGGTTCCGCTCCGAGGGCGGGCCGTCACGCCCGGACAGATCGAGGCCATGGCTGAGGCGATCACCACCCTGCACACGTCGGTGCCCGAGTTCGTGGTGGCCGGCCTGGCTCCGTCGCCGTGGAACCCGGGTGTGGCGGTGGCGAAGGTCCGGCGGCTCCGTGCGGAGTGGCCGTATCCGGGCGAGGACCCGCTGGTGCAGGGGGCCTTCGCGGTGGGCGCGGAGTGGCTCGACAGCTACCCGCTCGACGAGTTGGCCGAGGCGACGGTCACGCCGGTGTTCGGCCTGTCGGACGGCAACCTGGCCAACTACCTGTGGGACGGCGAGCGCGTGCGGCTGGTCGACTGGGAGGACTCCGGCCGCAGCGACCGTGCCTTCGAACTCGCCGAGGTCGTCGAGCACATCTCCCGGTTCGACGGGGAGTTCGACGGCTCCGCGTTGCTGGAACACTTCGATCTGACCACGGCGGAGGCGGACCGCGTCCGGGAAATCCGGCGTCTGCTCGCCCTCGTCTGGCTGCGCATGCTCGGGCCGGGCGGTCTGTTCGCCGAGCGCAACGCCGGCGACGCGTTGGAGCGGCAAGGAAAGCGAGTCCTCAGCCTGTTCACCTGAGCGACCTCACGGTCTTCGGCCTGCCGATAGGGCGGTTTCCACACCTGGCGTCACCACGGCGCGGAACGCCGCGTCCATCTCGGTGGGCGTGGCGGTGATCTCGCCGTCCGCCCACTTCCGCAGCAGCGCCATGAACGCCCCCACGACGCAGGTCACCAGCAGGTCGAGCGAGGGCGGCGGCGTGCTGCGCGGAGGGAGGGCCGCCAGCAGTTCGTCGCGTACGACCGTGGCCAGGATCTGTTCGCCGCGCGCGAGCACGGCGCTGCCTCCGCGCCGCCCGAGCAACGCGCGCGCCAGCCGGCGCTGCTCGTGCAGGTGCTCGAACATCGGCAGGCTGAACGCGAAAAGCGTGTCCGGCGCGGCCGCGGGAGCGAGACGAAGCAGGCCGGAGAGCTCGTCGAGGTTGCTGAACAGCACGTCCTGCTTGTCGGTGAAGTGCGCGTAGAAGGTCGAGCGGCCGACGTCCGCGCGGTTGATCAGATCCGTGACGGTCACCGCCTCGTAGCCCTTCTCCAGGACCAGCTCTATCAGCGCCTGCTGAACGGCCTTGCGGGTGCGCCGTACCCGGCGGTCGGTGCTCTCCCGCCGCGGGTTTCCGACGCAGCGTTTTCACCCGGCTGGCCGCGTTGTCCGGGACAGGGCCGGGCGATCGGATTCTGGACGTCGGCTGCGGCACCGGCTACCTGAGCCGGGTGCTGGCCCCTCTCGTGGGCCCCGAGGGGCGGGTGATCGGGCTTGACCCGTCACTTCCGATGATCGAGCACGCGCGCCGGCGCTCCCCCGGCAACTGCTCCTACGAGGTGGGCGAGGGACAGGCGTTGCCCTTCCCGGAGGCCTCGTTCGACATCGTGGTCTCCAGCTTCGCGGTGCACCACATGCCGGGCTCGGCCCGAGGCGCCGCCGTGAGGGAGATGTTCCGCGTCCTGCGGCCGGGCGGACGGCTGCTGATCGCCGAGTTCCGCCCGCCGGTCAACCCCCTCGCCGCCCGCTTGGCCGCAATCGTGGCGGGTCCGGCGGTGCGGCCCACCATGCCGGAACTGCTCGCCACCCTGGTGCCCGGCGCCGGTCTCCGCGTCGAGAGCACGGGCACCGTCGGGCCGGTGCTCTACTACGTGAACGCCGTCCGCCCTCCCGCCGCCGGTTCCTGAATCTCGGAGGCCGGCCGCTCCTCTGTGCGCGAACAGGCGTGTCGCCGGAGATCCGGTCGTGTCAGACTCCAGGCATGGCAGCTTCGGGCCGACCAGTGGTCGTCGACATCCGGACGCGCCGGGACGGCGAGAAGCGCGGCCCGGAGACTCCCGACGGCCCCGACCGGCTGCTGCGCACCGTGTACGGCGAGATCCTCCGCGACGAGCGGCTGGACCAGGACCGCACGCTCGAGGACGTGGCGCGTGCGGTCGGGATGTCCAAGCAGTATCTGTCGGAGGTCGAGCGCGGCCGCAAGGAGCCGTCGTCGGAGATGCTGCACTCGGTGTGCGACGCGCTCGGGCTGCCGATCGAGCACCTGCTCACCCGTGCCGTACGGCGGATCACGGCGTCGCGCCGGATCGCCGGGCGCGGCGCGTCCGGCACGACGCTGCTGCTGGCGGCGTGAGCGTCAGCGCTCCGCGCGGGTGTCGATCAGCTCGTCGGCCAGGCCGTACTCGATGGCCTCGCGGGCGCTGAAGATCCGGTCCCGGTCGGTGTCCCTGCGCAGCCGCTCGATGTCCACCCCGGTGTGGCGGCTGAGGATCTCCTCGGTCTGCGTGCGCATACGCATCACCTCGGCCGCCTGGAGTGCCAGGTCGGAGATGGTGCCCTGCCCCTGGGTGGACGGCTGGTGCAGCAGCACGCGGGAATGGTTCAGCACGAACCGCCGTCCGGGGGCTCCGGCGGCGAACAGCACCGCGGCCGCGGAGGCCGCCTGGCCCATGCAGTACGTCGCGACCTTCGCGCGGATGAACTGCATGGTGTCGTAGATCGCGAGCATCGCGGTCGACGACCCGCCGGGCGAGTTGATGTACAGGTTGATCTCCTGGTCCGGGCTGTCCGCCTCCAGGTGGAGCAACTGCGCCATCACGACGTTCGCGACGCCGTCGTCGATCTCGGTGCCGAGGAAGATGATCCGCTCGTTGAGCAGCCGGCTGAAGATGTCGAACGACCGCTCCCCGACCGGCGTCTTCTCGATCACGTACGGAATCGTGTACTGGCTCATGACGCGAACCCCATCCGGTTGGGCGCGGCGTACGGCGCGAGGATGCGGAAGGAGCCGACGATCTCGTCGATCATCCCGTAGTCGCGGGCCTGCTCAGGGGTGAACCAGCGGTCCCGGTCGCTGTCGGCGGAGATCTCCTCGACACTGCGGCCCGTCTCGGCGGCGAGGATCTCCTCGGACTGCCGCTTCATGTACCTGAGGTTCTCGGACTGGATCGCGATGTCGATCGCCGTGCCGCCGATGCCGGCCGACGGCTGGTGCATCATGATCCGGCTGTGCGCGAGGCTGATCCGCTTGCCGTGCGTGCCGGAGGCCAGCAGCACCTGCCCCATGCTCGCCGCCATCCCGAGCGCGACGGTGACCACGTCGTTCGGGACCAGCTTCATCGTGTCGTAGATCGCGAGGCCGGCCAGCACCGACCCGCCGGGTGAGTTGATGTAGAGGATGATGTCGCGTTCGGGGTCCGCCGAGGCCAGCAGCACCATCTCGGCGCACACCCGCTCGGCCATCTCGTCGTCGACCTCTCCGGTCAACAGCAGTGTCCGTTGCTGGAACAGCTTCTCGTTCAGCCGATCCCGGTAACTCGTGCTCGGTGAAACAGGCATGCCGCCTTTGTATCCGCCCCACCCCCGCCGACCGCCGGAATGTCTGCCGAGGGCAGACGACCGCCCCGCGACCGGCTGTCGCAGGCGGCCACCAGCTCTCGATGGACTGGGGACCAGGGTCCCTCCTGACGGGGGAGGAAGTCCCTGGGGCCGGGCCCGGCGACGGCCGACGCTGGGACCATGACCCGAAGCGTCGCCGAGGCGTGTGACGTCCTGCTGCGTGACGGCGGCATGGCGCACATCCGCCCGTTGCGGCCGTCGGACCGCGCGGCCCTGCACGAACTGATCGCCCGATCGTCCCCGCGCTCGGCGTACCTGAGGTTCTTCGCCGGGGGCACCGCCTCGGCCCACGCGTACATGGACCTGATCACCGGTCCGGAATACCTCGGGCACGCCTTGGTCGCGTCGGCCGGCGGTCTCGTGGTCGGCGTGGCCGAGTGCATCCCCGGCCCCGGCGGGGCAGAGGCCGAGGTGGGGATCCTGCTGGACGACCGGGTGCACGGCCAGGGGCTCGGCACGCTGCTGCTGGAGCACGTCGCGCTGGACGCGGCGGACGCGGGCGTCGAGGACCTGGTCGCCACCGTCCTGCCGGAGAACCGGGCGATGCTGCGCGTCCTGCACGATCTCGGCCTGCCGGTCGAACAGCGGTACGAGCGGGGGCAGGTCGAGATCCGCATCGCCGCCCGGCCCACCGAGAGGCTCGTGGCCGAGATCGAGGCCCGGGCGCACGAGGCGGAGCGCGGGTCGCTGGCGCACGTCTTCACCCCGGGTTCGGTGGCCGTGATCGGAGACGTTCTCGACCCCGACGGCCTGGGCAACCGCGTGCTGCGCGATCTGGTCGCCGGAGGCTTTCCCGGCCCGATCCACCCCGTGGCCCCCCGCGCGGCCCAGACACCCCCGGCGGCCGAGGTGTTCCCGGATACCCACATCTCGTGCAAGGCCCGAATGCCCCCAGAGGCCCACCTGTCCCCCGCGACGGAGACGCCCCGGACAGGCTCCGCGTCCCCAGATGTGGAGGAGTCCCGGGCGGACGAGATGCCCCCGGTGGCCGAGGTGTGTGGCCTGCCCGTCCATGCCGGCGTCGCCGCCGTGCCCGGGCCGGTCGACCTGGCCGTGGTCGCCGTCCCGGCCCCCGCGGTGCTCGGTGTCGCCGGCGAATGCGCCCGCCGCCGGGTGCGGGCCCTGGTCGTGCTCACCGGCGGATTCGCCGAGGCGGGGGACCGAGAGGCCGAATGGGAACTGCTGCGCGTCTGCCGCGAGGCGGGCATGCGGCTGGTCGGGCCCGGCTCCCTGGGCGTCGTGAACACGGCCGCCCGCCTCCACGCCGGTCTCCTGCCCGTACGTCCCGCCGCCGGACCGCTGGGCCTGATGGCGCAGTCGGGTACGGCCGCGGTCGCCCTGCTCGAAGGGGCCGGGCGGCTCGGCCTCGGCGTCTCCTCCTTCGCCTCGGTCGGGGACAAAGCGGATGTCAGCGGCAACGACCTGCTCGAATACTGGGAGGACGATCCCGCGACCCGGGTCATCGCCCTGCACCTCGAATCGTTCGGCAACCCGCGCAGGTTCGGCCGCATCGCCCGCAGGATCGGCGCCCGCAAACCGATCATCGTGATGAAGCGCGACCGCCACGCCCCGGAAAGCCCGTCCATCCGAGCGAACACCGCCATCACCGCGTCAGGTGTGGCGATCACCGCCGCCACCGCTCCCATTGCAGCGAGCACCGCCACCGCGTCTGGTGTGGCGGATACCGCTGCTACCGCATCTGCTGGGGCGAGCACCGAGTCTGCCGCGTCTGGTGCGGTGAGTGCCGCCGCCTCCGGTGGGGCGAGCTCGGCCGGCACCGGCCTCAGTGCGGCGAGCATGGAGGCCGCTGTGGACGCGCTGTTGCGCGCGTGCGGTGCGATCAGGGAGGACAGCGTGCGGGGCATGCTCGACACCGCCCGGTTGCTCGCCTTCCAGTCGCTGCCGGACGGCCCTCGGGTGGCGATCGTGAGCGACTCCGGCCATGCGGCGGTCCATGCGGCGGCGGTGACCTCCGGCGCCTGCGAGCGGCCCGGCCTGGTTGTGGGGGACCTGTGCCCCGCCACCGTCGCGGCGCTCCGCGCCCGGCTCCGCCCGGGCTCGGCCCTCGGCGGCCTCCTCGATCTCACCGACCATTCCACCGCCGCTCTCAGCGGCGATCTCAGTGGCGGTTGCTCCGCCGAGGCCGACGCGGGGGGCGTGGGCGACTTCGCCGCCGCGATCAAGGCCGTTCTGGGCAACATGGACGACCTCGCTTCCGCGATCACGGCCGTCCTGGCGGACCCGGGCGTCGACGCCGTCCTCGTCATTTCCGCCCCGCCGTCCGGCCCGGACCCGGGAGCGGCCAGGCAGCCGACCTGGGAGGCGATCGCCGCCGCGACCAGGAGCGCGACGAAACCTGTGCTCGCCTGCCTGGCCGGATGGGACGGGCTGATCGACGGCCGGATCCCGGTGTACGCCACCCCTGAGCGGGCCGCGCACGCTCTCGCCCAGGCGGCTGGATACGCCGCCTGGCGGGCACGGCCGGTGCTCGCGCCGGAGGAGCTCCCGGGAGTCGATCCGCCGCTCGCCCGCCGCCTCGTGGCCGCGGATCTGGCCGCTTATCCCGAGGGGCGCCTGCTGGACGACCGTACGGCGGCCCGGCTGCTGGCGGCCTACGGCATCCGCGTCACCGGGCCGGTCGCTGAGACGGTGGCCGGGCCGGGTCCCGGCGTCGAGGGCGTCCAGGGCACCGAGCCGGGCGCCGAGCCGGGTCCCGGCGTCGAGGGCGTCGAGATGGTGGTCAGGGGCGTCGCGTACGAGACGTTCGGCCCGCTGGTCATGGTGCGGCCCGGCTCGACGGCGCCCGGGCGGCCCGGGCTGCCCGGTGTAAATACCGATGACCAGGCGGGCGCCCACGCGGGTGACCACGCCTTCCGGGTGCCGCCGATCGACCGGGCCGAGGCCGGGCGGATGATCGGCGAGTCGTGCCGCGCGGCGCTCCCGTACGGTCACCGGGGCCTGCCGGAAGCCGGCGTCCGCGCGCTGGAGGACCTGATCGTCCGTGTCGGCCGTCTCATGGACGACCAGCCCGGCGTCGCCGGGATCGACCTTGATCCCGTCGTCGTGACGCCGTACGGAGCGGTGGTCGTGCACGCGCGCGTACGGCTCGCACCCGCACCGCCGCTCCCCTCGCCCTTCCGGCGCCGCCTACGCTGACCCGCATGTGCCTGGGGACCGACCCGCACTGCCGCGCAGTCACCCGCGCACCCGCACTGCCGCGCAGCCACTCGCCCACCCGCGCGGCCGCGCAGCGACCCGCACCTGCCCGGGCCCACACTCGGTAGCGGCCGACCCGCACCCGCCGCTAACCCACACTCGCCGTGGAGCTGATCCGTGCGTGCCGCGCGCTTGTCACGGCGTCGGCGTCGGACGCGTCTCGCCCGTCACCGGGCGGCCGGGCGGGCCTCTTCCTCTCTGCGGTGCTCGCGGCGGGGCTCCACGTGGGCGTCCGGGCCGGGGAAGATGAGGGTCTCGTGCTCTTCGTCCAGCCACCTGACCACGTACGGCGGGGACCCGTCGCTGTGGTGGAGGGCCGTGATGATGCCCGTACGGCGAGGCCCGTCCAGGTGAAGGCTCTCGATGATCAGCCGGTCGCCGACTGCCGCTTTCATGTACGCGCCCCCTTCTCACCCCGTCGCTGCTCTTCCAGCGTGGCCGGGGCCGCGCCTCCCGCTTAGGGCAGGAGGTCCCGTAACCGAGGGACCTCCTGCCCTGTCGCCGCGGATGGATCAGCCTCCGGGGTCCTGCTCAGGGGTCCTGCTCGGCCTCGCGGGCGGCGGCGGCGCGGCGGATCCGGGCGCCGTCGGCACGTTCCGCCTCGTCCAGGGACAGCTCGACCTCGGTCAGCGCCGCTTCCAGGCGGGGGAGGACGTGGTCGCGGAGCGCGCGGATGCGGCAGCCGGTCGCCTCCTCCTCGGCGGCCACGACGCGGGCGGCCTCCGCGGCGACCGCGTGGTCCACGGCGGCCCGCAACGCGGCGCGGCAGGCCTCACGGGCGGGGACGAGCGCGGCGGTGAGCGGGAGCGGAGCCGACGGCCCGGGCTCGTCCGGCGGGCGGAAGAGCGCCCGGCGGGGATAGCGCGTGCCCATCGCGTCGGTCCAGTCCACCCGCACATCGGCGAGTCGCCCGTCGCCGCCCAGCCGGATCGCCCGCCGTCCGCCGAGCAACGCGGCACGCGACACCCACGCGTCGGCGGCCCGGCAGGCCTCCTCCCACTCCCGGCCGGTGCGGGCGGCCTCGCGGGCGAGGCGGTCCCGCTCCTGCCGCAGGATCCGCAGCTTGCGGTCGAGTACGGCGAGTCCGTGGCGCAGCACGGCCAGCCGGTGCCGGAGCCACAGCCGCCCGGCTCTCCCAGGGGGGACGCGGATTCTCATCGCCTCCCCCGGTAGCCCGCGTCGAGCGCTTCGGGCGACAACATGGTCAGGTCCCGGCGGGGGAGCACGGAGACGACCTCCCAGGCACGGTCGAAGGTGTCCGCGAGCGAGCGGGGCTCGTCGCCGCGCTGCGCGAGCAGCCGCCGCGTGAACGCCTCCGCCAGCGCGAGGTGACGGCGGTCTCCCTCGCCGAGCGCGCTTTCCCCGACGAGTTCGGCCAGTTCCCTCGCCTGCCGGGCGCGGGAGAGGGCGGCGACGATCTGCGCGGCGAGGTCGGCGTGTTCCGGCTGCGTACGGCCCGGACCCACGCCCGACCGCATCATCCGCGACAGGGAGGAGAGCGGGTCGATGTGCGGATAGGGGGCGACGTCCCTGGTCAGCAGGATCTGGCCCTCGGTGATGTAGCCGGTGAGGTCGGGCACCGGGTGCGTGATGTCCCCCGCCGGCATGGTGAGCACCGGCAGCACGGTGAGGGAGCCGGGACGTCCCCGCACCCGTCCGCACCGTTCGTACAGGGAGGCGAGGTCGCTGTAGAGATAGCCGGGGTAGGCCCGCCGGGCGGGGATCTCCCCGCGTGCGGCCGACACCTCCCGCACCGCCTCGCAGTAGCCGGTCATGTCGGCGAGCACCACCAGCACGTGGTGTCCCATGGCGAAGGCGAGGTGCTCGGCGATGGTCAGGGCGAGCCGCGGGGTGAGGATCCGTTCGATGACCGGGTCGTCGGCGAGGTTCAGCAGCAGGGTCAGCTCGCCGGCGGCGGAGCGCTCGTCCAGGGTGTCCCGTACGGTCGCCGCGTCGGCGTGGGTCAGCCCGATCGCGGCGAAGACGACGGTGAACGTCTCGCCTCCGGCGTTCGCCTGCGCGGCGATCTGGGCGGCCAGCTCCAGGTGGGGCAGCCCGCCGGCGGAGAACACGGCGATCTTCTGTCCCCGGACCAGGGTGGTCAGCAGGTCGATGGCGGAGACACCGGTGAGCACCGGCTCCGACGGGGGCTCGCGCAGGGTGGGGTTGAGGGGGAGGCCGTTCACGGCCGCGTCCGCAGCGCCGAAGACCGGCGGGCCGCCGTCCAGCGGCCGGCCGCGGCCGTCGCAGACCCGGCCCAGCCAGCCCGGGCCGACGGGGATCCGCAGGGGATGCCCGGCGAAGGCGACGCGGGTGCCCTCGGCCCGGATTCCGGCGGTGCCCTCGAAGACCTGGACGACGGCGAGGTCGTGGTCGGCCTCCAGGACGAGACCCTGCCGGCGCTCCCCCGTCTCCAGCTCGATCGACGCCTGCTCGTCCCAGCCGACGCCCCTGGTGGCGCGGACCACGACCAGCGGCCCGCGCAGCTCCACCACGTCCGTGTACTCCACCGGGGCCCAGACCGTCATCGCGATGCCTCCAGCGCGGCGAGCACCTCGTCGCGCCGGGCTGCGATCTCCTCCTCGGGCGCCTCCTTGGCCCGCAGGATCGGGGTGAAGTCCAGCTGTTCCAGCCGCGCGACCGGCACCTGACCCTCGACGAGGCTCCGGCAGCGGTCGACGACCGCGAGCAGCGCGTCGGCGAGCAGTGCGGTGCGCTCCGGCCGGCAGAAGGCGTCGCGTGGGCTGAGCGCGCTCTGCCGCAGGAAGCCCTCCGCGATCAGCCGTCCGGCGAGCAGGGCGACCCGTTCCTGCGGGGGAAGCGTGCCGGCTCCGACCAGCTCGGCCAGTGCGGACACGCGCTCGGCCTCCGCGAGCAGGCCGCTCACCCGCCCCCGCCGCTCCGCGCCGCCCGGGACCGCCGCGGCCATCGCGTCCGCGTCGCGGGCGAAGGACCCCGGCCAGGACACCGCCGGGTAGTGCCGCGCGTAGGCGAGGTCGCGGTCCAGCGCCCACAGGGTGCGCACGAACCGCTGGGTCTGCGCGGTGACCGGCTCCGTCATGTCGCCGCCGGGCGGGGAGACCGCGCCGATGATCGTGACCGACCCGGTGGCGCCGCCGAGCGTGGTCACCCGGCCCGCTCTTTCGTAGAAGGCCGCGAGGGCGGAGGCCAGATCGGCCGGATAGCCCTCCTCCGCCGGGAGCGCGCCGCGGCGTGAGCCCAGCTCCCTCAGAGCCTCCGCCCACCGGGAGGTCGAGTCGGCGATGACCACCACGTCGTAGCCCATGTCGCGGAAGTGCTCGGCCACCGTGACGCCGGTGTAGACGCTGGCCTCGCGGGCCATCATCGGCATGTTCGACGTGTTGGCGATCACGACGGTCCGGTCCGCGAGCCGCCCGCCGGTGCGCGGGTCGGCCAGCCGGCCCAGCTCGGCGACGACATCCGCCATCTCGTTGCCGCGCTCCCCGCAGCCGACGTACACCACCACGTCGGCGTCGCACCACTTGGCGATCTGCTGCAGCAGCACGGTCTTGCCGGTGCCGAACCCCCCGGGCACGGCCACCGTGCCGCCGAGGGACACCGGCAGCAGCAGGTCGACGACCCGCTGCCCGGTCGTCAGGGGGACCGGCTCGGGGAGCCGGGCGGCGTACGGCAGGGCCCGCCGCACCGGCTGCTCCCGTTCGAGGGCCACCTCGGCGCCTCCGACGACCGCGACCGGCGCCCCGGAGGGGCAGGGGCCCGCCGGCCTGATCCGCGACACCTCGCCGCCGGGTGAGAGCACCAGGTAGGGCGGTGACGACCCGCTCTCGACGCTGCCCAGGGGCGTTCCCCGCGCCGCCGCGCGCCCCTCCCCGGCCAGCGGCGTGAAGCACCACGAGCGGGCCTCCGTACGGGCGGGCGGTGCGGCGGGGTCGAGCCACATGCCCGCGCCGCCGAGCGGGCGGAGCAGCCCGTCGAACACCCCGCCGAGCAGATGGGGGCCCAGGCGGGCCGACAGCGGAGCGCCCCGGCGCTCGGCGGGCTGGCCCGGGGCGAGCCCGCCCGTGTACTCGTACGCCTGGACGGTGGCCCGGTCGCCGCGCAGGGCGATGATCTCGCCGGGCAGCCGGTGGGGCCCGAGGACCACCGACTCGAACATCGCCGCACCGGCCAGGCCCTCGATCTCGACCAGCGGGCCGTCCACCCTCGTCACGGTGCCCACAGGCGCTCCACCTCCGCGCCGAGGGCGTCGACGGCGCGTTCCGCGAGTGCCGTGAGGGAGCAGTCGACCCGGCGGCCCGGTCCCTCGGCCACGACCCCGCCGTCCGGGTGCTCGCGCACCACCAGATCCGCGCCGCCCGCCTCGCGGGCCAGTTCGCCCAGGCGCTCGACGAGCCGGGGATAACAGGGATCGTCGCGGAGCGCCCGCACCGCCGCGGCGACCCGCCCGCGCAGGTCGGCCAGGACCTCCCGCCGGGCGGCCAGTTCCCGGCCGCGCGCCTCCCGGCGGGCGCGCGCCCGCGCCGCCGCCGCGTGCGCCGCCGCCTCCGCCTCCCCCTGCCGGGTGGCGTCGGCGATGACGGCCGAGGCCTCACGGCGGGCGTCGGCGACCGTACGGGCGGCCTCGCGCTCGGCCGCGCCGGCGACGGCGTCCGCGTCCAGCCGTGCCTGCCGCAGCAGCGCCTCGGTCACGGGCCCGAGCGCGTCCCGCATCGTGATCACCCGTCTACCGTTCCCAGCGCCACCAGGGGCATCATCGTGTTTCCGCTTCGCTCATCGGGGCGCTCACACCTGGCTGGTCGTGCCGGAGGCGCGCGAGGAATCCACCCTCGTCGCTCGTCCCTCGCTCCTCAGTCCAGACCGCCGGCGCGCCCCTTCGGCTCGCTCTGGGCACGGGCGTCATTCCGGCATCACCACCGTCAGCGGCCCGTCGGGCGCCTCCCCCGGCGCGGTGGCGTCGAGGGCCTCGGCGGCCCGGGGAGTGAGGACCACGACCGCCACCCCGGGCCCGAGGCTCCGCCAGGCCGTACGGACCTCCGCGGCGTCCTCGGCCACGAGGACCCGCGCGCCCGCCAGGCCGAAACCGGCGACGCGGACGGCCTCCCCGATCACGGCCACGGTTCCCACGCTCGTCACGCCCTCTGGATCAGGATGACGCCCACGACGAGACCGTAGATCGCGATTCCCTCGGCGAGGCCGACGATGACGATGGCCCGGCCGAAGAGTTCGGGCCGCTCGCTCATCGCGGCGAGGGCGGCGGCCCCGGTGTAGGCGACGGCGATGCCCGCGCCGATCGCCGAGACCCCGACCGCGATCGCCGCGCCGAGCAGCGCCGTCCCGTTCACGGCCGCGGCGGCGGCCACCGCCCCCTGGGCGCCGCCCGCGTCGGCCCTCGGGGCGCCCGCCGCGGTGAGCGCCGCGAGGAGGACGGCGAGGGCGGCGAGCACGACGACGGCGTTCACGGCCTGCAGGCCTCTCCTGATCCAGACGGACATGACCTCGCCTCCCCGGATGTCGGTGGAAGACGCCACGGACGGAACGGACGCCCCTCGGCCTGGAAGAGCCGGGAGAACAGCTCGTAGTATTCGAGCCGCAGCGCCTGGACGCCGACCACCAGCGCCTCGATCGTGAACGCGAGCGCGTTGCCGACGACGAAGACCACCACCGCGGCAACCGGACGGCCCGCCCACAGGGCGGTCGTGCCCACCCAGACGATGGAGCCGATGGCCGCGTGGGTGAGGCCGAACGCCGCGAGCCGGGCGAACGACACGAGGTTCGCGCCCAGCCGTACGACCACGTCGAACAGCCGCATGACGGCCTGGGCGACCCCGCTCGGGCCACCGCCGGCGTCGGCCAGGAAGCCGGTGAACGCCAGGACCAGTCCTGTGGCGGCGAGCAGGCCGCCGGCCAGCGCGAGGAGATCGAGGCCGGTGTACCACCCGGCGACGGCCAGGCCGGTCCCGGTGAACAGCGCCGCGCCCGCGATCCCGGCCGAGGAGTAGAGCGCGACCGGCCAGCCGCCCTCGCGCCATCGGTTGACGACGCCGAGCGCGTAGGCGGCGCCGAGCAGCAGCGCGCCCACACCGAGCGCGGCGAGCAGAAGCTGGACGGGCCGGGCGAGCGGCGCCAGCCACAGCACCGGCACCAGGCCGGTGGGCCCGAAGAACTCCCCGTAGGCCAGGCCGAACAGGATGCTCGTCACCCCCGCGCCGAGGGCGAACGGCCACCCCCGGCCGAACCGGGCCAGCGCGCTCGGGCGGCCCGCGCGGCCCTGGCGGCCCGTCCGGTGCGCGCGGTACAGCACCGCCGCCGCGACGAGCAGCATCACCCCGTGACCGGCGTCGCCGAACATCATGCCGAACATCACCACGTACGCCCCCGCCGCGAGCGGAGTGGGATCGATGTCGCGGTACGGCACGGTCCCGTACGTGGAGACGACCGGGCTCAGCGACCCGCGCAGCCCGCCCGCCCGGAGCAGCGACGGCGCCTCGACGCCCCTCGGCCGGGAGATCGTGACGACCGCGCCGCCGAGGGCCGCGAGACGGCCCGCCAGTTCGGGCACCGTCGGGGCGGGCATCCAGCCGGCCAGCGCCGCGACCTCGTCCCGGACGACGGCCGCCCGCGCCACCGTCTCCAGGGAGGCGTCGGCGGGCGTGGACAGCTCGACCAGCCCGGCGTCCCCGACCCGCCGCAGCACGTTGGTCAGCACGCGCGAGGGCGCCACGATCGCGACCCGTTCCATCCGGACCGGCCGCAGGGCGTCCCGCCAGGCCGGGTGCGGGCCGGACGGATGCGGGTCGGCGGGGTACGGGTCGGCCGGGTTCGAGGCGGCGGGGTTCGAGGCGGCGGGGTTCGAGGCGGCGGGGTTCGAGGCGGCGGGGTTCGAGGCTGCGCGGCGCGGGTCGGCCGGGTTCGAGGCGGCGCGGTTCGAAGTGGCGGGGCGCGGGCGGCCGGCGCCGGAGGAGGACTGAGAGGAGGACTCAGAGGAGGACATCGTCGCCGCCTCCCCGCGCGGCCAGTTCCAGCGCGGCCCGCACCCGGCGGGCGTCCGCGGCGAGCACGGCCACGGCCCCCAGGACGGGCCCGGCCGAGAAGGCGGAGCCCGCGAGCAGGGCGCGGCCGTCGTCCTCCACCCGTCTCCACCAGCGCCGTTCGGCGGTCCACAGCCCGCTCGGGTCGTCGATCTCCAGCAGCGCCCAGCGCGCGGAGGAGGGCAGGCGCGCGGTCATGTCGGCGACGGACGCCGCCGCGAGCGCGTCCGGCCCGAGCAGGGCCCAGGAGCGCTCACCCGTCCCGGCCGGAAGCTCACGGCGCTCCGCGTGCCGTTCCCGGGCGACCAGCAGGGCCGTCGCGCCGGCGACCCAGCCCCGGGCGGCGGGCGGAAGGGTCGCGGCGAGCCGTTCCGCCCAGGACAGGCGCATGCCGAGCTGGATCTCCCGGCGGGCCGCGCCACCGGGATCACCCCAAGGGGAGGCGGTCAGGGTCGCCCGGATCTCGGTCAGCGACCGGCACCCCCGCAGCCGCGGCCAGGTCGTGGCGAGCGACCCGAGGACGAACTCGGGCTCGGCGGGGCGGCCGCTCAGGCGGCACATCAGCTCGTCCACGTTCGCGATCTCGAACCACCGGGCGATCAGGCGCATCATCTCGCCGCCCTCCCTCGGGAGCCAGCCGGCCAGGACGCGCAGGTGCCACAGGAGCGTGGCGAGCACCGCCCACTGGGCGTCGGCCAGTCTCTGGCCGGGCCGTACGTCGTGCCCGTAGGAGGAGCGCGCGAGCACGGCCACCGCCTCGGCGCAGGAGTCGCAGGCGGCGAGACGGCGGGCCCGGCGCGGGCCGAGCCCTCTGCTCAGGAGCGCCCTCGCCCGGGTGGACCCGGAGACCCAGGCGGCGGTCACGGCGGATCACCCGCGAGAGCCCTGACCTCCGCGAGGGCCAGGGCGACCAGGTCCGGCATCCGCTCCGCGGCGCGTTCGCGGACGCGCTCGGCCGCCGCCTCCGCGTCCCGGAGGAGTGCCGCGGCCTCCTCCTCCGCCCTCAGCCTGGCCGACGACGCGGCCCGCGCCCGCGCGGCCGTCGCCTCCACCCGCGCCGCGGACAGGACGTCGGCGGCCCGGGCCCGCGCGTGGTCCCGCGTCTCCTCGGCACGCAGCCGGGCGGCGCGCCGCTCACGGGCGCACCGCTCCCGCGTCTCCTCCAGGAAGGAGAAGACCGCCTCCAGTTCGGTCGCCGGGTCGGCCGCGTAGTCCGCCGGCACCCCGGCGGGCGCCGCGGCGCCGGGTATGCCCGCCGGACGGAACCTCTGGAGGAAGTCACGCAACCGAGCCATCCGTTCACCTCCACCCGCATGGAGTGATGCCCCGGCAGCGGTCGCATCGTGCAGGTCGGCGGCCCCGAAACTGGTGCCTCTCCCGCCAATCTTTGCCCCGGTCGCGCCCCGTCCGCCTCGCCGTCCGTTCGCCTCGCCGGTAGCCTCAGCCGCCGATGCGGTAGGGCCGCATCATCTCGTTGTCCTCGTGCTCCAGCATGTGGCAGTGCCATACGAAGAGCCCGGGCCGGTCGAAGTGGGCCTTGACCCGGGTCACCTCCCGGGGCAGGGCGATGACCGTGTCCTTGCGTCCCCGCTCCCAGGGCCGGGCCGGCCGCGCCGAGCCGTGGAACGGCGTGCGGTCCAGCACCTCGAACAGGATCTCGTGGATGTGGATGGGATGCGCGTCCGGAGTGAGGTTGTGGAACTCCCACACCTCGACATCGCCGACGCCCGGATTCTCCGTGACCGGGTCGTGCCACCTTCTCGCGGCCCAGCCACGCCCGGCGGCGTCGCCCAGCAGGGTCGCGACGGGACCAGCCCCCCGGACGGCCGAGCCCTGCTCCAGCAGGGCGAGCCGTCTCGTCCGTACGGCCGGACCGAGCCGGGCGGCCCGGGGGAGCTCCAGCTCGTCGGGTGGCACGCTGGAGTCGCGGCCGGAGGCCGGCCGCACCAGGAACTTCAGCACCTGCCCGGTGGTGGCGGGATCGGCGGGCGCGGCCGCGGCGTCCCCCTGGTACGGCCCGTCGGGCCCCTCGTTCACCAGGTAGAGCGGGGTGCCCGGGGGAACGCCGGTGAAGTCGACCACCACGTCGGCGCGTTCGGCCGGGGCCAGCAGCAGCCGGTCGAGCGCGACCGGCGCGGGCAGGAACGCGCCGTCGGAGCCGATCTGCCAGAACGGCAGCGCCGATCGTACGGGCCGGGCCACCGGTGAGGCGGCGATGCCGAGGTCGAGGACCCTGGCGTTGCAGCCGTTGAGGAAGCGGAACCGGTAACGGCGCCGCTCCACCTCCAGCAGCGGCCAGGTCCGGCCGTTCACCGTCATGGTGGCGCCGAAGAACTCCGGCACCCAGATGGGCGGGACGTCGGTGCGCGGGATGTACGGGCCGCCGTACCCGCGGGCCGCGCGGCTGTTCGGATAGAAGAGCGAGCCGTCCGCCGTGAACGTCCTGTCCTGGATCAGGATCGGGATCTCGTGGCAGCGGGCGCCCGCGGGATCGTCCGCCCCCGCCTTGGGCGCCGGCCCGGGAAGGACGCCGGGCGCCAGGTCGTCCGGGCCGCCCCGGAGCAGGTAGAACCCGGCCAGGCCGGCGTAGACGTTGAGCCGGGTCATCCCGAGCACGTGGTCGTGATACCAGAGGGTGCCCGGGTGCTGGTCGTTGCCGTACCGGTAGACGGCCGACCCGGCCCGCCAGCCGGCGCCCGTCCGGGCCGCGTAGGCGGCGGCGAAGCCGGCGTACCGGGACCCCTCCCGCGCGTAGCCGTCCGGGATCTCGGCGGCGGCGAGGAACCACGCCTCGGGGTGTCCGTCGCTGTCGTCCGGGCTGTGCCCGCCGTGCAGGTGGGTCACCACCGGGACCGGCCCTTGGTACGGCCCGGGGGTCGACGCGAACTCGGGCCTGCGGTCGCGGCCCGTCCGGCCGCCGGGCGGGTTGGCCCAGTGCAGCGTCGGATCGACGGGCAGCAGATGCGGGAGATGATCCCCCCACCGGTCCGTCAGCTCGTTCACCCAGGTCACCTGGACGGGATGGTCCACCCGGGCCTCGATTGTTCGTCCCGGAACGGCGAACGTGCCCGGGTGCGGGGCCGAGCCGTAGCCGAAGACGGCCGTGGCCGGTGCGCCGGGGGGCAGCATCTGCTGCCGGAACCGGCGCACCCCGATCACGTAGCGGTCGAGCGAGCCGTCACCCGTGGGCGCGGCCGGCATCGCGGTGGGCATCACGGCGGGAACGAGTAATGCGGCCACATATTTGGGCACCGACGCGGCGTCGAGCAGCGGGAGCCCGGCGGGCGCCGGCCGACGGGTGGATCCCGCCGGGCCGTACGCCCCCACGAGCGTGACCGCCGCGCATCCCTGGAGGAAGTCACGCCGGGTCAGTCGCTGTGCGTCCCCTTGTGTGGCCCCTTGTGCGTCCCGTCGTGTGTTCCGTCGTGTGCTCATGGCGAACCCCCGCCGCCCCGACACTCCTTTCCATCATGCCCGGATCGGCCGGGTCACACGCCGCTGATCGTCCAGTGGTTGTTGGTGTTGTTGTTCGGCGCCCACATGCCGACGGCGGAGCCGGCGCTGGTGTAGCCCATGCCGTCGAGGGACGTCCCGGTGCCGCGGTTGATGATCTGGTAGCGGCCGTTGCCGACGCTGTTCAGGCGCCACTGCTGGTTGTTGCCACCGTTCCAGGCCGACTGCCTGGCGTTCGCGCCGTTGGCGGTGTTGCCCCAGCTGTCGATGACCATGCCGTTGGTGCGGTTGACGATCCGGTACCAACCACCGCCCAGGTCGACGAGCTGCCACTGCAGGTTGTTGCTGCCGTCCCAGTTCCACTGCTTGACGTTCGACCCCGACGCCACGTTGCCGCCGCTGTCCAGCACCAGGCCGGTGGTGGCGTTGACGATCCGCGAGTAGGTCGACGGCACCGGTGTCGGCGACGCCGACGGCGACGGCGACGGCGAGGAGGTGCTGCCGGAGCCGGTCAGGCGATAGGTGCGGCCGGCCTCGCCGGGCAGCGTGATGACGTCGGCCTCGGGCTTGGTGACGGTGACGGCGCCGCCGGTCTCGGCGTCGACCACCTGGTAGGTGCCGGTGAAGATCCGGCTGCGCACGTTGACGGTGCCGGCGCGGTCGAACTTGACGAGGATCTCGGTGATCGCGCCGGAGCTCCAGGTCGCGCCGACGGTGTAGCCGCCGCGTCCCCGCAGGCCCTGCACCTTGCCGGTCGGCCACGCCGACGGCAGCGCGGGCAGCACGTGCAGCTCGCCGTTGTGGCTCTGCAGCAGCATCTCGGCGATGCCCGAGGTGGCGCCGAAGTTGCCGTCGATCTGGAACGGCGGGTGCAGGTCGAACATGTTCGGCGCGAGCCGGTCCGTCCTGACCAGGAGGCGGATCAGGTTGCGCGCGCGGTCGCCCTCCTCCATCCGCGCCCAGTAGTTGATCTTCCAGGCGAGGGACCAGCCGGTGCCGTCGTCGCCGCGCAGTTCGAGGGTCCGGCGGGCGGCGTTGTAGAGCGTGGGGGTGCCCCGCTTGGTGATCTGGTTACTGGGGTGCAGGCCGTACAGGTGCGAGATGTGCCGGTGCTGCTGCTCGGTCTCCACCCAGTCGTACAGCCACTCCTGGATGTTGCCGCGCGAGCCGACCTTCATGGGAGGGAGCCGGTCCCGGGCGGCCAGGACCTGGCTCCGGAAGGTCGCATCCGTGCCGAGGACCTCGCTGGCCTTGGCGCAGCCGTTGAACAGGTCGCGCAGGATCTGGTTGTCCATCGTCGGGCCGGCGCACACGCTGACGCCCGAGTGGTGGTTCAGCTCGGGGGAGTTCGACGGGTTCGTCACCAGATAACCCAGGCTCGGCTCCTGGACGAGCGTCTCCAGGAAGAACTGCGCCGCGCCCTTCATCGCCGGGTAGTACTGCCGGAGGAAGTCGAGGTCGCCGGTGAACAGGTAGTGGTCCCAGATCATGGTGGACAGCCACGCGCCGCCGGTCTGCCACATGCCCGCCGAGGCGAAGTCGACCACCGACGAACCCCGCCAGCCGTCGGTGTTGTGGTGGGTCACCCAGCCGCCCGCGTTGTACTCCACCCGGGCCGTACGGGCGCCGCTGACCGTGAGGTCGTTGATCATCCGGAACACCGGCTCGAAGCACTCCGGCAGGTTCGTCGTGTTCGTCGGCCAGTAGTTCATCGGCAGGTTGGCGTTGAGGGTGTACTTCGAGTCCCACGCCGGGGTCAGCGAGTCGTTCCAGATGCCCTGCAGGTTGGCCGGCTGGGTGCCCGGCCGCGAGGAGGAGATCAGCAGGTAGCGGCCGTACTGGAACAGCAGCACCGAGAACTGCGGGTCGTTGGTGTTCGCGTGCTGCGCGATCCGGACGTCGGTCGGTTGGTCCGCCGCCGAGGTGCGGCCGAGGTCGAGGGTGGTGCGCCCGAACAGCCGCTGGTAGTCGGCGACGTGCCGGGAGCGCACGTCGTCATACGTCTTGCCGTTGACGGCGTCGAGGTAGCGCCGCGCGATGCCCTGGTAGTCGCCGCCGGCGTCCTTGAAGTTCACGTAGCTGGAGCCGATGGAGACGTACACGGTCACGCTGTTGGCGCCCCGCACCTGGAGGGTGCCGCCGGAGCTGCTGACCGTGCCGCCGTCGGCGACGGCCCGGGCCAGCGCCAGGAACCTGACCTTGCCCGACAGGCCCCGCTGGTCGCCGGAGACGCCGTCGAGCGCCACCGTCGTGCCGTCCGGGCTGGAGCGCGTGGTCCGCTGGGGGCTGTCGAACGTCGCGGAGAACGTGATCGAGCCGCCCCTGTCGGCGGTGAGGCGGATGGCGATCACCTGGTCCGGCGCGCTCGCGAGCACCTCACGCCGGTACCGCACGCCGTTCTGCAGGTACGTCGTCGTCGTGGTGGCCGTGGTGAGGTCCAGGAACCGGCTGTACTCCGAGACTCCGCTGGTGCTGCCGAAGGTGAGCCGTAGGTTGCCGACGGTCTGGTACGCGAGCTGGGCCGAGGGGTTGCCCAGCATGTTCTGGTCGATCAGGGTCTGGGCCTGACTCCACTGGTTCTGGAAGATCAGCTGCCGGATCTGCGCGAGCGCCCCGGCGCCCCTCGTGTTGCTCTGGTCGTACGGCCCGCCGGCCCAGATGGTGTCCTCGTTGAGCTGCAGCCGCTCGGTGTCGACGTTGCCGAACACCATCGCGCCCAGGCGGCCGTTGCCGATCGGCAGCGCGCGCAGCCAGTCGGTGCCGGCGCTCGCGTCGTACCACAGGGCCAGGTCGCCCGCGGCGCGCACCTCGGGAGGGGCCGCGGCGGCGGCCCGGGCGGCCGCCGTCCACGCGATCGGAGCCAGCGCGGCTCCGGCTCCGGCCGCGCCGTAGCGCAGCACTTGCCTTCGGGTGAAATCAGACAATTCACTTTCTCCAATACCCGGCGGGTACGGACACCTCGAACCGGCTTGGACCAGGAACTCTGCTCCGAGAAGACGCAGTGGTGTCCGGGGCATGGCCTGCGACCCAGAAGCCCTGATCAGGATGGCGGTGAAGAGTGGTGTTCTCCGGCAGGGCCTCCCACCGCCATAAGAGGCCCTGCCGGAGCCCGGAGAGGGTCGTCTGCCCGGCCCTCTCCGGAGTCAACGGGACATCGATCGACCCGCCGTGCCGTGAGCGGTCACGGGCTGGTGCAGGTGAGGGTGGGGGTCGACGGCGTGCCGGTGGCGAGGAACCCGAAGCTGGTCGAGCCGCCCGCCGGGAGCGAGCCGTTGTAGGAGGCGTTCTTCACCGTCACCGCGGAACCGCTCGTGCTCAGCGTGCCGTTCCACGCCTGGCTGATCGTCTGGCCGCTGCCGAGCGTCCACCTGACGGTCCAGCCGTTGATCGCCGAGCTGCCCGCCTTCACCGTGACCAACGCCTGGTAGCCGCCGGGCCACGAGTTCTGCGGCTGGTACTCGGCCACGCAGGCGCCCGGCGGCGGGGGCGACGGGCTGGTGGACGGTGACTGGGACGGCGACTGGGACGGCGACTGCGACGGTGACTGGGAGGGCGACTGCGACGGGCTGGACGAGGGGGAGGCGCTCGGCGACGGCGACCCGCCCGGCGGCACGTACGGGCACTTGTTGCGGTACATCGAGATGTTGCTGGAGTCCGCCAGCGGGCACAGGAACTGGGTGTACCGGGTGTCGTTGTCCACCCAGATCTTCAGCCAGGGGATCAGCACCCGCATCTCGGTCGTGTTGGCCCGCGTCGCGAACAGGTGGTCCACCCCGGTGATCTCCACCCACGCGCTCGGCGTCGAGGCCGGGATCGTGGTGTAGAGCCCGTTGAGGTAGGACTGCGTGACCGTCGTGTCCCGCTGGCCGGAAATGAACATCGTCGGCACGCGGTCGTTGGACAGGCCGTAGTCGCCGACGGGCGAGCCGGGGGCGAGCCCGATCCCGGCCTTCAGGGTGGGCCGCCGCAGGATCGCGCTGAGGACCCCCGCGCCGCCCGCAGAGTGGCCGACGACCGACAACCGGTTCGGGTCGACCCGGTCGCGCACCGAGCTGCGCTGGGTGAGGTAGTCGAGCGCGGCGAGCAGCTGGGTCCCCCGGGCGTCCGCGCTGTCGGTGCGGCTGTTGGTCTCGATGCCGATCACCACGAAGCCGAAGGAGGCGAGCCAGGGGCCCATCCAGGCCTCTTCGTTGGCGAAGAGGGCCGAGTAGCCCGGCACGATCGCGACCCCGCCGAACGTCTGGCTGGTGTCGGTCGGGTAGTAGATCACTCCGCCGCCGAAGCCGTTGCCGGCCGGCACGCTGGTCTGCGCGGTCGCGAAGGTCCCTCTGTTGGCCGCGACGCTCGCCAGGGTCGGGTTCGGCCCGCGCTGGTAGGGATTGTCCGCGGCCGAGGCCGACTGGGTCGCGACGGCCGCCGAGAACAGCCCGACGACGGCCACCGCCGCCGCCATCGCCCGGCCCAGCGCACGTCGGAGCGACCGGCTCCGCGAGCCGGGCCCGGACGCGGGCGGGTCCGTGGACGGTCGCCGGGTCCCCGGCGGCGGAACTGCGTGTGCGCCCATGCCTGAGCCTCCATGACTGAAAACAGAAAAGGGGAACGCGGGGCATTCAGCGCTGGACGCCGTGCTCCCGGGCGGGGGAGCGCACACCATGCGGGCGTCGCGAATGGCGGCCCTCCGCCCCGCGCACCACCACCGGACAGCGGGAGACCGCCTCGGGGCTCAGTGTGGAAACCTCACCGAAATGTGTCAAGAGTAGGGTGAAGCCGCGAAAGGCCCGCGCCGCGTGAATCGCCTCGTGATCCCGCATCGCCACGGTCAGCGCGTGATCCGGGAGCGGAGTCATCGGATGAACGTTTCACCCTGCCGCTGTCACCGCTGACCGCGCAGAGCCCCCTGATGTGGCAGTTGGACCGCGTGCACACCCTCCCGCGCTCGCGTCCGGACGTACCGCGGCACTTGACACCGGGCCACCGCCTCGGCTTTGCTCCGCCCCAACCACCACCGGTTGGTCTCTCGAAACGGAGGACGAAGACGACGTCGGTTTGTTAGCGTTAACAATCATCCGAGGGCATGCCTGTGGCGTTCCTCGGGATCCGGCGGACACCACGCCGCGGTCCCGCGATCGCCGGCCCGGGGAAGTGCCCGCCGGAGGGACTGATCTGGCGGGGTGAACGAGCTGGGTTCGCGGGAGCGGAGACAACCGCCTCCCGCCCACGTCGTGTGGGAAGCCTGGCCGAACCGCGGCGTCAGGGCGGACGGCAGTGGCTCGATCCGCGTCCGGACGAGGTGGAACCCCGCCTGCCGCGCGCGGTCAGACCGGAGCCGGTCGTCTGTTCGCTCTTGCCCGAACGGTCCGGCGACGAGATCCGCTTCGACATCCGGCCCGCCGAGAACGGCTGCTCGCTGCACTGGACGCTGCCGACGCCCGGGGAGCTCCCCGAACCGGCCGTCTGCGGCGCCGGCTCAACGTCCTGATCAACGCACGCCTGCGACTCTCGTACGGCCAGTGACCCCGGTCCGCCCTTGACCGGTCCCCGGGCGCGATCGAAGATCAGTGCATGGCCGTCTCCCGGCGATCCCCCCGCGCGTTCCTCAAGCTGGTCGTCTTCGTCATCGTGCTGGGTGTTGCGATCGGCGCGGGCGCCTTCTGGCTGCTGGCGGCGCTCTGGCATTCGTTCTGGGGAGAAGGGCCGCAGTTCCTCCCCGGCTGAGCCCACGTCCAGGGGAACGCTTACTCGCGACTCTCCCCACGCGGCCAGGGAGCACGAATACGACCGTCGTCACCCATGCGTGAATTCGCGCTCGCCCCTACCCGTCCTGAAGGGGTTGCCGGTCGCACCATGGTGGACTAGACACGCATGACAGACAGACGTGCCGGTCAAGCGCATCCTCCGCTCATCCCAGTGCCTCGTGGCGCACAACCTCCTGCGGGAGAAGAAGGGGCTGCTTCGGAGATCTGAAGCAGCGTGATGGTGGTAATGCGGACGCGTGGTGGGAGGCGGCTTATGGGAGTGCGGGCACCTCTGGTGGTGCGGCGTGCCCTCAGTGAGCCGTCGCTCCTCCTGGCCGCCTTCGGGTCGATCCTGCTGGCGACCACGACGCTGGTCGCGCTGGCCACGTACACCTCCTCGGTCGCCGAGGTCGGCGTGCGGCGGGCGATGGAGAACGTCCCGCCGGGCACCGTCGCGACGACGATCACCGCATCCGTCCGGCAGAGCACATTCGCCGGCGTCGAACGCGCCGTACGCGCCCGCCTCGCGGCCCTCGCGAACTCCGGTGGGGGTTCTGTGCCGTACGACGTCCGCCTCAGCGCCCGCTCGGACTCCTACGCGCTCCCCGGCCAGGAGCGGTCGAAGCACCCGGAACTGACCCGGTTCGGTGTGGACGAGGGGCTGGAAGGGCACGCGCGGCTCATCCAGGGTGTCTGGCCGCGGCCGGTCTCCGGCGATGTCGTCGAGGTCGCCGCCTCCCAGTCCGCCGCGCAGGCGATGAACCTGGCCGTGGGCGACGAGTTCCGCGTGGTGGGCCGGCTCGACGACGCGGCCGTACGCGCCCGGTTGACCGGCGTCTTCCGGCTGGACGACTCCTCTTTGGGGCGGTGGGACGGCGACGAGCTGCTGCGCCGGGGGGTCCAGCACGGCGACTACACCACCTACGGCCCTCTCATGGTGCCCGGGGAGACCTTCCTCGCGAGGTTCACCGCCCGCACGAGCGTCGCCGTGACCTGGACGGCCGTGCCTGATCTCGGCGCGCTGACCCCGCGGCGACTGCGGCCCTTCGCCGCGTCCGTCGCCCGGCTGGGCGAGGACCTGAAGCGTGACTGCCCGGTGTGCGAGACCGTGACCCGCCTGCCCGGGATGCTCACCCAGCTCGACCGGGCGGCGCTGGTCGCGCGGTCCACGATGCTCGTCCCGGTCCTGCAGTTGCTGCTGCTCGCGGCGTACGCGCTGGTCCTGACCGCGCGGCTGCTGGCCGACCACCGGCGTATGGAGGTCGCGCTGCTGCGCTCGCGGGGGGCGGGCGGGGTGCGTCTGGCGCTGTCGGCGGGCGGGGAGGCCCTGCTGGTGGCGGCGCCGTGCGCGGCGCTGGCCCCGATCCTGGCGCCGCCGCTGCTCGGCCTGGTCGACGCGATCCCGTGGATCCGGGCCTCAGGGGTCCGCGTCGTGGCGCGCCCCGGCGCCGCGACGTTCGGCCTGGCGGCCGCGGTGGCGCTGGCGTGCGCCGTGCTGCTCGCGCTTCCCGCTCTGCGCGGCGCCCGGCGCACGTATGTGGAGGAGCAGGTGGAACGCGGCCGGGGCGCCCGGCAGGGGCTGCTGCAACGGGCGGGCGGTGACGTGGCGCTGGTGGTGGTGGCGGCGCTGGCGATCTGGCAGCTCCGGCGTTACGGCGCTCCGGTGGTCGCGACCTCCGGCGGCGGGCTCGGCGTCGACCCGTTGATCGTGACGGGGCCCGCCCTGGCGCTGCTGTGCGGCGGCATGCTCGGCCTGCGGCTGGTGCCGCGGGTCTCGCGGGTCGCCGAGCGGTTCACCTCGCGGAGGGCGGGTCTGGCTCCGGCTCTGGGCGCCTGGCAGGTGAGCCGCCGCCCGGAGCGGTACTCCGGTCCCGCCCTGCTGCTCACCATGGCGGTGGCGATCGGCGTGGTGTCGATGACGACGGCGGCGACCTGGCGCGGGTCGCAGGTGGACCAGGCCAGGCACCAGGCGGGCGCCGACCTGCGGGTGTCGGCCGCGCCGGTGTCGGGTGAGCTGGGGCGGCTCGGCAGGGGGCCGGTCTATGCGGGGCTGCCCGGCGTGACGGCGATCACGCCGGTTTATCGGGGCACCATGGCCTTCTCGGGCGGCAACGGCACTCTGCTGGCGGCGGACGCCGACAAGCTCGGGCCGATGCTGATGCTCCGGCCCGACCTGGGCAGCCGCCCGGTGCGCACGCTGGTCGCCCGCCTGGCCGCGGGACGGCCGGCGGTCTCGGCCGTCCCGCTGCCCGGCACGCCGGAGAGACTGACCCTTTCCGTACGGCTCGGCCCTGGCGCGCCGTCCGGGAGCCTGCGCCGATCGGACTCCTCGGGTCCGGACCTCCGGATGGTGGTCGCGGACTCCCTTGGAGTGCGGCAGCAGGTGACCGTCGGCCCGCTCGTGGCCGACGGCGAGGCGCACCCGGTCACGGTCGACCTGGCCGCGCTGGCCGGGCGGTCGGGCAGGCTGAGCTATCCGCTCGACGTCCGCGGCTTCGTCGTGCGGGTGCCGGTCCCCGTCCCCGAGGGCGGGGTGAGCCTTTCGGTCGAGACGATCACGACCGACACCGGCGCTTCGGTCGCCCTGCCCGAGGGCCTGCGGTGGGGACCCCAGTGGGGAGACGGCGTGCGCGGCGACCGCCTTCCCGGTGTCACGACCGGCGCGGGGATCTTCACCCTCACCCTGCCCGCGCCCGAGGGCCGGAACGCCGGCGAGGGCCCCGATCCCGAGTACGTCAGTCTGGTCGCCGAGGGCGGTTCGGCCGACTCCCAGCTGGACGGCCGGGCGGGCGGCCCGCTGCCGGTGGTGATCACCGCGGACGTCGCGGCCAGGGAGAGGCTCGCCGAGGGCCGTACCGGCCTGCTGACCCTGGACGGGCAACGGCTCCGGGTGGCCGTCGCCGGCGTCGTCGAGGCGATGCCCGGCACGCCCGCCGGTGTGCCGGTCGTCCTCGCCGACCTGCCCACGCTGCTCGCCGCCGACCTCGCCGGGGCGCGGGAGCCGCGTGTACCCGCCGAGTGGTGGATGTCCACCGCGGGCGGCGACACGGCCGGGGCCGCGGCGGCGCTGGCCCGCCATCCGGAATGGGAACAGACCGTCGTCGATCTCGGCGCGCTGACGCTGCGGCTGCGGGACGACCCGCTGGCGAGCGGACTGCAGGGCGCGCTGGTGCTGGGCTTCGCCGCCGCGCTGGTCTTCGCGGTGCTCGGCTTCCTGGTCAACGCGGCCGTGGCGGCGCGGGAGCGCGCCGCGGAGTTCGCGGTCCTGCGCGCTCTCGGCGTGAGCGGACGGCAGGTCTTCGCCCTGCTGGCGGTGGAGCAGGCGTTCCTGATCGGGTTGTCCCTCGCCGCCGGGACCGTGCTGGCACTGGGGGTCGCGGCACTGGTCGTGCCGCATCTCGTGCTGACCGGCCAGGCGGCGTCGGTAACCCCCGAGGTGGTGCTCCAGGTCCCGTGGGTGGCGACGGTCGCGATGCCGGTGGTCGTCGCCGTGCTGCTGTTCGCGATCGTCGCGGGCCTGGCGCACTCGCTGCGCCGCCGGGGTCTCGGTGGCGCGCTGCGCGCCGGGGAGGACCGATGAACCCGCTGCTTCCGCTCAGGGTCCACCAGGGCGCCGCGGCCGTGCTCGCGCTGCTGGCGCTGAGCGCGTCGCTGCTGGTCGCCGGGCTGCCCCGGCGGTTCGAGGCCGCCTACGACCGGGCCGCGCACGCCCTGCTCGCCGAGGACCCCGCCGAGGCGACCGACCTGACCGTCGCGCTGAGCCCGGCGGTCCTCGGGGAGCACATCACCGGCGAGGAGGGGTTCCGGACGCAGGACCGCCGGTGGCGGGCGCTGGTGCCGCCGTCCCTCACGCCGATCCTCGACGCCCGCCGGGGCGACGACGGCCGGTTCGCGGCCAAGACCTTCGGCACGCCCGTGGCCGCCTTCCTGGGGCCGGAGAAGCGGCGACCGGCCGAGTACGTCAACCTGGGCTGGGTGTCCGGCGCCGAGCGCCGCGTCCGCTACGTGGAAGGGTCGCCGCCGGGGCCTCCGGCCACCGTGGCGAGCGTGCCGGGCCATTCGGAGCTGCTGGACGTCAGCCGATTCGACATCGCCCTGCCCCGGGCCGCCGCGGAGAAGATGGACATCCCCCTCGGCGCCACTCTCGTGCTGGGCCACAGCCATCCCGTGCTCGCCCGCGTCACCGGCCTGTTCGAGCCGATCGCCCCAGGCGACCGGTTCTGGCGGCGCAACCGCGACATGGCCGAGGTCACGACACGGCCCGTCGCGGGGGGCGACAGCGAGGAGCTGACCATCACCGCTCTGACCGGCGAGGCCTCCCTCACCGAACTGACCGGCGAGGGACGCGACCTCGTCTATGTCTGGAGCATCGCTGTGGACCCCTCGGCCGTCACCGCACGCGACGCGGCGTCCGTGGTCGAGGGGGTGGCCGACTACCGGCGCGTCCTGGGCGTCGAGGCCGCCAAATTCGGGGGCGGGAGTTTCGCGGAGGTCCTGGACACCTCGCTCGGACGGGTGCTGACCGGGTTCCTGGCGCGGCTCGCGACCGCCCGGGCGCTGATGTTCCTGGTCCTTGGCGGGTTGGTGGCGGTGGCCGGAGGAGTGATCGCGCTGGCCGTCCAGCTCCTGACCGAGCGGATGCGCGACGCGCTGGCTCTCGCCCGGGCGCGCGGGGCCTCGCTCGGGCAGGTCGTCGCGGCGGGCGCCGGAACGGCCGCACTGGCCGTCGTCCCGGCCGTTCTGGCCGGGTACGGCCTTTCCTTCCTGCTGCCCGCGATGTCCGGGCCCGGCACGCCGATCGTGTACGCCGGACCGCTGGTCCTCGCCGTCGCCACGGTGGGCTTCGCGGCGGCCCGCGTCGCGCTCGCCCATCGCACCCCGCTGCCGGTCCGGCGGGACGACGTGGCGGGCCGCCGTCGTTCGCCGCGGCGGACCGTGCTGGAGCTGCTGGTCGTCGTCCTGGCGCTGGCGGGCGCGTACCTGCTGCGCAGTCGTGGTCTCACCACCGGCGTCGAGGCGCGGGGGGCCGACCCGTTCCTGATGCTCGTCCCGGTCATGCTCACGGTGGCCGCGGCGCTCGTCACGCTGCGCTGCTATCCGTACCCGCTGCGCCTGTTCGCGCGGCTCGCGGCGCGGGCCCGGGGCGCCGTGCCGTTCGTGGGGCTGGCCCTGGCGGCGCGCGCCGGGCAGGTCGGCGCGCTGCCCGTGCTGATCCTGCTGCCCGCGCTCGCCGTCTCGGTGTACGGCGCGGTGGCCGGCGGCACGCTGGAAGGCGCCCAGCGCCTCGCCGCGTGGCAGGCGACCGGGGCCGGCGCGAGGGTGGAGCGCGAGTCCGGGCTGCCGCCCGAGGTGATCGAGAAGATCCGCCGGGCGCCGGGCGTACGGGCGGTCGTGCCGGTCGACAAGGGACTGGCCCAGCTCGATCTCGGCGGGCGGAACGTGACCGTCGTCGCGGTGGACCTCGACGCCTACCGCCGCCTCGTCGCCGGGTCCCCGCTGAAGGTGCCGAGCCCGCCACCGGACGACGCCGCCGCCCAGAGCACTCCAGTCCGGACCACCCCCGCCCAGGGCACTCCGGCCCAGGCCGCTTCCGATCAGAGCATCCCCGCTCTGGTCTCGCCCGACCTGGCGCATCTGAGCACCTTCGAGATCGGCTGGCGCGTCCGCATGCGGATCACCAAGCGGGGTGTCGTCACGGGCGGGCTCCCCGGACTGACCACCGCCACGAGCAACCTGGTCGTCGTGCCATACGACGCCTCCGCCCGGGCGGGCACCCGCCCGTACACCTCGACGCTGCTCGTCCGGGGATCGGGGAGCGGCGGCGACGGCCTCGACGGCGACCGGCTGCGGGCCGCCGAGGGCGGCCTGCCGGACGTCCGGGTGGTCACCGTCGAGGGGTCGCGCCGGAAGATCACCGCGACTCCTCTCGCCGAAACGATCAAGGATGGTTTCCGCATCGTGACCATTGCCTTGGCCGTATACGCGCTGCTCACCGTGGTGATCGCACTGGTCGCCGGGGCCGCCGACCGGGCACGCGCGCTGTCCTACCTGCGCGCGCTCGGTCTGTCGGATCGCCGGGCGGCGGGCCTCACCGTGCTGGAGGTCGTCCCGATGATCGCGCTTACCGCGTGCGCGGGTCTCGCCCTCGGCCTCGCCCTGCCCTCCGCCCTCGGGCCCGGCGTCGATCTCGGCGTCTACGCGGGCGACCTCGCCGTACGGGCGTACGACCTCGACCTGACCACGCCGGTGCTGCTGGCCGCCGGCCTCGCCGCGGTCGCCGTGGCGGGCGCGTTCCTCCACACCCTGACCGGCCGCCGGCCCCCCGGCTCTGTCCTGCGCTCGGGCGAATGAGGCGAAGTGAGGTGACGAGGTGAGTGAGGTGGAGTTGAACACTCCGACGCTCTCCCAGCTGGAGGCGCGGGCCGGGCAGGCACGGCCGGCGTTCGGGGAGCACGCGCACGTCCTGTGCGACAACCTCGTGCGCATCTACAAGACCGAGGGCGTCGAGGTGGTCGCGCTGCAGGGGCTCGACCTGCTCGTCGACCGGGGCGAGCTGATCGCCGTCGTCGGCGCCTCGGGGTCGGGCAAGTCGACCCTGCTGAACGTGCTGTCCGGGCTGGACGTGCCCACCGCGGGAGTCGCGCGGGTCGCCGGGACCGACCTGCTCGCCATGACCGCCAAGGACCGGCTGCGCTACCGCCGCGAGGTCGTCGGGTTCGTCTGGCAGCAGACGGCCCGCAACCTACTGCCCTATCTGACCGCCGCCGAGAACGTCCGGCTGCCAATGCGCCTGGCCGGCCAGGGGTCCTGTACAGCCCGCGCGGTCCGGTCGGGTGAACTGCTCGACCTGCTCGGCGTCGGGCACCGCGCCGGCAGCCGGCCGGGCGAGATGTCCGGCGGCGAGCAGCAGCGGGTGGCCATCGCCGTGGCCCTCGCCAACTCCCCGCAGGTCGTCCTGGCCGACGAACCCACCGGCGAACTGGACAGCGAGAACTCCGAGCAGGTGTTCGCCGCGCTGCGCCGCGCCAACCGCGAGCTCGGCGTCACGACAGTGATCGTCACGCACGACGCGACGGTGTCGGAGCAGGTGGACCGGACCGTCGGCATCCGGGACGGGCGCACCAGCAGCGAGACGCTCCGCCGGACGTCCGAGGGCGGCGACGTGATCGCCGAGGAGTACGCCGTGCTCGACCGGGTGGGCCGCCTCCAACTGCCCCGCGACTTCATCAACGCCCTCGACATGGAGCGCCGGGTGCGGCTCGAACTCGAGCGCGACCACATCGGCGTATGGCCGGACAAACCCCGGCCGGAAGAGCCGGAGGAGCCGAAGTGAGCGATCGAGACGCATCCGTCGCCCCCGGCCGGCCGGGGGAGCCGCTCGTCGTCGTGGAGCGAGTCGGCAAGGCGTACCGGACGGGGCCCAAGAAGGTGGTGGCCCTGCGCGAGGTGTCGTTCGAGGCCTACCCCGGCGAGCTGATCGCCGTCCGCGGCCGCTCCGGATCCGGCAAGACCACCCTGCTGAACCAGATCGGCGGGCTCGACCGCCCCGACACGGGGCGGGTGACCGTGGCGGGGCGCGTCGTCAGCGAGTTGCCCGAGGCCGGACTGCTGGAACTGCGCCGCGACGTCATCGGGTTCGTCTTCCAGTCGTTCGGGCTGATCCCCGTCCTGTCGGCGGCGGAGAACGTCGGCGTGCCGATGCGCCTGCTCCGCACACCCGCGGCCGAACGGGAGGAACGCACCCGCGTGCTGCTGTCCATGGTCGGGCTGGACCAGCACATGAACCAGCGGCCGTACGAGCTGTCCGGCGGCCAGCGGCAACGGGTGGCGGTGGCCCGCGCCCTCGCCAACCGGCCCCGGTTGCTGATAGCCGACGAGCCGACCGGCCAGCTCGACTCCCAGACCGGGCGGCAGATCATGGAGCTGCTCCACGCCGTCGTACGCGGCGAGGGCGTCACCGCCCTGGTCGCCACCCACGACCCCCTCCTCATCGCCGTCGCCGACCGGGTCCTCGAACTCCACGACGGCACCCTCACCGAGGCCGGCTCTCCTGCCGCCGAAACCCCCACGGCGTGATCGAGCCGGGTTCGCGGGAGCGGAAGCAACCGCCTCCCGGCTCAACGTCCTGATCAACGCGCGCCTCCGATTCTCGTACGGCCAGTGACCCCGGCCCGCCCTTGACCGGTCCCCGGGCGCGATCGAAGATCAGCGCATGGCCGTCTCCCGGCGCTCCACCCACGCGTTGCTCAAACTGATCGTTCTCGTCGTCGTGCTGGGTGCCGCGATCGGCCTGGGCGTCTTCTGGCTGCTGGCGGCGCTGTGGCATTCGTTCTGGGGCCAGGGGCCGCAGTTCCTCCCCGGCCTCCCCGGCTGACTCGGGAGGTCTCAGGAACGAGGCAGCTCTCAGAGATCGGCCTGGTGCTGCTCGTTCGCCGGAATCTGGGCGTCCGGAGTCTGTGTGTCTGAAGTCTGGGCGTCGATGAAGCGGAGAATAAGCTGGTTCACCAGGTCCGGGACCTCCAGCGGGAGTCCGTGCCCGGCTTTGGGCAGGACGTCGACCTCGACGCCGGGGATGAGGTTCTGGATCCTGCGCCGGGCGGCGGAGACGTCCAGCAGTGCGCTCCGCCCGGCCAGCAGCGCGAATGTGGGTACGGACACCGCGCGCAGTTCCTCGTCGGTGAACGGCCGGGCCGGCGGGCGGGTGGGTCCGAACGTGCGATACCCCATCATGATCGGCTTCATCAGCTCGGGGGGTGACATGAGCGCGACGTTGGCCAGCAGCCGTCCGAGCCGCGGGCGGAACCGGCGCGGGGCGAGCATCGCCAGGGCTCCGGCGATCATGTTGAGGAAGAACTTCGCGGGCACCCTGCTCACGCCGCCCGGGTCCAGCAGGATGACGGAGGCGAGCCGTTCGGGGCCGTGGATGGCCTGGTTGAGGGCCAGCCAGCCGCCATAGGAGAGCCCGACCAGGTGAACGCGGCGCAGGTCGAGCCCGGCCAGCACCTCGTTCACCCACCGGGCGTTGTCGGCCGAGTCGGCCACCACCGTGTGCTGCACACTCCGTCCGGGGTCGTCGATGGTGTCGACCGCGATCACCGGGTGGCGCTCGCCCAGCGCGGCGACCTGCGGGTACCAGGTGGCGGCGTTGGCGCCGGCGCCGTGCAGCAGCACGACGGGATCGCCCTCGCCGGTTCCATATCGGTGCACGTGGACGACACCGAAGCTGGTCTCGACATCGGTTTCCCAGCGCGGCCGGGGCCACAGCTCCATGGCCCGCTCGTACGCCCGCAGAAACTCTTCCCTCGCCTCCTCGCCGGTGAACCGCCCCACCGTGGTCCTGGTCATGCCGCCTCCGGAATCTTTAATACCGGTGTATCAAAGAGATAATACACATGTACCAAACTTTTCCGTGATCACAGAGGACAGGCGATGCCCAAACTGGCCGACCGCGACACACGGCACACCCAGATCCTGGAGGCGCTGCTCCGCGTCGCCGGCGGCCAGGGCCTGCACGCGGTCACGATGCGGTCGGTCGCGGCCGAGGCGAACGTCTCCCTGCGCCTGGTGCAGTACTACTTCGAAACCAAGGAGAAACTCCTGCTCGCCGCGCTCGGCCACCTGGCCGGGCGCCAGCGCGAACGGATCCAGGCCCGGGTACGCGACGCCGGCGCCCCCGACGACCCCCGGACGATCATCGAGGCCGTGCTGACCGAGGCGCTCCCGACCGACCAGGACAGCCGCACCTTCCACCTCGTGTACACCGCCTACGCGGTCCAGGCGGCCACCGACCCCGCACTGGCGGCCCAGCCCTTCCTGCGCGCCCCCGACGCCATGGAGCATTTCCTCGCCGACCAGCTCCGCAGCGCCCAGCGCGACGGAGCCCTGCCCCCGCACCGCGACCCCCGCACCGAGGCCGCCATCCTGCTCGCCCTGTCCGCGGGACTCGGCACCGGAGTCCTGCTCGGTCAACGCACCGCCGAGAACGCGACGACCGCGATCTCCTACCACCTCGACCATCTCGGCCTCGCACGCCGACCGGCGTGACGTGACGGTCAGGGGGCGAAGCGGTAGCCCATGCCGGGCTCGGTGATGAGGTGGACCGGGCGGGCGGGGTCGCGTTCGAGCTTCTTGCGCAACTGCGCCAGGTACTGCCGCAGATAGTGGGTCTCCCTGACGTGGGTGCTGCCCCACACCTCGGTCAGCAGCTGCCGCTGGCTGATCAGCTTGCCGGGGTTGCGCAGCATGATCTGCAGGATGCGCCACTCCGTCGGGGTGAGGCGCACGTCTCCCGAGACCGTCTTGGCGGCCAGGTCGACGATGTGGTCGCCGACGGTGATCCGCGCCGCTTCTGCCTCGGGTACGGAGGTCCGGCGGGTGACGGCGCGGATGCGGGCCAGCAGTTCCTCGACGTGGAAGGGCTTGGTGACGTAGTCGTCGGCGCCGGCGTCCAGCGCGTCGACCTTGTCCTGGTTTCCGGCCCGGCCGGACAGCACCACGATCGGCACGGCACTCCAGCCGCGCAGGCCGTGGATGACCTCCACGCCGTCGAGGTCGGGCAGGCCGAGATCGAGCAGCACCAGATCGGGATTGAACTCGGCGGCCTGGCGCAGGGCGGTGCCGCCGTCGGCGGCCGTCGCCACCTCGTAGTGGCGGGCGACCAGGTTGATCCGCAGCGCCCGGAGGATCTGCGGCTCGTCGTCGACCACCAGGACGCGGATCACGGAAGCTCCTTGGGACGTACGGCGGGCACCGGTGTGGAGACGGGCAGGGTGAGGATCATGGTGAGGCCTCCCCCGGGCGTCTCCTCCGGGACCAGCGTGCCACCCATGGCCTCGGCCAGCCCGCGCGACAGGGCCAGGCCCAGCCCGACGCCGGTGTGGCTGTCCCGGTCGCCCAGCCGCTGGAACGGCAGGAAGACCCGGTCGTGGGCCTCGCGGGGGATGCCGGGGCCGCGGTCGACGACCCGGACCTCCACGTGGTCGCCGTACGCGCTGGCGGTGACCAGGACCCGCTCCTCGGGCGGACTGTAGCGGACCGCGTTCGACAGCAGGTTGACCAGGACGCGTTCGAGCAGGGCGGCGTCGGCGACGACCTCGGGAAGCTCGACGGAGACGTCGGCGTCGACGCGGTCGCCGGGCGGCCCGAGGTCGTCGATCGCCCTGGGCACCACCTCCTCCAGGGCGACCGGCTGACGCGCCAGCCCGAGCACGCCCGCCTGCAGGCGGCTCATGTCGAGCAGGTTGTCCACCAGCCGGTTCAGCTTGATCAGCGATTCGTCGGCGGTGGCGAGAAGCTCCTCCCGGTCCTGGGGCGACCAGTCGACGCCGGTGGTGCGCAGGCTCTCGACCGCGGCCCTGGCCGACGCCAGCGGTGTGCGCAGATCGTGGCCGACGGCGGCGAGCAGCGCCGTACGCATCCGGTCGGCCTCGGCCAGCGGCCGGGCCTGGTCGGCCTCCTCCCGCAGCCGCCGCTGGCGCAGCGCGACGGCGGCCTCCGCGGCGAACGCCTCCAGCACCCGGCGGTCGGCGGCGTCCAGCAGCCGTCCGCGCACCGCGAGCGTCAGTTCCTCGTCGATCACGACGTCGGTGTCGGCCGTGGCCGGGCTGGTGCAGGGCGTGCCGCCCGCGGTGGCCGCGATCCGCCACGCCCGCGGGTCGCTCCGGTCGTCCGGGACGGGTGTGCCGGCACGTTCGAGCAACGTGACCGAGGCGAGGCCGAACGTCTCCCGCAGCCGGGCCAGCAGGGACGGCAGCGCGGCGTCGCCCCGGAGCACGTGCCCGGCCAGGGTGGACAGCAGCGCGGCGTCCGCGCCCGCCCGCGCGGCCTCGCGGGTACGGCGGGCCGCCAGATCCACGACGGCGCTGACCGTGGCGGCGACGAGCACGAAGACGACCAGCGAGAAGACGTTCTCCGGGTCGGAGACCGTCCAGGTGTGCGTGGGCGCGGTGAAGAACCAGTTGAGCAGCAGGAACCCGCCGACGGCGGCGGCGAGGGCCGGCCACAGGCCCCCGGCCAGGGCGACCGCGATGACCATGAGCAGATACAGCAGCATCTCGCTGGGCAGCCGCAGCTCGTCGCGGAACGGGAGCAGCACGGCGGTCAGCGCGCCCATCCCCAGGACGGCGAGCACCCAGCCGGCCAGCCGCCGTCCCGGCGTGAGGGCGGCCTCCCGCCGCGGCGCCCGGCGCCGTCCCCTGCTCATCTCCTCGTGCGTGACCATGTGCACGTCGATCGAGCCGGAGTCGGCGGTGGTGATCACCGAGACGCCCGGGGAGAGGAGCCGGGCCAGCCGGCCCCGCCGGGACGCGCCGAGCACCAGCTGGGTGGCGTTGACCCCGCGGGCGAAGTCGAGCAGCGCGTGCGCGATGTCGGCGCCGGCGACCTGGTGATAGCTGCCGCCCATGCTCTCCACCAGCGCCCGCTGGCGGGCCAGGTGCGCCGGGTGCGCGCCGGTCAGCCCCTCGCCGGTGGTCACGTGTACGGCCAGCAGGTCGGCGCCCTTGGTCCGGTCGGCGATGCGGGCCGCCCGCCTGAGCAGGGTGTCTCCCTCGGGCCCGCCGCTGAGGGCCACCACCACCCGCTCACGCGCCTCCCAGGTGCCCGCGATGCCGTGCTCGGCGCGGTAACGGTCGAGCTGCTCGTCGACCTTGTCGGCGACCCACAGCAGCGCCAGCTCCCGCAGGGCGGTGAGGTTGCCCACCCGGAAGTAGTTGGACAGAGCCGCGTCGATCTTCTCCGGCCGGTAGACGTTCCCGTGCGCCATGCGGCGGCGCAGCGCCTCGGGCGACATGTCGACCAGCTCGACCTGGTCGGCCCGCCGCACCACCTCGTCCGGCACGGTCTCGCGCTGCGGAATGCCGGTGATCTGGAACACGACGTCGTTGACCGACTCCAGGTGCTGGATGTTCACGGTGGAGATCACGTCGATGCCGGCGTCGAGGATCTCCTCGATGTCCTGCCACCGCTTGGGGTGCCCGGAGCCGGGCACGTTGGTGTGCGCCAGCTCGTCGATCAGCGCGATCTTCGGGTGGCGGGCGATGACGGCCTTCACGTCCAGCTCGCCGAAGGCGGCCCCCCGATAGATCACCTGCCTGCGGGGGATCACCTCCATGCCGGCCAGCAGCGCGGCGGTCCGGGGGCGGTCGTGCGTCTCGACGAGCCCGACGACGACGTCCCGGCCGCGCTCCAGGCCCCGGCGGCCCTCGTCGAGCATGGCGTACGTCTTGCCCACTCCCGGTGCCGCGCCCAGGTAGATCCGCAGCCGCCCGCGTGCCACCGCGGCCTCCTACTCCCCGTCCAGGGCGAGGTTGAGTTCGAGCACGTTCACGACCGGGCGGCCCACGTAGCCGAGCCAGGGGCTCACGGTGTGCCGCCGGACGAGGTCCAGCACCCTCTCCACTGTGAGGCCGCGGGCCCTCGCGACGCGGGGCGCCTGCAGCACGGCGTACGCCACGGAGATGTGCGGGTCGAGCCCCGACGCGCCGGCGGTGACCGCGTCAGGAGGGACCGCGACCCGGGTGACGGCGCCTCGGACGGGCACGGTGCGGCCCGCGGAGTAGTCCTCGCCCGGCCGGGCGCACTCGACCCGTACGCCCTGGTAGCGGGGGACGAACGGGGTGGCCGGGCAGGCCTGGTTGACCGAGACGGCCCTGGTCGCGGCGCCGGCCGCGGGGAAGACCCTGAGGACGGCGCCGACCCCGCCGGGGGCGCAGAACGGGCGGGCGCCGCTGACGCCCTCCAGCCGCCCCACCGCCAGCGAGCGCGCGCAGACCTGGGTGAGCAGGGACCGCCGGCCGGTCCGGCCCGGCGCGGGGAGGGTGTCGACGACGTCCTCCGGCCCGAGGTTGCTCGCCCCGGTGGCGGTGGTGTCGTACGCGTGCCCGGCCGCGGCCGGCCGGCTCTGGAAGTAACGGGGGATCGGGGCGCCGGAGGAGTCGGTGAACGACTGGCCGACGAGTGAACTGCCGACGACCCTGCCGTTCCGCTCGACCAGGCTGCCGTTCGCCTGGTGCCGGAACAGGACCTGGGCGACCCCGGTGACGGCCAGTGGGTAGACGACCCCCGTCACCACGGTGAGCACCAGCACCGCGCGGACGGCGGCCAGGTGCCGGCGGATCGAACTGGGCAGGTGTTTCATTTCAGGACATCCCCGGAAGGAGGCGGACGACGAGGTCGATCAGCTTGATGCCGGCGAAGGGGACCACGATCCCGCCCAGGCCGTACACGCACAGGTTGCGCCGCAGCAGGGTCGAGGCGCTGCTCGGCCGGTAGCGCACGCCCTTGAGGGCCAGCGGGATCAGCGCCACGATCACCAGGGCGTTGAAGACGACCGCGGACAGGATGGCCGACTGCGGACTGGCCAGGCGCATGACGTTGAGCGCGTCCAGGCCCGGATAGACCGCGGCGAACATCGCCGGGATGATCGCGAAATACTTCGCGACGTCGTTGGCGATCGAGAACGTGGTCAGCGCGCCGCGAGTGATCAGCAACTGCTTGCCGATCTCCACGATCTCGATGAGCTTGGTCGGGTTGGAGTCGAGGTCGACCATGTTGCCGGCCTCCTTGGCGGCGCTGGTGCCGGTGTTCATGGCGACGCCGACGTCCGACTGCGCCAGCGCGGGCGCGTCGTTGGTGCCGTCGCCCGTCATCGCGACCAGCCGGCCGCCCTCCTGCTCCCGCCTGATCAGGGCGAGCTTGTCCTCGGGGGTGGCCTCGGCGAGGAAGTCGTCGACCCCGGCCTCCTCCGCGATGGCCCTGGCGGTCAGCGCGTTGTCCCCCGTGATCATGACGGTCCTGATGCCCATCCGGCGCATCGCGTCGAACCGCTCGCGCATCCCCTCCTTGACCACGTCCTTGAGGTGGATGACCCCGAGCACCCGGGCCGCGCCGCCGCTCACCTCGCCCACCACCAGCGGGGTGCCGCCGGAGGCGGAGATGCCGTCGACCAGGTGACCCGCGTCGACGGTCGGATGGCCGCCGTTGTCGCGCACCCACTTCATGACCGCGGTGGCGGCGCCCTTGCGGATCCGCCGGCCGTCCATGTCCACCCCGGACATGCGGGTCTGCGCCGTGAAGGGGACCCACCCGGCGTGGGCGAGCTCGCCCGGCTCCCGCTCGCGCAGCCCGTACGCGTTCTTGGCGTAGACCACGATGGAACGGCCCTCGGGGGTCGCGTCGGTGAGACTCGACAGCTGCGCCGCCCTGGCCAGCTCCAGCACGGGCACACCCGGCACGGGCAGGAACGCCGCCGCCTGCCGGTTGCCCAGGGTGATCGTGCCGGTCTTGTCGAGCAGGAGCGTGGACACGTCGCCCGCGGCCTCGACCGCCCGGCCCGACATGGCGAGCACGTTGCGCTGGACCAGGCGGTCCATCCCGGCGATGCCGATGGCCGACAGCAGCGCGCCGATCGTGGTGGGGATGAGGCAGACGACCAGCGCCGCCAGCACGACGCCGGTGACCCCGTCGGAGGTGAGGGCGATGGAGTCGGCCACGCCGGGGTTGACCGAGCGCGAGAAGACGGCCAGCGGCTGCATGGTCGCGGTGGCGACCAGGAAGATGATCGTCAGTGCGGCCAGCAGGATGTTGAGGGCGATCTCGTTGGGCGTCTTCCTGCGGTCGGCCCCCTCGACCAGGGCGATCATCCGGTCGAGGAAGCTCTCGCCCGGCCGCTGGGTGATCCGTACGACGATCCGGTCCGACAGGACCCGGGTGCCGCCGGTGACGGCGGAGCGGTCGCCGCCGGACTCGCGGATGACCGGCGCCGACTCCCCGGTGATGGCCGACTCGTCCACCGAGGCGATGCCCTCGACCACGTCGCCGTCGCCGGGGATGGTCTCGCCGGCCTCGACGATCACGTGGTCGCCCTGGCGCAGGTCGGGCGCGCCGATCTCCTCCCACTTGGCGTGGACGGCCGGGTCGACGAGGCGGCGGGCGACCGTGTCGCGTCTCGCCGCGCGCAGCGCCGCCGCCTGCGCCCTGCCGCGGCCCTCCGCCACCGCCTCGGCCAGGTTGGCGAACAGCACGGTCAGCCACAGCCATCCGGTGATCGCCCAGGCGAAGAAGGACGGGGTCGCGGCGGCGAGGACGGTGGTGAAGAGCGCGCCGATCTCGACGATGAACATGACCGGGTTGCGCCACATGACGGCGGGGTTCAGCTTCCGCACCGCCCCGGGCAGCGCGCGGGCCGCCTGCCGGAGACCGGCCGTTCCCCCGCCGGCACCCCGAACGGTCCTCCGGCTCATCGGGACAGCCCTCCGGCTCATCGGGACAGTCCTTCCGCGAGCGGCCCGAGCGCGAGCGCGGGGAGGAAGGTGAGGGCGACGAGGACGATCGTCACCCCGGCGAGCAGGCCGGCGAACTGCGGGCGGTGGGTCGGCAGCGTGCCCGCCGAGACGGGGACCGGAGCCTGCCGGGCCAGGGAGCCCGCCAGCGCCAGGACCAGCACCATGGGCAGGAACCGGCCGAACAGCATGCACAGGCCGAGGGCCGTGTTGTAGAAGGGCGTGTTCGCCGACAGCCCGGAGAAGGCCGAGCCGTTGTTGTTGCCCGCGGAGGCGAAGGCGTAGAGGACCTCCGAGAGGCCATGGGCGCCTCCGTTCCCGATGCCCGCACGGCCCGCTGTCGTGCCCATCGCGACCGCCGTGCCCAGCAGCACCAGGGCGGGGGTCGCCAGGAAGTACAGCGAGGCCAGTTTGATCTCCCGGGAGCCGATCTTCTTGCCCAGGTATTCGGGGGTGCGGCCGACCATCAGACCGGCCACGAAGACGGTGATCACCGCGAGGACGAGGATCCCGTACAGACCGGAGCCGGCGCCGCCGGGCGCGACCTCTCCGAGCAGCATGTTGAAGATCAGCATGCCGCCGCCGAACGCCGTGTAGGAGTCGTGGGCGGAGTCGACCGAGCCGGTGGAGGTCAGGGTCGCCGCGCTCGCGAACAGCGCGGAGTCGGGCACGCCGAACCGGGCCTCGCGGCCCTCCGCCGCCAGGCCGCTCCACTGCGGCGCCGCACCCGCCGTGGCCTGGGGTACGGTGCCGGCCGCGTGCAGTTCGGCCGTCTGGGTCACGCCGATGCTGATCAGGGCGAGAAACGCCATCACCGAGACGATGACGTAGCCCTGCCGGTTGTCGCCGACCATCCGCCCGAAGGTCCGGGGCAGGGACGTCGCGATCACCAGGAGCAGGAAGATCTGGAGCAGGTTCGTCCAGGCGGTGGGGTTCTCCCAGGGATGGGCGGAGTTGGCGTTGAAGACGCCGCCGCCGTTGGTGCCCAGATCCTTGATCGCCTCCTGGCTCGCCGCGCCGGCCGGGGTGAGGGTCTGCCCGCCGCCCGCGAGGGTGGTCCAGCCGTGATGGCCGCCGAAGCTCTGCAGCGCTCCCCCGGCCACCAGCAGGATCGCGGCGGCGAACGCGATCGGCAGCAGGATCCGGATCGTGCCGCGCACCAGGTCGACCCAGAAGTTGCCGAGCGTGTCGCTCCTCGCGCGGGCGAACCCGCGCACCAGCGCGACCGCCACGGAGAGGCCCGCCGCCGCGGACACGAAGTTCTGCACGGCGAGGCCCGCGGTCTGCACGACGTGCCCCATGGCCGACTCGCCCGAGTACGCCTGCCAGTCGGTGTTGGTGACGAACGCGACCGCGGTGTTCCATGCCAGGTCCGGGGGTACGGCGGGCATCCCGAGGCTGAGGAACAGGTGGTCCTGCAGCCGTTGCAGGGCGTAGAGGGCGAGCACGGAGACGATCGAGAACGCGAGCAGCGCGCGGGCGTACGCCGGCCACCGCTGCTCGGCGTCGGCGTCCACGCCCACCAGCCGGTAGACCACCCGCTCGACCCGCCAGTGCCGGGCACCGGTGTAGACCCGGAACATGTGGTCGCCGAGCGGCCGGTAGCAGAGCGCCAGGGCGAGGAAGACGGTCCCGGTGACCAGGACGGCGCCGACGGCGGAATTTGCCGAAGGGGTCATCAGAACCGCTCCGGGAACAGCAGGGCCACGACCATGAAGATCACCAGGACGGAGACCACGGCCAGCCCGGCGGCGTTGGCGGCGCTCACAACCGCTCCACCGCGCTCACGACCAGGCCCAGGATCGCGAAGCTCGCGATCGTCAGGGCGGCGAAGACGACGTCGGTCATCCCCACTCCTTGATTCGCACTGTGCCGCCCTCAAGTGGGCGATTCCCAGTCAGCGAATCACGAGAAATATGCGGTTTCCGCGCCCGTTGACGCTTTCTATACGCCTATGGCGGGATTATTGACGTCGCCGCTACGAAGATCGCTGGATCGCGCGATCCGGGTGGTCCCGGCCGTGCCGGGCGCGTGCCGCCTCGGGGCCGAGGAGGGCGCCGCGGGCGCGGGCGGCGGCGAACGACTCCTCGCCGAGGGCGGCCCGGCAGGCGGCGGCGACGCGGTCGAGGTCGGCCCGTTCGGCCGGAGCGGGGGGCAGCCGGCTCGCGTCGCGGGCCGCTTCGGCGGCGCCGAACACCTCGGCCGCGGCGGCGTGGTCGCCGGTCAGGGCCAGCGCTCCGGCCAGCCCCTCCAGCGCGCCCACCTGGTCGCGCGGCGCGTCGAGCCGCGCCGCGAGGTCGAACGCCTCCAGGTGCAGGCGCAGCGCCGTGTCCGCGTCGCCGCGTAGTTCCGCGGCGAACCCCAGCTCGACCAGGAGCATCGGGACGTGTACGGACGGCGGGTCGTCCTCGTTCGGCGGCGGGTACGGCGCGGCCTCCAGCAGCCGCCGCAGGTGCGTCTCGGCCGTGTCGAGGTCGCCGCCGCGGCGGGAGGCGTAGGCGATCACCGTCCCGGCGAAGATCTCGCCGGTGCGGTATCCCTGCTCGCCGGCCAGGCGCAGCGCCCTCGCGCCGTCGTCGAGCGCCGCCGCGTGGTCGCCCAGCTGGGTGTGGATCCAGCCGAGCCAGCACAGCCTGGTCGCGACCTCCGGCCACAGCCCGAGATCCTCGGCCATGCCGAGGGCCTCCCGGTGCAGGCGGGTGGCGTGCGCGTGGTCGCCGGTGGCCTCGGCCAGGGCGGCGAGCCAGCCCGTGGCGCCCATCCGGCCCCAGCGGTCGCCGATCTCGGCGAAAATCCGGGCGCCGCGGGTCGCGTCGCGTTCCAGCCCCGCCAGGTCGCCGCGTACATGGGCGAGATGGGCACGGGTCATCAGGGCGGCGGCCTCGGCCCACCGGTCGCCCTCGGCCGCGGCGGCGTCGAGGGCGCGGGCCAGCAGCTTCTCGCTGTCGGCGAGGTCCAGGTAGCCGAGCGAGGCGTGGGCGAGGAACCACCCGGCCCTGCCCCGGCCGGCGTCCAGACGCTCCGCGACCGCCACCTGATCGGCGATGCCCGACGGATGGCCGGCGGCCTGACCGGCGGAGTGCCCGGCCACCTGATCTGCGGCGTGGCCCGCGGTGTGATCTGCCGTGTCACTCGCGGAGTGCCCAGCGGCCTGGCCGGCCGCGAGTTCCGCGGCGTGATCTGCCGTGTGGCCGACGGCGTCGCCCTGGAGGGCCGCGAATCCGGCCAGCCAGATCCGGGCCTCGTCGGCGAGACCCGCGACGTCCTCCCCGCCGTCCTCCCCGCCGTCCTTCGCGCCGTCCGCCGTGCCGTGCCCCGTGCCGGCCGCCGTGCCGTCTTCGGCGAGCGACAAGGCGGCCTGGAGGGAGCGCCGGGCCTCGGTCAGCCGGCCGCGCAGGAACCAGTGCCAGGCGAGCGCGCCGGTCAGCCGCAGCGCGGCGGCGGCGTCGGAGTCCGCCAGGCAGTGGTCCAGCGCGGCGCGCAGATTGGCGGCCTCGGCGTCGAGGAGCCGCAGCGTGTGGCGCTGCTCGGGGCCCCGCAGGAGGGGCGCGGCCCGCTCCGCGAGGGCGAGGTAGTGGTCCCGGTGCCGCCGCCGGATCCACTCCCGTTCCCCGGCCTCCGCCAGACGGTCGGCGCAGTAGGCGGCCACCGACTCCAGCAACCGGTAACGCGGCCCCTCCGGCGTCGGCAGCATCACGACCAGCGAGCGGTCGACCAGCCGTACGAGCAGGGTGAGCACGTCGAGGTCGTCCCCGCCGCACACCGACTCGGCGGCCTCCACCGTGCATCCGTCGGCGTGTACGGCCAGCCTGCGCAGCACCGTCCGCTCGGGAACGGTCAGCAGCTCCCAGCTCCAGTCGATCATCGCCATGAGCGTCCGCTGCCGGGGCGGGGCGCCGCGGTGGCCGGTGGCCAGCAGGCGGAACCTGTCGTCCAGCCGGTCCACCACTCCCTGCACGCCCAGCGCGCGGATCCGCGTCGCGGCCAGCTCCAAAGCGAGCGGGATGCCGTCCAGGCGGCGGCACAGCAGGCCGACGGCCGCGGCGTTGCCGTCGTCGAGCGTGAAGCCCCGGACGGCGGCGGCCGTACGCGCGACGAACAGCCGCACGGCGCTGGACTCCGCCAGCGCGCCCGGCTCGGCGTCGCGTCCCGGCACGTCGAGCGGCGGCACGTCCCAGACGACCTCCCCTGCCAGGGCGAGGGGTTCCCGGCTGGTGGCGAGGATCCGCAGGCCGGGAGAGGTCCGCAGCAGGCGCTCCGCCAGGGCCGCCACCTCGTCGATCACGTGTTCGCAGTTGTCCAGGACGAGCAGGAGATCTCTCGACCGCAGCGCCGCGGACAGGTCCGCGCGGTCGCCCTCCCTGATGTCGAGCGCCGCGGTGACCGCGTCGGCCACCGCTCCGGCCCGTACGCCGTTCCCCACCCCGGTGCGCACGCCGGTCCGCACGCCGGCGAGCTCGACGAGCCACACACCGTCGGGCAGGTCCCGCCGGCCGTCGGCGACCTCGGTCGCGAGCCGGGTCTTCCCCACGCCACCCGGGCCGGTCAGCGTCACCAGCCGCTCCTCCCGCAGCAGCGCGCCGATCTCGGCGACCGCGCTCTCCCGCCCGATCAGCTCGGTGTGCGGGGCGGGCAGGTTCGAGCGGGGTCGCCGGTCGGGTGCGGGCGGGGCCTGGAGGTCCTGGGTGAGGATCGCCCGCTGCAGCGCGGCGAGTTCGGGGCCGGGGTCCAGCCCCAGCTCGTCGCCGAGCAGGCGGCGCAGCTCCTCGTAGCTCTCCAGCGCCTCGCTCTGGCGCCCGGCGCCGTACAGCGCCCGCATGTACGCCGCCCGCAGCCGTTCGCGCAGCGGATGTGCGGCGACCAGGTCGCCGAGCTCGGCGGCCAGCACCGCGTGCTCGCCGAGCGCCAGCCGGGCCTCGGCCGCGTCCTCCAGCGTGGTCAGCCGCTGCTCGGCCAGCCTGGCGATCACCGGCTGGGCGAACGGCTCGTCGGCGAAGTCGGCGAACGCCGGGCCCCGCCACAGGGCGAGCGCCTCGGCGAACAGGGCCGCCCCGGCTCTTGGGTCGCCGGCCTGCCGCGCCCGGGTGGTGAGCGTGTGGAAGCGCCGGACGTCCACCGCCTCGTCGTCCAGGAGCAGCCGGTAGGCCGGCGGGCGGGAGACGACGAGCTCACGTGCCCCCGGCTGTGCGTCCTCCAGCGCCCTGCGCAGCTGGGAGACCTTGGCCGACAGCGCGCCGAGGGGATTGCGCCGCGGCGGGTCGTCCCCCCACAGGTCGTCGATCAGCCGGTCGGCGGGGACCGGCCGCCCGTCGTTGAGCAGCAGCACGGCGAGCAGGGCGCGCACCTTCGCACCGGGCACCGCGACCGGCTCGCCCCCCGCCGTCCACACCGCGAGCGGACCCAGGACCCCAAACCGCATGGTGCGCACCCTAACGCCCGGGGCGAGAGGACACCGTAAACGAACCGTAAACGCTCCCTGCGAGAGTCGGGGACATCAGCCGGACGGCGAGGCAGGAAGGAGGCCGAGGATGCCGGACACCACGAGACCAGTGCTGGCGGTCATCATCGGCAGCACCAGGAGCGGCAGGTTCGGCCCGACGGTGGCCCGGTGGTTCACCACCCGGGCACGCCGGCGCGGCGACTTCGAGATCGACCTGATCGATCTCGCGGAGACCCGGGTCCCGGAGACCCTCGGCGACCACGACGACCTCGTCCCGCCGCAGGTGGCGGAGCTGGGCGCGCGCCTCGCCGCCGCCGACGCCTTCGCCATCGTCACCCCGGAGTACAACCAGAGCTTCCCCGCGTCGCTGAAGACCGCGATCGACTGGTACTACCGGGAGTGGCACGCCAAGCCGGTCGCCTTCATCTCCTACGGCCGGGAGTCCGGCGGCCTGCACGCCGTCGCGCAGTTGCGGCAGATCTTCGCCGAACTGCACGCGGTGACGCTCCAGGGCACCATCAGCCTTCCGTGCTACTGGGACCTGTTCGCCGCGGACGGAAGCTGGCCGAAGGACGGCGCCGCCTGCAACACCAGTGTCACCACGATGCTCGACCAGCTCGCCTGGTGGGCCGCCGCGCTCAGCGCGGCCCGCGCCAGGACCCCTTACGTCGCCTGACCTCTCACTCACTCACGAAGCTCACGAAGCTCACGAAGAAGGAACACATCATGCGCAAGCTCAAGCTTCAGGTCCAGACCACCGTCGACGGCTACATGGGCGGCCCGCAGGGCGAGATGGACTGGATGACCTTCCCCTGGACCGACGACCTCGCCGCCTACATCACCGGGCTCATGGAGAACGTCGACCACATCGTCCTCGGCCGTCGGCTCGCCGAGGGGTTCATCCCGGCCTGGGCGGCCGGTCCCGAGGGGGAGTCGCAGGAGGCGATCGACTTCATGAACAACACGCCCAAGACCGTCATCTCCAACGGTCTCGCCGAATCGCCCTGGGACAACGCCGTCGTGGCCGGCGGCGACCTCGCCGAGACCATCGGCAAGCTCAAGGCCGAGCCGGGCGGCGACCTGATCACGTACGGCGGCAGCACGCTGGTGACGAGCCTGATCGCCGCCGACCTGATCGACGAGCTCAACCTGTTCGTCAACCCGAGCGCGATCGGCGCGGGCCTGCCGGTGTTCCCCGGCGGCGGCGACAAGAAGCGGTTCCGCCTCGTCTCCGCGACGCCGTTCGAGTGCGGCGTCACCGCCCTCCGTCTGGAGCCCAGGCGCGCCTGACGGCCCGGCGGGTCCACAGGCAGGACGGGCAGGAGCGGGTAACGGGGGCTCCTGCCCGTCCGGCACCACTCCGCCGCCAACGCTTTTTGCACTGGGCATACGTTCCCTTTGCCAGGGTAGGCGCGCGGTGCAGGAGTGGTGGACGGCTGTGGGGGCGCGCGGTGGCGTTGCGGATCGAGGACTACGGGCTGATCGGCGACCTGCAGACGGCGGCGCTGGTGGGCCGGGACGGGTCGGTCGACTGGCTGTGCCTGCCCCGGTTCGACGCCCCGGCGTGCTTCGCGGCCCTGCTCGGCGACGAGCGGGCGGGCTTCTGGCGGGTTGCCCCCGCCGCCGGCGGGCTGTGCACGCGCCGCCGCTACCGGGGCGACTCCCTCGTGCTCGAAACGGAGTGGGACACCCCCGAGGGCTCCGTACGGGTGATCGACGCGATGCCGCCGCGCGGCGAGGCGGCCGACGTCGTCCGCGTGGTCGAGGGCCTGAGCGGACGGGTGCCGATGCGGATGGCGCTCCGGCTGCGGTTCGACTACGGCCACGTCGTGCCCTGGGTGCGGAACCGGGACGGCGAACTGGTCGCGGTCGCCGGGCCGGACGCCGCCTGGCTGAACACTCCGGTGCCGCTGCGCGGCGAGGACATGACGACCTACGCCGACTTCACCGTCGCCGCCGGGCAGCGGGTGCCGTTCGTGCTGACCTACCGGCGCTCGCACGAGCGCAAACCGAAGGCGGTGGACGCCGAACGGGCCCTCGCCGACACCGAGGCGTTCTGGACGTCGTGGCTGCGCGGCTTCCGCTACGAGGGCCGGTGGGAGGACGCGGTGCGCCGCTCGCTGGTCGTCCTCAAGGCCCTGACCTACAAGCCGACCGGCGGCATCGTCGCCGCGGTCACCACCTCGCTGCCGGAACAGCTCGGCGGCCCGCGCAACTGGGACTACCGGTTCTGCTGGCTGCGTGACGCGACGTTCACGCTGCAGGCCCTCCTCGGCACCGGCTTCGTCGCGGAGGCCAAGGCGTGGCGCGAGTGGCTGCTGCGCGCCGCCGCCGGAGACCCGGCCGACCTGCAGATCATGTACGGCATCGACGGCACCCGCCGCCTGCCCGAATACACGGTCGACTGGCTGGCCGGCTACGAGGGGTCGGCTCCGGTCCGCGTGGGCAACGCGGCGTCCGGCCAGTTCCAGCTCGACGTGTGGGGCGAGGTCCTCGACGGGCTGCACCTGACCCGCCTGGCCGGCATCGAGTCCGAGGACGAGGCCTGGGACCTGCAACGCGCGCTGCTGGACTTCCTGGAGGGCCACTGGGACGACCCGGACAACGGGCTGTGGGAGGTGCGCGGCGACCGCCGCCACTTCGTGCACTCCAAGGTCATGGCCTGGGCGGGCATGGACCGCGCCGTGCGGGCCGTCGAGCGGTTCGGCCTGGAGGGGCCGGTTGACCGGTGGCGGGCCACCCGCGACAAGATCCACGCCGAGGTGTGCGACCGCGGCTACGACTCCGGGCGCAACACCTTCACCCAGTTCTACGGGTCGAAGGGCCTCGACGCCGCCCTGCTGCTGATCCCCCGGGCGGGGTTCCTGCCCTGGGACGACCCGCGCGTGCGGGGTACCGTGGAAGCGGTCCAACGTGAGCTGTGCTCCGACGGCTTCCTGCTGCGTTACCGGACCGGGGCCGACGGCGGCGTCGACGGCCTGCCCGGCGCGGAGGGCGCGTTCGTCACCTGCACGTTCTGGCTCGCCGACGCCCTGTACGGCATCGGCCGCCGGCGCGAGGCGTACGAGCTGTTCGAACGGCTGCTGGAGCTGCGCAACGACCTCGGTCTGCTCAGCGAGGAGTACGACCCCGTCGCCCGGCGGCAGCTCGGCAACACCCCGCAGGCGTTCAGCCACGTCGGACTGGTCAACGCGGCCCGTCACCTGTCCGGGACGGACCCGGCCGAGCATGCTGGAGGTGGGCGCTGATGCGCGCTCTCACCGTCGTCCCGCTGCGGAAGGACTCCCTCGCGGTCGCCGACGTCCCCGACCCGGAGCCGGGAGACGGCGACCTGCTCGTCGACGGTCTCGCCGTCGGAGTGTGCGGCACGGACAAGGAGATCGCCGCGGGCGACTACGGCTCGGCCCCGCCCGGCCGCGAGCGGCTGGTCATCGGCCACGAGTCGCTGGGCCGGGTGCGGCGGGCGCCCGAGGGCAGCGGCTTCGCCCCGGGCGACCTGGTGGTCGGCGTGGTCCGGCGGCCCGACCCGGTGCCGTGCGGCGCGTGCGCGCACGGGCAGTTCGACATGTGCCGCAACGGCCGCTACACCGAGCGCGGCATCAAGGACCTGGACGGGTACGCGAGCCAGGCCTGGGTGGTCGAGCCCGGCTACGCGGTGAAGCTGGACCCCGCGCTGGCGGACGTCGGGATGCTGCTCGAACCCACCAGCGTCGTCGTCAAGGCCTGGGACGAGGTCGAGAAGGTCGGCGCCCGGGCCTGGTTCGAGCCGAAGACGGCGCTGGTCACCGGCGCCGGGCCGATCGGCCTGCTGGCCGCGCTGCTCGGCGTGGGGCGCGGCCTGGAGGTGCACGTCCTCGACCGGGTCACCGACGGCCCGAAACCGGAACTGGTGCGCGACCTCGGCGCCGTCTACCACGCCGGCGACGCGGGCGAGGTCGCCGCGAAGATCCGGCCCGACGTCGTCATCGAGGCCACCGGCGCCGGCCCGGTGATCTTCGGGGTGGCCTTCAACACCGCGCCGTACGGCATCGTCTGCCTCACCGGGGTCTCCTCGGCCGGGCGCCGGCTCACGATCGATGCCGGAAGCCTCAACCGCGACATCGTGCTGGAGAACGACGTCCTCATCGGATCGGTGAACGCCAACCTCCGGCACTACGCCGCCGCGGCCGACGCCCTCGCGCAGGCCGACCACGCCTGGCTGAACCGGCTGATCACCCGCCGGGTGCCGCTGGAGTCGTTCGCCGACGCGTTCACCGCGGAACCCGAGGACGTCAAGGTCGTCATCACCCTGGACGACACCGTCCGGGCCTGATCGGGGAGCCGGGCCTGATCGGGGAGGTCACGCGTCAGGCCGGCAGCGGTTCGCCGGTCTCCAGCAGCGACTTCAGGCTCGACACCACGCTCGGCCAGCCGTGGCTGACCATCTCGGCCATGCTCGATCCGGCCTCGAAGCCGTCGTGCACGACGGTGAGCTTCACGGCCTGCTCGGCCTCCTCGATCGTGAAGGTGACCTTCGAGCGGGCCTCGCCGGACAGCCGGGCGAGCGTCTCCTCGTCCCAGCCGAAACGCTTGGCGAGCTCCGGGGTGACGGTGTGCCAGGTGTAGGAGAGCCGGCTGTAGGGTTCGGCCTCCAGCACGACCTGCTCCGGGTCGCTGATCAGCACGCCGTGGTTGTCCCAGGTCATCGGCGAGCGGGGGGACCAGTCCGTGGTGAACTCCGTGGCCCAGTAGCGGCGGGTGAAGGCGGGCTCGGTCAGCGCCTGCCAGAGCTTCTGCGGGGTGGTGCGGATGTAGGTGGTGTAGACGAAGGTCGGCGCGTCCATCGCGGTCTCCTCCAGAGCGAGTTTCAGGTCGGCCAGGGCTTGGACCCTGGCCCGGTCGTACCGGCTGATCCACCGGTGGGCGATCTCGTGCACGGGCGCGGCGTTGAGGTAGTGCAGCTTCTCCCGGCCCCGCCGCACGGTGGTGACGAGCCCGGCCTCCTCGAGCACCGCGAGGTGCTTGCTGACGGACTGCCGGGCCATGTCGAGCCCGGCGCACAGCTCGCGCAGCGTCTGCCCGTTGCGGGCGTTGAGCGAGTCGAGCAGCGCGCGCCGGCTCGGATCGGCCAGCGCCTTGAACACCTCGTCCATGCCCGCCCTCGTATCCGGGTTGCCGTCTGTCGATATGCAGCCTTTCGGCTGCCTTTGATGCCTTCAACTTAGGCAGCCGGATGGCTGCCTGTCAATACGTGCCGCTGTCGTGGGCCGACACGAGAGCCGGGCGCGCAGCGGGGACTACGGGGATTACTCCGGTCCGATGAGGAAGAGCTGGTCGTTCGCGGAGGAGCAGGGCCGCTCGATGGCCTCGGCCCCCGGCTCGCTGTCACCGCCCTTGAGGGCGACGCACCGGCCGCTGGACGCCGGACGGATGCGGTAGGCGGCCCCGATGGGTTCGAGCCGGAAGCGCTGGTTGGCGCGGGCGCCGGTGCAGTCGCTCCACGGCTCCAGCATGCCCGCCGCCGGGCCCGCCGGGACCACGGTCAGGCAGCCGACGCCCTTCGCCGGGTCGGGGTGATCCCACTGCAGGTGGAGCAGCCCCGCACCGGCCGGAGTGAGGAAGGTCCGGAGCGGCGTCGCCTCTGCGCAGGGGCGCAGAGCCGCGATCTCGGGGGCGTAGGCGATGTCGCGGGCACGTCCCGCCGTGAGACACAACGATGGGTCGCCGGCCGGGCGCACCCGGACCCACGTGCGTGACGACGCCGGCCCGGCCGAGGAGGACCCGACGCCGCCCTTTGCCGACCCGCCCTGTGTTCCCGACCCGCCCTGTGTCCCCGAACCGCTCTGTGTCGTTGAACTGCCCGGTGTTGCCGATCCGCCCAGTGCTTCCGAGATGCTCTGTGCTCCGCCGCTGTGCGTCGTGCTGCCATTCGTCGTGTCAGCCTGCTCCTCCGAGGCCGCCGTCTTGCGGGCCGCCGGATCGGACGAGAACTGCGCCGAGGCCCGGGATTCGGTGTCACGGGCGGAGATGTGACCGAGCTGCCAGGCGCCGAGCAGGCAGAGCAGGCTGACGCCCCCCACGCCTGCCAACCGCCGCCGGCGGGTGAGCCGCCCGTCGGGCGCGCTCGAATCCACACGCGGGCCTGCTTCGCCGCCCGGACCCACGTGCGGGCCCGCTCCGTCGCCGGAGCGCTCGCCGTCCTGCCGTACCTGGTCGTCGTCCTGTCGTACGCGGTCGCCCGGCGGCAGCGCAGTCGGCGGGACAGGAGGCGGGGGCACGGGCGCCAGGCCGGAGATGTGCGTCTCCGCGGCGGCGGCCAGGCGACGCCGGGCGTCCACCCAGTCGGCGACGGTGTCCTCGTCCGCCCCGCAGGCCCGCACGAACGCGGCCAGCAGATCCTCCCGCGGCAGATCCGCGCGGTTGAGCGCGCCGGAGAGGGTGGCGCGGGGCAGGACGTCCCCCGCGGCCGCGGCGCGGCGTTCGAGATCTCGGTAACTGCACGCGCTCCATGCCCGCAACCGCCGCATCTGGGCGACGAACTCGGCGGGTGTGGCGGCGGTCTGCGGCTGTGGCCGGGTGTCGCTCACGCTTGTCCCATCCCCGTGGATCATTCGCTCCCGACGGAGCCTATGCACCCGCCGGAGGTGGATCGCGCGGTCCTGATACCCGCCCGCCGCCCGTCGGAACGGGCCCCTCTCCGCGCCACGGCCGCCACCTGCGGAGACGTGAGAAGCGGGGCGTCCCGGACAGTCCCGGACACCGGAACGGGTGGACGGCGCGGGTGCGCCCGGGCGACGGTGGCCGTCGCACCACCAGTCCGTTCATGCTGGAGCGCCGGTGCACGTGACCGACACCACGGGGGCTGGTCACGACGGCGGACGTCACCGTGACGTCGCCGCCCACCGGCGCCCGGCATGCGGCGCGGGGCCGGCCATCCGCCGGCGACCGCCACCGGTACCACTCCACCTGAAGGAACCGCACCATGGGACGCATAGTTCTGTCCGTCTTCACCACCCTCGACGGTGTCATCGAGAACCCGCACGAGTGGGCCTTCGGCTTCGTGAGCGAAGACTCCATGCAGGCGGGTCTCGACCAGATCCGTGCCGCGAGGGCGCTGTTGCTCGGCCGGGTCACCTACGAGGGCTTCGCGGCCTCCTGGCCGTCGATGACCGACGAGGTCGGTTACGCGGACGCGATGAACACGCTGCCGAAGTACGTCGTGTCGACCACACTGACCGAGGCCGCCTGGAACAACACCACGATCATCGGCGCGGACGCGGCCGACCGTGTCAAGGCGCTGAAGGGCGAGGTGGACGGCGACATCCTTGTTTTCGGCAGCGCGGCGCTGGTGCGCTGGCTGCTCGACGAGAACCTGCTCGACGAGATGCGCCTCGCGGTCTATCCCGTCGTCGCCGGTCGGGGAGCCCGGCTGTTCGACCAGGGCGGCGAGCCCGCCACTCTCCGGCTCGCCGAATCGAGGCCGTTCTCGTCCGGGGTGGTCCTGCTCACCTACGAGCCGACCGGCGAAGGCCTTCCCGACCCCGCCGCCGCGCGTCGTGCCGCCGAGGCGAAGGCCGCGGGCTGATCAGGACGGCCGGGCTCATCTCAGGGCTCATTCCGGGGCTCATTCCCAGGGCTTATTCCGGGGCCAGCTTCCGGCGCAGGTGAGCGCGTTCGGGTTCGGTGCCGGCGAGGTCGAGGGCCCGACGGTACGCCGCGGCCGCCTCGGCGTCCCGGCCCAGCCGGGACAGCAGGTCGGCGCACGCCACGTGGAAGGGGTGGTGGTCCCGCAGCTGGGGCTCGTCCGCGAGCTGCTCCAGGAGCGCCAGCCCGGCCTGCGGCCCGTCGCGCATGGCGACCGCGACCGCGCGGTTCAGCGCCACGATCGGCGACGGGGTCAGGGAGAACAGGACGTCGTAGAGGGCCACGATCTGCGGCCAGTCGGTCGTGGTGACGTCCGCCGCCTCGTCGTGCAGGGCGGCGATCGCGGCCTGCACGCCGTACGGTCCCACCGGGCCGCCGGTCAGCGCCACGGGCACCAGGGCCAGCCCTTCCTCGATCATCGTACGGTCCCAGCGGCCGCGGTCCTGGTCGGCGAGGAGCACCAGCCCGCCGCCGGGAGCGGTCCGGGCGTCGCGGCGGGCGTGGACCAGCAGCATCAGCGCCAGCAGGCCGCAGACCTCCCGTTCGGCCGGCAACAGCCGGCGCAGGATGCGCGCCAGGCGGATCGCCTCCTCGGCGAGGTCGGGACGCTGCAGGTCGGACCCCGAACTCGCGACGTACCCCTCGGTGAAGATCGAGTAGACGACCTGGAGCACCCCCGCCAGCCGCTCCGGCCGTTCGTCCGGGCCCGGCACGCGGAACGGGATCCGGGCCTCGCGGATCTTCTTCTTCGCCCGGACGATCCGCTTCGCCATCGTGGCCGTCGGGACGAGGAAGGCCCGGGCCACCTCGGGAGTGGTCAGCCCGGCGAGGCACCGCAGGCTCAGCGCGACGCGGTCCTCGGCGGGCAGGGCCGGGTGGCCGCAGGTGAAGAACAGCAGGAGCCGTTCGTCGGGCAGGTCGTCACCGTCGCCGGTCTCCGGAGCGGGCGGCGCGGCCCGCTCCGCCTCCACCTGCAGGATGGCCAGCCGGGCGGCGTAGGCCGTGTCGCGCCGCAGGCGGTCGACCGCCTTGCGGCGCGCGGTGGTCGCGAGCCACGCCCCCGGGTTCGGCGGCACGCCGTTCACCGGCCAGTGCACCAGGGCCGCCTCGATCGCCTCGGCGGTGACCTCCTCGGCGAGATCGAGGTCGCCGAAGCGGCGCACCAGCGCGGCCAGCAGCCGGCCGCGTTCCTCCCGGAACACGGCCTCCACCGCCGTCACCGCCCGGCCGTCCGCCATCGCCGGCTCTCGGACCGTCGGATCGTCAGATGTCAGAACTCGGCCACCGGCCGCACCACGACCGACCCGCCGCCGCGCGACCCGGGGCAGCGGGCGGCCCAGTCGAGGGCGGCGTCGAGGTCGGGCACGTCGAGCACGTAGTAGCCGCCGAGCACCTCACGGGTCTCGGCGAACGGCCCGTCCGTGGTGATGGTCCGCTGCCCATCCGGGGCGACTCGTACGGTCGTCGCGGTGGTCAGGTCGGCGAGGGAGTGCCCCGACACGTGGATGCCGGACTCCCGCACCATCTTGTCGTAGGCCATCCAGTCGTCGAACGAGGCGCAGTCGGCCTCCGCGGCGGGGCCTTCGGGGCTGCTGTTGATCAGGAGCATGTATTTCATGCCGAGCCTTCCTCTCCTGTGGAGTCGCGTGCGGGCGTCGCCGCACACCACCTCTACGGATGGGACCCCGCCGGATGGACACGATCGCCGGAAATTTTTGTTTCGGTCCGAATCAGGGTATGCGCGCCGCCGGAACGCAGCAGGAGGAGCAGGGTTCGGCGTCCGGCAGCGTGATCCACAGGCAGCAGGTGCGGCGGCGGTAACCGTCGCCGTCGGGCGCGAGCAGCCCGGCCACCGGCGGTCCGATCTCCTCCAGCAACCGGGCGGCCTCGGCGTACGGCCCGAGCGCGAGCAGGGGGTGGGCGACCGCCTCCGCCGTCGATCCCCACAGGGTGCGCTCGCCCACCCGCGCCACCGCGCTCAGCGCCCGGACGAACGGACGTTGCCCGTCGAGGATCGCCGCCCTGATGGCCGCCGCCAGGTCCGGGACGACGACCGTGCCGAACGGTTCCGGGACAGTTTCGACCATGGTTCCGGCGGTGGTTCCGCCGACGGCCGTGGTGACGGCCGTGGCACTGGCCCCGACGCTGGTCTCAACGCTGGTCCCGACGATGGTCTCAACGGGGGTCTCGGCGGTGGTTCCGGTGCTGGTTCCGGTGCTGGTCCCGGTGGTGGCTCCGGCGGCCGGGTCGCCGGGGAGCACGGCCACGGTCAGCCGGGACGCCGCCACCGTGACCCCCGCCGCCGACGGCCTGACCAGCGTGTCCTCCAGCCGCATCAGCGGCACCCGACGATGGAGGGCCCAGCCGAGGACCATCGGCATCGTGTGCCAGTAGCCGTAGGTCTTCCACAGCAGCGCCGCCGCCACGTGACGCGGCGCGTTCCAGCGCGCCGCCGTCTCGTCCACCAGCGCGAGCAGTCCTTCGTACGGCTCCCGCAGCAGGTCGGCGGCGGGGATCCAGCCGGGGGAGTCGTCGGCGACCAGCCCGGGCAGCACTCCCAGCACGCCGCCGCGCTCGGCCGCGAGGCCTTCCAGATGCCGGGAAAGGGCGTCGAGCAGCACTCCGTACTCCTTGGTTCTCAGCGGTCGTCTCGGGTCAGGAAGAGCAGCCGGGCGCGCTTGTCCGGCAGGTCGATCTCGGGCCCGAGCGTGAAGCCGGTCCGCAGCATGCGGCCGATCACCTTCTCGTTGCGGGCGTCCGGCTCGGCGACGATCCGGGTGTGGGCGGGATCGGAGAACGCGTACGCCAGGAGCGCGGAGAGCAGCGCGGCGGTGAAGCCGCGCTCGCCCTCCCCGGCCGCCGCCGGGCCGAGCAGCAGGTGGACGCCGAAGTCGCCCGGCCGGACGTCGTAGCACTCCCCGACGGGGTCCGCCTCCGGCGCGTAGGTCTGGAAGAGCGCCACCGGCCGGTCGTCGCGGTGGACCAGGTAGGCGTGGTGGGTGGTCAGCCCGTCCAGGTAGTCGTAGATCTCCAGGACCCGCTCGGGGCTCGCGTCGAGCATGCCCCAGAACCGGGCCCGCTCCTGGGTGACCCACGAGTGGATCAATGCGGCGTCGGCCGCCGGGTCCACCGGGACGATGCGGACGGTGCCTAACCCGGCCACCACCTGCTCGTACACGGCCGCACGCCGGGCGGACGTCTCAGAGGTCATGTCGTTCCTCCGTCAGCAGGGCCCAGTCGGTGACCAGGGGCACGAGTTCGCCGCGCACCCACAGCGGCTGCTGGTCACGGTGGTGGGGGTCGCCCGGCACGCCGCTCGCGCCGAAAGGGACGACCCAGAGACTTGCGTCGCGCCGCGCGAGGTCCCAGACGTAGCGGGCGGCCGGGCCGCGGGCGCAGTGATGGGTGACCCCCGGCACGCTGGACGTACACAACACACAGCCGTGGTCACCCGACAGCCCCGGCTCCGCCTGCGGGTCGTCCTGCGGCCCCGGAGGAGTGTCCCCCGATGGGGTGGCCGCCTGCGGAGTGTCCTCTGGGGAGGGCAGCGCCCGCCAGGGGACGAGCCGGTGCAGGTCGCCCCACCGGACGCCGGTCTCGCCACCGGCCACCACGTCCTCCAGCGCGGCCCGCGCCACCTCGGCCAGATCGTCGCCGCCGAGGCCGGGGAGCCGGTCGGTCGTCAGCAGGGTCTCCAGGGCGTGCGCGATCCGGGGAGCCGCCGTCAGCCACGGCCGGAACACCTCCGGACACGCGACACCTCCCTCCGGCGCCTCCCGATCACCGGTGCCAGCCTGCACGGGACGAGCCTCCGCGGGTCTCTCCTGCCCGGCACCGCCCGGCACGGGACGGGCCTTCGCGGCGCCGGTCTGCCCGGGACGCGTCTCCACGGGCGTGCGCGGATTCGGGCTGGGTGCCTGGTCGGGCTGGAGCGGGTGGGACAGATCGGCCAGCGGCGCGAGCGCGGGATGGGCCGCCAGGCGCCGCACCACCTCCGCCCGCACGGCCGCGTACGCCGCGGCGTCGGCGCTGCCGGCGTCCATGCGCCGGTCCCAGCCGGTCAGCCGGTCCCGGAGGCGTACGGCGCCGGGGGTGAGCCCGGTCAGCCGCGCCAGCAGCCCCAGCAGCGGTTTCGCGCCGGGCAGGAGCGTGTCGGTGTGGACCGCCGCCATGTCCCCAGCGGACCAGACGGGGGCGGCTTCCAGCAGCGTCCTGATCCGGTCGGCCCGGTACGGCGGGGCGAACTCGACGCCGAGCGGAGCCGAGAGGCCTCGTTCGTTGGCCATCACCGTGATCCCCCTGACCTCCCGGCGGGGCATCGGTGCGTGCTCGCCGCTCCACTCGTGGCCGGGCTCCCAGGCGGGCACGACCCGCAGCGAGTTGCCCGGGTGGCGTACGGGCACCAGTCCGGCGACGCGGTGCAGCAGGCCGCCGCCGGTGTCCGCGGCGAGCACGACGTTGACGGGCTCCACCCACCGGTCGAACGCCCGGTCCACGTCGGCCACGGTGCTGGCCCGCAGCAGGGCGGGAATCGCCGCGAACCCCAGGTCGTGGAACACCCGCGGCGGATACCGCAGGCTGACCCCCTCCCACTCGGCGTCCGGGCCGCCTCCCCGCCCGGGGTCCAGCCCAGCATTTCGGGCGTCTTCCCACTCGCCCGCGTCTCCGGCATCCGGCCCGCCCTCGCGCTCGGTGTCCTGCCCGATGCCCGGGCCGTCTTCGCGCCCGGCATCCGGCCCGCCTTCCTGCCCGGCGTCCCGGTCGTGGGGAGGGTGTCCCGTCGTCTCGTGCCGAGCGGGCTCGTACGGCCGGGGTGGCTCGCTCATGACGACCGGGCCGCGTTCGGTCTCGATCACCTCCACCTCGACCGGTTCGCCTCCGGCGACCTCGATGACCTCGGTGTGGGCGGTGGCCGGCCGCCAGCCCGCCGGGCCGAGCGCCTCGACGCGGCCGTCCCGGCGCCGGAGGCGTTCGCGGAAGAGGTCCTGGTAGTCGGCCATGGCGTTGGTGATCGCCCAGGCGACCGGCCCGGCGTGCCCGAAGTGGGCGACGCCCGGCACTCCCGGCACGGCCAGCCCGGCCACGTCGAACTCCGGACAGGCCAGGCGAACCTGCTGGTAGAAGCCGGGGTCCTCGATGGGCCTGTGCGGGTCTCCGGCGATGATCGGCGCTCCCGTGCGTGAGCGGTCGCCAGGGACCAGCCAGCCGTTGCTTCCGGAGGTGCCCGGCCCGTCGGTGGCGAACAACGCGACGGCCTCCGGGCCGAGCCGGGCGGTGACCGCCTCACGCCACAGTTTCGCCGGGACGTGCGCGAACAGGACGTGGTGCGACAGCCAGACCGCCAGCGGCGTCCACGCCTCCCACCGGCCCGGCGCGAGCACCGCCGCGTCGCCGCTCCCCGCCGCGTCGCCGTCGCCTGTCGCGTCGCCGCCCCCGGCCGTGCTGTTCCCGCCTGTGCTGTTCCCGCCTGTGCTGTTCCCGCCTGTGCTGTTCCCGCCTGCGCTGTTCCCGCCTGCGCTGTTCCCGGCCGTGTCGTGTCCTGTCGCGTCCGCCGCCTGTCTTGCCACCTGCCCGACTGCTCGGAACTCCGGAGCGCGGCGGGCTCCCTCGGGCAGGCCCGCGTTGACGCCGTCCACGTACGCGCCCACCCAGGCCGCGGTGTCCGCGTCGAGCGCCGCCAGGCAGCGCCTGGCCGTGTCGTCCAGCCTGACCTGCCGTACGAACCGGTCCCAGGGAACGGCGTCCGCGCCGAGGACGGCGGCCGAGGCACCGGCCGCGCGGAGCCGCTCGACCTCGATCTGCCACGCCCGGTCCACCGCCGTGACGAACCCCTGGGCGTAGGCCAGTTCGCGGGCGTCGCCCGCCCGCAGGTGGGGGATGCCCCACCGATCTCGGTAGACCCGGACGCTCATGACGCCTTCTCTCCCGTACGGCGGCGGGCGGCGGGGACGACCAGCGGCGTGCCGGTCTCCGGGTCGTCGATCACCCGGCAGGGGAGGCCGAAGACCTCCTCCACCAGGCCGGCGGTCATCACCTCGGCGGGAGCGCCGGAGGCCACGACGCGCCCGGCGCGCATCGCGATCAGGTGGGTGGCGTAGCGCGCGGCGTGGTTGAGGTCGTGGAGCACGGCCACGAGCGTGCGACCCCGCTCCTCGTGCAGCCGGGCGCACAGGTCGAGGATCTCGATCTGGTGGGCGATGTCGAGGTAGGTCGTCGGCTCGTCCAGCAGCAGCAGCGGCGTCTCCTGCGCCAGCGCCATCGCGATCCACACCCGCTGGCGCTGGCCGCCGGACAACTCGTCGACCAGCCGCCCGGCGAGGTCGGCGACCCCGGTGGCCGCCATCGACTCCCCCACGACCCGCTCGTCGTCCGCCGACCACTGGCGCAGCAGCCGCTGGTGGGGATACCGGCCGCGGCCGACCAGCTCGGCGACCGTGATCCCGTCCGGCGCGACCGACGACTGCGGCAGCAGGCCGAGGGTACGCGCGACCTTCCTGGCCGGCAGCGAGGTGACGTCCCGTCCGTCGAGCAGCACCGCTCCGGCGGACGGCCTGAGCGTGCGCGCCAGCGCCCGAAGCAGGGTGGACTTGCCGCAGGCGTTGGGCCCGACGACGACGGTAAAGGACCGGTCCGGGATGGAGACGTCCAGCCCCTCCGCGACGACCCGCCCGTCGTACGCGAGGGTCAGCGCGTCACCGCGCAACCGAGGCCCGTCGCCCCGCACGTCCCCCACTTCACCGCCCGCCGAGCCGTCCGCCAAACCGTCTGCCACACCGGCTGTCACCACGCCTGCCACTCCGTTTCCGTACGCGCGGTCGCCCTGCGCGAGGTGTCCGTACGCGTTCGTCCTGGTCAAATCCGGCCCGCCTTCCGCTGGGCGGCGAGCAGCCAGACGAGGTAGCCGCCGCCGAGCACTCCCGTCACCACTCCCACCGGCAACTGGTGGTCCCCGAACAGCCGCTGTGCCGCGAGGTCGGCGCCGGTCAGCAGCGCGGCCCCCACGCAGGCCGCGGTGAGCAGGTTGGGCCCGGGGGTCCGGGTCATCCGCCGGGCCAGATGCGGCGCGGTCAGCGCCACGAACGACACCGGCCCGGCGGCGGCCGCCGCGAGGGAGGCGAGCAGCACGGCCGCCGCCGTCAGGACCAGCCGCAGCCCCTGCACCCGCACACCGAGGCCGCGGGCGAGGTCGTCGCCCATCTCGGTGATCGCCAGGGGCCGCGCGCAGCCGAGCAGCACCACCGGGACCAGCACCGCCGTCGCGGCGAGCAGGGGGAGGGCGTCCTCCCAGCCTCGGCCGTCCAGGCTGCCGGTGAGCCACAGCATGGCGCGGGCCGCCTCCATCAGCCGCCCGCGGGTCAGCAGGTAGCCGTTGACTCCCGTGAGGACCGCGGTGGCGCCGATGCCCACCAGCACGAGGCGGTGGCCGTGCAGGCCTCCGCGCCAGGCCAGAAGGTAGATCACCACTCCGGTGACGACGCCGCCGAGCACCGCGCCGCCCGCGAGGGCCGCGCTGCCGCCGCCCGCGACCACCACCAGGAGCGCGCCCGTCGCCGCGCCCTGGGTGAAGCCGAGCAGGTCGGGGCTGCCCAGCGGATTGCGCACGAGGGACTGGAAGATCGCGCCGGCCAACGCGAGGGCCGCGCCCACGACCAGCGCGGTCACCACCCGGGGCAACCGGAGTTCGCGTACGACGAAGTCCTCGGCGGGGCCGCCGCCGCCCGCGAGGGTGCGCAGCACGTCGGCCGGGCTCATCGGATAATCGCCGCTACCGACCGTGAGTACGCCGAAGGCGAGGGCCAGCAACAGGCAGCCGATCCCCACGGCCACGGCCCGGGGGCGTACGGCGACGATCCCGGCCACCACGGGCCGCCCGGCGGCGGTGCGGACCACGCTCACCGGCCGCACCTCTCCCGCGCCGCAGGCCCGAACGCCGAACGCAGGCGCACCGAACGCGAGCAGGCCGAGCGGCCACACGCCGAGCGCAGGCACGCGGGTTCCGGGTTCACGCCCGCACCTTCCTTCGCACGAAGTAGAGGAAGAGCGGGCCGCCGAGCACCGCCGTGACGATGCCCGCCTGCAACTCGCCGGGCCGGGCCACGATCCGCCCGAGCACGTCCGCGCCGAGCAGCAGCGCGGGCGCGAGCACCGCGCAGCAGGGCAGCAGCCGCCGCAGGTCGGGGCCGGTCAGCGCCTTGACGAGGTGCGGCACCATCAGCCCGACGAAGACGATCGGCCCGCAGGCCGCCGTCGCCGCCCCGCACAGCAGCGTCACGGCCACGATGGCGGCCGTACGGATCAGGGCGGGACGCGCGCCGAGCGACCGGGCGGAGTCGTCGCCGAGGGCGAGCGCGTTGAGCGGCCGGGCCAGGGCCAGGGCCAGCAGCAGCCCCGCCGCGACGAACGGCGCGACCATGGCCACCGTCCCGCTCTGCGCGCTCGCCAGCGAGCCGACCGTCCAGAAGCGCATGGTCTCCAGCGAGGCCGCGTCGAGCAGCATCGTCCCGTTCACGTACGAGTAGAGCGCGGCGTTGATCGCGGCTCCGGCGAGCGCCAGCCGCGCCGGGGTGGCCGCCCGCCCGCCGCCCACGCCGTACACGAGCACGGACACGGCCGCGGCTCCGGCCAGCGCGAACCAGACGTAGCCCTGGAACGTCGCCACCCCCAGCAGCCCGGCGGCCGTCGCCACCGCCGCGGAGGCACCGGCGTTGATCCCCAGCAGGCCGGGGTCGGCGAGCGGGTTGCGGGTCAGCGCCTGCATGACCCCGCCCGCCACTCCCAGCGCCGCGCCCGCGAGCAGCCCGAGCAGGGTGCGGGGCAGCCGCATCTCGTGCACCACCGTGTACGCGCTGGACCCGGTGTCCACGAGCCCCTGCCAGACCTCGGCGGGGGACATCGGCCGGGCGCCGAGCCCGAGGCTCAGCACGAGGACGGCGAGCAGCGCGAGCACCGGCCCGAACACCGTGCCGAGCAGCGCCGCCGCCGGCCGGGCCTTCGGCGGATGTTTTCGCGGTGCCCGTACGGGCCCGCTGAGCTGCGACGACTCGGTGACGACCACGGCCGGCTCCATCGGGGCGGGGGACGAATTCCGATCGCCCCTCTGGACAAGAACTTAGGTAAGGGTAACCTAACAATCGATCCGCCCCAAGGGCATGAGCATGCAAGAGAAAGACAAACCGTGCGAAACCTGAACACCACCATGTCCCGTCGCGGGCTCTTCGCCGCGGGCGGAGCCGCCGCTCTCACGCTGGCCCTGGCCGCCTGCGGATCGGGCGGCTCCACCCCCTCCGCCGCAGGTCAGAGCGCCGCCGTCGCGAGTGGGAGCGCCGGGGCGTGGTCCTTCACCGACGACAGGAAGGAGACGGCCACGGCGGCGGGGGTCCCGGCGCGGGTTGTGGCGTTCACCGGCACGGCGGCGGCCCTCGCCGACTACGGGTTGCAGGACAGGCTCGTCGGCGTGTTCGGCGAGACCAAGCGTGCCGACGGCTCGCCCGAGCCGCAGGCGGGCAACCTCGACGTGGACAAGGTGACGATCCTCGGCAACGTCTGGGGCGAGTTCAACATCGAGAAGTACGCCGCACTGCGCCCCGACCTGCTCGTCACCCACATGTACGACCCCGGCGCGCTCTGGTACGTGCCGGACGAGAGCAAGGACAAGATCGTCAAGCTCGCCCCCACGGTCGCCGTCAGCGCCGCCCGGGTGCCGATGACCGAGACGATCGAGCGCTACGCCGCCCTCGCCGAGACCCTCGGCGCCGACCTGAAGTCTCCCGAGATCGCCCAGGCGAAGGCGAGGTTCGAGGCCGCCGCCGAGAGTGTGCGCAAGGCGGTCGCCGAGAACCCCGGGATCAAAGTGATGGCCGCCTCCGGCAGCCCCGACGTGCTGTACGTCTCCAATCCCAAGGTCAACACCGATCTCATGTACTTCGCCGAGCTGGGGGTCGACGTCGTCCAGCCCGACAAGCCCGGTGACGGCGGCTACTACGAGAACCTCAGCTGGGAGAACGCCGGCAAGTACGACGCCGACCTGATCCTGCTCGACAACCGGCCCACCGCGCTGCAGCCCAAGGACCTCGAGGCCAAGCCCGCCTGGCCCAAGCTGCCGGCGGTCAAGGCCGGTCAGGTCGCCGCCTGGGACCCGGTGCCCCGCTTCTCGTACGCGGGCGCCGCGCCGATCCTGGAGAACCTGGCGACGGCGATCCGGAACGCCAAGAAGCTCGGCTGACCCGCACCCGCAGGAAATCACCCGGGCCTCCGTCCGCCCTGTGCCGACTTAGGTTTGCCTAGCCTAACGAACTGAGGATGACCATGACCCATCCCCGCGCCGGAGACGCGCGGTCGTACCTGTTCAACGACCACACCGTGGAGGGATACCGGCGTGCGGTGGCCGCCGGGAGCGCCCGCGTGGCCGGCCGCGTCGGGCGGACCGACCGGCCGTTCAGCGGCGCCGCCCCGGCACGGCTCGCCCCGGAGATCGCCGCGATCGACCTCGAACGGCCGTTGCACGACCACGCCGCCGCGCTCGACGAGCTCGAAGGGGTCTATCTCCGCGACGCCGTCTACTTCCACCACCCCCGCTATCTGGCCCACCTCAACTGCCCGGTGGTGATCCCCGCGCTGCTGGGCGAGGTGGTCCTGTCGGCCGTCAACTCCTCGCTCGACACCTGGGACCAGAGCGCGGGCGGCACGCTCATCGAGCGCCGCCTGGTCGAGTGGACGGCCGGCCGGATCGGCTTCGGTCCCGCCGCCGACGGCGTCTTCACCAGCGGCGGCACCCAGTCGAACCTCCAGGCGCTGTTCCTCGCCCGCGAGGAGGCCCGCGCCACCGGGACGCCGCTGTCCCGGCTGCGCGTGATCACGTCCGAGGCGGGCCACTTCAGCGTGCGCAAGGCGGCGGCCCTGCTCGGCCTCGGGCCGGAGGCGGTCGTCGCCGTGGAGACCGACGCGGAGCGGCGCATGCGGCTCGACGGGCTCGCCCGCGAGCTCGACCGCTGCCGCCGCGCCGGGCTGACGGTCATGGCCGTCGCCGCCACCGCGGGCACCACCGACTTCGGCTCGATCGACCCGCTGCCGGAGATCGCCCGGCTGTGCGCGGCGGCCGGGGTGTGGCTGCACGTGGACGCGGCCTACGGCTGCGGGCTGCTGGTCTCCCGCAGGCGCCGGCACCTGCTCGACGGGATCGAGCGGGCCGACTCGGTCACCGTCGACTTCCACAAGTCCTTCTTCCAGCCGGTCAGCTCCAGCGCCCTGCTGGTGCGGGACGGCGCGGCGCTGCGGCACGCGGCCCATCACGCCGACTACCTCAACCCGCTGCGGATGGCCGAGAGGGGGATCCCCAACCAGGTGGACAAGAGCCTGCAGACCACCCGCCGCTTCGACGCGCTGAAGCTCTGGCTGACCCTGCGCGTGATGGGCGCGGACGCGGTCGGCGAGTTGTTCGACCAGGTGGTGGACCTCGCGGCCGAGGCGCACGCGATGCTCGCCGCGGACCCGCGCTTCGAGGTCGTCACGCGGCCGCCGCTCAGCACGCTGGTCTTCCGCTACCTGCCGCCGGAGGGCCCGGGCCGCGAACTGGCCGACGACGCCAACCTGTACGCCCGGGAGGCGCTGGCCGCCTCGGGCGAGGCCGTCGTCGCGGGCACGACCGTGGACGGCCGCCATCACCTCAAGCTCACCCTGCTCAACCCGGAGACCACGCGGGACGACATCGCGTACGTCCTCGATCTTCTCGCCGGGCACGCCCAGCGCCACGTGGACGACCTCGCCCCGCTCGCCGGCCACCCGGAGGTGACGCATGTCCACTCATGACTTCGTCGCGATCGGGCTGGGGCCGTTCAACCTGGGCCTCGCCTGCCTGGCCGAGCCGGTGGCCGGGCTCGACGGGCTGTTCCTGGAGGCGAGGCCCGGCTTCGCCTGGCATCCGGGGATGATGCTCGACTCGGTCACGCTGCAGACGCCGTTCATCGCCGACCTCGTCACGCTGGCCGACCCGACCTCGCCGTACTCCTTCCTCAACTACCTCAAGGAGACCGGCAGGCTCTATCCCTTCTACATCCGGGAGAACTTCTACCAGCTTCGCGCGGAGTACGACGCGTACTGCAGGTGGGCCGCCGGGCGGCTGCGGAGCGTCCGCTTCGGCCACCGGGTCACCTCCGTGACGTACGACGAGGCGGACGGGTGTTACGTCGTCCACGCGCTGACGGACGCGGGCGAGCGGACCGAGCACCGCGCCCCGCACCTCGTGCTCGGCACCGGCACCCCGCCGTACGTGCCCGAGCCGTGCCGCGGCCTCGGCGGCGGCGTCGTCCACAACAGCGACTACCTCGCCCGCAAGGACGACCTGCTGACCAAGGAGAGCATCACGGTCGTCGGCAGCGGGCAGAGCGCCGCCGAGATCTACCGCGACCTGCTGGCCGGCATCGACACCCACGGCTACCGGCTGAACTGGGTGACCCGGTCACCCCGGTTCTTCCCGCTGGAATACACCAAGCTGACTCTGGAGATGACCTCCCCGGACTACGTGGACTACTTCCACGCGCTGCCGGAGGACACCCGATACCGCCTCGAAGCCGAGCAGAAGTGCCTGCACAAGGGCATCGACGCGGCGCTGATCAACGAGATCTACGACCTGCTGTACGCCAAGACCGCCGGCGGCCCGGTCCCGTCGCGGCTGCTGACCTGCACCGAACTGCGCGAGGCGGCCCACGACGCGGCCCGGGGCGAGTACACGCTCGGCCTGCGCCACCTGGAGCAGGAGCGCGACTTCACGCTCGTGACCCAGGGGCTCGTGCTGGCGACCGGCTACCGCTACGAGCCGCCCGCCTTCCTCGATCCCGTACGGGACCGCATCCGGTGGGACCGGCGCGGCCGGTTCGACGTGGCCAGGAACTACAGCGTCGACGTCACCGGCCGGGGGATCTTCGTGCAGAACGGCGCGACCCACGCCCACAGCGTCACCTCGCCCGACCTGGGCATGGGCCCGTACCGCAACTCGTGGATCATCGCCCAGATCCTCGGCCGCGAGCACTACCCCATCGAGAAGGCGATCGCCTTCCAGGAGTTCGGCGCCCCCGAAGGGGTGGTCGCGTGAGCGGGATCGTCTTCCGCCGCGTCCACGACGGGGTCGGCAAACTGGCCGTGCGCCGGCTCGACCCCGACGCCGACGCGGAGATCGTGCACGCCTGGGTGACCCACCCCAAGGCGGTGTTCTGGATGATGGGGGACGCCGACGTCGCCGGGGTCGCCGAGGAGTACCGCCGGATCGTGGCCCACCCGCACCGCGACGCCTATCTCGGGCTGGTCGACGGGCGTCCGGCCTTCCTGGCCGAGCGGTACGACCCCGCCCGCGTCGAGCTCGCGGGCCTGTACGACGCGCGGGACGGCGACGTGGGCATGCACTTCCTCTGCGCGCCCACCGGGAGCCCGGTGCACGGCTTCTCCCGGGCCGTGATCACGACAGTGATGGAGACGCTGTTCGCCGACCCGGCGGTGCGGCGGGTGGTCGTCGAGCCCGACGTGCGCAACACCGCCGTCCACGCGCTGAACGCGGCCGTCGGTTTCGAGGTCGTCGGCGTGATCGCCAAACCGGAGAAGGAGGCCCTGCTGAGCGTGTGCACCCGCGAGCGGTTCCACCTCGCCACCGCGAGCGCCGCAGCCGTCGCGGCCGGCGTCCGAGGGGAGCACCCGTGACCGGCCCTGGAAACCGTGCCGCCGATCGGGCCGGAACCCCCACCGGAAACCTCGCAGGGGAGCTCGCCGTCGACCCTGCCGTCGATCCCGTCGCGGCGGTCGCCCATCTCAGCCCGGCGACCTGGGAGAAGGCCAATCGGCGGCTGGTGCGCAAGGCGCTCGCCGAGTTCGCCCACGAGCGGCTGCTCGTCCCGCGCCCGCTCGGCGACGGCCGGTACGCCGTGCGGTCCGACGACGGCGCGGTGGAGTACCGCTTCACCGCCACGGTGCTGTCGCTCGACCACTGGCACATCGGCGAGATCACCCGGCGCCGCACGACGGGCGAGACCGAGCCGCCCGAGTCCCTGCCCCTCGACGCACTGGATCTGGTCGTGGAGACGCGCGGCTCCCTCGGGCTGAGCGACGAGATCCTCCCCGTCTACCTGGAGGAGATCTCCTCCACCCTGGCGAGCCTCGCGTACAAGCTGACCAGGCGCACGGCCGGCGCGGACGAACTGGCGAAGGCCGGCTTCCAGGAGATCGAGGCCGCGATGACCGAGGGACACCCGTGCTTCGTGGCCAACAGCGGCCGGATCGGTTACGGCGTCGACGACCACCACCGGTATGCCCCCGAGGCCGCCGCCCCCGTACGCCTGATCTGGCTGGCCGCCCACCGCGACCACTGCGTGTTCTCCTGCTCCGGCGACATCGACTACGACCGGCTGACACGTGACGAACTCGGCGAGGAGACCCTCGCCCGCTTCGCGGGCACGCTGGCCGGCCTCGGCCTGGACATGGCCGACTACGTGCTGCTTCCGGTGCATCCCTGGCAGTGGTGGAACAAACTGTCGGTCACCTTCGCCGCGGCGGTCGCCACGCGGCGCCTGGTCTGCCTGGGCCCCGGCGACGACGACTACCTCCCCCAGCAGTCGGTGCGCACGTTCTTCAACGCCGGCGCGCCGTCGAAGCACTACGTGAAGACCGCGCTGTCGGTGCTCAACATGGGCTTCATGCGCGGCCTGTCCGCGGCGTACATGGAGGCCACCCCGGCGATCAACGACTGGCTCGCCGGACTGCTGCGGGACGACGACGTCTTCCGCGTGACGCGCCTGACGATCATCCGCGAGCGGGCCGCCGCCGGCTACCGCGACCGCCTGTACGAGTCGGCCACCCGCCCTCACTCGCCATACCGGAAGATGCTCGCGGCGCTGTGGCGGGAGAGCCCGGTCGCGGGCCTCGAACCGGGCAGGCGCCTCGCCACCATGGCCTCCCTCCTGCACACCGACGAGGCGGGCCGGTCGTTCGCGGCGGCGCTGATCGAGCGGTCGGGCCTGCCGCCCGAGGTGTGGCTGCGGCGCTACCTCGACGCCTATCTCACCCCGCTGCTGCACGCCTTCTACGCGTACGGCCTGGCGTTCATGCCGCACGGCGAGAACGTGATCCTGGTGCTCGACGGCGGCGCGGTGGAGCGGGTGATCTTCAAGGACATCGCCGAGGAGATCGTGGTGATGGACCCGGACACGGACCTGCCACCCGGCGTGCGGCGGATCCGCGCCGATGTGCCCGAGGAGATGCGCCTTCTGTCGATCTTCACCGACGTGTTCGACTGCTTCCTGCGCTTCCTCAACGCGATCCTGGCCACGGGCGGCGTGCTCGGCGAGGAGGCGTTCTGGCGGACGGTCGCCGAATGCGCGGCGGACTACCGGCGGTCGGCGCCCCACCTCGCCGAGCGCTTCCGCCGTTACGACCTGTTCGCGGAGACGTTCGCGCTCTCGTGCCTCAACCGCCTGCAACTGCGCGACAACCGGCAGATGGTGGACCTGGCCGACCCGTCGGCCGCCCTCCAGACGGCCGGCGACCTGGTCAACCCGATCGCCCGGTTCGCACCGCCAGCCTGAGCGCCGCCCGCTGAACGCCGCCTGCCTGAGCGACGGGCCGCTCAGGCGGGCGCGTACGTCATGCAGTCGGCCTCGTCCTGCACGGGGCCGATGTCGATGCCGGGCGCCTGGCACTCCAGAGCCACGTTGTGCCGGCAGTCGAACATCTTGCACGCGCCCACGCGTCCCATGGTCTGCTGATCGCCGCCCGGCCCTCCGGTGGTGAAGAAGGTGTCGCAGTGCGCGTGAGACAGGTCGCCGACCGTGATGGCGGTCGCGTGGCACCTGCGGTCACGGTTGTACGCGCACGAGGTGGCCTCGCAACGGTTGACAACGGGCATCTCCATGAGCGGCGTCCCCCCTGGCAGTCACGGCTTTCGCCCGGCTCATACCGCTGTTTACCAGGTCGGCAATCTCCCCGGCGCCACTAGACTCCGCCAAGTCCCGCCAGGGGCCGGCGCCAGGGGAGCAGCGCTGCAGCAGATCCTGACCGCGTTGCAAGCCCAGGCGGACGCGGCCGGGCGCATCACCTGAGACGTCAGCGTCGATTCCACCATCGCCCGCGCGCATCAGCACGCCGCCGCCCCGGCCGGTGATGAGTCAGAGGGGGTCGATCGCGAGGTCGGTGACCTGGTCGTCCTTGATGCCGAACACGAACGCGAAGGACAGAGGCCCGCCGGGGAACTCACCGTCCCCGGAGGCCACCAGACGGTCGCCCGCGAACGAGGTCGGCGTGATCACGATCTTGGGGTTGATCAGGTGCCCCTGGATCCACTCGCGGATCTCGGCCTCGCCGGCGTAGGTCGTCCCGTCATCGCGCACGGTGGCCCCGTCGCCGAAGACCGGGGCCAGCGCGTTCGCGTCGTGCGCGTTGGTGGCCGCGATGAAGTTCTCGACAGCCTTGGGAAGGGTGATGTCGTCCATTTCTGCTCTCCGGTCTTCTCGGGCGCGGGGCGCATGCTGATGAAGGCTTCGTCGGGTCGGTTGTGTGTGGTAACTCAAACCACCCCGACGAGGCTCCTCACGTTCTGGCAACAGGCTTAGAAGTCCGCACCGCGCGAGAGCTTTTCGTTCGCGCGCAGCTCCGCGAGTGCGTTCTCGTGCATCGCAACAACGACGTCGTAGCCAGAGTTGCCGAGCACGATCCGTTGCGGCGGAACGGGTGCGTTCATCGCGCTGATCACGGCCTGCACTCCGCGTTCAGGGTCACCCTCTTGCTTGCCGTTATGTTCCACGAACGCCGCCTTGACGCCCTCGACCAGCGGCACGTAGGCGTCGACGGTCTCGTTGACGGGCTCGTTCTGGAAGCCGGCGTAAGCCTTGGTGCGGAACGCTCCCGGCTCTACGACGAGTACGCGCACACCGAACGGCTCAACTTCATGGCGCAGTGTCTCCGACAGTCCTTCGAGCGCGAACTTCGCCGCTGAGTAGTAGCCGAACCCCTGTGTGCCGACGAGGCCTGCCACCGACGACATGTTCACGATCCAGCCGTCGCCGCGGGCCCGCATACCTGGCAGGACCGCGCGTATCACCTCGACCACGGCGAACAGGTTGAGGTCGAACGTGCGGCGGATCGTCTCGTCGGGGGCCCCCTCGACCGTGCCGAACCAGCCACGGCCCGCGTTGTTGACGAGCACGTCGATCCCGCCAAACCGCTCCTCTGCCGTCTTGACCGCCGCACGCACCTGCTCGGCATCGGTGACATCGAGCTGGAGAACCAGCACACGGCCGCGGTGCGGTTCAGCCCATTCCTGCAGTTCAGAGGGTCGACGTGCTGTCACCACCACCTGATCGCCCTGTTTCAGTGCAGCCTCGGCATAGACCAGGCCGAACCCTCCGGGTGTCCCGCCAGTGACGAACCAAGTCCTCATGGACTTCTCCTATCGCTATAGCAAGCAATGTAGCGCTATATAGGCTACTATAGCAACCATGCAGAATGCACGGGATCGACTCCTGCTCGCCGCGGCGGAGCTGCTGGAGGGCGGCGGCACGGTGTCCACGAGGGCGGTGTGCGAACGCGCCGGGGTGCAGGCCCCGACGCTGTACCACCACTTCGGTAGTAAGCAGGGCCTCATCGACGCCGTGCTGAACCACGGCTTCACCCAGTACACGGCGGTTGAGAGCTCTGGCGACCCGCTGGACGACCTGCGCGAGGGCTGGGACAGGCACGTGCGGTTCGGGCTGGAGCACCCGTCGTTCTACGGGCTGCTTTACGGCCGCGCCGAGCCGGGAAAGCCCTGCGCCGTCACCGCTCCCGCGCACGCCGCGTTGCGCGAGCGGTTGACCGCCGCCGCCGCCCAGGGCCTGCTCAAGGTGCCAGCAGACGAAGCCGCCGAACAGGTGCTTGCCGCCAACGTCGGCATCACGCTCACCTTGATCAGCCAACCGGAGCCGGACTTCAGGCTGTCCGGACGCGTCCGCGAGGCCGCGCTGGCCGGAGTCCTGCACACGCCCTCCGCCGACGCCCCCGCGACCCGTGCGAGCGCCGCACTGACGTTGCGTGCGCTGGTCGGCAACGACCCGGGCGACCTCACCCCTGGCGAACGCGCGCTGCTCGGCGAGCTGCTGGACCGCCTGGCCCGCTAGAGCACGCGGTGTTCCTCAGAGAGGCCGCACGACCTCGTCGCTCTGGACGCGCGGCCCCGCCCGGATATGCCGCTGCGCTACTTGGTGTGAATTGTCAGACAGGCCTTAGTGGAGCAGTTCCTCGGCGACGGCGAGGAGCTTCAGGGCGGTGGGGTCGGCGGGCCCGGCGCCCCGGGGCACCCGGTCGGAGATCCGCTGCAGCAGGAGGTGGACGTCGTCCCCGCCGGCCGCGGCCGGGACCGCCGCTTCGGAGCGCCGCAGCCGCAGCAGCAGCTCCAGGCCGTACGCCGCCTGGGCGGCGAGCAGCCCGAGGAGGTCCACGTCGGCGAGCTCCCCCCGCAGGTCGGAGGACCTGTCGAGCACCTCCAGCACGCCGATGCAGCTCTCCTCCCGGATGACCGGCGCCGCCATGATGCTGTGCGGGACGTACCCCGTGGACTCGGCGGCGTCGTGGGCGAACTGCGGCACGGCGGTCACCTCGTCGGCGATCATCGGCTGGCCGCTCGCCGCGACCCAGCCCGCGATGCCGGTGCCGGGCGGGAAGCGCGTGCCGATGAGGTGCTTCTCCCCCTCGCCCGACACGGCCTCGAAGACCAGTTCGCCGGTCTCCTGGTCCACCAGGAAGACCGACGCCGCGGCGGAGGCGAACACGTGCCGGGCGACCTCGACGGTCGACTGCAGCAGCCTGCGCTCGGTGATCTCGCTGTCGGAGCGCCGTTCATGCACGGACATGTGCGTCTCCCTTGGATACGACGACGTTGCTGGCGGCCAGGTAGAGCACCGACTTGAGCTGGAAGGGGGTCATCCACCGGTGCCTGCTCAGGGCGAGCGCGCACATCCCGGTGATGTGCGGCGCGGCGAAGCTGTTCCCGGTGCTGCGGATCTGCCTGCCGCCGCGCCAGGCCACCCGGACCCGCACGCCCCGGGCGTAGAACTCGGCCGGCGGCGCGGGGTTGTAGTAGTAGGTCATCGGGTCGGGTTCGTCGTGGCTGGCCACGGAGATGACCGAGGAGAACGTCCAGGGAAAGCTGAGCACCGGCATGTTGTGCGCCGCGGCGACGAGCAGGCAGCGCCGGAAGTACGCGCGGTCGGCCAGCTCGTGCAGCTCGGGCAGGAACTGGCTCCTGGTCGTGGACAGGCTGAGGTTGACGAGGTCGAACCCCTCCTCGACGGCCCAGCGCAGACCGGCCAGGAGGGCGGCGCCGCTGCCGGAGCGCCCGTCGGTCAGCACCCGCACCGAGGTCAGCGAGACGGCCGGGGCGATCGAGCGGATCAGTCCGGCGCACGCGGTCCCGTGCCCCACCGGGTCGGCCGGGTCGCAGTCGACGACGGTCAGGTCCCCGCCGTCCTCGGCGACCACCAGCGACCGCTCCAGGCCGCCGACCAGCGGATGGGAGGCGTCCACCCCGGTGTCGAGCACGCAGACGCGCACACCCGCCCCGTCGGCGGGGCCCGTGCCGTCGTCGCCCCACGCCCATTCCCTGGTGACCTCCTCCAGGCGGCTCACGCCGAACTCCTCCGGCGCCAGCCGTGAGGTCGCGAGGCTCCAGGCCGGCACGCCGGGGAACTGCTCACGCCGCTCCCGGCGCCAGGGGGGCTGTGTCACGGTAGCCTCTCCTCCTCGATCCACCGGCGTACCCGCCGGGCGGGCAGCTCCGCTCCCTTGGCGGCGTATCCACGCAGCGCGCGGGCCGCGGCCTCGGCCGCCGGGCCGGTGCGCCCGGCCGCGTGGTGGACGCGGGCCAGGTCGGCCAGCACGTCGCCGCACAGGCAGGGGTCGTCGGTCCGGGCGAGCAGCTCCTCCGCGCGGGCGGCGAGCGCGCCCGCCGCACCGTGGTCGCCGTCGAGGGACGCGACCAGGGCGCTCAGCGTGAGTAGGGTCAGCTCACCGCGGGCCTGCAACCGTGCGCCCGTCGCGCGCAGCCGGGCGAGCTCTCCCGCGGCCTCGGCGTGACGTCCCCGCCGGATCAGCTCGCGCGCGGCGTACAGCTCCAGCGTCCGGGCCGGCTCGGACTGCCCCACCCGGTGGAGGTCCGCCGCCGCCTGGCGGAACAGCGCCTCGGCCGCGGCGTGCCGGTCGACGAGCGACTCCACCAGCCCGCGCACCTGGAGCACCGCGGCCGCCGCAAGGTCCAGATGGAGGTCCCGGGCGTGCCGGTCGGCGGCGTGGAGGACGGCCCAGGCCTCGGCGACGTCACCGGCCAGCGCGAGCAGCCGCGCCTCGGTGACCAGGACGGGCAGGAGCATCGCCCGGTCGGCGCCGAACCTGGCCGACAGGCCCGCGCACAGGGACAACCCCTCCGCCAGCGGCGTCGGGGACCACTGCGCCAGCTCGCACAACCCGCTGAGCAGTCGGTTCTCCTCGTACCTGTCGCCGAGGGAGCGGGCCCGGGCCAGGGCGTCGCGCAGCGCGTCCTCGGCCGCCCCGAAGCGGCCCTCGCCGATGCGCAGCAGCGCCTCCAGGTGGTGGAACCGGCACCAGCCGAGGTCGTCGCCCGGGTCGGCCGCCAGCAGGTCCCGGAACGGCCCGGCCGAGGCCGGCCGGGTGCCGAAGCGCAGCGCCAGCGTCTCGCGCTGGACGGCGCAGGTGAGCCGGGTGCGCGGGTCGCCCGGCAGCATCCGCTCGGCCACCTCCAGCGCGGCGTACGGCCGGTCGGACTCGCCGCGGGCCAGCCCGGCGTCGCAGATGCGTACGGCGAGCGGCCGGTGGTCGGGATGCCCGGCCGGCAGCAGGTCGCGCCCACGCTCCAGCAGGGCGATGGCCGCGGGCAGGTCCTTGCGGTGCAGGGCCCGGGTGCCCTCGCCGACGAGTGCGCGGGCGGCCCGCTCGGTCAGCGCCGGCAGCAGCGGGTCGTCCGGCCGCACCTCGCGTTTCAGCAGGCAGGCGGTCTCCAGGTGGTGGGTCAGGTCGCCGTGCGACGACTCCTCCCCGGACGAGGACCAGACGGAGGACTCCGCGGGCCCGGAGAGCCGGCCGGAGATCTGCTCGGAGATCCGGTCGGCGAGGGCCAGATGCCAGGTGGCCCGCAGGTCCTTGCGGGTCATGGCGTAGACCGTGTCGCGGGTCAGCGTCTGGGTGAAATGGAACGACCCCGCCGCCTCCCCGCGCCGGACCAGGCGTTTGCGGATCAGGAGCCCGACAGTCTCGTCGACGTCGAACCGGGCCTCCGGCTGGGCCGCGCAGAGGACGCCGAGCTGGTCGAGGGTGAAGACGTGACCGATCGCCGCGGCCCGTTCGAGCACGTCGCGCTCACCGTCGTCGAGCAGGTCGAGCCGCGCGCCGAGCAGCGCCTGGATGGTGCGCGGAAGCGGGGCGTCCTCCCCCTCCTCGGCCAGCGTCTCCAGCAGCAGTTCGGCGAACAGCGGGTTGCCGTCGGAGCTCTCCGCGACCCGCCGGCACAGGGCCGGGCTCGCGACCACGGCGTGGGCGACCACCTCGTCGTCCGGCGACCGGAGCGCGGCGAGTTCGGCGACCAGCCGCTCCATCCGCGCCGCGTCCAGCGCCCCGAGCTCGAACGCGACGGCGCGGCCGACGTCGATCCCCCAGGAGGGCCGCGCCTCCAGCAACTCGGGACGGGCCACCCGTACGACCAGGACCGGCACGTCGACCAGCCACGTCGTGAGGTCGTCGATCAGGTCGAGTAGGGTCGGCTCGGCCCAGTGCAGGTCCTCCCAGACCACCACCAGCGGCTCGCGCCGGGCCAGCGCCTCGAACAGCGCGCACACCGCCCGCGCGATCTCCTCGACTCCCGCGTCCTCTCCCGTACGCGGAGCGCGTGCGGCGTGCCCGGTCACCAGGCCGCGCAGGGCGGCGCCGCTCGCCTCCTCCAGCGTGTCCGGCCAGTCGTCACCGAGGGACTCGACCATCTCCGCGATGGGCCGGTAGGTGATCCCGGCGCCGTACGAGCGGCACCTCCCGGCGAGCACGGTGACCCCGGTGGGCAGTTCGTGGACGAAGTCGCGCACGAGCCGGGACTTGCCGATGCCCGGCACGCCGAGCACGGTCACCACCCGGCACCGGTGGTCCCGCACCGCCTCGCGGTACGCCGTCCGGAGCCGCGCGGTCTCCGCGGCGCGGCCGATGAGCGGGACCTGGGCGTCGGCGTCCCCGGCGTCCGGCTCCAGCGAGGTCACCCGCCAGGCCCGCACGGGGTTGCTCTTGCCCTTCAGTGTGAGCGGAGGCACGGGCTCCAGCCGCGCCTGGGCGCGGACCAGACGCGCGACCTCGTCCCCGACGAGGATCTCGCCGACGCCCGCGGCGGACTGCAGGCGGGCGGCCGTGTTGACGGTGTCGCCGATGACGCGCAGGTCGGCTCCGGGAGTGGCGATGACCACCGCCTGCCCGGCGCTGACGCCGCAGTGCACGTCGAGCCGGATGCCGTGCGTGGGAGCGAGGCCGTCGCTCAGCTCCCGCACCCCCTCCAACGCCGCGTGGGCGGCGCGGACCGCCCGGAGCGCGTCGTCCTCACGGCTGGCGGGGATGCCGAAGACCGCCATGATCGCGTCCCCGATGTACTTCTCCACGACGCCGCCGTGCTCGCTGATCCCGGAGGTGCACGCCTGGTAGTACCGGTCGAGGACGTCCCGGAGGAGCTCCGGGTCGAGCCGTTCGGCCAGCTCCGTCGAGCCCACCAGGTCGATGAAGACGACCACGACGTTCCGGCGCGCAGGGCGGGCTGCCCCGGCGTTCACACTAATTTGAGCTCCTGGCCCTCGACCTCGCCGGCCGCCTCGTCCAGGCGGGTCTTGATCGAGTTGAGCAGCTCGACCTCCGGCCTGCTCAGCTCGGCGAACACCTGCCGCTGCCGCTCGTTGAGCATGTCCACGGGGTGGCCCGCCTCGCGCAGGGCCGTCAGCGGGTCGAACGGCGCCGGCCCGGTCTGAACGTCGTGGCTGTTCAACGGCCCACCTCCTGGTCGTGCCTGGCCTCGCGGCCACTGTGGTACGCCGCCAACGGTAGGGACGCGTGGTTCAGCGCCAGTATGGCGACGCCATGCCGCCGCCATACTGACCGCGTACGCGGGCTCAGCGCTCCCGGTTTCCGTGCGGTGCGGCGTGCGGGCCGGCGTGCAGTTCGGCCGCGAACCGGTGGGCGAGGGGTGACATCGCGTACGACAGGGAGTGGGCGGCCACCTCCGCGTCGGCCGGGGTCTGCGAGATCGACAGGACGCCCGCCTCCAGGAGCGACTCGACGACCCGCTCGCCCGGCTCGCCGGTGCCGTCCAGGGCCTCGACGAGCTCTTCGTGCCCGAAGACCGGGCCGCCGAGCGCGCCCAGGGCGAGGAACGCGGCGCGGTGCGGCCACGACGGGTGGGCGTAGGACTCCTCGAACCGGCGGCGCAGCGACACGTCTCCCGCGGCGAACTCGTCCAGCACGTTCTCGGTCCGGTCCAGCCGCTCGGCCAGCGGACCGAGCGGCAGGTGCCACAGCCCGGCGAGCCGGGCCCCGAGCAGGCGCAGGACCAGCGGCGACAGGCCGTATCTCCGGAAGATCCGCAGGACGGCGGGCAGGTCGCCGGCCACCCGGTCACGGCCGATCATCCGGCTCAGGAACTCGACACCCTCGCTCGTGGACAGGTCTCCGAGCCCGATCCGGGCCACCGAGTCCAGCCCGCTGAGCCTGCTCCGGCTCGTCACCAGGACCCTGCTCGACGTGGTGCCGGGAAGCAGCGTGCGGACGCTCTCCTCGTCGGGCGCGTCGTCGAGGACCAGCAGGACCTTCCGGTCGGCGAGCCACGACCGCCAGACGGACGCCAGCGCGTCGTCCTCGCGCACTCCGGCGACATCCAGCCCCACGCTCTCCAGGATCTCCCGCTGGACGCCGGCGGCCGGCTGGGGGACGCCGTGGCGCCGCAGCGGGATCACCACCGCGCCGTCCGGATAGCGGGAGGCGAGCAGGTGCGCGACGTGTACGGCGAGGGCGGTCTTGCCGGCGCCCAGCCCGCCTGTGATCACCGTGACGGGGGCGGGATCCTCGAGAACGCGCCGCACCTCCGCCTCCCGGCCGGCGAAGTCGTCGACGTCGCGGGGGAGCCGGTTCGCCAGGGCCCGTACGGACCGGGGGCGGGCGGCGGCCGGGCCCGGGTTCCGCGTGGGGGGCCCGTCACAACGGAGGATGGTCTGGTAGAGCTGCCTGATCAGCGGGCTGGGATCGATGCCCATCTCGGCGGCGAGGTGCCGCCGCAGGCCCTCGAAATGCGACAGCGCCTCGGCGGTCCGCCCGCACCGCGACAGCGCCGTCATCCTCGCCGCGGCGATGCGCTCGCGGGCGGGGAACCGCGCGGCGACGACGTCGAGGGAGCCCAGAGTCTCGACGTGGCGGCCCAGTTCGATCTCCAGCTCCACCCAGTCCTCGTAGACCGACAGGAAGAGCTCGGTGAAGCGGCCCACCTCGGCGGCCACGAGCGGGACATGGCGGAACTCCACAAGCGGTCGTTCGTGCCACATGCTGACGGCGTCGCCCAGTTGCGACGCGGCGACGGGGAGGTCGCCGCTCCGGACGGCGGAGCGGCCCGACCTGCTCAGTTCCAGGAACCGCAGCAGGTCGAGCTCCTCGCGGTCGGCGCGCATCCGGTAGCCCCACCCCTGGAAGCTGATCCGGTCGCCCACGATCTTGCGTAGCGCGGACACGTAGACCTGCAGGTTCTTGCGGGCCGTACGCGGCGGCGTCTCGCCCCACAGCGAGTCGATCAGCTGCTCGGACGGGATGACCGCGTTCGCGTGGCACAGCAGTATCGCCAGGAGCAGCCGTTGTTTCGGAGCGCCGATGACCGCCCTGTGGTCCTCCACGCGGACCTCCAGCGGACCGAGAATCGAGCAGTGCAGTCGCGGTGAGATCGCGTCACCCATGGTGCAGTCCTTGGTCCGGGTCTCCGCGGCGGTCCCGGTCACCGGACGGAACCGGCTCTCCGGGCGCCCAGGAGGAGGAAGTCGACGAGGTCGAGCGGAGCCGGGGGCACGGCGTTGCCCAGGGCCGCCAGATGGAGCGTTCGTGCCGCGAGCGCGACGGCCGTGGAGACCGCGTGTCCCCCGGCCTTCGCCTCGAACCAGCGCCAGTCGCCGTCCGGGTTCACTTCGAGGAACACCACCTCGTCCTTCCTCAGCAGCAGGTCGAAGGCGCCGTACGTCATCCCCCACAGGGCCGCGAGCCGCCGTACGGCGTCGGCGGCCGCGGGCGGCACGGCGACCGGGGTGACCGTCACTTCGCCCTCCTCGCGCCACGGCGAGTCGGGGGAGCGCTTGCCGACGGCGTACGCGTGCAGGCCGCCGGCGACGTGGTAGACCCGCAGCTCGGCGTCGTGCTCGACGTGCTCCTGCACGATGACGGGGTAGTCGAGGGCGGGCCGGCGCAGCACCTCCTCGCGGGCCGCGATCTCGGGGAGGACCCCGGTCAGGAGCCCGGGCTCGGTCTCGACGAAGTGCTCCTCGACGACCTTGACGACCACCCTGGACCCCGGCAGGCGGGCCGCCGCCTCCGCCGGGCTGGTGGTGACGACCGTACGGGGGACGCGGACCCCGGCCCTCGCCGCACCGGCGAGCTGTTCCAGGCGGCCGGGCCGGTTGCCCGGCAGGCTCGCCGGGGCCAGCGAGCAGAGCTGGCGGACCAGCGCGTGCCATGACTCGGCCCGCAGCAGGGTCTCCACGGCGTCCGCCGTCGCGGGCATGGCCCGGGGCGAGAAGTGGCGCGCCCACACGACGGTCGGCATGATGCGGCGGCCGTCGAGGTCGAGCACTCCGCTCATCCCGCCCGTGTCACCGGTGACCGTGGTGGACAGCCGCAGCGAGGCGATGGTCTCGGCGTCGACGCGCACGCTCGGCACGCCGAGGCGGTGCAGGGTGTCCTGCAGGACGGCGAACTCGGCGCAGCCCGCGCGGTCGGCCAGCACGACGCAGGGCAGGACCCCCGCGTCCGGCCCGGTGCCCGGCTCGATGCGCAGTTCGCTGTCCGCTGTCCGCCACGACACCGATCCCGGCGTTCCGCGCAGGTCGACGGTGAGGGGAGGGTCGTACGATCGGCCCGGGCCGGGTGGGCCGGCGTCTCCGGCGGCGCTCAGCAAGGCGGGACCGCAGTCGTGCGCGGCCCGGATCCGTAAGATCCCCCCGGTGGCGCCTCCACCGGCCTCGTTCTCGCTGTCCCGCCCACACTCAACCAGTCAACGGGGGCCGCGGTTTAATGTCAATAGAACCATATATGGCCGATTGTTTAAGTAATTGCTGTATGTCGGATTTCTTTGTTTATCCAGGTCAGACGGTGTCGGCTTCCGGAAAGCGACGGCTTTCGGATGTCCCGCTCACGGGCTCTCCGTAACATGATATTTGTGGTCTGGAGAAATTCCTGTTTAGGGACATGGCCCGCTGATCCGGCGGCACGGCGGCCGGTGGCCGTTCCGGCCCGGTGCGTACACTGGGATCCACTCGTGCGGACCGGCCCCCTTCGTCGCCCCTCGCGACCGGCGCGCGGGATCCACGAACGGGCGGGGTGACGAACCCGGTGCGAAGGCCGGGTGACCGGGACGAGGAGGACGGCGTGAGCCGGCGCGTACGCGGCGATCGGGAAGAGGCCGGCCTGCCGATCGACCCCGACGTCGACCTCCGGCGCGATCGGGACGTCTTCCGCCTGGCGGCCCCCGCGCACCGCCGTGGCTGGGACGTGCTCGCGATGATCGCGCTCGGCGGCGGGGCCGGCAGCGTGGCCCGCTACCTGGCCGGCCGGGCCCTGCCCGCGCCGCCCTCCGGGTTTCCCTTGGCGACGTTCCTCGTCAACGTCACCGGCTGCCTCGCGCTGGGGGCGCTGATGGTCTTCGTGCTGTCCGTCTGGCCCCCGCGCCGCTACGTGCGGCCGTTCCTCGGGGTCGGTTTCCTCGGCGGGTTCACCACGTTCTCCACCTTCACCAACGAGAGCGTGGGAAGGATGTCAGCCGGCGGGTGGACGACGGCCGTCGCGTACGCGGCGGGCAGCCTGGTCGCCGGTCTGGCCGCGGTCTGGTGCGGGGCCGCCCTGGCCCGCGCCGTGGCCGGCCTCCCCGTACGGCACGGCAAGGAGACGAGGCAATGAGGCTGCACGGCCCGGCGCAACGCCTGACGATCTTCGTCGGCGAGACCGACCAGTATCGTCATCGGCCGCTGTACAGCGAGATCGTGCACCGGGCGCACAAGAGAGGGCTCGCCGGCGCGAGCGTGTTCCGCGGCATCGAGGGCTTCGGCGCCTCCTCGCTCATCCACACCAGCCGCCTGCTGTCGCTCAGCGAGGACCTGCCCGTCGCCGTCGTCGTCGTGGACGCCCCGGAGCGGATCGCCGCGTTCATGACGGAGCTGGACGAACTGGTCACCGAGGGCCTCGTGATCGTCGATCCCGTGGAGGTCTACCGCTACGTGGGGCGTACGGAGCGGTGACCCTGCTGCTCGTCTTCCTCGGCGGCGCGATCGGCGCCCCCGCCCGCTATCTGACCGACCGGCTGGTGCAGCGCCTGCACGACAGCGTCTTCCCCTGGGGGACGCTGACGGTGAACCTGGTGGGGTCGCTCGTGCTCGGGCTGCTGCTCGGCGCGCGGGACGGCCTCGGCCTGCCCGATCCCGCGGTCGCCCTGCTCGGCACCGGTGTCTGCGGGGCGCTCACGACGTTCAGCACGTTCGGCTTCGAGACCGTGCGCCTGCTGGAGGAGGGCTCGGCCGCGCAGGCCGCACTCAACGCGCTGGGCAGCCTGCTCCTCGGCGTCCTCGCCGCCGCCGCCGGGCTCGGCCTCGCCCATCTGCTCGCCTGAGCCGTCCCGCTCGGCCCCGCCCGGTGAGCCCCGGAAATGAGCCCGGAGAACAGCCCCGGAGACACGTCCACCCCACCCGAGGGTGGGGTGGAGCGCATCAGGCAGGTCAGTGGTGCCCGTGGCCGGGTCCGTCGTGCTTCTGGGTCCAGGGACCGGTGATCGCGAAGACGTAGCCAGGGGTCTGGATGTTGGCGAACAGGATGCGCCCGTCCGCGCTGAACGTCGGGCCGGTGAACTCGCTGTCGTTGAGCTCGTTGCGGGCCATCGGGTAGGGGGTGCCCTTGTCGGTCACGCCGACCAGGTGCGACAGGCCCTCGCCGTCCTCGGCCAGGATGACCCCGCCGTACGGCGAGACGGTGATGTTGTCCGGCCCGTCGTAGTGGGTGTCCTGCTCCGGGTCGGGGTTCACACCGAAGATCGTCTTGAGCGTGACGGTCTCCGACTCTGGGTCGTAGAACCAGACCTGGCCGTCGTGCTCGTTCTTGCTGCCGTCGTCGTGCCGGGCGTAGCTGGCGACGAAGTACGCGCCGCCGTCACCCCACCAGGCGCCCTCCAGCTTGCGGCTGCGGGTGACCTGGTCGTCGGTGAACTGCTTGCGCACCGAGGTGGTCTTGGCGTCCCGGTCCGGCACGTCGACCCACTCGACCTTGTAGCGGGTGCCCGGCTGGGTCGCCTCGGACAGGTCGGCGATGTGCTTGCTGCCCTTGCGGCACCGCATGGCCTGCAGCTTCCCCGCGGTGTCGCCGCCGGGGCCGAGCGCGAGCGCGCGCAGCGCGCCCTTGCGGGCGTGGAAGTGCTTCGGCGGGACCCACCGGAAGTAGAGCCCGTTCGGGCCGCTCGCGTCCTCGGTCAGGTAGATCTCCGAGTTGCGGGGGTTGACCGCGACGGCCTCGTGCGAGTAGCGGCCGAGGAACTTCAGCGGGACCGGGTCGCGGTTGGCCGCCCGGTCGAACGGGTCCACCTCGAAGACGTAGCCGTGGTCCTTCTGGTACACGCCCCCGGCCCGCTGCTCGGTCTCCTCACAGGTCAGCCAGGTGTTCCACGGCGTGATGCCGCCCGCGCAGTTGTTGTGCGTGCCCGCGACGCTGACGTACTCGCGGACCCGGTTGCCGTTCCGGTCCACCTCGATGTTCGTGGTGCCGCCCTTGGCGCCGGGGTCGTAGGTCAGGCCGGGCAGGGCGGGCACGCCGTACGGCTCGCTGCCGTTGATCTCGTGGTTGTTCACCAGGACCCAGCCGTCGCGACCGGCGAAGCACCCGGTGCCGTCGGCGTCGCTCGGAGTCGGCTCGCCCGACTCCAGCTTCGTCGTCCCGGCCTGGGCGACGATCTTGTACGAGAAGCCCTTCGGCAGGGCGAGCAGACCGGCGGGGTCGGGAACGACGGGGCCGTACCCGGTCGTCTTGCCGACCCCGGCCTGGGCGGCCTGGGCGGCCGCGGGACCGGCGATGGCCTCGATGCTGCCCGCGACGGCGATGCCGAGGCCGCCGGCGGCGGCCGAACGCATGAGATCGCGGCGGGAAAGGGAGGAGCTCACAGACGTACCTTTCGTGCATACAGCAGGCGATGCGATCAAATTCCGTCAGGCTGAACGTTTCCTTTCGTCATCGGTACGCACGGGTGAGCAGTGCCTGACGATCGCGACCGGGGGCCGGCCGGAGACGTGGTCAGAAGGGTGGCCGGGCCAGCGGGATTCCGGCGCCGAGGGGAACGGCAACGGCTGGGATGCGGATCGGCATCGTCCTCTCGCCGATCTTGAATCCCTCCATCCCCCAGCTCACCGCGACCTCGCAGTCCCCGCCGGGATGGAGGGTCACCAGCCGCCCGTCGCGGATTCCCGCGTACAGCAGCCCGATCGTGAACGTCAGGTCGACGGAGAACGTGATCGTGAGCACCTTGCGCTCGCCGGAGTAGACCTCGACGTACGGGCGGTGCTCCGAGGTGATCGAGTGCGCGGCCAGGCGGACCTGCGCGCTCTTCCCCCGGCTGCCGTCCTCGTGACTGCGCACTGCGGCGGCCCGCAGCTCGCGGGACTTCTGCCACCCGGCCGCCAGGACCCTCCCGAGAGTGATGCCGTGGAGCAAGCGGGCACCGGCCTCGGGCAGCTGAGCGACGAGTTGCCCGGCGATGTCCGGGGCGTCGCGGCAGATCGTGCGCATCACCTGGGGGTCACTGACGACGCTCGCCGCCGCCACCACCGCGCCGCGCGCGCCGTCATAGAGCGCGAGGGCGGCCGTGCCCGGATTCGGGTTGACGGTCAGGTTCATGACAAGCCCTCCCGGATCTCCTGCCGGCCCGGGTCCGCGACAGCGTGGAGGCGTACGGCCGCCGGGCCGGGATCGCGGCTCTCGTGGATCCGCACGTTCGGGGACGGGTCGGCGCGGGAGATGAGACGCACCTCCCGGCGACGGTCGTGGTCCCGGTCAGGCGCGCGCCGGCCGCCCCGGGCCAGCCATACGACGAGACCAAGGAGCGCGGCGGCGACCACGACGACGGCGAGCCCCGGTGGCACACCGAAGTCGGAGCCCGTCTCCTCGCCGGAGAGCCCGACCGTCGGCACCACCTCGGGGCTCGCCCCGGGCGACTCCTCCGACCCTGGCGACTCCGGGGGACTCGGTGCGGGACTGTCGTCCGGGCTCGCCGGTGGACTCACAGCTGGGCTTACCGGTGGGCTCACGGACGGGCTCACGGGGGACACGTCGCTCAGGACGACGTCGATGGCGTCGCCGATGGTCAGCTCGTCTCCGCCGGGAGGGCTCTGGTCCTCGACGATCTGGTCGTCGCGCGCGTCGTCCGTCCCTCTGAGCGTCAGCCCCCGGTCCGCCGCCATCTGCCGCGCCTCCGCGACCGTACGGCCGATGACGTAGGGCACCTCGGTCGAGCCGTCGAGGAGCAGGTCGACGGCCTGCCCGTAGGCGAGCCGCCCGCCGGGCGCGGGAGTCTGCTCGGCGACCTTCCACTCGCCGGTGGCCTCCGGCTGCCGGGTGGTCACGCCGAACCCGGCACTCTCCGCTTCGGCGGTGGCCGCGGTCAGCGTCATCCCGGTCAGGTCGGGCACCTGTCCTTCCAGATGAACCCGGACCCTCGTGATTTTGAATTCGATGCACGACAGCGTCTCCGCGCTGCTCACGTAGCTCGTCCCGGGAGGCACGGGATCGGGCACGGTCACGACCGCATAGCCGAAACGGCCGTTGAGCGTCGCGTACGCCTGCTCGTACGTCTGACCGGTCACGTCCGGCGGGGGCGGGCAGCTCGCGGCCTGCGCCGGCGTGGCCCAGAACGTGGCGGCGGCGACGGCGAGGGCCACGATCAGGCGTACCGGCATCATCGTCTCCGGAACGAGTCGGGGGTGTGCGAGAGGAACGGGTCCGGGTCGCCCGGGGTTGTCGGAAGGCAACGGGGGCGGGCTTCCCGAATGACGGGCTTCTCGAAGAAGCGTTATGACGAATCGCGGTCGGCTCGCCTGAGTATCCCCCTACTCATATTCCCGAGCGCAATTCCCCGGTCCGGTGAGCGGACCGGGGACGGGTTTTCTGCAATCAGGCCGAAACGCACACGCTGCCTTATGGCCTTTCCGCAGGCCGGCTCCGCTGAGCCGGGCTCAGAGCAGGTAGCGCAGCCAGAGGTACGGCGTGGCCAGGGCCACGGTGACGACGGTGACCACCAGGCCGTACTTGGTGAACTCCCAGAAGCTGATGCGCGCGCCGTTGCGCTCGGCGATGCCGAGGATGACGACGTTGGCGGAGGCGCCGACGGCGGTGGCGTTCCCGCCGAGGTCCGCGCCCAGCGCGAGGGCCCACCACAGGACGTTGTGGTCGCCGGGCACGTGCTGGGCGAGATCGGCCACGATCGGGCTCATCGTGGCGACGTAGGGGATGTTGTCCACGATCGCCGACAGCCCGGCCGAGGCCCAGAGCAGGACCATGGCCGTCACGCCCGGCCGCCCGGCCGTCGCCTCCGCCGCCGCCTGCGACACCTGGGCGATCACGCCGGTCTCGACGAGCGCCCCGACCATCACGAACAGCCCGGCGAAGAACACCAGCGTCGGCCACTCCACCTCGCGCAGGGCCTCGTCCGTGGTGATCTTGGTGACCAGCACGAGCAGCCCCGCGCCGAGCAGCGCCACGACGGACGGCTCGTAGTGCAGCACCGGGTGCAGCACGAACGCGGCGATGACCACCCCGAGCACGGACAGGCTCTGCACGAGCATGACCCGGTCCTCGATGGCCGCCTTCTCGTCGAGTTGCATGATCTCGGCCGCCCGTTCCGGGTCGTACCGGAAGGCGCTGCGGAACAGCACCCGGCACAGCCCGATGAACACCGCCGTCAGCACGATCACCAGCGGCGCCAGGTGGACGAGGAAGTCGTTGAAGGTCAGCCCGGCGCGGGAGGCGATGATGATGTTCGGCGGGTCGCCGACGAGCGTCGCGGTGCCGCCGATGTTGGACGCCATCGCCTCGGCGATCAGGAACGGCGCGACCGGCAGGGCGAGGCGCTCGCAGACGAGGAACGTCACCGGCGCGATCAGCAGCACGGTCGTGACGTTGTCCAGCAGCGCCGACGCGAGGGCCGTGATCACCAGGAGCAGCACCATGAGCCGGAACGGCCGTCCCCGGGCGCGTTTGGCGGCCCAGATCGCCAGATATTCGAACACGCCGGTCTGCCGCAGCACGCCGACGATGACCATCATGCCGAGCAGCAGGAAGACGACGTTCCAGTCCACGCCCGACTCCTGCGAGAAGAACGCGGAGCCGGCCGCCGTCGCGTGGACCAGCAGCATGATCGCGGCGCCGCCGAGGGCGGCCTTGACCCGGTGGATCTTCTCAGTCGCGATGAGGACGTACGTGGCGGCGAAGACGATCGTCGCCACCCAGGCGGTCACCGTCATGCGAGCCGCTTGAGCAGCGCGGAGAGCGTGACCGCGCCCAGCAGGCGGCCGCCGTCCAGCACCGCGACCAGGGGACTGCGGGTGCGGGCCATCAGCGCGCCGATCTCCAGGAGGGTGGCGTCCGGGTCGGTGACCGGGAGTTCGCGCGGGCGCTCCGGCAGCGCCTGACGGACCGTGCGGTCGCCCAGCGCGCGTACGAACGCGTCGGCGTGCGCCTCGTCGATCACCCGGGCCAGCGCGGGGTCGTCCTGGCAGTAGCGGGGCACGGCCAGGCGCAGCACCTGCGTGCCGGGCAGGATCGACACCGGCGTGCCGCGCTCGTCCAGCACGATCAGCCCCGGCAGTTCGCGTTCGGCCATGAGACGCGCGGCCTCGGCCACGGGGGAGTCGAGCCCCACCGTGGGGAACGGCACTAGGAGATCCCGGGCGCGCATGATCTCACCTGCCCACGACGTACGGCTGTGCTCACGTCTGCCTTCCGGTCGGCGGTCCGGCCTCCCGGGTATGGGAGACCCCTTCGCCGACCAGACTTCCCGGCACGCCCCGGACCAGGCTATCGGTCGGGCACGCCGGACAGAAGTCCCGAAGAGCGGACGAACGCCCCCTCGGCGTACGGGAGACGGCCGAGCGAGCCCGCCGGCAGCGGCACCAGGCCGTCGGGCGCGGTGGTCAGGCGGGCGGCGAAGGCCAGCCGCCGCCCCGGGCGCCCGTCCGGCGAGACGTAGTCGTCCGCGCCCGCGAACCACGTCTCCCCGGCAACCCCGGCCACCCCGTCCGCCCCGATCCGCGCCAGCGCCGCCTCGACGTCCTCCCCCGGCCGTACGACCGTCGCCGGCAGGCGGTCGGTCTCCTCGTCGGACCGCACGAGCGGCGTGCCGTCGAGCCAGCCGACGAGACAGACCGTGACCTCCTCGAACCCGGACCGCGCCGCCTCGGCCGCCGCCTCCGCCGCGCCCGGCCTCTCCCACCCGTGCAGGGAGAAGACCGGCGGGCCGGACCCGTTCGAGCGGGCGGCCGTCCCGCCGTGGGCGAGCGCGCTGCGCACGGCCTCGACGCCGGCCCGCGCGTACGGCACCGTCCGCTCGGGCAGCCGGTCCATCGGGAACCAGCCCAGCTCCGCGCACTTGTGCGGCTCGGCGTTGACCGGTGTGCCGGTGTATCCCCCGGGCACGAGGAACAGCCCGACCCGGGCCGTGCCGCCCGGGTTGCGATGGTGCATCACGTGGACCACCTCGCAGCCGTACGGGTCGATGCCCAGCTCCTCGCGCGCCTCGCGGACCGTGGCGTCCACGGCGGTCTCCCCCTCCTCCAGGTGCCCGGACGGCATGATCTGCCACTCCCCGTCGGCGTACCCGGTGCCGTGACGGCGGCCGAGCAGCACCCTGTCGCCGTCCGTCACCAGCAGGTGCACGTCCACGACCGGCCGGTACCGCCCCGGGGCGTACGTCGCGGCGTCGAGCAGCGCGGGCAGCGTGGCGGCGCTCGCCGAGATGAACTCCCCCAGCTCCGGCGGCACCACGTTCAGCGTGCGCACGTCCGCGGGGCGGACCCGCCGGACCTGGTGCAGGCCGATGTCCGGTTCGAGGAACTCCGGGCCGCTGCGGCGCGACAGGTCGAGCGAGACGAGCCGGCAGGCGAAGACCGTGCTCAGGCGGCCCGGCTCGGCGAGGGTGAACACGTGCAGCGCCGGTCCCGCCGTGGCGCCGAGCTCCTCGTCGAGCTCGCGGCGCAGCGCCGCCTCCAGGGAGGCGTCGCCCGGCTCGACCCCGCCTCCAGGCGTGACCCAGTACGGCTCGCGCTCGGGGCGCACCCGGCGGAAGAGGACGACGTCGTCGCCGTCGAAGAGGATGGCCCGGACAGCGTGCCGCACGGTGGTCATGCCCGGCATCCTCTCGCGGGCGTCCGCCGCCCGCCCCCCGGACGGCCTCTCTGACGGCCCCGAATACGGTGAGGTGATGCTTCCGCTGCCGACGACTGTGAGGGAACGATGACGGAGATGACCTATCGGCGGCTGGGGGACTCGGGGCTCGTCGTCTCGGCCGTCGGCCTCGGCGGCAACAACTTCGGCCGCAGGATCGACCTCGACGCCACGCGGGCCGTGGTCGGCGCGGCGCTCGACGCCGGCGTCACGCTGATCGACACGGCCGACATCTACGGCGAGTCGGAGGCCCTGCTCGGCGAGGTGCTGAAGGGGCGGCGCGACCAGGTCGTCCTCGCGACCAAGTTCGGCGGGGACGTCCAGGGCGCCAACGGGCCCGACTGGGGCGCGCGGGCCTCGCGGCGCTACGTCCGCCTGGCGGTCGAACGGTCGCTGCGGCGGCTCAGGACCGACTGGATCGACCTCTACCAATTGCACTTCCCGGACCCGTCCACACCGGTCGAGGAGACCCTGTCGGTGCTGACGGACCTGGTGCGGGAGGGGAAGGTCCGCTATCTCGGCTCGTCCAACTTCGCGGCCTGGCAGGTCACCGACGCCGACTGGATCGCCCGCACCGGGGGCCTGGAGCGCTTCGTCAGCGCCCAGAACGAGTACAGCCTGCTGGACCGCCGGGTGGAGCAGGAGCTCGTCCCGGCGCTGGCCCATCACGGCATCGGCCTGCTGCCGTACTTCCCGCTCGCCAACGGCCTGCTGACGGGCAAGTATCGGCGGGGGGAGCAGCCGCCGGAGGGCAGCCGCCTCGCCGGGCGCCCGCAGTATCTGACCGATGAGCGGTTCGACATGGTGGATCGGTTGCGGGAGTTCGCCGGGCGGCAGGGCGTGACCCTGCTCGACGTGGCGATCGGGGGGCTGCTCGCGCGGCCCGCCGTGTCGTCGGTGATCGCGGGCGCGACCCGGCCGGAGCAGGTCGAGGCCAACGCGGCGGCGGCCGGATGGCGGCCGGACGAGACGGCGCTGAAGGAGCTCGACGAGATCCTCTCAGTGGCGTGAGGTCGTTACATAACCTTGCGGGAATATAGCTGGGCGGGTATGTTCGGGGCGTGCCAGCGACTTTCGACGTGCTCGCCGAACCCGTGCGGCGGCGGATCCTCGACCTGCTGCTCGAACGCCCCCGTCTCGTCGGGGAGCTCACCGAGCGGCTCGGCCTGACCCAGCCCGGCACCTCCAAGCACCTCAAGGTGCTGCGTGAGGCCGGGCTGGTCCGCGTGCGCAGGGACGCCCAGCGCCGGTGGTACGAGCTCCGCCCCGAGCCGCTCGCCGAGATCGACGCGTGGCTCGCGCCGTACCGGAGGCTGTGGTCGGCGAGCTTCGACGCGCTGGAGAGACACCTGGACGAGGCGCCCGACGACGACCCGGAGGAGACGAAGTGAAAGCGACGCTCGACGAGCTCGACGGACGGCCGGTGCTGCGGATGGAGCGCAGGCTGTCCCACCCGAGGGAGAAGGTCTGGCGGGCGATCACCGAGCCGGAGCGGCTCGGCCGGTGGTTCCCGTTCACGGTCGACGAGATGGACCTGCGGGTGGGCGGGAAGATCAGATTCGGCGGCGGCATGACGCTGGACGCGGAGATCACCGAGCTGGACCCGCCCCGCGTGTTCGCCTTCGTCCAGCGCTCCACGCCGGAGGCGCCGCGCGAGGGCGACAACCTGCTGCGGTTCGAGCTGTCGCCCGAGGAAAACGGAGGCTGCCTGCTCGTCTTCACGCAGGTCTTCGACGACCGCCCGGCCGCCGCGAGCTACGCCTCCGGATGGCAGGTGTGCCTCGACGCCCTGGAGGCGGTCGTCGCCGGACGGGCACCCGAGTGGCCGGAGGGGAACTTCCCGGAGCTCCATCAGGCGTACGTGGAGGCGCTCGGGCTCACTGAGGGGGTGGCCGAGGAAGCGGACGGGCGAGCCGACGGGACGGGCGGCCGGCGGGTGCGGTTCGAGCGGCAGCTCACGCGGCCGGTCGAGGAGGTCTGGAAAGTCGCGGGGGCCGCCGAGGCGACGATCGGCGCCCCGGTGCCGGACCGCCTCGGCGAGGGGACCGTCACGGCCGTCCGTACGCCGGGCGCGCCCGGCGCGGAGGCGCCGGCGTACGTGGAGTTCACGGTCGCACCGGCGCGGCCGGACGCGGGACCGGGCGGACTCGGCCACGCCGCGGAAGGGGATGGACGACGGGTGCGCTGGGAGCTGTCCCGGGGCACCGGGCACGGCGCGCGGCTGGTCGTCACGGACACCGGCGCGACCGGCCGTGGCTCCGTGCTGGAGGCCGTGCTGGAGGCATGGCGGGACCGGATAGAGACGCTGGCGCGCGACCTCGTCGGCTGAGCCCCGGAGTGGACGTCAGGCGCCGCGCGTCGTCAGTAGTCGAGCATCCTCAGCAGACGGAGCAGGTACGGCGGCACGTTCCGCAGCCGTACGTCGTCGTGCGTGACGAAGGAGGCGGGAGCCAGCAGGGCCCGCAGCCCCGCGAGGTCGATGAACCGCAGGTCGCCCGTGTCGATGACGATCTCGCCGCGCGCCTTCCTCGCCGCGGCGAGCGCGCTCGCCAGGGCCTCGCTGTTGGAGACGTCGACCTCGCCATCGATGATCACCGACGAGTCCGCGGGGGACCACCTGACGCTGAGATAGGTGTCTGTGTAGAGAACTCCGCACTGATCCGCGGCGGAGGTCACGAGGTGCACCGGCTGGGAACGCCGGTGGTCGATCCACCGCTCGCCGCGTACGGACGGGCGGTCGTGGAGCAGGACATGACGATGATCGTCGCTGTCCCACCTCCCTAGGGAAGCTGGATTATTCACTGAGCGTCGTCGTCCGACGCTACTTCTGTCAATGGTTAGCCTCGTTAATATTCAACGAAGATCTAACAAGCGGTGGGGCGTCAGCGCTTGCGGCCGACGCCGCCGACCGACCACACCGTGTTCTTCGGCGGCCGCAGCCTGCCCGGCTCAGGGCGCCAGTCCGGCAGCAGGACGAGGCCGGGTTCCACCAGCTCAAGGTCTCCGAACAGCCGAGGAATTTCCGCCCGTGTGGGCAGGCGCATGCGGCCGTCGTCCTTGGCGGCCCACTCGTTGGCGAACAGGAGGGACAGCTTGTCCGTCACCTCCGGCCGGATGTCGGAGACCGCGTGGCTGATGACGATGTAGCTGCCGGGGGTGATCACTTGGCGTAACCGCCGGGTGATGGCGAGCGTCAGATCGTCGTCGTTGATGGTGGAGAGGAGGCCGACGAGCAGGACGGCCATGGGCTCGCCGAGATCCACGAGCCCGCGCAGCCGCGGGTGCGCGAACAGCCCGTCGGGGTCGCGCACGTCGCCGTGGATCACCACCACGCGCTCGTCGTCCTCGACCAGCGCCTGCCCGTGGTTCACCACAACGGGGTCGTAGTCCACGTACACCACCCGGGCGTCGGGGGCGTACCGCTGCGCGATCTCGTGGACGTTGCCCTGGGTCGGCAGGCCGCACCCGATGTCGACGAACTGCCGTATTCCGGCCTCGGCCAGGAACCGTACGGTCCTGCGCATGAACTTGCGTCCCTCGCGGCACATCATCGGCAGCTCGGGCGCGATCTGCAGCGCCATCTCCGCGGCTTCGCGGTCCGCGGCGAAGTTGTTCTTCCCGCCGAGCCAGTAGTCGTAGACCCGGGCCTCGTTCGGGATGGACGGGTCGAAACCCACTGGCTCGACCGGGGGGAAACCCGGCATGATCCTCCGTTCAGCCCAGACCGCGATACTACCGGGGAAAATCGGGCGGAAGAGAGGGGAAGAGCCGAGCGGGTACCTGACAGGGGGCGGGGAGGCCCGGGTGGGTCAGCGCAGCGAGCCGGAGCACTCGGCCGTGAAGCCGGCCCACACCGCCTTGCCCATGGGACGCAGGGGCGCCCAGCCCCACATGCGGCTGACCCCCGCGACGACCTGGAGGCCGCGTCCCGTCTCCGACACGTAGTCGGGCTCACGCAGCACCGGGGCGGCACTGCTGGGGTCGGTGACCATGCACAGCAACGCCCGGGTCGAGCGGAACATCAGCAGTCGTACCGGGACAGGGTGGATCGCCTGGTGGCGCAGGCCGTGCCGCAGGGCGTTCGTGACCAGTTCGCAGACCGCGAGCGCGGCGTCGTCGGAGACGTCGTCCATCGACCAGGTGCGCAGCACGCCCGCGGTGAAATGCCGCGCGGTGCGCGCGGCGAGACTCTCGCGGTGGAATTCGTGCACCGCCACCTGGGGTGCGCCGTCGGGCTCGGTCCCGTTGGTCCACGGCCACCGCACACCATCCGGAAAGACCTGCTCAAGCGTGCCCAGCCAGGGATCACGGGCACCGCTATCGGCTTCTGCGAGTGAAGCGCGGTCTGTCCGATAACCAGTCATTGAGAGCCTTATGAGGTTGATGTCGACCGTGTGGCGGGATGACTCAGTAAGTCATACTGCTCCCATTGGTGCTCCTGTGCAAGTACAGATGCACGTGCAAGCGCTTGAAAGTCCTTGCATGGGCGGGGGAATCCGAAACGAGGCCCCACATGTCCGTGATCTACAACGGGATGTCCTCATCTCATCTGGGCCGGGTGGGCTGGCGCAAGAGCCGGCACAGCAATCCGAGCGGAAACTGCGTCGAGGTCGCCGTCCTCCCCGACGGCCGGGTGGCGCTGCGTAACTCCCGGCACCCGTCCGGCCCCGCGCTCATCCTTCCCGTCCAGGACATGGCCGCTTTCGTCCGCTCTGTCAAAGAGGGCGAATTCGACGATCTGCTACAGACCTGATCACAACGCTTGCGCGCGACGGCGGGGAGAGTATCGTTAACAGGGCGTAAACATCGGTGCACCTCAAAGGACCTCATATGACTGCGGCCCCTGCAGAGGGTGTGCCTCAACTCCCTGACTTGGCGTCACAGTCACGCCGTAGTCCCACCGTTCTGCGTCTTCTCCTCGGCACTCAGTTACGCCGCCTGCGCGAAAGCAAGCACATCCGGCTGGAGGAGGCCGGGCACGCCATCCGCGCCTCGCACTCGAAGATCAGCCGGATGGAGCTCGGGCGCGTCGGTTTCCGCCGCCGCGACGTCGCCGACCTCCTCACCCTGTACGGCGTCAGCGACGAGGCGGAGCGAGAGGCGTTGCTGTCCCTCGTCGCCCAGGCCAACGCGCCGGGCTGGTGGCACAAGTACGACGACGTCCTGCCCTCCTGGTTCGAGGCGTACGTCGGCCTGGAGCAGGCCGCGAGCACCATCCGCTGTTACGAGGTGCAGTTCGTCCCCGGGCTGCTGCAGACCCCCGAGTACGCCGCGGCGGTGGTGCGGCTCGGGCACCCGGACGCCCAGCCGGAGGAGGTCGAGCGCCGCGTACGGCTGCGGATGGACCGCCAGCAACTGCTAGCCCGGCCGGACGCCCCGCACCTGTGGGCGGTGATCGACGAGGCCGTGCTGCGCCGCCCGGTCGGCGGCCCCGAGGTGATGCGGGCCCAGATCGAGCACCTCATCGAGATGGTCAACCTGCCCCGGGTGACGCTCCAGGTCATCCCGTTCAGCGCCGGAGGGCACGCGGCCGCCGGCGGGCCGTTCAGCATCCTGCGCTTCGCGGGGGTCGGCCTGCCCGACGTCGTCTATCTCGAACAACTGACAAGCGCCATCTACCTGGAGAAGCACGAAGACATCGACCGCTATCTCGCGGTCATGGAACGCCTGTGCATCCAGGCCAGACCGCTTGCCGACACCAAGCGGATCCTGAACCAGCACCTGACGGAGCTGTGACGATGCGCTAGCGTCACGTGCGCGACCTCCGCTGCCCACGGCCCGCTGGAACGGTGGCGCAAGCCGTACCCGAAAATACGTGTCAGGTCCGTATGGGCGGTAAGTGGTGTAGTAGCGCGGGGGAAGCAGAAGGGTGGTGAGAACCGTGGCGGGCAGCCTGCTCAGCCTGGAGTTCGACCGTAGTTCGGTCACCCGGGTGCGGCATCTGGTCATGGTGTCCGCGCAGGAGGCCGGCTTGGACGGCATCGTGCTGGAGGACTTCGTCCTCGCCGTGCACGAGGCCGTCGCCAACGCCGTCCGTTACGGCTCACCGCCGCGCGGCATCGCCATGTGGAGCGAGGCGGGCTCCCTCGTGTGCGAGATCACGGACAAGGGACCCGGAATCCCGGCCGAGGTCCTGGAGCGTGAGGAGCCCGCGACGAGGTTCGACTTCGGCGGACGGGGGCTGTGGCTGATGAACCGCCTGGCCGACCTCGCCGTTCGCACCGGGATCGACGGAACGACGATCCGTCTCTGCGTCGCCCTTCCCTGAGCGGTTTGAGTGGCTTCCGCTGAGAGCGGAGCGCCTCCCGCCTGTCCGAAACCACGCGTCCTCCGCCAGCCCGTAGCCCCGGTCGTCAGGGTTAGCGCCCGTGAGAGCTGGGCAGTTCTGATCTCGTCGTCCTGCCGTGACGATCGTGCGACAGGCTCGGCAGGAAATCCGAAACCAGTATTCAGGTTCACCGAAATTGCGGGCAATCCGAGTCGGACGCCGAAGCCTTGCTAGGCTGCAGGGAACCGTAGAACCGGGCGTTGTCTCACCCGGCAGGTGAGACCGTCGAGAAGTGGGGTCACACCGTGAAGAAGCTGCTTGTTCTCGCTCTGGTCGCCGTCGGCGGGCTCCTTGTCTGGCGCAAGGTGCAGGCCGACCGGGCCGAGCTCGATCTGTGGACCGAGGCGACCGGCAGCGAGAACTGACCACCAGGGATGGTGCTTGATCGTGGCAGAGGTGCGGGAATGACTCCCGTGAAGCTGGCCTGTCTGGACCTGGCCGGGACCACGATCGGTGACACCGACATGGTGGAACGGGCGTTCGCCGAGGCGATCGCCACGCAGGGCATCGTCCCCGGGACCAGCGCCTATGCCCGCGCGATGGTGCATGTGCACAGGTCCCGGGGATGCCCGAAGATCGAGGTCTTCCGCGGCATCTTTCCCGGCAACGAGGCCCAGGCGCAGGCCGCCAACCTCACCTTCGAGCGCTCGTACGAAGGAGCCATCGAGCGGGCAGGCCTGGTCCCGATCCCCGGCACCATCGAGGCGATCGAGAGGCTGCGCGACGCCGGCGTGAAGATCGCCCTGATCACCGGCTTCAGCCGGGCCACCCTGGGGCGGGTGCTGAGCTCCCTCAGCTGGGTCGACATGCTGGACCTCGCGCTGTGCCCGGAGGACGCCGGACGTGGCCGTCCGTACCCGGACATGGTGCTCACCGCCGTCCTGCGCTCCGGCGTCGACGACGTACGGCAGGTGGCCGTGGCGGGCGACTCCGAGAGCGACATGCTCTGCGGCCGGCGCGCGGGCGCCTCCATCGTCGCCGGGGTGCTCACCGGCGTCCACAGCAGGGAGCGCCTGCTCGGCGGCGGCGCCACCCACATCCTCGACTCCGTCGCCGACTTCGCCGGCCTCGTCCTGCCCAACGAGGTCGGCGCCCCCTCGGTGGTCACCTCCGCCTCCTGACCCGCGGGGCCGCTCCCCGTAGCTGCCTCCCGTGCGTTGCCGAGTGGCGCTCGCACACACGCTGTTGCTACGGTGTACGCACCGGAGGGCTCGAAGATCTGCCTGTCTTCGCGATTCGCGCCCGCCCAGGGGCCTTAGCTCAGCTGGCAGAGCGCCTGCTTTGCAAGCAGGAAGTCAGGGGTTCGAATCCCCTAGGCTCCACCTCGAAAAACACCGCCTCCCCGATCTTGGGAAGCGGTGTCCGGGCCATTAACGGGCCATTAGCCCTCAGCACTGCTCTCCTTCTTGCCGCTGGCCGCCTTGCGGTCGGCTTCGACACGGGCGCTCAGTGCGTCGGCGATCCTCTGGTCGGCGTCGCGCGTGGCGTGCTGGTAGATCAGCGCCGCGCGGTCGCTGTCGTGACCCATCCGCGCCTTGAGGTCGGCGAGGCTCGCGCCCGACTGCGCGGCGAGCGTGTTGCCGGTGTGCCGAAGGTCGTGGAAGTGCAGTTCCTTGACGCCCATCTCCTTGAGCGCTTCCGCCCACTTGGCCTCCCGCCGGAAGTTACCGCCGCGCAGGTAGCCGCTCCGCTTGCCGAGAAAGACGAAAGCGTCGTCGGCCTGGTCGACGAACTCGGCCAGGTGCTCGGTCAGCGCGGGGACGATCGCCGAGGGGATGCTGACGGTGCGCTTGCTGGCACGCGACTTGGGCGGTGCGAGCACCATGTCTCCGCCGTCCAGTTCGATGAGCTGTTCCCGTACGCGTACTGTCCGCGCCTTGAGGTCGATGTCCGACCGCCGTAGCGCGATGACCTCACCCCATCGCAGGCTGGCGAACGTGGTCAGCAGGATCAACGCGCGGAAGCGCCGGTCGGCCATCTTGTCGGCCAGCTCGAAGACCTGGGCAACGGTGAGAATGGGCCGCTCCGGCGTCTGCTCGTTGTCCGCGCCCTTGATCCGGCACGGGTTCCGGCTGAGTAGCTTGTCCTCTTCAACGGCCGTCATCAGCACGGCCCGCAGCAGGCGGTACGCCTTGGCCGCGGTGGACACCGAGACGCCGTTGTCGATGAGTTTCGCCCGCCACGACCGGATCATCTGCGTCGTCAGCTTGCCCACGGCGACGCCGCCCAGGCCGGGGACGATGTGCCGGTCGAGCAGCCAGGTATACAGCTCGATTGTCTTGGGCCGCAGGCCAGGCCGCTCCTTGATCCACGTACGGGCGTAGTCGCCGAGCAGGACTTTCCCGCGATCGGGGTCCGTCCACTCCCCTGAAATCATCTGCGCTTCGATCAGGGTCAGCGCACGATCCGCTTCGGTCCGCGTGGCGTAGGTCGTGGGGCCGCTATGCATCCGCCCATCGGGGCCGGGATAGCGAATCTGGTAGCGGCCGGACTCCCGCTTGCGGATATTGCCGAAACGCCGGTGACCGTCTCTGTTCGCCATCAGGCCGCCCGTCCCTTCGGGGCCTTCATCGGCTCGACGAGTCCGGCCGCGATGAACGCTTCGAGTGCGGCTTCGGGAATGCGAACACCCCGGCCGACGCGGACGAAGAAGATACGGCGTTCGGCGATCAGCCGACGAGGAAAGCGAACGGAGGTGTTCAGCCGTTCAGCCACCTCTTCGACGCGGAGGAGTCGACCTTGGGCCTCTGGCGGGAGTGGCGTGGTCGGCGAAATCGGTTTCGTCATGCTGCCCTCCCTTCAGTTGCCGAAAGAATTCGTCCGTCTGCCTCGGCTTGGAGCCGATCGAGGTGGTTGCGCCAGCGCTGGCGTTCGTGGACCGAGCGCAGGAGTCGCACGCCGATCGCGGCGAGTTCGGGGTCACCGGGCTTGACCGGTCGCCAGATGTAGCGGTGGGGGTCGACCGGTTCGTCTTCGACGCCGAGGGCTTCCAGGACCCAGGTGCGCCGGTCCTGCTTGTGCTCCGTCAGGGTCTTGTTGGACCACTTCCGCGAGACGAGGACGCGGCGGCCCGCGTAGCCGAGGTGATCGGGCTTGTGTGCTTTGCCCTTGCACCGGCCGGGAGCCATTCCGGGCTTGGCGCCTTTGGGCTGCACCCCGTACCGCAGCCAGTTGGGGCAGGTCGGCGAGCAGGGCTCGAATCGCAGGGCCTCCAGCAGCCGTTCGGCGTGCGTCTTGCGGCGTGGGTCGTCGGTGCCGAGGGCGTCGCCGAGGCTCTTGGTGAGGTACTTGGACAGGTACCCGATGAGCTGGTCGGCGTCCGGGGTCCCGGCGAGCACGCCTTTGACGTCCATCTGGTCACCGAAGCGGAGCACGTGCAGGGGCTCGGCGTCCTCGTCGGCGTCGAGCCGGTCGAGGGCCTGTTCCCAGGTCGGCAGTACTTCCCCCGTGCCGGGGTCGAGGTAGCCGGTCCCGTCCTCCCAGACCGGCAGGTGCTCGCCCTCGAAACGGACGTCGTCGGTTGAGGGCCACCACACCTGGTGGTAGGTGGCCGCGATGATCTGCCGCAGTTCCGCGCGCGGGAGGGTGCCGCGGATCGCCATGTGCAGGTGGGGGGCGAGCCGCTTTTGTGGCTCGACGGTGGCGAAGTACTGCACGTCGTACCCCGCGACCCGGCGGAGGTTCTGCACGAAGCGGTCGACGAGCTTGGAGAAGTGCAGCGCGTCCCGGGCCGCCCGGCCGTAGTCGTAGGCGTCAGGGTTGAGCGGCGCCCCCTCCATCACCCGCCCGTAGGACGGCAGGGTGAGCGTGACGAACATCGACGGCCGATAGACCTTCCCTTCGGAGCCGGTGAAGGTCCGCCCGAGCGTGCTCTTGGTCATCTGCCGCTTGGGCAGGTCCGGGGCATCCTGCCGCCGCTTCGTCGAACGCGACCGCTTCCCACCGGTACGGCCGAGGACGTTGCCCCGCATCCCGGCGGCGTTGATCTCCTCGTCCAGCTCCACGATCGCGGCAGCCAGGTCGGTGGTGTCCCCGCCGGCCTTTTCGGTCTCGTCTCGCCAGGCTTGGACGTCGGCCCGCAGCTCCACCAGGTGACGCTGATACTCATCGGCGTCATCAGGCAGGTTCACGGGCTCGTGGTCGAGGTGCCAGCCCTCCCGGCACTGCGCCCGCCGAAGCTGCCGGTTGCGCTTGGCACACGGCGGGCACTTGCTCTCCAGCGTGGCCCCGCAGGGGACGTCGATGACCTCAACCTGTCCGGTGAGGATGTCCTGCCGCCTGAGCGGGACCGGGCGGATGCAGACGCCGTACTGCTTGGCGATCTCTTCGACCACGTCCCGCGCCAGCGGTTGAGCCATCCGGACGGCCCGAGGTGTATACCGGTCGTTGGCCCGAGCGGGGGAGATCAGCTGGTCTCCCACGGCCTGGTGGGCGTCGGTGAGGTCGGTCAACTGTCCTCCCTTCCGGGCTCGGGGATGGTGAGGGCGGTCTGGCCGCATTCGTTGCACTCGACCAGGCCGCGGACGGGGTCGAGCCACAGGGCGTTGAACGCGCCGCAGACCGAGCAGCGCAGCCCGTCGAGGAAGTGCGCCACGCCGTTCATGCGGCCTCGCTTCGACCGCTGTACTCGGCGACCATCTGCCGAATGTCGACGTCGGAGACGTAGGCGGCCCGGACTCGCACGGGGTCGGGGGAGGTTTCCAGGCGGACGTAGCCGACTCCCGCGCCGCGTTCGGGAACCGGTGAGATGTGGTCAGCCAGTGCGCCCCGGTCCCGCGCCCCATCGCCGAGCACCATGTCCACCTGTTCCGACTCGTCCAGCCGGAGGGCGATCTTGTCGGGGAACAGGTTGCGGATGTTCATGACCTCCTTGCGGGGGTCCTGGAGCGCGGCCATGACCCCGACCCCGACCGCCCGGCCCTGCGTGGTGAGCGTCGCGAGGGACGCCGTGATGCGCTGGCGGAGTTGCTTGTCGGACTGGTAGGCGGTGAGGAAGGCCACCTCGTCGACGAGCACCAGGACGAACGGGTCCGCGACAGTTGGTGTGTGGGAGCGCTGGAGGCCGGCGAACCGGTCGGCACGCTCCTGCATCACGCTCACGGCGTCATCGAGCAGGTCGGCGCACTCTTTCGGATCAGCGGCATATCTCGCGCCGAACAGCGCCCGCCCGAAGGACAGTTCCATCCGCTTGGGGTCGAGCGCCCAGACCTGCACCAGGCCCGCCCGCATCGCGGGAAGCAGGCCGCGGATGGTCGACCACAGCCACGAGCCCTTACCGGCCCCGGTCGCGCCCGCGATCAGGACGTGCGTGCCGTGGACCTTGAGCCGGTAGGGCGTGCCGTCTTCGCACTGGCCGATCTCCACCGGCCCGACATCTGCTGTATCTGGGATGGGTACGGCGGGCAGGGGTTCGGTGAGCGGGTCACGCCGGGGGAAGGTGAGCACGAGCCGCCCGGCCTTGGCGACGGCGACGCGGCAGGAGGGGGCGCCGAAGCCGTGGGCGAGGTGGTCGGTGCGGTCGGCCCAGTCCTTGACGGCCTGCCCGGACAGCATGCGCACGGTGACGCGGTCGGCCCAGCCGTCGCACTCGACCCGGATCAGGCGGGGCAGGTAGTCGCGGCCTTGGAGGTGACGGCCGAGCCCGGACACGATCATCACGGGTTGCCGGTGCCGCCGGTAGATCCACACCCGGCGCCAGAAGGCCAGCAGCCGCCAGCCGACCAGGCGCAGGAACGATGCCCGATCCAGCAGCGCCCACGACAGCCCGGCCGAGGGCAGGAAACCGGCCAGGACCAGAGCTTGGCGCCAGCCGTACAGGGCCCAGACGACGCCGAGGCCGACCGGTACGGCGACCGCGACCGGATGCCGCACGACCAGGCGGACCAGGCCCGCGAACAGTCGGGACAGCCAGATCACGAGGGTGACGATGGCGGGAGTCTTGACGACGGCCGGGCGGAAGACCACGGCCGTGTCCGGGGTGGTGGAGACGAGGTTACGCGCCTCGTCGCCAGGCAGTTTTCGGAACATTAGACTTCGTGTCCTCTCGTGATTTCGCAGTCAGGGAGAGTTGAGGGGCCGCCGGAAGTTGCCGCTTCCTGCGGCCCCGCTTGCATCTCAGGCCGCCGTCTCGCCTGCGACGGACGGGGTGATCTGGTCGGAGTCGGCCGACTGGTCGGCGTGCATGCGCTCGCAGTCGGCCAGGTACCGCGCGGCGGCGGTGAAGAACTGCCGCGCGACCTCCACGTCCTCGGCGGTGACCGGTCCGGCCCCGGTGGTCGAGACCGTCACGTTCGCCTCGTCGGACTCCAGCGACAGGAACGGCCGCCCGGACTCCAGCACCCGAGCGCCCGCCCGCAGGACCGGTGTGTAGAACGAGACGCCGATACGGGGACGGCGTCCGGGGTCGATCGACATCGACACGTGGGTGTAGGGACTGTGTGCCATCAGGCCACCCCGCGACCGTTGGCCAGGCCGTGAAATCGCCGCTCGACCGACCGGGCGAACGAGGCCGCCTCACGGGCGAGTTGCCGCGCGAACTCGACATCGGCCGGGCTCACCTGGTCGCTGTCAGAGGTGGTCAGCAGGACCGAGGTCGCGCCGAAGTCCAGCGCCAGCACTGGGGTACGGACCGGGTACGGCAGAGTCTTGGCCGAGGCCCCGCCCCCGGTGTTGAGGCTGATCACGGCCGAGGGCCGCACGGTGCGCCGCCCCATCACGCCGCGTCCTTCGCAGTGTTGCCGGTCTTGCCGGCGGTGCCCGTGCGGGGAGCCCGCATCACCCGTGCCGAGATCGAGTAGGCCAGCCGCCCCGTCGCCTGATGCACATACGGCTTGACCTCCAGCCCATCGAACTCGGCCGGGGCCAGCGGCACCCCGGGCAGCGACGGCGGGACGACCGGCTGAACCTCGGCGAGGATCTTCACGGTCACCGTCTTCTGCGCGGCCTTGAGCGAGGGGTCGGCGTCCATCACCGGCACCTGCCACACCGGCAGGCCCGTCAGCTTGTCCTTGGCCTGGGTGTCCCGCTTGGCGTCGAAGTCCTTCGCCGCGCTCACCTCGCCCACGACGTAGCAGCCGTGCGGGAACAGCAGCTCGAAGCTGATCGGGATGGGTCCTTGCAGTGCCATCGTTCACCACCTCCTTGTCGACCCCCCTAGACAGCGACGGCCGTTTTGCCCTTAGGAACTGTCTAGGGGGCTATGCGGAAGACGATAGCGCGCCTCTTCTATTCCTGTCTAGGGGGGTCGACGTTTCCGACCGGAAGAGTCTCGACGGACAGCGGCCGTGCTTCTACGCTTCGCCGAATGGAACCGATGGAGATCCGGATCGTGATGCCGTTCAACCCGGCCTTTCACGACCCCAGCAGCGTGGCGGCCACCGAGGAGTGTTGTAGCCAGCACGGCAAGGATTACTGTGATCAGCCGCCCGTCGCGAGCGTCTACTACCCGCCCAACGGCAGGGTCTCGGCATGCGCGAGAGCTCTACACGGGATCATCGACGACGCCGTGAGCAAGTTCTCTCAAGGACGGCAGTAGGCGACGGCCGCATCGTCGTAGGTCTTGCCTCGCGGCCAGCGTTGCCCGTGTGGGTCGGACTGCTCGGCGGCCCGGACCTGGCGGATCAGCTCGTCAGGTCCGGCCTTGTCGAGGAGGTCGAGGAGGTCGCGCCAGGTGGCGAGGCGGAAGCGGTCGACGAGGCGGGACGCGCCATCGCTGAGGAGCGCCATTGCCCGAACCTGGTGAACCGGCACGCTGCCGGTGAGAGCGTGTTCGGCGGCGAGGGGATCGACGGAGGCGACCCAGAAGCCGCCGTCGCGGTTGCGGTGGTTGCGCAGGGTCTCGACGTACTCGCGGTGTGCGGCGACGTGTTCGGGGCTGGTGGAGTCGAGGGAGTCCATCCGTTCCCGGTAGGGGGCGCCGACCTGGGCTTCGCGGTCATCTGTGATCACGGTCGGTTCTGGCTGGCCGGTGTCGAGGATGAGCACGGAGTCGGCCAGGACGAGCCAGTCGAGGACGTCGCCGCTGCGGCGCAGCATGACCACGGTCGCCGAGGGGGACCCGGGATGGCTGACGTCGCAGGTGAAGTCGTGCAGGGATGTCGTGGCCTTGATGCCCTCGGCGAGCAGTTCGCTCAACGAGCCGGCGCTTTGGGCCATCGAGGCGAGGAGGGTCGAACCGAGCGTGCGCGCGTACCAGGCCACGCCATGTGTGCACCCCGACTCCGACCCCGCCGGGGTGCCCGAACCGTCGAGGAGGACCACCGCGTCGGGTGTCGCGGCGACGAAGTCTTCGTTCTCGCGGCCGGGGGTGGCGGGTTCGGTGGCGAGGGCGACGCGCACGGTGGGTCCTCCTGTCGTTCAGTCCTCGTCGTGCCGATACAGCGGGCTTGCCAGTTCCGCTCTCACCGGTTCCCCGGTGCGGGGGTCGTATTCAACGCCGACGACACAGGAGAACCGGCGATCGGCCACTTGCCCCCACAAAGTGTTGATCTCGGTACTGATCAGATGGACGACGCCGAGGGTGCCTTGCGGGTGGATGCCGGTGAACACCAGGACGTTGCCCTGCCCGTCCGGCCGGGGGAGGCGACCGAGATAGGCGTAGTCGACTGGCCGGGACGGGGTCGAGTCGGAGCCCGACCGGTAGACGTTGCCCGTACGGCTGTCGCGCAGTGTCCACGCGCCGTCCTTCACCCACTCCAGAACGGGATCGGACTCGTACAGCGCGCCCATGATCGGCGACAGCCGCGGGCCACAGATCACGATCAGCCCCGGCCGGTTGAGATCGATCTGGCCGGTCAGGGGGACATGTTCCAACTCGACGGTGAGGCCGAAGCCGCGCGCCAGGTCCTCCAGTCGCTTGGAGGCGGCGACGTCTTCCATCGCGACCACCGGGCGGGCGTTGTCGGCCTCTTGCTTGAGAGGCGTGGCTACCGTGATCACACCTGTGCCCAGGAAGGCGCCCTCGGGAGCAGGGCCGGTGTGACGGATCTGGTGGATACGCCCGCGCGACAGGCCGGCCTTCTCGGCGATCTGCGCATACGACATGCCTTGGGCGTGGAGTTCCTGGATTACGCGGCGGCGGAGCCGGGCCAATTCGGTGACCTCTTGCTGGGCGGCGTTGAGTCGTTCAGTGGCGACCCGGAGCAGCAGATAGGGATCGTCGATCGCGGCGATCTTGTCCAGGTCACTCGGTGGCACGGTTCCTCCTCGGTGGCGCGCATCCGAGTCTAGGGCCCTAGACGAAATGTCGTCTATCCCTCTTGACAGTACGGTTTTGGCGGGTTTGCCGGTTGTTGGGTCCACGGCCCGGATCGCCGAGCGCCGGTTGGGGACACCGCGCGGGCTCACCGTGCCCTCCCCGTCAGCAGGGCGGCCCAGACGTCACGGGCCTGTGGGATGGGCCAGCGGTGGGTCTCGCGGATCTCGGGTGCGTCCTCGTTCTGGAGGGTGCGCCGGATGAACCCTTGCCCGCCCGCCTGGCACAGCTCGTAGACGATGGCGAGGCAGTCGCAGGTCCAGGCGAGGACCCGCACCCGCGCTCCGCCCCAGGGGTCGAACCACGCCAGCTTTGTGCACCCGGGCTGCCGGCGGTCGGGGACGTGCGGGCTTAGGCAGCTCATCACCGGCAGGCCGCCTGCGCGGCGGCGATGGGGTCGACTTTGAGCAGGGCCCAGACGGTACGGCCGGTGTGGTTGCCGTACACGCCCCAGTTGTCGGCCAGGTTGGCGACGAGCAGCAGGCCGCGGCCGCCTTCGTCGTCGCCGGGGCGCACCAGCCGGGGAACTTCGGGGCCGCCTTCGTCGACGACGCCGAGCCAGACCTGATCGGGTTCGGCCTGGATGCTGACGGTGAACTTGCCGCCGAACCGGGCGGATGCGGTGTGGCGGACGGCGTTGGTCGCCAGTTCGCTCACGATGAGTTCGGCCGACTCGATGACGGGCCAGGTGCCGAGGGTAGTGGTGATGAAGCGGCGGGCTTCGGTGACCGAGGCGGGACGGCCGAGGAAGTGCCGGGACAGGCGCCATGCGGGCATGGGACACGCTCCGTCGTATAGGGGGCTAGACATGCCTACGAGCAGGAGCGTATGACCAACGCTAGAAGTACCTCAAGGAATACGACGCATAAATGCGTCAGTTACCGAGCTGGTTCGCCAGCTCCCGGAAGTCCGCCGCGATCTCGCCCAGCAGCGTCCGCAGCTCATCCCCGTACACGGCCGCATCCGCGAACGCCTCGAGCATCTCTTCATGGGCGCCGACCTCGGCCGCCTCGGTCAACGTGAGATCACCAGTCAAGCTCTCGACCACGCTCACGGACCCGTCGAAGACGGTGAACCCGTGCAACGGGAAGGCCGGTGCCTCTACCTTCCATGGCACGACCCCGAGCCGGACATGCGGCAGTGTGGACACCTGGGCTAACCGGTCGAGCTGCGCCAGCATCAGCGACGGAGAACCGGGCCAGGTACGCACAGCGCCCTCTGTCAGCACGAACGCGAACCGCCGGCCCTCCTCGAACAGCACTGCTTGAGAATCAACCCGTACGGCTGCGGCCTTGGCGGCATCGTCCTCATCGACATCCCGGCCGATCGCCACCGCCAGCCGCGCATACTCCGCCGTCTGCAACAGTGCCGGGATCATTGCCGACGAGAAGACCGCCATCCACTTCGACGAGCGCACCCGCGCAGCATTCGCCGCCTCACGGCCAGCCAACCCACCTTTGAGCCGCGACACCTCGTCACGCAGCCGCACGAGCAGCGTGTCCAACTCCCGCCGCGCGTCCTGGTCGAGGTGAAGAGCCGCAGTCACCCGCTCAACCGTCTCCGGTGTCGGCAGTAGTCGCCCCGTCTCCATGCGCGAGATCGTGGGCTGCGCCACCCCGGCCCGCTGCGCCAAGTCCCTACCGGTCAGTCCCGCATCCTTGCGCAGCCGCCGCAGCAGATCTCCCAGCTCCCGCAACCGATCCCGCCGCTCCTCCATGCTGGCGTTCTACCACCGGCACCCGACCAGATGGCCCCGGGTCAGTCGGAAGGCTGCTGAATTGTGCTCATAGGGATCAAGGCGGCGGCGCTACGCGCCGCCTCGCGGCTCTACGCCCCCGCTCGGCGGCCGGGCATGCGGCCTGGAGGCCGGTCCCGGCCGCCAGCGGCTCGGGCCGCTGAGTCCATAGGTCCTTCGACCAGGCTTCGTGACGCTACGCCATTGAAGTGGCCGACGGCCCATAATGACAAGGGCTAGTGAAGCAGGAAGGCCAAGCTGGATGTCAGGAAAGACGAACACGACCCCGCAGCTCTTGCTGATACGTTCGTTATCGCTGGTGGCGCACCGCCATCTGGCGGGCTGGATCGCTGGAGCAACTGCCGCCAATGCCGCGTTGATCACCCTGGTAACCATGCTAATGCAGCTACCTGGCCAACGCGACTCAATAATCACCTTATCGATCCTGGGCGTCTTGGTATTCCTGGCGATCTCCATCGTGCTGCCAGTGATTGGATACCGTATCGAGCAACAGCGCCGGCTGACTGAGGACCTCGAGAAGCAGTATCGGCGAGTAGACGAGCTACTGGCTGAGGGTAGCTCACACCGTCTGCCACGGTTGAGCGAGTTGAGTGATGAGCAACTGGGAGCAACGCCGACGCGCTACTCTCGCAACAAGAGCGCGCCGTACATTGCACGCACTCTTGACGATGAGCAAATCCGCGATGCCTTGCGCGCATCTGACCAGCCACCCTATCCGTTCGTCGTCGTATGGGGAGCTACGAAGGCGGGCAAATCACGTACCCTAGTTGAGGCGCTACGCGCAAGCTTGCCACCAGACACCGAAGTACTAGTGCCCATTGACGGTAGAGCTCTAGCAGAACTGGTGCAGATCGGTCTTCCTTTCTCCTCGGAGACACCGGGATTAGTGTTCCTGGATGATCTAACGGCTGTAGACCTAGAAGCGCTCCCCTCCGCTGTGCTAAGTGGTGTGAGGGGTCGTGCCGTGCTGGTTGGAACTATGACTGCCAGCCGTCGCAGTCAGGTAATGGCATCTGACGGCGAAGTTACTCGTATCGCACGCATCGCTCTAGAAAGCGCTCACAATCATGAGCTGCTTTTCCGGCCTCCAAATGAAACGGAATACCAAGAAGCGATCCGACTATATCCCAAGGAGTCATTCCGCGGAAGCATCGCTGAAACTCTGGTCGGTGGCCCTGAGCTACTAGCTAAGTACCGGGCCGGTCAAGATACTAACCCAGCGGGATACGCCTTGGTGCAAGCGGCAGTAGATTGGAGGCGCGCTGGTCTGCATCGGCCTATTTCCGACTCCGAGCTGCGTCAACTATTCGCTCTCTATCTACCGTTGATTCGTGCTGGTATGCCGGCGACCACCGCCGCCTACCGCTCCGGTTTGCACAAGTGGGCTGCGGTCCCCATAGCTTCTCAAGTGGCCCTCCTGAGTAGGGCCACATTTGCCAATACGGACAGTTCGGTCCGAAATGCTGGTTGGGTTGCTCTAGACTATGTGGTCGCGGCAGACGAGGGCAGCATGCCCGATCATGCAGCGCGACCCATCCCGAATGAGTTATGGCCCGAACTCCTGGAGCTTATTACTCCATCCGAGGCATTAGCCGTTTCTATTGCTGCACATACGCGGGATCAGTTGGATCTAGCTGCTACTGCGGCACGCATAGCGGCAAGAGCAGCGGATTCGGATCAAGCTGCAGCAGCGGCGTTTATTCTGGCTTTCACCCTCTTTAAAAAGCGAGACCTGCAGGAGGCTGAGGCAGCCTTCGAGACCCTTGTTGCCTCCCAGCACCCAGAATACTTTGCCGGAGCGGCATTTGCACTGGGCTCCCTACTCTTTCGGCGGGGAGACATAGAAAGAGCTAAGGCGCTCTATCGGGAAGTGATACATGCGCACCATCCTGAATATACGCCTGCTGCCGCATACTTTCTCGGGGAGCTACTTCGACAACAGGGGGATACGGCCGCTGCTTCAGTCGCCTTTAGAGAAGCGATTAAATCGAACCATGGGGTTCACGCGCCCGGGGCGCTGGTCGGTCTAGGGAAGATTCTTAACGAAGAGGGAGACGTAGAGGGAGCTAAGGCTGCATACTTGCAAGCTATTGAGCTAGGGCATGCCGAGCATGAGTTGTCGGCAAGGTTCTCTCTAGGGAAGCTAATGAAAGACCAGGGCGATGTTCGAGGAGCCAAATCGGCCTACCAACACCTAGTCGACTCTGGGCACACCGAATATGCGGCGATAGCGGCAGTGAATTTGGGCTACCTCCTGCACGAGCAGGGTGAGGTGACTGCTTCCAAGGCGGCTTATCAGAAAGCCATTGCGTCTGATCACCCGGAGTATGCGTACGCAGCCATGTACAACTTAGCCAATATGCTCAATGGCGAGGGGGATGTTGAAGGGGCCGAAGCCGCTTACAAAAGGCTCATGAGCTCTGGACATGCTGAGTATGCACCGAAAGCAGCAGTAAATTTAGGGAGTCTCTTCCGTGAGCAGGGCAAGCTCGGCGAGGCTAAGGCGGCCTTCCAAGAAGCCATCGAGTCTGGACATGCAGAATACTCGTCAGCGGCGCTAGTCAATCTGGGTGCCATGCTGATTGAACAAGGCGACGCGTCCGAGGCTGAGACGTCGCTTCGGAGGGTTATCGAATCCGGTCATGATGAAAGCAGGCCCGCGGCTCTACTGAATCTTGGCAATCTACTACAAGACCGAGGTGACACGGAAAATGCTAAGGCTGCTTACCGGGCAGCCGCCGACGGTCACACTGCAACCAGAGCTGCGGCTCTAATTAGTCTTGGAAATGTGCTCCGCAAGGAGGGAGAATTTGGTGAAGCTATAAAGATTTGGCAAGAAGTGATCGATTATGGCGGGGATATGGCAATAGCAGCCCTATTCAATATGGGCAACATGCTTCGCGACGAGGGTAGTATGGCTGAGGCAATAGAAGCCTACCGGAGAGTTATTGATTCAGGTGCTGTCGATTACTCGGCAATGGCAATGATCAACCTCGGAAATTTGCTATCTGAGCTAGGGGACATTGACGGGGCCAAGCTGGCTTATCAGCAGGCGATCAACTCGGGCCACTCTGATGCAGGGATGCGCGCGTCGCAAGCCTTGCAAAAACTGTTCGGCTCGACTTCCTAAGCCTCGTGAACTCCCTAGGCCTTCCCTTTTACTCAATTGCCAGGTCGTTCCCACCGCCGCAAGAACGCCTGCGGCGTGGCTTGCAATCAGCTTCCTTTGTCCTCCTCGCTGTCCGAGTGTCCCGTCCGTGCCCGCCGAGTCAAGGGCGCCTGCGGCGTCGCTTCGCGATCAGCTTCGCTGACCCTTGACACGGCGGTCCCGTCCTAGGGGTCGGCAGCTACGAGGAGGACGGGGGCAGACCAGGAGGGGGGGCTGCGCCGGCACCGGTCTGGGCACGTCGCGAGCGTGATCGCCGGGCCATTAGCGGGCCATTAAGGGCGGTCAACAGGGGGCACTCACGGTCACTCGCGGGCTGCCTCTCGCCCAGGTCGAGGCCGTTTTCCCTGGAGATCAGGCCGATTTGCAAGCAGGAAGTCAGGGGTTCGAATCCCCTAGGCTCCACTCACTCAAAAGCCCAGGCCAGGGGCCGTTCTCCCCGCCTGGGCTTAGATCGTTGATCGGCCATCCTGCTCTCCGTGCCCATTGCGTGCCCGATCTTGATCGTCGTCGCGCGAGGCTGCCGAGCTGCTTGGCCACCTGATGCCGCCACTCGTCCACCGCATGCTGGTGGACGTTCGTGGAGCACATGTGATCACGTCGCCTGTGTCCTGGGTACGCCAGAGGTGAGACTCGGGCATGTGGACCGAGGCTGGAGCTTCTCGGTCGCCGATCCGCGCTCTGCCTGGCACTATCGGAGATGAGGGGAGACACCATGGACTTCGATCGCATCACTGCTGAGCCGGACAAGCTCGAAGGCAGACCGACAATCAGAGGGCTTCGCATCACTGTCGAGACGGTGGTGCGACTCGTTGCCGCTGGATGGTCCTTCGATGACATCGTGTCGGACTACCCAGACCTGGAACGTGCGGATATCAAGCAGGCTCTCGAGTACGCTGCTGCCTCCACAAACGTCCACTACTACCGGCTCCGCGAGACGGCGTGAACTTTCTGGTTGACGAGAACCTCTCCCCTCGCGTCGCTGAGCTGTTGGCCAAAGCCGGCCATGACGCGGTGCACGTCCGTGACCTCAAAGCGACGAGCGCACCAGATTCGACGATCATGGCCCTTGCCGCAGCGGACGCACGGGTCATCATCTCCGCTGACACCGACTTCGGCGCCCTCCTGGCTTACGCCCGCGCAAAGGAGCCCTCGGTTGTCCTTGTGCGAGAGATCGTGGAACTTCGGCCACCTGACATGGCGAACGTCATCCTGGGGCACCTCGATGTCCTCGAACCACACTTGCGAGCGGGAGCGATTGCGACGTTCACCGCGACAGGCATCCGTGTACGGGCGCTGCCTCTCCGTTGAGCGCACCGTTGAAGGGCTCACGGGATACAGGCAGGCGGGCCAGGTGGTGTGGATCAAGTGAGACACGCGCACGTGGCAGGCGACGGCAGCCCCAAGAACATGATCGTCGTGCCATTAGCGTGCCATTGAGGGCGGTCAACAGGGGGTACTCGCGGTCACTCGCGGACTGCCTCTCGCCCAGGTCGAGGGCGTTGTCCCTGGAGATCAGGCCGATTTGCAAGCAGGAAGTCAGGGGTTCGAATCCCCTAGGCTCCACCAGCCAAAACGCCGGCGCCTGTTACGGCGCCGGAGCCGGTGAACCTTCGCCGGACAGCGCACTAGCTGGAAGGGGTGCGGATGCAGGCGGTGATGGGGGTGTTGTCGGTGCCGCTGGTGGTGGCCTGGAAGCCGAAGGTGGTGGAGGCGCCGGGCGCCAGCGCTCCGTTGTAGCTCGCGTTCGTGATCGTGTACGGATTGGCGAAGTCATCCAGGCTGGCGTTCCAGACTCGGGTGATCTGCTGGCCGCCGGGGAAGGTGAGGGTGACCGTCCAACCGGTGGTCGCGGTGGTGCCGGTGTTGGTCACGACCACCTTCCCCTGGAACGCGCCGGGCCAGTCGCCGGCCGGGCTGTAAACGGCCGTACAGCCCCTGGTCGGGCAGGCCGGGACGTAGACGGTGACCGGTGAGGTGAAGGCGGAGTAGTTGCCCGTCGCGTCACGCGCCCGCACCTGGAAGCGGTAGACCCCCACACCGGACTGGGTGAACGACGTGGTCGTCGTGGTGCCGACCAGGGCGAACGTGCCGCCGGTGGCGCCGGGCGCACGCCAGATCTCGTATCCGATGACGCCCACGTTGTCGGTGGAGGCGGTCCAGTTCAGCGTCACCGAGCCGCAGGTGATGGTCGCGGTCGGCGTACCTGGCGTCGTGGGCGGCTGCGGCTCCGGCGTCATCGTCGGGCAGGGGGGCAGCACGACCCGAACCGGCTCGGTGAAGGCGGAGGTGTTGCCGGCCGCGTCGCGTGCCCGCACCTCGTAAAGGTACAGCCCCATGATGGGCTGGGTGTACGAGGTCGCCGAGGTCGTCCCGACCGGGACGAACGTGCCGCCGCTGTAGGGCGCGCCGTAGACGTCGTAGCCGGTGACCCCCACGTTGTCGGTGGAGGCGGTCCAGTTCAGCGTCACCGACAGGGGATTGCATCCGACCGTGCTGCTCAGCCCGGTGGGAACCGTCGGCGGGGTGGTGTCGGCGAGCGGCACGATCCTCGCCGGAGTCGTCGCCGAGAACGCGGGCGTGGTCGCCCCGAGCCCGGCCAGTGTGGCGAGGGCCGCGAGAACGATGGAGATGACTCGCCGTTGCATGGTGACTCCCTGGCGGCCAGGAGGCGGGGCGGTGGCCTGCATACCGATCGACGCGCTACACAGACGGTAGAAGTGAGTGTCGCGGCCTGTCGACAACCGACCGGGCGGGTCGCGAAGATGCAGGTCGCGGATGCAACTTTCAGCCCGCCGGACCCGGACGGCACCGATCGGCGGGGCCCGCCCGTGCCGCCTGACTCGCACGACACCGGTCTGCGGGCGGCGCATCCACCGGGGTGGCGAAATCCCGATCCCGGTCGAGGGTAAGCGGGCCCTGGGGGTTCCGGGGCATGCGCCGGCCCCCGCGCTCACCAGGATCGGTCGCCCAGTTAAGCCCTCACGATCGCTGAGTTCGGTTCTCGCCGTACGTGGCCGGGGAAAAGCGTATCGTGATGCTCGGCATCGAGACAATGAAAACGTGCCCGTCGAGTCAAGGGCGCCTACGGCGTCGCTTCGCGATCAGCTTCGCTGACCCTTGACACGGCGTTCCCGTCCCGGGGGTCGGCAGCTACGAGGAGGACGGGAGCGGACCAGGAGGCGGGCCGCGCCAGCCCCAGTCCGGGCAGGTCGCGGGCATGATCGCCGGGCCATTGGCGGGCCATTAAGGGCGGTCAACAGGGGGTACTCACGGTCACTCGCGGACGCTTTCTCACCCAGGTCGCGGCCGTTTTCGCTGGTGACCAGCCCGATTTGCAAGCAGGAAGTCAGGGGTTCGAATCCCCTAGGCTCCACCCACTCAGAAGCCCAGGTCAGGAATCCCTTTCCCTACCTCTCGCGAGGCTGTCAAGGCGGCGGCGCGGCACGACAAATCACGGCCCTCCTCAAGCGCTACAGAGCCATGAAGCGATAGGCGCTCTACTTCGGGTGGACGAATGATCATTGACAGTTGGCCGGATCCTGGCCTTGGCGGTCGAACTCTTCCCGCGTAATCGTGACGTCGCCCCAATCGGGCGGTGACTGTCTCTCGTCGTACCGCTGGACCAGCACCGACCCCGGCTTGAGTTCTGCCACGCTGTCGGCGGAGAAGCTGACGTGGTTGGTGTTGACTTGGTTATTGCCGCGCCCCTGGTAGCCGAACGCGTGATAGAGCACACCTGGGCGCAGCACGAACGGTCTCGGCTCTACCGTCCAGCCATCATCCGGAGCGTCCAGCCGGACAGACGCGCTCTGCCCGTCCAGGGAGGGGGCAATGAAGTCCACATCGTCCACGACCGTTGCTGCTGAGGAAGGGCCGGGCATGGTCTCCCACGGGCCTGAGGTGTCCTCGTAGTGAGAGATGTCCACACCCTCAGGAGTCGCTCCCCCGCACCATGCCAGGACGATGATCGGATGCCCCTCTGCGTCGACGCTGACTCCGGTGACCCCCGCTATGGGAGGCGAGCAACTCGTAACGCTCATGATCCCGATGATGACCAGCACGATCCCGCATAAGCGCCGCATATACGCACGTTAAGCGAAGCTGGCATTGTTGCCGTGGACCGTGATCATGTTGCCTTGCAACCGTGGCAGGGTCGTGCAGGGGACTGGCACCGGAAGGTTGTCGGTTGCTGTGGCACACGAGGAGCCTGTGATCAAGCATGCCGCCGCACCGGGCGGCAATCAGGCGAGCTGTCGGGCTTCTGGGAGCCACCTTGGGAGCCGCCCGGACGGACGATCTTGGACTGTGGCGAACGGAGATGAACGGGAAGGATACCGATGGTCGAGGTGGCGAACGCCTGCGAACGTCCACGAAGATCGTTTGGAGCCTACGGATTAGATGTTTCGAGCCTGTATCGCGTGTGACGGTCGCCAGGCGGGGCGAACTCCATGCCGTTCTCATCAAGCGCGTTGTAGATCGTCACCTGGCCGTTCGAGAAGCCGAACCCCAGAGACACGATCGTCCCCTCCACGAGATCCCTGTCTCTCCACATCAGCAGTTCCACTGCCGAACATGGCTGCCCGATCAGTGCAGTGAGTTCATCCGGTATGTCATCTCGCCATGCCAGGCGGAAGTCCGGCCAGTCCAGCGCGCGTGCCGGATCGATGGTGTTCCAGGTGATGGAGACCTCGTCGAACTTCCAATGGGTGATCTCGATTTGTTCGCCCTCGAAGTCCAGGAGGACCGGGCAGTCGGCGAACCACTTGTCCTCGTCAAGATCCCATACGACCAGCGCGCGGGTCAGCCGCCGGCTGGCAAGGTGGGCCAGTTTCAGCCCGTGAGCGGTCATGATCTCTTTGCGTCTGCTCAGCCACACTGGCCGGTAGCCCGGAATTCCGAGCAGGTCGAGCAAGATCGGTATCCGTCTTTGCAAGCAGGAAGTCAGGGGTTCGAATCCTTTAGGCTCCACTCATTTCAATGACCGTCTTCCTGATCGCGGTGTGGCCTATCTCGCGATAGATGTTCCGAGTTGGTCCTACCTGGGAAGCAAGGTGAACGCGGGCACGTGTACGGGGCGGACCACGGAGAAGTCGCGGACGTCCACGGTCATCACTTCAGTGACCCGCATACGCTCGGCCACGGCAACTACTGAGGCGTCGGCGGCACCCAACGGAAGATCGTGGTAGCGCTCGATGAGGACTGCGATTCTTGAAAGGTCGGACTCGGTCAGATCGACGAGTTGAAACCAGCCGGACTCAAGTAGCCGGAGGAAGGCGGCCTCTGCCTTGGCACCCCCGAGCTTGCCGAGCATGTAGCAGCTCTCACCGGCGACGAAGCTGGAGACGAGCAGTGGCCGGTTGGCGTTCCGGATCCGGATGAACTCCTGTATGCAGCGTTCGTGGTTCTTGTCGTCCTGGAAAGTAGCGGCCACGATCGGCCCGGTGTCGACGACGATCACGCCTCGCGCCCGTAGCTGTCGGCGAGGATCTCTTCCACCTGCTCGGATGCGTCGCCCCTGCCGGCGCGGAAGGCTCCGAAGAGCGTGGGTAGACCATCAGGGCCGAGTTCCGGCTCTTCCGCACGTGAGTGAACCAGTTGAAGGAGTCGCGCACGCTCCTCACGCACCTGATCCGGCCGGAGCTGGTCGATCAGCCGGTGAAGATCTTCGTACTCTTCCAGTGGGGCCGTCATGTCTCCGAGTGTACGTGTCGAATTTGATCGTTTCCGCACCGTGCAGCCATGTCCGCAGCGATCTTCGCCGGCTCAGCCACCCACGGTACGGCTGCGCCACAGCTTGTCGGCGACCCGCTTACATTTTGGACGGGCCGGGTCGGCGCAGGTCACTACGTCGGCAGCCCGCGAGCGTGATCGTCGTGCCATTAGCGGGCCATTAGGCAGGGTAATGAGGGGACAATCACGGTCACTCATGACCGGCACCACTCGCAGGTCAGCGCCCCTAACGGCCGTGATCCATGCAATTCCCAAGCTTCCATCTCCGTCACCCGACCAGGGGAGACGGATTTCGCTAAGGTGGCAACCTTCGGATGGCACAACCTTCCGGAGTCCTCGAAGGTGAACGCCCCCCGATGAACCTCAACCAGACGGCTGCACTGTTCCGTCTCGACGCCGCGTTGAACCGCATGGCCGTCACCTTCCAGGGCATGACCGCCCATCCTGACGAGCACAACTGTGAGTGCCACTGGGGCAGCGCAGAAGAGCTCGCGCAGTTGAAGCTGCCAGACGCGGAGCTGGACCTCGATCTGCTGCGCCGCACGTGGCAGGCTACCGACTGGAATGACCATGCATCGGTGTTGCGCCGCATTCTGCCCCAGTTGTCGAGGGCCCTGGTCAGCGGCCTCGTCGAACCTCTCTTCGGCATGGAGGAGGTCGGACGTGCATTCGCTCTCGGCCAGTGGCAGCAGTGGCCTGCCGAGCAGGCCGCAGCGGTACGGGAATTCCTGAACGGCTGGTGGGCCTCCACCCTCATCGACGCGGATCCTGCTGTGCCCGCGCACGAAGTCCTCGCTCTGTGTGCCGAAGCCTCCGCGACGCTCAGCCCATGGCTGCACGTCTGGGAGGCACAGACGTGCGGCGTGGCCGACCAGCACCTGACCGAAGCGGTCGTGCACTGGGAATACGACTTGCTGGGAGACCAGCTCCCCTGGAGAAGCTGGGACAACGAGGAAGAGATCCGTACCGAGCTGACGGCCTGGCTGATTCGTCACGCCCCCGCCCGGCTCCACGCCGGGAACGCTCCCGTAGAGCTGCTCCACCGGATACGACTGCTCAGCCTTGCCGGCCCCGCCCGCTGGGAGGACCCCCACTGGCCTGGCCACCGCTACTAAGTCAACGCCCACCACAAATCGGTCACCCATCCTGGTCGTCATGCAGAACAAGATCCGGAAAATGCGCGGAATGGCCTTGCCGCGGCTGAGAGGGACCGAGCGATCATACGCAGGTCAGCGCGTCCTTGGTCCACGAAAGGGCGATCCACTTCTAATCCGATGGCCCTTCGTCCTCCTCGCTGTCTGAGTGTCTCGGCGTGACCGCCGAGTCAAGGGCGCCTGCGGCGTCGCTTCGCGATCAGCTTCGCTGACCCTTGACACGGCGGTCACGTCCTGGAGGTCGGCAGCTACGAGGAGGACGGGGCAGACCAGGAGGCCGGGCCGCGCCGGCCCCTGTCTGGGCAGGTGGATAATGTGATCGCCGGGCCATTAGCGGGCCATCAAGGGCGGTCACCAGGGGGCGGCTCCTCGCCCAGGTCGGGGCCGTTGTCCCTGGTGATCAGGCCGATTTGCAAGCAGGAAGTCAGGGGTTCGAATCCCCTAGGCTCCACCCAATCAGAAGCCCAGGTCAGGAATCCTTTTCCCCACCTGGGCTTTGATCGCTGATCGGCCTTCGCGCTCCTGCCTGCCTGACCACTCCCGAGTTGTCCTCTCGCGAGGCTGTCGAGCTGCTTGGCAACCTGGTGCCGTCGCTCGTCGCGGGTGCTCACCCCGCCCTAAGGAATTGCTCAAAGGCTTCCCGCGCCAGCGCTGACACACTCTTCCCTTCTTGCTCGGCGCGGGCCTTCGCGCGTTCACGCAACTCCTCAGGGACTCTGAAGGAGACCCTCGGGGAATGCTTGCTCTCGCCCGTAAGCGATGGGCGCCCCGGGCGACCGGTAGGCACGGATACGCGGCCCTCGTCGATCGCGCGATGAACGTCGCTGATCGCGTCCCGTACGTACTCGTCGGTGATGAGGTTGCCTTTGGCGTCGTGGATCTCTTCGGAGTCGCTGTCGATATCGGAGTCGTGGTCCAGGGCCAGTTCGATGTCTTCGGGTGGCCAGGCTGCCTGGTGCTCAGTCATGGCGTCCTTCTCCGTAGCGCGGTCGGCATCACGTGGGTGATCACGAGAGCTTTGTCGGTGAGGATGCCGATCACCTCCAGCTCAACGCCCCGATCATCAGGCCCGACCCAGACCCATCGATCTGTCGGTGGCCGGCACGATTGCTGGTGGCCCAGATCGGACGACATACAAGGCATGCGCCGTCCGATGCGGTGCTTTCGCGCCGACCGGTAGAAGCGCAACTTTTTCATGCCCATATTATGTCGGACACAACCTCTGTAGGGGGTTCCGGTCTACAGCGAGCCGACCGTTGGAGCGGGTTGCGTCCTGGGTCTCGGCGCTACGAGGAGGACGGGGGCGGACCAGGAGACGGGCCGGGCCGGCATAGGTTCGGGGGCAGGTGCGGGCGTGATCGTCGGCAGCGCCGACTGCTGGAGGCGCTGCGGTTCGAGCCGCGCTCGCCGACCTGCCCGAACTGGCTGCGGTACGGCGTGCAGCCCAAGGGCGTCAAGCCGGGGATAGCCCCTGGGCGGTGCAAGGGCACGGCGCACAAGCCCGACCACCTCGGCTACGCGGGCACGATCATCGACCGGCAGCGCTTCGCGTTGCGGGGCATCGGCAGAGACGCCTCGCCCGAGCGGGGAGGCGATTGCGTGGTTCAGTGCATGAAGGGTTCGAAGATGGAAGCCACCTTCGTGGCAGCACGGTCGGCGTCCCCGTCCGCGATCGCCTCGACCAGCTCGTGGTGGTGGCGGTGTGCCGCGTCCTCGTCCTCGCTCTTCTCGTCGCGCATGTGGGCAGCGAAGATGTCGAGCATGCTGGAGTAGAGCTTGACGTAGAGAGGGTTGTGCGTCGCTGCCACGATCGCGCGGTGCAGGGCGAGGTCCGCGCTCGCTCGTAGGTCGAGATCATCGGTCGACCAGCTCGCTTCTCGACGGTCGCGCAGCTCGCGCAGCAGCTCGACGTCGGCATCTGAGCGGTTCAATGCGGCCAGTGACGCTGCAGCGCTGTCAAGGGCGCGGCGTAATTCCAGGTAGTGGCGACGAGTGCCACCGGCGAGCTGACGTTCAAGAGTGCCGGTCAGCTCGGAGCTGGAGATGACGAAGGTGCCGCGGCCCTGCTCACGGCGCAGCAGACCTGCGTGCACCAGCGACTGCAGCGCCTCGCGCACCGTGTTCCGACCGATCCCGAACTCCGACACCAGTGCGGCCTCGGTCGGTATCTGCTCACCGACCGGCCAGCGTCCAGAGACCACCTCCTCGCGGAAGCGCTCGGCGGCCTGGTCGATGAGTCCCACTCGACGCATGGGCTGTCGCATGCCAGACTCTTTGGAACTCATCCCATAATCCCATCATCTGTTAACATTACAATGGAGTATAACGTGGCATCGCTCTCCTCATCGGGTGTTCCGTTGAACCGTGGGCGCCTGACCTTGTGGGCCTGGATCGCCATCGCCCTGACAGCGGTCAACCTGCGAACGGCCGTGACGGGGTTCACTCCTCTCCTGGAGATCATCGGATCCGATCTCGGCTTCGGGGTGACGCTGTCCGGCCTGCTCGGCACTGTGCCGGCGGTGTCCTTCGGCATCTTCGGGTTTCTGGCCCCAGCGGTGACGAGGAAGTTCGGACTTGAGCGCACGGCCACTGTGGCGCTGGGTCTGACGGCTCTGTCGCTCCTGATGCGCGCCTTCTCCCCAGCGCCCTCGTTGCTGGTGCTTTCGACCGTGCTGGCCCTGGCCGGAATCGGCGCCGCGAACGTCGTGATCGTTCCGTTGGTGAAGGCCTGGTTCGCCGATCGGCTGGCCCTGGGGACCTCGCTTTACCTGATCCTCATGCAGGCGGGCCAGTTCATCGCACCGCTCCTCGCGGTCCCGGTAGCAGAAGCGGCGACGTGGCGGTTCTCGGTGGGTATCTGGGCGGGACCGGCTGCCGTGGCTGCTGTGGTCTGGCTCGTGCTGGCGGTCAGGCTGCCTGCCGATCACCACGCGCCCGCGGCCGTGACGGCGACCGAGGCGAGACCGAGGATCAGCCGGTCGTCAACCGTCTGGGGCCTGGTGATCCTCTTCGCGATGATCTCGCTGTCCAACTACGGGATCATCACCTGGGTCCCGGCAGTGCTCACCGACGCAGGAGGCAGCGCGGCCCTGGGCGGCTCCATGGTCGCGCTCTACTCGGCATGGGGCATGCTCGCGGCCTTGGTGGTTCCCCACCTGGCCACGCGCATGACGAACCCGTTCGTCGTGGTCGTCGGGTGCGCGATCTCCCTGGTAGCGGGATACCTGGGCCTGCTCCTGTCCCCGCTCGACGGCACGCTGATCTGGATGTGCGCGCTGGGCATCGGGGTGAGCACCTTCCCGCTCTGCATGACACTCATCAACCGTCGAACCAGGAGCCCGCAGACAGCCTCTGCCGTGTCGGGCTTCGTGCAAGGCATCGGCTACGGGCTGGCGTGCTTCGGCCCGATCGGTTTGGGCCTTCTGCGCGAGGCGACCGGATCATGGTCGATCTCGCTCCTGGTGCTCGCTGCCACCGCCATCCCAGGGGTGATCGCCGGCTGGTTCGCCTGCCGTCCTCGCTTCGTGGAGGACTCTGCGCCGCAGCCGGTGAAGCGCGACGCTGACCAGCAGTCGCGACGATAAGAGTCATGTGTCGAACAGAGCCGAACTCGTGTCAGCCACCACACGCCACTCAGGCGGCGGGCTGACCGTCGGGCCATCAGCGGGAGGAGGACGGCATGGTGATCGTGCAGCGGGTCGTGATCCGGTGGGCCAAGCAGGCGCGCGGCGCCGCGGAGGCTACGCGTCGGCGCGAGATTCCCGCGGCGTTCGAGTTGCCGCCAATCCCCGACGCGCCGCTCGTCATCCACGATGTCCTTGCCGAGGAACAGACCGGATACGCGCCGAGCAGTGCCGTCAGCAGCCACACCCTTCCAGCGCAGCTCAGTGGACTGCGGTTCAGGTTGTCCGGGGCAGCGGTTGAAGTGGTGCGAACTCCAACGCTCGCCGCATACCCGACCAACCGCTTCCCCGGCCAGGTGTTCCTTCTTCAATTCGGAGAGAATGCCCGTTACCGGGCCAACTTCCGTTTCAGCGGCTACAGCACCGAGTGGTACTACGAGCAATGGACCGTCAACATCGCCCACGGGCCGTGGCACCGCGAGTTGTTCTTGAGAGAAGAGATCGCTTACGAAAAGGATGAACGAGTCTCCTTGTACGGCGGGCATCGCTGAGCATGACGGCCCGACCAGGCCGGCTCCACGGAACCGAGGCATGTCATCGTGGGGCGCTTGAGCGGGTGGGGCCGGCCGCTTCGCCGGGCGAGGCGGCCGGCCCGTTTCACGTCAGGCCGGGATCTGCTTCTCGTACCAGGTGTAGTAAAGGTAGGTGCTGCCGGGTCCGGTCATGGTGCCGTAGACCTGCCAGAAAACGTTGGCGCCGGGCGAGTAGCGGAAGATCTTGTCCCCGGGCCGGTCGTCCACGAACACGTCCGTGGGCCCGCCGGGGTGATAGACCCGCACCTCGATCGTGAACGTCTCAGTGTCCGGGATGTCGAGGCAGACCTCGTACGTGTATGCCGTCGAACCGGAGAGATTGTAGCTACGACCATCCACCCCAAGCCGCTGGTCGTTGGTGGGGACGTAGCTGTTCCGGACCCAGGTGTAGCCGCCTGTGGAGCAGTCGATTGCGGAGGCGGACGCGGGGCTGATGCCGGTGAGCGTGGCGTCGAGGACGGCGGTGGTGACGGCGAGAGCGGAGATCGTGCGTTTCATGCCTCTCCTCATCCGTGCAGTGACCCTTCGACCAAGTAGTTGAAGGCTGAACTGATTCTGACTCGGTTGCGATGCTTCGACAAGCCCGGGCAAACCCCTACGCATGTCCAAGTCAAGGAGTGCTCGGCGGTGTCTCCGGGCCTCGGGGCGAAGGCGGCACGGCGCGTGCTGCACCCCAGCCGCCCTCACGATCGCCTCATCGTGGCCAATCGCCGTACTGAAATTTCAATTTGGAAAAGGCTTGTACTGTCATGGGCCGTGTACGGGTCCGAAGCTGTTCTTCGATTCCCGGAATGTCCTTGACCATATGCTCCACCAAGGACAACGACCGCCAGATTTTTGTGACCATGAGGTCAATATCGCCGCTATATCAATCTGCGATAAATGTATGTCGATCGAGCAAATGCCCGTCCCTCGTAAGGAGAAGCATGCGAAAAGCAACTCGGCTCCGCCGGTTCGGCCTCGTCTCAGCGGTGGTGGCGGTCGGCCTGGCAACCACGTCCGTGGCCGCGCACGCCGACGGCTATGACACTCCCCGCAGCGCCACCGCCGACGGAGCAGGCAACACCCAAGCAGCCGGGATCGCATCCGCCGAACAGCGGGCCCGGCAGGCCGTCCTCGCGGTCGGCCACGACTGCGACGCTGGGAGGTATCACACGTATTCGATCTATATCTCCCCGGGTGGCGGCACGTGGGCCTACCGGTCCACCCACGAGGCGATGTGCGTCGACTGATCAAGTTTCAGCAGATCGGCCTCCGCCGGGGCCGCCGGGGCAGGATAGCCCGGCTGCCCGCGGCGGAGGCCGTTCCGCGGTAGGGAGGACGGCCACGGCATCTACGCGAAACAGGTCCGGCAAGCCATCAGGGTGCAGGACCGTGTGCGCGGACGGGGTTGTGTCCCAGTCGCGTACGCGGAGTGGCGGTGTGCCCGCGGCTTTCCGGACGGCTCAGTTGTAGGGGTTGTCGTAGGTCACTGACTTGGTGCGGCTGTTGTAGGTGTTGCCGGGATAGAACCAGCCGCCCGTCACGTACAAGGTGACGTTCGCGAGGGTGGTGGAGTGGGTGTATTCACCGTCGTAGAGGAACAGGTACAGCTGGCAGCCGGAGGGAGCGGTCGCCGTGCCTGTCTGGGACGGATAGAGGTAGGTACTGCCGTTGACGGCGATGTAGAAGTTCGGCTGGGGGTAGGACCCGCTTCCCCAGCACAGCCGGAGGGAGTACTTGAACTTCGTGTTTCCGCTGTCGAAGGCCAGCGTGCCGGTCACCTGGGCGAGCATGATCGAGGGGCCGGCATTTGAGGTCACCGCGAGGTATACGGTCTGGTCTGGGCCGTAGGTGGCGTGCGCGGGAGTGACTGGCATCAGGATCGCCATGAGCGTTGCGATGACGACGGCGAAAGAGCTGACCGCATTACGTGCTTTGGAACGTGTCACTTCCAACTTCACCCTCTTCATGATGTCGGCGGAGCACACTGGACGTTATTGTCGGGGCCTCCAGGCGTCCAGACAGACGATTGAGAGCCACTGATTCGGCCCGGCGTTAACCTGTTGCCATTGCGGCTCTCGTGAGGGTGGGCCGGGCATGCCACCAGGTCGGCGATCAGTCCTGTAGAGCCGTAATACCGGTGTGGCGGGTGAGAGTTTCATTCCACCCAGGCATGGTCGACTCCGGCGCCGGAGACGGCTGATGATCACAGTGGGCGACGGGTCCGCCGGCGAACCGATGGACCGGCCCAGCGCCGCCGTGACTCCCCCGAGGGCGGACCATGCGCGTACAGCGGCGGCGGCACCTCGCTGGGATGCGTCACCGAAACATAAAACAGACAGGCCGATACTTTCAGACATCTGACCGTCAGAATATTGACGGTCAGGTTGGCAGGGGCCTACTGTCCCGGAGAAACGATCGACGTAGCGTCGCCGAAAGTTTCAGGCCGCCAACGAGTGAGGTCAGAAGGCTCTGCAGAGGAAACACCAGGTCGGCATGACGGTGCCGAACCTGTCCGGCGCTCGCGGTCCGGAGCTGGAGCAGCACGGCACCGTCGCCGTCCTGTGTTTCGGGAAAGCACCGGGACCGAAACGTGAGGGGTGCCCGGCGAGGCGGTTCATCCCCTCGTGCCGGGCCGCACATCACATCCCTGACCACAGCAAGCGAAAAGAGGTCGCCGTGAAGTTCCGCAAGGTCTCAGCGGTCGTGTTCGCCGCCACCGCGGCCCTCAGCATGGCAGCGTGCTCAAGCTCGTCGCCCGGGACTTCCTCCGGCGGTTCGGACGGATCGTCGTTCGAGTTCTGGTCGTTCACCGGGATCGACGCGAAGGGGTCCGCCGCCGAGTACAAGGCGAAGAGGCCGGACATCCAGATCAAGCTGACCGAGGTGGGGAACGCGCAGGAGACGGCGCAGGCGCTCACGACGGCGCTGGCCGGCGGCAAGGTGCCCGACCTGGTGCTGATCCAGGGCGACGACCTGCCCAAGTTCGTCCAGCAGCCGCAGAACTTCGTCGACCTGCGCACGATGGGCGCCGACAAGATCAAGGGTGACTACCTCGACTGGGTGATCAGCCAGCCCACGGCCAAGGACGGTTCGATCATCGGCATCCCGACCGACGTCGGCGGCATGGCCATCGCCTACCGCGCCGACCTGTTCAAGAAGGCCGGGCTGCCGACGGACCGCGAGGAGGTCAGCAAGCTCTGGCCCACCTGGGACGCCTTCATCGAGACCGGCAAGAAATACACGGCGGCGACCGGCAAGGCGTTCGTCGACAACGCCGGCGGGAGCGTCTACTCGCAGGTGGTCAACCAGGGGCAGGAGAAGTACTACGACCCCGCAGGCAATCTGGTGTACGAACGGAGCCCTCAGGTCAAGTCCGCCTTCGACCTGGCACTCAAGGCCGTGGCCGCCGGGATCACCGCCAAGCAGAGCACCTTCACCGAGGGCTGGAGCGCCGCGATGAAGAAGGGGGACTTCGCCGTCATCGCCGCACCGGTCTGGATGCTCGGCTCCATTCGCGACAACGCCCCCGACACCAAGGGCGAGTGGGACATCGCCACCATCCCCGGCGGCTCGGGCAACTGGGGCGGCAGCTTCCTCGCCATCCCCAAGGGCGCCAAGAACCCGAAGGCCGCCTGGGACTACATCGCCGCCACACAGTCGCCGCAGGGCCAGCTCGACCACTTCTCGAAGGCCAGGTCGCTGCCCGCGACCCCGTCGGTCTACAAGGACCCGAAGCTCACCTCCGCCAAGGACGAGTTCTTCTCCGGCGCGCCGATCGGCACGATCTACACCGACTCTCTGCTCGGCCTGAAGCCGTTCCTCATCGGGCCGGACAGCACCACGATCGGTGTGGAGTTCACGAACGCCATCACCAACGTCGAGCAGGGCAAGGGTGATCCCGCGAAGGCGTGGGACGCGGCGGTGACCAACATCAAGAACGCGATCGGCGGCTAGGGACCCTTCACGAGCGCCGCCGGCGCGGGCCGTCCTCACGGTACGGCGCCGGCGGCGGGGAAGCGAGCAGACCGTGACGACGAGCATCACCCCCACCAAGGCGGGCCTGCCCCCCGCCCCGCCGGTGGAGGCGGCGCGGCGCGGTTTCACCGAGATCATCGCCCCCTACGCCTACATCGCCCCGTTCTTCCTGCTCTTCGCGGTGTTCGGCCTCATCCCGCTGCTGTTCACCTTCTACGTGGCGTTGTTCGACTGGAACCCGATCGGCGAGCACGTGTTCGTCGGCCTGGACAACTTCGACCGGCTGCTCGGGGACGTGCGGTTCTGGAACGCGGCCCGCAACACCGTGAGCATCTGGCTGCTGTCCACCGTGCCGCAGTTGCTGGTCGCGCTGCTGCTCGCGCACCTGCTCAACCACGCGCGGTTGCGCCTCGCGGTGTTCTTCCGCATGACGATGCTCGTGCCGTACATCACCTCGGTGGCCGCCACGGCCATCGTGTTCGTCCAGATGTTCGACCGCGACTACGGGCTGCTGAACTGGTTGCTCGGCCTGGTGGGCGTCGAGCACATCGACTTCACCCAGTCGGTGGCGGGCAGCCATGTGCTGATCGCGGTCATGGTGACCTGGCGGTGGTTCGGCTACACGACGCTCCTCTACCTGGCTTCCCTGCAGGCCGTTCCCCGGGCGATCTACGAGGCGGCCGCCGTCGACGGGGCCGGAGATGTGCGGCAGTTCCTGCACATCTCCCTCCCCGCGTTGCGGCCGGTCATCGTGTTCACGATCGTGACCTCGACGATCGGCGGGTTGCAGATCTTCACCGAGGCCCTGCTCGTGAACCGCGGCGCGGCCAACACCTGCGGGCCGATCCGTCAGTGCCAGACGCTCACCCTCTTCCTGTTCGAGCAGGGGTTCATCCAGTTCAAGTTCGGTTACGCCGCGGCGATCGGCGTAGCGCTCTTCGTGATGGTCGTCGGGCTCGCCGGCCTCAACTACTTCCTGTCCACCCGGATCCGCCCGGTCAAGGGCTGAGGGGGCGATCATGAGCATGACGAGACCACGCTCCGGCGATCGGGTCCGATGGTGGACCTACGCGCTGCTCGCGCTCGCCGCCTTCGCCTGCCTGTTCCCTCTGTACTGGATGTTCATCGTCGCCACCACCGACACGGCGACGGCGACGACGCTGCCGCCCGAGATCGTGCCGGGCGGCAACTTCTTCCATCTCGCCGGTCTGGTGTTCTCGACCGTGCCGTTCGTCCGGTCGATCGTCAACAGCCTGGTCGTGGCCGGGACGATCGGCGTGGGCCAGGCGGTGCTGTGCGCGCTGGCGGGCTTCGCGTTCGCCAAACTGCGTTTCCGTGGCCGCGACGCGTTGTTCCTGCTCGTCGTCCTGACGATGACCGTGCCGACCCAACTCGCCATCGTCCCCCAGTACATGATCACATCGTTGCTGGGCTGGGTGGACACGCTCCAGGCGCTGATCGTCCCCGGTCTGGCCAACGCCTTCGGCATCTTCTGGATGCGCCAGCACATATCGTCCGCCATCAGCGACGAGATCCTCCAGGCGGCTCGGATCGACGGGGCGTCGACCTGGCAGATCTTCTGGCGCGTCGCGTTCCCGCTAGTACGTCCCGCCGCCTTCGTGCTCGGCCTGCTGGGCTTCGTCACCGCGTGGAACGACTTCCTGTGGCCGTTCGTGGTGCTGAAGTCGCCGGAGATGTACACCGTTCAGATCGCGATCAAGGCGCTGCAGAACAGCTTCAACATCGACCTCGGGCTCGCCATGTCCGGCTCCTTCCTCGTCACCCTCCCGCTGCTCGTCCTGTTCGTCTTCGTCGGGCGGCGCATGGTGGCCGGGATCATGGACGGCGCCTTCAAGGGCTGAGGACGCCGCCGCTCACCGGGCTCCGGCGGCTCACGCAGTCCAGGCCGGATCCCGGCCGATGACTCCGAGCAGGCGGTCGAACGGCGGGGCGTCGTCCGGCACGGGCACCGGCGGCCCGAAGGCACCGCGTTGCCTGCCCATCTCCGCCATCCGGTCAGTGAAGTGCAGCGCCCGCGATACGGCTTCGGGGTCCGGCTCGTACTCCCGGTCGATCGCTCTGGCCAGGTCCCAGCCGTGCACGACCATGTCGACGAGGTACATGTGGCCCAGGGTGGTCATCGGCAGGCCCATGGCGGGGCTGGTTCCCTCCCACGCTTCGGGCCGCGACCAGGCGGCCAGCGTGGCCTTCGCCCTCTCGGGGAAGTCGCCCGCGTAGGGCCCCTGCTCCACTCTCGGCCCGCTATGACCTAGCGACTCGAACAACGCGGCCACCCACTCGAGGTGCGTGATCAGGCCCTTGACGTCGAACTCCGCGCAGGGCGTGGGCAACCCGAGCTGGTCCTGCCGCACCGCGCGCACCAGCTCCGCGGTCCGTTCGGTGGCCCGCGCCATCAGCGGCATCATGTCTTCCATGGCGACCACCCTGCCCCGCCTGCCCGCAGGGCGGCTTGTAGAAACGCGACAGCGCGGCTGGGTCGACCCGTACGCGGGGCTCGACGCCTTCGACTTCGTCCGGCAGTCGCCATCGCCCGGGATCGCGCCGTATGTGGACCACTTCTGGGTCGTGACGTGGACCGACCTCGCCGAGCCGTACGAGCAGCGCATCGTCTCGCACCCCACGGTGAACATGACGATCGCCCAGAACTTCCGCCGGGTCGCGGGAGTGATCAGAGGCGGGTTCTCCTACACGATGCGGGGCAGCGGCCGTGTGCTCGGCACGCGCTTCCGCCCGGGTGGCTTCCGGCCGTTCCTCGGTGGTTCGGTGTCCCAGCTGACCGGCCGGTTCGTGGAGATCGGCGAGATGTACGGCGCGGCCGGCGCGACTCTGGTCGAGCAGGTCCTGGCCGAGCCTGACGCCCAGGCCGCCATCGCGCTCGCCGAGGCGTTTCTCCTGAGTCTGGGACCGAACAGGGATCCGCTGTCGGAGGAGGCGGCGGCACTGGTGGCGATGGTGGAGAACGACGTGTCCGTGACCAGGGTCGACGAGTTGGCCGCCAGATCGGGGCGATCGGTGCGCTCGCTGCAGAGGCTGTTCCGGGACTATGTCGGCATCGGCCCCAAGTGGGTGATCCGCCGATTCCGGCTCCACGAGGCCGCGGAGCGTGTCTACGAGGGCCTCGACCTCGCCACGCTGGCCGCCGAGCTCGGCTACACCGATCAGGCTCACCTGACCCGGGACTTCACCGCCGCTGTCGGCATGCCTCCCGCGGCCTACGCCCGGCTCAGAAGCCAGGCCTGATCCCTGCGGTCCCGGCGGGGCGCTCCGATTCGCGCGGGAGCGGACAGTGTGGCGGCGCCGCGCGCCGCCACACTGCTGCCACGCTGCTCAGGCCCTGCTGTGGGCAGGAGGGCACCCGGGATCGTCACAATCGGCGGTCCGGGACTTCGCGCTCAGAGGAGGGTGTCCTTGACCGCGATCTGGCCGTTGTCGATCACGAACGTCTGGTTGGCGTTGGGCACGCACTGCCACAGGTAGACCGGCGCGCCGTTGGCGCGGCCGTTGGTGACGTCCAGGCAGATGCGGTTGCCCGAGTTGAGGGTGGACTTGAGGATGATCAGGCCCTTCTGGACGACCCAGAGCTGGTTGGCGTTCCCCAGGCACTGCCACTGGTACACCCGGGTTCCGTTGGCGCGGTTGTTGGAGGCGTCGAGGCACATCTCCCGCCCCGTGCCGATGGTGTCCTCCACCTTGATGAGGCCGTCCTGGAAGACGAACTTCTGGTTGGAGTTGTTGTCCTGACACTGCCAGAGGTACATCTGCGTACCGTTGCCACGGTTGTTGCTGACGTCGACGCACGCCGGGGTGCCGACCCGGGCCGTGCGGCCGTCGTGCGGATGGTCAGAGGCCATGGCGGGCAGGGTGGTGACCGCGCCCACCGCGGTGGAGATGACGGCGACGGCCAGCAGACGGCGAGCGAGCATGGGTGTCTCCCTGAGAGGGTTGATCGGGTCGCAAGCACCATCCCACTACTCACCGTAATTGATCAATTACATAGCGCGCGTGTCTTCCGCGGCGTGGGCGGGCGGCTCAGCCGTGAGCGCGCAGAGCGGAGATCAGCCAGGTGAAAGCAGGCATGGCCGACGGAGAGGGCTCATGGCCGTTGAGTACGGCTAATAGCTGCCAATAGCGCTCGACCTGGGCGTCGGCGACGGTCTCCAGCCACCGAACCAGTTCGCCGCGTTCACCGGCCGGCATGTCGGGTTCGACGATGCGATGGAGAACCGACCGGCCTTCGGCCGAATCCGGCGCGATCGATTCGGCTACCGCCAGGCCGGCGTGTTCAAGGGCCGGCGACCGGAGCTCGTGGCTGTAACGCGATACCACCGGTGAGGCATCGGTCAGTGCGATCCGCCGGAGCCGCTGCCGGAAGTCCTCGCCGGCGACCAGGTCGGCCAGCTCGATCCAGGCGTCGACCTGACCTGGCGTCGGATCGTCCGGCAGCTCGTCGGGCAGCTCCCGCATCCAGTCCGCGACCACCTTGGCGTCGTCGTCGAGCGTGATCCCCGAGAACGTGTTCTCGATGAACTCGTCGATGACCTGCCGCCGTTGCGCGGCGGACAGCTGGGCGAGTTTGTGCGTCATCATCGTCTCCTCGGTCGTGCCGCCACGCACGGCGATCGTGCGGAGTACGGCGCGGCGAAGCTTCAGGGCCCTGATCTCCGCGTCCAGCGCTCGGGCGTGCACCTCGGCCACCTCGGCCACCGTGGCCTGTTGCGCGAGGATCTTCCGGACGTCCTCCAGCCCGATACCGAGTTCGCGAAGGGTGCGGACCAGGTCGAATAGCCCCATGGCGGTGGCGGAGTAGAGGCGGTACCCGCCGGCGGAGCGATCGGTGGGCGCTATCAGGCCGCAGTCGGACCAGAATCGGATGGTGTGCACCGATAGACCGGTACGCCGAGCGATTTGGCCTACCGTGTACAGCTCCGTTCCGTCACTCACAAGGACGAGCCTGCACCTTCGAGCCACTCGAGACTCAAGCTGAAGGTCGTCTTCGCCGCGCCCAAGTGATCTGCGCTCTACCGCGGCGAGTCGCATGGCCTCTTTCCTCAAGGGAGCACCATGCGCTGCCGAGGGTGTTCATCGCCAGGCTGCGCCGGGGACTTCGACCTGGGTTGAGAGCACCTGGCCGGTTCCGGGTGGCACCATCTCCGGCATGCGCCATTCGGCCGCCAGGATGAACAGGGTCCTTCCGTCGGCGCCGCCGAGTGTGCAGGCGAAGCATCCCCGGTCGACGTCGACGGCCTGCAGGACCTCTCCGCCCTCCCGGATCCGGACGCAGCGCCTGTTGCCGACGTCGGCGTACCAGACGGCGCCCTCGGCGTCGACGCAGATGCCGTCGGGGTGGTCCTCGCCGGTGTCGGCCCAGACCCGGCGGCCCGCCAGGCCGCCGTCGGGCTCGATGTCGAAGGCGGTGAGCCGGTTGCCGTACGAGTCGGCGACGATCAGCGTCGAGTCGTCCCGCGTCACGGCCATGCCGTTGGGGAAGGCGATGTCGCCGGCCACCTGGCGGGCCGAGCCGTCCGGGCCGACGTGTACGACGGATCCCGGGGCGAACTCCCCGCCGCCGGCCATGTCGAAGCCGATCCGGTTGACATAGGTGTTGCCGCGGCCGTCGACGACGATCTCGTTCCAGCCGCGGCCGAGACCGGTGAGGTCCGTCTCGGTCACCAGGGAGCCGTCGGGTTCCCGTCGCAGCAGCAGCCCCCGCGCGGAGTCGAGGATCACCATCCGTCCGCCCGCGCGCCAGTCCGTGCAGAGCGGGAGCGAGTGCACCCGGGCCACCACTTCGTGCGTGCCGTCCAGGTCGAGCGCGATCACCTCACCGGCGGTCCAGTCGGAGAAGTAGAGGCGGCCGTCGTGCCAACGGGGCGACTCGACCAGCCCGAGACCCGTCAGCCACGTACGCAGTTCCGGCATCGACGCCTCCCTCCGCGACGGCCACTCCGCCACTGGGAGACGACAGTACGCAACCCCTACGACAGTTTCCGGACACGCCGGCTCCGAGTAGGGAGCGACCGCTACCCGCGGATGTCACACATCGCCGGGATGCTCGGTCGAAGATGTATCCACAGAGCGACAAGGAGAAGTCACATGCCCGAGCTCCTCCCGTTCGTCATCGATCCCGCCGGCGCCGACCGGCACGCCGAATACCGGGCCCTGCGGGCTCGCGGCCCGGCCACTCCGGTGGACATCCTCGGCCTGCGCGCCTGGGCGGTCACCGACCCCACCGTTCTCCGGACTCTTCTCACCAGCCCCGATGTCTCCAAGGACGGCCGCGCGCACTACCCGGCCTTCCAGGAGACGGCCGGCACATGGCCGCTCGCCCTGTGGATCCTGGTGGAGAACATGTTCACCGCGTACGGCGCGGATCACCGCAGGTTACGCAGGATGATCTCGCCCGCGTTCAGCGCACGCCGCATCGCCGAGCTGAGCCCGATCGTCCGGTCCATCGTCACCGGGCTGGTCGACGACCTCGCCGCGCTGCCCGCCGGGCAGGTGGTGGACCTGCGGGAGCGGCTGGCCCTCCCGCTGCCCATCGCGGTGATCGGCCACCTGATGGGCGTGCCGGAAGACCAGCGCGACGGGTTCCGGCAGATCGTCGACGGTGTCTTCGACAGCACGCTCACCCCCGAGCAGGCCCAGGCCAACGTCGTGCGTCTCTACGAGCACATCGACCAGTTGATCGCGACCAGGCGCGCCGACCCCGGCGACGACCTGACCTCCTTCCTCATCGCCGCACGTGACGAGGAGTCGGGCGGCGCCGGCTTCACCGGCCAGGAGTTGCGCGACACGCTGGGCCTGATGATCAACGCGGGGTACGAGACGACCGTCAACGTCATCGACCAGGCCGTCTTCGCGATGCTGACGTCACCTGACCAGCTTCGTCTCGTCCGGACCGGCGAGGCCTCCTGGGAGGACGTGGTGGAGGAGACCCTTCGCCACGAGCCCGCCGTCAAGTACCTCCCGATGCGCTTCGCCGTCACCGACCTCCCGCTGCCGGACGGCCAGGTCATCTCCGCGGGAGAGCCGATCCTCGCGGCGTACGGGGCCGCCAACCGGCACCCGGAGTGGCACGGGCCGGACGCGGACGCCTTCGACGTCACCCGCCGGGTCAAGGACCACCTGGCCTTCGGCTACGGCGTGCACTTCTGCCTGGGCGCTCCCCTGGCCCGCCTCGAGGTCGCGGAAGCCCTGCGGCAGCTCTTCGAGCGTTTCCCCGAGATGTCACTCGCGGTGCCCGCCGCCGAGTTGCGGCCGCTGCCCACCCTCATCAGCAACGGGCACAAGGAGCTCCCCGTACGGCTGAGCGCCGCCGGGTAGCACGGCGGAGGAGACGTGCGGTCACGTCGTGGCGGCGGCGAAGGAGTGGATGAGGTCCCACACGTCGCCGGGCGCCTCCTCCTGTGCGAAATGGCCGGCGCCGGGGATCAGGGCGGTCGTGAGATTCCGGACGCCGGCCTCCCGCAACCCCGCCGCGTACGCGGTGATGTCGCCGCCCTCGCCGTCGCCGCGTACGTAGAGCAGGGGCGTGTCGACGGGCCCCGCACCAGCGTGAGGCCGGTGAGCCCGAGCGCCCCGACCAGATCGTGGACGGCCGCCGCGATCAGGCGCTTGGAGCCGCCGGGGACGGCTCCGGTGGACCCGCCGATGCCGGGAAGGTCGACGGCGATGACCCGCGCCGCTCTCACGGAGCGGGCCGCGGGCCCCCGTACGCCCTCACCGGGACGTGGTCGTCTCCGGCGAAGGCGTACGGGCGCGTCGGCTGCGTCGCTCAGACGCGGGTCCACTTCTGGTTGTTCTGGCCGTTGCACGACCAGATCTGCACCTTCGTGCCGTTGGCGGTGCCGCTACCGGACACGTCCAGGCACTTGTTCGCGCCGACCGCCGTGATCGTGCCGTCGGAGTTGAAGCGCCACTTCTGGTTGTTCTGCCCGTTGCAGTCCCAGATGATCACCGAGGTGCCGTCGGCGGTGCCGGCGTTGTTGACGTCCAGGCACTTGTTGCCGTAGACGCGCAGCTCACCGGCGCTGGTCGTGGCCCACTTCTGGTTGTTCTGGCCGTTGCAGTCCCAGATCAGCACCGTCGCGCCGTTGGACTGGGAGGCGCCGTTGACGTCGAGGCACCGGCCCGAGGCGACCCCTCTGATCGAGCCCGTGGCCGGAGGAGTGGCAGTGGGAGTGGATGTGGGGGTGGTCGTGGGCGTCGCCGTGGGTGAGGCGGTGGTCCCGGTGACGGTGAGCAGGACCGCCTCGCGGGCCGGCACGGTGGTGGCGTAGCTGTTGGTGAAGGTCCCGGCGTCGGTCCCCGTCCACAGGTTCCGTACGGTGGCCGCCCCGCTCAGGCCGAGGTCCGACCAGCGGACGGTCATCGACGCGGACGAGGTGGTCCGGTTGAGCAGGAGCACGGCCCGGCGGCCGGTGCCGGAGAGCACCTTGCTGTAGACCTGGCGTCCGGTCTGGTCCTCGGCGACCTTCACGCCCTGCCGTCCGAGCGGGTCCTGGTCGACCGCCAGCACCTCCCGGTTGGTCAGGATCGCCCGGGTCTCCGCGCTCATCGTGGCGATGTTGTTCCCGGCCAGCAACGGCGCCCCGGAGATCGCCCACAGGCCCATGTGCGTACGGTTCTGCGCGGCGGAGAAGCCGTTCATGCCGACGACGAGCATGTCGGGGTCGTTGTAGTGGCCGGGGGTCTGCGCGTTCGGGTGCTGGGCGGAGTCGAAGTTGGCCAGCACCCGGTCCATCGAGGCGTTCTCGCCCCAGTAGATGATGTCCCCGCTGGTGCGCCACATGGTGGAGATGGCCGGCGCCCAGTCCCACGGGCTCTGGGCGCCCCAGTTGCAGACCGACAGCACCATCGGCCGTCCGGTCTGCGCGGTGGCGCGGTCGATCGCGGCGCTGATCGCCTGGTAGGCGGTGCGGGCGTTGAGCCCCTCGGCCTGGCCGCCGCACCAGTCGACCTTCACGAAGTCGAAGCCCCAGCGGGAGAACTGCAGGAAGTCCTGGTCGTAGTGGCCCTCGCTGCCGCTGTTCGGGGCGGCCGGCCGGCCGGTCGGGTAGTAGTAGCCGCAGCCGTTGCGTCCGGCGTCGGTGTAGATGCCCGCCTTGAGGCCCTTGCTGTGGATGTAGTCGGCGATGGCCTTCATCCCGCCGGGCCATTCGGCGGTGTCGACCGTGATGTTGCCGGAGGAGTCCCGCGTGCCCTGCCACCAGCCCTCGTCGATGTTGACGTATTCGTAGCCGGCGTCCTTCATCCCCGAGGACACGATCGCGTCCACCTGGTTCTTGATCACGTTGTAGTTGATCTGGGCGGCGAAGGTGTTCCAGGAGGCCCAGCCCATGGGAGGCGTCGCCACGGCCGCGACGGCCGCGGCCGGCATGGCGACCGTTCGCGCCGCGCCGGCCGGGACGGCCCACGCCACCGACGCCAGGGCGAGGACCACGACCTGTACGGCGACGAACAGTCGCGACAGGGGCCGGGTGAGAGATGGCGCCGGGGCCGGATGGCCACTCCCGGCGTCGTCGGAACGGCGTCGCCGTACGGGTCCGCGTAGTCGCATCGTGCCTCCTCGTCTCTGAGGTGCTCGTGTCGGTGGGGTTCACCGAGTGGAGAAAGCGCGGCGTTCCACGCACTGCGCGGGTGACCGGCCGAGCTGGAGCACGGCCTGCTGTTAGCGTTAACATTCCCGCAGTGTCGGCACCCTCCCCGTGGAGAGGCAGGTGGTGGTGGCGCCGAAGGGGAGCGAATACAACATCTCGGGCACCGTCAAGTCTCCGGCCACCCGCCCCGCCCGGCTCCCTGCTGCGGCGTCCCCGCCGTCCCGCCGGGGGTGAAACGTTCATCTGCGGTACGCTCCCGGGCACGGCCACCGACAGGACAAGGGGGTCAGGCAGGATGGCTCTGGAGATCGAGAGCCGGCCGTCCGACTCGCCGTACATCGAGCGGGTGTGGCGGAGCACCAGCCAGGACGTCAGCCGGATGACGTCCGTGGCGACGGCGAACTGGGATCTGGTCTTCTGGGAACACCGCGGGCAGGTCAGCGTGTCCGTCCAGGGCCCGGAGACGAGGGCGGCACAGGCCTCCGTGCCCGAGGACGCGACGTTCTTCGGGATCGTCTTCGCGCTCGGCACCTCGATGCCGCATCTTCCGGCGAACCGCCTCGTCGACGCCATGGCGGAGATACCCGACGCGACTCGCAGGACGTTCCACCTCAAGGGGTCCGCCTGGTGTCTTCCGAGCTACGACAACGCCGAGATGTTCGTCCGCCGCATGGTGCGCGAGGACGTCCTGGTCCGTGACCCGGTCGTCGCCGCGGTGCTCGACGGCGCGTCCCCGGACCTGTCGGAGCGCACCCTCCAGCGGCGCTTCCTCGCGGCGACCGGCCTCACCCGCGGCGCCGTCCGGCAGATCGACCGTGCCCGGCGGGCGGCCGTGCTGATCCGGGACGGCGTGTCCGCCGTCGAGGTGGTCCACCGGCTCGGTTACTTCGACCAGCCGCATCTGGCGAGGTCGCTGGCCCGTTACGTCGGGCAGACCGCCACGCGGTTGAGCGAGCGGGATCCGGCGGATCCGGTGTCGCTTCTGTACAAGACCTGAGCGCCGCCGTCCTCCTAGTCTTCCCTTCGCCGCCGTCGATACGGCGAGCGGCACGAACCGGGTGCCGCCGAGTAAAAGGGGAACGGAGCAATGGCGAAGATCGTTTCGAGTTTCTTCATCTCGCTGGACGGCGTGGTCGAGTCGCCGGACCAGTGGCACTTCCCGTACTGGAGCGACGAGATGGGCGCCGTCGTCCAGGCGGGCATGCAGAACGCCGCGGGCTTCCTGATGGGCCGCACGCTGTACGACGAGTGGTCCGCCTACTGGACGACGACCGACCAGGACCCCGAGGTGGCGGCGGCTTTCAACAACGCCCGCAAGTGGGTCGTGTCGAACACTCTGGAGAGGGCCGACTGGTCCAACACCACCCTCGTCTCCGGTGACGTCGCGGGCAGGCTGCGCGAACTCAAGGAACAGATCACCGAAGGCGACATCCAGATGTCCGGCAGCGCGACGACCGTGCGATGGCTGCTGGCCGAGGGGCTGCTCGACGAGTTGAACCTGCTCGTCCACCCGATCGTCGTCGGCCGCGGCCGGCGGCTGTTCGAGGACAGCCCGACGCACAAGCTGAAGCTGGTCAGGTCCGAGACGTTCAAGACCGGGGTGCTGCACCTGTCCTTCGTCCCCGACGCCGGCTGACCGGCGCCCACCGGTGCCCGCCGCACGCGCCGCCGTGGAGCGGATCTTTTGATCAGGGCGGCGCGCCGCAGACGGCCCGGGGTGTCCGTCGCGCCGGACTCGCCCGCCGCTGTGCCGTTTTCAGGTGGCGTGCGGGCCGCGGTACTGGAGCGTCTCGCTGTAGACGATGTTGGTGGTGGTGCTGCCGAACCGCGCCAGCTCGTCCACGACCTTCTCCAGGTGGGCCATGGAGGTGGCCGCGACCTTGAGCGTGTAGCAGTCATCGCCGGTGGTGCGCAGGCACTCCAGGATCTCCATGCGCTCGCCCAGCAGCCGGTGCAGCGGCTCGTGCCTGCTGCCCGGATACTTGAGCCGCACCACGGCGAGCACGGCGTATCCGGCCTTTCCCAGATCGACGACGGCACGGTAACCCCTGATGACGCCGACCGCCTCCAGCCGGCGCACACGCTCGGTCGTCGCGGAGGCGCTCAGGCTCACCCGCCGGGCCAGCTCGGTGAGCGGTACGCGGCCGTCGCGTTGCAGCTCGGCGAGGATGGACCAGTCCGTCGAGTCAAGACTCTCGGCCATTCGCCGAATCTACCGGGGAATCCACGGCGGAACCACCGTCAAGCAGGGAATTCTTCCTTCCCGATGGCGTGGCCGCACAATAGCCTGGACCGGTGAAACTAGGTGTCAACGTCCCGAACTTCGGGCCGGGCACCCGGCCGGACGTGCTGCGCGGCTGGGCGGAGACGGCGGAGGATCTCGGGTTCGACCTGCTCATGGTCTCCGATCACGTCGTCGTGACCCCCGATGTCGCCGGGCAGTATCCGGCGCCGTTCTACGAGCCGTTCACCACGCTGTCCTGGCTGGCCGGGATCACCACGAGGATCGGGCTCGGCACCACCGTGCTCATCGTGCCCTACCGGCACCCGCTGCTCACGGCCCGGATTGCGGCCAACCTCCAGCAGCTCAGCGGAGGCCGCCTGACCCTCGGGGTGGGCGTGGGCTGGGCGCGGCAGGAGTTCGAGGCGCTCGGCGTGCCGTACGAGCGGCGCGGCGCGCTGACCGACGAGCACCTGCGGGTGATCCGCCGGGCGTGGCGGAACGAGGAGGACTACCGGGCCGGGCACATCCCGATCTGGATCGGCGGCGGCAGCGACGCCGCCCTCCGCAGGGCGGTGCTCCTCGGCGACGCGTGGCACCCGCTGCGCTTCACCCTCCCGTGGCTGGACGAGCGGATGGACCGGCTGGCCGCCATCGCGGCGGGCCTGGGGCGTCCCGCCCCCGCGTTCGCCCCGCGCATCCTGCTGCGGCTCACCGACACCCCCGTGACGGGCGCGGAACGCCGGGCCGGCGAGGGTACCGTCGGCCAGGTCCTCGACGACCTGGAACGGCTGCGCCTCCTCGGCGCCGAGACTGTCCTGCTCGATCCCTTCCGCGGGGACCCCGATGAGACAAACCATCCGGAGGCGGCTTGGCGCATGCTCGCGACGGTGGCCGCCGCCCGTACGAGAACGGAGCACCCGTGACACCGGACGAAGAAAACCTCCTCCGCAGGGCGATCGAGTTGGCCGCGGCGGCCCGGGAGGATGGGAACCCGCCGTTCGGCTCGCTGCTCGTGGGCCCGGACGGCGGCGTCCTCGCCGAGGAGCGCAACACCTCGCTCACGGATTCGGACATCACCGCCCATCCGGAGTTGAAGCTCGCGCGCTGGGCCGCCCGCGAGCTCGACCCCGCCACCGCGGCCGGCACGACCATGTTCACGAGCTGCCAGCCGTGTGGCATGTGCGCGGGGGCCATCGAGCGCTCCGGGCTCGGCCGTGTCGTCTTCGCGCTCTCCACCGAGCAACTCGGCACGCTGAAGCCGCCGACCGGCCCGTCGTCCTTCCGTCAGGAGGGGCCGGCGTTGTTCGACGAGGCGCGGGTCCCCGTCGAGGGCTACTACACCTGACGATTTCCGGTGACGCTTCGATAGCGTCGGGGCATGTGGCTTCATGTGGGATGCGCGATGTGGACGCACAAGCCGTGGCAGGGGCGCCTCCTGCCGCATCCGCTCCCGCCCGCAGAGCGCCTGCGGGCCTACGCGACCTGGTGCAACGCGGTCGAGGGCAACACCACCTTCTACGCGACGCCCGCGCGGGCCACGGTGGAGACCTGGGCCGGGCAGACCGGCCCGGACTTCCGCTTCGTGGTCAAGCTGCCCAAGGTGATCACTCACGAACGCCGCCTCACCGGCGCCGAGGACGAGGTGCGCGCGTTCTTCGACGCGATCGAGCCGCTGGGTCCGCGCGCCCACACCCTGTGGATACAGCTTCCCGGCTCGTTCGGGCCCGCCGACGCCGGGGTCCTCGGGACCTTCCTCGCCCGGCTTCCCCGGTCCCACCGGTACGGCGTGGAGGTGCGGCACCGCGCGTTCTTCGCCGACCCGCGGGCCGTACGGCACCTGGAGGCCGTCCTGGCGGGCGCCGGCGCGGAGTGGATCCCGTTCGACACGACCGTGCTGTTCAGGAGCCCGCCGACCAGCGATGCCGAGCGCGACGCCTGGACGAAGAAGCCGCGCGTGCCCCTGCGCGCCGCGGCACTCACCGACCGGCCGGTGGTCCGCTACCTCGGCCGCGACGACCAGGCGCGTACGGTCGAGGGCTGGCGCCACTGGGTGGACACCGTGGCCGGGTGGCTGCGCGAGGGCCGCTCGCCGACGGTGTTCGTGCACACCCCTGACAACGCCGACGCGCCGGCGCTCGCCCGCCTGTTCCACGACGAGGTGCGGGCCGAGGTGCCCGGCGTCGAGCCACTGCCGGAACCGCTGTCCGGGCGACTCGGCGAGCAGGCTCAGGACGAGCCGCTCACCCTGTTCTGATCACTTCTCCACAGGCTGTGCATCACTTCTTCACGGCCCGCAGCAGGACGAACTTCGGGTCGCTCGCGACGACCTCGCAGTTGCCGAAGAGCCGGCGCAGCTTGACGTGGTAGCCGAGGTGGCGGTTGCCCACCACCCACAGCTCGCCGCCCCGCCGCAACCCCGCGCGGGCGCCGTTGAACATCCGCCAGGCGGTCGCGTCGGTCCGGCCGCGGTGGCTGTGGAACGGCGGGTTGTTGAGCACCAGGTCCGCCGTGCCCGGCGGGAAGCCCGCCATGCCGTCGGCCGCCGTGAACCGCGCGACCGCGCCCGCCGGGGCGTTCGCCAGGAACGTCGCCTCCGCCGAGGCCAGCGCCTGGTACGACTCGTCGACGAACGTCACCTCGGCGTCCGGATTGGACAACGCCGCGGCGAGCCCGATCACCCCGTTGCCGCAGCCGAGGTCGACGACGTGCTCCGCCCCCGTACGCGCGGGCAGGTTGCGGAGGAGCAGACGGGTGCCCGCGTCGAGCCGGTCGGCGCTGAAGACCCCGGCGTGGCTGACGACGGTCAGGCCGGAGACCACCCCGGCGTCGGCGGGCAGGCGGAGGCTCCGCGGCCACGGATCGTCCTTCCGGAGCGGCCCGGGCTCCGGTGCGCAGAAGATCAGCCGGGCCTTCTTCACGGCCAGGGAGGTCCTGGTCGGCCCGAGGATGCGTTCGAACAGGCGCAGCGTCGAGGTGTGGATCTCGGTGACCATCCCCGCGCCGACGACCACGGTGCCGGGATGCACAGCCGGGGCGAGGCGGTGCAGCTGGTCCTCCAGGAGCGCGAGGCTCTTCGGCACCCGGACCAGCAGCACGTCGATCCGCTCCGGCGGCGCCTCCCTGGTCGTGCGCAGCCGTACGGCGTCGGCGGGCAGGCCGTTCCGCTCCAGGTTGGCGAGGGTCGCCCGCCGGCCGAGGAAGGAGTCGCTGATCTGGACGGGATCGTGCCCGGCGAGCGCGGTGACCAGGGCGCCCCACCGGTCGCCCAGCACGACCACGCTCCCCGACAGGTCAACCGGCCCGTCCTCGCGCTCGTCGAGGTGACGCAGCAGGTATTCGTCGGCGGCGTCCCACGCGCGCAGCGGGTCGCGGGGATCCTCGGGGAAGCGGGCGAGGGCGAAGTCCCCGCGCGCTGTCGTCAGGCGCTCCATCGCGCCCCAGGCTAGTGCCCCTCCCGCCGAGGTTTGCCTGGGCGGTCACGGCACTGATGCCCCTCCGGATGCTCGTCGCCGCAGTGTCCGTACGGCGGGCCGCTCAACCGCGGCGGCGGGCGCTCCACCACAGCACCAGCGCCAGGATCGCGATCGTGGTGCAGCCTCCGGCGGCCAGCCCCGCGAAGAAGTCCGCCCCCTCGCCGTCGGACCGCCCCACCACAAGCCACAGCGCGACGAGGCCGATCAGGAGCGCGGCCGTCACGACGTAGAACTGACGGCTGAAGAAGATGCTCCGCGCCGGGGCCGCGGGCGGGGAGTCGATCTGCGCGGCCGGTCCCACGCTGGCGGCCTTGGGCCGTTTGAAGTATTCGAAGCAGACCCAGGTGCCGCAGGGCTCCCAGCCCTCGGGCGCGAGGCGCGCGGCCCGCGTCCGGGCACCGCCCGGTGTCACCCGTTCTCTGCGGTACTCCCACCGTTGCGGGCGCTCCGGGTCGCGGTGGCTGACGAACCTGCCGAGGGCGTCGACCCGGTCGACCTCCCAGCCCTGGTCGCCGAGCCGGGCCAGCATCTGCCGGTCGGCGAAGACGTCGGCGGTCCACCGCCACTCGGTCGCGTCCGCCGCGTCCGCCTCGGGCGAGCGCGCCGCCAGCAGCTGCTTCGCGAACCGGTCGACCGGCCCGAACTCCTCCTCCGGGTCCGCGCCGGTCTCGTCGGCGTACGACGCGAGGTCGGCGACGATGGCCCCGGCCTGCTCGTCCGGCACGCCGCCCGCGCGCAGCAGCGCGGCGAGCTCGTCGAGGTAGCCGGTCACTTCAGCCCTCCCGAGGCCAGCATGGTGCGTACGGACTCGTCGAACGCCAGCCACAGGCGGCCCTGCTCGGCGAGCGTCTGCCGGCCCTGCTCCGTCAGCCGGTAGTAACGCCGCCCGGGGCCCCGCTCGGTCACCCGGAACTCGGCCGACACCAGGCCCGCCTCCTCCAGCCGGTTGAGCACCGGATACAGCGTGCCGCCCCTGATCTGGCCGAGTCCCGAGGCGGCGAGCGTCTTGGCGATCTCGTAGCCGTAGTTCTCGCCCTCGGTCAGGCTGGCCAGCACCAGCAGATCGAGGACTCCCTTGAGCCAGCTCGCCCGGCGGTCGGTCGCCATGCGCCCATCCTCGCACGGTAGCGGCGCTACATAGACGGCTCGCCGACCTTCTCCTGCACCGGCGGGGGCGTGAGCACCAGGCCCCGGAGGTCGATCAGGACGTGCGCCACGATCGGCAGCAGCAGGCTGTCGGTGGCCAGGTACATGGCGGTGAACCAGAACCCGAGGAGGGTCACCGCGGCCATGCCCTTCCAGCCCTGGTAGAAGTGGCCCGCCACGAACACCGCGAGGGCGAGGAACGCGGCCACGGCCTGGTTCAGGCCCAGGACGCCGACGCCGAGCGCGATGAGCAGGCCGCGGTAGACGACCTCCTCGCAGACGCCCGCGGTGACCGCCATGGCGACGGCGTGCCGCCGCTCGGTGGAGGTGCGCGGCAGCAGCGCCGCCACGGCTTCCTGACCGCGTACGGCGCGGCCGGACCGGGCGGCGTGGCGGAGCACCAGCGAGCCGGCCAGCAGGGCGCAGCTGAGGCCGCCCGCCATCGCCGCGACCTTCCCGAGGTCGTCGGGCCGGGTGAGGCCCAGGTCATGGGGGCCGGCGCCCGGTGACAGCGCCAGGATCAGCGCCGTCACGGCGATCCAGGCCCACTCCTCGCCGATCCACAGCCGGTAGGCCCGGACGAGCGCTCGGGGGTCGCCGGCGCGGCGCCGTGCCAGCCGGTCGTACTGGCGTCTGCCGAGCCAGGGGGAGACGAAGGCCAGGTAGGCCGTCAGTGGCGCCGCCAGGAACAGGCTCGGGACCGTGAAGCTCGGAACGGTCATGACCAGCCGCCCTTTCTACGTCAGGTGACGATCTAGACGATAGAGCGAGCTAGTTAGGAATGCAACCTATGACCCCCTCGACGGAGAACTACTCGTATGCGTATACTCGCGAACGAGTAATCAAGGTGAGGTGGGGGCGATGGCCGGACGGCGGAAGGTGAACAACCTGCTGGGTCTGGCGGTGCTCTCGACGGTCGTCCAGCGCCCCATGCATCCGTACGAGATGGCCACCCTGATGCGCGCCCGCGGCAAGGACCGCGACATGGGCGTCAAGTGGGGGTCGCTCTACACGGTGGTGCGCAACCTGGAGAAACACGGGTTCCTGGAGGTGGAGGGGACCGTGCGCGAGGGGGCGCACCCCGAGCGCACGATCTACCGCATCACCGACGCCGGGCGGGCCGAGCTGGCCGACTGGGTACGTGACCTGATCGCGGATCCCGAGCCCGAACGGCCGAGGTTCGAGGCCGCCCTGTCGGTGTGCGGAGTGCTTCCGCCGGACGAGCTGACCGGCCTGCTGCGGCGCCGGCTGGCCCTGCTGGAGGAGGACGTCGCCGCGCAGCGGGAGGCCCTCGCCGAGTGGCGCCGGGAGACGCCGCGGCTGTTCCTCGTCGAGGCGGAGTATGACCTGGCCGTCCGTGAGGCGGAGGCCGCGTGGATCCGGTCCTTCGTCGAGGAGCTGACCAGCGGGGCCTTCCCCGACCTGCCCATGTGGCGGGCCTGGCACGAGTCGGGGCGGATGCCGCCCGAGATGGCCGAACTCGCCGAGAGGGGCCTCACCTCGGACTGAACCCCATGAGCGAACCCCGGCGTGGTGCGGGAACACCTCGCCGGGGTCGCGACCCTCGAACCGAAACCCGCGGACGGATCCGGTCGCAAGGTTGGCAACCGCAAGGATAGCCGGGCTCCCTCCACGGGCCGGTTCGGACACCCGTACGAACCGACACCGGAGGAGACGATGGAGAAGATCACGCAGAAGCAGGCGCCCGGAATGGAGGGCGCGATGGCCCGGTGGTACGCGCGCCAGCGCGCCTCCGCGCCCCAGCTGGCCGCCGTACGGCGGTTCGCGGCGGAGGTCACGACGGGGCTGCCCGCGGGGGCGGCCGTCCTGGAGGTGGCCCCCGGCCCGGGTCATCTGGCCGTCGAGATGGCCCGGCTCGGGTTCGCGGTGACCGGGCTCGACCTCAGCCGCACGTTCGTGGAGATCGCGACCGGCAACGCCCGCCGGGCGGGGGTGCGCGTCGACGTGCTGCACGGCGACGCCGCCGGCCTCCCGTTCCCCGATCGCTCCTTCGACCTGGTCGTCTGCCAGGCCGCCTTCAAGAACTTCGGACGGCCCGTGCGCGCCCTCGACGAGATGCACCGGGTGCTGCGCCCCGGCGGCCGGGCGGTGATCCACGACATGAGCCGGGAGGCGACCCGGGCCGCCGTCGACGAGGAGATCAGGGGCATGGGGCTCACGCCGCTGAACGCCCTCATGACGAAGGTGCCGCTGCTCGCGCTGCGCCGCCGCGCCTACTCGCGCGACCTGTTCGCCCGCCTCGCCGCCGAGAGCGCGTTCGGGACCTGCGAGATCCGTACGGAGGGCATCAGCGTCGAGGTCCGGCTGACCAGACCGGCCCCGTAAGGCCGGCCGGCCCCGGGGCGGGCGCTCCCGGCCCCGCCCCGGGGCTGTTCCGGGCCTGTTTCGGGCCTGCCCTGTGCGCCGAGGTCAGGCGTACGCGGCCGTTATCGCCTTCAGCGTCTCGGTCATGTGCCTGCGCAGCTCGCCCAGCCGTACGTCGAGGATGACCGGCGCCATCTCCGGGTTGGCGGCCATGATCCTGCGCAGTTCGCTGTTCCCGGGGCCGTGCTCGAAGGTGTGCCGCACCCGGGTCCGCCCGGGGACGTCGCCGGGCTCCAGGTCGTAGCGCCAGAACGACGAGGGGCGTTCGGGGTCGTGGGCGTCGTCGAGCACCACCCAGGCGAACGCGTGCGGTGGCGTCACCTCGGTGACCAGGCAGTTCACCGTCCAGACCAGGTTCTCGCGGCGGTTGCGTCCCTCGAAGCGGGTGCCCACCGCGACCCGTCTCCCGCCGCCGTCCACAGTACGGTCCACAGTGTTGTTCAACAGGGCGGTGTGCTCGCACTCCGGGCTCCACTCGCTCACCCGGTGGACGGCGGTGACGAGGTCCCACAGCCGCTCGGGCGGCAGGTCGACGACGACCTCCAGGTCCACCCGCGCGCCGGTGATGCCGTAGTCGTCCATGCTGACCTCCGTGTGGGGCGTCCTGTCCCCTCACACCATGGACGAAAGCCGCGCCGGTGAACAGAGCGGTTACGCGCTCGTGACGCGCGCAGTCAGGACGGGGCGGGTACGGCCGGGGCCTCCTCGTCGGCGACCCGCAGCCCGCGTACGCCGGGGGCCAGCAGCGCGGCCAGCGTGACCAGGACGATGATCGCGCCGCAGGCGACCAGCGCCGGCCGCGGCCCCACCGCGATGGCCACCGGCCCGGCCAGCAGCAGGCCGAGCGGCCCGAACATCAGGGACCCGAGCGCGTCGTAGGAGCTCACCCGCGACAGCGACTCGGCCGGGATCTCGCGCTGCATCGTGGTCTGCCACAGCACGCCGAAGATGTCGAAGCACACGCCCATCACGAACGCCCCGCCCACGACCGTCCACAGCGGCGCGTCCAGGCCGAGCAGCACGTACGGCGCGGCGGTCGGCAGCGTGAGCAGCGTGGCGACCAGGATGGGCCGCCGGGGGCGCAGGCGCAGCGTGACGACCACCCCCACGATCATGCCGACGGCCTCGCCCGCGAGGACGGCCGACCAGGCGGGCGCCCCGCCCAGCGACTCCTTGGCGACGAGCGGCCCGAGCACGCCGTGGGAAGCCTGCAGCGCCATGACCAGGATCGAGAACTGGGCGACGACCACCCACAGCCACTGGCGGGAGACGAACTCGCGCCAGCCATCCCGCAGTTCGGCCAGCACCGAGTGCCCGCCGCCCGCCGCGCGCTCGGCGGGGGTGAGCCGCAGCAGCACGATCAGCACGGCGGCCACGGCGAACATCGCCCCGCTGACGATCAGCGCCCAGCCGCTCCCCAGCAGGACCACGGCGGCGCCGCTCAGCACCAGGCCGGCGACACGGGAGACGTTCTGGCCCAGCCCCAGCAGCGCGTTCGCGGTCTGCAGCCGGTCGGCGGGCACCACGTCCGGGATGATGCCGGTCAGGGCGGGGAACAGGACCGCGGCGGCGACGCCGCTCACCGCGCTCGCGATCACGAGGGCGGGCAGCGGCGTCCAGCCGGTGAGCATCATCGCCGCCAGGCAGAAGTACGCCGCCGCGTTGAGCGACTCGCCCACCATCATGACCCGGTGGCGCGGCAGCCGGTCGGCGATCACGCCGCCGACGAGGATGAACAGCACCATCGGCAGCGCCTCGGCGGTGAGCACGGCCGACAGCGTCGTGGCGGTCGCACCGGGAAGGCCGAGCACGCCGAAGGCGAGGGCCACCGGCGCGAAGGCGGTGCCGAGTACGGAGATCGTCCGGGCCGCCAGCAGCAGGGCGAACCGCCGATCCCCGAGCAGGCCGAGATCGCGGCGCACACCGGCCATGTGAGAACTCCGGGAGACGGGGGTGGACGTGGAGAAGGGGGAACATGGAGAAGGGCGAACGAGGAGAAGAGGCGACAGTCCATCGTGCCGCTCCGGCACCCGTCCGTCACTTCATTTATCGCCGCGGCGCCGCCGGAGGCCGCCGGGGATTCGCCCTGTCCACCTCGGTTGATCTGCGGAGCACTTCCCAGGGAGACCAAGTGGGGTCCAGCGCCTATCCTTGGGAGGGACGGGTAGTCTCGGCGGGAAGACAAGAGCGATCCTTCCGGCAGTCCGCTCTTGAGCGTTCCGAGGAAGGTGGACGGCGGGTTCATGGGTGGAGGTGATCGCATCCTGCGGCTGACCCCTGTGAACAGTTCGCCCGAGGGTTCCGGCGAACTCGCGCGGGAAGCCGTCGTCTCCCTCCTGCAGGCCACGCTCGACGCGATGCCGACCCAGGGTGTCTGGCAGCTGCCGATCCGCGACCCGGCCGGCGCCGTCGTCGACTTCGAGGTGCTCGCGGCGAGCCCGGAGGCCCGCGACATCAAGGACCGCGTCGGCAAGGAACTCGTCGGCCTGCGCATGCTGGAGGGATACCCGAGCGTCGCCGGCTCGCCGCTGTGGGAGGCCTGCCTGCGGGTCCTGACGACCGGGGAGGCCGAGGACGTCTCTCCCTACGTCCACACGGAGGACGACGACGGCGTCCCCTACCTCTCCACCTACAGCGTCCGCGTGGCCGCGTTGCAGGGCGGCGTCTTCCTGTCCTGGGTGCGCCACGACAGGGAGGAGCGGCTGTCCACCCGGCTGCTGCACACCGAGCGCCTCGGTCACCTGGGATGGGGTCACTGGAGCCTGGTGACCGGCGAGGTCGAGTGGTCCGACCAGCTCTACGTGATCCACGGGCGTGACGTGGCCGACGGCCCGTTCCCTCTGGAGCACTACCGCGAGATCGCCCACCCCGACGACGTGCCCGTCGTCGACCACGCGCTCTCCACGCTCGTCGAGAGCGGCGGGCCGCACGAGTTCGAGCTGCGCATCCGCGTCGGCCGGGAGTACCGGCACATCAGGACCACGGCCGAGGTCACCAGGGACGCCGCGGGGCGGCCCGTCGAGATCCACGGCGTGGTCCAGGACGTCACCGACTGGCGCAGGACCGCCGACGAACTGGCGGAGGTCAGCCAGCGGCTGGAGGAGGAGTCGCAGCTCACCGCGCGCCTGCAGAGCATCATCCTGCCGGTGCAGGACGCCGTGCCCGGGCTGCAGCTCGGCGTGCGGTACTTCCCCGCCGAGACGGCCCCGCTGGGCGGCGACTGGTACCAGGCCATCCACCTCGACAACGAGGAGGCGCTGCTGGCCGTCGGCGACGTCGCCGGGCACGGCCTCGCCGCGGCCTCCGCCATGGCGAAGCTGCGGCACGCGATCACCGGGCTGGCCTTCGCCGACCACGACCCGGCGCAGATCCTCGTCGCGCTGAACCGGCTGCTGCGGCGGATGCGGCCCGACGTGCTCGCCACGGCGGTGCTCGCGCGCTACCGGGTCGAGGACCGCACGCTCACGTGGACCCACGCGGGCCACCCCCCGATGCTGCTGGTGCGGGGTGACAAGGTGCACCGGCTGCTGCATCCCGGCGTCCTCCTCGGAGTCTTCGAGAGCGTGACCTACACGTGCGCGCAGGTCCGGCTGGAGCCGGACGACCTGCTCCTGATGTTCACCGACGGCCTCATCGAACGACCGGGCCGGGACCTGTTCGAGGGTTTGGACATCCTCAGCGCGGCCATATCGGAGGTCGTGCCGAAAGTGCCTCCGGACGAGAGGGTGTCGGCCGTCATGGAGGTCCTCGCCCCGAGCAACACCGGCGACGACACCTGCATCCTCGTCGCGCGCATCATGCCGAACGCTTTGGAAGTGTCCTGATGTCCGAACTCCATATCTCGACAGAGCCGATCACCCCCGACGCCGGAGACGGCGGGAGCAGCGGAAGCCTCGGAGTGGTGACGGTGCGGGGCACGCTCGACTTCATCACCCACGAGGCGGCCTCCGAGCTCTTCGACAAGGCCTTCGCGCAGTACGGGCCGCACCTGGTGATGGACCTCCTGGGGCTCGACTTCCTGGACTCCAGGGCGACCGGCCTGCTGGTGAGCTGCTGGAAGCGCGCACTCGACGAAGGGGGCTGGCTGGCTCTCGTCGCGCTGGAGAAGGGCGCGGCACGCGCCCTGTGGATCACGGGCCTGGCGTCCCACGTCCCGGTCTTCCCCACCGTCGAGGCCGCCCTCGCCGCCGCTCCGCCGCGCGCCCCCCAATAGCCGCCCCCCGATAGCCCCAACTCCTCCTCACGTGCCGCCACGGGCGGGATAGAGCCGCAGGGCACGGGTAGCACCCCGACAGGACGGCCGGGCCGGGGGCCTGGAGGGGGTGAGGCCATGAAACGTCTCATCGCAGGCGCGGCGGCGCTCGCGGCCGCGGGCCTCGGAGTGGCGCGATGGGCCGCGGCGCGCGGCCGGACGCCCGTCCCGGCGAAGGACCCTCTCGCGGCCGGCCGCTGGCTCGGCGTCACGATCAACCGGCCGCCCGAGGAGGTCGCTCCCGGCGAGAGGCTGCCCGAGCCGCTGACCCGCGTGGACGCGGAGGTGCGGATGAACCCGGCGCCGGGCGGCCGGGGCACGGAGCTCTACGCCCGCCCACTGGAGCGCACGGCGCGCTCCGAAGGCGCCCTGACCCGGCTGCGCGGCGAGGACTCGCGTACGGCGGTCCGCACGGCGCTGCGCGAGGCGAAGTCGCTGCTGGAGACGGGCGACGTGCTGCGGTCGGACGAGGAGGTCGCCACCACCCGGCCCACCCTGCCGGGAAAGGTCCTCGACCTGGCGCTCGGCCGGGCCTCGGAAGGGGGACGGCTGTGAAGGCGGTGTGCTGGCAGGGTGTGAACGAGCTGTCGGTCGAGCGGGTGCCCGACCCGGCGATCCTCAACGCCCAGGACGCGATCGTGAAGGTGACGGCCAGCACCACCTGCGGCTCCGACCTGCACCTGCTCGGCGGCCACATTCCGGCGATGCGGGCGGGCGACGTCATCGGGCACGAGTTCCTCGGCGAGATCGTGGAGACCGGCCCGGAGGTGACCCGGCACCGGCCGGGCGACCGGGTGGTGGTCTGCTCGATCATCGGCTGCGGCCGCTGCTGGTCGTGCCGGCACGGCGACTGGTCCCTGTGCGAGAACAGCAACCCCAACCCGGGCATCACGGACCTGATGTGGGGCGGGTCGACGGCCGGGATCTTCGGCTACTCCCACGCCATGGGGGGCTTCCGGGGCAGCCACGCCGAGTACGTCCGGGTGCCCTTCGTCGACCACAACGCGTTCGCCGTGCCCGAGGGCGTCTCCGACATGGACGCCGTGTTCGCCTCCGACGCCGTCCCGACGGGATGGATGGGCGCCGACCTCGGCGGCGTACGGCCGGGCGACGTGGTCGCGGTGTGGGGCTGCGGCGGTGTCGGCCAGATGGCCGCCAAAGCCGCGATGCTCCTCGGCGCCGAACGGGTCGTCGCGATCGACCGCTACCCCGAACGGCTGGCCATGACCAGCCGCCACGTCGGCTGCGAGGTGGTCGACTACACGACCACCGACGTCGTCTCCGAACTGCGCGAGCGCACCGGCGGGCGGGGCCCGGACGTCTGCATAGAGGCCGTCGGCATGGAGGCGGACAGCACCGGCCTGCAGCGCGTGTACGACGGGGTCAAGCAGCGGCTCCGCCTGGAGCAGGACCGCCCGGCCGCCGTACGGGAGGCGATCCACGCCTGCCGCACGGGCGGCTCGGTGTTCGTGCTCGGCGTCTTCGCCGGGTTCGTGGACAAGTTCCCGCTCGGCGCGCTGATGAACAAGGGCCTCACGCTGCGGGGCGCGCAGCAGCACGGCCAGCGGTACATCCCGAAGCTGCTCGAACTGATCGGCCGGGGAGAGCTCAGACCGTCCCACCTCGCGACGCACACGATGACGCTCGACGAGGGGCCCAGGGGCTACGACCTGTTCAGGAACAAGAAGGACGGCTGCGTACGGGCCGTGTTCCGCCCCTGGATCTGAGACTCCCGACCTGAGGCGGGCGCGAGCGGGCGTGAAAGCGGCCCGCCGCCCCGCGAGGGGACGGCGGGCGCGCGATCTCAGCGTACGGCTGGGGCGGCCAGCCGTTCCGCCTCCTGGTGCAGCGCCTCGATGAGGACGAACTCCAGCCGGAGCTCCTCGTCCACGAGGCTGTCGAGGACGTCCATCCGGGCCTCCTTGTTTCCAAGACGTCCCGCGGCGCGCGGTGGTTCACCGGGTGCCCGAACGAATCCGGGACGGGACGCAGGCGACTCCTCCGCTGGAGGACGGCTACCCAGGACAGACCCGTCCTCACTCACATCCGTCACACGAATTGACTGAGGTCCCAGGGACGGCCGCGAAGAAGAGGCGGAGAAGAGCCGCAAGGCATACGGGAAACGGCCGACTGTGGCCTATAGTGAGAGGTTCGAAGTCATCTGCAAAACAGATCTCCTCGATAGGAGTTTATCACAAGAATGGGTGACCGTCAAACAGACGCCGCTCGCGCCGAAGCACTGCGGCGTGAGCAGGAGTACGTCTCCATGCTGTACGAACGCCTCGACATCGCCCGCGACCGGGCGGGCCGCGGAATGCGCGCCGTACTCGCCCGGGGCGCCTCGGGAACCCGGCAGGCGCTCGTGGAGCGGGAGGTGGCGGCGGCCGAGCACGCCCGCCACCACGCGCGGTTGTCGGCCGTCGAACGCGGCCTCTGCTTCGGCCGCGTCGACGACGGGAAGGGCCAGACCCTCTACATCGGGCGCGTCGGCCTCCGCGACGACGACCACACGTCCGTGCTCGTGGACTGGCGGGCCCCGGCCGCACGCCCCTTCTACGTCGCGACCCCCGGCGACCCCGAGGGTCTCGTACGCCGCCGTCACCTGCACACCCGGGACCGCAGGGTCGTGGGGATCGACGACGAGGTCTTCGACCTCGACCGGATGGCCGACGCCGACCGCCGTACGCTCGTCGGCGAGGCCGCCCTGCTCGCGGCGCTGCGGCGGGGGCGCACCGGCCGCATGGGCGAGGTCGTCGCGACGATCCAGCGGGAGCAGGACCGGGTGATCCGTTCGGGCCTGGCGGGGGCGCTGGTCGTGCAGGGCGGGCCGGGCACCGGCAAGACCGTCGCCGCGCTGCACCGCGCGGCGTACCTGCTCTACACGCACCGCGACACGCTGGAACGGCGCGGCATCCTCGTCGTCGCGCCCAACGCGACCTTCTCGCGCTACATCGGCCAGGTGCTCCCGGCGCTGGGCGAGACCCAGGTGGTGCTCACCAGCCTGGGCGGGCTCCACCCGGGGGTGCGGGCCGAGGCCGAGGACGAGCCGGCCACCGCCGTCGTGAAGGGCGACCCGCGCATGGCCCGCGTGATCGAGGAAGCCGTACGGGACCGCGAGCGCGTGCCGGAGGGCGACCTGGAGGTGCGGATCCCCGTCCGCACGTCCCTGCGCGGCGGCGTGGAGGTGGTGGTCGAGGAGGTGACGCTGCGGGTGGACCACGCCACCTGCCTGCGGGCCCGGGACCACGCCCGCGGCCTGCGGCGGCAGCACAACATCGCCCGCTGGGCCTTCGTGCGCCGGATCCTGCCGGCGCTGGCGCGCGACGAGGCCGGACAGCTCGACCGGCCGCTGGAGGACGGAGACCTGCGGTACGCCGCCACGGCCCTGTGGGAGCACCGGCCGGTGCGCGACGCGCTCGACGCCCTGTGGCCCGAGATCACCCCGGAGCGGCTCGTCCGCGAGCTGCTGTCCGACGAGGAGCGGCTGCGCGCCGCCGCCGGGCCGCACCTGACGGAGGACGAGCGCGCGGCGCTGCTGCGGCCACGGGAGGCGCCCTGGACCATCGGCGACGTGCCGCTGCTCGACGAGGCCGCCGAACTGCTCGGTGCGTACGACCACGGGGCGGGGGCGAGACGCCGCCGCGCGGAGGAGGAACGGCGCGAGGAGGAGCTGTACGCCAGGGAGGTCCTGACCATCACCGATGCCGCCTCTGCGCTGGACGCCGCATCGCTGGCCGGCCGGAACCGCGACGACGGGCCGTACGTCACGACCGCCGACCGCGCCGCGCACGACCGCACCTGGGCGTACGGGCACGTGATCGTGGACGAGGCGCAGGAGCTGTCGGCGATGGCGTGGCGGACGGTGATGCGGCGGGTCCCGGCCCGCTCCCTGACGGTCGTGGGCGACATCGCGCAGACCGGCGCGGCCGCCGGCGCCCGGTCCTGGGGCGAGATGCTCGACCCGTACGTGAAGGGGCGCTGGCGGGAGGAGCGCCTGCTGGTCAACTACCGGACCCCAGCGGAGATCATGGAGGTGGCGGCGGACGTGCTGCGGGCGGTGGAGCCCGGGCAGGAGCCGCCCGAGTCGGTCAGGCAGGGCGGCGCCCGCCCCCGCGCCGTGCCGGCCGCCGGGACCGACCTGCGGCGGCTGGTGGAGGCGGAGCTGCGTGAGATCGGGGAGGGGGAGATCGGTGAGGGACGGGTGGGCGTCGTCACACCGGACGCCCGGCACGCCGAGATCGCCGCGTTGTTTCCCGAGGCCGTCGATCCGCTGGACAGCCGGGTGGCCGTCCTGACCGTGCGCGGCTCCAAGGGCCTGGAGTTCGACGCCGTGGTCGTGGTCGACCCCGAGGCCATCCTGCGTCAGTCACCGAAGGGGGGCCAGGATCTGTACGTCGCGACCACGCGGGCGACGCGGCGGCTGACCGTGGTCCACGAGGACACACTGCCCGCCATGCTGCACCGCCTGCTAATGGAATGTCCACGAACCTTGGCCGGGCCGGTCACTGCGCCGGAAGGAACCCCCGGTCCTTCTTTGGCCTAGTCGGTCACTGCGCCGGAAGGAACCTCCGGTCCTTCTTTGGCCTAGTCGGTCACTGCGCCGGAAGGAACCTCCGGTCCTCGCGAAGCCCGCTTCGCTGGGCCTTCGCTGCGGTCCTCGCTCCCTTCCGCTCCGCTCCCTCCACCCCGGTGGACGTTGATGGACAGCCCGTCGGGCCGCCACCGGCGACGGAAGCGGCCCGGCGGGGCTTCGGACAGTGGCCCGGACACGCGAACGGCCGGCGTGGAGGACGCCGGCCGTATCGAGTGGCCTGGCCCGACCCGTCGCTCGACGCGTACCCGGGCGGGCCGTGCGCGGCGCCGAGGCCGCGCGATGCCTGGTGGATTCAGGACATCTTTCCCGAGATCTCGTCGGCGGCCTTGTCGGCCTTCTCCCCGACCTCCTCGGCCTTGTCCCCGACCCACCTGCCGGCGTCGGCACCCGTGTGCCGCACACTGTCCCGCATCGTCTCGGCCCACTTCTGGGCGTTGTTGCGGTACATCGCCACACCGGCCGCGCCGATCGCGACACCGCTGAGCAGCGCGACGACGGGCCAGCGCCGCCGGGTGCGCCGGGTGCCGGTCGACACCTCGATCCGGCGGGCCAACTCGCTCAGGAACGCGCTGACGATCGGAGCGATCTGCTCCTCGACCGACTGCGCGGCCTGGTCGAGCTTCGGCGCCGCCCAGACTCTGGCGTCCTCGATCCGGTGCGTGGCGAGATCCCTGGCGTTCTCCGCCATCGGGCTCACCCGGCCACCGGCTTTCATGGCCTGCTCTCTCACCCTGTTCAGCCACGTCTGCGGGATGACCACTTCGGCACGGCGCTTTCTCATTGACAGGGACACATCAACCTCCCCAATCGACAGGGCCCCGGAACGTCCCCTTCCCGGATGGCCGGGGCTCAATCACGGGCGGTGCTTGAAGGCATGCTCGATACCCTGTGATCCGGACAACTAACACGAGCAACCAAAGGGGGCGGCCCTCGTGGCTGACAACCTCATCGCGAACCTGCGCACGAACCACGGCACGATCCGGGTCCGGCTCTTCCCCAACAAGGCGCCGAAGACGGTGCGCAACTTCGTCGAACTCGCCGAGGGCTCCCGTGAGTGGACCCACCCCGAGACCGGCGAGAAGACGACCGCCAAGCTGTACGACGGCACCATCTTCCACCGGGTGATCAACGGCTTCATGATCCAGGGCGGCGACCCGCTCGGGCAGGGCGTCGGCGGCCCGGGATACAGCTTCGACGACGAGATCCACCCGGAGAACCAGTTCAACCGGCCCTACCTGCTCGCCATGGCGAACGCCGGCAAGCGGTTCGGCAAGGGCACCAACGGGTCGCAGTTCTTCATCACCGTCTCGCCGACGCCGCACCTCAACCAGGGGCACACGATCTTCGGCGAGGTGATCGAGGGCACCGAGGTGGTCGACGCGATCGCCAAGACCCCCACCGCCCGGGGCGACCGGCCCGTCAACGACGTGGTCCTCGAAGAGGTCACCATCGAGCGGTCCTGACGCCCTCCGGCGCGTACGGCGCTTGGTGACCACAACTGGTGACCACAACTGGTGACCACAACTGGTGACCGCAGCTGGTGATCAAGCTTGGTGATCACAGCGCCCGGCGATCACGGCGCCCCGGCCGCGCGAACGCGCGCGGCCGGGGCGTTTCCGGCTTATAGGCTGGCTGTCGTGGATGTGCCCGCACCGGGCCCCGCCCAGGAAGGATTCCATGACCTCCCAGCCTCCGCCGCCCCCGCAGCCGGGGGCGCAAGCCGTACCCACCTGCTACCGGCACCCCGAGCGCGAGACCTACGTCCGCTGCCAGCGCTGCGCGCGCCCGATCTGCCCCGACTGCATGCGTGAGGCGGCGGTCGGCCACCAGTGCCCCGAATGCGTCCAGGAGGGCAACCGCGAGGTGCGGCAGGCCCGCACGACCTTCGGCGGTGCCGTCGTCGCCGCGCCCCGCGTCACCTGGGCGCTGCTCGCCCTCAACGTGCTCGCGTACGCGGCCGAGGTCGTGAACCAGGACGAGGTCCTCCAGCGGTTCGCCATGTACTCGCTGGGCGTCTACCGGGGCGACTGGTGGCGCCTGATCACCGGCGCCTTCCTGCACTCGCCGCCGCCGTCCTTCTGGCACATCCTGTTCAACATGTGGGCGCTGTACGTCATCGGCCCCGAACTGGAGCGCAGGCTCGGCTCGGCCCGCTTCGCGGCGCTCTACCTGCTGTCGGCGCTCGGCGGCTCGGTCGCCATCTATCTCTTCGGCACCGTGGCGGTCGGCGCGTCCGGAGCCATCTACGGCCTGTTCGCCGCGCTGTTCGTGGTCTCCCGCAAGCTCGGGTACGACGCCCGGGGCGTCCTGTGGCTGATCGGGATCAACGTGGTGCTCACGTTCGTCGTGCCCGGCATCAGCTGGCAGGGGCACCTCGGCGGGCTGGTGATCGGCGCCCTGGTCGCGGCGGGCTTCGTCTACGCGCCCCGCGGCAACCGTGTCCTCGTCCAGGTCGGCGTCGCCGCCGTCGTGCTGGTGGCGCTGGTCCTGCTGGTCACGACGCTTCCGCCGTACGGGTTTCCTCCCGTAGGCATCCGCACCTGATTCAAGCGGCCGGCCGGGCCTCGCCGTACGGAGGCGGGCCCGGCGGATCGACCGCGCGTCGCACTTTACCCACAGCCTGTGGACAAAGACTGTGGAAAAAATCTCAAACGGCTAACGCCACTTGGTGGACAGCACGACACCCAGGATGATGAGCCCGAACCCGATCAGCAGGTTCCAGTTGGCCAGCGCGGAGATACCGGGAACGGTCGGCGCGATGTAGTAGACCGCGATCCAGACGATGCCGACGATCCAGCAGGCCACCATCAGAGGGGCGAGCCAGCGGGGGCTGACCTTCACCGTCTGCGTCTTCTGCGGCGGCGTGTAGACGGGCTTCTTGCGAATCTTCGACTTGGGCACGGGAGCGTCTCCTGGTGGGTACCCGCGCGGTCGTGCGGGCTGGTGTCAATAGCGTAGCCGCCGTGGCGGCGAAGTCCCGAGCAAGGATAGTCGGCGCGGGCCCGCCGGGGCGATCCCCGTACGGTATTGCCTTACGCTGAAAGTCCGATTTCTCCACACCCGGGAACGCCGAACGAGCCGATGGCGCGGCCGGAAACAGCGGGGAACATGGCGCAGCGGGAAACATGGTGCAGAGGGAAACACAGCACAGGGCGCCGCCGCGGGTGCTGGTCGTCGACAACCACGACAGCTTCGTCCACACGATCGTGCAGTACCTGCGCGGTCTCGGCGCGGACTGCGACGTGCGGCCGCGCGACCGGGTCGTGGTGGGCGACGCCGACGGCTTCGACGGGGTGCTCGTGTCGCCGGGCCCCGGCACGCCCGAGGAGGCCGGCGTGTCCGTCCCCCTCGTACGGCACTGCGCCGGACGCGGCCTGCCGCTGCTGGGCGTCTGCCTCGGCCACCAGGCCATCGCCGTCGCGTACGGCGCGGTGGTCAGCCGCGCACCCGAGTTGATGCACGGCAGGACCAGCCCGGTCCGGCACGACGGGCGGGGGGTCTTCGCGGAGATCCCCTCACCGGTGACGATGACGCGTTATCACTCGCTCGCCGTGGTCCCGGGGACCGTGCCGGACGTGCTGGAGGTCACCGCCACCACCCCCGACGGCGTCATCATGGGCCTGCGCCACCGTGCCGCCCCCGTCGAGGGCGTCCAGTTCCATCCCGAGTCGGTCGTGTCCGAACACGGCCACCGGCTGCTCGGAAACTGGCTCGCGCGGATCGTGTAACGCTTTCCGCTCTTGTTACGACTACCAAAGTGAGGGCTTCCGCCATTGCCCCCGAGTGGCGGAAGCCCTTCTCGCGTCTCCGGGCTCAGCCGTTGCCGAAGGGGTCGCCGCCGTCCCCGAGGTCGACGCCGCCGTCGCCGCCGTCACCGCCGCCGGTCGGATCGCCCGTCGGTGTGTCGTCCACGGGCGGCGGGGGCGGCTCCTGCGTCTGCTCCGGCCCGCTGGAGACCGTCAGCGTGATCGTGGTGTCGGGGTTCAGCTTGGTGCCCGCCTGCGGCGACTGGTCGATCACGTTGCCCTGCGGCACCACGTCGCTCGGCCGCTCCGTCGTCTTGACCCTGAAGCCGGCGCCCTTGATCGCCTTCGTGGCGTCCGCCAGCGTGAGGCCGACGACGCTCGGCACCTCCGTCATCTCCTTGGGCACGTACAGCTTGACGAGGGAGCCCTTCTCGACCTCCTCGCCCGCCTTCGGGTCGGTCTCGAACACCTTGCCCTGCGGCTGCCTGGAGACCTTCGCCACGACGCTGGCCTTGAGGCCCATCTCCACGAGCTTCGCCCGGGCCTCGTCCGGCGCCAGGCCGGTCACGTCGGGGATGGAGATCTTCTCCTCGCCCTTCGACACGACGACGGTGACCGTGGAGCCGGGGTCGGCCTCCTCGCCCTCGGCGGGCTCGGTGCTGATGACGGAGCCCTTGGGCACGTCGGCGTTGAACTCCTCGGGCGCGAACTGGACCTTGAAGCCCTTCGCCTCCAGCGCCTGCTTGGCCGCGGCCTTCGTCTGGTTGGTCACCTGCGGGATGGCGACCTTGTCGGCCGTGGACGAGCCGCCGCCGCCCAGGAAGGTGTAGCCGACCGCGATCATCGCGCCGATGACCAGGAGGGGGATCAGGATCCACGCGGCCGTCTTCAGCGCGGTGTTGCCGCCGCCCCCGCGCCGCCGTCCGTCGTACCGTCCGCCGCGTTCCTCGGGGCCGTAGTCGTACTGGGGGATCGCGCGGGTGCCCTGGGCGGCGGCGCCCGCCGTGGTCATGGTCCGGGTGCGGTCCGGCGCGCCGTACGAGTTGTACTGCTGGTTGGCCATCGCCATGGTCTGCGGGTCGACGGGCATGCCGGAGAGGGCCCGCTGGATGTCGCCGCGCATCTCGGTGGCGCTCTGGTAGCGGTGGACCGGGTCCTTGGCCATGGCCTTCAGCACGATCGCGTCGGCCCACTGCGGGATCTCGGGGTCGATCCGCGACGGCGGGATCGGGTCCTCCCGCACGTGCTGGTAGGCGATGGCGACGGGGGAGTCGCCGGTGAAGGGCGGCTGGCCGGTGAGCAGCTCGTACAGCACGCAGCCGGTCGAGTAGATGTCGCTGCGGGCGTCGACGCGCTCGCCGCGGGCCTGCTCGGGGGAGAGGTACTGCGCGGTGCCGATCACCTGCGCGGTCTGGGTCATCGTGGCCGCGGAGTCGGCCATGGCCCGGGCGATGCCGAAGTCCATGACCTTGACCTCGCCGTTGAGCGTCAACATGATGTTGGCCGGTTTGATGTCCCGGTGGACGATGCCGCCCCGGTGGCTGTAGTCGAGTGCCCGCAGGATGCCGTCGACGAGCTCCGCGGCCCGCTCGGGCATCAGCCGCCGGTCGGCGCGCAGCACGTCACGCAGCGTCCGCCCGTCGACGAACTCCATGACGATGTACGGCACGGGCGTGTTGTCCATCATGTCCTCGCCGGTGTCGTACACGGCGATGATCGACGGGTGGTTCAGCGAGGCGGCCGACTGCGCCTCGCGCCGGAAGCGCGCCTGGAACGTGTGGTCCCTGGCGAGATCGGAGCGGAGCGTCTTGATGGCGACGACACGGTCCAGCCGGATGTCCCGGGCGCGGTAGACCTCGGCCATGCCGCCACGCCCCACGACGCCGTCGAGCTCGTAGCGTCCGCCGAGTAGTCGTGGCTGAGTCATTTCCTGCACAGTCCCTTGCCGTTCATCGTGGGGTGCCGCCGGTGTCCATCATCGACCTTTTTCCTCATCACTCCCCCTCAGCCGGAGGGTTCGTGTCGGGCGGGGGTTCCGTGGGGCGCGGAGTCTCGGTGGTGTCCTTGGCCGGGGTGGACGTCGGTTCCGAGGTCGAGGAAGAGGTCGGGGACGGTTCCGGTTCGGGCGTCCGGGTGGATGGTGCCGACCTGCTTACGGTAGCCGACGGAACGGCGGTCGGCTCAGCCGACGTCCTGCGGGCCGTGGGCCGGTGCGACGGCGGCGCCGCCGGCCTGGACTCCCGCGCCGGCGCCTCGGACGGCGTCGGCGAGGCGGACGGCGAGGTCGCGGGCGCGGTGGTCTCCCCCGTGTCGGGCGGTGTGTCGCCGGTGCGCGCGGCGGTGAACGCCAGCACCCCGATGCCGACCGCGGCCGCGCAGCCGGCCGTGGCGAGGATCAGGGCCGCCGGCCGTCGCCTGCGCCCGCCCGCCGCGTGCCCGCCGGCGCCGCCCGGCCGCCGGACCCCGGCTCCGGCTCCGGCTCCGGGGACGCCCGCGGGCGCCCCGCCCGGACGTGTGGGCAGCGCGGACTCCGGGCCCGCCTGGCCGAACGGGGAGGTGACGCCGGGATACCCGGCTCCCGGTGCGAGGTGCGGAGAACCGGGATTCGGCGCCGCGCCCAGCGGCCTGGTCCCGCCGGCGTCTCCGCCGATTCCGCCTCCGATTCCGCCTCCGAGAGTGTGGCCTCCGGCAGCGGGGAACCCCTGGGGATCGGTGAGCGAGCCGAGCACCGCCGTCGAGGCGGCCGTGCCCGCGAGGGTGCCACGCAGGCCGCGCACCAGGTCGACCAGCGGCTGGCCGGTCTCCGGCCGCGCGGCCGGATCCTTGGCCAGCATGGACATCACCAGCGCCGCCACCGGTGCGGGCACGTTGCCGGGCAGCGGCGGGGGCGTGTCGTTGAGGTGCCGCAGCGCGAGCGCCACCGGGGTCTCCGCCGTGAACGGCGGACGGCCCGCCAGGCACTCGTACGCCACCACGCCGAGGGAGTAGATGTCGCTCGCGGGCGTGAGCGTGTCGCCGGACGCCTGCTCCGGGCTCACGTACTGGGCGGTGCCGAGCACGAGGCCGGTCGCGGTCAGCGGCGCGGCCTCCAGCGCGCGGGCGATGCCGAAGTCGGTGATCTTGATTTGGCCGGTCTCGGTGACGAGCAGGTTCCCGGGCTTGACGTCGCGGTGGATCACCCCGGCCCGGTGGGCCGCGTGCAGGCCCCGGGCCGTCTGCTCCACGACGTCGAGCGTGACCTCGGGCCCGAGCGCGCCGTTGCGGGCGATGACCGCCGACAGCGGCTCACCCTTCACCAGCTCCATCACCAGGTAGGCCACGTCGTCGGTCTCGCCGTAGTCGAAGACCTGGGCGATGCCGTGATCGGTCAGGGCGGCGGTGATCCGGGCCTCGGAGCGGAACCGGTCGCGGAAGGTCGAGTCGCCCGCCACGTGGCGGCCGAGGAGCTTGATCGCCACCTTCCGGCCCAGCAACTCGTCATCGGCCCGCCAGACCTCGCCCATCCCGCCCGCGGCGATGGGGGAGGTCAGCCGGTACCGGCCGCCGAGCACCGTCTCGGTCACTGTCCGAGCACCGCCTGCATGACGTCGTGCGCGATCGGCGCGGCCACCGCGCCGCCGGTGGCGTCGTTGCCCGCGCTGCCCGACTCCACGAAGACCGCCACGGCGACCTGCGGGTCGTCGACCGGGGCGAAGGAGATGAACCACGCGTGCGACGGCTTGCCCGGCGCGGTCTCCGCCGTGCCCGTCTTGCCCGCCACGGTTATGCCGGGGAGCTTGGCCGCGCCACCCGTGCCGTTCTCGACCACGCTGATCATCATCTTGGTCAGCTCTCCGGCGACCTCGGGGGTGACGGCCTCGCTCAGCGCCTCCGGGTCGGTTCCGTCGATCTCCGCGCCGTCGGGCCCGAGGACCTTGTTGACCAGGTACGGCTTCATCACCGTGCCCTGGTTGGCGATGCCGGCCGCGACCATCGCCATCTGCAGCGGGGTCATCTGGTTGCTCTGCTGGCCGATCGCGGTCTTGGCGAGCTCGGCCTTGCCCTCCTCCTTGCCGATGCTGCTGCCCGCGACCGACATTGGGATCGCCAGCGGCTTGCCGACGCCGAACTTCTCGGCCTGCTCCTTGAGCTTGTCCCAGCCGAGCTCCATGCCCATCTTCGCGAACGGCGTGTTGCAGGAGATGGTCAGCGCCTCGACCAGCGTCGCCCGGCCGCCGCAGGACTCACCGTGGTAGTTCGGCAGCGAGATGCTCGTGCCCGGCAGCGGCAGCGAGTCGGGCGCGTCGACCTGCGTGTTCTCGTCGCGGGAGGAGTCGTCGCTGAGGTAGGCCGCCGAGGTGACCGTCTTGAACGTGGACCCCGGGGCGTACGTCAGGTCGATCGCCCGGTTCAGCAGCGGCTTGTCGCCGTCCTTGTCGAGCTTGTTGTACGCCTTGTTGACCTTGTCCTTACTGGCCGTGGCCAGCGGGTTCGGGTCGTACGACGGCACCGACACCATCGTCAGGATCTTGCCGGTCTTGGGCTCGATCGCCACGACCGCGCCGCGCTTGCCGGTGCTCGCCAGGTCCTTGTACGCGATCTCCTGGGCCTTGGTGTTCAGCGTGAGGTCGACGCTCGCGCCCTTGGCGGGCTTGCCGCTGATCATGTCGATGGCCCGGCGGACCACCATGTCGGGGTGCGAGCCGTCGAGGTAGCGGCCCATCGCGCTCTCGATGCCCGCGGCGCTCTCCGGCGCGAACCAGCCGACCACGTGCGTGAACGGCTTGCCCAGCGGATACTCCCGCTCGAACCGGAACTTCGGGTCGCCGGTGTCGACGGTCTTGGCCAGGGTGGTCTTCGTGTTGTCCGCGGTGATCCATCCCCGGTCGATCTTGTACCTGGCGTACAGCATCCGGACGTTGCGCGAGTCGTTGCGCAGGCTCTCCGCCTTCACCGTGCCCAGATAGGTCACGTTGGCCATGAGCAGGCCGAACATGATCAGACAGGCCACGGCGACGCGCTTGAGCGTGCTGTTCATCGCTGCATCACCTGGGTCATCCCCTCGTCCTGGATCGCCTGTGGCGGCGGCCGGCGGGCCGCGTCTGACATGCGTACGAGCAGGGCGATGAGCATCCAGTTGGCGAGCAGGGCCGAGCCTCCCGCGGACATGAACGGCGTCACGAGACCGGTCAGCGGGATCAGCCGGGTCACCCCGCCGACGATGATGAACACCTGCCAGGCGAGGATGAACGACAGCCCGCCCCCGAGCAGCTTCGAGAAGGGGTCGCGGGACGCCAGGGACATCCGCAGGCCACGCTCGACGATCAGCGCGTACACCATGAGGATGGCCATCAGGCCGGTGAGGCCCAGCTCCTCGCCCACGGCGTCGAAGATGAAGTCGGAGAACGAGAACGGGGTGAGGCCGGGATAGCCCTGGCCGAGCCCGGTGCCGAGGATGCCGCCCGAGCCGAGCGAGAACAGGCCCTGCATCAGCTGGTAGCTCGTGCCCGAGTCGTAGACCGCCGTGGAGCTGGCGTGCAACCACCCCTCGAAGCGGGCCTGGACGTGGCTGAAGACCTGCCCGGCGAGGACGGCGCCGCCCACGAAGAGCAGCAGGCCGATGAGCACCCAGGAGGTGCGCTGGGTGGCGATGTAGAGCATCGCGATGAACGCGCCGAACAGCAGCAACGAGGTGCCGAGGTCCTTCTCGGCGACCAGGACCGCGATGCTGACGCCCCAGGTGATCAGCACCGGGCCGAGGTCGCGGGCGCGCGGCAGGTCGATGAACAGCAGCCGGCGGCCGGCCAGGGCCAGCACGTCGCGCTTGGCGACGAGATAGCCGGCGAAGAAGACGACCAGGGCCAGCTTGGCGAACTCGCCCGGCTGCAGGGAGAACGGCCCGAGGTTCATCCAGATCCGGGCGCCGTAGTGCTCGGAGCCGACCACCGGGAGCACGGGCAGGACGAGCAGCACGATCCCGACGAAGCCGGCGGTGTAGGTGAAGCGCTGCAAGGCGCGGTGGTCCCTCAACACGATCAGCGTCGCGGAGAACATCACCACACCGAGCGCCGTCCACATGAGCTGGTTGGAGGCCGAGGCGTCCTTGATGCCGCCCTCCTCCAGCCGGTAGATCATCACCAGGCCGATGCCGTTGACCAGCGTCACGAGGGGAAGCAGGAGAGGGTCGGCCCACGGCGCGAACTTGGCCAGCACCAGGTAGGCCGCGAGCATCAGACCGCCGAGGCCGAGGCCGTAGCCGAGCATGCCGGACGGGACCTTGCCGTTGATCCCGAGCCCGACGCCGGCGTACGCGCCCATCACGATCAGTACGGCGAAGGCGAGCATGCCCAGCTGGGCGCCGCGCCGCTTCGCGGTCATCGGTACGGGCGTGGCTTCGACAGCAGTCACTTAGCGGACCTCGTGGGGGTCGGTGTCGCCCCGGTGTCCGTCTTGGACGTCGCCGAGGCGCCGAAGTTCTTGATCCTGGTTATCCCGGCCTGAAGGTCGTCGACCGGGATGCCGGTGCGGACCTGGTCCTGCTGGACCGCGGGCAGCGCCGAGACGCGGATGTCGTCGGTGTAGGCGACCTTCTTGAGGGACACCGGCCCGACCTCCGCGTCGACGCCCTGGAAGACGACGAGCTTGTCCCCGCTGGCGCCTATGTAGAACTGGCTCTGGGTCCACTCGTAGCCGAAGTAGCCGCCGAGCCCGAGCGCGACGGCGACGACCAGCACGCCGGCGGCGACCTTCGGGCCCGAGCGGCGTTTGCGGGCCCGCCGCCCCGACGACTGGACCTCCCGTACGGGCTCGTCGCCGAGGTCGTCGTCCGTGATCACGGGCTGCGGCGCGGTGACCGTGGCGGCCCGGCCCGCGGGCGTGTCGGGTGGCGCGGGGGAACGCCCCCGGCCGGAGCCGGCCGCGCCCACGACCGCCGCGGCCAGGACCGGCGGCTGCACGTCGTCCACCTCGATCACGTCGGCGACCACGCAGGTGATGTTGTCCGGCCCGCCGCCCCGGTTGGCGAGGTCGATGAGCTGCCGGACGACGTCCTCGGGATCGTCGACGGTGGTCAGGGTGAGATGCAGGGTCTCGGCGCTGACGACGGTGGACAGGCCGTCCGAGCACAGCAGGTACCGGTCGCCCACCTGGGCCTCCCGGTCCTGCAGGTCGGGATCGACCTCGCCGCTGCCGTCGAGCGCCCGCAGCAGGATCGAGCGCTGGGGATGGTTGGCGGCCTCCTCCTGGGTGATCCGCCCGTCGTCCACCAGCGACTGCACCAGCGTGTGATCATGCGTGATCTGGTACAGCTCGCCGTTCCTGAGCAGGTAGGCCCGGGAGTCGCCCACATGGACCAGGGCGAAGCGCGGGCCGCTCCAGAGCATCGCGGTGAGGGTGGTGCCCATGCCCTTGAGGCTCGGGTCACGGGCCACCATCGCGTGCAGCTGGTGGTTGGCGTCCCGGACCGCGGCCTCGATGGCGCCGAGCAGGTCACCGCCGGTGGCGGCGTCCCGGTCGAGGGACGACATTGCGGCGATGGCGACCGAGCTGGCCACCTCGCCATGGGCATGCCCGCCCATGCCGTCGGCGACGGCCAGCAGGCGGCCGCTGGCGTACGCCGAGTCCTCGTTGCCTTCACGGAGGAGCCCGACGTCCGAGCGAGCGGCGTAGCGGAGTGCGATGGTCATTTGCGCAATTCGATGACGGTCTTGCCGATGCGGATCGGAACTCCGAGGGGCACCGGCGTCGGGCGGGTGACTTTCGAACGTTCGAGGTACGTGCCGTTGGTGGAACCGAGATCTTCCACGATCCACTGGCCGTCCTGCGGAAAGAGCCGGGCGTGCCGACTCGAAGCGTAGTCGTCGCTGAGTACCAGCGTGGCGTCGTTCGCCCGGCCGATGGTGATTGGCGTCTCCGTGAGGTTGATGATGGTCCCTTGCAGGGGGCCACCGGTGACGATGAGCTGACGTGGTTCGCCCTTCTTGGGCTTGGACACCGGCCGGGGTTGCTTGGCCGGTTTCCGTGGAGGTGCGGGAGCCGTGCGCGAACCGAACAGGTCTGTCCGGATGACGCCGACCGCGGCGATCACGAAGAACCACAGCACCGCCAGGAAGGCGAGCCGGATCAGCAGCAGCGTTAGCTCGGACATGGACCGTCTGTTACCTCTAATCGCGCCGGAACACCAGTGTCGTGCGGCCGAGGGTCACCCTCGTCCCGTCCTGCATCTCGACCCTGCGGACCGGCTGGCCGTTGACGAAGGTGCCGTTGGTCGACCCCAGGTCCACGAGCACGACCTGTGGGCCTTCCACCCGTAGCTCGGCATGATGCCGCGATACGCCGGGATCCACCAGTCGTAGATCACAATCGGTTCCGCGCCCCAGCAACGTCACCGGGGTGGTCAGCTCGTACGAGCGCTGCCCCTGGGGGTCGTCCTGGGTCGAGACGAGCAGCCTGGGGCGGCCCTGGAACGCGTTGGGCCGGCTGGCGGGCAGGTCGCTCGGGGGTTGCCGGATCTCGTCCTGCTCGACCGTGGCGCCACGGATCACGCCCGACCGGATGCGGAACAGCCCGACCGCGAGGTCGTCGGCGGTCTCGAAGCGCACGCGCACCGGCCCGACGAACGAGTACCCCTGCTCCTTGGCGTACTCCCGGGCCAGCGTGGCGAGTTCGTGGCTGATGCTGTCGGCGTACACCTCCAGGCGCTCGCTGTCGGTCGTCGACAGCTCCACCACGAAGTCGTTCGGCACGAGCGTGCGACCCTGAGCGACGATCGCGGCGCGCTCGTCCATCTCCCTCTGCACGGCGCTGGCAACCTCGACCGGCTGGAGTTCAGACTTGAACGCCCGCGCGAAGGCCCCTTCAACCATCCCTTCGAGCCTTCGCTCGAAGCGCTGAAGGACTCCCACCGGATACCTCCCTTCCACTTACGTCTATGGTCGCGACCGCTCCGGTGCTTCGCTGAGCTCCATCGCATCGTCGTTGAGAAGGATCGTATCCGGGTTCGGTAGCACGGGCGGATACGTGCTAACCTTTCCAGGCACCCAGAGATGGGGGTCAACCGCAAGGGCAAGTGGCGGAATGGCAGACGCGCACGGTTCAGGTCCGTGTGTCCGAAAGGACGTGGGGGTTCAACTCCCCCCTTGCCCACGAGAAAGCAGCCTCGCACGGTCGGAAGCAAAGCTTCCCTCCCGCGAGGCTTTCTCTTTGTGTCACCCAGGGGGACAACCCCCTGGAACCCCCGGCCGGACAAGCGGCAGCCTCGCATGGTCGGAAGCAAAGCTTCCCTCCCGCGAGGCTTTCTCTTTGTGTCGTGCGAGCCGCGGCCCCGCGTGGTCGGGAGTGAACGCACGTCGGGCCTCTCCTTCCGGCCCGTACGGCGTCGGGCCCCGGTTCACAGGTCGTGACGCACCGGGGGCCCCGACGGTCGGGGCCCCTCGATCGCGCACTGCACATTCTCCGGAGATCGGCTTTCAAACCACTTTCCGCGCGCTTGCGGGCTCCGTCCGGATCAGGCCACCAGCAGCTCGCCCAGCAGCGTAGTGAGATCGATCACACCGACGGGCGTGCCGCCCGCGTCCGTGACGAGCCCGAGCTGGGCGCGGGCCTCCTGGAGCAGGGTCACGGCGTCGGAGATCGTGGTGCCCTTCGCCATGCGGGGGACCGGCGTCGCCAGCTCGCCGGCCCTGTGGTCGGGCCGCACGATCGCGTCGCGCACGTGGCACACCCCGACCACGTCGTCGGGGGTGACCACCAGCATGCGCAGGCTCCCGACGCGCGCCGCCGTCCGCCGTACGAGCAGGGCGTCGGCCCCGGCGGGCACCGACGGCGCCTCGCCCACGGGCACCATGAGGCGCTCCACCGGCTGGGCGTGGACCCGCAGCGCGCGGGTGAGCAGGTCGTGCTCGTCGCGGTCGAGCATGCCCATCCGGCCCGACTCGGCGACCAGCATGGCGAGCTGGCCGGGCGTGCGGGTGGTGGCGAGCTCGTCGCGCGCGTGCACCCCGAGCAGCCGCAGGATGCCGTTGGTCAGCCCGTTCAGCGTGGCCAGGACCGGGCGGACGATCCAGGCGAAGCCGCGGAACGGCAGCGCCAGCCCCATCGCGGCGCGCTCGGGGTGGGTGAGCGCGAGCGACTTGGGCGCCATCTCGCCCACGACCATGTGCAGGAACGTCACCAGGGCGAGCGCCACGACGTACGCGGCCGGGGTGCGCAGCGACTCCGGCAGCAGCGCGAGGACCGGCTCCAGCAGATGCTCGATGGAGGGCTCCGCGACCATGCCGAGGCCCAGGGAGCTCAGCGTGATGCCGAGCTGCGCCCCGGCGAGCATGAGCGACAGCTCGCGCCCGCCGCGCACCGCCGCCCGAGCAGTGATCTTGGCCAGCCGGCCGCCGCCCGCGGCGATCTCCTCCAGCCGATGCCTGCGGGCGGACACCAGGGCGAACTCGGCGGCCACGAAGACGCCGTTGGCGGCGAGCAGGACGATTCCGAGCAGGACTCCGGTCAGCGGACTCATGCGGGCCTGCCCTGGAACAACGCGGAGAACAGCTCGGGGGCGTAGTAGACGCCGCCGGAGGGCTCACGGGCCGCCGCGTGGGCGTCCTCGGCCTCCCGCCGCTCCCCCGCCTCCGTCGACAGCCGGATCCACTCGGGGACCCGCCGGCGCACGCTCTGGACCGTGAGCACGGCGTGCCGCGTGTCCTCCTCCTCGTCCTCGAAGAGGTGCGGCTCGGGCACGAGGGGGGAGACGACCTCGTCGCCCGGCTCCGCCATGCGGCCGAGGGCGGCGAGGACGAGCCCGGCGACGGTCTCGTAGTCCTCGCTCTCGGGCAGCCGGATGTGGGTGGCGCGCTCGACCTCGTCGAGGCGGAGCGTGCCCGGCACGTCCCAGACGTGGTCGCCGTGCCGTACGACGCCGAGGGGCTCGGGGTCGTTCTCGTCCACGAGTTCGCCGACCAGCTCCTCGGCGAGGTCCTCCAGTGTGACCACGCCGGCGAGCCCGCCGTACTCGTCGATCACACAGGCGAACGTCTCGCCGGCGGAGGTCATCCGGCGCAGCAGCTCGGGCAGCGGCAGCGTCGCGGGGACGAGGACCGGCGCGCGGGTGATGCCGCCGACGAGCCCGTCGGCCGGGGAGCCGGCCTTCAGATACTCGGGCAGCCCGGTCACGCCGACGACGTCGTCGGCGTCGGTGCCGAGCACGGGGTAGCGGGAGTGACCCTGGGCGCGCAGGGCGTCGAGAAGGTCGGACACCGGCCACACGGCCCGCAGCGAGACGACGCGCGGACGGGGGACCATGACGTCCTCCGCGGTGCGGTCGCCGAACTCCAGCGCCCGCTCCAGCGTCTCGGCCAGCCGGGGCGGCAGCTCTCCGGCGGCGGCGGACTCCGACACGATGCGCGACAGCTCCTCGGGGGTCGCGCCGTGTTCGAGCTCCTCGACCGGCTCGATGCCGAACAGGCGGACCAGCCTGGCCGCCGCCGTGTCGAACAGGCGGATGAGGGGCCCGGCGACCGCCAGGTAGATCTCCGTCGGACGGCCGAGGGCCTTGGCGACCTCCTCGGGCCGCGCGATGCCGAGGTTCTTGGGGGCGAGCTCGCCGATGATCATCTGGACGACGGTGGCGATCACGACGCCGAGCGCCACGGAGACGCCGGGCACGGCCGCGCCGGGCAGCCCGGCCGCCTCCAGGGGGCCGCGCAGCACGCCCGCAATCGCGGGCTGGGCGATGAAGCCCACCAGCAGGGTGGTGACGGTGATCCCCAGCTGCGCGCCGGAGAGCATGAACGACAGCCGTCCGGTGACGTCGAGGGCGCGGCGGGCGGCGTCGTCACCGGCCGCCGCCTGTTCGCGCAGCGCGCCGCGGTCGGCGGCGACGTAGGCGAACTCCTGCGCGACGAAGAAGCCGGTGGCGAGAGTCAGGAGGAGAACGGCAAGAAGACCGAGGGCGGCGCTCATCGGGCGCCCGCCGTATGATCATGGGAGCCCGTGCCGAGGCACGGGCCGGTACTCCAGGGGTCCGGAACGGACACGTCGATCCTTTCGCGTGGTTCGTATACCACCGTAACGGCTGGAATCTCTCCTGTGTTTCCCGGCGGCGTTTACTGGCTGCTTAGAAGCCTTCTGAGTACCGTGAAGGAGGGGGCCCGTCGGCAAAGAGTTCCGCCGGTGAGGTCAAAGCGGTGGTCAGGACGCTGAGGGGCTGGGGATTTCACGTGGCCGACGAGAACGAGGCGACCCGGGCGATCCGCCGCCCGGGGGAGCCCCAGGCTGCCCCGCTCGGGGCGCCTGGGTCCGAGCACCGGGCGGAGCAGCCCGGGAGGGGGTCCGGCAGGGACGACACGGTCCCCCGCGCCCGCTCCAAGGTGTACGGCAAGCCGCGCTCGGGCAACACCCCGATCCGCCCGATAGGGGGGACCGGGCGGACGCCCGGGAGCCCTGAGGACGCCCCGCACCGGGACGCCGGCGGGTCGGCGACCGCGCGCGGCGGCGGGTCCGGAAGCGGCTTCGGCGGCGGGTTCGGTGGCGGACGCGGCGGCGGCTCGGGCGGCAGGCGTGGTCCCCGGGTGACCGGCAGGACCGTCGTCCGGATCGTCGTGGTGCTGGTCGTGCTCCTGCTCGTCGCCGCCATCGCCGGATATTTCCTGATCAGCGCCCGGCTCCACTCGGTCGAGGCGATGACCGACTACGACAAGCGGTCCGCCGAGACGCCGGGCGAGGACTGGCTGCTGGTCGGCTCCGACAGCCGGGCGGGCCTTACCGCCGCGCAGCGCAGGAAGCTGGCCACCGGCAAGGCGGTCGGCAAGCGCACCGACACGATGATGCTGCTCCACATCCCCTCGGACGGCCGTCCGACGCTGGTCAGCCTGCCCCGCGACTCGTACGTCCCCATCGAGGGGCACGGCAGCGGCAAGCTGAACGCGGCCTACGCCTTCGGCGGGCCGAAGCTGCTGACCAAGACGGTCGAGCGGGTGACCGGCATCCGGATCGACCACTACATGGAGATCGGCTTCGGCGGCTTCGTGGGCATCGTGGACGCGATCGGCGGGGTCAACATCTGCGTGAAGCAGGACATCAACGACCACAAGGCCGGGATCAACCTCAAGAAGGGCTGCCAGGACATGGACGGCGGCACCGCGCTCGGCTACGTGCGCACCAGGAAGACCGGCGCGATCCCCGACTTCGACCGCACCCAGCGGCAGCGGGAGTTCTTCTCCGCCGTGGTCCAGAAGGCGGCGAGCCCCGGCACGCTGCTCAACCCCTTCACGTCGGTGCCGCTGGCGCTGAACGCGGCCGACTCGGTCGCCGTCGACCCCGGCACCGGCCTGTTCGACCTGCTGTCGGTGGGCCTCGCCATGCGCGGCGGGCCCGTCACGACGGCCGTGCCGATCGGCTCGCTGCCGACCATCGGCGGTCAGGCCGTCGTGAAGTGGGACACGCAGAAGGCGCTGCGCCTGTTCGAGGCGCTCGCCGCCGACAAGCAGGTCCCCAAGGACGTCATCACGAAGTGACCCCGCCCCCGTCCCCGGCGTCGTGCCACGGCGCCGGCGACGGGCCGTCGGCCCCGTTCGTCACACCGGCCCGACGCGGCCGAGGTGCGGCCGAGGTGCGGCCTTCACCCGCCGGCCCCGGCCGGATCGGGCGAAGGCCCGGGCGGAGCGTCAGTTGATGGTCGCGGTGGTGGCGGCGGTGGTCGCCGCGGTCGTGGCCGCGATGACGGCCGCGTGCACGGACGCGATCGTCTTGCGTACGGCCTCGCCGGCCCACTCGCCCTGGGCGATCTCCTTGACGCGGCCCTTCGGCGCGTCCGGGAAGGCCTCGCGGTCGAGCTTCGCCGCGTGGACGACCGCGATCAGCGCCGCCGTCCGCTCGTCGGGCTGGGCCCCGGCCAGCACGTCCCGGACGCGGTCCCGCACCGCCTGCTCGTGGCTCGGATCGAGCTCCGGATAGCGGGTGGTGGGGAAGATCCCGAGGATCTTGCCGGTCTGTTCGCTCAACACGCCGCGTACGGCGAGGCGGGTCAGCAGCCGCTTGCGCAGCCCGCCCATGCGGAGCTTGCCCACCCACCAGTCGGCCTTGTGCCGCCGGGACTCGCCCGAGATGCGGGCCAGCGCCTGGTCCAGCTCCTCGTCCCCCAGCGGCGCGTTGTCCGTGACCACGAGCTTCTTGTCGTCGAAATCGACGCGCCGGCTCACGGCGAGTTCGGCGACCACGGCTCCCGCCAGGGCGGCGTCGAGCTCCACGGACCCGATGACCGGCTTCCCGGTGTCCTCCCGGTAAGCCAGTAGCAGCACTTCCTCGGCGATCGTCAGTGTCACGGCATCGAGCCTAACTCGTCCCTTACCGCAAGAATGAGAACTTATGGGGATATCAGCGGACCTGCACGTCATCGGACGGCCGATGCTCGACGCCCAGCTCGCCCATCCGACCGTACGCGGCATCGCGGCGGGAGACCTGCCCGAGCCGGTCTTCCGGTCGTGGCTGGAGCAGGACTACCTGTTCCTGCTCGACTACGTCAGGGTGTTCTCCCGGCTGGCCTGGCAGGCGCCTGACGGCCATCTCGGCGACCTGGTCGACCTGGCCCACGCGACCTGGCACGAGGAGCTCGACCTGCACCGGTCGCTCGCCGCGGGCTTCGGCGCCGACCTGGACGGCGCGGTGAAGGGCCCGGCCTGCGCGGCGTACACGTCGTTCCTGCTGGAGGCGGCGGCCGGCTACGGCGAGGGGCTGGCGGCGCTCTACCCCTGCATGTGGGGTTACTCGACGCTCGGGCGGCTGCTCGCGGCGAACCCGCCCGCCGAGCCGCGTTACCGCGCGTGGGTGGACACCTACGCCGACCCCGGCTTCGCCGCGCTCGCCGCCCGGATCGGCGAGATGATCGACGAGGCGGCCCCGGACCCGGCGCGCGCCCGGGAGCTGTTCGTCCGCGGGATGGAGCACGAGCTCGCGTTCTGGGACGTGCCCTGACGGCTGCGATTAGTGTGGGGGCATGCCGGAGCTGCCCGAGGTCGAGGCGCTCGCCGGGTTCCTCCGCGAGCACGCCGTCGGCCACGCGATCATCGGGGTCGACGTGACCGCCTTCCAGGCGCTCAAGACCGTCGACCCGCCCGTCACCTCGCTCGGCGGACTGCCGATCACCGCCGTGGCCAGGCACGGCAAGTTCCTGGACCTCGACTGTGACGGCCTGCACCTCGTGACGCACCTGGCGCGCGGCGGCTGGCTGCGCTGGCGCGACGACCTCACGGGCGCGCGGCCGGTGCGGCCCGGGAAGGGCCCGCTCGCGGTCCGCGTACGGCTGTCGCCCGGCGAGGACGGCCGTGCCCCCGGGTTCGAGCTGACCGAGGCGGGCACGCAGAAGCGCCTCGCCGTGTACGTGGTGCGGGACCCCCGCGACGTTCCCGGGGTGGCCGGGCTCGGGCCCGACCCGCTCGCCGAGGTCTTCACGCCCGACCTGCTCAAGACGATCGTGGGCGAGAGCCGGACCCAGATCAAGGGTCTGCTGCGCGACCAGAAGGTGATCGCGGGCATCGGCAACGCCTACTCCGACGAGGTGCTGCACGTCGCGCGGATGTCCCCGTTCAAGGTCGCCGGGACGCTGACCGACGGCCAGATCGCCGACCTGCACGACGCGATCGTGAACACCCTCCGGGACGCGGTCGAGCGGGCGCGCGGACTGGCGGCCAAGGACCTCAAGTCGGAGAAGAAGTCGGGCCTGCGCGTGCACGGCCGCACCGGCGAGCCCTGTGAGGTGTGCGGCGACACGATCCGGGAGGTGGCGTTCGCCGACTCGTCGCTGCAGTACTGCCCGACCTGCCAGACGGGCGGCAAGCCGCTGGCCGACCGGCGGCTGTCGCGCCTGCTGAAGTAGGTCCGCGACCCTGGCAGGGGTGGACGTCAGGCCCGGAGGAACTCGTCGATCGGCCCGGCCTGGCCGAAGACGGCGTGACCGACCCCTGGGAGCAGGCGCACGGTCGCGTGCGGGACGCACTTCCGGACCCGTCGCGCGGTCTGGTGGGAGTCGATCATCGCGTCGCATTCGCCGGCGATGACGAGCACCGGCATGGTGAGGCCGCGCAACGCGTCGTCGGAGAACACCGGGAGCTTCTCCCTGCGCGGGTTGAAGTGCGTGAACGTCAGGACGACGGCGTCGAGCGCCTGCCGGTCCCGCTCCCCGTCCAGGCCCGCGACGGTCATCGCCGACTCGCGCAGCCCGCCATCTCGCCCCCGGAACGGACGGGTCAGCAGGGCCTTGAGGATCCAGCCGACCTTCTGCCGTCCCACGCCGCCGGGGCAGATCAGGGCAAGCCGAGTCACCCGTTCCGGACGGCGTACGGCGTAGTCGAGAGCCGTCCAGCCGCCGAGCGAGGTGCCGACGAGCGCGGCCCGGGTGACGCCGAGCCCGTCCAGCACGTCGTCCAGCCAGAGCGCCACGGCGCCGGAGCCCAGGGCGGGGCGCGAGGGCGCGCTCAGGCCCGGCTCGCCGACGAGGTCGACGGCGTACGTGCGGAAGTGCCGGGACCAGGTGGAGACGTCGCCCCGCCACATGGACGCGTTGGCGCCCGAGCCGTGCAGCAGCACGAGAGGCGGCGCGTCCGGGGGGCCGGAGACGAGGACGAACGTCTCGCCCTCGCGGGTCGGCACCCGTACGTGCTCGGCGGGAACCGGCCAGGCGTCCAGCACCCGCCGGTAGTGGTCGAGGATCTCACGTCGACCGGCTTCTGATTTGTAGACAATCACTCCTCAAACGTACGTCATATGGAGCCATATAGGGAAGTTTGGGGAGTGAGAGTACTCTCGTGGATGCGGCCCGGAGATCACCGTGGGTCACAGCTCCCGGCACGGGCCCGCGCATCGGTGGTGTGCCGCCAGAATGGGCGCATGACATTGCCGGAAATCGCCCCCGACGCCCTGCCCGAGGGCGCGTACCTGCTGGACGTCCGCGAGGACGAGGAGTGGCGGGCGGGGCACGCCCCGGACGCCGTGCACATCCCGCTCGGCGAGTTGCAGGCGCGGGTGGACGAGGTGCCGCTGGACCGGCCGGTCTACGTCGTCTGCCGCGTCGGCGGGAGGTCGGCGCACGCCGCCATGTGGCTCAACCACATCGGGCGGGAGGCCGTCAACGTGGACGGCGGGATGCGGTCCTGGGCCGCCGCCGGGCGTCCGATGGTGAGCGAGCTCGGAGGAGACCCCTACGTCGCGTAGGAAAACGGTCAAAGTAGTGTCATAATCCCAAAGACATCGTCAATACCCGCGGGAGCTCGGGCGTGACCGGGCTGAGAGGGCGGATCGAACTCGTGCCGCCGACCGCATGAACCTGTCCGGATAATGCCGGCGTAGGGAGCGTGTGATGGCCGCCGTCGTCGACGACGTGCATGCGGAGGTTCCGCTCACCCTGGACGAGGAGGTCCCGAAAACCCTCGGCCTGCTCGACCAGGGGGCGTTCTGGGCCAATCTCGGCGTCAGCCTCCTGGGCTTCTCGGGGGCGCTGTTCCTGCTCGACCCTCTGGGCGGCAGGCCCCTGACGTTCACCGCCGCGGTGCTGGCCGCCGTGGTCGGCAGCCTCGTCGGCACCGCGATGGTCGGCCTCGCGGCGATTCCCGGCGCGCGGACCGGGCGGCCCGCGATGGTGCTGCTGCGCGGCCTGTTCGGGGCCCGCCTGTCGTACGTCCCGACCGTGCTGAACATCGTGCAGATGCTCGGCTGGGGCGCGTTCGAGCTGTGGGTGATCGCGCAGGGCGCGCAGGCGCTGTCGGGGACGGCGGTGCCGTACGCGGTGTGGGCGGTCGCGGCCGGGGCGCTGACGATCGCGCTGACGATCCGGCCGCTCGGCGCGCTGCGCCTGCTGCGCCGCTACGTCACCGCGGGCGTCGTGGTCGCGATGATCTGGCTGTCGGTCGCCCTCTTCACCCGCGGGCCCTCCGTGGGCGGCGGCTCCTGGGACGCCTTCGCCCCGGCCGTCGACTACGTGATCGCGCTGTCGGTGTCGTGGGTGCCGATGGCCGCCGACTACGCCCGGCACTCGCGGTCGAGCGGCGCGGCGTTCACCGGGGTGGTGGCGGGTTACACGATCGCGCAGGTCGCCTGCCTGGCCCTCGGCATCGCCGCGCTCGCGCTGGTCGGCAACGACCCCGACAAGGTGTGGGACCCGTTCGTGGCCGCCCCGCTCGGGGTCCTGTTCTTCGGCGTCCTGGTGCTGCGGGAGGCCGACCAGTCGTTCGCGAACGTCTACTCGACGACCGTGTCGATCCAGAACCTCGCGCCGCGCTGGGACCGCCGGGTGATCTCGGTCGTGATCGGCGTGCTCACCACGTTGATCGCGCTGCTGGCCGACGTGAACTCCTACGGCGCGTTCCTCACCGTGATCGGGGCGGTCTTCGTGCCGATGTTCGCGGTCCTCGTGGTCGACTACTTCCTGCTCGGCGGAGCCTCCCGGTGGAACACGGCCGAGGACGCCCCCTCGCGGTGGCTCATGGTCGCGCCGTGGGTCCTCGGGTTCGCGGCGTACTGGATCGTGGCGGTCACCCCGACCGTTGCCTGGTGGGACGGCCTCTGGGCCGACGTGCGCGATGCTGTCGGGTTCGTCCACCAGCCGTGGATGAACGCCGCGCTCGCCGCGTTCTGCGTCGCCGCGCTGGCGACGGCGGCGCTGTCCGTGCCCGGCCGTCTCGCCCGGCGCCGGGCCTGACCGTACGGGGGCCTGACCGTACGGGGGCCTGGACGTACGGCCGGTCAGGGCAGCGCGCCCTCCAGGCGGAGGAGGTGTTCCTTCGCCGCCCTGCCGCCCGCGTACCCGCCGAGCGAGTCCGGGCCCTCCACGGCCCGATGGCAGGGCAGGAGCAGGCAGAGCGGGTTGCCGGCCAGCGCGTTCGCCACCGCGCGCGGCGCCTGCGGCCGCCCGATCCGCTCGGCCATCTCCTGGTAGGTGGTCACGCCTCCGTACGGCACGCCCGGCATCAGCTGGACCACGGTGCGGGAGAAGCCGGTGACCAGGCGCGGGTCCACGGAGAGCGAGAAGGTGCGCAGCCGGCCGGCGAAGTACGCGTCGAGCTCGCGGCGCAGGGGATCGAGGCGGCGCGGGTCGGGCCCGATGAACGAGCCGACGGAGCGGGTCACCCGGGCGAAGACCGCGTGCTCGTCCTCGTAGGTGCAGGCCAGCACGCCGCGCGCGGTCACCGCGAGGACCAGGCGGCCGACCGGCGTGTCCATGGTGCCAAACGCCACTTCGGGCGGGGCCAGGCCGACGTAGCCCGGCGTGGTCACGCGGAGCAGGGCTTCGAGGTCCTCGGTGGACATGGGCGCCCAACTTTCTGTTCATCGCGTGGAGGCAGCGTATCGGAGCGCTCGTGAGGCCTCCGAGAACGCCGCCGGGCCGGCCGGGCTCACCGGGCTGACCAGGGCGGGTGGTGCGGGACGCGGCCGGCGGATCTTCATCCCGGCGGGACGGCCCGGAGCGTGGCGTCGCGATTTGGCGACTGATCTATTGTCCAATGTGCACAAGCTGTGATCCGGGGCACGGTTTCCCGGCTGATGCGACGGGGCATTTCGGTCGTACTGGGCTGTGCAAGGGGAAACGCTGTACAAGGGGATCCGGGGGATCGGGGAGGTGAGTGCGTCGAGCGTTGTGATGCTGCCCTACGCACCGTCGAGCGTCGCCGTCGCACGTCAGCGCCTCAGCGCCGAACTACAGGGGGCGGGACTGCTCGCGACCGCCGTCGACGACGTGGTGCTCATCCTGAGTGAACTGCTCAGCAACGCTCTGCGGCATGCCCACCCTCTCCCGTCCGGACAGCTCAAGGTGGCGTGGTACTGCTCCGACAGGCAGGTCGAGGTGGCGGTGAGCGACGGCGGCGCCTACACCGAGCCGCGGGCGGGCCGTCCCACACTGTCGTCGCTGGGCGGCCGGGGGCTGGGCATCGTGGAGTATCTCGCCGAGCGCTGGGGGGTCCGGCACGAGGCGGAGATCACCACCGTGTGGGCCGTCGTCCTGGTCGCGGCCCCGGACCGTAACGGACATCAGGGTCTGTCCGAAACCCGCATTCTGCGCGAGGTCGGCTGAGCACCCTCCCGGGTGGGCGCGGGCCCGCGCGGGCCCGCATCAGACGAGAGGCGCCACCTGCCGCCACCGTGCCTACGCGCCCTGTCACCGCGCCGTGCTTCTGTGCCTCCGCATCCTGGCTCCGCGCCGTGCCTCCGCGCCGTGCCTCCGCATCCTGGCTCCGCGCCGTGCTCCCGCGCTGTTCTGTGCGCAGGGCCGTGGCCGCGCAGGCCGTCCGAAGCCGGTGATCGCGGGTCAGCGGAGAGGGTGCTCCAGGCAGAGCAGATCGTCGCGCGTGTCCCACGACCGGGTGACCGTGAAGCCGAGCCGCTCGTAGAGCGCGATCGCCGTCGTTCGCCACCTCCAGACCGACAGCCGTACGGACCGCAGGCCGGCCTCCCGCGCCCGGGCCAGCGCGGCCCGGACGAGTGCGCCGGCCACGCCCCTGCCGCGCTCGTCCGGGTCCACCCAGAGCCGCTTGATCTCCGCTCGCCCGTCGGCCGCCTCCGTCAGCACCACGCAGCCGACGGCGCTTCCGTCGCGGCACGCGACCAGCACGATGTCCCGCTCGAAGGCCGCTCCGGGGTCCTCCACCTCCGCCCGGTATCGCTCGGGCAGATCGGCCACGCCGGGCACCGGGACGCCCTTCTCCTCCTCGGTGCGCAGGTGATAGGCCGCGAGGAGCGCGCGCAGCCCCTCCCGGCCGTCCCCGCCCGCCCAGGTGCTGATCGAGTACGCATCGGTCACAGGGCCCAGGATTCCATCCCACGCCCCGGACGAGCCGCACAGCGGCCGCGACGAGTTCCGTGATCGGGCGGTGCCGCCGGGGCGCGCGGCCGTCGTGTGACCGCCCGGGCGCAGGCCCCGGCGGATCAGGCGGGCCGGGGGTAGAGCACCGCGCGCTCGGCGGTCGTCCAAGCGGTGCTCACAAGCAGGTAGACGCCCGCCGCGAGGGGCAGGAAGGCCGCCGCGAGGACGGTCCAGAACGGCAGCAGGACCTGCAGGCGCTGCATCGGAGCCGTGGGCTCGACCCGCCGGGCGGCGATCACGGCCACGGCCGTGAGCAGCGCCAGCAGCACGGCGAAGACCACGACGGGCGGGCTGAACAGGCCCGCGCCGGCGACCACCGCCCCGAGGTGCTCCCCCAGCGGCACTCCCAGCAGGCCCTGCGCGAGCAGCAGGTTCGGATGCCCCGCGATCGTCGCGGTGGTGAACAGCCGGTAGGTGACCATGAAGAACGGCGTCTGCGCGAAGCCCGGGAGGAATCCGGCGAACTGGCTGGTGCCCTCGGCCGCGTACAGGGCGTTCACCTCCCGCATGAGCCGCTCCGGGTCCTTCTGCCACCGCTTGCGGAGCTTCTCCACCTGGGGAGCGAGCCGGAGGCGTACGCGCTGAGCGCGGGCGACGCGGATGCTCAGCGGCAGGAGCGACAGCCGTACGGCGAGGGTGACCAGGACGATCGCGAGTCCGGCGCCGGTGACGTGGCTGAGGGCGTCGATGAGCCGGTAGGCGGGGTCGAGCACGAAGTCGAACATGGGGAAGCCTTTCGTCGGAGTTCGGGGCATGACGAAAAGCGCTCGCGACCGGATCGATGGTCAGGCGAGCGCGGGGCTTCCTGATGGTGCGCGGGGACGGGGGCGGCCGGGCGCGCCGGGATCGCGCAGCCTGACCATCGCCGTCTCACCGTCGTACGAACGCCTGCCCGGGCCCCGCACGACGGCGGGGGCCCCGGTCAGCCGGGAGAGCATCCAGGCGAACACCAGCACGGCCACCCCGGCCACACCGGCGAAGGCCGTCACCGAGGGCACGCCGGAGCCGCCGACCAGCCCGGTGGCCAGTTCGGCGAGCAGCCAGACGAGTGAGGTGGCGGCGGCCTGGAGAGCGTTCACGTCAGCGGGACAGCTTCCCCACGACGGTGACCGCGAGCACGGCGACGGCGGCGATGATCCCGATGATGAGCAGGAACTTCAGCGTCGCGAAAATCGCGGGGATGATGAGGGCGAACACCAGCCACAGGGCCAGCAGGATCCCCAGAACGGTCAGTACGGTACGGGCCATAGCCACAAGCTACGCGGTGCGACCGACAAGCGCGAGCTTGATCCAAACCTAGTTTCCCTACCCGCTGCCGCCGAGGTTTCACGTGAATCATCGTGATCGGCGCCGTTTTCCACCGGCCTGTGCGAACTCGCCCTGGAAGCCCGGCGCCCGCGGACCCCGGCGGGTTGTTCTTACGGGGCGGTGACGGGGCTCGGCGCGGTCGTCCCGCGGCTTTACCGTTGAGGCGTGCCCTCCCCGAGGAGTCCGATGTCCGCGAACCCCGCCGCCCGAGTCCTGGTGGTCGACGACGACCCGACCGTCGCCGAGGTGGTCGCCCGCTACCTGGAGCGGGACGGCCACGAGGTCGAGTGCGTGGGCGACGGCGCCGAGGCGCTGCGGCGGGCCCTGGCCGACCCGCCCGACCTGCTGGTGCTCGACCTCATGTTGCCGAAGATCGACGGTCTCCAGGTCTGCCGGAAGCTGCGGGAGCGCTGGCCGGTTCCGGTGATCATGCTGACCGCCCTGGGCGAGGAGATGGACCGGGTGGTCGGCCTGGAGACCGGCGCGGACGACTACGTGACCAAGCCGTTCAGCCCGCGCGAGCTCGCCCTGCGCGTCCAGTCGGTGCTGCGGCGGGCCCGGGGCGCGCTGGTGCCGACGGGAACCGGCGTCCTGCGGGACGGCGACCTCGTGGTGGACGTCGGCGCCCACGAGGTGCGCCTCGGCGGGCAGGAGATCACCCTGACCGCCCGCGAGTTCGACCTGCTCGTCTACCTGCTGCGCAACCCGCGCCAGGCGTTCAGCCGGGCGGCGCTGCTCGACCAGGTGTGGGGCTGGTCCTTCGGCGACTCCTCGACCGTGACGGTCCACGTACGGAGGCTCAGAGAGAAGATCGAGCCGGACCCGACCGACCCGCGGCGGATCGTCACCGTCTGGGGCGTCGGCTACCGCTACGAGCCGCTGTCGTGATCGTCCAGATCGTCGCGGTCGCCGCCGGCCTCGGCCTGGTCATCGCGGCCCTCGGCCTGGCGCTGCTGCGGGTGCTGCGCCGGCGGTCGATCGGCGTGATGCTCGCGGTGGTGGCGGCCGTCACGGTCTCCGCGACGCTGGCCGGGGTGGTCGCCATCACGCTCGCCATGGTCATCGAGGGACGGCCGAAGAACATCGTGCTCACCGTCGTGGCCATCGGGGGCCTCGTCGGGCTCGGCGTGGCGCTGGTGAACGCGCGTACGGTGGTGCGCGCCAGCAGGAGCCTGGTGACCGCGGTGGAGAACGTGCCGCCGTCGGGCCGCTTCACCCCGCCGCCCAACCCGCTTCCGGCCGAGTTGCGCACCATCGGCGCCGCCCTGGAGCAGGCGTACGAGCGGCTGCGGCTGGGCCGCGAGCGGGAGCGGGCGCTGGAGAGCGCGCGGCGCGAGCTCGTCGCCTGGGTCAGTCACGACCTGCGCACGCCCCTCGCCGGGATGCGGGCGATGGTCGAGGCGCTGGAGGACGGGGTGGCCGACGACCCCGAGACGGTCAAGCGCTACCACGTGCAGATCAGGGTGGAGGTCGACCGGCTCACCGGGATGGTGGAGGACCTCTTCGAACTGTCGCGGATCCACGCCGGCTCGCTGCGGCTGTCGCTCGCCCGCACCGGGCTCGGCGACCTCGTGGCGGACACACTGGCCGCCGTCGAGCCGCTGGCCCGCGCCGAAGGGGTGCGCCTGTCCGGCGAGGCCGACCCGCACGTCCCCGTCTACGCCGATGCCGGACAGCTGGGCCGGGCCGTACGCAACCTGGTCGTGAACGCGATCCGGCACACGCCCGCCGCGGGGACGGTCCTCGTGCGCGCGGCGTCGGACGGGACGGCCGCCCGGCTGTCGGTGCTCGACGGCTGCGGCGGCATCCCGGAGGAGGATCTCCCCCGGGTCTTCGACGTCGCGTTCCGCGGCGAGGCCGCGCGTACGCCCGGTCCCGACGGCGGCGCCGGGCTCGGCCTCGCGATCGCCCGCGGCATCGTCGAGGCCCACGACGGGGAGATCGGCGTGGCCAACGAAGGCCCCGGCTGCCGCTTCACGATCACGCTGCCGCTGGGTCGCGCCTGACAGGCCAAGCCCTGCGTCGCGGCGCCCGGACGGCTCTCACGTCCGCAGGCCCTCCATGGCGGTGCCGCTCGCGAGGACCCTGCGGGACGCGTCGACCAGCGCGAACGCCGGAAATCCGGACACCGACAACGCCCTCGTGAGGTCGCCGCCACCGCTTTCGATCACCACGCGGGCGACGGGTTCGAGCGCGGTGCGCTCCGCCGCGACGTCCTCCTCCCGGCCGGCCAGTACGGCGAGGACCGCCGGCCTGCCGCCGCCGTGGTTCTTGGCCGCGTCGACGAACGAGGGAAGGCGCTCGGCGCAGGCGGGGCAGCCCGGTGAGAACACGCCCACGAGCGTCGGTGTCTCGGGGAGGGTCGCGTCGGACACCGTCTCCCCGTCCGTCGTCACGGCGGTGAACGGGCCGACGGCCGACCCCGCCGGGGCCATGACCGAGGGCCCGCGGCGCAGTGCCTCCAGTGCCTCCGAATGCTCGCGGAGCCTCCGGATGACGCCGACGGACAGGACGAGATCCACGGCGCACAGGACGCCGACGATCGCGACGAACGCGATGAGGAACTGCATGCTGTCTCCCTGATCGGTGTCGGGGTGAAAAGGCGGTGGGTGAAAAGGCGGCCGGGAAGGCGCCGGGATCACCTGCGGCGCTCCGGCGGCAGCCGGCGCAGGACCACGCCGAGGACCCGGTCGTCGGGCACGAAGCCGCGCTGACGCGAGTCCAGGCTCTGATCGGGGTTGTCGCCCAGGACGACGAGATGGCCGGCCGGGACACAGGCCGCGTCGCGGAGCGCGGGCGTGTCCGCGACCCGCGCGGGCACCGGATCGCCCCCGACCGCCGCCACCCGCTTGATGTGCCATCTCCGGTCCGGCCCGGGCATCTCCCGTGGCAGCCCGGGGTGACGCACGCGGAGACCCGGCGCCTCGACCACCACGACCTCGCCGACCCGGACGCGCCGTGGCGGGACGCGCCGCACCAGGACGCGGTCTCCGGCGTGGAGGCTCGGCCGCATGCTGGTGCCGTGCACCTCGACGACGACGTACCGCCGCCGCAGCACGGCGACCACGGCCGCGCAGGGGAGCGCCACGGCCGCGACCAGGAGGAGGATCGTCAGCACCGCTCGCGCCGCCTCGCGAAGCCGCCGCTCACCGCCACCCGCTCTCCCGGGTGAGCCCGAACAGCCCGGCGATCTCCCCCGTCAGCACGACCAGGACCGTGACCAGCAGTGCGGCCAGGAAGGCGACCGCCGCTCCGGCGACCTCGTCCGGCCCGCGTACGGGGACGAGGACCGTCAGCGCCAGCCCGGTGAGGGCGATCAGCCCGAGAACGGCGTTGCGGACGAGGTCGGCGGACCCGACGGGCGACCTCCTGCCGCCGCCGAAGCAGTGGCAGGGGACGGCGCGCCCGCCGCGGATCGCGGCGTGGATGACGAAGGAGAAGGCCGCCAGCGCCGCCAGCGCGACCGTGAAGGCGGCACGTGTCGTGGCGGGGAGCGCCGTCAGCACGACGACGGCCCCCTCCACGAGGGCCACCGCGGCCGCGAGCAGGTGCCGCCGCTCCCCGGGCCGAGCAGTCGTACGGCCGGGGAGCAGTAGCGCGGCCGCCTCGGCGAACCGCAGCCACGAGTCCCGTCCCCGCAGCTTCGACGCGAGTGAGACCAGGAACGTCAGCCCGACGGCCATCCGGCAGGCGAGCAGCACGTAGTTCACGGTTCTCCCCCTGAGGTTCTCCGCGGCCCGGACGGATCCCGTCCGTCCCGGCGGCGCTCCGCCTCGCGATTCGGTGCGGGCCACGCGGGGCGTCGCCCGCACGCGGCCCACCGTGGCAGGTTCTCAGCAGGTTCCGACCTGCCCGCAGTAGTAGCCGTAGTTGCCGCCGTAGCAGCACCACTGCTGCTGCATGCACCAGCACGGCACCGAGGCCGACGCCTCGGTCTTCGGTACGAGGCGGGCGAGCAGGCGGTCGCCCCAGGATTGGATCGTGTGGATCATCGGGACCCCTTTCGTCGGCTGATCGAGGGAGCGGTCGCCTTCACGTTCCCACCGCTGCGGCAGACATCAACGGGCAAAATCGCGCGGTGGGGTCCGGCCGCCTCGATCCACCGGGGTTCCCGGCGCTGACATGCGCACCGTCGCCGGGCATGGCTTCGGAACCGGCTGACGTGACGTCGGCCGGTGTGAAAAGTTCACGTACGGTACGCGGCCTCGGGCCGCGTACCGGCGGAAGGGGCTCTAACCGAGCTCGGGGGCTCGCTGAGGTTCGAGCTGTCCCCGCCAGGAGGGCAGGCCCGGGGCGGCCTCCCGGCGGCGCGGCGTGAACGCCTCCGCCATCGCGCGGAACGTGGGGCAGGGCCAGCGCCACATGCAGCTCCTGCACCGCAGGATCGGGTTCGCCGGGTCGCTGGAGATGCCGCCCGCGTCCCTGGGCTGGTGCAGGTCGAGCAGCCGGATGCCGAGCTCGGAGAAACACAGCAGCTCCTCGCGGGCCTCGGCGAGGAAGTCGAGGTCCTCGCCGACCAGGCGAGCGCTGACCCGGACGTACCCCTCGCGGTTCAGCAGGCCGCGCAGCGGCTCGGCGGAGGCGCGCCACGACGAGGCCTTCTCGGTGTGCGCCTGGATCGTCTCCAGGTGCTCCCGCAGCACGCGGCGCTGGAAATCCTCGGGAATCTCACTGTTCATGATGCTGTCGGGCCCACTGTTCCGGGTTCTGGCCGTGGATCTCCCAAGTGGTGAAGATCCACGTGGCATTCCCAGGCGCCCGTCCTCCTTCCGCGAAGTGACGACCAGGACGCGGAGGTTCCGGGGCCCTCCATCCGGCGACGCCGGTGTCGCTGAGCGTCAAGTTTCGCGCACTCCGCGTTTACATGCGGCCGGAATCGGGGACAAAGGGCGGACGACTCTTCGACGAAACCCGTGGAACGTGACCCGGGGCCGGGACGACGCTAGTGTGCGCGTCGTGGAGCTGAAAGTCGCGACGCAATCCCACGCCGGTCAGGCCGTCATGGCCGTATTCGGCGAAATCGACCTCTATACCGCGCCCCGGTTGCAGACGGAGTTCACCCGCCTGCTGGACACCGGGCCGGACCGGGTGGTCATCGACATGTCCGGAGTGGAGTTCTGCGACTCCACGGGCATGAACGTGCTGCTCTCCGCGCTCAAGCGGCTGCGGGAACGCGGCGGCACGCTGGAGGTGGCCGCGCCGAGACCGGCGGTACGGAAGATTCTCCAGGTCACCGGCCTGGACTCGGTGTTCACCGTGTACGACGCGGTGCCCGCCGATCTGCTCACCGCCGAACACCAGGGCTAGGCGTATGAGGGACATGGCAGTGCCCGAGCCGGACACCGCGGTGGTGATCCCGGCGAAGGACGAGGCCGAACGGATCGGCGCCACCGTGAGCGCCGCCCTGAAGCTGCCCGGCGTGGATCTCGTGGTCGTGGTCGATGACGGCTCGTCCGACGAGACCGGCCGGGTGGCCAGGGCGGCCGGCGCCCGGGTCGTACGGCACAGCCGCAACCGGGGCAAGGCCGCGGCGATGGAGAGTGGGGCCGAGGCCGCGGGCCTCCTGGACGCGGACCAGGCGCGTCACCTGCTGTTCCTCGACGCCGACCTGGGCGAGACGGCGGCGGCGGCCCTCCCGCTGATCGCGCCCGTGCGGGCGGGCGAGGCCGACATGACCATCGCGACGTTCGCGACCAGGGTCAAGCTCGGCGGCCACGGCATGGTCGTGAGGCTGGCGCGTGACGGGATCAAACGGCTGACCGGCTGGGAGGCGACCCAGCCGCTCAACGGGCAGCGGTGCCTCACCCGGGACGCCTTCGAGGCGGCCCGCCCGCTCGCGCACGGCTTCGGTGTCGAGACCGGGATGACCGTCGACCTCCTCAGGAAGGGCTTCCGGGTGGTCGAGGTCGAGGTCGAGATGTCGCACCGGGCCACCGGCACCGACTGGCGTTCCCAGGTGCACCGGGCGCGGCAGCTTCGCGACGTCGGCCTGGCCCTCGCCGCCCGCGAGCCCGTGGTGCGGCAGACCATCTCCACGGTCCGGCCCTCGCGCCGGTAGTCCGCCCGTACGGGCGTGACCGGCCCGGCCGTGTGGTGGAATTCTCGGGTGGAAGCGCGGACCGTCGCCGGGCCGGCCGCGGCCGTGGCGGCGGGCGGCCTGTCGATCCTTCTCACGATCGCGATCGGCGTCCTCGGGCCGTCCGCGATGGTGCCGGAGCTGCCCGGGCCGCCCGGGCAGGCCGGGTCGTGGCAGCCCCCCTGGTCCCTTGACCTCGCTCCTGACGGACACCTCGTCATCGCCATGGCCGCCGCGGCCGTCGTGCTCGGGGCGATCGGCCTGGCCGCCGGGTTGATGTCCGTCGACCGGCTGCCGAAGGCGCGCACGCTCGTCCTCGCCGGTTGCGCCGCCGCCGGGGTGCTCGCGTTCCTGCCGCCCTCCGGGTCGGCCGACCACCTCAACTACGCGGCGTACGGCCGGATGGCGGCCCTCGGATACGACCCCTACCTGACCGTGCCGGCCGACCTGCCCGGCGACCCGGTGATCGGCCGCGTGGAGGAGTGGACGAGGACCCCCAGCGTGTACGGCCCGGTCGCGACGGCCGTACAGGCCCTGGCGAGCCACGTGGGCGGCGACTCGGTCCGCCTGACGGTCTTCGTGATGGCCCTGGTCAACGCCGCCGCCTTCGCCGCCACCGGTCTGCTGCTGCACCGTGCCACCGGTCGCGTCCCCACTCCTGCCACTGCTCGGGCCACGGCCGGCGACTCCGTACGGCAGCGCCGGGCGGCCCTGCTCTGGACGGCGAACCCGCTGGTCGTCTACCAGCTTGTGGCCGGGATGCACCTCGACACCCTCGCGGTCGCGCTCGTCGTGGCCGGGCTCGTCGCCCGCCGGGGCGTGCCGCTCGGCCTCGGCGCCGCGGTCAAGGCCACCGTGGGCGTTGTGGCCCTGGGCACGGCGTGGGAGCTGCGCGGCAACCCGCGGCGGCTCGCCTTGGTCGCCGGGCTCGCCACGCTCACCGTCCTCGTGGCGTACCTGCTGGCCGGGCCCCACTCGCTCGACCAGTTGCTGAACGCCAGCAAATCGGTCTCGCTCGCCACCCCGTGGGCCCTCGGGAAGAAGGCGCTGCAGGCGGTGTTCGGGCCGGGGGCGTACCACGCGTGGATCCAGGCGGGGTCGCTGCTCCTGCTGGCCGTCCTCGCCGTCCTGCTGCTGCGCGGCCGTCCGGCGACGGAGCGCGAGGGCCTGGTCGTCGCCCTCGCGGTCGCGGTGGCCTGGCTGTTCGCCACGCCGTACGCGCTGCCGTGGTATGACGGGCTGGGCTTCGCGCTGCTCGCGCTGGTCGCCTGGCCGGGCATGGAGGCGTTCCTGGTCGCCCGGCTCACCGTGCTCTCGCTGGCCTATCTCCCCGCGCGCCAGGCGCACCAGCCCGGCGACCTGTGGTGGAGCGTGGAGGTGATCAGGCAGTGGGTGGCGCCGTCGCTTCTGCTGGCGCTGACGATCGCGCTGCTGTGGTGGGCGGCGCGAGCTGCAGGGCGTGTACGGAGGCCGCCAGCGTCAGCGGCACCGCGACCGTCAGGGCCATCGCCGGAATCGCGATCCCCGAGTCGTTGAGCAGGAACCCGGCGAAGGCCGCGGTCAGCGCGCCGATCAGCCCCGCCCGCAGTTCGGGGGCCCGGGCGTACGCCAGGCTGAGCGCCGCCGCGCCCCACCGCGACGGCCGGGCCAGCACGAGGAACAGGAACGCCAGCGCGACCACCGACAGCAGCGTCAGCGGCAGGTTGCCCAGAGTGTGGAGCATCGCCCCGAGCTTGCGGCCGACGACCGAGCCGCCGTCGCCGCCGACGACCTGCTGGACGAACGCCCCGAGATGAGTGCGCTGATCGGCGGGGCGCAGCCAGTCGGCCACCGCGATCAGTGAGATGAGCACCGCGCCCGCCAGGCCGATCACCCCAAGCCGGAGGACCGACACCCGTCTGCCCGCGGCCATCAGCACGCACACCGCAACGCCCAGGACGAACGACGGCACGCCGCCGAAGTCCGCGCCCCAGGTCGGCCAGCCGTCCCCGGCGATCGCGAGCAGGCCGTACGCGACGCAGACGGTCACGGCGAGCCTCGGCCGGCGGCGCAGCCCGTGGGCGACGGCGGCCAGCAGCAGGATGGTGCCGGTCGAGTAGACGGCGAAGGCCATGTTGCCGAAGCCGTAGAACCGGCCGCCGGTCACGGGCTCGTACCCGGCCACGGCGTTCACCTGCAGCCGCGAGCCGGTGACCACGTCGGCGAGGAGCGCGAGCGAGCTGACCCCGGCGACCACGGCGGGCGGCCCCAGCACCCGGCCGCGCCACGGCCCCGCGTACGCGAGCCCCGCCACGAGGGCGGCGAAGGCCACGATCGTGCCGAGCAGGGCGGGCATCGGGTGCCGGAAGCTCCACCACGGCACGAGCTGGGCCAGGAAGATCGACACCGGGAGGGCGGCGCTGACCGTGGCGACCACGCGGGTCGCGGTGAGCATGCGACGATGACGCCTGACCACGATCGCGGCGAGGCCGTAGAACGGCAGTTGCGCGCTGACCAGCGCGATGAAGAACGGCTCCCTGACCTCTCTGAGCACCTGGCTCGCCAGGTCGGCGTCGGCCAGCCCGCGGACCGCCCCGGCCGCGTTCGGAGCCGCGCCGCCCGCCGACCACGCCCTGCCGACCACGCCCTCGGGCGCAGGGATGCCGAGCAGGTGGGTGACCGTGGCCGTGATGTCGGTGATCGTGACCAGTGCCCGCTGCCGGGTCGAGGCGGCGGTGAGCCATCCGCGCCCGTACGGCCCGCCCGAGGCGATCGCCACGTGGAGATGAGCGACGGAGCCGGAGTCGGAGATCCCGGCCACCAGGACGGTGGCGCCCTGGGGGACCTTGGCCAGCACCTCGCCCACAGTCCGGTCGGCCGCGCTCACGGCCGCCCGCCGCGCCTCCCCGTCCAGATCGGCCGGCTCCCGCTCGCCCCCGGCCGAGGTCGTGGACGGCGCGGCCCGGGTTGTGGACACTGTGGATTGCGCCGCCGATGCTCCCGGCACCGGTTGGGTTGTGGACGGCGTGGCCTGCGATGCGGCCTGGGTCGTGGGGGTTGTGGATTGCGCATCCGGGGGGCCCGCCTCCCGGCTTTCGGTCCAGGCCCGAGTGATCTCCCCGGCCTCGGCGACGACCAGTGCGTACGGCGCGAGGTCGGGCAGCGCGGCGGGCGTGGCGGCGTACGCCGCGACCCTGCCGGATCCGTCGGCGGCGGCGAGGGCGGCGCCCGGGCCGATCGCCGCGACCTTCCCCCCGGCGGCGGTGACGGCGCCCGCGAGGAGCCCGAGCCGTGCCCTGAACGGACTGGACTGCTGCGCGGCGACCAGCGCGGGCCAGCCGGGCACCGACGCCGTCCCGTCAGCGGCGGCGATCGGCGCGGGGATCGCGCCGCAACCCGAGCCGGGAGAGGCCGCCCGCTGACCTGCCGAGACCGTCAGCCATCCGGCGGCCGGGCAGGTGACGGGCAGGCCTTCCGGGGGCACCGCCCGCGTGGACAGCGACGCGGTGGAACCGCGGTCCGCCAGGGCCCACAACGTGGGCGTCCGCTCCGGATCGAGGTCCGCCCAGCGCAGCCCGGGCACCCCGATCACCACCACCCGCCCCACCGGCCCGGTCGCGCCCGTCGGCAGGGTTCCGCCCGCTGGCACGGTTCCCCCGGCCGGCCTGGTCTCGGCCGAGGCCGGGCCGGTAGAGAAGGGCACGATGAGGGCCGCAACGAGGAGCATGAGGAGAACCGCCAGGAGCACCCGCACCCCACGAACACCCGAGCCGCCGCGAGCCGCCGCGTGCTTCTCGCGGGCATCCGAGCCGCCGCGAGCTGCCGTGTGCTTCTCGCGGGCATCCGAGCCGCCGCGAGCTGCCGCGTGCTCCCCGCGAGCACCCGAGCCACTGCGAGCCGCCGCGTGCTCCCCGCGAAGACCCGGACCACTATGGGCCGCCACCGGCACCCAACGGGGGCATGACCCCATCGGCGCCGAGCGGGGGCCTGGGCTCACCGGCACGCTGCCGCCGCCCGGCGGGGCGGCGAAACGTCCCCGGCCCGGCGCCGGTGCTGGTGCGGATGGCACTGTTCCAGGCTCCCTCATGATCGACAATGGTGCGGCCACGGTCCACGGTAACCTGCCTGGTTGTGACGACTGGCCGCATCGCCGGGGCCCGCCGGCCCGCCTGGGCATGGGCGCTGGCCCTGGTGGCGGTGGCCGCCGCCGCGTCCCCGCTGATCGCCTACTGGCTCACCAATCCCGAAGACCAGCGTCTCGTCGACCTCGACGTCTACCGTACGGGCGGCTGGGCGCTCCTGCGGGGCCTGCCCGTCTACGACGTGATCACGCCGGCACCGCAGTTGCTGCCCTTCACCTACCCGCCGGTCGCAGCGATGCTGGCGGTGCCGCTCGCCGCGATGTCCTGGCCGGTCGCGCAGTGGGTGTGGACGATCGCGATCGTCGCCGTCCTCGCGGTGACGGTACGGCATGCGTTCCGGGCCTTCCTGGACGGCGTACGCGGCGCCCTGGCCGCGCCCGCGCTGTTCGCCGTGCTGTGCGCCGCGTGCATGTACCTCATGCCGATCAGGGACCAGGTCCGGTTCGGCCAGGTGGACCTGTTCCTCCTCGCGCTGTGCCTGCTCGACTGCGTGGTACGCCGCCCCTGGTGGCCGCGCGGGATGCTCATCGGGCTGGCGACGGCGGTGAAGCTGACCCCCGGCGTCTTCCTCGTCTACCTGGCCGTCACCGCGTTCGCCCCTCGCGACACCGCCCCAAGCCCCAGCGACCCCAGTCGCGGAAGCACAGCGCAGCGCCACGGCGACACCGGCTTCGGGAGCACTGTGCGGCGCCTCAGAGACGCACTGCGGCGGCCCCATGAAGACGCAGGGGACGGGGGGCAGCGCCACGGGAGCATGGGGCAGCGCCACGGGAGTATGGGGCAGCGCCACGGGAGTATGGGGCAGCGCTACGGAAGCGCAGGGCAGTGCCACGGGGACGCGGGGCAGCGGCGGGCGTTGTTCATGGCGGTGTTCACGGCGGCCGTGCTCACGCTGTTGCCGTTCCTGGTGATCACTGACGACGCGCGGGACTTCTGGTTCAGGGCGCTGCTCGACTCCGAGCGGTTGGGCGCGAACGCCGCCACCACCAACCAGTCGCTGCGGGGCATGCTGCTGAGGCTCTATCTGCCCGACGCGCTGACCTCGGCCGTCTGGCTCGCCGCCGTCGCGGCCATCGGCTGGTACGGCTTCCGCCAGGCCCGGCGGGCCCACCTGGACGGCGACACGATGACGGCGGTGGCGCTCACCGGGCTGATGGCGGTGCTGCTGTCGCCGGTGGCGTGGATCCACCACATCGCCTGGATCGTGGTGGTGGTCGCGGCCGTCGCCGGGTCGGGGCGCGACCCGGTCCGGCTGCTGGTCGCGGCCGGCGTGTGGCTGTACTACGTGTTGCCCATCCCCTGGTGGGGAGTGTCGATCAAGGCGCTGGAAATCCCGATCCTCAGCCCGGTCGCCGGGAAGATCCTGCAGAACGCCTTCGGGATCGGGGCGATCGGCCTGGTCTGGTTGCTCGGGTCCTGGCTGCCGCGACGGCGGGCCGCCGCCACCGCCGCCGCGGTCCCCGCCGCGAAGGCCTGACCCGGAGAACGCGTGCGCAGAGGGCACGCGCGGTGGACGTGCGTGGAGGGCGTGCGCGGCGGCCGGGCGAGCGGCGTGATCGGCTCATGGTTTTCCACAGAACGTGATTCGGCATCCTCACCGCCGATACCTGCGGATACTCTGGACGACATGTCGAAGCTCGCGTACCTGGGACCGCAGGGCACCTTCTGTGAAGCGGCACTGCGACTCCTGGCGCCCGACGTCGAGCGCCTGCCCTGCGCCAACGTCGGAGCCGCGCTCGACGCCGCCCGCGACGGCGACGCCGACGGCGCGGTCGTCCCGCTGGAGAACTCGGTGGAGGGGGCGATCACCCAGACCCTCGACGAGCTGGCCAAGGGCAGGTCGCTGCACATCACCGGCGAGGTGCTGCTCCCGGTCGAGTTCTCCCTGCTGGTCCGGCCCGGCACCGAGCTGGGACAGATCAAGCGGATCATCACGCACCCCGCCGCGCACACACAGTGCCGCGGGTACATCGAGCGTGAGCTGCCCGGCGCCGTGGTGATCGCCGGATCCTCCACGGCCGCCGCCGCGCAGGAGGTCTCCGTTCCCGGCTCGCCGTACGACGCGGCCATCAGCCCGGCCATCGCCGGGGAGTACTACGGGCTCGACGCCATCGCCTCGGACATCGGCGACCGCTCCGACACCGTGACGCGCTTCATCCAGGTGAGCCGGCCGGGGCCGCTGCCCGAGCCGACCGGTGCCGACCGCACCTCGCTCGTCGCCTTCCTGCGTGACGACCATCCGGGCGCCCTGCTGGAGATGCTGAGCGAGTTCGCGGTGCGCGGGGTGAACCTGACCCGGATCGAGTCGCGCCCCACCGGTGACGGCATCGGGCGCTACTTCTTCCACTTCGACCTTGAGGGTCACGTCGCGGACGCCAGGGTCGGCGAGGCCGTCTCCGGCCTCCACCGGCTCTGCGGCGACCTGCGCTTCCTCGGCAGCTACCCCCGCGCCGACCGGGTCGCCACGCAGGTCAAGCCGGGTACGGCGGACGGTGACTTCGACGAGGCCGCGCAGTGGCTCGGAAAGATCCGCGCCGGGCTCGCTTGACGGGCGGGAGCCGCACCGGCTCCGGTAGCCTGTGAGCCGTGATTGACCTGCGAACCCTTCGTGAGGACCCGGACCGGCTCCGGGCGTCGCAGCGCGTCCGCGGCGAGGACGACTCGGTCGTGGAGACCCTGCTGTCGCTCGACGAGCGCCGCCGTGCCGCGCTCAACAACTTCGAGTCGCTGCGCGCCGAGCAGAAGAGCATCGGCAAGTCGGTGTCCCGCGCGTCCGGAGACGAGCGCCAGGCGCTGCTCGACCGCGCGAAGGAGCTGGCCGCGCAGGTGAAGACGGCCGAGGCCGAGGCCGCCGCGCTGGCGGGCGAGCTCGACGAGCTGCTCATGACCGTGCCGAACATCGTCGAGGAGGGCGCGCCTCCCGGCGGCGAGGACGACTACGTCGTCATCGAGGAGATCGGCGAGAAGCCGGCCTTCGACTTCGAGCCGCGCGACCACGTCGAGCTGGGCGAGCTGCTCGGCGCGATCGACACCGAGCGCGGGGCCAAGGTGTCCGGCGCCCGGTTCTTCTTCCTGAAGGGCGCCGGCGCGCGGCTCCAGCTCGGGCTGCTCAACATGGCGATCCAGCAGGCGGTCGAGGCCGGCTTCACGCCGATGATCACTCCTGTGCTCGTGAAGCCGGAGTCGATGCAGGGCACCGGCTTCCTCGGCGCCCACGCGAGCGAGGTCTACCGGCTTGAGGCCGACGACCTCTATCTGGTCGGCACCAGCGAGGTGCCGCTGGCGGCCTACCACTCCGACGAGATCCTCGACCGGGCGGCGCTGCCGATGCGCTACGCCGGGTGGTCGTCCTGCTTCCGCCGCGAGGCGGGGTCGTACGGCAAGGACACCCGGGGGATCATCCGCGTCCACCAGTTCGACAAGGTGGAGATGTTCTCCTACTGCCGTCCGGAGGACGCGCACGAGGAGCACCTGCGGCTCCTCGCGTGGGAGAAGGAGATGCTGGAGAAGGTCGAGATCCCCTACCGCGTGATCGATGTGGCGGGCGGCGACCTCGGCTCGTCGGCGGCCCGCAAGTACGACTGCGAGGGCTGGGTGCCCACCCAGGGCCGCTACCGCGAGCTGACCTCGACCTCGAACTGCACCGACTTCCAGGCCCGCCGCCTGAAGGTGCGCTACCGCGACGAGGACGGCCGGCCGCAGCACGTGGCCACACTCAACGGCACGCTCGCCACCACCCGGTGGATCGTGGCGATCCTGGAGAACCACCAGCAGGCGGACGGATCTGTCGTGGTGCCGAAGGCGCTGCGACCGTACGTCGGACTCGACGTCCTGGAGCCGGTGTCGCGTTAGGGACGCGCCGCCGGGCGGCCCTTCTCAGCGCCCGGTGATTGGGCGAGTGAGGGCGGGCGTCAGGAGTGATGTAAATCTCTTCGCCGGATCGGCGATCAGACCCGAAAGAGGCCTCCGTGCGTGAAACTTTCACGCACGGAGGCCTCCTCATGTGAGCGGTATCACACCCGACGACAGAGCCGGCGATTGACCCCTGTCATCGGCCGGATATACGAAAGGCGGGGCTCGCTTGCGCGAG
>NZ_BOOB01000012.1 GCF_016863015.1 Microbispora amethystogenes | reverse complement strand
GGGGCTCGCTTGCGCGAGCCCCGCCTCCGTCACGTCAGGTCAGAGACCACGGACGTTCGACGCCTGCGGACCCTTCGGACCGGCGATGACCTCGAACTCGACCCGCTGGCCGTCCTCGAGGTTGCGGTAGCCGCTGCCAGTGATCGCGGAGAAGTGCACGAACACGTCGGGCTCGCCGCCGTCCGGTGCGATGAAGCCGAAGCCCTTCTCAGCGTTGAACCACTTGACGGTTCCCTGAGCCATTACTGCTCTCCCTAAGGAAGTGAATCTTGGGGACCACACCTCGTGGCCCCCGGTGTGTCGCACAGCTCCCCGGGTGGCTCATACAGTCAAACTGGTTTTCGCTACGGGAACAGCTAATACAACGCCTTCACATCTAACACTATGGAGCCCGTTGGTGTTCCACGTCTGGGGCAGATTTCTCGCCCCAGGGGTGGCCGGGGGCAGGTCATGGCGCGTCACAGTGCACACTGGAACCTGCTATGACCTGCCCCCGCCTCATCGCCACGGATCTCGACGGCACCGCGCTGCGTACCGACGGAACGATCTCATCGCGTACGGCCGCCGCCTTCGCCCGGGTGGAGAAGTCCGGCGGCACCCTCGTCTTCGTCACCGGGCGGCCGCCCCGGTGGATGCACAGCGTCGCGGGAACCGTCGGGCACTGCGGGCTCGCGATCTGCGCGAACGGCGCACTCGTGTACGACCTGCACACCGAGCGGATCGTCGAGTCGCATCTGATCGCCCCGGACATCCTGGAGGAGTGCGTGGCCCGGCTCCGGCGGGATGTGCCGGGCCTGACGTTCTCGGTCGAGTACGAGGGCGACTTCGCGCACGAGGCGGCGTACGCGCTCGGCGGCTGGGACTCCCGTGAGGTGTCGTGCGGACGTGAGGTGGGGACCGCCGCGCTGACCTCCCTGCCCTGTGCCAAGCTGCTCGCCGCTCATCCCGCGATGGACCCCGACGAACTGGTCCGTGTGGCCCTGGAGGTCGTGGGCGACATCGTGACCCCGACGCACTCCAGCGGCCGGGCGCTGCTGGAGATGAGCGCGTACGGCGTGACCAAGGCGACGGCGCTGGCCACGTTGGCGGAGGAGCGGGGGATCAAGCCGGCGGAGGTGGTCGCCTTTGGCGACATGCCGAACGACCTGCCGATGCTGAGCTGGGCCGGCACGTCGTACGCGGTGGCGAACGCCCACCCGGACGTGCTGGCCGCCGTCGATCACGTGACGGCGGCCAACAACGACGACGGCGTCGCGGTGGTGCTGGAGGAACTCTTCTGACCTTCGCGGCCCTTAAAGGTCTTACAGGCCTTACAGGTAGGGGCCGCCGGCGCGGTGGCCCTGCTCGTCCGCGGCCGCCTGGGTCAGGCCGCCGGGGAGGGCGCGGCGCATCTGTTCGAGCTGGGCCCGCGCGGCCATCTGCTGGGCGAACAACGTGGTCTGGATGCCGTGGAACAGGCCCTCCAGCCAGCCGACGAGCTGGGCGTGCGCGACTCTCAGCTCGGCGTCGCTGGGCGGGGTGGGGCTGTCGTCGCTGAACGGCAGCGACAGCCGTTCCAGCTCCTCCACGAGCTCGGGGGCCAGACCCTCCTCCAGCTCCTTGATCGAGCTCTGGTGGATGTCCTTGAGCCGCTTGCGGCTGGCGTCGTCGAGGGGAGCGGCGCGCACCTCCTCCAGAAGCTGGCGGATCATGCTGCCGATCCGCATCACCTTGGCGGGCTGCTCCACCAGGTCGGCGACGGATCGCTCCTCGTGCTCGCCGCTACCGTCGCCGGAGACCGACAGGCCCTGCGGGCCCACGACCACGATCTGCGGCGTGCTCTCGTCTGCGTTCATCGATCGCTTACAACTCCTGACTCACTCCGCTGGGGCACACCGGTGCTCACCCGATCCAACCTAGCTCACCTGACCAGCAGCAGCTTTCCGACGTGAGCCCCCTCTTCGAGCGCCCGGTGCGCCCGCGCGGCCTGGTCGAGCGGAATCCGCTCGTGCACCACGGGCCGTACGGCCCCGGCGGTGACCAGCGGCCAGACGCTCTCCACGACGCCCCGGCAGATCACGCCCTTGTCGTCCACCGGGCGGTGACGCAGCCCGGTCGCGTGGATCGCCGCCCGCTTGGCGAGCAGCGCCCCGAGGTCGAGCTCGCCCCTGGCGCCGCCCTGCATGCCGATGACCACCAGCCTGCCGCCGGTGGCGAGGGCCCGGATGTTCCCGGCCAGATACTTCGCGCCGATGATGTCGAGGATGACGTCGGCCCGGCCCTCGAAGCGCTCGGCGAAGTCCTCCTCGTGGTAGTTCACCGCCTCGTCCGCGCCGAGGGCCCGGCAGCGTTCGATCTTCTCGGCCGATCCCGCCGTCACCAGCACCCGGGAGCCGTACGCCTTGGCGAGCTGGATCGCCATCGTGCCGATGCCGCTCGCGCCGCCGTGGACGAGCAGGGTCTCGCCCTTCCGCAGGCGGGCGGTCATGAAGACGTTCGACCAGACCGTGCAGGCGACCTCGGGCAGCGCGGCCGCCTCGTCGAGCGGGAGCCCCTCGGGCACCGGCATGACCTGCTGCCACGGGACGGCCACCCGCTCCGCGTACCCGCCGCCCGCGAGCAGGGCGCAGACCCGGTCGCCGGGCGCGACGCCGGGGACGTTCCCGCCGACCTCGGCGACCACCCCGGAGCACTCGAGACCGGGGATCTCCGAGGCGCCGGGCGGCGGCGGGTAGAGGCCGCGGCGCTGGAGGAGGTCGGCCCGGTTGACGGCCGAGGCGGCGACGTCGATAACCACCTCACCTGGGGCGGGACGCGGATCGGGCACTTCCCGCCAGTCCAGAACCTCGGGTCCGCCGGGTTCGGAAATCACCATCGCGCGCATGTGACCTAAAGTAGCGTGACGGAGAACTAGGGCGGTTGCCCGCATTCAGCGGATTACGTGGCGCTAATCTTCAATGTGATTGCTACCCCATAAGCCCATCCCGAGGGGGTACTCGGTGGCGAGACATGATCGTGAGGATCCCCATTCTCTGGAGGACCAGCTCGCGTGGCTGGACGCGATCAAGGAGATGCCCGACGAGGTAGAGATAGCGGTGAGCGCGGTCACGTCCGCGACCCTCGCCTCTCCACCGGCCTCGCCCGCCGCCGAGCCCGAGCCCGCCTCGCCGTACCCCGCCGACCCCTGGAGCCTCGTCCCGGCCGAGCCCGCGTCCGGCGGGCTGTTCCGCGCCACGACCGAGTCCGCGTACGGCGCCCCGGTCCAGGAGGACGAGGAGACCCGGGAGGCGTCGTCGACCGGGCCGATCCGAGAGTCCGGTTACGGCGGCGGCTCCGCCGCGTACGGCACGGGTGACCAGGGCGACAACGCCGCGACCTCCGCGTACGACTACGGATACGGCACCGATTCGGGATATGGAACCGACTCGGGATATGGCGAAACGGCCTTCGTCGCGCCGCCGGAACCTGTGCGGCCGGAACGCTCCGATGAACTCTCAGCCGTGAGCGAGGAAGAGGGCCCGTCGGTGGAGTCCTCCACCGGGCCCGTGCGGTTCTCCCCGTTCGGAAGTGCGCCGTCGGAGACGGAGAGCGGGGAATCGTACAAATCCTTCGGGACGCCGACGGCCGCCTTCGGCACGCCTCTGGGGACGTCGACCGGGCCCGTCAGCGCTCCGTCGTTCGGCAGCGCGGACTCCGGGGCCGACAAGCCGGAGTCTCCGGGCGCGAACCGGGACGAGGAGGAGGACGACGACCACTCCGCCTCGTCGCCCGGAGGGGCCTTCGGGCGTGGTGCGTTCTCGTCGCCCGTGGACACCGATTCCTACAACATTGGGGCGTTCTCGGACACCGAGACCCGCCAGCGTCACACCCCGGACCCGCCGTCCGCGTCGAAGGAGCCGCTGCGGGGCTGGCTGGAGCCGGCGGTGCCGGTGGAGGCGGTCAGGCAGGAAGACGCCACTGACGCAGAGCCAGAGGAGCCTCCGGCTCCCTCGGAGGGCTCGTCGTCGTTCGCGCCCCCGCGGCCCGAGTCTACGGACGATCACTTCACCGGCTCCCTGCGGTCCGAGCGTGCGGACGATCGCTTCACCGGATCGCTGCGGGACGAGCGTGCGGACGATCGCTTCACTGGTTCCCTACGGGACGAGCGTACGGACGATCGCTTCACTGGTTCCCTACGGGACGAGCGTACGGACGATCGCTTCACCGGATCGCTGCGGGACGAGCGTACGGACGATCGCTTTACCGGCTCCCTGCGGGACGACCTGGCGGCCGAGGAGCGCAAGCCGTACGAGCCGGGCCCGGCGGTGACCCCCGCGCCCGAGCAGGCCGCGGCACCGGAGCCCGTTGTGGCTCCCGAACCGGCACCGGAGCGTCCCACCGCCTCCGTCTATCCCCCCGTCCCCGCTCGCCCCGCCGCCCCGCCTCGCTCCACCGCCGAGGCTGCTCCGGTCATCCCGGATGGCCCGATCGCTCCGGCTGTTCCGGAGAGGGACGCCTTCGCGGAGCGGGAGGCGTACCAGTCGCCGCGGCGGCCCGCTCCGCCCGTCTCCGCGTTCAGCTCGCCGGCACGCGCCACAGGGCCCAAGACGGCGGGATCCAAGCCGAACGCCGACAGTCTCGACCCGGTCGTCCTCCTGCGCGGCCGTAGGAACGCTCCCGCGACGGGCTGGCGGCGCCTGGTCTACAAGGCGTCCGCCGGGCTGATCAAGCCGGGCGAGGCCCCGGAAGTGCGGCGCCGCCGCGAGCTCGTCCAGCGCGCCCGTACGCCGGTCGCCACAGGGCATCACCGGGTCGCGGTGCTCAGCCTCAAGGGCGGGGTGGGCAAGACCACGACGACCGTCGGCCTCGGCGCCACGCTCGCGCAGGTGCGCGGCGACCGCGTCATCGCCGTCGACGCCAACCCGGACCGTGGAACGCTCTCCGACAAGGTGGAGCTGGAGACGTCGGCGACCGTACGCGACCTGCTGAACGAGCGGGCCCAGATCAAGCGGTACGTGGACATCCGGGCTTTCACCTCGCAGACCACCTCGCGGCTGGAGATCCTGGCGTCCGACCGCGACCCGTCGGTGTCGGAGGCGTTCAGCGCCAAGGACTACCACTCGGTGGCCCAGGTGCTGGAGAACTTCTACTCCATCTGCATCACCGACTGCGGCACGGGGCTCCTGCACTCGGCCATGTCGGGCGTGCTGGGCATGGCCGACCAGATCGTGCTGGTCAGCTCGCCCTCGGTGGACGGCGCCCGCGCGGCCTCGGCCACGCTGGACTGGCTGGAGGCGCACCACTACGGCGACCTCGTCCGTTCGGCCACCGTGGTGCTCTGCAGCGTACGGCCGCGGTCGAAGTCGACGGTCGACCTCGACAAGCTGGAGGCCCACTTCGCCGCCCGCTGCCGTACGGTCGTCCGCGTGCCGTACGACCCGCACCTGGAGGAGGGAGCGGAGATCGACCTGGACCGGCTGCAGCAGGCCACCCGGGACGCCTACCTCCGCCTGGCCGCCTCCGTCGGCGACGGCTTCGCCGGCCCGCAGGCACTGGCGGAGCGCAAGTTCTCCGAGATCCCGGACCACCTGTAGGACCGTCGACTGATCTTTTTCAGCGGTCGCGGTCACGGCCGGGCCGGTGAGAGACTAGTCTGCGGCATGGCGCCTCGCATGAGGCGCCACCAGGGAGAGCTCGCCTAGTGGACGATGGCGGCGGTCTTGAAAACCGCTAGGCCGGGTGACCGGTCTCGTGGGTTCGAATCCCACGCTCTCCGCTCTGTGACGTCGCAAGACATCGGAAACCCTCGAACCTACGGGTTCGGGGGTTTCTTTGTGTACTGGGGTTGGTAGTCGCGGGCCGTCGAACCTCGCCTCGAATTCGCGCTTGAGGGTCTCGAACTGCTCGTAGCTGAGTTCGTGAGTCACAAGGACTCGCCTTCGCACCGGGGGACGACACCAGACAACCCATGCCATACGGCGCGAAAGATCGATGGCAGGCGGTTACTCGGGCCAGGCGGAGCTCTCGATCACCTCGACGAAGTCGATGCGCCGGAACCCGGGCACGAAGTGCTCCAGCACGTCGGCGTTGACGGTGCCGAACGTGGTGTCGGGACGATCCTTGAACCCCTCGATGAACGCCGCGAGGATCTGCCGCTTGAAGCCGGGACGCGGATGGGCCGCGACGACCGCGGCGATGTCCTCGGGGGCCAGGTCGGCGTACCCGATGCCGAGCACGTCGGCCTCCACCCCGGCGGTCACCAGGGCCACCTCGGGCTCCAGCCGGTAAGGAATCTCCGGTGTGGTGTGCAGGGCGATGCCCTCCCAGACCTTGCGTACGTCGTCCTCGGGCACGCCGTGGGAGGCAAGGAACCGGCGCGCCTCGTCGGCGCCGTCGATCTCGAACCGCTGGTCCGTACGCCGATATCGCTCGGTGAGCCCGAGGTCGTGGAACATCGCCCCGACGTAGAGCAGCTCGGGATCGGCCCGCAGCCCGAGCCGCCGGCCCCGCAACGACCCGAACAGGAACACCCGGCGCGAGTGGTGGTAGAGGAGCGGGGGCGCCGCCTCCCGCACCAGCTCGGTCGCCTCGGTGGAGAGCGTCGAGTCGGGAACGGCGACTCCGGCGATGGTCTCGCTCATGACAGCTCCTCCTCATGCGTTACTCAGTCCCCCCGGAGCGTTCCCTTGACTGGTCCAAGTGAGCTCTCAGGCGGCTCCAAGTGATCGCTCCGAGACTGGGCGCCCTGGACGCAGAAGGAGGACAGTCAGATGAAAGTCGCACTGGTCACGGGAGCGGGACGCGGAATCGGCAGGGAGATCGCGCGGCAGCTCGCCGGGCGCGGCATGACGGTGGTCGCCGGGGTACGCGACGAGAGCCACGCCCCTGAAGGCACCCGTCCCGTGCTGCTCGACGTCACCGACGACGCGGCGGTCGGGAACGCGGCCAAGCTCGTGGGAGAGGAGTTCGGGCGGCTCGACGTGCTGGTCAACAACGCCGCGGTCTGCGGCGACTACGGCGTCAGCCCGGCGGACGCGACGGCGGACCACATGCGCGCCACCTACGAGGTGGGCGTGTTCGGGGTGGTCACCGTCACCCGCGCGATGATCCCGCTGCTGCGGGCGGCCGGCGAGGCCAGGATCGTCAACATGACCACCCGGCTGGCCTCCCTCACCCTCACCCAGGCGAAGGACGACTTCAACGTGGGGTGGGCCATGCTGGCCTACAACTCGGCGAAGAGCGCGCTCAACGCGCTCACCGTGCTCTACGCGAACGAGCTGGCCGGGGCTGGCATCCTCGTCAACGCGGTGGACCCGGGCCACTGCGCCACCGACCTGACCGGCCACACCGGCACCCGTACGGCGGCCGAGGGCGCGGCGGTGGCCGTGCGGATGGCGACCCTTCCGCCCGGCGGCCCGACCGGCACGTTCAGCTCGGAGGAGGGCCCGATCCCCTGGTAGATCCTCCGCCGTGAGGGCCGGGAGGGTCAGGTCGTGGCGCGGACCACCAGGCGCGTGGGGAGGACGACGGAGCTGGTGTGGCGGCCGTCGAGGCGGGACATGAGCAGTCGCGCCAGGGCCAGGGCCTGGTCCGCGGCGGGCACCCGGACGGTGGTGAGCGCCGGGGTCGTGCAGGAGGCGGCGTGGATGTCGCCGAAGCCGGCGACCGCCAGGTCTTCCGGCACCCGCAGCCCCTTCTCACGCGCCGCTTCCATCGCGCCGATCGCCAGCTCGTCCGAGGTGGCGAACACAGCGTCCAGGTCCTGGTCGCCGGACAGCAGCTCGCGGGCCGCGGTCGATGCTCAGCTGGCGCAGGAGTTCTCCCCAGGAGTATGGCGTTGGGGCCGCCCTGCGGAGGGCGACCCCAGGTCTGTCGGTTCGGTCAGTGACCGGCGCCAGGGCCGGTCCGGCGCGGGGCGCCGGCGGCGAGTGCCAGGTCCTGCTGGATCACGTAGTACTGCGACTTGGGCTTCAGGTCCGCGTCGTACAGCAGCGCGGCACCCTCCTGCGGGTTGTCGAACCAGCCCGGGATCCAGGAGTACGTGTCGCCGAAGCCCCACGGGGTGAACGAGATGCACTCGCGCACCGCCAGGCAGGCCTTCAGGGCGCGGGACCAGTAGCTCTCCTGGGCGTACGGAGCCAGCGGGTCGGTCGGGGTGTTCACGTTCGGCGCGGCCTGGGTGAACGTACGGACGTCCACCTCGGTCTCGGCCACCTTCAGGCCGAGGTCGGCGAAGCGCTGCAGGTTGTTCTGCAGGTCCGGGAAGCCGTACTGCGTGTCGAGGTGGCCTTGGAAGCCGACGCCGTCGATGGGCACGCGCTGGGCCTTCAGGGTCTTGACGAAGTCGTACACCGCGTTGCTCTTCGGCCCGGTGAACTCGAGGTTGTAGTCGTTGTAGAACAGCAGGGCCTTCGGGTCGGCCTCGTGCGCCCAGCGGAAGGCGTCGGCGATGTAGCCGAGGCCGCCCCACGCCTTGTACCAGACGGTCTGGCGGGGCTTCCCGTCGTCGTCGAACGCCTCGTTGACGACGTCCCACTGCCAGATGTCGCCCTTGAAGTGCTTCGCCTGGTCCTGGACGTGCTTCTTGAGCAGGGCCTTCAGCTCGTCGTTGGACAGGGTGGTGGTGTAGCCGTCCGAGGAGAGCCAGGTGGGCAACTGGCTGTGCCATACCAGCGTGTGTCCGCGGACCAGCTGCTTGTTGGCCTTCGCGAAGGCGACCAGCCGGTCGGCCGGCGCCCAGTCGTAGGTGCCGCGGGTGGGCTCCACGAGCTGCCACTTCATCACGTTCTCCGGGGTGACGCTGGAGAACTGCTCGGCCGTGATCCGCGTGTAGTCGGTGTTGCTGCCGAGTTCGTCCATGTTCACGGCGGTGCCGATGCGCAGGCCGGTCCGGTCGCCGAGGGCGCGCAGCGAGTCCGCCGGGTAGCGGACGGCCTTGGGCGGTGCGGCGGCGGCGCCCGGCTCGGCCGAGGCCGAGCTGGTGAGAGCCACCCCGCCCAGCAGGACCGTGGCGCTCAGGACGCCGATGGACAGTGCGGAACGAACCACAGGAACTCCTCGGGTTGAGAACAGGGATGTGATGGCTCTGTGGATCAGGTCAGCCCCGCCGGGCGGGTGGCGGCAAGTCGTGACTCCATCTATGGGCGACGGGGGTGACCGAAAGTTTCGAGGCTGTTACGAAAGTAATGCAGACCATAGGAAGTTGCCAGTTGTACGTCAAGAGATCCGATCACCAGTGACTTCGCGGCCCATGGATGCTGCGGGGCGGAGAAGTGCGAGAGTGGGCTCTACGCCCGCGCCCAAGCTGATGGCGGGTTTTTCGAAACTTTTCGGTTCCGCTGCCTTGGCTGGAGAGATGCGGCAGGGCATGTCGTCAGGGTCACCGCGGTGGCGGGGGGCGCTCGAAAGAAGCCGCTCGGGCGGGCCGCAAGCGGGATCACGGTCTCAGGCGGACGTGGGGTCCGGGGGTGATCCAACGCTGCCGGTGTAAATTTCAAAGCCGCCGCCGCACGCTGGTCGAAAGCCGAGTCCCTGGAGCTCGGGCTCGTCGATCGCGGTGACCACGCGTAGGGCACCGGCCTCGGCTGCCTCGAAGACCGTGAGACGGATCAGCGCATCCCGTACCTCTGATGGGACCTCAGGCCGGATGTGCACCAGGTCGAGACGGGCGACGGTGTGCTGTTCGTCCTCCCAGGACGCGGCCGCCTGGCCGACGAAAGGTCTCCAACGGGCATTGTCGACGGAGGCCTGGAGCCAGCAGACGAGCTTTCCCTCGGCGATCGACTGCCTGGGGGTGGTCACATCCATTCCCGCCTCGGCCAACCAACAGCCGGCCGTGGCAGCCGCAACCTGTGCCGGAGGCGATCCGGAGGTCTTCTGCGACCGTGGGAGGGAGGGCACCGCGTCGTCGAGTGGAACCGGACTGATGGAGAACCCTGCGGGGCAGACGTCCGGAGCTTCATGGGTGTCCAGGAGAACGTACCCGTCGCGAACCAGCCGGCGGCCAGGACGAACCAGCCCTGTCCCGAGTTCCTCCGAGAGAAGAGCGGCGACGTCTGCGGCCCATGCATCCGGTGAGGTCACCGACAGGCCGGTCCAGGGACTCTCCGGCGCCGTCGGGAACGCAATCTTGAGGGCGTACGTGTTCGGATCTCGTCGCCAGCGGAAAAGCACCAGCATGCAGTCGGGCTCCGCGATCACGCCGACGACGGAGTACCCGTCAATTGTGGTGTCGGCGCGTAGCAAGCATGTCGTGACCGCTCTGACGACCTCCTGCCGAGACCACTGCATCGCCACGTATCAAGGCTCCCACAGCTTCCCGGACTGGATCGGTGTCCGCATGACCGGTCCCGAGCTGCGCGCCGGTGGCGCGCCTCGGCGTACTGGCCAGGGTCCCAGGCCGAGCGCTTCCACGGGGCGCGTGCCTGAGCGCCCGCGTGTCCCGGGCTTTCAGCAGGTGACGTAGGCCGCCTTGGGGTTGTTGTACGAGCAGGAGTCGATGAGCTTGCCGCCGGCGTTGTGCAGGTAGGCGGTGTCCTTGTCCTGGTTCCAGATGTAGGCGAAGGTGTTGCCGCTCCGGCCCCAGTAGAGGGTGGTGGAGGTGTTCTTCCCCTTGCCGGTGCGGAGGGTGACCGTCTTCCCGGGCTTGAGGGTGAACGCCCCGAACGTGTAGACGTGACCTGCCTGCTTTGTCTTGTCGCGCATCGTCCAGCCCTTGAGGCTGACGACCTTCCGGGTGGTGTTCCTGATCTGTACGTACTCGCCGTTCAGGCTGCTGTTGGAGCCGGTGTCCGGCGAGCCGGGCGAGTCGTAGTAGATCTTGGTGATCTGGACGGCAGGTGTGGCGGCCTGGGCGGGGGCGGCGAGCAGGGGAACGGTGACGGCCGCTGCCAGCAGGCCAAAGGGGACCTGACGCACGATGTGCTCACTCCTGAGATATGGGATGCGACAGAGTGTTGACGCCTCGCTCGCGGATCCGGTTGACCTCTACCGCTCGGGTGAGGCCGCGTACGGCGTGAGCGCCTTGGAGGCGCGCCCCGGGCGGCTGCGTAGGGACCGGCAGCGGGCCGTCGGTGTCCGTCTCAGGTGAAAACCATGTGACATTTCATGGCACGTGCCGTAACTCTGGGCATGGGCGATGAGTTTTGTCGGTGGCGTCCGTCAGGCTTTCCATGAACGCAACTTCTTGCGGGGCCCAGGGCTGAGCCCCAGCTATGCCCGCGTCATGTTCCGACGATCCTGATCGAGGTACCGTGTCAATCGCACAGACTGATTCACCCGCCAAGCCTGTGGCCCCCGCCGCCTCGGGGCGCACCCCGGCCGTGATCCGGTTGCTGGTGCTCGCCACGTTCGTGGTCATCCTGAACGAGACGCTCCTGATCAACGCGATTCCGCGGCTGATGGGCGCACTGCAGATCACGGAACAGACGGCGCAGTGGTTGTCGACCGCCTTCATGCTGACCATGGCAGCCGTCATCCCGATCACCGGGTGGTTCCTGCAACGGGCGTCCACCCGTGGTGCGTACGCCACCGCGATGGCGTTGTTCCTGCTCGGCACGACGCTGGCCGCCGTCGCGCCGTCGTTCGAGCTGCTGCTGGGCGCCCGCATCATCCAGGCGTCCGGGACGGCCGTGATGATGCCGCTGCTGATGACGACGTTGATGCAGGTTGTGCCTGAGTCGGACCGCGGCCGTGTGATGGGCAACGTCACGCTGGCCATCTCGGTCGCGCCCGCCATGGGCCCGGCGGTCTCGGGGGTGATCCTCCAGTTCGGGTCCTGGCGGCTGCTGTTCGCCGTGGTGCTCCCCATCGCCGCGTTGATCACCTGGGGCGGCCTGCGGCAGCTCAAGAACGTCGGGGAGCCCCAGGCCGGCACCATCGACTGGCTGAGCGTGGTGACCGCCGCCGCCGGCTTCGGCGGCCTGGTCTACGGGCTCAGCCGGTTCGAGGGTGGCGACGTCCGCGTGGCCGCCTCGATCGTCGCGGCGGGCCTGGTCGCCATCGTGCTCTTCGTCGTCCGCCAGCTGTCGTTGCAGAAGCGCGGCGTGCCGCTGATGGACCTGCGCACCCTGCGCCACCGCACCTACACGATCGCGCTGATCATGATGTCGGTCTCCTTCATGGCGATGCTCGGCGCGATGATCCTGCTGCCGCTGTACCTGCAGAACGTCCGGCAGCTCAGTCCCCTGGAGACCGGGCTCCTCGTGATGCCGGGCGGCCTCGCGATGGGGCTCCTCGGCCCGATCGTCGGCCGCCTGTTCGACCGGTTCGGCGGCCGGGTTCTGGTCGTTCCCGGCGCGGTCGGCATCATGATCGCGCTCGCCGGCTTCACCCAGGTCACGATGACCATGCCGTTCTGGCAGCTCCTGGGTCTGCACGCACTGCTGATGGTGAGCCTGGCCGCGACCTTCACCCCCGTGTTCACCCTCGGGCTCGGCGCGGTTCCCCCGCACCTGTACTCCCACGGCAGCTCGATCCTGAGCACGCTGCAGCAGGTCGCCGCGGCCTTTGGCACCGCGCTCGTGATCACCGTGATGAGCGCGCGGGCCGACGCCCTGAGGTCCGCGGGAACGACGGAGATGCTCGCCAACCTCGGCGGCATGAGGCTTGCCTTCGTCATCGGCGCGGTGCTGTCCCTGGCCGTGGTGGTCACCGCCGTGCTCCTGCCGGCCCGGGCGGACGCCGGAGCCGAGTTCCACGGACACGGCCACTGAGGCCGGCCTGACGGAATCCCTTGCCGGGTGGGTCGTGCCCGCTCGGCAGGCGGCAGCTCACAGGCGGACGACGTCTGCCACGTCGGCGCTTCCGACGCTGCGCCTGATCGTCTCGATGAGCCGGGCGATGCCCTCCTCGTCGCGCCGGTAGTGGGTCCACTTCCCGACGCGGGTGGAGCGGACGAGGCCCGCCCGTTCGAGCGTGGCCATGTAGGTGGAGACGGTGGACTGGGCGACCCCCGTCTTGGCCTGGATATGGCTGACGCAGACGCCCACGAGCTGGTGGCCGGCTACCTCGTCTCCGTCTACGGGTTGAGCGTCGCCGTCGGCGCCCTCGTGCTGACCGCGGGCATCGTCCGCTGGCGGCCGACAGGTCCCTGAACGCCTCGTTGATCGGCATCATGGCGCTCCTCACTGTCGTCATGGCCGCCCTCGCCCTCACCGCGGAGAACCGGGTCGCGACGATCGTCTCGCTGCTGCTGATGGGCACCATCGACCTCGCGAGCGCGCCCGGCCTGCAGGTGCGGACCATGAAGTACGCCCAGGATGCGCCCACCCTGGCCTCCGGCGCCGACATCGCCGCCTTCAACGTCGGCAACGCGCTCGGCGCCTGGCTCGGTGGTCTGGCGCTCGCCGCCGGGTACGGGTACGTCTCCCCGCTGTGGGTCGGCGCCGGCCTCGCCCTCGCCGGGCTCGTCGTGGTGACTGCGGGTTCCCTGCGCGGCCGGTCCGTGAGACAGGCCGATCCAGGGCTTCCGCTTCAGCCGCCGTACGCGGAGTGCTGAACGGCGCTTTCACCCGGAAGGGCGCCGCGGTTCCGAAAGGCTCGCCCGAAAAGGCTCGGTCCGGCATTCTGTCCGTACGGATGATTACGTACGGACAATGCTTTTCCACAACGGATGGACCGGCCAGGTGAATGCGGCCGGGACGGAGGACTGATGGGATTGTCTCCTGAGGCCCGGGCGTTCACCGCCGGACTGCTGGTGAGTAACAGCGCTCCCCACCTGGGGACGGCGGTGACGGGACGCCGGCACCTCACCCCGTTCGGCCGGAATTCCGGCCCGGCGGTCAACCTTGTTTGGGGTCTGGTCAATCTCACCGGTGGCCTGTTACTGCTCCGTACGGTGGCGCAGGCCGAAGGGACGGACCAGAAATGGTATTCGCGGCTCGTCGCATTCGAGAGCGGCTGCGCCGTCTTCGCGATGTGGATGGCGGTGACGGAGAAAGCCCTTTCGGTGATTCGCACTCGGGATTGACGGCTCGCTCCGGGTGGCCTGGTCGACGGCGTCCAGCCGGTCAGCCGGACGCCGTCGACCGCTCCCGGCGGCGGATCGGCACCGGTGCCTTGCCCCGCTTGGCCGATGCTCCGAGAGCCGAGCGCCGTCAGGAACCCGTCAGCTTGTGCAGGAGAGCCAGAGTGGTGAGGGCGACGCCGATCGGGAGCGCGAGCGCCGGGCTGACGGTCACGGTCACCCCGGTCTGCACGGAGACGAACACGAGGAGGAGGGCGCGGGAGGACAGCAGCGCTGGAGGGTGTCCGTCACCGGGCCCGCTGGCCTCCACGCGCCCGCGCGCCAGCCGGCATCTCCGTGGGCCCACAGGCTGATCGGTCGTCGCGCCGGGGTGGTCCGTCGTTTCCGACGGTGTCCTGTCCCGGGGACTCACGAGGCCGCGCCCGAAGCCGTGGCCGGCCTCGCGGCCCGTGATCTCAGCGGAATGGCCGGTGGGACCCACCGGCCGTGGGTCGCAGGGGGTATCTTCGTCATCGTTCATGTCCTTTCGTGCGGTGGAAGCGCGGGACCTGATCAGGAACGGCCCTCTGTCTCGTACACGGAGGGCCGTTCGTTTTCGTATGGCCTCTATGAGGCGCCATGCTCGATGGCGCTTATCCTCGCCCAGCGATCACCTCCGTGCAAGGGCCATCCGCACGTGATTATGACCGACCAGATGCACGTGCAGATGCTTTTTATCGGGTAGTGAGGCGTTCCTCATGGTCGACTGGAGTTTCGGTCCGTACGGTTAGGGAGTTTCGTTCGAGAGAGATTCCCTTGCTGCCTTCTGTCTGGTGCTCTCCTGCCGTTGTGCCCGCCCCTGGGGGAGCCCTGTAGAGTTGCACATGCGCATGAGCGGCTATTTGCACATGCATTGTGGATCCCGCGACGGACTGGGCTACCATGGGCGCCGGACAATTCGATGGCGTACTGTCCGGTCCGGGACGGTTCAACGTGCGCAGACCCTCATCGAGGCGTGGTTTCCCCGGTCAGGCATCTGCGCGGGAGAGAGTTCATGGCGGCGGTACTCGCAGGAAGCGGATGGCCGGCCGACGGGAATCCCGGTCAATCGGGAAGCGGACCGACCGTCCTGCGCATCACACTGGGCAGCCAGCTACGTCGGCTGCGTGAGGCGAAAGGTATATCTCGCTCTGAAGCGGGACATCTCATTCGAGGTAGTGAATCCAAGATCAGTCGGCTTGAGCTGGGCCGGAGCCCTTTCAAGGAGCGGGACGTCGCCGATCTCCTGACGCTCTACGGCGTGACGGACGCCGAGGAGCGCGCGGCGTTCCTCGGCCTGGTGAAGCAGGCCAACAATCCGGGCTGGTGGCACAAGTACAGCGATGTCCTGCCACCCTGGCTCAACGTCTATCTGGGACTGGAGGCGGGAGCCTCGGTCATCAGGACGTACGAGCCGCACGCCGTCCCCGCTCTCCTGCAGACAGAGGACTACGCCCAGGCGCACATCAGGCTCGCCCAGCCGGACGCGATGCCGCTGGAGGTCAAACGCCGAGTCGAGGTGCGGCGAGAGCGTCAGCGGATTCTGGCGGCGGCTGAACGGCCGACGTTGTGGACAGTGATCGAGGAGAGCGTTCTCCGGCGCCCGGTCGGAGGTCCTGAGGTGATGCGGGGCCAGTTGCGGCACCTCATCGAGATGGGGCAACGCGACCATGTGACTGTCCAGATTCTTCCGTACGGCGCTGCCGGCCATGCTCTGATCGGCCAGGCGTTCACGATGCTGCGGTTCACCGAGCCGGACCTTCCCGATCTGGTCTATCTCGAACAGCTCAGCAGCGCGCTCTACCTCGACAAGCGCGAGGACCTCGACATCTACACGAAAGTGATCGAGAGGCTGTGCGTGGAGGCCCGGCCTGGCCACGAAAGCGTCGCACTGTTGCGGGAGCTGCACGACCGTCTTTGACGCCTCCGACGAGAGCGTGTTCCGGACGGACCGCGACGCCGGACCGCGCCTCGCGCGGGCAAGAGGGGCGGCCGAGGACATAGCGCCAGAAGGGGTTCGCGGGGTACAAACGACTCATCACATTCTTCGCGGCTTGATACAAGCCCGCCCACCCAAGAGAGCGCTCTCACGAGCCTTCGCGGGGGGCCGGCCGGTGTCAGGCCGTCCACCCCCTGAGTAGGCAGGTCGATGACGATCGTGAGCCACCCCGGCACCGGAACGGGCCACCGCGCCCGTCGAGGGACCCCCCACGCGGTGTCCTCCTACCCGCCGTCCACCCCCACGTCCTCCGCATTCGGCATTCAGCGGGAAGGACGAACCGCATGACCGGCCGTCACCGGATCGGCCTCGTGTTCTCCACCGGCCTGCTGATGACGGCCGCCGCGCTGTCCGCGGCACCCCCGGCAGCCGTGGCCACCCCGCAAAACCCGGGCGTCGCGAACCTGGGCCCGAACGTCACCGTCTTCGACCCGAGCATGCCGGTCGCCGACATCCAGGCGACCCTCGACGCGGCCAACGCCGCCCAGGTGGACAACGAGATGGGCACGTCCCGGCACGCCTATCTCTTCCGGCCCGGCACGTACGGCACGGCGGAGCACCCGCTGCAGATCAAGGTCGGCTACTACACCGAGATCGCCGGTCTCGGCGCCTCCCCCGGAGACGTCGTCATCAACGGCAAGGTCGAGGTCTACAACCGCTGCCTGGAGAACAACGGCACCGGCAACTGCCTCGCGCTCGTCAACTTCTGGCGCACGCTGTCCAACCTGTCGATCAACATCAACGGGGCCGGGCAGGACGACTGCCGGAAGGGGGCGAACTTCTGGGCCGTCTCCCAGGCCGTCTCGATGCGCCGTCTCAACGTCACCGGCGGCACGTTGTCGCTGATGGACTACTGCACCGCCGGCCCGCAGTACGCCAGCGGTGGCTTCATCGCCGACTCCAAGCTGCCCTCCGTCATCAACGGCTCGCAGCAGCAGTGGCTGACCCGCAACACCGAGATCGCCGGCTGGTCCAACGGCGTGTGGAACCAGGTCTTCTCCGGGGTCGTCGGAGCGCCCGACGAGAGCGGGTTCCCCAACCCGCCGTACACGACGCTCGACACCACGCCGGTCAGCCGTGAGAAGCCGTACCTGTTCGTGGACGCGCAGGGCAGATACAACGTGCGGGTGCCCGCGGCGCGGAAGAACACCCGGGGCGTCTCCTGGGCGAACGGCCCGACCCCGGGCCGTACGCTGCCGATCGGCGACTTCTTCGTCGCCAGGCCGTCGGATTCCGTGCAGACCATCAACAGCCAGCTCGCCCGGGGCAGGCACCTGCTGCTCACGCCGGGCGTGTACGACATCGCGCGGAGCATCGAGGTCAGGCGTCCCGGCACGGTGGTCCTCGGCCTCGGGCACGCCACGCTCACCGCCGTCCACGGCTCGACTCCGATCGACGTCGCGGACGTCCCCGGCGTCGTCGTCGCGGGCGTGACCATCGACGCCGGAACGGAGAGGTCGCCGGTCCTGCTGCGCGTGGGCAGGGAGCACGGCGGGCACCGGACCTCGGCGAACGACCCGACGACCCTCTCCGACGTGTACTTCCGCGTCGGCGGGCCGCACGTCGGCAAGACCGACGTCGCGCTGCAGGTCGACAGCGACGACGTGCTCATCGACCACACGTGGGTGTGGCGCGCCGACCACGGCGTCGAGGGCTTCACCGACACGCAGCGCTGGCAGACCAACATCGGCCGCTACGGCGCCGTCGTCAACGGCGACCACGTGACGGCGACCGGCCTGTTCGTCGAGCACTTCCAGCGCTACAACACGGTCTGGAACGGCGACGACGGCACGACGATCCTCTACCAGAACGAGCTGCCGTACGACCCGCCGACCCAGGCCGACTGGATGAACGGCAAGGTCGAGGGGTACGCCGGTTACAAGGTCGGCGACCGGGTGCGGACGCATCGCCTGTACGGCGCGGGTGTTTACGTCTTCAACCAGAACAACCCGTCGATCCACACCGAGAACGGCTTCGAGGTGCCCCGCACCCCGGGCGTGCGGCTGCACCACATCATGACGGTCAACCTCAGCGCGGGCACGATCGACCACGTCGTCAACGGCGTGGGCGACGCGGCCGACACGACCAAGGTCGGCGCGCCGGTGTACGTCACGGACTACCCGGCCCCGTAAGGAACGAAGAACAGCGGAAAGGTGCGGGCCGTACGCGGTCCGCACCTCGCGGGGGACGGCTCAGTCGGAGACCGCGATGCGCAGGCGACGGAAGCCGCGGCCCTTGCTCTCGATCTTGGCGACCCTGATCCTGCCGATCTGCTTGGTCGAGGCGACGTGCGTGCCTCCGTCGGCCTGGGTGTCCAGCCCGGTGATGTCGATGATCCGTACCTCCGGGATGCCCTCGGGCACGAGGTTCGTCGCGGTGCGGATGATGTCGGGGATCGCGAAGGCCTCCTCGCGCGGCAGCACCCGTACGTCGATGCGGCGGTCGGCCGCGATCTCGGCGTTGCAGGCGTCCTCGACGGCCTCCTTGAAGCCCGGCGGCACCTCGGGGAGGTTGAAGTCCATCCGCGCGGTGAAGGGCTCCATGTTCCCGCCGGTCACGAGGGCGCCGTAGTCGCGGAACACGACGCCGCAGAGCACGTGCAGGCCGGAGTGGGTGCGCATGAGGGCCGAGCGCCGTTCGTCGGCGACGGCCGCCCGTACGACGGTCCCCGCGGGCGGGATCGGATCGTCCTGCGCCGGGATCAGGTAGAGGTCGTCTCCCTTGCGGACGCCCTCGATCCTGGTCTCGACGCCCTGCCACAGCAGCACGCCCTGGTCCGGGGGCTGACCGCCGCCGCCCGGATAGAAGGCCGACCGGTCCAGGACGACACCCTCGGGCGTGGCCTCCAGCACGACCGCCTCGAAGGACCGCAACTCCTGGTCGGCGAGTTCGAGCCGGCGCGTACGCCCATGTAGATCGAACGTCATCCCAGGAAGTCTACTTCTCCCTGCCGCGGAGTACGGGGCACTGGGAGGGCGGCGACCCGCCAGGTCCTCGCCTGACCACCCGCACGTAACACCGGAGAGGCCGGGCCTGCCGCGTGCCAGGCCCGGCCGGGCGGTCACTGATCGCGCGATCCGTCGCTACTCGTGCCTCGGCGGATCCTGGCGGCTAGCTTGTCGACCTCCTCCGTCTGGTGGAGGGTCTCCAGCCGGGTCTCGAGGTCGACCTGCTGCCGTTTCCGCTGGAAGCGCCTGTTCTCCTCGTGGAGCTGGTGCTCGTACTCGCCGACGACCTTCCTGTCCTCCGCCTGGCGCTTCGCTTCGGCCCTGTCCAGGTCGCTTCGCCGCTTCCTGTCAATCAGTTCGTCGTACGAGGTGGATCCGTTGATCAGCTTGCTGATCACGGGAAGGCAGTCGAACAGGACGAAGAAGATGCGCAACAGCCAGTGTACGAATGTAACGAAGCCGCTCTGGCTGGACAGCGTTCCCAATGCCTCCCAACGTTCGAGCAGGTCGATCCGCTGGTAGGACTCCTTCTTCTGCCGGACCGTGTCGGCGATCTTCTTGCTGATCAGGCGGCTCTCCTCGGCCTCGTTCTTGTTCTTCTCACCGGCCAGCGCGTTCAACTGGGTTTCGAGGCCGAGCAGCGTCTTCTGGCGCTGGTCGATCCTGCTGTCCGAGGCGAACTTGTCGGCTTCGGCGCGCAGCTTCCGGCAACTCGGCCCGACGCCGAACCGGCCTGTCAGCCCTTCGCCGGAAGTGCCGTTGCACTCCTTCCTGGCCGCGTTCTGGCGGTCCCGGAGTTCCCTTCTGTCGCGGGCGAGCCCGTCGCGCGCCTGCTTGACCTGGTCCTTGAGCTCCGTCAGGTTGGCCCCGGTCGCCACCGACGCCTGGCCGCCGGAAAGGACGTACTCGGCGCAGTCGGGGGCGGTCACGTTCTGGTTCTCCCCCGGTAGGGGGTTGCACCGCGTGAGCCTGCTCTCCAGCACCGTCACTTCCCGCAGCCGCGCGCTTCGGATCTCCTGATCCAGTCTCGTCTGGAAGATGGTCAGCGTGAGCGGCTCAGCGATGATCAGCCCGAGAACGACGGCCACGAAGATACGCGCGACGGCGCTGAGCGACCGGCGGCGAGCGCGTTCCTTGCCGTGCATGCCGCTGATCAGGAACCGGTCCAGATTGGCGACGGCGCACGACCAGGCAAGGGCGAAGGGCAGCAGGAAGAGCCAGAATACGCCGGTCACCAGCGTCGCCGCGCCGAGCAAAGACGCTCCGGCGACCAGTGCCGTACTGGCCACGATGCCGCCCAGGCTCGTGTAACGGGCGCGCTCCTGGCCCACCTCGCGAATCAGGCGCTCGTCGACTCCGGCCAGCCACCGGAGGAAGCGACCCGCCCTCCCGCGCACTGCGGAGACTCGTACGGGCTGCGGAGATGTGCCGCCACCCCGCCGCGTGGAGGGGATTCTCAGCGAGTGTCCGTTGAGAGGAGTCTGGCGGGTGGCCGTGTCAGGCACGCATGTCCTCCTCCATCAGCGGGTCGTCACGGAACGGGTGCTCCTGGCCGTCTCCGGCGCGTCTGCTGTGTCCGTCTCCGTCGACCGGATGGCGTGGTTCCGCCGGACCGGTCGGCTCCACCGCCGCCTGGTTCGTGCCTGCCAGGCTGTTCCCGTCCACCGGCGCGGTCGCGTCGCCGGCCTCCAGCATGCGCAGGAGATCCTCGCCCGCTGCCTGGTCGAACAGCCCGCGGTGGATGGCGGCCCGGATAACCTCGATACGGCCTTCCGCGCGCTTCACCTGCATCTCGTAGCTGACCTTCCGGCTCCAGCGCAGGTCGTCCAGTGCCGTCGCCACCCGTGCGAGAGCGTCCTGCCGGGCGTCCTTGGCGAAGCCAGCGAGGTGCTCGGTGTAGTCGGCCGGGCTCAGATCGGGTGCCGACAGCAACAGCGTTTCGTGGGCTCCTGAGCCGCTCTGCAGGTACTCCCGCATCTTGGCCGCGTCCTCGATCTGGTGACTGCGGTCAGCGGACGCCTGGGTGCGAGCGAACTGCCGGTCCTGGCTGATCCTGTGGTGCTGGTAGTCCTGCTCCTGCAGTTCGTACTCGCGTTCGCGAAAACGGGCCTCCGTCTTCAGTTCGTGGTCTCCCCGCAGGTCGTAGCGCTTCACCTCGCGGTCCCGCTGGCTTTGGGCCACCTCCTCCGGCTTCGCCACGTGCACGTGGGACAGCACGATCTCCATGCCGGAGACGAGCGGCGGGGTCATCGTGCAGTACGCGTACAGCTGTGCGGCGACGTCCCCCCGCACCTGCTCGACGGCGTCGAGTTCATACGGCAGCCCGAGCTCGAACAGGCGCTGGTGAGCGCACAGGTAGTTCGTGAGCGCTCCCGCGACGTCCTGATGCCCGTCGCGAACGACGGCCTCAGGATCGCGAACCGTGCAGGCGAAGGTCGCGGAGACCGTGAACTCGGTGGCTCCCGCCGACTTGATGGGGACCTGGACGGTGACCGCCCGGCCCACGGTCATGTCGACGACGCTGACGCTCGTCGCCTCCAGCACGTGGGGCTCGTTTCCGTGGATGTAGCGCTCGTCGCCGCGCACCAGAGACGCGCCGTGCTTGAAGACCAGCACCTGGTGGGGCAGCGTGCGTGGGAGATCGCTCACCGATCGGCGCGCCGCTTGCAGAAAGGACGGCTTCATCACCGGTTCGAGCGTCTGCTGTTGGACGATCGGATATGTCATAGCTCTCCTCGAGGAGGATGCGAAGGGGGGTCGGTCTCGGAGCCGAAGAACAGGTGGAGCAGGGACAGGAAGACCTCCAGCCGATGCCTGGGGAGGTCCCGTGTCATGACGTACGTGCGGAAGTCCCGCGCGAGCAGCGGACACTCCCTCACGGGCAGCGCACGTGCCAGCGCGGCCATCAGCGCCTTGACGACTTCGGTCTCGCCGGCGTCCCGCTCGTCGAAGCAGGACAGGGTTTCGTGCAGCGTGCTGATCGACGTCCTGCGGTAGGGGCGGTTGACGAGGAGGGCGGCCCAGAGCCTGCCGAGGACGTCGGCGCTGTCGGGTCGCCTGCGTAACTGCAGGGCCGCCACCGGCGTCCCGAGATCGCTGTCACGTGCGGACAGCACCATCAGCACGGTTCGCAGCAGAGGACGGGCGGCTTCTCCCACCCTGCTCTCGGTCCGTACCCGCCGGTCCAGCCAGTCGAGCACCGCCAGAGCGTTGCCGGTCGCGGTGGTCAGGGTCTCGAAGAGCAGGACCAGCGCCTGTCGCGCGCTGCCGCTGGTCCGGTCGTCGGCCTGGACGAGGTACCAGAGCCGCCGCACCGCCTCCGCGGGGAAGCGGACGGCAATCTCGCCGGAGAAGGCGAGGGCCGAGGTGGTGCGTACGTTCTCGTTCTTCGACCTCGACCATCGGATCGCGGTGCGCAGAGCGTGCGCCGGAAGCCCTTCGTTGAGGCACATCCACGACAGCGTGTTGGCTGCCACCACCTGGCCCGTCCATCCCCTGGAAGCGCCGGCCCACGGACGCAGGAAGGTGTCGTGGACGTAGGGGAAATCCTCCGCCGCCAGCAGCGCCAGTCCCTGGGCGATCTCGACGCGCAAGCCTACGTCGGGTTCCACGACGATGTCGTCCAGCCACTCGGCGACCGGCTCCCAGACCCTGGCCCCGTGCCTGTCCCACAGCTCGGACACCACGTGGCCTCGGTAGCCGTAGGTGCGGAAGGTGAGCCGCCGCTCCGGTATCCCGGTCGCGTCGGTGCCGCGCTCGACCACGAGCAGCGAATCACCCGAGACGCGCCTCCGGCGGGTCTCGGGCATCGGGGCCGCCTCCGCGTCCCCTTCTGGTGGGTGCGGCTGGGAATCCGTTATGGCCGCCAGACGGCCATGCAGGCGTTCGAAAGTGCGCTCGGGCAGGTTGGCGGTGAAGACCGCCGCGGTCATTTCGAAAATCTGCTTCTGGTTCGGCCCCTGCTCGAACCAGTCGCCGACCCGTCGGCGTGCGACCGCTTCCAGCCCGTCCAGCGCCGTGTCCAGACGCTCGCCACGGGCGAGCGCCCGAGCCAGCGCGACCACGTCGGCCACGATGTGTTCGGCCGTGATCGCCTGGGCCGCCGCCTCCAGGGGCGCTCCCGTCAGGCCGTACGCCCGGAGTATCCGATCGGGCGGCGGCTGGCCCCAGGTCACCTGCCGCACTGGCGGCATCGTGTGGGCGGCCCCCGTGATGACCAGATGGGCCTCCGCCTCCTGCAGCCTCTTCTCCAGCGCGCGGACGTGGAAGTCGGTCACCTCCGGATCCTGTCCGTCGGCGGCCCAGCCGCACAGCAGGTAGCCGTATCCCTTCCGGTAGTCACGCGCGGCGAGTTCCTCCAGCGTGTAGCCCGGGCTCAGGTCCACGAGCGTCCCGGCGACGGTGAGCAGCAGGTTGATCGCGCCGCTGCGCTTACCGCTCCGGCGCTGGCTTCGGCCGGGCTCGACCAGCGCGAGCACCCGGACACGCCCTTCCGTGAGCAGCTCGGCGGCTTCGACGTAGCAGGGAGGGGGGACGTACCTGTCGCGCGATCCGGTGATCTCCGCTTCCGTCAGAGGGCCGGACCTGCGCCTCGACCAGTCGGCCCCCTCACCGGACACGCCGACGGTGCCCGCGCGGACCCGCTGGTAGAAGTGGTTGATGACGGTCTGGCCCTGGTAGAACTGGCGTACCCGGTCGCGCGTCTCCTCTTCGCCGGGCGCGACCGGCTCGCCTCCCTCCTCGGGAGTGGCTTCCTGATCGGACATCTGCGCGTCAGTTGCCGATGCCGATGGTGCCGTTGGTCACGTTGACCGGGGCATGGAAGAGGTTCACCGCGATCTGCTGTGCGGCGAACTGCCGCAGCAGCCGATCGGGCAGAGCATCGTCACGGACCATCTCCTGAAGGGTCCGGTAGAGCTCCTCGCGTGAGTAGGGCTGCTCCGTCTTCCCCTTCTCCTTGCGGAACCGGCGCAGCCGGTCGAGCAGGCCACCCGTCGCGGCCACGGCGGCCTCCGTGCCGTACGCGCCGACTCTCTCGAGACCGCCCGCCGCGATCACCGGCCACAGCGCGTCGGCCACATCCTGCAGGTTCCCGGTGTCCATAGTCACTCCCTTGCTCTGGCTGCCGCTGGGGGCGGCAGCCCCCGTCATCGGCTCCGTCCTGGATCCCGCTGAGCGCTCCGGCACGAGCATCCAGGCGCGTTCGTCGCGCTCCTTGGTCCGTACGGTGACCTCGGTGAACAGACCGGGGCGATAGCCGGTGTGTCCCTGCGCGACGACGTCCTCGAAGATCCGTTCCGAGAAGACGACCACCAGGTTCGCCTGGGGCGCCGAGGCGAGCGCGCGTCGTGCTTCGTTGGCGTCGAGCAGGCGGCACACGGTCACCGCGGCCTGGCCCACATAGCCGTTCCGGCCGGGGACGACGACTCCGTGGTGCATGGCCAGGCGGAGCCGCAGCCGCACCTCGTCGCGCAGGTGCCGGTTGTGCCGTCGTAGCGCGGCCTCGAGTTTCCACACGAAGTCGTCGACCACGCGCAACTCCGGATCGTCCGGGGAAGGCAGGCACAGCCGGCCATCCCCCTGCTCCTGGCACGACCATCGGTCCATCGACAGCCCCGCCTCCGCCGCGGCCTCCTGCAGGACTTCTACGAGGCCCGACTGCACAGCCTCGTGCCGCATGTCGTCGCCCCGGCCGTAACCCTCGGCATCGGCGGCCACCAACAGCCTCCGGCCGAAGTCGGCACTGCCCATCACTTGTCACCTTTCGTGTCCGAAACCCCTGTTGCGGTACCGAGTCTCGTCAGCATGGGAGCCGAGAACCCCGTACCAATACGGGATCTCAGTGATTAATCGGAACTGGTGCCGTCCTGGCCCCTGGCGTAGCGCGACAGGCCGGCCACATCGTTGATCACGTAACGGCGGTAGCCCGACTGGATCAGCCCGGCCTTCTTGAGTCTCTGTACGGCCTTGCCCACCGCGTCTTCCCGGGCGCCGACGAGCCTGCCGAGTTCGGTCTGGGACAGCTCGACACCGATGTCACGCCCGGTCGGCGCCGGTCGGCCGTGCCGATCGGCGAGTTCGACGAGCACGCGGGCGAGGCGGGTGGGAACGTCATAGCCGGTCATGTCGAGGCGCCGCCTGTTGGCCCAGTCCAGCCTTTCGGCGACCATGCGGGTCAGCGCGCTCCACGCCGGGGGAGACGAGTCGAGGAACGAGAGGAAGTCGCGAGCCAGGATCGTGTGCACCAGCACAGGGGAGCAGGCGGTCACCGTGGCCGAACGGGGCAAGCGGCGCAGGGAGGCCATCTCCCCCACCACGTCTCCGCTGACCCTGATGCCGAGCATGGCCTCGCTTCCGTTCGCCAGATGAGCGGAGACCTTGACGCACGCGGTCGAGGCCGGACGGATCCCGGCACTGCGCAGGAGCAGGATCTCCGTACGCGAGGTGTCGCCCTGATGGATGAGGACCGTTCCAACGTCATGACGCCGACTCTGCCCGAGGGAAAGCAGCACGCGCCTGTCCCGGGGGCTGAGCCACGACATCAACGTTCCTGCCGGCCACCTCTCGGGCAGGTCGTTGTCTGCCGTCATGAATACACCTTGGGTGGATTGCTCAGGAAAGCCGAATTCGCTGATTTCCGTCGCAACCGTAGTGGCGGTCTCCGGCAGGGGCCACGGCTTAACGAGAAAGCGATATTTACGTGTCTATCCGTATATCCGGCATCGTATAAATCGCTCTAAAGATGAATAAGTCAGACAGAACGACCTACGCGTCGTTGATTGGCAATGCCTCTTCTGCCCACGGGGTGGGCGTGTGGCATCGGCGCACCGGTCTCCATGCGACCGATGCGCCGATGACGGCGGTCGGCTCAGCGGAGGCCGGCGAAGAGGTCGTCCTCCTGGTCGGGGGTGGCCACCCGGGACGTCTTCCTGATGAAGAACTCGTGCGCGAAGGCCTGGTGCTGGGCCTCGGGGGACATCTGCAGCACGGGGATGTTCTCGCCCTGGCTCGCGTGGGCCCGCAGGGCCTTCATCTTGTTCTCCACGTACGGCGAGACCTCGACGACGGAGGTGATCAGCTCCTCGGGGGTGCCGAAGTCGTCGGGGATCTCGAAGTCCTTCGGAGCCGTGCCGTTTTCCTGCATGAACTCGAACATCCGCTGGATCCGCTCACGCGGCACGGCGATGTAGTACAGCTTGTCCGGGATGCCGGTCATTTCTGCCGCGGCGACCGCGATGCGGTGGGCCTGGATGTGGTCGGGGTGCCCGTAGTTGCCGTTCTCGTCGTAGGTGACGATCACCTGGGGACGGTAGCGCTCCATGAGCGCGGCGAGCCGCGCGGCGGCCGTCTCGACCGGGACGTTGGCGAACGCGTCGGCGTGGCCGTTGCCCTCCCAGCCGACCATGCCGGAGTCGCGGTAGCCGAGCAGTTCGAGGTGGTCGATGCCAAGGTGGGCGACCGACTCGCGCAGTTCGGCCAGCCGCTGCTCGGCCACCGCCGCGTCGTCGTGCCCGGGCTCGCCCGGCTTGACGCCGCCGGGCCCGTCGCCCTGCTCGCCGTTGGTGCAGGTCACCAGGACCGTACGGATGCCCTCCTGGGTGTACTTCGCCAGGACGCCGCCGGTGCCCATCACCTCGTCGTCGGGGTGGGCGTGCACGGCCATCAGGGTGAGCTCCGAGTCCATTCCATCCCCCGTGGTGTCGTTTACCGTCACCTGGACGACCCTATATCCCGGCTTGATCCTCGGTGCGTGGCGAACCGGCGAGGCGGGAGACCGGGGTCATGCGGCTCGCCACGAGCCACCAGACGAGGAGCAGCGCCAGGGCCAGCACCACGGCGAAGGGCGGCAGGGTCCAGACTCCGACGCCCTGCGCGATCGCCCCGGCCAGCCAGGGGAACACGGCCCCGCCGACCACCGACACGCCGTTCAGCAGCCCGATCGCCGTGGGAACCAGCCGGGGCACGGTGAGCCGGGGCGCCACGGCCATCGTCGTGGGGAACACGGGCCCGAGCCAGAAACCGAGCAGCACGAAGCTCACGCCGGCCACGGCGGGGCCCGGCGCGATCCAGGCCAGCACCGCGCTCGCGGTGATGCCGGCCAGGCACACGAAGGTCATCCCGGTCGCGGTCATGCCGAGTCTGGTGGCGGCCGGGCTGATGAGGAAGCGGCCGAGGGCGAGCCCGAGCCAGTAGCCGGAGACGGTGTATCCGGCGATCAGATCGCTCTGCCCGTGCTCCTCCACCAGGAAGCTGAACCCCCAGTTGCCCACGCCGATCTCCAGGCCGACGTACACGGCCAGGAACACGGCACCCAGCAGGACGGCGGGCTGCCGTATGACGGCGGTCAGCAGGCCGGGGCGCTCCGCCTGCCCCCCGTCCGCGGCGGGCGGCGGGATCTCGCGGGCGGGCAGGGTCAGCCGGAACCCGGCCAGCAGCGGCAGGCTCACCAGGGCGAGGACCAGCCACACGGCCGTCCACGGCAGGAAGGTCAGGATCCAGGTGGCCAGCAGCGGCCCGAGCAGCGCGCCGACGCCGAAGAACGCGTGCAGGCGGTTGAGCAGCGTCGTCGCCCCGGGCCGTTCGGTGAGATAGGCGTTGAGCACCGATTCGAGGATGCCGGTGCCGTACCCGGCCAGGATCTGCACCGCCACGAAGGCAGCGAACGGCGGGCGTACGGCCGTGTAGAGGCCGGCCAGGGCGAACACGCCGCCGCCCACGACAAGCGAGGTGCGCACCCCGAAGCGGTGGATGAGCCAGCCGGCGGTCGACCCCGCCAGCATGAACCCGGCCGAGAAGGTGAAGAACTGGGTGCCGACGGTGGCTTTGTCGAGGCCGTAGTCGTCGATCTGCGCGGGCAGCAGCACCCCCCCGACGCCCGCGCTCAGGCCGACCAGGACGAAGGTGGCGTAGGCGAGGGCGACCGGCACCCACGATTCACGCCGCAGAGCGGACACCCGACCTCCCGCGATTGACGAGCAGCCTGCCGACCACCCGCGGCGCGGGAGCATCGGTCCGTGATCACCGGTGATCCCGTTGGGCGAACATGTTACTTGCCACACCCGTCAGCACTGAAGGGCCTTTTGGGGAGTTACGGCGTCCGCCCCCCGGTGGGCCTTCCCGGCCAGAGGGTCACTCCCGTGAGATCGCCGCGAGGTTGAGCACCCGCGACTCGTTTCCCGGCTCGATCAGAGTCTTCTCGGTCGCCGTCCGCCCGGTCTCGATGTCGTAGATCCGCAGGCTCGTCCGTACGTTGCACGGCCCGGCAACCACCCCCCACTTTCGGGTTATTTGTGGTGGTTTACGTAGCCTGAAGTCCTGGGAGAGGGGAGACACCATGCCCGATCCAGCGGACGCGACCGTGTTCTTCGTGGGCAACGCCACCATGATCATCAGATCTCACGGGTTCACCCTGCTGACGGATCCGAACTTCCTGCACCGGGGGCAGTGGGCCCGTCTCGGCTACGGCCTGCGCACCCGCCGCCGTACCGAGCCCGCGATGGGGGTCACGGAGTTGCCACCCGTGGACCTGGTCGTCCTGTCGCACATGCACGGCGACCACTGGGACGACATCGCCCGCCACGGCCTCGACAAGGACCTGCCGATCGTCACCACCCGCCACGCGGCGCACCGGCTGAGGCGCCAGGGATTCCACCGGGCCGTCGCCCTGGACCCCTGGGAGTACCACTTCGTGCGCCGCCACGACGCCACGCTGACGGTCACCGCCACACCCGCCCGGCACGCCCCCGGCCCGGTCGAGAGGCTGATGCCGCCGGTCATGGGCAGCGTGCTCGACTTCGCCCACGCCGGGGAGGTGGACCTGCGCATGCACATCAGCGGTGACACGATCATGGACCCGTGCCTGGCCGAGATACCGCGCCGCTTCCCCGACATCGACGTGGGCGTTGTGCACCTCGGCGGCACCCGGATTCTCGGCGTCACGGTGACGATGGACGGTCACCAGGGCGCGGAGTGGCTGAGGCTGATGCAGCCGGAGTCGGCCCTGCCCGTGCACTACGACGACTACGAGGCGTTCGCCTCGCCGCTCAAGGACTTCCAGCAGCACGTCCGCCGGGCGGGGCTGTCCCACCTCGTGCACTACCTCATGCGCGGCGAGACCTACCGCCTGCCCGTACGGCAGGCCGGCCTGCGCCCCCATCGCCCGGTGACCGGTCCCGGCCGGGGCACCGGCCCGCCGTACGGCTGAGCGCGCGGCCGTCACGCGCGCTTTCGGCGGCGTACGGTGAAGGCGATCACGAGGTAGGGCACGGCGGCGACGGCGAAGAGCGGCCCGGGGCCGGCCCACACCGATCCGGCGGCGTAACCGCCGTACACCGCCAGGGAGACGATCTCGACACCGACTCCGGCCATCGAGGTGACGGTGGCCCGCGCGCCGTCCGAGATCTCGTCCTGGAGTCGCGCGTCCAGCGTCGCCGAGGCCCACTGGACCAGGCCGAAGGCGACCGCCACCAGCGTGACCGCCGCGGGGTGGCGCGCCGCGACTCCCGCGGCCCCGGCGGCCAGGCAGACGGCGGCGAGCACCAGGGCCGGTGCGAGCGCGCCCTGCCCGCGGCCGGCGAACCACCCGCCGGCCATGCCGCCGACGCTCACCAGCAGCACGAGCAGCGGGACCGTCCCGGCGGACACTCCGGTGGCCTGGGCGAGCAGGGGCACATACTCCTCCATCGCCCCGATGACCGACATCACCGACAGGACCGTGATCGCACGGCGGATCACCGGCCCCTCGCGCACCTGGGCGAGGCCCTCCCGCAGGACGGCGAGAGGGTTCGTCAGGTGGGGGATCTCGCGGTGACGGCGCGACTCGGGGAACGTCAGCGCCACGGCGGCGCAGAGCGGTGTCACCAGAACACTGGCCAGACCCACCGCGCGGAGACCGCCCGCGGCGAGCACGGGCGCCGCGAGCGCACTGGCGGCCGCGACGGCCGTGGTGCCGATGGCGGCCGACCGGCCGACGAGCACCGGATAGCGGTCCTGCCTGCCACATCGCCCGAGCTCCTCGTACACCAGGGCCTGGACGGTGCCCGAGCGCAGCGAGCCCCCCGCGCCCCACAGCACGAAGCCCAGCGCGAACGACCAGTAGGAGGGGACGAACGTCCACAGGGCGTACCCCGCGCCCGTGAGGAGGGGCGCGGCGGTGAGCAGCGCCCGGCGCGAGACGAGGTCGGCCCAGACACCGGACGGGATCTCCAGCACGAAGCCGGTGACGGACCAGATCACGAACAGCGAGGAGATCTGGGCGGGCGACAGCCCGTTCTCGGCGAACAGCAGGGCGTACACCGGATAGAGGACGATGAAGTCCTCAAGGAACGCGTAGGCGTACAGCCGGGCCGCGAGGGCCCGTTCGGGTGAGCGTCAATGTCGCCAGGTCATGCCCCGCACCTTATGTCTCCGCCGATCTGCCGCGCATCGGGTTTATGCGGCGCGGGGCTCGCTCACGGGCTGACGGCCAGGAGCAGGAACGCGGCGAACAACGTGAGGTGCACTCCGGCCTGCAGCAGGGTGGCCCGGCCGGGCACCACGGTCAGGGTGGCCACGATGACGGTGAGGCCGAGCAGCACGATGTGCGTCGGGCCGAGACCGAGCAGCAGCGGCCCCTCCAGCCAGAGCGACGCCGCGGCGATCGTCGGGATGGTCAGGCCGATGCTCGCCATGGCCGAACCGAACGCCAGGTTCAGGCTGACCTGGACCCGGGCCCGCCGCGCCGCGCGTACGGCCGCGAGGGTCTCCGGGAGCAGCACCAGCAGCGCGATCGCCACGCCCACGGCGGCCTGCGGAAGCCGTGCCGTACGCGCGACCGTCTCGATGGCGGGCGCCTCGATCTTCGCCAGTCCGACCACGGCGATGAGCGCCGCCAGCAGCAGCGCCAGGCTGACCATGGCCGCGCGGTTGGAGGGGAACGCCGCGTGCTCCGCCTCACCTCCCTGCTTGCTCCCCTGCCTGCCGCCGCGCTCGCCGGTGGTCTCGACCGGCAGGAAGTATTCGCGGTGCCTGATCGTCTGGGTGAGGACGAACAGGCCGTACAACGCGATCGAGGCGAACGCGGCGAACGCGAGCTGGGCGGGGGCGAAGGCGGGGCCCGACACGGTCGTGGTGAAGGCGGGCAGCACGAGGCTGAGCGTCGCGAGCGTGGCGACGGTGGCCAGGGCCGCGCCGGTTCCCTCGGCGTTGAAGACCGCCACCCGCCGCCGCAGCGCGGCCATCAGCAGCGACAGGCCGACGATGCCGTTGCAGGTGATCATCACAGCGGCGAACACCGTGTCGCGGGCGAGCGACGACGCGGCCGGGCCTCCGGACACGGTGAGACTGATGATCAGCGCCACCTCGATCACCGTCACCGCCACCGCGAGGACCAGCGACCCGAACGGTTCGCCGACCCGGTGCGCGATGACCTCCGCGTGATGTACGGCCGCGAGCACCGCGGCCGCCAGGAAGACCGCCGCGATCGCGACGACGAGGGGAGGAATCGTCCGGCCCCAGGCCAGGGCGAGCACGATCACGGCGAGGATCGGAGCGGTCGTCGTCCAGGTGGTGGCCAGTCGGCGGAAGAACAGATTCACGCCCTTCATCCTGCCCAAATGGGACGATTTACGATGATTTGCTCATTTCTCTCTCTGGCGCGGGGCTGAAGCCTGGGCCGCCGCCGCCGCCGTCGCCGTCGCCGTCGCCGTCGCCGCCGTCGCCGGTGCGGGCGGGCGCCGTGCCGTCCCGGACGCACGGCGGTGCAGGCCCGCGCCGTACGGCGGTGCGGTGTCAGCTCTGTGCGGTGTCAGCTCTGTGCGGTGTCAGCTCTGTGCGGTGTCAGCTCTGTGCGGTGTCAGCTCTGTGCGGTGTCAGGGCTGTGCGCTCTCAGAACTGTGCAGTGTCAAAGCTGTGTGGTCTGAGCCGTGTGGTCTCAGAGCTGGCCGAGCAGCCAGCGTGGTCCGGTGACGTGGGCGCCGAGCGCCGTGACCCGCTCGCGCAGCCCGCGGTCGGCGGTGACGACGAGTGCCGTCTCCCACGGCCGCACGCCGCGTACCGTCTCCACGATCGCGTCGTCGCCGCTGCCCCCGGCCAGTACGACCGTCATGTCCCCGTTCACCGGCCCGGGGTCGGCGGCCTTGGCCGCGGCGCCCTCCAGCACCGCGAACATCCGGGGGAACCACCGCGTGAGCGCCGGCACGCCCTGCGGCATGTCGCCCACGCCACGCACCGTCAGCGCGATCAGCTCGTTGAGCAGGCGGTTCGCGGCGCCCGCGCGGTCCTTCCACCAGCCGTGCTCGGCCCGCGCCCCGATGATGTTGGCCATGTCGAGGACGACCACGACCGGGCTCAGCGCGGCCCGGATCAGCGGCCAGGAGCCGGCGAAGCCCGGATGCAACTGCCTGGCGGTGACCTCGTCCGCGGCCACCCACCGCATGTCGAGGCTCTCGCCGTTCGCGGGTGCGGCGTCGAGCAGCCCGTCCGCCTCCGCGATCACCGTCTGGAACGACCACCCGCCGTGGTCGTCGACGTAGAGTCCGCGTACCCGGACGAGATCGGCGCGGAGGGCCGCCTCTTCCCGCGCCTCGCGCAGCGCGCCGGTGACGGCGTCCTCGTGGCTGTCGCGGGCCCCGCCGGGCAGGCCCCAGGTGCCGCCGTGATGGCTCCACCAGGCCCGCTTCTGCAGCAGCACGTACGGCATGCCGTCCAGCGTGTGGTGGACGGCGAGGAGGCCGGCGGCGCCGTGTAGCCCCCAGTGCTGGTGTCCCAGCGAGCACAGGGCCCAGCCGTCGCCGTCCATCGCCGCCATGCTCTTATTTTGTCGCACGCGACCTGGGGAGCCCCCGGTCGTCCTGGTGTGGAGTCGTGTGCCCGTCGGTACGGCGTCACCAGTGGTCGACGGGCACCTCCACCCCGGCGGACAGGTCGAAGAGGGTCACGCCGTCGGCGAGGCGGATCACCTGGATCTGCGTCGCGAAGCGGAGACCGCGAAGGCGTATGGCGGCCTCGTGCGCCCTGCGCGGGAAGTGGTAGCGGTCGGCCGCGCGGCCACCGCCGGGAACCGGCCGGGCGGAACGGACCTCGAACCGGTCAGGAGGCCACAGAGGGGGCAAAGGCGCAGATTGCTGCCAAGTGGACATGTCTCTCCTGTCTCGCCGTTGAGAACAAGCAGTCGACCGGTCCGGCGCGTATGATCGCCACAGCGTGACGGCGTCGTAGGCCGATCGTTATTAAGTGGTAAGCGATCCTTCCCAAGCCGGAGTCCGTCGCCCGTTAGCGTTTGAGCCCTCACTCGTGATTCCCCTTTGTCCGGAGAATCAGGAGATGTCATATCTGGAGAGACGCCCGCTTCTGCGGCCGGAGAAGCGGGCGTTGTCCTCCACCCCTGGCTCCGCCATCCACCCCAGCTCATCCCCGTCGATCGTCGGTGGCGTCAGCGGCCGTTGACGGAGAAGTGCTGGTAGTCCCGGGCGCCCGACCAGGTGCCGCCCCAGCCCCAGCCGATGCTCGCGAAGGCGCGCACCACGCGGTCACCCCTGTTGATCACACCGGGCTTCTTCAGCGGTCTGTCCACGAACGCGTCCGCGTTGCGGTGCGCGTTGCTCCCGTCCGCCTCCACGTACGGGTTCTCGCGCGGGTTCAGGTCCACCGCCAGCCCGTACGCGTGGTTGGACCAACTGCCCGATCCCGTGGCGTTGCGGCAGTTGAAGGCCGAGGTGTTGTCCACCTCGATGGAGTCGAAGTCGCTGCCCTTGTAGACGTCGACGGGCTCCATCCGCCGGATGGGATAACGCATGTCGTACAGCTTCCCGAAGACCGACGCGACGTCCTCGGCCACCGATTTGTTGACCACGAGTGTGCCGGTGTGCGCCTTGTCGTCGAAGCCCCAGTAGGTCATCGTGATCTTCCGCAGGCCGCTCGGCGCCACCGGGCAGCCGGGCCGCCAGGAGTGCCGCAGCTCGTCCCGGGACACTTTCTCGATTTTCGAGGAGAAGGCGGGCGGGCCGCTCGGGCTCGGTGCGCCGCCGTCCTCCGGAGCGGACGGGGTGGGCGTGGCCGAGGGCGTCGCGGACACGGGGTCGGTGGACACGGGCGTGGCGGCCACCGGGGAGAGGGACGCCGCCGGTGACGTGACGGCGGCGGGCACCGACGTCCGGGCGGGTGCGGAGGCGGCGCCTCCGGCCTCGGGGCCTGCCGCGCCGCCACAGCCGGTCACGCCCACCAGCGTCGCTATCATCACCGCTGACCTGCGGTTCTTTAAGAAGCCCATAGGCGCAGAGTACCCGCGGCCGCAGGATGCGCCGACGGTTGTGCACAACCTGTGGATAACAAGCCCCCGAAAACGCTCACCCGCCTTCTTGGATGGGAGACTCCCAGGCGTGCGTACCAGGCCCGGCCCGGAAACCGGGGATCGGAAACGTCGGAAGCCGCCGCTAGGGTGGCGTCCGTGATCGAGGAACTGCGCTTCGGCGGGGTGAGCGTGCCGGCCCACGCTTTCTTCGTGGGTCTCGGCGTGGTCCTCGCCAGCGTGGTGTTCGTCCTGGAGGCGCGACGCAGGGGAGCGCTCCGGGAGGAGTCGCTGGTGGCGGTCACCGGCGCGCTCGTCGGCGGAGCGGTGGGCATGCGGCTCTCCGGCTGGGCCGAGCACCTCGACCCCGCGCTGAACCCCGGGATCGTCGAGGCGTGGATGTTCGGCGCCCGGAGCATCCTCGGCGGGCTGACCGGCGCGTACGTCGGCGTGCTGGTGGCGAAACGGCTGATCGGCTACCGGGAGCGGACCGGTGACCTGTTCGCCCCCGCCGTCGCGATCGGCATGGCCGTCGGCCGCCTCGGCTGCTTCCTCACGGAGGCCCCCGGCCGCCCCACCGCTCTTCCCTGGGGCGTCCACGCGCCCGCGACCGTCCCCGAATGCCCCGGATGCCTGGCCGGGCAGGCCATGCACCCCTCGTTCCTCTACGAGGTCGTCTTCCAGCTCGCCGCCTTCGGCGCGCTGCTGTGGGCACGCGGCCGCGTCGACCGCCCGGGCGAGCTGTTCACCCTCTATCTGGGCGCGTACGCCGTGTTCCGGTTCCTGGTCGAGTTCACCAGGGCGAACGAGACGGTCTGGCTCGACCTGACCCGCCCGCAGTGGTTCCTGATGCCGGGCCTGGCGCTGCTCGCCGTCCGGCTGACGTATGGCTATCGCAAGGGGTTCTACGACAGGCTGCTCCCGGGGCGGGGTGAGCGGCCGCTCTTAACAGGAGTACGGCTTTCGCCCGCCGGCGAGGAGGACAGATGAGCACACCCCCCGAGCCGCCCGAGCGGCCCCAGGACCCCCGTCCTGGCGACCCACCCCCGCCCCCGAACCAGCCTCCGCCCCCCAACCAGCCCCCGCCCCCGAACCAGCCCCCGCCCCCGCACCAGCCTCCACCGCCCGGCCAGGCGCAGGGTGGCGCACCTGCTCCCGGCGGGCCATATGGCCCGGGCGGTGGTTCCGGTCCCGGCGGGCCGTACGGCCCGGGTGGCGGTGCGCCCTACGCGTGGCCGCCACCGCCGGCGCGGCAGGAGAACACCACCGGAGTGGTCGTCGCGCTGACGTTCGCGGGGGTCGTGCTCGAAGTGATCGTCAACGCGGTCCTCGCCGTCGCCACCCTGGCGGCCGCCGACGGCCTCGGCTCTCACAAGGAGTTGGCGGTCGTGGGCGGGGCCGTGATCCTGGCCGCGATCGTCTTCGGCGGCGGGACGCTGCTGATCCGCCACCGGCAGCCGTGGTCACGGGGGCTCGGTCTCGGCCTGATGATCGGGTGGGCGCTCGTGACGATCCTCAGCGCCGGTTTCTGCACCGGCGTCAACACCTCGCTCTACACGAACGGTGGACTGTGACCATGGGGATGCCGCTGCGGGGAGACCGGATCCTCCGCTACGTCAACGCGTTCTGCCCCCTCTGTCACGAGGAGCGGCCGGACCGCCCGCTGGCGGAGGTGCCGCGGCTGTCCGGCTGGCTCGCCGCCCGTGACGGCCGTGTCTACCTGGAGCGCGGCTGCCGGGTCCACGGCATGGTCAGGACCCTGTACGACGAGGACCCGGAGATCCTCGCCTACCTTGAGGAGTGGACCGCTCCCACCAAGGCCCACCTGCCCGACGTCGCGGGCAACTTCGACCCGATCCCGGAGGCGTACCTGCGGGGTCTGCCGGAGATGCAGACGCAGCACACGTGCATCCTCCTGGAGGACGTCGCGGAGGCGTGCAACCTGCGCTGCCCGACCTGCTTCACCGAGTCCTCGCCCGACCTGCGGGGAGTCGTCCCGGTCCGGGAGATACTCGCCAACGTCGACCAGCGGCTGTCCCGGGAGAACGGCCGGATCGACGTGCTCATGCTCAGCGGCGGCGAGCCGACGCTGCATCCCGATCTGCCCGAGTTGCTCGCCGAACTGGTGGCGCGGCCCGTCACCCGCATCCTCGTCAACACGAACGGCCTCCTGGTGGCCAGGGACGACGCCCTGCTCGACCTGCTCAGCGAGCACCGCGAGCGCGTCGAGGTCTACCTGCAGTACGACGGCGTGTCCGCCGAGGCGTCCCGGCACCACCGGGGCGGCGACCTGCGGCGGCAGAAGGCGGAGGCGCTGCGCCGGCTGTCGGAGCGGGAGATCTTCACGACCCTGGTGATGACGGCCGCGCTCGGCGTCAACGACGGTGAGATCGGCGACGTGGTGCGCCTGGCCCTCGACACGCCCTACGTCGGCGGCGTGTCGATCCAGCCGCAGTTCGGCTCGGGACGGTCCGGCGTGATCGACCCGATGGACCGGCTCACCCACACCGGCGTGCTGAAGCGCCTCGGCCCCCAGACCGACGGCCTGGTCACCTGGCGGGACCTCACGGCACTGCCCTGCTCGCATCCGCACTGCTGCTCGGTCGGCTACATGGTCAGGGACGACGCCGACCGGTGGCGCTCGCTGACGGCCCTGATCGGCCACGACCGCCTCAAGGAGAACCTCGGCCTGGTCTCGAACCGGATCGTCGATTCGGAGATCCCCCGCGAGCTTCGCATGGCCGTGCAGGAGTCGCTGCTGGGCCTGTTGTCGGAGCAGTCGTCGCTGTCCCACCCCGAGATCGGGAAGATCTGGCGTGACATCTGCGAGAACTGCGACCTCGGGCTGACGACCCTGCTGACGCTCGCGTCGTCGGTGCTGCCCGGCCGGCAACGGCGCCTGCGCAAGCTGCTCGGCGAACGGGTCGTCCGGATCACGATCAAGCCGTTCATGGACATGTCCACCATGCTGGAGGAACGCCTGACCCAGTGCTGCGTACACGTCGGCACCCGCTCCGACCAGGACCAGTGCGCGCCGTTCTGCGCGGTCCAGGCCTGGCCGGCGCTCGCGCGTCAGCGCCTGTCGGCGGTCGCCTCCGCCGACCCCGGCGTGCGACTGCCGCTGGTGGAGATCACGTGAGCCGCCGTGCCGCGGGGCCGGCGTGAACCCCGGCACCGGGCCGCGGGCGGGTGACCGGCCGGACGACCATCCCACCGGCGTCGCCTACGAGCAGGCCCTCGCCGCCCACGGCCGTACGCCCGGCCAGGCCCCGGGGGACGGGCAGGGGCAGGGGCAGCCGTACGATCCGCTGAAGCTGTGCGTCTACGCCACGGTGGCGCTGCTCGCCTGGCTGTTCGGAGCGTGGGCGGTGCTGGCCTTCGCCGTACTGGGCGTCGCCGGATACTGGCGGGCCCGCCGCGCGGGGCTCACGAAGAGCAAGTGCTATCTCCGCGACACCCGGCTCGTCCTCGCCTACCTGGGGCTGATCGCCCTGGCCGCCGCCGTGGCCCTCGTGCTCCCGCACCTGCCCCGCTGAACGCGCACGTCTATCCGGTGAGCCCGAGCTCGCCCGCGCGGAGCCCGGCCTGGAAGCGCGAGCCGGCGTCCAGCGCCTCCATGAGCTCGGCGACCCGCCTGCGGTACGTACGCACCGACAGGCCGAGGTGCCGCGCCGCGGTCTCGTCGGTGTGCCCCGCGCCGAGCGCGCGCAGGACGGCCCGGCTGTCCTCGTCGAGGTGCGGCACGTCGCCGCGCAGGTAGGCGGTCAGCTCGGTGGCCGCGTCCCAGGCGGCCGTGAAGAGGGCGTACACGCCGCTCACCAGGGTGGGCGAGGTGGTGACGGTGTACTCGCGGGGGCCGGGTTGGTCCCGGCCCGCGAGGATCATCACGCGCCGGTCGATGACGATCGTCTCGTGCGGCAGCGGGGTGGAGCTGATCCGCACCTCGATTCCCCTGGCCACGGCCTCGCGCAGGTGCGTCCGCGAGGCCTCGTCGACGAGGGCGACGGGGGTGTAGAGCTTCCTGACGGCCAGGCCGGAGGCGCCGGGGCCGGGCATCCGCCCGGCCACCGAGTGCCGGGCCCCGGGCTGCGACCAGGTCGCGAGGTCGCGGGCCGCGCACACGAACTCGTGCCGTACGCCGGTGAACAGATGACCGGCCCGGGCCACGAGCTCCGCGTCGCCGCGGACGGTGATGACCTGTTCGGCTGTCATTCGCCCATTATGACCCTCTATGAGCTCGGCCGGAGGCTGGCAGCTTGCTGCCACCACGTTGGCCGCCGCCCCCGGTCGCGCGAGGCTGACGGCATGACGACTGACACGAACGCCGCGCTCGGCGGCGAGTTCCTCCTCGGCGGCGACCTGCCCGTTCACCGGCTCGGCTTCGGGGCGATGCGGCTGCCCGTCGGCACCTTCGACGGCGCCGTCCGCGACCCCGAGACGGGCGTCGCCGTGCTCCGCCGCGCCGTCGAACTCGGCGTGGACCACATCGACACGGCATGGTTCTACCGGCGTGGGGGCGTGGCCGCCAACGACCTGATCCGCCGGGCGCTCGCGCCGTACGCGGACGGTCTGGTGATCGCGACCAAGGTCGGCCCGCTGCTCGACGACACCGGGCTGCCGACCGGCGAGGCCGGTCCGGGCGGGCTGCGCGGGCTGGTGGAGGACAACCTGCGCAGCCTCGGCGTGGAACGGCTCGACCTCGTGTACCTGCGGGTCGGCGGCATGGGCGCCCCGGGCGGCGCCTCGATCTCCGACCGGTTCGCGGCCCTGGCCGAGCTGCGCGAGGAGGGGCTGATCCGGCACCTGGGCGTCAGCAACGTCGACGCCGCCCAGCTCGACGAGGCCCTGGCCATCGCGCCGGTGGCCGCCGTGCAGAACAGCTTCCACGTGCAGGACCGGGGCGACGCCGAGCTGCTGGCCCGGTGCGAGAAGGACGGCATCGCCTTCGTGCCCTTCTTCCCGCTCGGCGGCGGATGGCGGCCCATCGACCAGACGCGTCTGGCGGCGGTCATGGAGCGCCACGGCGCCACCGCCTCGCAGATCGCGCTCGCGTGGCTGCTGGAGACCTCGCCCGCGCTGCTCGCGATCCCCGGTACGGGCGTCCTCGATCACCTGGAGGAGAACATGGGGGCGGCACGGATCCGCCTGACGCCGGAGGACCTCGCCGCCCTGGAGGACTGAAAGCCCTTCAGGGCCGGAGCCGCCGAGCTGGCTGGAGCTGCCGGGCGACGGTGTTTGGCGGAGCTTTTTCGTCGAACGCTCGCGCACATGTTCGATGAGGCGCTACAGTCTTGGGCATCGGATCGAACACGGGTTCGGTCGAGTCCCGGCAGGTGAGGAGTGTGCGATGGCTGTGCCGACGGTGTCCGCCGCCCCCGCTCCCACTCCCGCTTCCGGCCTCGCCGGCCCGGCGGTGTTCGATCGCGGCGTACCGTCCCCGGCTCCGCCCGTCGTCGTCCCGGTCGTGCCGGCCCAGGCTCCGCCCGCCGCCGTGCGGTGCGTGCCGGGGCCGCGCCGGGCGACACGCCGTAGCGCTTTCTACGGAAATCTACGACGGCCGCTATATCCCGTCATAAAGTCCGAGAGCGTGGACCCCGTGCGCAACCCCTACGCCCCCGGCGCCGGACAGCGCCCCCCGGAGCTCGCCGGACGCGATCGCGAGCTCCAGCAGTTCGAGGTCGTGCTGGAACGGGTGGCCAGGGGCCGCCCGGAGCGGAGCATGGTCCTCACCGGTCTGCGCGGTGTGGGCAAGACGGTCCTGCTCAACACCTTCAAGTCCATGGCCATGCAGCGGCTGTGGGGCACCGGGAAGATCGAGGCCAGGCCCGACCAGTCGATCCGCCGCCCGGTGGCCGCCGCGATGCACATGGCCATCAGGGAGCTCGCGCCCCGGCACCGCGCCCCCGAGCGCATCGAGGAGTTCCTCGGCGTGCTCAAGGCGTTCGCCATGCGCGATCCCGCCGCCGCGAAGGGCACGTCCCACTGGTCGCCCGGCATCGACGTCCCGGCCGCCCGCGGCCGGGCCGACTCCGGTGACCTGGAGATCGACCTGACCGAGCTGTTCGTCGACGCGGCGGGCGTGGCGACCGACCTCGGCGTCGGCATCGCGCTGTTCATCGACGAGATGCAGGACGTGCAGGCGCCGGACGTCTCGGCCCTCTGCGCGGCCTGCCACGAGCTGTCGCAGAGCGGCGGCCCGCTGATCGTCGTCGGCGCCGGCCTGCCGCACCTGCCGAGCGTGCTGTCGGCGAGCAAGAGCTACTCCGAGCGGCTGTTCCGGTACGCCCGCATCGACCGGCTCGACCGCGACGCCGCGGACCTGGCGCTGATCGTCCCGGCCGGTCGCGAGGACGTGGAGTTCACGCCCGACGCGCTCGACGCGTTGTACGAGGCGGCCGACGGCTACCCCTACTTCGTCCAGGCGTACGGGAAGGTCGCCTGGGACCTCGCGCCCCGCAGCCCGATCACCGCCGAGGACATCAAGGTGTCCGCGCCTGAGGCGGAGGAGGAGCTCGCCGTCGGCTTCTTCGGCAGCCGCTACGAACGGGCCACCCCCGCGGAGCGCGACTACATGCACGCGATGGCCCAGCTCGGCGACGACCCGGTGCCGACGGCCGAGGTGGCCGAGGCGCTCGGCCGCAAGCCGTCGAGCCTGTCCCCGGCCCGCGACAGCCTGATCAAGAAGGGCCTGATCTACAGCGCCGAGCGCGGCGTGATCGGGTTCACCGTCCCCCATTTCGGGAGGTTCCTGCGTGCCCAGCCGGTCTGAGCGGCACGCCATCGACCTCTCTACGGCTTTCTAGAGGGGAAGCTAGAGAGCCGTAGAGAGCTGAAGTGAAGTCCTCGATGCGGGAATCTACCCCTGTATAGCGTCAGGCCGATACAGGGGTAGATTCCCGCAGAGAGGCGTCCGTACGGTCGCCGGTGGTGGCCGCGACGCGGCCGTCCGCCCCGACCACGGCGGCGCGCACGGCGGGACGGCGTCCGCTCAGATACACGGCGAAGACCACCTCCGCGCCCTCCTGGGCGGGAAACACGAAGAAGCGCCAGCACAGCTCGCGCCACATGTCGGACGGCTCGCCCGTCAGCAGCGCCCCCGCGTGCGCCCGCCACGCCGCACTGGCGCGCAGCCGGGACAGCGCCCGCCCGGGAGGCAGCGCCCGCTGCTCGCACGGCGCCCGGTGCCGTACGCGGGCGACGACCTCGTCGACCTCCGGCGAGAGGGTGAGCAGCAGCAGGACGAGGCCGCCGGCGACCCAGGCCGCCGTCCCCCGCGGCAGGACGGCCGGCTCCGTGAGCCCGGCCGAGGTGTTCCCGGTGTTGCCCACCGCGACGAGGACCGCCATCGCCGTCAGCGCGGCGGCCCGTCCGATCGACCGCAGCCCGACCGGCGCCGCGCTGACCTCCCCGAAACAGCCGCATCCGACGTCGGGCCGCCGCCTGCGCAGGTCCCAGAGGACATATGTCGCGATCGCGAAGAACACCACCGGCGACCAGCGCGTGGCGGGGTGGTCCACCACCAGCGATCCGCCCGCCAGGGCGAACTCGGTCAGCGCGCAGGCGATCATCGCGGGCCTGGCGAAGCGCTCCGGCGCGAGCGCGACCGGGCCCAGCCGGGTCAGGGCGCCCGGCGACGCCTCACGACCGGCCGTGGCCAGCTTGGCGACGCCGCCCAGCGTCAGCGTCAGGGCGAGGACCGGCAACGCGGCCGTCGCGATGATCGTAAGCACCGGGTCACCCCAATCCGACGCGCGCGTTGAAGCAGCCCTTGGTCAAGTCTCCCCCGAGCGCGACGTAGGACGACGCCGACAGTTCGACGATCCTCCCGCGCGGGGAGGTGCCGCATTCCAGGCAGCGGTCGCAGAACCGCCCGGCGAGGCATCCGCACGCCACGATCGGCAGCGCGTCGGCCCGCCCGTCGCACACGTTCCGTACGCGCAGCAGCGAGCCCAGCGCGAGGTACGGCAGACCCGCGCAGGAGACGCCCGCGTCGTCGCAGCCGGTGTCCCCGGGTTCGAGCATGGGATAGGCCGCGCCGTCCTCCGGAAGGTCCGCCCACACGGCCGTGCCCGCGACGCTCGCCTGGACCCCTCCGTACGCCGGGGGAGCCGGGGGCGACGCCGAGGCGTGGTACGGCGGCTGCGAGGTGGCGGGGAGATGCGCCAGCGACGTGCCCTGGTCGAGCAGGCCGATGGCGTCGAACAGATACCCGGGCTCCAGCTTCGGGTGCCGCACGCGGATGCGCCCGGAGGAGCGGTAGGGGACGACGATGGAGCGTTCCCGGCGATGGGGGCCGCAGTCGAGGTCCACGGTGAGATCCCGGGATCCGCGGACGTCGCGGATGACGCCGGTGATCCGCGTGACGTCGGCCCAGACGCGCTCGGCCACCGTGCCCGAGCGCAGCGCCCTGATGACCACCCGCGACCCGATGGGCACGTCGGCGGGCGCGACCGCGCCGCCGCGCCAGGCCGTCGCCCACGGCGCGATCACCAGGCGTCGCTGCCGGCCGTCGTCGGCCTCCACGATGATCAGATGTGGGCTGACGTCGATCACCTCGCCGTCGACCACGTCGTACGGCGCCTCTTCCTCCGGCGACCGCGGCGCGGGCCCGGGATCGCGCCCGAGCGCCGCCGCGGCCAGCATGCGCCGTCGCGCTCCGGCCCGGTGCGGTAATGACCCTTCCACGTCGTCCAGCCTCACATGCCGGGGTGGGATCGAGGGGCGGTTTTCCGGGCGATGGTGGCGTCCGGGAGCAATATTCCTCCTCCCGGTGCAAGGGCCTGCACCCGCCGTGGGCAAACCATCGCCCGGGCGGGATTACGGTCCGTCCGGCCGGCCGCTACCGGCTTGTCCGGTGTTTACGCAGGCCAGGGCGAAACCTGAATTCCGGCTCAGTCGGATCCGATGGCGTGGCTGCGATTCTGGCACGAGATGCCTCTCTGGCCCGGGTTGGTGATCACTGATCGTGAACCACGAGGAGTTCCACACGTACGTCCAGTCCCGCGGGGCGGCGCTGCTCCGGGTGGCCAACCAGCTGACCGGCAACCCCAGCGACGCCGAGGATCTGCTGCAGACCGCCCTCGCCCGCACGTACCTCGCCTGGGACCGCATCCGCGACCGGTCGTCGCTCGACGGCTACGTGCGGCGGGCGATGGTCAACATCAACATCTCCTGGTGGCGGCGGCGCAAGCTGGAGGAGTACCCCTCCGAGGCCCTTCCCGACGTACCGGCGCAGCAGGACGCGCGGCACCGGTACGACGAGCTGGAGCAGGCGCTCGACCGGCTCCCCACCCGGCAGCGTACGGCGATCGTGCTGCGCTACTACGAGGACATGACCGAACCCGAGATCGCCAGGACACTGGGGATCAGCGTGGGCACGGTCAAGAGCACGGTCTCGCGGGGGATGGCGAAGCTGCGCGGCGATCTGGTCGTCCCCGATCCCCGGGAACGGGTGAACTGACCGCCGCGCGGCTCTGGTATCACGCTGCTCAGGTCTCGCAGACCACGCCGTCGCCGTCACGGTCGTCGTACCAGTCGTACTCGACGTCGATGCCCCGGATGTACGGCCCGTAGCCGGCCTTGTTGGCCTCCGCGCAGGTGTCGAACTTGGGATCCGTGGATCCGTCGTCACCCGTCGCCGTGGGGGTGGGGGTCGGCGTGGCAGTCGGCGTCGGGGTGGGTGTGGGGGTGGTCGTGCCGCCGGTCAGCCCGTCGGGGTCGGGGCTGGCGGACGCGCCGGGCGCGGGGGACGCGCCGTCGGCGGGCTCCACCGCGATGTCTCCCGACGATCCGGGCGGGACCTGGATCGAGCCGCGCTTGTCGTAGGTGTCGGCCGCCCAGCAGGGCCCCGACCACATGCCCCGGCCCTCGGCCTGGGCGCGCATCTGCTCGGCGAACTGCCAGTCGGTGTAGCTGTGGTCGGGCAGGTAGGGCACGGCCTGGGCGAACCCGCTCCGGACCATGTCACCGTTGACGTACAGGCCCTTGGGCGACCACGTGTAGACGAGGATGCGGTCGTTCTCGGTCACCTGCTCGGCGGCCCGCACGTAGGCCGGCTTGCCGGCGGGAAGCAGCGCCTTGAGCCGCGCGACCGCGCCTTCGTACCAGCAGTCGCCCTTCTCCGGCGCGTCCGCCTCCAGGAGACCGATCCGTACGGTACGGCCGCTGGAGGTCACCACGTCGAGGGCGTCGCCGTCCACGATCTTCTTCACCGTCACCTCGACGGCGTCCTTCGGTACGGTCTTCGGCCGGGGGGTCTTCGTGGCCTTCGCGGTCGTGCTCGGGGTGGCGCTGGGGCTCGGCGTCGCGCTCGCGCTCGGGCTGGGGGTCGCGCTCGGAGTGGGGCTCGGGCTCGGCGTCGCGCTCGGACTGGGGCTCGGACTCGGGGTGGGACTCGGGCTCGCGGCGGCGAAGGCGCTGGTGGACGCGGCCGCGGGAACCGCGAGGACCGCGGTGGCGAGGACGGCGAGTGCGTGTGAGGGGAAACGCACGAGTGCTCCATTGGCTGGGGTACGGGGGACACGTCGGCTTCGTGGAGCCGTTTCCTGGATTACGGAGTCCACCAGAAAACGATCGTATGCGCCAGTCCGTCCGGTCAGTTCCCTCGAATCACGATCCCTGTTCGGGTCAGCCCGTCCTGGTCCGCGACGGCCTCCCGGCTCCGTCCGCTCCCGCGGTCGCGCAGGGCCGTACGACGTCGCGGATCACCCGCAGGGTCCCCAGGAAGTCGGCGAGTTGCTCGTCGGTCAAAAGGCCGGTGAACCACGTCTCGATGTCCTTGACGTGCTCGGGGAGCACGGTCCGCAACCGGTCCGCCCCCGCCTCGCTCAGCACCGCGTACGACGCGCGGCGGTCGCTCGCGCACGCGTGCCTCTCGACGAGTCCCTCACGCTCCAGGCGGTCGACGACGCGGGTGATCCCGCTGGTGGACAGCGAGGTCTGGGCCGCGAGGTCGCTCATCCGCAGCCGTCGCTCGGGCGAGCGGGCCAGCCGGATCAGGGTCTCGAAGTCGACCTCGGACAACCCGGCGGCGACCAGGGTGGGGGTGGTCTTTGCGGACACCCCGGTGAAGACCTCCGCGAACAGGCCCATCGCCGTGAGCCGCGGGTCGTCGAATGGATCCATGGTCCGAGTCTACGCCAGGATAGTTGACGCGAGGAATATCCTCCGGTAGAAAATTGCTCAGTAAGACATCCGCACCGCAACGATCTGGGGAGCAGCCATGAGCATCCGTGAGTGGGAGGGCCTGAAGGTCCCGACGGCCGGCGAGTTCACGCTCGACAAGGCGCACACGCGCGTCGGCTTCGTCGTCAAGCACATGATGGTCAGCAAGGTCCGCGGGCACTTCGCCGACTTCGACGGCAAGATCGTCATCGCCGAGAACCCGCTTGAGTCCACCGTCGAGGTCGCCATCAAGACCGGCACGATCGAGACCGGCGCGGCCGACCGTGACGGGCACCTGCGCAGCGACGACTTCCTGGGCGCCGACAAGTTCCCCGAGATCACCTTCCGCAGCAAGCGCGTGACCGGCCTGTCCGGCAACGAGTTCACGCTCGTCGGCGACCTCACCGTGCGTGACGTCACCAAGGAAGTCGAGCTCAAGGTCGAGTTCAACGGCGCCGCCAACAACCCGTGGGGTCAGGAGATCTTCGGCTACTCCGCCGAGACCGAGATCGACCGCGAGGACTACGGCCTGACCTGGAACCAGGCGCTGGAGACCGGCGGCGTCCTCGTCGGCAAGAAGGTCAAGATCGAGATCGAGGGCGAGGCCGTCCGTCAGGCCTGAGCCTGTGGACTGCGCCGGCCGAAATCCACACCTTGTGCACAGCCGTCATCCACAGCCTGTGGACGACGGCTGTGCCCTTGTATAAGACCAGCTCACCCGGCGGTCACGAACATCCTGGCGTACGCACCGGCGGTAGCCGGCGTACCGCCCGCCGACGCGCAGAGCGGCGCCGTTGCCCGCTTGAAGCGGTCCGATCCGGTGCCGTGTTGCGGCCCTGCAGCGGGTGGTCGAGACAACACCACACCTCACCCGGCAATCCGCTTTGCCGCGTTGCGCGATCGCCGGTACGCTGTGCTGAGCACGCGCTACCAGGAGGCTTCGCCTAGTCAGGTCTATGGCGCCGCACTGCTAATGCGGTTTGGGTCTTAAGCCCATCCGGGGTTCAAATCCCCGAGCCTCCGCAGTTCAGAGCCCCTCTCGTCCTCACCGACGAGAGGGGCTTTTTGATCTCCACAGGGCCTCAAGTTGCAGTTCCGGTTGCAGTTACTCTCAGTCCTCGCCCACAGGGCCGCCCCCATGCGCTCGCTGGCGTCCTTCACCTGGGGACTGGCGATGTGGGTGTAACGCTCGGTGGTCGTCACCCGCGCGTGGCCGAGGATCTCCTGTACGACGCGGATGTGGACGCCTTGCTCGACAAGGAGCGTCCCGGCGGTATGGCGGGCGTCATGGAGGCGGGCTTCCCTGACCCCGGCCTGGCGCAGGAGCGCCTTCCACATCTTGTAGTCCTCGCTGCGCTCCATCGGCCGGCCCCGCCTCGGGAAGAGCAGGTCGTGATCCTCCCAGAGCTCGCCAGCTGTGTCGCAGCGGGGGCAGACGGTGGGCGTCAAGGTATGGAAGAAGGCCCGTGCGAGCGCTGCTTCCTCGCCTGGTGTGACCGCGACGTGCTCGGCGCCGCCCCGAAGGTCGCCGCACGGGCGATCCGGGCGGCCGCCGTGCCGTGAGCGCGGAACGCGTCAGGCCCACCGGCTACTTCCCGGGGTGTATCCGCGCCGGCGCCTACGCCGCCGGGGACGGCAGCGGGAAGAGACGCCGGGAGGACGATGCCCGGCAGGCGCCGGAACGGCGATCATCGGGGATCTGCCTTTCTCCGGGACACGGGTGCGAGCGCTGACCCGTGCCCGGGCCCTCGATCCGCACGGGAGCGACATGACGACTACGACCGACCGCCAGGAACTGTTCCACGCCATGCTGACCCGGCTTCCCGGGGAGCTGTCCTTCGGCGAGGAGGACCCGGGGCGGATCCTGGACCGCTACTACACGCCGGACATCGAGCATCACAACGACGGCATCCCGCTCGACCGCGAGCGGCTCATCGCGCACGCGCGCCCCGCGCGCAAGAACGTGCTCGCCGTCCGGGTCGAGGTGCGCGAGGTGCTCGTGGCCGGCGACCGGGCCGCCGCCCGTTTCACCCTGGCGGCGTCCTCTACAGTCCCAGCCGTGACCGTCGCGCGTTCTCTCCTGCTGTTCGCCGTCGCCGCGCTCGCGGAGATCGGCGGGGCCTGGCTGGTGTGGCAAGGAGTGAGAGAACACCGCGGGCTGCTGTGGGTCGGGGCCGGATTCGTCGCCCTGGGCTCCTCGCCGCCTACGGGGCGTTTTCGTCGCGGGCTCGCTGGCATGGGGCATCGTGGTGGACGGCTTCCGCCCCGACCGATGGGACCTGATCGGGGCGGCCGTCTGCCTGCTGGGTGTCCTCGTCATCACGTACGCACCGCGCGGCTAGGTGTACTTGGCGCAGAGCCCTCGGCCACTTGAGTACAAGAACGGATGGCCCGAAGATCTCCCGTCCCCCACTCTCGAAATGTGGAGACGACGGATGTATCGAAGACGGCGGAATCAACGCTGCGCCTGCGGAACACAGGAGTAGCCGCGATCGCAGGAGCGGTCGCCGGAAGCATAATCGGGCCCGAGACGTCGGCGATCTTCGACCTCGAGGTCGGTGGGCTGGCGACCGTGGGCGCTCCCTTCGGCGCCGCCGCCGGCATCCTGGTCGGCGTCGCCGCGCGAGGACTGCTCCGGCAGGGCACTCCACCCTCCGTGCATGCTCAGCACCGGGCGTCCCGGGCGACCACGTCGGCGGCGGGATTCCTGATCGGGGGTGCGGTGTTGTCAGCGGTCCTCTGGGACGTGGCCCTCCGCGAGGCCCGGGAGCTGGACGCGATCCTCGTCCTGGCCTTGCTCCCGCCGATCGCACTTCTCATCATCAGCCTGGTAACGCTCGCGGTGGGCGTTCTCCGCCGGCGGGCCACCGCCCGATGGGCCGCGGTCGTCGTGTGCGTCTGCGCGTGCGCCGCCGCCTTCTCGCGGCTGCTGGCCGAACTGTCCATTCCGCTCCGCAGCCCGGACTGGGCGGGCTATCCCTTCGTTCCCGAGTGGAAGTCGTCCGTCCTCCAGACGGGGCTTCTCCTGGCGATCCCCATGGCCGTCACGGCCTTCCTGCTGTCCCCGGCGGCACGCCGCGACTTCAGCCGATCGACCGGGCCGGGTGCGGCCTGAACTGGTACAGCCGGACTTACCGCCCATACGGCCAGGTCACCGATGCTCTGGCAGGGGCTCTGGCGCAGTGAGAGCCCGGCTCACCGCTTCCGCGACCTTGCCGATGCCGTATTCCAGACGGCGGAAGTACGTGGCCCTGGACAGGTGGAGGCGATGCGCGAGGAGGTCGTGGCCTCCGGCACGGGTGAGGTAGTACAGGCGCAGGATCTCCCCGGCTTCGGCGTCCACGGCGGACGCCGACGACGCCAGGGCCTCCACGGCCTGCCGCATGAGGTCGGCGAGCGCGGGCTCCGGCCGCGGGCCCGCGGCGGAGGTCCGGGCCTGCGTGCGGATCCCCCGCAACGCGGTGCGGACGAGCTCGGCCGTCTGGCCGGGGCCTTCAGAACGAGGGTCCCGCATCCGCCGCAGCCACGCGGACATGTTCTGTTCGGTGAACGTGCGGGCGTAGAGGGCGCTCGGCCGGCCGCACCGGTAGACGTCGTGCCGCGTGTCGCCGATGCGGCGCAGGCCGAAGCGCGCCGCCATCTCCTGGTAGGGGATCCACGGCGTGGACACCACGAGCCCGCCGCCGGCCATCCCCGTGGTGAGAATGTGACGGACGAGTGCGGGCTGTGCCCGGGCGAACCGCGGCTCGACCGCCAGCATGCCGACGACCGATCCGCACCGCCCGAGGTTCAGCACCGTGTCCGCGTACTGCTGGAGCAACGGCTCCAGTGCCGGTGCGGCGTCGGGATCCAGCGGCGTGAGGTTGGTCATTCCCACCGCGTGGTCGTCGCTGTCCACCGCGAGGTGGAAACCATGGTCGGCGCCAGACAGCCACAGATCGCGCATCCGGTCCACCTGGCGTTCCGCCAGGCCCTCGGCCTCGCCCCACAACCGGAGCAGCCGGCCGATCGCCTCGTCGTCGCCGTCTGCGGCGCGCCGCACCGAGAACTCGCCGCGCTCGTCGGCGTACAGGTCGCGGCGCGCACGCCGCCTTCCGGACAGATAGAGGACCTGGTCCGCGATCCGGGCCCGCAGCGGCGGGTCGGCTGCGTGAGCCAGCTGACGGTGACGATGCTCGGCGGCGCGCGCGGCCATCTCGTCGCGGAGGACCGGGTGACGCCAGCGGTAGGCGAGGTCGAAGAGCGTCCGGTACGGCTCGGCGACGGTCAGCCCGTGACGGTCCGGGCGGATCACGCTCAGCCGTCTCAGCCGCGAGAAGGCCCGGGATGGCAGCCGCACCAGGGCGGTGAGGAGATCCTCGTCCGCACCGTCGACGGCGGCCACGATCGGCAGCGCCCCGGGAGGAATCCCCCGGGACTCCGCGCTCAGGCGACGCAGCACCTCGGTGGCCGCCGCATCGGCCAGCGCACCCTCCGGGCCCGGTTCGCCGCCTCTCAGGATCGCCCGGCACAGCGAATCCGCGATGAGCGGGATCCCACCGCTGAGCCGTACGACCAGGTCGCCGTGCGCCGGGTCCGGCACCCCGAGCGCGCGGGCCAGCCCGCGGATGCCCGCGGGCGACCAGGGCCGGAGCTCGACCGTGACGATCGGCCTGTGCGCCCATCTGGGCCGCGCGGCCAGGGGCAGCCGGCTGGCGATAAGAAACCGGCCGTGACCGGCTCGGTCCAGGAAACGCGACACCGCGTCCGCACGGCGGTCGGTGTCGACTCCGTCGACGGCGAGCGGTGCGCCGCCGCTCAGGTGGACCTCGTCCGGCGTACGGGAAAGGTCCACGAATCCGGATGACAGCGTCGCGAGCAGACGGCTCTTGCCGACCCCGAGCGGGCCGACGACGTTGACGATCGCCGACGCGTGCTCGGCGCCCACCTCGCCCAAAGCCGTGACGACACCACGGGCGGCCTCCTCGAAGGCGACCGGCACCGCGTGCGAGCCGCCCTGGGCGGAGGGGCGGAGGTTGAGACCCTGTTGAGACTTCGCCTGCGACGAGCGCCAATACGTTCGGATCACGTCGAGAACGGAGAGGTGATCATGTTCAGTGTCATCCGCGCACGCGCCGGAGCCGCCGCCGTCGCCATCGGTGCGATGAGCGTCCTCGCTGTGACCGCCCAGCCCGCCCAGGCCGCCGTCAACCCGGCCAACTGCCGGTTCAGCTACAACCTGTCCATCGGACGCGTGGCCGCCGACTGCTGGAACAGCACCGGATCGGGATGGTATCTCCAGCTCACCTGCGACCGCTTCAGCGGCAGGCCGCCCTACTACGTCAGAGGATCGATCATCTACGGCAGCGGCGTGTCGGCCGCGCAGTGCGACGCGCACATCTCCGAGATCGGAGACCTCGTGATCGTCAACCTCTGAGCCGGCGTCCACCGGATCGCACGGCGGCGGCTGCTGTTTCGGCCCGCTCATGCGGCCGAGCTGTACGTCACCGAGGTCTCACCCGGCGACGTGCAGGAAGAGCGCATGGATCTCCCTTCGGGAGGCACACCCGCGATGCGGGGCGACGGGGGGGAAGAGCGGTTCCAGCGCATCGTGAGCCGCCTGACAGGTGCTGTCAAGATCCACCAGCACCTCCCCCGTGTGAAGATGCTCGCCACTCGCCACGTGACGAGGCCGGCATCCCCGAATCTCCGGCAGCCGGCGCGGTCGTGGTCAGCCCGGTTCCATCCCGGGACGCCGGAACCGCCGTGGCAGGCCGGCCCGGCGGGCGTGGATCGTCGTCATCGCCAGCTCCAGCGTCTGTTCCGGGGGCGCTTCGGTGTCGATCTCCGTCGCGTCGGGCCAGGGCGCCGTCGTCACCGTCATCGCCGCCGCGATCGCCTGGTCCGCGTCCGCTTCCCGAACCGGTGTTTCGCCTTCGACCAGTTCGGACCGTTGTCGATCCGGCCCTGCCACGGCACCACCTGGGCCAAGCGGTGCAGGCCCGACCGGCTGCCGGCCGCCTACCGGCGCACCCACGGCATCCGCTACTTCCACGGCTGCTACAGCCTGGGCGATGACCTGCTGTGGGGCATCACCCACGCTGCCGCCCTTCCCCATGTACGCGGCTCTCCCGCGCTCGGAGTACTACGGCGGCTCCGTCCCGTCTGCGCCTTCGGCCGACGTCGCGCCTATCCCCACCCCAACCCTTCCGGGAGAAGGGCAGCCGGGGAACGCACGCAGACGGTTCCCACGTTCGCTGTCGTCCGATCAACAGGTTAGGCACCCGGCTCTGCCCCTGCGGCATCGCCACCGGCTACTCCCGTAGCTCTTCACCCGTGGCCTCCGGCCGGACCCCCGCAGACCCGACCAAGAGTTCCCCCACCTCAACTCGCCCGGCGGGGTGCGCACCGCAAACCAGCCCACATCCACCGGGTTAGAGCTGGTGGAGCGTCAAGAGGCGTACCGACACCGGTTCCTCGCGTATACCTTCCCGTCTCGCTTGCCGCGCCCGACCCATCCGGCAGTGCTCAGCCGACACGGCTTTGTCGAGGCTGCTCCCACCCTCCCCGGCGACCCCCGGTTCAGGCTGCCTGCAGCTTCACCCCGCCGCTACGACGACGAGGAGACGGACGGTCTCTCACCTCCGTTCGGACAAACAGCGCCTCGTGGCGCACGCGGGGGCGCTCCGGCTCCGGCATGGCGTGGAGCTAAGAGCGCGAGCCGCAGGTGGTTGAGGTAGGAGCCGCGCTTTCCTCCTGCCATCGACCCAGGCAGAGCCCAGCAGACCAACTCCTCAGTTCTAGTTGCAGTCACCCTCAGTCCTCGCCCCGCAGGGCGGCTCCGATGCGCTCGCTGGAGTCCTTCACCTGGACTGGCGATGGAGTCGTTGGTCGCCAGCGGCGTTCGTGCGCGCGGCACCATCGGGGTGGTCGTCCGGCAAATCGGGAGGGCCGACTACGTGATCAGATCACGGCATGGGCGAGCCGACGCGATGCAGTGTTCCGTCAGGGTCGACGTAGCCGAACTCCCGGAGTCCGTAGGGAGTGTCGTGAGGCTCGCCGAGGCGGCCGGTGACGTCCGCTGCGACCCATTCGGCGTACAGGGCATCGGCGTCTGAAACATAGATGTACACGGTCGCGGCAGTGCGGGCAGGATCGTGCTCGTTCCACTCGGTGAGATGGAGCGAAACCGACCCCCGAGCGACGAACCCATATCCAGGGTCATCTTCGGACTGCCGCACCGAAAACCCCAGGTGGTGGTAACGCTCAAGCGCGGCGGCCAGATCACGGACGGGGATCACGGGCGCCACGGCCTCGAAGACAACCTTGCTGTCCATGGCCTCTCCTACGGCTGTCGGCATGGGAGCGATGTGAGGCTATGCGGTGGCTCTGACAGTTTCACGGGTGGCTCAGGTATTTCTTGGCGCCTCCGGCTCCGGGATGCGCCGAACTGGAGAGGCGGAGGTGTGCGCGTCCGTGCAGGTCACGGGCCCTCTCTTGCTGCAGCGGCCTACCGCCGCGGCCTGGCGACCTGACAGCTCCCCCGCCGACCCGGGCGCGGCGACAAGATCCACACCATTGCGCTAGTTGTCGGCCATCCTTGGCGCCGTATCGTCCGGATCAGTGATCCTGTCTGCGCGAGAAGGGACCGGAATGTCCGACGATGCGGTGCAACGCGTTTTCCGATCAGTCGATTCGTTCGATCCTGACGAGTTCGGGCGACTGCTGGCCGAGGACGCCACGCTGGTGTTCGGCAACGCCGAGCCGCTGGAGGGGCGTGAGGCCATCGTCGCCGGGCTCCGGGAGTTCTACTCCACCATCGGCGGCCTGCGGCACCGGGTCGTACGGAACTGGCAGGTGGATGCCGACATCATCGCCGAGACCGAGGTGACCTACCGGAGGCTGGACGGCAAGGACGCGAGCGCCGTAGCCGTGTCGATCTGGCGCAGCCGCGACGACGGCCTGATCTCGGACTACCGCATATTCGTCGATCTCGCCCCCATCTACGCGGTCTGATGGCTGCGAAATCCGTTCGCCCTGGACCGGACGCCGCTGACATACTCCGGCAGCGTGACAGCGGACACTGGCCCGGACCTGACGGAAGCCGTACGACGAGGGTGTGACCGAGTCATGGTCTCGTCGTTCACCTTCCAGGCTCCTGGCTTCTGCCAGCGCCACGGCTACGTCGAAGCCGGCCGGATGCCCGGCATCCCCGGCGATCACGAGGACGTGTACATGCTCAAGCGGCTGACCTCGTAAAGGACCCGTGGACACCGGCACCCGGGATGACGTGGAGCGGGAGCGACGAGCCCTACTCCGCTCCCGGGAAGACCACCCTGGATTGCGGGCTGTTCAGCCAGTCCAGGTCCAGGTAGGCGCCGCTGTCCAGCTCGACCAGTGACATCGCCCGTGCGTGCGACAACCGGGCAGACGGCTCCGGCAGCCGACGCAGCAGGTGATCCAGCGCGTGGGGATCCGGCCCGTACACGTCGTCAGGGCGCAGATCGGGCATGACGAGACGCAGACGCCCGTCGGCCGCGTAGGAGAGAGCGCCGTTCCCGTTGACGGTCCATTCCAGGTGCCACACCCGAGCGCCTGCGCTCAGCCGCTCCAATCGCGAGGGTTCGTAGTGGGAGAAGAGCCCACCCTCAAGGTCAAGGAGCATGATCGACGGGCCTGAGTCGTCGATGAACACCCCGTCGCCCTCCACCTCGGATTCCTCGATGCCGAAGCCGGGCCCGGCGACCAGCGCGGCCACGTCGTCGATGCCGATCGGCTCGATGAGCGACTGGACGACCGTCCAGGACAACCCGACGTCAAGGAACTGGGCGACGTCAAGCAGACGCTGGTAGTGCGCGACGAGATCTTCATGTGCCATGGTCGAATGATCACAGGCTGATGGAGGGGGCGGCTGTGGGTTCTTCGTACGTTGTCACCGGGGGTGGGCGGGGCATCGGCCGGGCGATCGTCGAGCGACTCCTCGGCGATGAGAACACCGTGGCCGTGATCGAACTCGACCCGGTGGCGCTCGAGTGGATCCGTACTCACCCCGCCGGTTCCCGGCTGATCGCGGTGGCGGGCGACGCCGCCGACGAGACCGTCACCGAACGGGCCGCCGACCTGGCGCAGGCGGCGGGCCCGCTCGCCGGCTGGGTCAACAACGCCGCCGTGTTCCGCGCGGCCTCGCTCGACTCCCCGTCGGCGAGCGAACTCCTGGCTCTCATCGGGGCCAACTTCGACCCCGTGGTCGCCGGCTGCGTGACGGCGATCCGCCGCTTTCTCGACGCCGGTACGGCCGGGGCGATCGTCAACGTCTCGTCCCATCAGGCGCAGCGGCCGGTGCGTGGCTCCCTGACGTACGCGACGGCCAAGGCCGCGACCGAGGGGCTCACCCGGGCGCTCGCCGTCGACTACGGCCCGCGCGGCATCCGGGTCAACGCCGTCGCTCTCGGCTCGATCAGCACCGAACGGTACGAGGCGTTCCTGCGCCGCCAGGAGCCCGCGGTGGCCGCGCGGATCGAGAACGAGATGGGACTGCTGCACCCGCTCGGCAGGGTCGGCCGCCCGGAGGAGGTGGCCGCCGCCGTCGCCTACCTGCTGTCCGGCGACGCGAGCTTCGTCAACGGCGCGACCGTTCCCGTCGACGGCGGACGGTCGGTGCTCGGACGCGACCCCGAAGAGGCGTGAGATCGGCCCAGTCGTCACGACAAAGCCGCGTTTTCCGCCTCGGTCAGGAGAGGGTGCGGCGGCGCTGGTGCTCGACGATGTCGATGAGTGTGGCCTTGAAGGCGGAATAGACGTCACGGCCGAGGCGATGGGCGTGCCGCTCCTGCAGGGCGGCCATGATGCCGTCGGCGGCACGCATCTGGGCCAGGCCGCGCTCGGTCGGGCACACCAGCTTCGCCCGGCGGTCGGCCGGATCGGGGCGGCGCTCGACGTACCCGAGGGCCACGAGTTCGTCCACCAGCGTCCCGATCACCTGCTTGTGCTGTCCGGACAACCGCGCCAGTTCGGTCGCCCGCAGCCCTGCCGCGTCGATGTAGGCGAGCACGGCGCCGTGGCGTGGGTGCAGGTCGTCGAAGCCCTGTGCGGCGAGCGTCGAGAACAGTTCCCTCTGTATGGCGAACAGCAGTCGCCCGGCCAGCACCCCGAGGTCGGGGCTGGTCGCGTTCCGTTCGGCTCGGGTGACCACCGCCACCTCCTCTGGCTGCTGTCGGGAGCGGCCTGCCGCCGCCGTTGACCGAATGCCAATCGTAGGGTGACCGGCCCGGCCGCGAGGTTCTGGGCCGTACGTACGCCTGCCGTTCCGGGCGAGGTCCTCGGGGGTCGGCCCGACTCGCCGATATCAGTAATTTCCAGTGACTAATGATCCCACGCGGGGATGTCGTCGACTGCCGCGGCCTGGTCGGCTCCGGACGGTCGTCGCCGCCGGGAAATATCGAACCAACTGGTCTTTCTCCCCTATGACCAATGGCCGGATGGAAGGAGCTTGTACGTCTGTGAGGCGTGACCTACGCTGCCAATGGTAATAATCACTGACTATCTGGAGGTCCCGGCTCGGTGCCCCCGCCGTACCGGCCTCGTCAGGAGCGAAGATGTCCGTCATCGAGCTGACCACGTTCACTGTGAAGCCGGAGAAGACCGCCGCCCTGCTGGCCGCGCGGCCCGGCATGCTGCGAGCCTTCCGCGAGGACCGCCGGGGCTTCCTCGACGCCCGCCTCGTACGGGTCGCCGACGACACGTGGCTCGACTTCGTGGAGTGGACCGACGACGCCGCGTGGGACGAGTCCAAGGCGAAGGCGGCGAACCGGCCGGAGATCGCCGAGTTCTTCGCCGCGATCGACGAGCTGGTGAGTGTACGGCGGGGAGTTCGCTATGACGACGCGGCAAACGGAGCGCGTGTGGTCAGGACCATCGCCTCCGGCCCGGAGCCCTCGCAGGCCGGTTAGCCGTACCTGCTCGTGACCGCCGTACGGCCGATCAGGGCAGGGCGTCGGTCAGCCGGCGACGGAGCGGCGCCTCGTTGGCCGGATCGGTGCACAGCGTCAGGGTCAGCCCCGCTGTGCCCGCCTCTCCGGCCGCTCCGGCCAGTACGGCCAGCAGGGTGGCGAACTGCTCGGCGGGTTCGGCGGCGAGCAGGTCCTCGGCGTGTTCGACGACCAGATGGACGTTCCCGATGTCGCGGAGCGAGTCGGTCAGCGCGTCCCAGTTGTGGCCGAAGTAGCCGGGGAGGCGCAGCACCCGTGCCACCTCCGCGAAGAAGGCGGCACGGGTGCGGCAGGCCCGCCCGTCGACGACCGCCGGGGCCCGGCCGGTGGTGATCGTGAGCCATGCGGGCAGCGGACGCGGGGCGGAGGCCATGAGAGATTCCTAGAGCCGGTAGAAGTCGGTGTAGTGGTTCGGCGAGAACCAGGTCACGCCGGTGCTCCGGTTGACGACGATCCGGTAGGCGTCCCGCGCGGCGCCGCGCGCCCGGGAGTACACGTCGTACTCGTAGTAGGTGGCGCCGCTCGGCAGCTGACCCTCTCTGTTGTAGAAACGGCCGCCGGTGTAGTTGTACCTGCCGTCCGGCCAGGAGTACCAGCCGGCGCTGGTCGGGTATCCCTTCCCGGCCCAGATCGAGTTGGCCGAGCGCGCGTCGGCGCAGCGCGAGATGGTGCAGGAACCGTAGACCGCCGCCTGGGCGGGAACGGTGCCGGTCACCGTGGTCAGGGACACGACGGCGGCGATCAGGGCGATGAACCGGGCCGGCCAGGATGACCGGAAGCGTCGCGGAGTCCGCACGAGACCTCCTTGCAGAGGCGAGGGGGATGGACAATCGCCAGCATCACCCCGAAATCGGGTCCGACCAAGGTAAAGATCGCCAAAGGTATGGTGAACTCCCGGCCGCGTCGCCGTACACGCTCGGTTCCTTGTGAACGGGCGGGTGGGTATGACACCTGATAACGAGTATGCCCGGATGGTCGAGTACCGATCAGCCGGTGCTCGCCGCCGGGCGAGGATCGGGGGATCCGATGCTGAGATCGCTCATCGCCACGGTCACGACCGTGGTCGCGACGCTGTCAGCGGTCACCGCCGCACACGCCGCTCCGCCGGATGCCAGCGACCAGGACAAGGCGTTCCTGGTCAGCGCGCATCAGGACAACCTCACGGAGATCGAGGGCGGGCAGACCGCCGAGAGGCAGGCCGAGAGCCAGGCGGTCAAGGACGCCGGAAGCCGGTTAGTGAAGGACCACACCACCCTCGACGAGCAGGTCACGAAGGTCGCCGCAAAGTACGGGGTGGACCTGCCGGGCCGGCCGTCGGAGAAGCAGCAGGCCGAACTGCGGAAGTTCGCCGCCAAGAGCGGCGCCGCGTTCGACCGGGCATGGGTCCCGGCGCAGGCCGAGGATCACCGCGCGACCCTGGTGGCGCTGGACAAGGAGGCGTCGACCGGTTCCTCCGAGAAGGTGCGGCAGCTCGCCCGGGACGCCAAACCGGTGGTGAAGGAGCACCTCGACCTCATGGAGAGCATCCAGAGTGGGGGATGAGGGCCGGTGCCGGCCGTGACGGACTGGCCGGCACCGCCGGCCAGTCCTGTCGCGGGGATGGTGCTCACCGGAGCAGCGTCACGACCAGCCAGATGACCAGTGCCCAGAAGACCAGACCCGCGATCACGGCCGCGACGAGTCCGCGAAGGCGGTACCGCCTGCCGGGCGGGCCTGGTGGCTCGTTCACGTTCCCTCCCGCGGAGGCGGCCCGGTGTCCGCCTGCGTGCCCTGTCGTATACCCCCGGTCACACGCGCTTTCCGCCGCGTACCAAGGTGTGACGGTGACGGAGAGCGACGGCGTGACAAGGGTTCCCCCGAGGACCAGTGTGCGCATCGGCGGCGCGCCAAGGTAGCCATGCGGCCGGTTCCGGTCAGCCGTTCGTCGCGGCTCCCGCCGGGCGCGAACGGTCCCGCGTACGGGCGGCTTGACCGTGTGCGGGGCGGATTATTGGCACAAGCAGGGGTGAGGGGTCTGGTAGAGTTACACGCGTTGCCGAGCACAGCAAGTGAACAGGCAGCCAAGCGGCCGTAGCTCAATGGATAGAGCATCTGACTACGGATCAGAAGGTTAGGGGTTCGAGTCCTCTCGGCCGCGCACAGTCACAGAAGACCCGCGACCAGGGAAAACCTGGTCGCGGGTCTTTGTGTATGTCGGAACACTTCGCGATCTTGCTAACGTCCTTGCTAACAGCTCGTCTCAAACGTCTACCGTCGGTGTGCGGTCTGCTGTCAGCATCTATGCTGCCCGCTGGCGCCGCCCTGCGTCGTTGGTCACGAACAACGAATGCGGCGTACTGGGCCGAGAAGGTCAGGCGAATCCGCGAGCGTGACGTGGAAACGACAGGTTGCTCGCCGCGGCGGGTTGGCTCGCGATGCGCGTCTGGGAACACGAAGACCCTCAAGACGCTGCCGCAAGGGTCGCCTGCACAGTGACAGTCCGAAGATCCTCCGACCGTGCCACCTGGGAGCATTAAGCGATCACACGCCATGCCCACGCCTCCGGGGCGTACAAACCTTCTTGCCACGGTCCATGTCGGTATCCATCTGCCGCCGGCTAAAGAAGGACGGTGGCGCGGTGCTCCGAGAGGCGAACTAGGTGACAGATAGAGCAGGTGCAGCACCTGGCGCCCCGGATCACGGTGCGGTCAAGGCCCGATCTGGGTGAATGGAGCCTTCATCCGATATCCGCTTCTCGGTATGAGAGGTCGACCCCCGCTCCAACGGAGCGCTCTTGCTAACGCGGCTGCTAACAACAGCCGTGGACAGGTCTGGACGATGCTGGACGGAATGACCTCATCAACGCCGCCTGACCAGGTCCAACGAGATGACGGTGGACGGCCCTGGACGATCGTGTAATAACTCGTAATGAAGGGCTCAGTCTCGGAAAGTGATGGGCGCTCGGTGCGACTGGCTCCAGGAGTGACCACAGTGGGGCCAGTAGTTCCTCGGAGATCTCGTTGGCGCGGAGTACCAGGTCGTAGGGCTCCTGAGCCACCGGGGATGAAGTCGAGCCCGAGGGCGCGAGCGGCGGTGAGGATGCCCATGCCGGCATCCGCTTGGCCGCGAGCAGCTCGGCCTTCTCCGTGCTGGTCAACCCCGGATCCAGCGCCCGGTCGATGCGATCCTGCCGCCGCCACGTGTAGATCGTCTACGTGCTGATGTCCAGATCGCGGCCAGGCCGATGACCTTACGTCCAATCTTGATCAGGTTCAGTACCTTTCGGCGGAACTCCGGCGGGTAGCCACGCCGTCCTATGCCACTTTTCTCTCAGCGAGTGGCACAAGAATCCAACAATGTACGTCCACTTAACCTGGGAACACCAAAGCTCCAGAAATCCCGGCGCGGTTCAATGCCGGATGGGTTCAGTGACCGGGTGGCCTCGGCGCTTGGGGCTTCGCTACCCGCAGTTGCCAAAGGTCTTGCGGCCACCGGTCGCCTCGGCGAAGTCCGGCCGGGTGTCTCGGGTGCTGCCCCAATACGAGACGCACTTGCCGCGCGCCTTCACCTTGACCGGCCCGGCGTAGTACTTGAATTTGCCCGCGTCGGTCTTCGGCTTGCTGCCCTTCACCGTCAGGGTGGCGGTGGTGTAGGTGGCGGTCCGGTAGAAGGCGGTCTTGATGCTGACCACGCAGTTGTAACCGGTCCTGCGGTTGTACATGAGGTAGACGTAGCCGAAGGTGTCACGTCCGGACTTGAGGGGACGGGAGCCGTCCTTCACCCGGGCGAACCCCGCCCCGCAGACGCCCTCGGGAGTGTAGGGGGCGGAGGCCGCGTACGCCGTGTATGCCGGATTGGCCGCGAGAACGCCTACGGCCAAGGCCGTCACGGCGACGACCTTCGTAACAGACCTAATCACTTGTCTACCCTCCGATGGTGGACCGGGGCGCATGCCACAGCGGATCACCCATCGATCTTGGCTTATCCCCGTACTTCCCGGCAATGGCAAGGCCTGGCCGAAAGGCCGGTGCCCCATATCGCGGCGAGAGCCCAGGCGGCCTCGCACCAGCTCGCCGGGCCCAAGGCGCGCCTCCTCGGCATGCGGCTGGCCGGGGCGGAATTCACCGGTCCGTGGATCTCGCCGGGCCCCGAGGTGTTGGAGGACCTCTTGGGGTGCGCGGGCGATCCAGTGCCTGATCGCCGCGTAACAACGGATTACAGCTGCTCGAAAAGCGGCCAAGGCGAGGGCTCAGGAGGCCATCGCCGCATCGAAATGTCTCCACGCTTTCGGGGATTGCCAGAGCATCTGAGTATGCCTTCCCGACTGACGTTCCGTTCCGGTCGGCGCAGTAGAGCGCTCGAAACGGCCACCGTCGGTGCTCGCTTCGCGGCGCCCGCGCGTCTCGCTCGCCATGGAAACACCTGTCAGGCGGCGCGTACGCCTGTACGGGGAGCACGTCGAACAGGCTGACAACACGATCTCGTTGTGGACGGCGCGAGCGATCCGAAACCGTGGATCCGCCAGCAGGAATCACCTGTCAGCGCTCGCCACCAGGAGAAACGATGAAGCCGCCGTCATGCGCCGCCGCCCTGCTCGCCTGCCTGACCGGAGTGTCCGGGATGCCGGCGGCGCGGGCAGCCGACGTCAGGGCCCTTCCACGCGTGAACATGGAGGCCACTGTCAAGGCGGCCCAGATCGACCCGCGGCGGTCTGACGACAAGCCGACCCCGGGCGCCAGGGCCGGCGTGCTTCTCGTCGAGCGGGCGCTGCGCGACCGGCACCTGCTCGACGCGAAGTGGGTGGACGGTTACTTCGGCACCACGACGGTCGTCGCCTTCGCGAGGTTCCAGAGGTCGCTCGGCCTCACCGGTCTCGCCGCCGACGGCCTTCCGGGCAAGGCGTCGCTCGCCAGGCTCGGAGCCGGCCGTTTCACGGTCACCCACACCATCGGGCCGGGTGCTCGGGTCTCCGTCGGTGGCGTCGTGGTCGACACCCGCACGCGGAACATGCTGGTCGAGGCGGAGCGGCTGCTCGGCCGCGATCTCGTGCTGTTGCAGGGGTCGTACAACCGCGGCGGCGACCCCACGTCCGCGGGCACCCACGACGGTGGCGGAGTCGTCGACATCTCGGTCGAGGGGATGCGTTCCGCCACCCGCGTCGCCGTCGTCCGTGCGTTGCGACGTGTCGGCTTCGCGGCCTGGGTGCGTAACCCCGATCAGGCCGACTGGCCGTGGCACATCCACGCCGCCGCCATCAACGACACCGACCTCTCCAGCCAGGCCCAGCACCAGATCGGTGACTACTACCTCGGCCTGAACGGGCTCGCCGGCCGCGGCCCGGACGACGGCCCGAAGGTGACCATCCGCACCTGGGAGGAGTACCAGCGCCGCTGACCACCCGAAACCCAGGCTGCACCGACACGAAGGAGAACATCATGGGAACGCTCAACAAGATCCTCACCACGGCGGCCGCCGCGACCGTGCTCGGCGGGGCGGTGCTCGCCACCGCTTCGCCCGCCTCGGCTGCCACTCGCAACGGCGTGTGCGAGGCGGGTGAGTTCTGTTACTACTTCAACAGCGGCGCCAAGGGGTCGCTGTCCGACTTCACCGGATCGGTGGCCGACTACGGCACCCGGCAGCCCTCCTGCTTCGACTTCAAGGGACCCGGCGCCGGTAAGGGCAAGTGCGTCAAGAACGCCGCCGCCTCGGTCTGGAACCGCAGCGGTAAGACCGTCCGGGTCTACTTCAACAGCAACTACGGCGGCAGCGTCTACCAGGACTTCGCACCCGGCGCCAGGGGCAACCTCAAGCCCGGCCTCAAGAACCAGAACGCCTCCCACCAGTTCGGCCCGTCGTCGTCGACGCGCGTCAACATGTCGTACGCGCTGTACACCACGGGCGGCGGCTACATCAGCTGCGGCTTCGACGGTTACGTCCACACCTCCGGCCGGCATGAGGGCATCGACATCAAGCGCAGCGTGGGTTCGGCTGTCCACGCCCTGGTCAACGGTCAGATCATCAACGTCGTGTACGGGCGCAACGGCGGCAAGGGGCTCTCCACCATCGCTGTCTACAACGCCTCGTCGAACAAGACGATCATCTACCTGCACTCCGCTCCGCTGTCCTCGCTGCGTGTGGGCCAGCAGATCGCGCGCGGCCAGATCATCGCGAACGAGGCGTGGCACGGGGTGTCGTCCAGGAAGGCCGCGCACACCCACGTCGAGATGCGCCCCGGACGGCAGAAGCTCGCAGCCAAGAGCGTCGGCGACCCGAATCTGAGCAACCCGAACCCGAACTCGTTCTGGGTCTCCCAGGGCTACAACGTCCGCTGACGCAGAGGAAGGCAACTGTGTCTCCACGAACCGCACGGCTGATCTCGCCTCTGGCCGCGGCGGCCGCCGCGACCGTGCTCGGTGGGGCGGTGCTCGCCACCGCTTCGCCCGCTTCGGCGGCCACTCGCAACGGCGTGTGCGAGGCGGGTGAGTTCTGTTACTACTTCAACAGCGGCACCAAGGGATCGCTGTCCGACTTCACCGGATCGGTGGCCG
>NZ_BOOB01000011.1 GCF_016863015.1 Microbispora amethystogenes | reverse complement strand
CCGTCCGGGTCTACTTCAACAGCAACTACGGCGGCAGCGTCTATCAGGACTTCGCACCCGGCGCCAGGGGCAACCTCAAGCCCGGCCTGAAGAACCAGAACGCCTCCCACCGGTTCCTGAGCTCCGCACCGCCGACCGGGTGCAAGACCGACGGGACGCACAGCAGGCTGCCCACGACGATCCTCGTCTACCGGAAATCCCTCAACCGCGTGGATCGGGTGGAGTTCAAGATCTACGTCAAGAACGTCCTGCCCAACGAGTGGCGGTCGCACTGGCCGAGGGAGTCCCTCAAGGCCGGGGCGATCGCCGTCAAGAACTTCGGCTGGTACTGGGCGCTGAGGTCGGCGAGCAGGACGCCGAGCGGCCAGTGCTACGACGTCACCGACCACACGTCCAGTCAGATGTACAAGCCCGGCTCCGCGACGGCGGCGACGAACGCCGCGGTGGACGCCACGTGGGGCGTCCGGATGACGCGCGCTGGGAAGATCTTCAAGGCGCAGTACTGCTCCACGACGACGGCGTGCGGCAATTGGGCCACCGGCGACTGGATGTCGCAGAACGGCTCTCGCGACAAGGCCGAGGCGGGCTGGAGCTACGCCAGGATCCTCAGGTACTACTACAAGGAGATCGTCCTCGACTGAATCCCCGGACACCTCCGCCCCTGGTCCCCGCCGTGTCACGTACGGCGGGGATCAGGCGTCAGCCGACGATGACCTGGAAGTTGAGTGGCCGGCCTCCGGGGAACGCGACCCGTCCCGAACCCTCCATCATCTTGAACCGCACGTAGCACAGGCCCGGTTTGCTCGGCGTGGTGATGTTGGTCCGGATGTCGACCATCTCTCCGGGGCGCGTGTCCTTGATCGGTACGTCGGGGACGGTCTGGCACTGATCAGGTCGCTGCGGGAGGTCGAGGCGATGCAACGAATATCCCTTCCACGGCACGGTCCCGGTGTTCTTGAGTCTCCATACCTTGGTCACGGTCTGGCGGGGGCCGACGCGCGTGCAGTCGGTCAGCGTGATGTCCCCGATGAACTTCGCCGAATCGCCTTCGTGGGCGGGCGGGCTCCACGGGGGGCTGGTGGGGACCACCGGGCAGTCGGCTGCCGACAGCGAGGTCGTCGACGGGCTCTCGGACGGGTCCAGGCCGGGCCCGTCGGTGCCGGAGCCACGATTGACGGCGACCGCGACGAGGACCGCTGTCGCCACACCGACGGCCGCCACCGCGAACGCGGCCGGGTGGACCGGCCGGAATCGCCCTCGGCCCCCTGGTGCGGAGGGGACCGGCCGGACGTCGCCCGCGATCTCGCCGGCCGGCCGTGGGGGTTGCGACGCGACGTCCGTGGCGAAGGCTTCGAGCCCGGCGCCCGCCGATCTGACCGCCAGGTTCGCCCTCTCCCAGCGCTCGCGGTACGCGGCCGGGTCCGCGCCGCACGCCTTGACGAACTCGACGGTGGTCTCCCAGCTGGGGAGCCGGTTGCCCTTCGTGGCTTCGTGCAACGTCGTGTGGGAGATCGCCCCCGACCGGCCAGACATTTCACGGAAAGGTGGATTGCCGACTGATTTGCGGAGTTGTCGCAGTGCCGCCGCGAAGGCCTCGATCGCCTCCGCCCGTGCAGGCATGTCGTCCACCGGGTGAAGCTAACAGTGCCCACAGTATTCACTCAAGCTCAGTCTGTCGTCGTCCCGGCTGCTCGGAGGAGTGCCGGGTCCACGTCCGGGACGGCGAGCCTCGGGTTGTGACCCGCTGCGACGACTCGCATGACGAATCCGGCGACCTCCTCCAACTGCCGGGCGCTGCCGAGCCCGCCGACCACCGCGGCCCGTCCGCCGAGATCTCCGATCAGTGCCGCGGCGTGGTCGAGGGCTTCTGGCTCGTCACCGCAGATGGCCACGACCGGCGCCGACTCCCGCGGACCCGCGTACGGCCACGAAGCTCCGGCGAACAGGTGGAGAGCCTTCACCACGCGCGCACCGGGAGCCGAGTGAGCCACAAGTGCCGCCGCCGAGCCGGACGCCGGCTTCAGGTCACCGGTCGCGTAGTCGACCGGGTTGGTGCAGTCGATCACGGTCATGCCGGCCAGCGCCCCCTGGAGGCCGCCGACGAGGGAGAGCGCCGCCTCCAGCCCTTCCCAGGCGACCGCGATCACGAGCGCGTCGACCCGGGCCGCGAGGCCGGCGGGGTCGGCGGCCTCCGCCGCGGGGCCGATCCGGCCGGCGGCCCGGCGGGCGCGCATCGGGTCGCGCCCCGCCACCAGCGGCGAATGCCCGGCCGTGGCCCAGGCTCGGCCAAGCGTCACGGCGAGGTTCCCGGTGCCCAAGATCCCCAGGTTCACAGCGATCTCCTCTGTCTCGAAAGGTCTCGAAGGGGCTTCCCGGGGAACGCTACGAACGACGCTCCTACCATCCGGTAGGCGACCGATGTGAGACTGGATCCGTGATCGATGGGTCCTGTGAGACGTTCGTCTCCGACTGCCAGGTGCGCGCCGCGGCCGAGCTCATCAGCCACGCCTGGGATCCCGTCGTGCTCTCGGCCCTGCGCCTCGGGCCGACGCGGCGCAGGGAACTGCTCACGCGTATCGCGGGAGTCAGCGACAAGGTCCTGACCGAGGCCCTGCGACGTCTGCGGGCGCGCGGACTCGTCCTGAAAGGCGGCGGCCAGGCGGGCGCGGTCTACCGTCTCTCCCCGCTGGGCGAGTCGTTCGCGAACGGGCCCCTCGCGCAACTCGCGCAGTGGGCCGCCGACAACCAGGACAAACTCGCCGCCTCGTCGGTAACGTCATGACCTGACGGCCGTCACCGCGCCCTCATGCCGTCGAGGATGAGCGAGATGACACTCGCGGCCTCCGCCTCGATCTCCGGGGACTGCCATTCCGGGGCGTGCCTCGGATCGAGGAATCGGGTGCTCGCGTTGTAGACGGCTCGCGCGGTCGCCTCCGGATCGCAGGGCTCGAAGTCGCCGCCGGCCACGCCGTCGGCGACGACGGCGCGGATCTGGTCGAGCAGGAACGCGAGATGAGACCGGGACTCGGTGCTGTGCTCCGCCGCCAGCACCCGGAAGGTGGCGAACAGCTCCGGGTCTTCCCTCGCCTTCGCCCATTTGACGGCGAACATGGAGGTCAGCAGGCCGCGTAGCCGGTCGGGCGGGGTCAGTTCGGCGTCCTGAACCGCCGCCACGAGATCTTCCCGCACCCGGTCGAGCCAGCGCCGGATCACGGCCTCGCGCAGCGCCGCCTTGGACGGGAAGTGCCGGTAGACGCTGCCGTGGCTCACGCCCAGCAGCCGTGCGACGTCGAGCACCGTGGTCTTCTCCGGCCCGTGGCGGCGCAGCACCTCCTCGGTCGCCGACACGATCGTCTCCGCGTCGAGTGGCTCTCCGCGCATCGGATCTCCCTGTCGAGCTGGTACGAGGCGGCCTCCGGCCCCGCAGCGGAACGTACGTCAACGGGCTGACGGCCGTCAAACCATGTTCGCCAGATGACAATTATTGAAATCTGTCATCAATCGTTTGTACGGTGTGGCCATGAGCACTCCTACCGCTTCCTTCGCCGGCCGTACCGTTTCCCGGGTCGGCTACGGCGCGGCCCAGCTCGACCGCCTGCACGACCGCCGCGACGAGGCCGTCGCGCTGGTGCGCCGCGCGGTCGAGCTGGGCGTGAACCACGTCGACACCGCCGAGTTCTACGGCTTCGGCTTCGCCAACGCCGTGATCCGCGAAGCCGTACGCCCCGAAGACGACGTGGTGGTCGTCACGAAGGTCGGGGCCGATCCGAACCCGGGCGGGCGTCTGCCGCTGCGGATGGCGCAGCGGCCCGAACAACTGCGGACCTGTGTCGAGGACAACCTGCGCAGCCTCGGCGTCGACCGGCTCGCCGTGGTCAACCTCCGGCGCGCGGACTCCGGCCCGGGGCTGCGTCCCCAGGGCGACCAGGTGGTCGACCTCGACGACCAGCTCGCCGTCATGACCGCCCTGCGCGACGAGGGCAAGATCGGCGCGATCGGCCTGGGCAGCGTGACCCTCGACGGTCTGCGCCGCGCCCTGCCGGCCGGCATCGTCTGCGTGCAGAACGCGTACAGCCTCGTCTCCCGCGATGACGAGGACATGCTGCGGCTGTGCGCGGCCGAGGGCATCGCGTGGGTGCCGTTCTTCCCGCTCGGCGGGGCCTTTCCGGGGCTGCCCAAGCTCACCGACGAGCCGGTCGTCCACGCCGTGGCCGAGTCGCTGGGCGTCTCGCCCGCCCAGGTCGGCCTCGCCTGGCTGCTGCACCACGCCCCGAACGTGCTGCTCATCCCCGGCACCGCCGACCTAGGCCACCTGGAGGCCAACATGGCGGTCGGCGAGATCACCTTCGACTACGCCACCCGTGCCGCCCTCGACGCGGTCGAGTCCCGCTCCAGCGAAGTCCCGATCGGCTAGGCGGGAGGAGCGCGCCGGACGTGGACGTGTCCGTCGGTGGGGAACGGCGGGTGAGCGGGGACGACCTCTTCCAGGACGTAGCCGCACCTCTGCGCCACCCGGCACGACGCGTGGTTGTCCACCTGGTGGAGCAGCCTGAGGGATTCCAGGCCCTGCCCGGCGAACCTGTCGAAAGCCCAGGTGGTGAGCGACTCCAGAGCCCGACTGGCGATCCCCCGGCCGCGTGCTTCACGGGTGGTCCAGTAACCGACGTCGGCGGAACCTCCGCCGGCGACGAGACCTTTCACCACCACGTTGGCCACCAGGCGCGAGCGACCCTGCTCGGGCTCCACCACGGCGAAGCTCAGCCGGTCACCGTCATGCCAGCCTTTCCACTGAAGCTCGATCCACCGCCGGGCATCCTGCTCGTCGTCGACGTGGAACCTGGTCCAGCGGCGCATGACGGGGTCACGGTAGGCGTCGATCAGCTCGGGGATGTCCTCTTCCGTCCAGAGCCGGAGCAGAAGAGAAGGGCCCTCATCGTGCGGAGGACTGTGGATCACGACAGTCACGCGTGCCCCCAAGGACGATTCAGTACTCGGCCCGGACGCCGATCAGGGCGGAAACGATGCGGCGATCATCGCACCCGCCTACGACAGAGCGGGCCCGGTGTCGCGGGGGACGCCGGGCCCGCGGTCTTCCCGACGATCAGGAGGAGCCCTTCCGGCAGCCGTCGGCCCACATGCGGGGACCGGGGACGTCGGGTCGCCGGTGCGTGGGGCCCACCAGCAGGCGGGCGGTGCCCGCCGACCTGAGCACGCCCTCGTGGACGTACCAGGACCCGGGTACGGTGGCGCGATCACCGTCGGCGGTGACGAAGACCGCGTGCGGCACTCCTCTGGAGCGCAGGAGCGCGACGACCCGGTCCACCCGCGCGCCGCGGAAACCGGTGCAGTGCAGCGGTTCCCCGGGGGCGTCGATGGAGGCGAGCATGGTGTACTGCTCGCCCTCCCGTCCCTGGCGTCCGAGTGTGATGTCGATCTTCTTCGAATAGCCGACGGGGATCCTCAGGCCGATCGCACAGGGAAAGCGCGCTGCGACGCAGCCGTCGATGGTCTCGATCGCGTCCTTGCGACGTCCCCCCTCCGCCGCCGGCTCGCCGCCGCGCACGGCGCCCTCCCAGATCCGGCCGACCAGACTCGGCGACGCGGGGACCAGGCGCAGCGAGACGTCCAGTCCGAGGCCCCGGAGCTGTTCCTGGTACACCTCGGGATCGGCGTAGAGGTCCGCGTACGCCGTAGGCGGCAAGGTCGGAACCGGCGAGTTTCAGGTTGCGCGCCAGCCGCCGGCGCGCGCGGTGGAGGCGGAGGCGTACCGCGCCGCGGGAGCAGCCCAGCAGGACGGCGATCTCGGCCGTGTCCAGGCCCTCCCAGCCGACCAGGGCCAGCAGCTCGCGGTCCCGCTCTTCGAGCAGGCGGAACGCCCGGCGGACGGCGTCGCGCTCGTGGCCCGGGGTGGAGTCCTGCCAGGCGGTGAGCTCCGCCCGGAGCCGGGTGGCGAGCGCCGTGCGGCGGGACGCGCCGCGCCGCTGGTTGGCGAGCACCCGCCGGGCCACGCCGTACAGCCAGAGCCTGGCCTCCCGCCCCTCGGGAAGCTCGTCGATGCGCCGCCACGCCGTCGTGAACGTCTCGGCGATGGCGTCCGCGGCGTCGTCGGGCGAGTCGGTACGCCGCCACACATAGGTCAGGAGGTCGGAGTAGTGCTCCTCGTAGATCTCCTCGAAAAGCCTTCTGCGTTCCGGGGGGCCCATGCGGCCGTCCTTCCTGTGGGAGGTCGTCGGCCCCGCACATGTCCGGCAGGCCCGGACGCGTTTCAGGCTTTGTCCCGACTCAGGGCACCACGGCTTTCGAGGCCAGCCGGTCGTCACGGAAGCACAGCCGGTAGGCGAGCCGGTCGGCGTTCTTCACCGTGTAGTACAGGCAGTCCTGTCCCTCGGGCGGAGCCGGCGCTCCGTCCGGCGGGCCGTCCCTGGTGAACAGGGGAAGGCCGGCCCGCACGTCGTCACGCGGATCACCCACGTGAAGCCCTTCGTACGTCTCCCGGTCGAGGACCGAGAGGGACGAGCTGACGAAGCCGAGGGGGATCATGATCAGGGCGATCACGGCGAGCACCGCCACGGGCACCACGGCCGCCTCCACCAGCCGCCGCCGCATCCGGCGCCTGGCGAGGGCCAGCTCCGCGGCGGCGGCGTCGTGGGCGCCCTCACGCCCCTCGTCGGAGCCCGGGCCCGGGGGGCTCTCGTCACGTCCGGCGACCGGCACCTCGGCGGAGACCTCGAATCCGCCCGCCGGGGTCGGGCCGCTGCGCAGGGTCCCGCCCGCGAGCCGTACCCGCTCGTCGAGCCCCACCAGCCCGGACCCTCCCGGAGTGGCCTCGGAAGGCGCGGCGGGGGCGGGATCATTCACCACCCGCACCCTGAACGCGTTCTCGTCCCGCACGAGCCGGACGCGTACGGTCGAGCCGGGGGCGTGCCTGGCGGCGTTCGTCAGGGCTTCCTGGAGCACGCGGCGGACGGCGAGCGCCGCCATCGGGGGCAGGCCGTCGGTGCCGCTCGACCGCTCGACGACGACCGGGATGCCCGAGTCGCGGGCCCGCTCGACGAGGCTCTCCACGCTCTCCTCCCGAGGTGGTGCGAGGGAGTCGTCCTCCCGCAGCACGCCGATGATCTCCCGGAGCCGGTGCGTGGCCTCCGCCGCGGCCTCACGCAGCTCCCGTACGGCGTCGCGCTGCCGCGCGTCGAGCCCGGGATCCAGTTCGAGGGCTCCGGCGCGCACCGCGAGGAGCGTCAGGTCGTGGCCGAGCGAGTCGTGCATGTCTCCGGCGATGCGGGCTCTCTCCCGTGTCCTGGCCCGGCCCGCGACGGCCCGCTGTTCCCGCTCCATCCGGTCGGCGAGGCGCCAGCCCGTGTCCACCAGTTCGGCGTACTGGCGATGCCAGCGGCCGGCCAGCCACGGCAGCACCACCGCGAGCAGCAGGGTGAGGAGCTGGGTGGGCCAGCCCCACAGGTCACGCAGGACGAGGGCGGACAGCGGCAGCCCGGAGAGGGCGACGGCGGCGAAGAACCACAGGGCCGCGCGCCCGCTCACGCTCCGGCGTCCGGCCAGGTAACCGAACAGCGCCAGCGCCGCCCACGTCCAGTACAGAGGAGTCAGCATCCGCGCGTCCAGCGCCAGCGTGAGCGTCACCGGCACGGCGAGCGCGGTCAGCGGCCGGGCGCGGGCCACCGCCGTCGCGACGCCGAACAACGGGACACCCGCGATCAGCGGTATCAGGGTCCGCCCGTCGGGGTCCAGCGCCGCCGCGGCCGGCGGCACGCACACCGCCGCCCACAGCGCGAGGTCCTGGAGCCGGCGCGCCCGCACGGCTCAGGGCCTCCGATCCACGGGTACGGCGGGCACGAGACCCGCCTCGTACGCCAGGATCGCGGCCTGGACCCGGTTCCGCAGGCCGAGACGGGTGAGGATCTGGCTGACGTATCCCTTGACCGTCCCCTCGACGAGGTGCAGCCGCCGGGCGATCTCGGCGTTGGACAGCGCGGCTCCGACCAGCGCGAGCACCTCGCGCTCCCGCTCGGTCAGCTCGTCCAGGCGGTCGCGGGCGGTCGCCGGCGCGCCGTGCAGGCGTGTACGGAGGCGGGCGATCACCTGACGCGTGACGGCGGGGGAGAGGTACGCGCCGCCGGCGGCCACCGCACGGACCCCGGCGATCAGTTCCCGGGGATCGCCCGACTTGAGCAGGAAACCCGAGGCCCCGGAGCCGAGCGCGCTCGTCACGTACTCGTCCTCGTTGAACGTCGTGAGCATCACGACCGCGATCTCGGGGAGGACGCGCCGCAGCTCGGCGGCGGCTCCGAGCCCGTCGAGCCGCGGCATCCGCACGTCGAGCAGGCAGATGTCCGGGCGGTGCCGCAGGGCGAGGTCCACGGCCTCGCGCCCGTCGGCCGCCTCGGCGACCACGTCGACGTCGCCGGCCGTGCCGAGGATGCTCCCGATCCCGGCCCGGATCAGCGCCTCGTCGTCGGCCAGCAGGACCCGGATCATCTCTGACCTCTCTGACCCCATGGTGGGACGCTACCGAAGCGCGCGGCGGGTGAGCACGGTGCGGGCGAGGCGGGCGGCCACGACGGCGACGGCGGCCAGCGCCCCGGTGGCGGCCCAGACGTAGAGCGCCGGCCAGACATACGTCAGCTGGTCCAGCGTGCCCGCCCGGTTCAACAGCAGCCCGGCCAGGTCCGCGAGCCCGAGATAGAGCACGGGAGGCAGCGCGTACGGGACCAGCCGCGCGACCAGCCGCCACGCGGGCCCGCCCGTACGGCGGCGCGCCCAGCGGCCGGAGCGCAGCACGCCCGTCGCGCCGAGCGCGAGGGTGAGCAGCGACAGGCCGCCCAGCCAGTAGTCCGCCGTCATCGTGAAGGGCGCCGCGTCCGGGTCCGGCCTGCCCTCGATCATCCCGGCGACGCCGTTGCCGATGATCTCCGCGTCGCCCCCGGAGATCATGCCGGTGTTGGTGACGACGGCGATGCCGTACCCGCTCGCGGGAAGGATCGTCTGCGCCGAGTTGTGCGTCAGCAGCCAGCCGGTGTGCCGCAGCATGGGGGCTCCCTCGCCGGTCCGGCCGGCCGACCAGCCCATGCCGTACGTGCTGCCGCCCACGCCCGAGGGGGCCTGGGCCGTCCTGACGATGCCCGGCGGGAGAGCATGACCCGCGCCGTCCTGCGCGATCAGCCATCTGGCCATGTCGTTCGCGGTGCTGACGACGCCGAAGGAGCCGTTGACGAACCACTTCGGATGCGCGCGTGCGATCACCCGGCCGTACGCCCGGACGTACCCGGCGCCCGCGCCGGGGAACTCCTCCGTCGTGTTCACCGTGCGGGTGGACGTCATGCCGAGCGGGGCGAGCACCGAGGCGGCCAGGTAGTCGGCGAACGGCGTCCCCGACACCACCTCGGCCAGCCGGGCCGCGACCGCGTAGTTGGGATTGTGGTAGATCATCCGGGTGCCCGGCGTCGCCGCGAGCCGGGCGTTCCGGAGCATCGCGACGGCGCTTTCGAGGCTGTCCGGCGCCGGGAGCGTCAGTTCGGGGAAGGTCCGGTCGCTCATGCCCGAGGTCTGCTGGAGCAGCTGCCGTACGGTGATCTCACCGGCCCGGGGATCGGCCATCGTGAACTCCGGCAGATACCGCCGCACCGGGGCGTCCAGGTCGATCCTGCCCTCGTCGGCGAGGCGGAGCACCGCCAGCGCGGTGAACGACTTGGAGATCGAGGCGAGCGGCATCGGCGTGCCCGCGGTGATCGCCTCGCCACCCGCCGTGTGCCCGTGCCCGGCGGCGTACACCACCCGATCGCCGCGGACGACCGTCACCATCGCGCCGGGCAGCCCGGTCCGCCGCATATACGACCGCACGTAGTGGTCGATCGCCGCCGGTGTCACCTCGCCCGGCCGCTCGGCGACGGCCCCCGCCGCGGTGCTCGCCGCCGCTGTCGCCGTTACCGCCGCCCCCGCCAGTGTCACCAGCAGGCCGGCGACCGCGGCGATTCTCCGTGTCCGCACCGTCTTCTCCCTGAGCTCTCACGTGTACGCAGGTCACGTACGGTATGAGCCCTCAGGGGGCGGCACAGCGGACGATCGGAAGGTCTCTCACCCGACTTTCGTCAGGTGTTCAGCGGCGCCACAGGCGGCGGAGGAAGGAGCGCCCGGCCGGGGCGGGCGGGGGAGCGGGTTCAGCCTCGGCGGCCCGATCGGCGACCGGGTGGGCGGCCCGCCATCCGGCGGCGATCTCGTCCACGTCGATGAGCGGCTGCACGACCGGTGGGCCCGACAGGGGCCTGCGGTAGCTCTCGCGGATCCTGTCGTTCATCTCCTCGGCGATCCCGCGCGCCTCGGCCTCGGTCCGCGCGCCCAGCGCCGCCGCCCTGGCCTCCTCGGCCTCCTTGCGCAGCGCCAGCGTCCCCGGCAGCGGGAACGACAGGTTCTCCGCCCGCATCTTCTGCTTGATCCACCACATCTCGTCGTACGGCTCGCCCGCGCCGGGGATGGGCTTGCCGGCTCCGGGCAGGTCGTCGAACTCCCCGCGCTCGGCGGCCTCGCGGATCTGCCGGTCGATCCACGACTCGAAGCTCATCCCGAGGGGTCTGCGGTCCGTCACGGCCTCACCTCGCACGTACGGTCGGCATCCTCCTCGCAGGATAACCAACGCCCCGCCGGCCGCCTGCCGGCCGCCCGCGGGCCGCTCACGGCATGCGCAGCAGGTCGATCACCCCCGTGGTGCCCTCGCCGTCATGGCCGCCGGCCAGCCTGCGCTCCATGAGGGTCATGAACGGGGTGAGCAGTTCGGGGCTGACCCGCTGCTCTTCGGCCGTACGCAGCAGGGTCGCGTTGCCCCGGACCATCATCGCCAGGCCGGACGTGACGTTCCTCGTGTAGTCGCCGGTGTCCAGATGGTCGGCGACGCCGTACGCGTACGAGGCCATCGCCCTCAGCCAGCCCACGACGAGATCGGCGAACTCCTTCGGGGAGACGTCGTCCCGGGTGAGGGCGAAGGCGTGCGCGACTCCGGCGAACATCCCGGTCATCGCGCTGAGCAGCGCGACGTCGAGGAGGGCGGCGAGCCCCGGGTCCTCCCCCGCGTAGACGGTTCCGGCGGGTACGGCCAGCGTGCCCGCGTGGTCCTCGAACAGCGCCCGGGAGCCGCTGTAGAAGACGTACGCCCCGGAGCCCGCCGTGCCGATCATGGGCGGGACCGCCATGACGCCGCCGTCCAGGAAGCGGGCCCCGCGTTCACCGGCCCACCGGGCGCGGGCACGGGCCTCCTCCGGGGTGCCGGTGGTGAGGTCGACCAGGTCCTTGCCGGACAGGTCGGCGCCGTCGAGAACCTCGCCGGCCGAGGCGTGGTCGAGCAGGCAGACGATCACGAGGTCGCTCGCGGCCACGGCCTCGGCGGGGGTCGCGGCGACGCGGGCGCCCTGGTCGGCGAGCGCTTGTGCACGCGCGGCGGTGCGGTTCCAGACGGTCAGCGGGTGGCCGGCCGCGAGCCAGGCGCGGGCGAGCGCGCCGCCCATCGCGCCCAGGCCGAGGAGGGACAGTGCGGGCTTCTCAACGGTGGAGGTCATGCCGGTTAGGCTGGTCGCGAGCCCCGAGTCGATCAAGTACGCACTTTCGGGTGGGTGGTTACCCCGGGGTGAGCGAGCAGGCGGAAGGGGTGGGCCATGCGGACCTCGCGGCGGCCGGGAGCGTCCGTCTGCGGGCTCGACGCGGCGATGGACGTGATCGGCGGGAAGTGGAAGAGCTCGATCCTCTGGGCGCTGAACGAACACGCCTGCCGTTTCGGCGAGCTGCGCAGGCTGCTGCCCGGCGTGACCGAGAAGGTGCTCGCCTCGCACCTGCGCGAGATGGAGGCGGACGGCATCGTGCACCGCGAGGTGTACGACGAGGTGCCGCCGCGGGTGGAGTACTCCCTGACCCCGCTCGGCGTCGCGCTCAACGAGGCGCTCGCCCCGCTCGGCGTGTGGGGACGCGAGCACCTGCTCGGCGGACGGGACGACCACCACTCCACGACCGGCGACCGTGGATAGCGGCGTTCGCCCGGATCCGGTTACGGCGTCGTCTCGTGCCCGGGCTGCCCGGGAGTGCGGCGCTGCTGCTTGAGCTCCGCCTCGAAGAGATGGCGGCGGCCGCCGGCCAGTTCGTCGCGGGCCTGTCGCTCCAGCTCCTGGAAGACGGCGTAGTAGCCGTCGTCGTACTCCTCGACGATCTGGAAGGTCCACCGCCCCTGGAGGACGTTGCGGCCGATGAGCTCGCGTTCGATCCGGTCGGCCCACTTGTCGTGCCCGGCCTGGCGCAGCAGCCGTACGGCGTTGTCCAGCTCGAAGTCCGCCGTGCCGGTGAGCTGGTGGAAGGCGTAGAGGTGGCCTCTGACCCGGTGGATCGTCTCCAGCGCCTTGCTGAGCCTGCCCAGCGCGTCGACGGTGACGTCGTCGAGGCCGGGCGGGCGGCGGTGCTCGGGATCGGGCCGGGCCGGGAGGTCCTCGCGGGAATCGTCGCGTTCGGTCATGCCCCCACCGCTACCCAGCGATCTGACACCTCTACCAGCGTCTCCACCAGCCACGACGCGGGGTCAGCTGGAGGCGCGGATCACGGCGAGCACACGGGACAGGTCGCGTGACGACAGCAGGAGCTTGTACATGATCGCGGCCTCGAACAGCAGCAGCAGGGCCGCCGCGCCGATCGTCACCGGCACGATCGCGCCGGTCAGCGGCCCGACGATGAACACCGCCATCTGGAACTCGATGCCGCTCATCAGATGCGTACGGATCCGGTGCGCGCGCAGCCACTCCCGCAGCCGCGGATACCAGGAGAAGCGGCTGCGGAACTCCTCCTGCAGGTCGACGGCCGCGGCCAGGCGCACCCTGATCTCGTCCGGGTCGTCGTCGGGGTCCTCACGCAGCAGCACTCGCGGAAGGGGCGCGGGGTCGCCGGACGACTCGCAGTAGGCCCTCCGCACCCTGCGCCGCATCTCCCGGCGGACCTTCGCGATCTGCAGCGCGTCGACGTAGCGGAGCATGTCGAGGAACACCACCGTGATGCCCAGCAGCGGGTAGACGTCGTCGCCGGTCACGCGGTACTGCCCCCACACCAGCGCGATCGTGCAGGCCAGCACCCTGATCCGGTCGAAGACGTAGTCGAGCCAGCCGCCGAGGACGGTGCCCGTCCCCTTCAGCCGGGCGATCTTCCCGTCCATGCAGTCGAGGACGAAGCTCAGGTGATAGAGCACGGCCCCCGCGACCAGCCACGACCACTCCGCCCGCAGGAAGCACCAGGCCGACCCCAGGCCGAGCGCGAAGGCGCCCCAGGTGATCTGGTTGGGGGTGACGGACGTGCGGTTGGCCGTTCCGACGACCAGCCGGCCGGCCAGGGGATCGACCAGGAACACGGTCCACCAGGCGTCACGCGCCTTGTACGTCTGTGAGCGTACGTCGTGAAATGTGAACTTCATCTTTTAGGGGGGCTTTCTGGTTGTTCGGCGAGTCGCGTGTTCGGTGAATCACCGGGGAAATGTCAGAAATCGTCGTCCAGATCTTCCGTTTCGTCCGCTTCGTCGTCCTGGTCGAGCGCGTGCGAGTCGTCACCCAGATGCGGGTCGTCGGCGTCGAGCAGGGCGATCATCAGCAGGAGAAGAGTCTTGGGCATGCCCGCGCCTTCGGGTCGGCGTTCCTTCGGCGTTTCTTCGGTGTTTCTTTCCGGTGTTTCTTTTCCTGCGCCTCATCAAAGCACCCGCCGGCCGCCTCTCGCGGCTTTTTCCCGGGGTGCCCGGGCATGCGAAATCGCCAAACAACGATAAATGTGGATTTAAGCGGGCGCGCATATCAGGCGCGCATCGGACCGGCGCCGGGACTTGTCAGGCCGGTCCGCCGACGCCCCGGGCGAGGGGAGCGCGCCAGCCGTACCGCATGGCGAGGATGCGGAGCGCGAAGGCGAGCACGGCAGAGGACAGGGTGGCGGCGAACCCCCGGATGTCCATCGCGTACAGGACGGCCATCGCCGTCGAGCCGAGCATCGCCGGCACCGCGTAGAGCTGGCGGTCGTAGAGAAGGGTCGGCATCTCGCCGGACAGGACGTCGCGGAGGACGCCGCCGCCGACGGCCGTGCAGACGCCGAGCAGCACGGCGTGCAGCGGCGAGAGACCGTAGGCCAGCGCCTTGGCGGTGCCGACCGCGCAGAACAGGCCGAGACCGGCCGCGTCGAAGACGAGCACACCCGGCATCGCCCGCTCGACCTGCGGATGCCAGAAGAAGGCGATGGCGGTGGCCGCGATCGGGACGAGGAGATACCAGGTGTCCCGGAAGGCGGCGGGCTGCACGCCGATGAACAGGTCGCGCGTGATCCCGCCGCCGACGGCGGTGAAGAACGCGAGCACCGCCATGCCGACCACGTCGAGCCGTTTGCGTACGCCCTGCAACGCGCCGGAAAGGGCGAAGACGAAGATTCCGGCGAGGTCGAGCGCGGGAGTCACAGCTGTGGAGTCTTCCACACGGCTCCCCCACGGCTCCGACGCGGTCGGCCGGCCTACCTGGGGCGCGTCACCCCTCCAGGCCTCCGGAGGTCGGGGAGGGGGACGCGGAGGGAGCGGGGGCACCGGCCGGCAGGGCGCTGCCGCGCTTCCACTGGGTCCAGCTCAGCTGCCAGTAGCTCCAGCCGTTGCGCCAGTCGAGCTTGCGCTTGGTGCCGGTGACCTGGACGACGTCGCCGCGCTGGCTGATGCCGTAGAACCACTTGGCCCCGGCGGGGGTGGCTCGCACGCAGCCGTGGCTCTGGTTCGACTTGCCGAGGAACTGGTAGTCGCCCGCGCTCTGGTGGACGTACTCGCCGCTGTCGGAGATCCGGACCGCCCAGGGGATCTCCAGCTTGTAGTAGAGCGGGTCCTTCGGGTCGGTGACGCCGAGCCAGGACGAGGTCATCGTCTCGACCCGCTTCTTGCCCATGGCGAGGTGGACGCCGCTGGTCGTCAGGTAGACGTCCACGCCGTTCTTGACCAGGCCGCCGCGCCCCGCGCTGATCGGGATGGTCTTGGCGAGCTTGCCGTCGCGGCGGACCTTCATCACGTGCTTCTTCGTGTCGACGACCGCGATGTTGGCGGTGCCGACCGCGAAGCGGCGCGAGACGTCCTTGGCGGCCTCGTTGCCGGGGATCTGGCTCAGCAGGGCCTTGAAGAGCACCTTCTGGTGCGGCTTCCAGTACGTCTTGGTCCGATAGATGACCTTGCGGTCGGAGACCCAGCGCCACGCGCCCTCGACCGGCTTCTCGGCCTGGACCTGCAGGACCGACTCCGCGGCCACCCGGTCGCGTACGGCCCGGTCGAACGTGACGATGATCGGGAAACCGACGCCGACCCGCTCGGTCTTCTCGCCCATCGGGGTGATGTCGGCGATGGCCAGCTTCGGCTTGCCCGCCTTGCGCGCCGTCCTGGACGCCGCGTGCGGCGCGAGCCCGGTGGCCTGCGCTGCCGGGGTTCGGGCGGCCGGAGTCTGTGCCGCTTCGGTCTGCGCTGATCTGGTCTGTGCTGCTTCGGTCTGTGGGGCTGTGCCCTCCGCCGAGCAGGCCGCGGAGACGGCGATGGCGGCGACGGTCAGTGTGACGTGGGCCGCCCGCCGGAGGATGTTCACGGTCTACTCCTCATAGGGGGTTTCACTGCGAATTGCACTCCCTTGGAACGTATGAAAAGCCGGTTTTGTGCGTCCGAGAGGGTAACGATCAAGTAACTGTCGGGGGCGGGCGCTACGGTCGGCGCATGCGTTGTCAAAGGGGTGGCCGTGGCTGAGCGCGCGTACGGCAGGCAGGCTCCGCCCACGGAGAGCACGGTCGAGTCCGAGGACTGGGACAGCCGGGACCTGTCGGGGGAGAGTCACCGCAGGGTGGAGTTCACCGACGTCGACATGACCGAGGCGTCGAGCCGGGGCGCGGAGTTCTTCGAGTGCGTCTTCCGCGACGTGCGGTTCAACGTGTCCGCGCACACCGACTCGGCCTTCGTGAGCTGCACGTTCGTCCGGTGCTCGTTCTTCGACGCCACCTTCACGGGGTGCAAGCTCGTCGGCAGCGTCTTCGAGCGCTGCACCCACGACCTGATGAAGGTGGAGGGCGGCGACTGGTCGCTGACCGCCCTGCCGGGCGCCGACCTGCGCCGCGCGTCCCTGACCGGCGTGCGGATGCGTGAGGCCGACCTGACCGGAGCCCGGTGCGCGGGGGCGACGATCCGCGGGGTGGACCTGTCCGGCGCGTGGCTGCACCGGGCCGACTTCTCCCGGTGCGACCTGCGCGGCAGCGACCTGTCCGCGCTCGACCCGCGTACGGCCGAGATCGCGGGCGCCGTCGTCGACCCGCATCAGGCGATCGTCATCGCCGAGTCGCTCGGCCTGGAGGTGCGCTGACGAGACGTCCGAAACCGTGGTGATAACCGTACGCACCGGGGGGTAGCGAGCAGGGGGAGAGCGACCGCGGCGGGGATGAAACACGGCGGGGATGAAACGCGGCGGGGATGAAGCACGGCGGGTGAAACGGGAGGAGACCGGGGTGCGGGACAGGGATCGCTGGGTGCTGACCGACGGCGAGTGGACGGCGAGCGCGAGCGAACGAGACCGCACGGTCGCAGACCCCGCGACCGGCGAGCCTCTGGGCGACTTCCCCGCCGGCTGCGCCGAAGACGTGGAGCGCGCCGTCGACTCGGCCCGCCGGGCCCAGGCGGGCTGGGCCCGTACGGCGCCCGCCGAGCGGGCGGCGTGCCTGCACCGGATCGCCGGCCGGATCGAGGCCCGCGCGGACGAGCTCGCCGAACTGGTGACCAGGGAGATGGGCAAGCCGATCGGCGACAGCCGAGGCGGCGTGGCGGCCGGCGCCGGCACGCTCAGGCAGTACGCCGAGCTGGGGCCCCTGCACCGGGGGCGCAGCCTGCAGGGCGGCTGGGACGCCACCGACCTCATGGTCTACGAACCGCGCGGCGTCGTCGCGGTGGTCACTCCGTGGAACGACCCGGTGGCCATCGCCTGCGGGCTCGTCGGGGCGGCCCTCGTGACCGGCAACGCGGTCGTCCACAAGCCGTCCGAGCGCACGCCGCACACGGGGGCGCTGCTCGCCGGGTTGATGGCGGAGGAGCTGCCGCCGGGCGTGCTGACCATGGTGCCGGGCGACCGGCACGCGGGGGAGGCGCTGGCCGCGCATCCGGGGATCGACCTCGTCGCGCACGTCGGCTCGACCGCCGCGGGCCGCGCCATCGCCGCCGTCGCCGCGCGCACCGGCGCGAAGACCCTGCTGGAGAACGGCGGCAAGGACCCGCTGATCGTGGACGCCGGAGTGGACGTGAAGTGGGCGGCGGGGCAGGCCGCGACCGGCTGCTTCGCCAACGCCGGGCAGATCTGCACCTCGGCCGAGCGCGTCTACGTCCACCGGGACGTCGCCGAGGAGTTCCTCGCGGCGCTCGTGCAGCGGGCCGAGGAGCTGCGCATGGGCCCGGGCCTGAGCGAGGAGACCACCCTCGGGCCGCTGGTCGACCGGGCGCAGCGCGACGTCGTGGACCGGCACGTGCGCGGCGCGATCGAGGCGGGCGCGCGGCTGCTGACCGGCGGATACGTCCCCGAGGGGCCGGGAGCCTTCTATCCGCCGACCGTCCTGGCCGACTGCACCGAGAACATGGAGATCATGTGGGAGGAGACGTTCGGCCCGGTCGCGGCGGTGCGGGTGGCCGGGTCGTTCGACGAGGCGCTGGAACTGGCCCGCGAGTCGCGGTACGGCCTCGCCGCCACGGTCCTCACGCCGTCGATGGCCAACGCCCAGCGGGCCTGGCGGGAGATTCCGGTGGGCACCGTGAAGATCAACGCCGTCTTCGGCGGCGCGCCGGGCGGCGCCGCGCAGCCGCTGCGCGGCAGCGGGCACGGCTTCGGCTACGGCCCCGAGCTTCTCGACGAGATGACCCACACCAAGGTCGTCCACCTGAGCCCGCTGCCCTGAGCCCACTGCGGCTCCCCACTTGACTTCGGGCGCACGTCACCCGCCACTGTTGACCCCATGAACTTGAGCAGTCGCAGGGAGGCCGCGCGATGAGCCTTTTCCTGCACGGCACCGTCGCCGAGATCGAGCAGGTCGCCGAGCGCATGCGCCGCGTTCGCATCGCCGGGCCCGATCTGCGCGGCCTCGCCTGGAAGCCGGGCAACCACATCCGCGTACGGGTGGGCGACCCGCGCTCGCCGCGCTCGTGGCTGCGCGGGCTGCTGCGCACCTACTCGATCTGGCAGTACTCGCCCGACGGACATCTCGACCTGTGCGTCCTCGACCACCCCACGCCCGGACCGGGAGCGCTGTGGTCGAGGGAGGCGCGTGTCGCGGATCCGGTCGCCTTCATCGCCCCCCAGGGCAGGTTCGTCGTGCGCGCGGACGCGCCGTACCACCTCTTCGCCGGGGACGAGACCGCGGCCGGCGCGTTCGGGGCGATGCTGCGCGCCCTGCCTCCGGACGCGACCGTGTACGGCGCGATCTCGGCGGAGAGCCCAGGCGACCGTCTTCCCCTGGCGCGAGCCGACCGCCTCAGCTGGTCCTACCGGCCGGCCGATCTCGTCGGCGCGGTCCGCTCCCTGGACCTCCCCGCCACGCCGGGCGTCGCCTACCTGGCCGGACAGGTCCGTGACTGCCAGGCGGTGCGCGACCACCTCGTCCGCGAACGCGGCTGGTCGCGCGCGGACATCGTGATGAAGCCCTTCTGGGCTCCCGGACGGCGCGGCATGGACTGACGGGCACGGACTGGCGGGCATGGTCTGGCGGGCTCGCCAGGCTTGACCCGACATTGGGCGTCGGCGGCGTGATCGGCGGAGACGTGCTGCCTACCGTCTTCCTCGTAGGATCCGTGACCTCGGGGGAGAATCATGATCATTTTCTCGGCCACCGCCGCTCTCGCCGCGACGCTGATCGCCGGACCGGCCGCGTCCGCCGACCCCAGACCACCCGCGGCCCTCTCCGGCGACATCGCCGGCGCCACCGCCGACAACCCGGGCGCAGAGGCGCCGACGCCGCGGCTCGACAGGGGGCTCGACAAGGGGCCCGACACTGGGCTCGACACGGTGGTGAGCGACCCCGGCTACGGCCCCTCCGGCCCGGACGACAGCACCGAGGACAGCCCTGGTTTCACCACCACCGGCTACAGCCCGGCGTACGCGCCGGTCGCGAAGCCGGCCGTCATGCCGGCAGTCGCGCCCGCCTCTCTCACCGGACAGGCCGCCCAGGCCGCCCCTCAGGCCGCCCAGCCGAAGCAGGCTGTCTACCACCTGAAGGGCAAGGACGGCGTGCGGCACGACGTGGTGGTCGTCCCGATCTCGGACGACCCCTCCAAGCCGATCACGCTGCCCGACTTCGGCTTCCAGAAGTTCAAGGTGACGGACAAGCCGCGCACCCACCGGCCACGGGCCCGCAAGCACCACCATCGCGGCAAGGCGCACCCGCACCGCTGACCCAGCACCGCTGACGCGCGCTCCGTCGCGAGAGGCGCGCCTTCTTACGAGCCCTCGCCCGCCGTCTCCTGCCTGGCCGCGACGGTGGCCTCGATGCTCCGGTCGAGGAAGCGCCCGATGACCCGGCGCTCCTCCGGGGTGAACTCGTCGAGCGCCGCCGACATCCGCCGCCCGAGCGGTGCGAAGAACCGGCCCGCGAGGGCCGCCGCCTGCTCGTGCATGGCGAGTTCCACCTTGCGCCGGTCGCCGGTGCTCCGGTGCCGCGTGAGATGCCCGGCCTGCTCAAGCCGGTTGATCAGGGCGCTGGTGGCGGGCGCGCTCAGGTTGAGCGCCGCGCCCAGCGCCCCGGGGGTCAGCGGCCGCCCCTCGCGCGAGGCGTCCATGATCACGGTGAGCGCGTTGAGATCCGTGCGGTGCAGCCCGTGGCCGACGGCGAAGTGTTCGGCGAACCGGTCCACCTCGACGTTGAGACGCCGCATCAGGTTCATCAGCTCGAAGGGATCGATGGTCTCCTCGGCCACACGCACCACACCTCCCGCGTTGCCAACCACCCCCGGCTCCACCTAATCTTTCCATGGCAGAAATATTCCACCGCAGAAATATTTCACCATGGAAAGAGATGGCGGATGAGGCCAGCAGATACTAGTGGATGGGCGGCGCTCTCGGGTCCCCGGGGCAAGTGGCTCGCGGTCGTCCTGGCGATCATCGTCTCCGGTCTGGCCCTGGCGCTCGGGGGCGCGTCCAAGGTGAACACCGATCCGGCGGCCGCGCTGCCCAGGGGCGCGGAGTCGGCCACGGTGGCGCGGCTGCAACAGCGGCTCCCGAGCGGCCAGCTCGCGCCGGCCCTGGTCGTCTACAGCCGTGACGGCGGGCTGTCTCCGGAGGACCGGGCGTCGATCGACGCGGACGCGCGGCGGTTCACCTCCGTGGCGGCAGGCGGGCGGGTGCCGCCGCCCGTCTACTCCGAGAAAGGCGACGTGGCGCTGCTGAGCGTGCCGCTGCGCGGCGCGCTGCCGCTCGCCGATCTCACCGGCACCGTACGGCAGATCCGCGCGGAGGCCGCGGACGGCCTTCCCGCGGGGGCGCGGGCGCAGGTCACCGGCCCGGCCGGGTTCAAGGTCGATCTCGCGGCGGTGTTCGACGGCGCGAACTTCACCCTGCTGGCGGTCACCGCGTCGGTCGTCGCGCTCCTGCTGCTGATCACCTATCGCAGCCCGTGGCTGTGGCTGGTCCCCCTCGGCGTCATCGGCGTCGCCGACCAGGTCGCGGCCAAGATCGTCGCCGTGCTCACCCGCACGGCCGGGCTGACCGTGGACGACTCGACCCTCGGCATCACCTCCGTGCTCGTGTTCGGCGCGGGCACCAACTACGCGTTGCTGCTCATCGCCCGCTACCGGGAGCAGCTTCGCGTGCACGACGACCGGCACCGGGCCATGGCGCGGGCCGTCCGCTCGGCGGCCCCGGCCATCCTGGCCAGCTCGGCGACGGTCACGCTCGCCCTGGTGACGCTGGTCCTCGCGGACTCGCCGGCGGTGCGCGGCATCGGCCTGGCCGGCGCGATCGGCATCGTGACCGCCGTCGGCTACGCCCTGCTGGTCCTGCCCGCCACGCTCGTGCTGTTCGGCCGGGGGCTGTTCTGGCCGTTCGCCCCGAAGACGGGCCAGCCCGACCCGGCCCGCGGCGGCGTGTGGGCCCGCGTGGGCGGCGCGGTGTCGCGGCGGCCCGCGCTGATGACCGCGGTGAGCGTGGCGGTGCTGGCCGTGCTGGCCCTGGGCACCGTGGGGCTGAAGGTCGGCCTGTCGCAGACGGAGCAGTTCCGGGAGAAGGTGGAGGCGATCGCGGGGCAGGAGACGCTCGGCCGCGCCTTCCCGGCCGGGAGCGCGCAGCCGCTCGTCCTGATCTCCCGCGCCTCCGCGGCCGAGCAGGTCGCGGCCGCCGCCTCGCGGGTGCCCGGGGTCGTGCGCGTCACGCCGGGCGACCGGACCGCCGAGTACGCCCGGGCCGACGTGGTGCTGGGGGCGGAACCGGGGACGGAGGCGGCGTTCTCGGCGGTGCGCTCGCTGCGCGCGGCCGTGCACGCCGTGCCCGAGGCGCAGGCCGTCGTCGGCGGGCAGGCGGCCGCCGACCTGGACGAACGCGACGCGGCCACGCGCGACCAGAAGCTGATCATGCCGCTCGTGCTGGGAGTGGTGCTGCTCGTCCTGCTCGCCCTGCTCCGCTCGGTGGTCGCGGCGGTGACGCTGGTGCTGACCGTGATCGCGAGCTTCGGGGCGAGCTTCGGCGCGGGCTGGTTCGCCTTCCGGCACCTGCTCGGCTTCCCCGCGCTCGACCTCGACGTCCCGCTGCTGAGCTTCCTGTTCCTCGTGGCGCTGGGGATCGACTACAACATCTTCCTCGCCACCCGGGCCAGGGAGGAGGCGGCGGAACAGGGCACCCGCGAGGGCGTGGTCACCGCCCTCGCGGTGACCGGCGGGGTCATCACGAGCGCCGGGGTCCTGCTCGCCGCGGTGTTCTCCGTGCTCGGCGTGCTGCCGCTGATCACGCTCACCCAGATCGGGGTGATCGTCGGGTTCGGCGTGCTGCTCGACACGATCCTCGTGCGCAGCGTGCTCGTCCCCGCGCTGGTCACGCTGCTGGGCGACCGTTTCTGGTGGCCCGGCGACCCCGCGGCCGCAGCGACGTCCGCGCGCACGTCCGTACGGGAAGCGGAGGCGGCCCGCCCCTGATCGGCCCGTACGGGCGGTCAGGCCGGGACGGGCACGGGGGCCGGGGCCCCGCCGGGCTCGGTCCGCATGCTCGGCTGTGTGCTCGGCTGTGTGCTCGCCTGTGTGCTCGCCCGTGTGCTCGCCTGCCCGGCCGGGCGCCGCACGAACACGCCCACGAGGGTGGCGGCCGCGGCGCTGGTGAGGCCGATGACCCAGCCCACCGGTCCGAGCGGGCGGCACCCGAAGACGGTGCTGACCCCTGGGACCGTGACGATGAACCCCAGGACGGCGAGCGACGACAGGGCGGCCAGCGCGATCACGCGGTCTCGCCCGCCCTCCACCAGCGTCTGCATGAGCTGGGCCGACACGAGCGCGACGAGACCGATCGTGTTGGCCCGCGTGCGGGTGCCGCTGAGGCGGCCGGCGAGCCACGCGGCCGTCGCGGCGCCCGCCGTGACCACGGCCCGCAGGTGGATGTCGCGGGTCAGCGACGCGCCCAGCGAGGCCTCGGGGCCCTCCGCGAGCAGCCTCTCGGGGTCGGTCGAGGCCGGCGGCCGTACGGCGACCACCATGGCCGGCACCATGTCAGTGAGGAGGTTGACCAGCAGGAGCTGCCGGGCGTTGAGCGCGCTGCCGCCGCCGAGCAGGCTGGACCCCACGGTGAAGGCGATCTCGCCGATGTTGCCGCCGAGGAGGATGCTCAGCGAGTCGCGCACCGAGCTCCACATCGCCCGGCCCTCGACGATGGCGTCCACGATCGTCTCGATGCGGTCGTCGGTCACGACGAGGTCGGCGGCGGCCCGGGCGGCGGGGGTGGCGCGTGAGCCCAGGGCGATGCCGACGTCGGCCGTGCGGATGGCGGGCGCGTCGTTCGCGCCGTCGCCGGTGACGGCCACGACCTCTCCGGCCCGGCGCAGGCAGGTGACGATCCTCGCCTTGTGGGCGGGGGTGGCCCGGGCGAAGACCGACACCTCGGGCAGCACCTTGGTCAGCGTCTCGTCGTCGAGCTCGTCCAGCGCGGGGCCGGTCATCACCCGCCCGCCGTTCAGCGCGTTCAGCTCGACCGCGATCGCCTCGGCGGTGCTGGGGTGGTCGCCGGTGACCATGACGACCCGGACCCCGGCCCGCATGAGGCGGCCGAGGCTCTGCGCGGCCGTGGGCCTGACCGGGTCGGCCAGGCCCAGGAAGCCGAGGAAGCACAGCTCCTCGATGCGCGACTCGTCCAGGTCGCTCCGGTCGGACGCGGCCCGCTGCGCGACGGCGAGCACCCGGTATCCCTGCCGGGCCAGCCGGTCGACCTCCTGCTCCAGCTCCAGCCGTACGGACTCGTCGCAGGGCACCTCGCCGGTCTCGCGGTGGACCGTGACGCAGTGGGTGAGCACGACCTCGGGGGCGCCCTTCACGCTGAGCAGGTGGCCGTGCTCGGTGCGGCCGAGCACGGCGTGGTATCCCCGGCCGGGTTCGAACGGCATCTCGTCGACACGTTCCCAGCTCGCGAACCCCTCCTCGGGGGTGATCTCCAGCCGGTGGGCGCCCTCCAGCACGGCGCGGTCGGTCGGGTGGGCGATCACCCGTCCGGCGCCGGACCGGGGGCTCGCCCGTACGGCGGCGGCGAGGACGCGCCGCAGCGCGGCGTCCGTGTCCGCCGTCTCGACCGGGCGGCCCGCGCGTCCGTCGGAGAGGTGACGCAGGCTGATCCGGCCCTCGGTCAGCGTGCCCGTCTTGTCGAAGCACAGCACGCCGACCCGGCCGAGGGCCTCGATCGTGGACGGGTTGCGCACCAGTGCCGCCCGCCTGGACAGCCGCCGGGCGGCGGCGAGCTCCGCCGCGGTCGCCACGAACGGCAGCCCCTCGGGCACGGCGGCGACCGTCAGGCTGACGGCGGGGGTGAGCGCCTGGGCGAGGGACCGCCCGCGCAGGAGGTCGGTCACGAGCAGCGCCACCCCCGAGGCGATCGAGAGCGGGAGGATCCGCCGACTTAGCTCCCGCAGGCGCAGCTCGACACCGGTGGGCGGAGCGGGTTCCCCGGCGAGCCGGGCGCTGCGCCCCGCCTCCGTCAGGTCGCCGGTCGCGACGATCACCGCCCGGCCGCTGCCGGCCGCGACGGTCGTCCCCTGGTAGACCATCGAGACGCGGTCGGCGACGGCCGCCGCCATGGTCGGCGCGGCCGTCTTGGAGACCAGCTGGGACTCCCCGGTGAGGCTGGACTCGTCGAGCTCCAGCCCGACCGCCTTGATGACGCGGGCGTCGGCGGGCACGGCGTCGCCCGCGCGCAGTTCGACGACGTCACCGGGGGCGAGGTCGTCCTTGGTGGCCTCGACCACCCCTTCGGGGCGGCGGAGCCGTACGAGGACCTCGGTCGTCTCGGTCAGCTGGTGCAGCGCCTGGTCGGCCTTGAACCGCTGCACCCCGCCGAGGAACGCGTTGACGACCATGACGCCGCCGATCAGCACGGCGTCCAGCATCGAGCCGACCATGGCGGAGATTCCCGCGCCGGTCGCGAGGGCGGGCGTGAGCGGGTTGGCGAGCTCCTCCACGGTGGCCCGGGCCAGCGAGTGCGGCGCTTCCTCCTCCTCGGGCACGGCCTGCGCGCGGCGCCTGCCCGCCTCCTGCCCGGCGATGCCGTACGGCGAGGAGTCGAGCCGGGAGAGCACCTCCCGGGCCGACATGGCGTGCCACGGGGTGGTGTCGGCGCGGGGCGGGACGGGGATGCGCCCGGCGCCGCGCCCGGCCCACTCGCCGAGCGCGATGGCGGCCCCGGAGACCGCGGCGCTCGCGATCTGCGCCCGCCGCAGGGCCGTGCCGGCCGGGCCCGCGACGGCCAGCAGGGTGCCGACGACCGCGCCCGCGGCCCCGAGCCGCACGGCGTTCGTGCTGGTGACGCGCGCGCGGGGCAGGCAGCGCAGGAACAGGTGGACGCCGTGCAGCTCTCCGGCGACGTCGGCGTCCCACGGCACGCCCCCCTTCGGGTCGACGACCCCGACGCCGATGTCGGCCTGCGCCAGCGCGTGCCGGGCGCACGCGGACACGACGACCACGCAGTGGCCCTCCGCCTGCAGCTCGTAGACGCGCCCGGCGAGCTCGGCGCCGCCGGGCAGCAGGCGGGGGATCGCGAGGCGTCGCGCGAGGCCCTCGTCGCCGCCCGCGAGAAAAACGGTGCCCGAATCCCTGCCCGCTCCCTTGGCCGCCCCCTTGGCCGCGCTGACGACGGGCACGGCCAGGGCGTCGATCTCCGGGGCGAGACCGGCGACGGCGACCCGGGCGCCGTCCTTCGTCACCTCCACGGCTCGCAGGCCCCGGCTCCGCCAGTCGTCGCCGCCGGGAACGAGCCGCGCCGGGTCCGCCAGCGGCCGGGCCGACCACCCGTCCCCGTTCCGGACGCGCCCGGGATCGGCGAAGTCGATGAGGGAGTAGAGCCGGGAGTAGAGCTCGTCGAGGTCGAGGCCCTCCACCAGCGGCTCGACCCGGTCGATCGTCCACGAGCCGGTCGTGAGGGCGGCGGCGTCGAGGATCACGGTGTTGACGCGGTCCATCTTGCGCAGGGAGTCGGCGTCGAAGACGACGGTCTCGTGTCTGCCGAGCGCGCGGAGGACGGCGCCGGAGAACGCCTCCCGGCCGAGGTCGGCGGCCCGCGGGGTGGCCGAGACGAGCACGGAGACCGCCCGCTCGCCGCGGGTGAGGAACTGGGCCGCCGCGTAGCCCGCGGCGCTGATCGGGCCGACCACGTCGGCGTACCGCTCGATCGGGCCGTGTGGGAGAGGGCAGGGCCGGGGCCGCGAACCGGCCCTGACGTGGTGGTAGGCGCCCGGCCGCTCGGCCAGGCGTTCCTCCAGGTCCTCCCAGGCGTACCGGCCCGCCCTGGTCTCCACGTAGCGGCCGAACGAGGCCGCCGCCTGCACCAGCAGTCCCGCCGGGCGGAGGGTGAGCGTCTGGGTGACCAGGTTGGCCGTGGTGAAGAGGACCTCGGCGGGCCGCCGGCCGAGGCGCCGGTCGAGCTCCTCGCGGAGCGCGGGCGTCGCGTTGACGAGCTGCACCAGCGAGGGCACGGCGGCGGGGAGCCGGGGCACGCGCACCGCCTTCGCGAGGAAGACCCACCCGATCCCGGCCAGGCCCGCGCCCAGCCGTACGGTCGCCCTCAGATGCTCGTGGGCCAGGTGGACGGGGGTCTCGCGGGCGTGCTCCTCCTGCGAGTCGAGCTCGGTGGCGATCCTCAGGAGCTCGTCCTGGTCGGTCAGCTCGGGGTCGCAGGCGACGAAGACGCAGGAGAGGCGGCCGTTGACCTCCGCCCGTTCCACGCCGGCGACCTCGCCCAGCCGCGTCTCCAGCCGTGTGACGGCCTCCTCGGAGCCGGGCCGGCCGATGCCGTGCAGGCCGATGCGCAGCCCTCCCGGGCAGAGGCGCATCTCACGGGTGCACGGCAGCAGGTCGCGGAGCGGTTCGGGCAGCACGCTCCGCAGCAGGGCCACCGACGTCGTGAGCCCCTGAGTGAGGATCATCACCCCTCCTCGCGAGAGTCGGGGGGAACTCACGAATTACGGTAAAACGGCCGGACGACCGTCCTCCGATACTTTTCCTCCATCGGCGGCGGCGGAAACGCGCCGGATGCTCAGGCCATCGTGAAGGCGGGCCAGTCGAGCATGAGCAGCAGCTTGCGCAGCGCGGGCCGCACGTTGTCGAGCTGGATGGGGTGGCCGACCGGTGAGTCGGACAGCACGGCCAGGGCGCGCAGGCCGTAGAGGTCGATGAACTTCAGTTCGGCCACGTCCACGGCCTGTGCGCCGGCCTTCGTCCAGGCCTTGTTCAGGGCGCCGGCGATGGCGTCGCCGTTGGTGAGATCGATCTGGCCGATCAGGCGGACCGACCCGTCCGCGGAGGTGCGGATGCTGAGTTGCGGGTCCGTGTAGAGCAGATTCTTGCTGCGAATGGTGCGAGTGGATTTAAACGACCCATTGACGGTCATGATGCGGTGCCGCCTTCCTGTAGAGGGGCAGCCACCTCCGAGCATCACCGTCCTCACCGACCGGTGTCAACCGAGCCGACAGCCGTACGGGGAGCAGGGCGGCCGCCACTCCGTCGCCGGACGTGACGCCGCCTGCACTGATACCCGTACGGCCCCGCGGGGGGACAGTGACCTAACTCACGTTTATTCGGGGAAGATGATCTTAGGGCTTCCGGGCCAGGCCACCGACGAACGTGTGATAGGTGATTCCGCGGTCCACCGGCTCGCCGGGGTCCGGCCGCCACTCCGCGAGCGGGACCACGCCGGGCTCCAGGAGTTCCATGTCGCCGAAGTACGCGAGGATCTCGTCCCGGTTGCGCCACCGGCCGGTGCCGAGGTTCTCGTTGAACAGCTTCTCGGCGGTGGTCGCCTGCGCCGAGACCTCGGGCATGGACGGGCCCGGGTTGTGGAAGTGGGACAGCGCCATGTAGCTGCCGGACGGCAGGACCTCCCGGAAGCGGGCGGCGATCGCGTGCGGGTCTTCCTGGTCGTTGACGTGGTGCAGGATCGCGAACAGCAGCAGGGCCACCGGCTGCGTGAAGTCGATGAGGTCGTTCACCTCGGGGTGGTTGAGGATCGACTCCGGGTCGCGGATGTCGGCCTCGATGACCCTGGTGCTCCCGTTCGTGGCGAGCAGCGCCCGGCCGTGGACGAGCACGATGGGGTCGTTGTCGACGTAGACGACCCGCGAGTCGGGAGCGGCCGCCTGGGCGACCTGGTGCACGTTGCCCTGGGTCGGCAGGCCGGAGCCGATGTCGAGGAACTGCCGGATGCCCGCCTCGGCCGCCAGGTAGCGGACGACGCGCCGGAGGAAGGCCCGGTTCGACCGGCCGGCCGCGGGGGCGTCCGGCGCGATCTTCAGGGTCGCCTCGCCGATCTCGCGGTCGATGGCGAAGTTGTCCTTGCCGCCGAGGAAGAAGTCGTAGACACGGGCGATGCTCGGCTTGCTCGTGTCGATTCGGGCCGCTCTCGCGGCGGCCTCGCGCTGGGCGTCGTCGTCCACGATCCGTCCTGTCCCCTCGCCGTACCGGTTCAGATCGCGATCATGCTAGAGCCGGACGCGGGACGAGGGAGGGGATTTGCGACAAGTGGTATGGATAGGACGGTCAATGAATACAAGGCTGTTACATTCAGCCTTTCTGACCTGTCTTATGTAGGAGTTTCGGTCAGACGCTGACACCGACCCCGCCGCGCGTGTGCGCGCCGTACCGCTCCAGCTCCCGGGCCAGGTCGAGCGGCCTGATCGTGGTGCGCCCGGCCAGCAGTTCGTCGGTGATCAGGTCGGCGGGCACGAGCCACGAGACCTCGAACTCCAGCCCGTCGGGGTCCTTCGCGTAGAGGGCCTTGGTGGTGGCGTGGTCGGACGCGCCGACGAGGGCGTTCATCGCGGCCAGCCGGGTCGCGACTCGGTCGAGCTCGGCGAGCGTGTCGACCTCCCACGCGAGGTGGTAGAGCCCCACCGTCGCCCGGCCCGCCGACGACGGCCCCGCCTGCGCGCCGATCTGGAAGAGCCCGAGGTCGTGGTCGTTCGACGACCCTTCGGCCTGCAGGAACGCCGCCCCGGGGAGCGCGTTGACGACGCGGAAGCCGAGCGCCTCCCGGTAGAAGGCCACGCTGCGGTCGACGTCCCGCACATAGAGCACCGCGTGGTTGAGTCGCTGGACCGGCATGACGCCCTCCCGTTTGCTTGAGCTCGTTACTTGAGCTTTCAAGTAAGTCTAGCTCAGGTGTGCAAAAGAGCGGCGGGATCGGCCATGACCTGCTCGATCACCTGACCGGCCGCGCCGAGGGCGGCCGCCTCCGCGCCGAGTCGCGACACGATCACCGGCGGCACGGTGCCGCGCATCTGGCCGAGGCGGGCCCGCAGCGTGTCCCCGACCACGTCGCCGATCCAGCGGAAGAGCGGCGCGTAGATCCCGCCGAGGACGATGGCGCCGGGGTCCACCAGGTTGATCGCCGACGACAGGGCCACCCCGAGCGCCCACGCCGCCCGCTCGCAGGCATCCCGCGCCTTCTCGTCGCCCTCCCGCAGGCGCTGGGCCACCTGCCCGACGCCGAGCTGGCCGCGCACGCCTCCGGCGGCGGCCAGCAGGGCGTCCTGCCCGGCGTACTGTTCGAGGCATCCCCGGCCGCCGCAGCGGCACTGCGGCCCGTCGGGCGCGACCACGACGTGCCCGAGCTCGCCGGCGAAGCCGTGCGCCCCCCGGAAGAGCCGGCCGCGGACGACGAGCCCGGCCCCGATGCCGATCTCCCCTGAAACATGCAGGAAATCGGGCAGCCCCGACCCGAACCACAGCTCCCCGAGCGCGGCCAGGTTCGCCTCGTTCTCGACGCGTACGGGGAAGGGGAAGTGCCGGAGGAGCGACGCCAGCGGGACGTCGCGCCAGCCCAGGTTGGGAGCGTTCCGGACGTCGCCGGTGGTCCTGTCCACGGGGCCGGGCACGGCCAGCACCCCGCCGACCACCCGGAGGCCCTTCTCCACAGCTTCGTCCACAACGTTCGCGGCCAGATTCCCAAGTCGCGCGATGCTGTCCACAGGGGGTGCGGCGCGGTTGTCCACAGCCTGTGTACGGCGAAGCCGCACGGTCCGGGCGAGGTCGACCACGCACACGGACAGGTAGTCGACGTTCACCTCCAGGCCGAGGGCGGCCACGCTGCGCCCGCTGATCCGGATCTCGACCCCGGGCCTGCCGCGCTCGCCGTCCCGGACGGCGCCGGTCTCCACCACCAGGCCGCCCTCGATGAGGTCGCCGACCAGCTTGGAGACGGTCGTCTTGGTCAGGCCCGTTATCTCGGCGAGGGCGGCCCGTGTCACCGCGCCGCGCGCGCCCACCTCGCCCAGCACGAGCGCCAGGTTCCGGGCGCGCATCGCGTCGTGTCGTACGGCCTGCGACATCACACCCTCCACTATCGGGCGTTGAAGACCTGGACACGCCCTCTTGACCCGGAGCCCGCTACGTCGGAATATTTAGTCCACAACATAGACTAATTCGGAGGCGACTCATGTACACCCCCACTCCCGAGGACCGTTTCACGTTCGGGCTGTGGACCGTCGGCTGGCAGGCGCGCGACCAGTTCGGCGACGCGTCCCGGGCCCCGCTGGACCCGGTCGAGAGCGTCCACCGCCTGGCCGAGCTCGGCGCGTACGGTGTGACCTTCCACGACGACGACCTCCTCGCGGTGGAGCCGGACCGGGCCAAGGCGATCGAGAACTTCAAGAAGGCGCTGGCCGACACCGGCATGAAGGTGCCGATGGCCACCACCAACCTGTTCACCCACCCGATCTTCAAGGACGGCGGGTTCACCAGCAACGACCGCGAGGTCCGGCGTTACGCGCTGCGCAAGGTGATCCGCAACATCGACCTCGCCGCCGAGCTGGGCGCGAAGACGTACGTGTGCTGGGGCGGCCGTGAGGGCGCCGAGTCCGAGGCCGCCAAGGACGTGCGGGTCGCGCTCGACCGCTACAAGGAGGGCTTCGACCTCCTCTGCCAGTACGTGATCGACAAGGGCTACGACATCCGCTTCGCGGTCGAGCCCAAGCCGAACGAGCCGCGCGGCGACATCCTGCTCCCGACGATCGGGCACGCCCTGGCGTTCATCAACTCGCTGGAGCACCCCGAGATGGTGGGCCTCAACCCCGAGACCGGCCACGAGCAGATGGCCGGCATGAACTTCGTGCACGGCATCGCCCAGGCGCTGTGGCACGGCAAGCTGTTCCACATCGACCTCAACGGCCAGCACGGCCCGAGGTTCGACCAGGACCTCATCTTCGGCCACGGCGACGTGAAGAACGCCTTCTTCCTCGTCGACCTGCTGGAGAACGGCGGCTACGACGGCCCGCGCCACTTCGACTACAAGCCGCTGCGCACCGAGGACAAGGAAGACGTCTGGGAGTCGGCCGCGGCCAACATGCGGACCTACCTCATCTTCAAGGAGAAGTCGAAGGCCTACCGCGCCGACCCCGAGGTGCAGGCGGCGCTGGAGGCCAGCAGGTACAACGAGCTGGCCCAGCCGACCCTCGCCGCCGGTGAGACGTACGAGGACGTCCTCGCCGAGTCGATCGACGTGGACGCGGCGGCGGAGCGCGGCTTCCACTTCACCCGGCTGAACCAGCTCGCGATCGAGCACCTCCTCGGCGTCCGCGGCTGACCGGCCGGCCGACAGACGGAGCGAGAGACAGAGCGAGAGACAGAGTGAGGGGACGACTGTGACGCTCGTGGCAGGGGTCGACTCGTCGACCCAGAGCTGCAAAGTCGTGATCCGGGACGCGGAGAGCGGGGCCCTCGTGCGCGAGGGCCGCGCCCCCCACCCGGAGGGCACGGAGGTCCATCCCGACCACTGGTGGACCGCCCTGCAGAGCGCGATCGAGCAGGCGGGCGGCCTGGCGGACGTCGCCGCCGTCAGCGTGGGGGCACAGCAGCACGGCATGGTCTGCCTCGACGAGGACGGCGAGGTGGTCCGGCCCGCGCTGCTGTGGAACGACACCCGGTCGGCCGGGGCCGCGGCCGACCTGGTCGCCGAGCTGGGCGGACCGAAGGCGTGGGCCGAGGCCGTCGGCAGCGTGCCGGTGGCGTCGTTCACGGTGACCAAGCTCCGCTGGCTCGCCCGCGAGGAGCCGGACAACGCCCGCCGTACGCGGTCGGTCTGTCTCCCGCACGACTGGCTCACCTGGCGGCTCGCCGGGCGGCCGGACACGATCGCGACCGACCGGGGCGACGCCTCCGGCACCGGCTACTGGTCGCCCGCCACCGGTGAGTACCGCACCGACCTGCTGGAACTCGCCATGGGCCGGGTGCCGGAACTGCCCCGCGTGCTCGGTCCGGCCGAGCAGGCGGGCACAGCCGAGCAGGGTGGCGCGCTGCTCGCGCCCGGCACCGGCGACAACATGGCGGCGTCGCTCGGCGCGGGCATGCGGCCCGGCGACGTGGTGGTGTCCATCGGCACGTCGGGCACGGCGTTCGCCGTCTCCGAGACGCCGTCCGCCGACGCGGCCGGGCTGGTCGCGGGGTTCGCCGACGCCACCGGGCGGTATCTCCCGCTGGTCTGCACGCTGAACGCGGCGCGGGTGCTGGACGCCACGGCCCGGATGCTGCGGGTCACGCCCCAGGAGCTGAGTGACCTGGCTCTGCGGGCCCCCGCCGGTGCGGACGGGCTGGTCCTCGTGCCGTACCTGGAGGGAGAGCGCACCCCGAACCGGCCCGACGCGACCGGGTCCCTGCACGGGCTGCGCCTGTCCAACTCCACCCCGGAGCACCTGGCCCGGGCCGCGGTCGAGGGCATGCTGTGCGGGCTCGCCGACGCGCTGGACGCGCTCGGCGTCGAGCCCGCCAGGGTGCTGCTCATCGGCGGCGGCGCGCGCTCGGAGGCGGTGCGCCGGATCGCGCCCACCGTGTTCGGGCGTCCGGTGCTCGTCCCCACCCCCGGGGAGTACGTCGCGGACGGCGCCGCCAAGCAGGCCGCCTGGCTGCTGTCCGGCGCGCCGGAGCCGCCCCACTGGGAGCCGGGCGGCACGTCGGGTGGCACCGAGCGGTACGAGGGCGACCCCACTCCCGGCCTGCGCGAGCGCTACCACGAGGCGGCGGAGTAGACGCCGCGCAGGATAGACGTCCGGGGTGGGGTCCACGCGACCCCGGGGACCCCACCCTGAGACGACCCTGATCCCCTATCGGGGTGATGTACGCGTTGTCCCGGATGTTAGAAACGGGCCGTACGCGGGATTCTGAAGTTATGGTCAAGAGGATCTATCCCCTGCTCGCCGGCTGCGGCATGGTGCTCGCCGTCGCCACCGTCGTGGCGGCGCAGGTTGGCGGGGAACCCTCGCTGGATCCCGTCTCCATGACGATCAGCCAGTACGCGGCGCGGGACGACGGCGGCGTGATCGAGACGGCCATGGCCGTCCTCGGCCTGGCCTCGCTCGCCCTGCTCGCCGGGATGCGCGCGGTGCACGCGCCCGTGGACGGCTGGCCCGCCCGCCTGATCGGCCTGTGGAGCGCCTCTCTCATCGGCGCGGCGGTCATCCCGTCGGACACGAGCTGGCAGGGCGACCTGCACGGACTCCTGTCGGCGGCCGCCTTCGTGAGCGTGCCCGCCGCCGCGATCCAGCTCGTGGGCCGGCTCGGCCAGGACGAGCGGTGGCAGGTCGTCGCCCGGCCGCTCGAATGGCTCGCGCTCGCCTCCGGCCTCGGCCTCGCCGCCATCACCTACGTCGCGCTGCCCGGCCACGGCGTCATGATCGGCCTGGTGGAGCGGCTGCTGCTGGCCGCCGAGGTGTCCGTCCTCGGGCTGCTCGCCCTGCGGCTCGTCCAGCTCACCTGGGGCCGCCGCTCCGCGAGCGGAACGGCGGCCGTCATGCCGATCAGCGCTGGGCGGCCGTCAGCATCTTGAGCGCGTGCTCCACGAGGGTGACGAGCACGACCTTCGCCGAGGCGCGCCGCCGTACGTCGCAGAGCAGGACGGGCACCTCCGGATCGAGATCGAGGGCGATCCGCACGTCGTCGGCCTCGTGCTGATCCGCACCGTCGAAGCAGTTCACCGCCACGATGAACGGCGTGCCGCGCTGTTCGAAGTAGTCGATGGACGGGAAGCAGTCGGTCAGTCTCCGGGTGTCGGCCAGCACGACCGCGCCGAGCGCGCCGTAGCTGAGCTCGTCCCACATGAACCAGAAGCGCTCCTGCCCGGGGGTGCCGAACAGGTAGACCACCAGGCCTTCCCTGATGGTGATGCGTCCGAAGTCCATCGCGACCGTGGTGGTCGTCTTGGCTTCCACGCCGTCGATGTCGTCGACGCCGACGCCGCGGTCGGACAGCACCTCCTCCGTACGGAGAGGGCGAATCTCGCTGATCGCGCCGACCAGCGTGGTCTTGCCGACGCCGAAGCCGCCGGCCACCAATATCTTGAGGGCGACCGGCTCCTCAGAGGGCGCGAAGGCCATTGATCACTTCCTTGAGAATGCGCTCGCTTGGCAGCGGCGCCACTTTGCCCGGAGCCCGTGCCTCGACGAGTCCCAGGTCGAGGAGATCCCCGATCAGGACGCGTACCACGCCCAGCGGCAGGTCGATGTCGGACGCGATGTCCGCCACCGACGCGCCGCCGCGCGCGAGGTCGAGAATCCGTCGCTGCTCGGGACCTATCCCGGACAGGTCCCTGCGTGAACCCGTGGTGGTCACCATCGTGATGAGATCGAGTTTCACGCCGGAGTGCCGCGCCCGGCCCCCTGTCAGCGCGTACGGCCGGACCAATGGCCCGGCCTCCTCGTCCATCCATTGGGGTCCCGTCATATGCCCGCCCGTCTCACGGGGAGATCCGGCGCGGGTTGGTGGAGATGTGCTGGCCCACTCGCTTGACCAGCATCGCCATCTCGTACGCGATGTGGCCGACGTCGGCGTCGGAGGCGGCCAGGACGGCCAGGCAGGTGCCCTGCCCGGCGGCGGTGACAAAGAGGAACGCCGCCTCCATCTCGACGATGGTCTGCCGCACCTCGCCACCTCCGAAGTGCCGCCCGGCGCCTCTGGCCAGGCTCTGGAACCCGGCGGCGACCGCCGACAGGTGCTCCGCGTCCTCCCGGCTCAGCCCCTGGGAGGCTCCCACGACGAGGCCGTCGGTGGAGAGGATCACCGCCTGGCGGACGGCGGCGACCCTGCTGATGAGATCGTCGAGCAGCCAGTTCAGTTCGCCGGTCGACGTCGCTTTGCCGGTCATGCGTCACCCTTCTCGCCGTGCGTGTTGTGTGCGTGGTCACCGGGTGCTACCCCACCCGGCTGGTCGGAGTCCTCCCGGCCCCGGCGCGCTCCGCTCTGGAAGGCGGCGAACACGGCCCTGGCCTCCTCGGGTGACCGCTCCTCCATGGGAGGGGCGGACAGCGGCGGCTGCGTCGGCTGCGTGGACGGGGTGCGTAGCTGCGGAGCGATGTTGGCCTGACGGACCCGGCGCGGCAGACCGGCGTGGGTCCCGTTGGCGGCCGATCCCCTGGCCCGGGACGCGGTGCCGTTTCCCGCACCGTTTCCCGCACCGTTCGGCGTGCCGTTCGCGGCGACCGGCTCCGGCCTGGAGACAGGCGTCGGGACGGGGGTGGGGAACGGGGTGGGAACGGCTGTGGGGGCGGGCGGAGCCTCGCGCACCGAGGAGGGCACGGCCTCGGTCCGCAGGGCGGCCGGGGTGAAGAACGGGGACGACTCGGGGCCCTCCGCGGCTCCGGCGGGGTCCCACACCCGTCCCGCGACGGCCTCCCGCAGCGTCTCCGGCGTGCTCTCCGGCACTGGCTCCAGCAGGGCCTCCCGGAGCGTCTCCCGCAGTGGCTCCCGGAGCGTCTCCGGTACGGGCTTGGCGTGGGCGCCGCGGGAGGGCGGCGGTCCCTCGATCGCCGCGGGCGCGCCGTCCTCCACGACCAGGGTGCGGGGGATGAGCACGATCGCGGTCGTCCCGCCGTACGGCGACCCGCGCAGCACCACCCGCACCCCGTGCCGGACCGCGAGCTGGCTGACGACGAAGAGCCCGAGCCTGTCGCTGTCGGCCAGGTCGAACTCCGGCGGATCGGTCAGCCGCGTGTTGATCTCGTCGTACTCCTCGGGGGCGAGGCCCAGGCCGCGGTCCTCGACCTCGATCGCGAGCCCGTTGGCGACGAGCTCCCCGCGGACCTCCACCCTGGTGTGCGGCGGCGAGAAGACGGTGGCGTTCTCCATCAGCTCGGCGATCAGATGGACGAGGTCGGCCACGGCCGCGCCGGTGAGGGTGGCGGCCGGCATCGGGGCCATCGTGATCCGGGTGTAGTCCTCCACCTCGGAGATCGCCGCACGGACCACGTCGATGAGCGGCACCGGCTTGCGCCAGGCGCGTCCGGGCGTGGCCCCGGACAGGATGATCAGGCCTTCCGCGTGCCGCCGCATGCGGGTGGTGAGGTGGTCGAGCCGGAACAGGTCCTCCAGCGCCTCCGGGTCCTCGGCCCGGCGCTGCATCGTGTCGAGCAGCGTGAGCTGGCGGTGCAGCAGGGTCTGCTTGCGCCGGGCCAGGTTGAGGAAGACCTGGCCGACGCCGCGGCGGAGGGCGGCCTGGCCGACGGCGGCCTCCACGGCGGTGCGCTGCACGGAGCCGAACGCGTGGGCGACGTCCTCGACCTCGCTGGACCCCGTCGCGTTGATCGGGGGCGCCTCGGCCTCGACGTCCACCTCCTCGCCGCGCCGCAGCTTCTCGACGACCCGCGGCAGCCGTACGTCGGCGAGATCGAGCGCGGCGTCGCGCAGCCCGGCGAGGTCACGGGCGAGACGGCGGCCGAACCGTACGGAGAAGATGATCGTCGTCACGATGACGACGAGGCCGAGCCCTCCGGCGACCAGGATGCGGAGCAGGATCCCGGTGGCGACCGAGGTGGCATTCGTGTTGAGCGCGTCCGACGCCTTCACCCGGGCCGAGTCGAGCCTGAGGATCAGCTGGTCGACGGTCGCCGACCACTTCTGGGCCTCCGGCGGGACCGGCCCGCCGGTGCGCACCCGGTTGACGAGCAGGTTCTCCAGCGCCGTGAAGCGGTCGAACAGCGGCGAGGTGAGCTCCTGCTCGTACGGCGCGCGCATCTCGCCGGTCAGGATCGCGCGGTTCTTCCGGTAGAGGAACCGGCGGGTGGAGACCCACTCGCTGAACGCGGTCTGCTCCTCGCCGGTCATCATGCCGCTGGCGAGCGCGCCGCGGATGAGGGCGTCCTCGCGGCTGATCATCTCGTGCGCGTTGCCCATCCCCTGCATCGCGCTGGCCTGCTGGAAGACGGTCAGGTCGGGGACCGAGACCAGCCTCTCGTACAGCGCGAACATGTCGTCCATGATCGCGTTGTAGGAGTTGATGGCGTAGAGCCGGTCCGCCTGGCCGAGCGAGACGGACTCCCGGATCGAGGGCAGGCGTTCGAGCGAGGACAGCAGGGTGTCCAGGGGCGCCACGAGGTCCTCGCCCATGGCGTCACGGGTGGACTCCTCGTTGGCGGTCTTCCTGAACCTGTCCACCGAGGCGGTGGTCTTGGCCTGCTGCGTGGTGAGCGTGCCGGAGGTCGTCTGGCCGCTGCTCAGCACTCCCGCGGTCAGCGCGCGTTCGGCCTGGATCTGCAGCCCGAGGTCGGTGGAGGCGATGCCGATGGTGTCGTACAGCGTCTTGGCACGCAGGAGGATGACACCGTCGCCGACCGTGAGTTTTAGGGCAAACCCCCACATAGCACTCAACATGAGCAATGGTAGGAGCAGCAGTAAGAAGATCTTGAACCGAATCGAGCGGTTTTTTGAACCCATATGGCCACTCCTGCAGTGCTGGAGGCTGTGCCGCATTTATGGGGGAATGCACCTCCGGAAGATCGCACAGAAGGCTAGCACCGATACACTCCGCGCGCAGGAGGAGGAAACCATGATTACTGTGATCACTGGGGCTGGTGCCGGAATCGGTGCAGCTTCCGCCCTTGATCTCGCCCGGCTAGGTCATCAAATCGTGCTCGTCGGGCGCACTCCCGAGAAGGTGAGCGCCGTCGCGGACCGGGCCGCGGAGGCCGGCGGCGCCCGCCCGGACACTCTTGTGGCCGACTTTTCCTCACTCGACCAGGTGCGCCGGCTGGCCGCGGACCTGCTGGCCCGCTACGAACGCATCGACGTGCTGGTCAACAACGCGGGCGTCATGACGCCCGACCGGCGGACGACGGTGGACGGCAACGAGCTGATGATGCAGGTCAACCACCTTGCGCCGTTCCTGCTCACGAACCTGCTCGCCGACCGGCTCGCGGCGTCGTCCGCCCGGGTCGTCACCACCTCGTCGCGGGCCGCGAAGTTCGGCCGCCTCGATCCCGCCGACCTGTCCAGGGAACGGCAGCGCTGGAACGGCTGGCAGCAGTACGGCGACTCCAAGCAGGCCAACGCGTTGTTCACCGTGTCGCTCGCCGAGCGCGGGCTCGCCGCCACGTGCCTGCACCCGGGGGTGCTGAAGACGTCCTTCGCGGACGGCACGCTCTTCATGAAGATGGTGTGGCGCGTTCCCGGTGTCGGCGAGCCGGTCGAGGCCGGCGCCGCCAGGATCGTCCACCTCGTCACCCACGCCGACGGCGTGGACCACCCGGGCCGTTACTTCGTCAAGAACGCCCCCGCCCGGGTGCCGGCGCGGATGTCCGACCCCGCCCTCGCCGCCGCCCTCTGGGACGCCAGCGCCGCCGCCACCGGACTGTCGGGCTGACGGGTTGACGGGTGACGGGCCTGCGGGCCGCCGGGCTCCGAAGAGTTAGGGGAGTGTTCGCCGGGGGTTGCGCCGGTGCTCACGGACGGGTGAGTGACGGATGACTAGGGTCCGGCCGCATGACCGTGACCGCTCCCGCGCGCACGTCCGGCCCGGCGGCCCCCGCCCGCGACCCGCTGCTGGACAACGCCAAGTTCCTGGCCATCGTGCTCGTCGTCTCCGGGCACCTCGTGGAGGACCTGCGGGACGTCCCCGCGGCGCACGCGCTCTACTTCTACGTCTACCTCTTCCACATGCCGCTGTTCATCGTGATCAGCGGCTACCTGTCGCGTAACTTCACGTTCTCCGCGGGCAAGGCGCGCAAGCTCATCAGCGGCCTGGCCGTGCCGTACGTCATCTTCGAGGTGGCCTACTCGCTGCCTCGCTGGTTCCTGTACGGCAAGCTGGAGATCAGCCTGCTCGATCCGTACTACCTGACCTGGTTCCTGATGTCGCTGTTCCTCTGGCGGCTGTCCACCCCGGTCTGGCAGCAGTTGCGGCATCCTCTGGTCGTCGCGGTCGGGCTCTCGCTGCTGTCGGGGACGAGCGCGCTGCCGGACGAGCTGTCGATGAACCGCACCTTCGGCCTGCTGCCGTTCTACGTGCTCGGGCTCATGCTCACCCCCGGCCACCTGGAGATGCTGCGCGGGCGGGTGGCCGCGATCACGGGTGGCGCCGTGCTGGCTGCGGCGCTCGCCGGGGCCTTCGCCGTGCACCGGCTCGTGCCGACGGAGTGGATCCGCTGGCGCCACTCCAACCACCAGATCGGCGTGGACGACCTGACCGGCACCCTGATCAGGCTCGCCATGCTGGCGGCGGGCTTCCTGCTGGTCCTGGCGTTCCTCGCGCTCACCCCGGACCGCCGCACCTGGTTCTCCGGCCTCGGCGCCGCCACCATGTACGCCTATCTGCTGCACGGCTTCGCGGTGAAGGTCACCGAGCGCTTCCACGACGCGCTCGTCAATCCGCTCGGCGTGGCGGCGATGGTGGCCCTCGGCGCCGTACTGGCGGCCCTGCTGTGCACCACTCCGGTACGGCGGGTCTTCCGGTGGGCGGTCGAGCCGGACGTCTCCTGGGCGTTCACGACGCTGCGCCGGCCCGGTCAGCGGCGCGGTCGGCGGCCCGGTAGACGCCGGGCGGAACTCCCAGGGCCGTACGGACGTTTTCCGGGCGATGGTGCAGAACACGGCGAAGCGCGCAATCCGGGGTAGCGTACGCATTCGCGGTGCGGCCAGGTGTGGTGAAAACGACGGGGTGACGCGGGTGGTCGGCAGACAGGGCAGGGTCACGGGCAGGATCGGTCCCGGCCTCGTCGGCGAGGTGATGGTCCCCATCCGCGGGGGTGTCGAGGCGTTCTACGCCTATCCGAGCGTCCCGGACGAGGAGATCCCGGTGGGGTCCATCGTCGTCGTCGTGGAGTACTCGCCCCCGCGCAGCGTCTACGTCGCCCGCGCGATCGTCTGACCCGCACCCTCCTCCTCTCTCATCCCCCCACTGGACGGAGGCTCCCATTGTCCTCGGAGATCGTGGTCGTGGGCGGCGTCGCCATCGTCGCCCTGATCGTCCTCATCATGCTGTTCAAGGCCATCTGGCGGGTGGCCGAGCCCAACGAGGCGCTCATCATCTCGGGCCTCGGCGCCCACACGAGGAACGAGCTCGCCGACAGCCTGGGCTTCAAGATCGTGACAGGTAAGGGCACCGCCGTGCTGCCCGGCTTCCAGACCTCCCGGCGGCTGCGGCTCGACAGCCGGGCCACGAACCTGCAGGTCAACTGCGTGACCCAGCAGGGCATCCCGGTCCAGGTGCGCGGCGTGATCATTTACAAGGTGGGCGACGACTTCAGCAGCATCGCGAACGCCGCCCGGCGCTTCCTCGACCAGCAGGACTCGATGAACGGCGCCATCCACGAGCTGTTCACCGGTCACCTGCGCTCGATCATCGGCAACCTGACCGTCGAGGATCTCATTCTCAACCGGGAGCGGCTCACCAGCGAGACCCGCAGCTCCGCGGCCGACGAGATGAGCAAGCTCGGCCTGGTGGTCGACTCGCTGCAGATCCAGGAGATCGAGGACGAGACCGGCTACATCACGAACCTGGGCAAGCCGCACGCCGCGAAGATCGCCGCGTCCGCCCGCATCGCGGAGGCGCAGCGCGACCAGGAGGCCACCGAGGCCGAGCAGATCGCGGCGGCGAACAAGGCCGCCGCGTGGCGTGACGCGCAGATCAAGCAGGCCTCCTACCAGGCGGAGATCGACGAGGCGCAGGCGCGGTCGCGGCAGTCCGGTCCGCTGTCGGAGGCGACGGCCCGTCAGGAGGTCGTCGTCCAGGAGACCCGTACGGCCGAGCTGGAGGCCCAGCTCTCCGAGCAGCGGCTCCAGTCGCAGGTGCGCAAGCCCGCCGACGCCAAGGCGTACGAGACCGTGACGCTGTCGCAGGCCGAGCGTGACGCGCGCATCGCGCAGGCCGAGGCGGAGGCGAAGGAGACCGAGCTGCGGGCCGTCGCGCAGGCGTCGCAGGTCAAGCAGGCGGCCGCGGCCGACGCCGAGTCGGTGCGGCTGCGCGGTGAGGCCGCCGCGGCCGCGACCAGGGCGACCGGTCTGAGCGAGGCCGAGGCCGCCAAGGCGCGCGGTCTCGCGGAGGCCGAGGCCGCCAAGGCGCGCGGTCTGGCCGAGGCCGAGGCGATCAGGGCCCGCTCGGAGGCGCTGCGGGAGAACCAGGAAGCCGTCATCGCCCAGCAGCTCGCCGAGAACTGGCCGCAGATCGTGGAGGCCGGGGCGAAGGCGTTCGGCAACGTCGACCACATGGTGGTCCTCAACGGCGCCCAGGGCATCGAGGAGATGCTGGCCAAGGCGCTCACGCTGGGCGGCACCGGGCTGGGCCTGGCGCGCACCCTCCTGGCCGGCGGCTCGCCCGCGACGGCCTCCCAGCAGGAAAGCGCGAGCGTGAACGGCGCCGAGCACCCCGTCAAGCCCATCGCCTGATCGAGGGCGGGCTGGTCAGCCGTAGCGTTCGTCCCCGTCATCCGGACGGGGACGAACGCCGGCGATAGAGGCCGGGAGCGGTGCCGTAGACGCGTTTGAAGGCGGCGCCGAAGGCGTACTCCGAGCTGTAGCCGACACGGGCGGCTATCTCGGCCAGCCCGGCGTCGGAGTCCCGCAGCAGCCGCGCCGCCGTGGTCATGCGCCACCAGGTCAGGTACGTCAGCGGCGGCTGGCCGACCAGGGCGGTGAAGCGGGCGGCGAAGGCGGCACGGGACATCCCGGCCTCCCGGCCCAGCGACTCGACCGTCCACGGCCGGGCCGGGTCCTGGTGAGCGGCGTGCAAGGCGGTGCTGACCGCCGGATCGGACAGCGCGGCCGCCCATCCGGTGGCCGCGCCCCGGGCGAGTTGCCCGTCGAACCAGGCCCGCAGGATGTAGAGCAGGAGCATGTCCAGCAGCGCGGGGACGACGGCGTCCGTCCCCGGGCGGGGAGTGGCGATCTCACGGCCGAGGATGGCGACGACCGCGCCCAGCTCGGCCGTCGCGTCCGCGGCGGCCTCCGGTCCGTCTCCGGTCATCGAGGTGGCGCGGGTCGGAATATGGATGAGGCCGGGCAGGTCGTGCAGCAGCGGGTGCGTTCGCCGCGGGTCGAGGCGGTACCCGCCGCACAAGGTCACCGTGGCCGCCTCGCCGCCGTCCGGGGTGTCCGGTCCCGCCGAGTCGTTCACGAACAACGCCAGGTCTTCGGCCGTCGGGTCGCAGGCGGTGACGGCGAGGGGTGTGGCGGGCGAGTCGGCCAGGCCGTACGGGTGACCCTGCGAGAAGAAGACCACGTCTCCGGCGGACAGCGGGACCGGCGCGGCGCCGGTGTCGTCCTCCTGCGGGATGAGCCAGCACGAGCCCCGCAGGATCACCTGGAAACCCGCCGCCCCCGGTACCGCCGGGAACCGCTGTCCCCAGACGCCGCGCCGTTGCACGCGTGCCGCGTTCGGCCGCCCGGTACGCATGACGGAGATGACATCGCTGAGCACGTCCATACCGATCACCCTACGGAAGACCAGACGATCGCGTATCAAATCCAGACTTCATGACATTGGACGTCTGGCCGGGCCGTCCTACCGTCGCACTCATGACACACGAGAGCAGCCGCGCCACGATGCGGGCCGCCCGCATCCACGAGTACGGCGACGCGTCCGTTATCCGCCAGGAGGAGATCCCGATCCCCACGCCCGGCCGGGGCGAGGTGCTGATCAAGGTGGCGGGCACCTCGTTCAACCCGTCCGAGATCGGGCTGCGCTCGGGGCTGCTGCGGACGGTGGTGCCGGAGACGGCGGGCCTTCCGCTACCGCACACGCTCGGGTGGGACGTCTCGGGCACAGTGGTGGCGACCGGGGCGGGGGTGTCCTGGCCGCGCCCGGGGGACAGGGTCATGGGCCTGCTGGAGGGCGGGGCGGCGGCGGAGTACGCTGTCGCGCCCGCGCGGCTGCTGGCCCCGGCGCCGATGGTCGTCCCGCTCGCGGACGCCGCCGCGATCCCCGTGGCGGGGCTGACGGCATGGCAGGCGGTGTACGAGCACGGCCGGATCGCACCGGGGCGGCGTGTGCTGGTCAACGGGGCGGGCGGCGGGGTGGGGATGTTCACCGTGCAGCTCGCCAGAAGGGCCGGAGCGACGGTGATCGCCACGGCCGGGAACGCGCGCAGCGCCGCGGCGGTCCGGGCCTGCGGAGCCGACGAGGTGGTGGACTACCTGACCGATCCCCTGCCCGGGAACCTGGACGTGCTGCTCAACCTCGTCCCGTTCGCGCCCGGCGCCGGGCCGGATCTGGCCCGGCTGGTACGCCCCGGAGGCCACCTCGTCTCGATCACCGCGCCCGTTCGGCCGCCCCCGGGCTCGCGAGTCACCGCCACGCGGTTCGTGACCCGCAACGACGTGGATCAGCTGACCGAGATGGCCGCCCTGGTGGACGCGGAGGAGATCGTCGTCGACGTCGCGGAGCGGCGCCCCCTGGCGGATCTGGCGGCCGTACACCGGATGGCAGAAGCCGGCCGGACCCGGGGCAAGGTCGTCATCGAGCTCTGATCCGCGGGGGCCGTCTCCGTCAGTCGAATGACAGTTCCGTCGTACGGCGGGGCATGAGCAGCAGCGCGCCGACGCTGAGCACGGCCACGACGACGAGCGCGATGAAGATGTGGTGGACGGCGTCGTACAACGCGCCCCGGACGAAGGACGCGGCGGCCGAGTGGGCCGCCGCGCCCTGGGCGTTCAGCACCAGGCTCGTGGCGTCGAGGCTGTCCGGAAGCCGCCCGGCGAGGGAGGCCGGCGGATGGGCGAAGCGGTCCGACAGCGTCGCGTTGGAGATGGCGCCCAGCATCGCGGCGCCGACCGTGCTGCCGATCGAGCGGGAGAACATGTTCGTCGCGGTGACCACGCCGCGGCGCTCCCAGCCGACGACCGACTGCACGGCGACCATCGTGGGGCTGGCCGACAGCCCGAGGCCGACGCCGACCACGAAACAGGCGGCGGCGACCTGCCAGATCATCGCGTTCTGGCCGAGCAGCGCGCACAGCACGGTGCCGGCCACCACCACGACGACGCCGATCAGCGCCGTGTCGCGGAACCCGATGCGCATGTAGAGGCGGCCGGAGAACGTCGCCGCGAGCGGCCAGCCGATGGTCAGCGCGGCCAGGGCGAAGCCCGCCACCAGCGCGCCGGTGCCCAGCACCCCCTGCGCGTACGTCGGGACGTACGACGTGAGCCCGATGGTGAGGGCGCCGACGCCGACGGAGACCAGGTTGCCCCCGTTCAGCGTGCGGCGGCGGAACACCCACAAGGGCAGCACCGGTTCGGCCGCGCGGCGCTCGGCGAGGACGAAGGCGGCGATCAGCAGCGCCCCCGCCACGAAGATCAGGATGCTGGGCGCCGAGTTCCACTCCCAGGCGACCCCGCCCTCCAGCAGGCCGAGGATGAGCAGCGAGGAGCCGCCGGTCAGCAGCACGGCGCCCAGATAGTCGACGCGGTGGGAGCCGCGCCTCACCTGCTCCTTGAAACGGCGGGCGAGCACCCAGGCGGCCACCGCGCCGAGCGGCAGGTTGATGAAGAAGATCCAGCGCCAGGAGACGTACTCGGAGAACACGCCGCCGAGCGTCGGGCCGACGACCGCCGAGATGCCCCATACGCTCGCGAGGTAGCCCTGGACCCGGGCCCGTTCCTCGACCGAGTAGAGGTCGCCGGCCATCGTGATGCTGATGGGCTGCACCGCCCCGGCGCCGATGCCCTGGATCGCCCGGAACGCGATCAGCGCGGGCATGCTCCAGGCCACCCCGCACAGCACCGACCCGAGCAGGAACGCGGCGATGCCGAAGAACATCACCGGCTTGCGCCCGAAGACGTCGGCCAGCTTGCCGTAGATGGGCACGGTGACGGCCTGGGTGAGCAGGTAGATCGAGAACAGCCACGGGAACTGGGAGAACCCGCCGAGGTCACTGACGACCGAGGGCACCGCGGTCGCGATGATCGTGCTGTCCAGCGCCACCAGTCCGGTACACAGCATGATGGCGGCGAGGACGGGACCGCGTTCCGACCGTAGCCCGATGCCCTTCGATGTCGTCGTCGTGGTCACAGACAGAACTCCCTCGGCACAGCGGTTTCGTTATGCGCAACCGTCACCGTATGTCAGAACATTCCAGAGCTGTTGACGGGGCCTGTTGACGGGACCTGTTGACGGCCCCGGCGACATTTCGTACGTTCCGCGTAGGCCGCCCCCCGGGCGCCCCCGACTGGGAAGGGGTTGCGATGGCCACCGAGCTGAGCCCAGATGGGGGGCCGGACATCGTGCCGGACATCGTGCCGGGCCCGCTCGCCACACCGTCGCCGGAGCTCGCCCGCCGGCGTGAGTCGGGGCCGCTGGAGCCGGCGACCATGCCCAGCGGCGACCGCGTCCCGATGGTCGTCCGGTACGAGGACGTCCGCGCACTGCTGGCCTCGCCCGCGTCCAGCCGTAACCTCCGCCTGCCCGGGCTGCCGCGGTTCGTGAGCGGCGTCGGCATCGACGACGACCCGGACGCGCTGGTCAACCAGGATCCGCCGGAGCACACGCGCTACCGCCGGATCATGCACGGCACCTTCACCCCGCGCCAGATCGAACCGTGGCGTCCCCGCATCGCAAAGATCGCCGAGGACCTCCTCGACGGCCTGGGCGACGACTTCGACCTGGTCCAGGGATACGCGCTGCGGCTACCGGCCCATGTCATCTGCGAGATGCTCGGCGTGCCGATGGACGACTACGAGAAGTTCGTCCGGTGGACGGACATGTTCCTGACCACCTCCACGGCCGACGAGCGGGTGCGCGGGGAGGCCTACACCGGCTTCATGACCTACGCCGCCGAACTGGTCGCCCGGCATCGCCTCTCGCCCGGGCAGGACCTCATCGACCTGCTCATCCAGGCCAGGGACGAAGGCGACCGGCTGTCGGAGGGCGAGCTCGTCAACACCGTCTTCTCCCTGATCACAGCTGGTTACGAGACGACGGCCTCGATGATCGCCCGTGGCGTGTTCCGGTTGCTCCTGCACCGGAGCCAATGGGACGAACTGGTCGCGGACCCCGCCCTGACGGCCACCGCCGTCGAGGAGGTCCTGCGCTTCGACGGGCCGCCCGCCAACGCCTTCATGCGCCGCGTCACCGAGGACACCGAACTGCCGAGCGGCCCGCTGACCGCGGGGACGGTCGTCATGCCGAACCTGAACGCGGCCAACCACGACCCGAGGGCGTTCCCCGAGCCCGGCCGGTTCGACATCCACCGTTTCACCGGCCACCCGCCCAACCCGCATGTGGCGTTCGGGTACGGCCCGCACCGCTGCCTGGCCGCCAGTCTCGCCAGGGTCGAGCTCACCGAGGCGTTCAGGGCCCTGGTCACCCGGCGGCCCGCCCTCCGCCTGGCCACTCCGCCGGAGTCGGTGACATGGGCCGACGGCCTGGTCCTGCGGCCGGTCGCCCTGCACGTCACCTCGGCTGGGTGACGCCGGCGGGCTCATCCGGCGGCTTCCTGGCCTTCCTGGGCTTCCTGGCCTTCGGGTGAGCCGGCGAGTGCGCGGGCGGCCGCCACTTCGTCGCCGTCCCAGCCCCAGTGGCCTTCGCTCCGGTGCCGAGCCTGTTCGTCGATCCATCGCTGGTGCGCCTCCCAGGCCGACTGCTTGGTGGTTCCCAGCGCGGCGCCGATCTGCGACCACGAAGCTCCGGCCCTGCGAGCCGATCGGACCGTGAGCTGACGCCCGTAGCTCGCCTTCCGTGCGATCACCTCGCCCAGCGCGAGAAGCTCCAGCGTCTCCTCCCGCGTCAGGGGCTCGGCGTCCTCGTCGCCGGACAAGGGTCCGAGATCGCCCTCCTCGGCCTCCTCGGCCGGTGAGGCGAGGGCCTCGCGAGTGCGGAGTGCGTCAAGGCGCGCGGCCGCGGTCAGCAGTGTGAACTGACGCTCAAGCTCTTCAGGAGTAGGCATGCCAGCAAGCATTGCGTCAGGTTTCCCTGACGTCAAGCTGTCCTGACGGCGAAGCTTGCTACGCTCGCGAGCGTGGCGATCAAGAACTCCCACTGCTCCTTCTGCGGAGCGGCCTACGCGCCCGGCCGGCCCTGGCCGAGGACCTGCCAGGAGTGCGGGAACACGAGCTATCTCAATCCCCTGCCGGTCGCGGTCATGGTGCTTCCGGTGGACAGCGCGCGTACGTCCGGCCTTCTCGTGGTCCGCCGGGCGGTCGAGCCGCACCGCGGCCTGCTCGCCCTGCCCGGCGGCTTCGTCGACATCGGCGAGTCCTGGCAGCAGGCCGCCGTACGGGAGGTCCGCGAGGAGACGGGCGTCGTCGTCGACGCGGCCGGTGTGCGGCTTTTCGACGTGCTCAGCGCGCCCGACGGCACCGTGCTGATCTTCGGCCTCGGGCCGCGCACGACCGCGGACGCACTCCCGCCGGTCGTGCCCACCGCGGAGACCAGCGAGTGGGTGGTGATCGACGCCCCTCAGGAGCTGGCGTTCCCGCTCCACACGCAGGTCGTGGCCCACTACTTCGGCCGTGAGGCTCGTCAGCCGTAGCCGGTTCAGCCCTCGCGGATCCGGCCGGCCTCGACGACGACACGGCGGGTCGTGTGGACGGCCTTCAGCATGCGCCGGTCGTGGGTGACGAGCAACAGGGTTCCCGTGTACGAGGCGAGCGCCGACTCCAGTTGTTCGATCGCCGCGAGGTCGAGATGGTTGGTGGGCTCGTCCAGGACGAGCAGGTTGACCCCACGGGCCTGGAGGAGGGCGAGGGCCGCCCGCGTGCGCTCGCCCGGTGACAGCGTGGCCGCCGGGCGCAGCACATGGTCGGCGCGCAGGCCGAACTTGGCCAGCACCGTGCGGACATCGGCGGGCGGCAGGTCGACGAGCGCGCCGAACGCGCCGAGCAGCGGCTCGTCGCCCTCGAAGAGGGCGCGCGCCTGGTCGACCTCGCCGACGACCACACCGGGGCCGAGCGCCGCCGTGCCCCCGTCGAGGGCCACCCGGCCGAGCAACGCGCCGAGCAGAGTGGTCTTGCCCGAGCCGTTCGCGCCGGTGATCGCGATCCGGTCCGCCCAGTCGATCTGCAGGTCGACGGGCCCGAGCGTGAAGGAGCCACGTCGCACGACCGCGCCACGCAGCGTCGCGACCACGGCCCCGGAGCGGGGCGCGGCGGCGATCTCCATCCGCAGCTCCCACTCCTTGCGCGGCTCCTCGACGACATCGAGCCGCTCGATCATCCGCTCGGTCTGCCGGGCCTTGGCCGCCTGCTTCTCCGTCGCCTCGGTGCGGAACTTCCGGCCGAGCTTGTCGCCGTCGGGGGCCTTGCGGCGCGCGTTCTTGACGCCCTTCTCCATCCAGGCGCGCTGGGCCCTGGCCCGGGCTTCCAACGACGACCTGGTGTCGGCGTACTCCTCGTACTGCTCGCGTTCGTGCCTGCGGGCGACCTCGCGCTCCTCCAGATAGGCGTCGTACCCACCGCCGTACGCCCGGACCTGCTGCTGGGCGAGGTCGAGCTCGACCACCCTGTTCACCGTACGCGCGAGGAACTCGCGATCGTGACTGACGACCACCGTTCCGGCGCGCAGCCCTGTCACGAAACGTTCGAGCCGGTCCAGGCCGTCGAGGTCGAGGTCGTTGGTGGGCTCGTCGAGCAGGAACACGTCATAACGGCTGAGCAGCAGCGAGGCCAGCCCCACCCGGGCCGCCTGCCCGCCGGACAGGGATGCCATCTCCTGCTCCGGGCCGACCGTGAGCCCGAGGTCGGCGGACACCTCCGCGGCCCGCTCCTCCAGGTCGGCGCCGCCCAGGGCGAGCCACCGATCGAGCGCCTCGGAGTACGCGTCGCCGGCATCGCCGGCGACGAGGGCCTCGGTTGCCGCGTCGAGGGCCCGCTGTGCGGCGGCGACCCCGGTTCGGCGGGCGAGGAAGGCGGCGACGGTCTCACCCGGCCGCCGTTCGGGCTCCTGCGGCAGGTGGCCGACGTTGGCGGTGGGCGGGCTGAGCCGTACGCTGCCGTGCTCGGGGGTGTCGAGGCCGGCCAGCAGGCGAAGCAGCGTCGACTTGCCCGCGCCGTTGACTCCCACCAGCCCGACGACGTCCCCGGGCGCGACGACCAGATCGAGATCCGTGAACAGGACGCGGTCGCCGTGCCCGGCGGCGAGTTCCTTCGCGACAAGAGTGGCGCTCATCAGGACACCGACCCTACTGGGTCCCGACGGGGAGCCCGCGCAGTCCTGCTCGAACAGTCCTAGAGGTCCTCGGCGAGTGTGAGCAGGCGGGTGACGGTGTTCCAGTTGCGCATGGTCGCCGGGCCGGTCGAGTGCTTCTCCAGCAGCGGCGGCAGCTTGGGACGCCGCAGCCCGTCGGGGAAGTAGACGTACAGCTCCCGCTCGCCGACCCGCATCTCCTCGGGTGCGTACACCGCCGGGTCGATGCTCGCCAGCCCCTCACGGTCCGGCGGCCGGGCCAGGAACACCACGGCGAACCGGGCCGGGTCCCTGACCTCCAGGGGATTGCGCTCCACCACACCGCGAAGCTGCTCAGCCGTACGAAGGATCACCGTTGTGGACAGGCCGAGCTCCTCCTGGAGTCCGCGCTCGATCGCGGCGGCGATCGGCTCCCTGTCACCGTCCGCCGTGAACAGGGCGTTGCCGCTGCGCAGGTGCGTGCGCACGCTCCCGTGCCCGAGGCGTTCGAGCAGTGCCTTGAGATCGGCCATCGCCACCGCGGTGGCGGGGTTGACGTTGATGCCGCGCAACAGCGCCACGTAACGCATCGCATCGCCTCCTTCCGGCGGGAGACTATCGCCCGATCATGTCAGGAAGCGTCAGGTATCGGGCCGCGATGCCGGCCGACCGCTCGGGCTCTGATCCGCGCGACCGTCTCACGACCGTCTCGACTCCTTGCCGGACCCCACCGGCCTCAGCCGGCAGCCATGCCTTCGCTAATCATGTCCCCCTGACTGCCCGCCACCCGCGACCATGGCAGCGGCCCGTATGTGGTTCGGCATCATGTCCTCGCTCGCCGGGTGCTGTAAGGGTTGCGGTAGGTGAAGGCCCAGCGGTCGTCGCCGGTCTTGCGGCGGGTGTAGCGGGTGGGGTGGCGGTAGCGGTCGCGGTTGTGGAACTGGCATGCCGGCCCGAGCAGCTTGAGGTCGGTCAGCCCGCCGCGGCACCAGTCGTCGGCGTGGTCGATCTGGCACAGGGTGGCGGGCAGGGGGCAGCCGTCGACCCAGCAGGTGGCGTAGCGGGCGAAGATCGCCCGGCGCTGGGCGGGGGTGGCCAGGCGGGCCTTACGGCCCATGTCCAGGACCTGCCCGGCGGCGTTCATGACGATCCTCACCAGAGTGCTGGTGCGAGCCAGCCGGTGCACGCTGGAGACGGGCAGCAGATGCCCGGTCGCCAGGATCAGCCCCGGCAACCCCCGCAACCACACCCCCGGCGGACCATTCACCCCCACCCCCGGCGGACTGTTCACCCCCACCCCCGACCGAGCACCGGCGCTGCCGCCCGCCCACGACGGACCGCCGTCTTCCGCACCCGGCGAAGCGTCGGCTCTCTCACCCGCCCAGCCGTCACCGCCCAGCCAGGCGTCACTTCCAGGCCAGGCTTCGTTTCCCGGCCAGGCGTCAGCTCCCGGCCAGGCGTCGCCGCCGTGTTCCGCACCTGGCGGAGCGTCGGCTCCCGCCCCCGGCAGCCGGTAAGGAGCCTCTCCGGGTGTGAAGGCATGCCGGTAGTCCCCCGCCGTGCGGCCCCCTGTCGTGCAGCCACCGGCAGGGCGGTCCTCATCGGGGCAGCCGGACGCACGTCGGTCTCCAGCGCAGTTCCCGCTGGAGCTGTCCCCGTTATGGGTGGCAGGGGCGTCGTCACCCTCGGACGAGTGATCAGAGGCATGCGCCTGCTGCGCACACGGGTGCTGCGAGTTCCGTGCTCGGTGTCTTTGCATGTCTGCGTCAGTGGCGTAGCCCTGCTGGGTGTCATCGGCGTCACCCGCAGCACTGGCGCCACCCGGCTCGGCGACGTTCGGGCTGCCCGTGGCCGAGCACTCCGTAGCGGGATGCTCGTCGCCGCAGGTGGGAGCATCCACGCCAGGGTTCCGGCTGATAGGCGCGTCAGCCCAGTGCTCGTCGCTCCGCTTCGGCGCATCGCTCCCGAACCGGTCACCGTCGCACTCGGGTATGTCGCTCTCGTAGCACCCACTGTCGCACTCAGGGGTGTCGCTCTCGCAGCGCCCGCTGTCACGCCCCGGAGCATCACCGGCGCGGGATCCGCTGCCGGGAGCCGTCGCGGGGTCGTCGGGAAGGGATTCGGCGTTGACCAGAACCAGAAGCTCGGTGGCGATCTTGTTCTCCAGGAGCGCGATGAACGCGTCCGCGTTCCGCACGCTCAGGGTGCGGTCATCGCCCTCGGCCTTGGGCTTGGCGTAGGCGTCGAACAGGTGCTGCAACCGTGCGGCGGCCTCCACTGGCAGGTAGAACTCCCCCTCCACACCGCCGTTCCTGCGACGGCGTACCCGGAAGAATCGGCGGTCGAAGTCGGCCTGCTCGTCCTTCTCGTGGCCGTCGGGGTCGAGCACCGCGCGCAGGTATCGCCCCGCCTTGGCCACCTCTGCCGCGCCCGCCGATTTAGCCAGCTCCAGCAGGATCCCTGCGGCGGTGGTGGCCTGGTCGTCGGTCAGCCCGGAAGTGGCTATGCAGATCGCCTCCACAATGCCCTCAGCCAGGCCACCCTCGGCGAACAGGCGGCGCACGTCCTGCAGGCGGACCAGCTCCATGCTCATCGTCAACAGGCGACTGGCACCGGGAACGGTCATCCCCCCAGCAGTGCGCAGCCACAACTTGGTGGAGGCATGCCCATGGTTCTTCGCCTCCCCGGCCCGATGGACACGCCCGACCCGGGCCGCCAACGCTGAAGTGATCCGGTCGCGGGCCGACAGCAACTCCTCGGCCTCGGCCAGGCACACTTCCGCCGCCTCGGGCACCGGCACCAGCGCCACCGCCCGCGCCGCCTCAGCAACCGCCGCCACCGCCACCCACGACGACGACCCCGCGCCAAAAGCGCCACCACGAGCACCGCCGGAAGCACCGCCGAAGGCACCGTCAGAAGCAGCACCGGCAGCGCCACCGGGGACATCAGACGCACCACTGGCATCCCGATGCCGGTCACGGCCCCCATCGCTCCTATCGGTGCCGGGGGCGCCGCCGGACACTCCGGTGGGAGCTCCGTCAGGACCGGCAGTGCCACCGGCAGTGCCACCGGGGGCGCTTTCGGCCGCGCTGCTCTGGGGTCCGGTGTCCCCGGGCCCGTCGGTGTCCCCGGGCCCGTCGGCGTCCCCGTGTTCGTCGGCGTCGGCGGCGTCGTCGGGTAGGTTCGCCGGGATCCCACCGGCCGGCCTCGGGGTGGAAGTGCCACCACCTGCGGCAGTGGGGTTTCCGCTCGCGCTGTCCTGGGAGCGGCCACCGTCAACAGTGTGGTTCGGCACGACGGCAGGGTGGTTCGGCGCGACGACAGCAAGGTTTGGCACGACGGCAGGGCGAAGACGCGAATCCTCGGCGCCGGGCTCGGACGTACGAGAGCCATCTGAGGGCCAGAAGGGTGGGCCGTCGATGATCCTGGCCCACCAGGGATCAGCAGGAGGACGCGGCGCTGGCACGTCGAACGTCGGAGACTCCATGCGCCCCTCCTCCCATCGCCCCTGCGATTCGAACTCTTGCCCTAATTCTTTCATCACTCTCTGTGTAGAACAAGCCGCCATTGCAATTACCTGGAGTCACAACAAGTGGAGGTGCAGACGTTCACCGGTGCGGGGCGTACATGATGACCACCGCCTGCGACCAGGCGGACCGCCGCACCGGCGGGGTGCGGCGTGTGTCCGACGTCAGCCGCGGCGCTGGGTCTCCTCCAGGTAGCGCAGGACGGCTGTGACCCTCCGGTCCGCCCGGTCGGTGGGGGCCAGGTCGAGTTTGGCGAAGATGCTGCGGATGTGCTTGTGGACGGCGCCTTCGCTCACGAAGAGCCGTTCGGAGATGGCGGTGTTGCCCAGTCCCTCGGCCATCAGGGCGAGCACGTCGAACTCCCGGGCGGTCAGCCGTTCCAGCCCGCTGTCGGTGCGGGTGCGCGTGAGCAACTGCGCGACGACCTCGGGGTCTATGGCCGTGCCGCCCGCGGCCACCCGGTGCAGGGCGTCGAGGAACTGGTCGACGCGGCCGACCCTCTCCTTGAGCAGGTATCCGAGCCGGTCGGTTCCGCCGGCGAGGAGCTCGGTGGCGAACGCCTGCTCGACGTAGGCGGACAGCACGAGCACCGCCAGGCCGGGCTGACGGCGCCTGGCCTCGACCGCCGCGGTGATGCCCTCGTCGGTGTGGGTCGGAGGCATCCGGACGTCGACGATGGCCACGTCGGGCCGGTGGGCGTCGACGGCCGCCAGGAAGGAGTCCGGGGAGTCGGTCGTGGCCACCACGTCCAAGGACTCCGCGCGCAGCAGCAGCGCGACGCCTTCACGCAGCAGCGGATCGTCCTCGGCTATCACGATCCGCATGACAACTCCACTTCGAGTGTGGTCGGCCCGCCGGGCGGGCTGGTCAGGGTGAGACGGCCGTCGTGCGCCTCGACCCGGCTGCGGATGCCGGTGAGCCCGGAGCCGTGCCGTTCGTCCGCGCCGCCGACGCCGTCATCCTCGATCCGCAGGGACAACCGGTCGCCTTCACGCCGTACGGTCACCGTGGCGTGCCGGGCCCGGCTGTGCCTGGAGATGTTGGTGAGTGCCTCGGCGGTCACGAAGTAGGCGGTGGCCTCGATGGAGGCGGGGCACCTACCGAGCGCGTCGACGTCGACCCGGCAGGGCACACCGCAGTTCGCCGCGAGCCCGGCGAGCGCGCCGGCGAGCCCCCGGTCGGCCAGCACGGGCGGCAGGATGCCGCGGACGACCGTACGGAGCTCGGCCAGCGCCTGCTCGGCGGTCTCCTGGGCGCGTTCGAGCATGTCCTCCGCGTCCGGCCGGTCACGGGCCAGCGCGCGGCGGGCCGCGCCGAGCATCACGGTGACCGCGACCAGCCGGTTCTGCGCCCCGTCATGCAGCGAGCGTTCGATCCGCCGCAACTCCGCGGCGTGGGCGTCCAGTGCCGCCGCGCGGGTGGCCGACAGCTCCGCGATCCGCAGGGACAGGTCGACGTCGGCGGTGGGCGCCAGCAGCCGGCGTCCCGGCCACGCCTGCAACCGGGCCATTCCCGTCCCGAGCACCAGGAAGCAGACGGCCATTCCCACGCCGAGGATCGCGACCGCCATGGCGCCGGCGTCGTCGCGCACGTCCCAGAACACCAGGGTCGGGGTGGGATCCTCCGCGGGCAGCGCCCGCCACCACAGCGGATACGTGATGTTCTGCACGGCGTTCAGCACCATGGTCAACCCGGCCACGCCGAGGAACAGGCCCAGCGTGCCGTGCGCGAGGATCCAGCACAGCTCCCGCCGTACGGCCGGATCGGCGAGCGCGGCGCGTGCGCCGGCCGGCGCGGGCCCCAAGCGGACGATCTCCGGACCCCAGCGGGACAACCGGTCACGCTCGCGCTCGGCGACGGACCGTACGACACGCGGCACGGCGGGCAGCAGGAGCAGGCCCACACCGATCACACAGGTCAGTCCGGCCACGGCGAGCCACACCAGAGCGGCGAGTGCCAGCAGCGCCGTGCTGAGGCCTCCGACGAGGTGTTCGAACGCGTGGAAGACGTCACGGGCGCGTGTGGCGACACCCCTCCGATCGTTTCGCCGGGTGTCGGCCGGTTCCGGCTGGTGCGCCGCCATCATGCACCCCCCTCGGGCCAGAGAGCTTAGAACAGGAATCGTCGATCAAGCAGCGTTCAGCTCTGCCTGGGCGAGCTCCGGCGCGGGTTCCCCGGCCGGACGGTAGCCGAGACGGCCGCGGGTCGCGATGAGCAGCAGGATCGCCGCCGTGGTGGCCGCGAGCAGGGTGACGTGACTCGCCTGCTCGGGGGTGGCGATCGACGGGAACATCTCCCCGTAGGGGAGCGACATGAAGTTGTTGACGCTCACGTGCAGCAGCATGACCAGCGGCAGGCTCTGACCGGTCCGGTTGAACATCCAGGTGACGACCACGCTGAAGGCGCAGCAGAAGGCGACGAACTCGCCGACTCTCATCCAGGTGACGTCCGGCCACCCACCCCACTCGCTCAGGAACAGCGGCAGATGCCAGACGCCCCACAGCAGGCCGAGGACGGCGGTGGCGCCCAGCGGGCCGAACCTGCGCTGCATGCGGGGCAGGGCGAAGTCACGCCAGCCGGGTTCCTCGGCGAGACCGGTGGTGACCATCTGGATCAGCAGGCTGGGCACGTAGGCGACCAGCACCGCGACGGGCGGGATGCGGATGTCTTCGCCGGAGAACGCGAGAGAGGCGGCGATGATGGCGGCGGGGACGCCGAGGACGGCCACGAGATACCAGACCCAGCCGACCCGCCACTTGGTCATCCTCCGCACCCACCGGCGGACGCCTTCCTTGCCGTCCGCGACCCTGGTCACGATGTACGCGGCGAAGATCGGGCCGAGATAGGCGCCGGGCAGCACCCCGGCGATCTGCGTGCTGCCGAGGAACCGGGGGAAGGTGAAATCCCAGACCGCCAGGCCGGTCGCCGAGAGGATGTAGGGCACCCAGGCGACCCAGCTCATCAGGTTGGTCAGGACGAAGAAGCTGATCAGTGGATGGTTGCGGATGAAGCCCCGAAGCCCGCTCCGACTCGTGTACCGCTCGGCCTCCGGCCGGCTGTCGACTGCCATTTCACTCTCTCCTGTAGGAGTGCTCGACTGACAGTGATCAGCACACCAGCCGCGGGCCCTCCCGGTCGCTCCCGCGTACACCCCAATGGAGGTACAGCCAGGGGTACCAAGGAGAAAACGACCAGGTCAGAGCGTCGGCCGGGAGGCGGAGTGAGGGCCGCGGCCCTCACTCCGGACAGGTACGTTCAGATGAGCACGTGCGGCTCGGGGTTGCCGGCGAAGCAGAACTGGGCGTTGCGGGTCAGCTTGTAGTCCGCCGCCTGCCAGGTGTGGGCGGTGGCGTCGGAGCCGCGCATGTAGATGAAGTTGTAGCGGTCGGCCGAGTAGATCCGGACGCCCTCCTCCTTGCAGCGCCGTACGAGCCGGGTGTCCTCGCCCGCGTTGACCGCCTCGAACGGGAACGCCCGCAGCAGGTCGGTCTTGGCCAGGATGGTCGCCCCCTGGATGAGGTGGGCGTAACGGTGCTCCAGCCCGGGCAGGCGGAAGATCGTGACGTCCTGGTCGGGGAAGTAGGTGTAGTGGGCGCCCTTGCCGACCATCTCGGCGTCGGCGTAGTCGAAGGAGCGGACCAGGTCGGACAGGTAGTGCTCGCCGTAGATGTTGTCGTCGTCCATCTTCGAGATCAGCTCGCCGTCGGCGTGGGCGATGCCGTGGTTGAGCACCTCGCCGAGCGTCCAGGACGGGTCGGCGGTGAGCACCTTCACGGCCGGGATGCCCGCCGCGAGCGCCTTGTCGCGTACGACCGCCGGGTCTTCGGACAGGCCGTGCATGACCAGCACGAGCTCCAGGTCGCGGTGCTGCTGCCGGGCCACCTGGGTGATCGCGTGTTCGAGCTGGCCGGCCCGGTTGGTCGGCAGCACGACGGAGATCGACCGGGAGCGCGACACGACCGGCAGGCCGAGGTCGGTGAGGATCTGGTCGACCCGGTGGGAGAACAGGTGCTTGTCGAACACCTCGCGCATCGCCAGGTGCCCCTGCCGGGCGCGCAGCTCCGGGCTGTTGATGAAGTAGATCGCCCGGTTGTACGCCTCCTCCTGCGAGTGCGCGACCGGGATCAGCGGGCCGAAGGTCTCCTCGATGGCCCGCGACCAGCCCGACAGCACGGTGGTCGAGCAGGCCGACAGCTCGAAGACGCGCCGGGCGCACATGGTCGGCGAGTCGATCACCGAATTCACGTTCAGGAAGACCTTGTACATCTTGTACGCCGCCAGCATCTGCTCGTACGGCAGTTCGCCGGCGATGTGGGGGCGGTACTCCTCCGGCCAGGCGTACTTGTCGGCGACCGTGCCGTTCCTGGCGAAGATGTGCAGGCCGAGGGGGCGTACGGGCGCGAGGATCGTCTCCATCTGCTCGCGCCGCTCGGGGTGCTTGTCGCGGAAGTACATGCCGGCGAAGACGACGTCGTACGGCCGGCCCTGCTTGGTCTGGATCGGGTTGTGGATCCGCGGCTGGGCGGCGAACTGCAGCACGCCGACACGGTCATGACCCAGCATCTCGCGATATTTCGGGATCATGTCGCCGTCGCACGTGTACACGTGGTCGAACAGCTTGGCCGTCTCGATGAAGAAGTCGAAGTTGGGCGGGTCCTCCTTGTTCCAGAAGACCGTGGGGATGCCCTCCTCCCGGCACCAGGCGATCAGGTCGCGCAGCTCCTGCTTGGGCGCGTTGGTCCCGGTCATCTGGTAACGCCAGCGGCCCTGGTTGCCGTGCCAGGCCGACTCGCAGAACAGCATCTCCGGACGCCGCTCCGCGAAGATCTCACGCCAGTCCTGGAGCCCGAACTCGATCTGGTCCCACTCGTATTTGAACGCCATGCGGGAGAAGTCGTCGAGGATCACCGCGACCCGCATGTCGGGCCGTACGACCGGGCCGTCGGGCCACTGAAGGGTCGGGATCTTGACCTCCGGACCCCGCGCCTCGGCCGCGGCGGCGACCTCGATCGCGGACGGCGGCGCCTTCGGCGCCTTCCTGCCGTCCTTCATCGCCTTGCTGAGGTCGCGCGGCAGCCGGACGATCTTCTTGGGCCTGGCCGCGTTCGTCAGCACCTGCGCGACCCGGTACGGCTTCTGGGTCTGGGTGGCTTGGAGCCGCCAGAGCGCGTAGTCGGCGCGGGCCTCCTGGTAGGCGAGCCGGTTCTCCAGGTCGCGGATGCGCGCCTCGTACTGCTCGACGTGCTTGCGCTCCTCGGGCAGCCAGTTCACCGGCCCCAGCCGCTGGAAACGCGGCTCTTCAGGAGTCTCGTCGGTCTCAGCCATGCTTCCCCCTCAAGGAAGAGCCATCGTACGGCTGTCGCCGCCGCCTTTATGCCGAAATAGGGGATTCAGCGCCGGGCGCTAGCGCGCCTGGCCTGTGCTTCCCGCTCACCATCGGGGCGCTCACACCCGCCGTCTTCCCTCGTCGCTCGTTCCTCGCTCCTCGGTCCAGACCGGCGGCGCGCCCCTCCGGATCGCTCGCCAGGCGCTAGCGCGCCTGGCCTTTGGCCGCGGGGGAGAGGTTGTCGCCGCGCAGCCAGGCGTCGATGACGCGGGCGATCCTCGGCCCGGCGGCGCCGTCCCAGAGCGGCGGCAGTTCCCCGCTCGGGGTGGCCGCGCCGTCCGCGAGCGCCTTCGACGCGGCGGCGGGCAGCGCCGCCGGGGTCACGAGCCGGTTCGTCCCGTGGGTCACCGTGATCGGCCGCTCGGTGTTCGGCCGTACGGTCAGGCATGGGACGCCCAGCATGGTCGTCTCCTCCTGCACGCCGCCGGAGTCGGTCACCACCAGGGCGGCGCCCCGGACCAGGGACAGGAAGTCCACGTAACCCAGCGGGTCCACGATCCGCAGCCCGTCGCGGTCGACCAGGCCGGCCTCCGCGAGGCGCTGCCGGCCGCGGGGGTGCAGCGGCACGATCACCGGCACCTGCTCGGCCACCCCGAGCACCGCGTCGACCAGTTCGCGGGCGGCCGCGGGGTCGTCCACATTCGCCGGGCGGTGCAGCGTCGCCACGGCGTACCGACCGGTGATCCCGAGACGCTCCTGGACCGGCGCGGGGTCGAGCGAGGGCAGCGCGGCGAACAGGCTGTCGATCATCGGGTTGCCGACGAGGTGCACCTTCGCCGGATCCACGCCCTCGTTGGCGAGGTGCGACAGCGCGTCCGGCGAGGTGGCGAACAGCAGGTCCGACAGTGCGTCGGTGACGATCCGGTTGACCTCCTCCGGCATCCCCCGGTCGAAGGAGCGCAGGCCCGCCTCGACGTGCGCGGTCGGCACGCCCAGCTTGGCGCAGACCAGGATCGCGGCGAGCGTGGAGTTCACGTCGCCGTAGACGACGACGAGCGCCGGGCGGTGCTCCAGGACGAGGTCCTCAAGCCCGGTGAGGAGGGCCGCCGTCTGCCGCGCGTGGGTGCCGCTGCCGACGCCGAGGTTCGCGATCGGCTCGGGCAGCCCGAGGTCGGCGAAGAACACGTCCGACATCAGCGCGTCGTAGTGCTGGCCCGTGTGGATGATGCCCTGCCGGACGCCGAGTGCGGCCAGTCCTTTGACGACGGGAGCCGCCTTGACGAAGTTGGGCCGGGCGCCCAAAACGTGCAGGACGAGGGGGTGGTCTCTCATCTACCTCGCCTTTCACCTAACCCTGGGACAAACGTTGCCTATGGTACGGTCGCGCCGTGGAAACCGAGGCCAACAAGCCCGTAAAGGCCGTGTCCGCCGCCTCCGCGAAGGCCGGTCTCGGCGGCTTCCTCCGGGGGTTCGCGAAGAACCCCGTCATCGTCTCCCGGATCGTCGCCGGCAAGGTCAAGTCCGACCCGATGCGGGTCGCCCAGGCGGCCGCAGACGCCATGCCGGCCGGGATGCGCCCGTTCGTCGGCCGCGTCGCCTGGCCCGCCGCCCGCTTCGTCAAGGTGCGTACGCGCAAGATCCTCCAGCGGGCCGCCAAGGGCCCGCTGAAGGAGGCGAAGGCGCACTTCGACGCCGGGCGGATGTCCGAGTCGATCAGAGTGCTCCAGGCGCAGTCCCGGTGGCCGTTCGTCCGCCGCAGGATCGCCTACTACGAGGGCGAGCTCGCCGCGCTGGGCCCGGACCCGATCCCGCCGAAGCCCAAGGTCATCATGGGCGAGCGCGTGCCCGGCCGGGTGCTGCACATGGTCACCAACGCGCTGCCGTACACGCAGGCGGGATACACGGTGCGCACCCACCGCATCGTCAGCGCGCAGCGGGCGGCCGGGCTCGACCCGCACGTCGTGACGAGCTGGGGCTGGCCGATGCTCCAGGGGCACACCGACGCCGAGCCGTACGAGGAGATCGACGGGGTCCCCTACTACCGGCTGCTGCCCAAGGACGACGTCCCGTTCGAGACGCAGGGCCGGATGATCCGCGGCGCCGCGGACGTGTCGGAGCTGGTCCGCACGCTCCGCCCGCAGGTCCTGCACGCGGCCACCGACCACCGCAACGGCTCGGTCGCGCTCGCCGTCCGCGAGCGGACGAACACCCCCTTCGTGTACGAGGTGCGCGGCTTCCTGGAGGAGACCTGGGTCTCCCGGGACCCGGAGCGGGTCGGCAGCGAGCGGCACGTCCTGCAGCGCGAGCGTGAGGCGCGCATCATGCGCGAGGCCGACGCGGTCGTCACGCTCGCCGAGACCATGGCCACCGAGATCATGGAGCGCGGCGTCCCCCGGGAGCGCATCTTCCTCGCGCCCAACGCGGTGGACGACTCCCTGCTGACCGCCGACTACGACGGCGAGGCGTTCCGCCAGGCGTACGGCGTCGGCCGCGGCGAGATCGTCGTGGGCTCGGTGTCGAGCATCGTGGGCTACGAGGGCTTCGCCACTCTGCTGAACGCGGCCGCGCTGCTGCGCGACGCCGGGACGCCGGTGCGGGTGCTGCTCGTCGGCGACGGCGCGGAGCGGCCCGCGCTGCTCGAACAGGTCGAGCGGCTGGGCCTGACAGACGCGATCCTGCCCGGACGGGTCGGCCCGGACGAGGCGCTGCAGGCGCAGGCCGCCATCGACATCTTCGTCTGCCCGCGCGAGGACCTGCGCGTGTGCCGCCTGGTCACGCCGCTCAAGCCGGTCGAGGCGATGGCCCTGGGCAAGCCGGTCGTGCTCAGCGACCTGCCCGCGCTGTCGGAGCTCGTCGGCGGCGAGGGCGCGGGGCTGCTGGTGCCGCCCGGCGACCCGGCCGCGCTCGCCAAGGGGCTGGCCGCGCTGCGCGACGATCCGGAGCGCCGCCGGGTCATGGGTGAGGCCGGCAAGGCCGAGGTCGCCGCGCACCGGACCTGGAGCAGCCTGGCCAGGACCTACCGGGGGATCTACCAGTCCCTGACCGAAAACCGATAAAACGCACGAAGTCCGATGTGTTGCATCAGGCATGCCTGGTGCCGAGTTGAGATAACCTTTGCCACCATGAAGTGTTGTTTCCGCCCTCAGGCCGTATCGTGACCGCCTTCGATCTCACGATCATCGGGCTGGGATACGTGGGCATGCCGCTGGCCAAGGAGGCCACGGCGGCCGGTCTGCGGGTGGCTGGTCTGGACGTCGATCCCCGCAAGGTGGACGCGCTCAACGCCGGCCGCTCCTACATCGACGACCTGACGGACGCCGACCTCGACGCGATGCTCGCGGCGGGTTTCACCGCCACGCTCGACGCGTCGGTGCTGTCGCGGTCGCGCGCGATCGTCATCTGCGTCCCGACGCCGCTGGACGAGGACCACCGTCCCGACCTGTCGGCCGTCGAGGGCGCCACCAGGGCCGTGGCCGAGCGCCTTCAGGCGGGCACGCTCGTCGTGCTGGAGTCCACCACGTGGCCCGGCACCACCGACGAGCTCGTACGGCCGATCCTGGAGGAGTCGGGGCTCACCGCGGGCGACGAGTTCCACCTGGCGTTCTCGCCGGAGCGGATCGACCCGGGCAACCCGAAGTTCGGCCTGCGCAACACCCCCAAGGTCGTCGGCGGCTACACCGCGGCCTGCAAGGAGCGGGCGGTCGCCTTCTACGCCCAGTTCGTCGAGCGGGTCGTGCCGGTCAGCGGCACCCGCGAGGCGGAGATGGCCAAGCTGCTGGAGAACACCTACCGGCACGTCAACATCGCCCTCGTCAACGAGATGGCGATCTTCTGCGACGAGCTCGGAGTGAACCTCTGGGAGTCCATCGAGGCGGCCTCCACCAAGCCCTTCGGCTACCAGAAGTTCCTGCCCGGCCCCGGCGTCGGCGGGCACTGCATCCCCGTCGACCCCTCGTACCTGTCGTACACGGTGCGCAAGCTGGGCTATCCCTTCCGCTTCGTCGAGCTCGCCCAGGAGATCAACGAGCGGATGCCGTCGTACGTCGTGGCCCGGGTGCAGCGGCTGCTCAACCGGGCCCGCAAGCCGGTGAACGGCTCCC
>NZ_BOOB01000010.1 GCF_016863015.1 Microbispora amethystogenes | reverse complement strand
AAAAGCCGGTGAACGGCTCGCGCGTGCTGCTCCTCGGCGTGACGTACAAACCAGACATCGCCGACGAGCGGGAGACGCCCGCGATACCGGTGGCCGAGGCGCTGCTGGAGTTGGGCGCGGAGCTGTCGTTCTGCGACCCGTACGTGAAGGAATGGTCGGTCGAGGGCAGGGCGATCCCCCGCGAGGAGGATCTGCGGTCGGCCGTGGCCGCCGCGGACGTGGTGGTCCTGTTGCAGCAGCACGCGGCGTTCGACCTGGACGTGGTGGAGGACCACGCCCTTCTCGTCCTGGACACTCGTGGCGTGCTCGCCACGAGCGAACGCGTCGAGCGGCTGTAGGAAGGGTCCGCGCCGTGCACGTGCTCGTCATGACGGTGGTGCATCACCCCGAGGACGCCCGGATCCTGCACCGGCAGATCCGGGCACTCGTCGATGCCGGTCATGAGGTCACGTACGCCGCGCCGTACACCGCGCGGGGAGTCGTGCCGCGCTCGTGGGTGACCGGAGTCGACCTGCCGAGGGCCGCCGAGCGGCGCCGCCTGTCGGCGGTGCGCGCGGCCCGCAAGCTCTTCAAGAGCATGCGCGGGAAGGTCGACCTGGCGCTCATCCACGACCCCGAGCTGCTGTTCGCCGTCGCCGGGGTGCGCAAGAGCCCGCCGGTGGTCTGGGACGTCCACGAGGACACCCCCGCGACGCTGTCGCTCAAGCCGTGGCTGCCGGCGTTCCTGCGCCCGCCGACGCGGTACCTCGCCCGGCTCCTGGAGGGCACGGCCGAGCGCCGGATGCACCTGCTGCTGGCCGAGGCGGCGTACGCCGGCCGGTTCCGGCAGCGGCACCTGGTGGTGCCGAACGAGACCTGGGTGCCCGACAGCGTCAGCCCGCCCGGCGACGACCGGGTGGTCTACCTGGGCTGGCTGTCGGAGGCCCGGGGCGTGCAGGAGGCCGTCGAGGTGGCCCGCCTGCTCCAGCCGCACCGGGTGGCCGTGGAACTGATCGGGTACGCCGACCCGCAGAGCAGGCCGCTGCTCAACGAGGCGGTCGCGCAGGGCGTGCTGGAGTGGCGCGACTTCATGCCGAACGACGAGGCGCTCAAGCGGCTCGACGGCGCGCTCGCGGGGCTGTCGCTGCTGCACGACGAGCCCAACTACCGCCACTCCATGCCCACGAAGATCGTGGAGTACATGGCCCACGGCATCCCGGTCATCACCACCCCCTCGCCGCGGGCCGTCGAGCTCGTGGAGCGTTACCAGTGCGGCATGGTGGTCCCCTGGCGGGACCCGCAGGCGGTGGCGCGCGCGGTGCTCCAGCTCAGGGACAACCCGTTCGAACGGCGCGGCACCGGCGGGCGCGGCTACGCCGCCGCGCGGGCGAACCACCACTGGCCCAACTCGGCGCGTCGTTTCGTCGACCAGCTGGAAGCGTGGGCCGGCGTCAAGAGCTGAAGCCCCGGTGAACACTTCGGCGTGACAAGTTCGACGAACGACGGGCGGGTAGTGTCCTGAAAGTGCGCTGGCTCACCTTCATCCTGGGTGTGGCGATTCTCGCGGGTGTCGCGTCCGTCGTGATCGTCCTGCGGGACGGGAGCTCCGATCCGGGCGCCGCCCGGGCCGGGCAGACCCTCTCCGCGGCGACCGAGAGCCCCAGCCCGTCCCCCGCGCACAGCGAGTTCACCGATCCCTGCGGCACGTTCGACACCGCGGCGGCCACGCCGTACGCCGTGATGGGGTACTGGCTCATCCCGACCTCGGACCCGTGTACCTGGCGGCGGCAGCTCCAGGCCATCCACCGTCTCGGCGGGGACACCGTCGTGCGCCTCGGCTTCGGCCTGTCGCCGCGCCAGACGGACGAGGACGGGCAGGTGCTCCAGCCGGTGGACGACAAGGAGCCGGAGAAGACCCCGCCGCCCGACAAGCGGTACGCCGTCTGCGTGGAGAGCGGGCTCAGCTGCATGAAGGCGGCGGAGCAGGAGCTCCGGACCGCCAACCCCGGCAACCGCATCAGCTGGACGTACGTCTACCGCACCGACGAGCAGTTCGGGCCCGGCATCTTCCGCTGCCCGCAGGTGGAACGGAAGATCGTCGTGAACGGCGCGGTCTTCTACCGGCTCATCGCGCCGGAGGACGGCTCGGACGACCCCACCTGCGACTTCACGACGAAGGGACGGGCCTACCACCTGATCCTCGTATCGGCGGGCGAGCAGGACAGCCTCAGCGAGCTGCTCGACCTCGGCGACCGGTTCGGCATCAGGGTCTTCCCCGCGCTGCCCCTCGCGCCGCGCGACCCGGCCGAGTCCACCCGCGCCGACCCCCGGCACATCGGCACGCTCACGACCCTGACCCGGCGGATCCTGCAGGACTACGGCAACCGCTTCGGCGACCGTCAGTCGCTGGGCGGCGTCTACCAGCCGTTCGAGCTGCAGCTCAGGGACTGGCCCGACCCTGACAAGGTCCAGACGCTGCAGGTGTACGCCGAGCAGCACCGGATCGTCGAGCAGGAACTGCCCGGCAAGCCCATCCTGGTCAGCCCGTACATCGACAGCCGGAGGCGGCTGAAGTACACCTCCACGCCGGCGCAGGTCGCCGCGGGCTTCAAGGCCCTCGCCCGGACCGGGGTGGAGATCATCGCTCCGCAGGACGGCCGGGGCACGGGCAAGGTCGGCCTGTTCTGGCCCAACTGGAAGAACAAGCCGGTGGACGACCGCCTCAAGCCGGTCGTCGGCGAGAGCACCTACGCCACGGCCTACTACGGCGGCACCCGCGACTACTACCGCGAGATGTCCAAGGCGCGGGCGCAGCTGGCCGAGGAGGGCGTGGAGGTGGAGCTCTGGGCCAACGTGGAGGCCTTCGAGCCGTCCTCGACCGAGAACTGCGGCCGGCAGGGCACCCGGGGCAGGACCGACAAGCCCCGGCTCGACACCCAGGTCACGCTGGCCGGGCCGTACGTCTCGAAGGTCATCTCGTACATGTGGAGCGACTTTTTCACCTGCGGCTCGCCGTCGCTGTCGGAGGAGATCGCGCAGGACTGGGACCGGCCGATCCCGGTGGAGGCGCAGCGGCGCGAACGCCAGATCCAGGACGGCCTGGAGATCCGCGGCTACCACCTCGGAGACGCGAAGGTCACGCTGAGCTGGCCGGGGCTGGACACCCCCCGGGTCGTCGACTCGGCGACGGTCGGCTGGCACGACGGCACGCCGATTCCGGGGCTTCCCGCGGGTATCGAGACGATCTGGATCCCGGTGGACTGGGCGACGGTGCCCGGCGACGTGTGGGTGCGGGTGGAGGTCACCTCCGCCGACGGCCGTAAGTCGGCGGAGCCCGTCTACTACCACAACACCGGCTGAGACCACCGGCTGAGACACCGGGCGACCGGCCGCGTACTGATAGCGTTCGCTCATGATCCCGCGCATCCCGGTCAGCGTGGATCTCGTCGTGCTCACCGTCAGGTCCCAGCAGCTGAGCGCCCTCGTCTGGCGGCGCGACCGGCCGCCGTACGAGGGCAGGTGGGCGCTTTCCGGCGGCTTCATCAAGCTGGAGGAGGACCTGCCGGCCGCCGCCGCCCGGGTGCTCGCCGAGCGGGCGGGCCTGCCCGGCGCCCCGGTGCATCTGGAGCAGTTGCAGACCTACGGCTACCCGGACCGCGACCCCCGCCAGCGGGTCGTCAGCGTCGCCTACCTCGGCCTCGCCCCCGACCTGCCCGCGTCGACCGAGGCGCACATGAGCTGGCAGCCGGTGGCGGAGCTGACCGAGATGGCCTTCGACCACCGCAGGATCATGCTCGACGGCGTGGAGCGGGCGCGGAGCAAGCTGGAGTACACCTCGCTCGGCGCCGCCTTCTGCCCGCCGGAGTTCACCGTCGCGGAGCTTCGCCGCGTGTACGAGATCGTCTGGGGCCGCCCGCTCGACCCCCGCAACTTCCACCGGAAGGTCACCAAGACCGAGGGCTTCCTGGTGCCCACCGGACGCACGACGACCCGGGACGGCGGCCGGCCCGCCATGCTGCACCGCCGCGGCCCCGCCGTGCTGCTGCATCCCCCGATGCTCCGCGCCGGCGCCGCCGCCCCCCAGTAGCAGCGCAGTAGCTACCGCAGCCGGATCGTCCGCCTCACAGGGATCTTTCAGGATATATTCCGGCCTATGCTCGCTGCGGCCTCACGCGTCGCCCCCGACGCGCCGGCCATCCTCCGCGGACCGTCGCGGCTGCGCGTCCTCGACCTCCTGCGGTTCTGCGCGGCTCTCGGCGTCGTCCTGTTCCACTTCGGCGAGACCCGCGCGTGGGGCACCCCGAACGCCTTCCCGGCGCTGAGCGCGGTGACCATGTTCGGGGTGTACGGCGTGCGGTTGTTCTTCCTGATCAGCGGGTTCGTGATCCTGATGAGCGCGTGGGGCCGTACGGCCGGGCACTTCGCGGCGTCGCGGATCGCCCGGCTCTACCCGGCGTACTGGGCGAGCGTGCTCGTCCTCGGCGCGCTGGCCGTCGGCGGGCTCATCACGGACCACCGGCCGACGTTCGCCGAGCTGCTGGCCAACATGACCATGCTCCAGCACGGCCTGCGGGTGCGGGACCTGGAGATCGTCTACTGGACGCTCTGGCAGGAGCTCGTCTTCTACGTGCTCATCGCGTGCTTCGCCGCGATCGGCATCACCTACCGCCGCTGCCTGGCGTTCCTCGGCGGCTGGGTCTTCCTGCTCGTCGTCGCCGAGCGGGTGGACGCCGATCTCCTCCAGGCCGTGCTGCTGCCGTTCAGCGCGCCGTACTTCATCGCGGGCATGGCGTTGTTCCTGATCCACCGCTTCGGCGGATCGATGTTCCCCTGGCTGTTCGTCGGGGCGGGGTGGGCGCTCGCGATCGTGTCGGTGCTGGGGGAGAAGCTCCCGGCGGTCGACCGGTTCGGCCCGGCGCTGGGGTCGGCGCTCGTCGTCGGCGTGATCTCACTGATCTTCCTGGTCATGGTCGCGGTCGCCGTCGGCGCGCTCGACCGGCTCGACTGGCGGTGGCTGACCGCGCTCGGCGCGCTGACCTACCCCCTGTACCTCTTCCACCACCACGTGGGGTTCCTGCTCATCCAGGCGCTGCACGAGCCGCTCGGCAACCGGCTCGCCCTGCCCGTCGCGACGGCCGCCGCGCTCGGCGTCGCGTACGCCGTGCACCGGCTGGTGGAACGGCCCCTGCAGCCCCGCCTGCGGGCGGCCCTGGAGCGGTCGCTCACGGCGGACGTCACGCAGACGCCGGCGCCGGTGCCGCTCGCGGAGGCGCCGGCCGCCTACTTGCCCCGGGGCGGGTAGATCTCGCCTCCGTGCAGCGTGCGGCCCTGCAGCAGGGTCGTCAGCGTGACGAACTTGTAGTGCTGCTTCTCCAGTTTGTCCAGCACGCCCGGCATCGCCTTGACCGTCTCCGGGACGATGTCGTGCAGCAGGATGACGCCGTCGCGCTTGGCGAGCTTCAGCGTCCGCGCGGCGATGACCTTCGTGTTCCTGGCCTGCCAGTCGAGCGTGGATCCCGTCCAGAGGATCTGGGGCAGGCCGAGTTGCGCTGTGAGGCCGGAGATGCGGGCGTTCGTCGCGCCGTTCGGCGGGCGCATGATCTCCGGCTTCCTGCCGATCGTCTCGTAGATGACGTCCGAGGTGCTGGTGAGCTCGCTGAGCACCTCCTCGTCGGGCAGCTTGGTCAGGTCGGGGTGGTTCCAGGTGTGGTTGCCGATCTCGTGGCCCTCCCGCACGATCCGCTGCGTGAGCTCGGGGCGGTTGGCCACCTTCCGGCCGAGCAGGAAGAACGTGGCCTTCGCCTTGTGCTTCTTCAGCGTGTCGAGCAGCGCGGGCGTGTAGGGCCACGGCCCGTCGTCGAAGGTGAGCGCGATGCACTTGTACCGGGCGCAGTACGGCTTCGCCGCCTTCACCGTTTTCACTGTCTTCGCCGCCGCGACCGGGGCTGATGCGACCGGGGTGGGAATGGTGCAGACCCCGGCTACGCAGACCCCGGCCATCGCGATTCTGACTTTCCGCCACATGTCGCGCGATCTTAGTGAATATCTCCGGAGAGGGTAATCCTCGAAGCACCCCTCAGAGCGGCGGAACGGCGTCCCTGGCCCGCTGGAGGGCGAGCTCGGCCCACCACTGGCCGCCGTACGGCGTGACCACGCCGTACACCGGGTCGGCGGAGCCGCTCTCGCCACGGGTGCACCGGGCGTCGGAGACCCCGGCCGGGCGCAGCCACAGGTACGCGTCCACGAGCGCGTTGCCGGTGTCGGTGGTCGGCCGCGCCCCGGCGCCGCGTCCCGGCGGGTTGCACCATTCCTGGGGGTCCTTGTACTTGCCCTCCGGCGGAGTCCACGCGCCCCGGCCGTTCCGGCCCGTGTCGACGACGAAGTGCGGCAGCCCGGCCGTGTCCGTGCTCGTATCCGCACATGTGCCGCTCCCCGACGCCCTGGTCTTCACGCAGGCGGCGAGGCGGGTGCCGTACGCGACGAGCGAGCCGGTCTCCTGATATCCGGCGGCGTTGAGATAGAAGCCGTCGGCCTGGGCGATCCCCGCCTCGACCAGTCGCGTGGCCATGACCTCCGGCGACGGCCAGCCCTCCAGGCTGCCGTCGAGATAGACGGCGGTGTTCGGCAGCCCGCCGAGCCGTTTCACGGCCGAGCCGAGCATCCGCAGCCTGGCCCGCTGGTCGGCGGCGTCCCCGAGCGAGCACTCCGGCGAGCCCGGCAGTTCCGTGAGGCTCTTGGGCTCCAGCACGAACACCGCCCTGCGGTCGCCGACGGCCGAGGCGACGGCGTCGATCCAGGCGAGGTACTGCGCCGAGCCGGTCGCGCCGCCCTCGTTGCACGCGTGCAGCGGGATGTCGTCGGTGACGAAGACCGGCACGGCGTCCTGCCGCGCGGCGGCCTCCAGTGCGGCGCTCGCCGTACGGCCCGCCTGGGCGGCGCTGGGCCCGCCCAGCCACACGGCCCTCGGCACCGCGGCGAGCTTCCGCATCGTCTCGGCGTCGTCGCCGCGCCCCGCCGCCGCCCAGGCCTCCGCCTGGCGCGCCTCGTCGCCCGCCGGGTCGGCGTAGAGCCGTACGTCCCGCCCGCGCAGCGGGTTGCCCGAGCCCGCGCCGCTCGCTGTCGTGCCGGTGGGGGCCGGGGTGGCGCGCTCGGCGGGCTTCCCGGACGCCGCCAGGGGCACCTGCGGCTCTCCGGACGACGGCTTGCCGGACGACGCCGTCTGGACGGCGACGACGACCCCCGCCGTCACCAGGAGGGCGGCGACGACGCCCCCGACCCCGAGCAGGAGGCCGGGCCGGGACCGGCGGCTCGCCGCGCCTCCCGCGACCGTCGGCAGTCCGGTGACCGTCGCGGCAGGCGCGACCGGCGCGACCGGTGCGACCGACTCGACCGGCTCGTGGCCGGTCAGCATCTCGACGAGGCGCTGCGCCGTGGGGCGCTGGGCCGGCTCCTTCGCCAGCGCCAGGTCGACGATCGACCGCAGGCGGGGATCGAGCCCCGAGATCTGCGGAGGCTCGTGGAGCACCCGGTAGAGGATGCTCGGGATCGATCCGCCGCTGAACGGCGCGTGCCCGGAGGCGGTGTACGCCACCAGGGCGCCCCAGCCGAAGATGTCGGAGGCGGGGGTCAGGCGGTCGCCCTTCGCCTGCTCGGGCGACATGAAGGACGGAGTCCCGGCGACGATGCCGCTCATGTCCGCGGTGTTGTCGGTGACCTGGGCGATGCCGAAGTCGATGACCTTGGGGCCGACCGGCGAGAGCAGCACGTTCGACGGCTTGAGGTCGCGGTGGATCACCCCCGCGCTGTGGATCGCCTGCAGGGCCACGGCCACGTTGACCGCGACCGCCTCCAGGCTCGATCCCGACAGCGGCCCGCGGTCCCGTACGACCTCCTGGAGGGTGGGCCCGGGGACGTACTCGGTCGCGAGGTAGGCGACCTCGCCGTCCAGCCCGGCGCCGAGGACGGCGGCGGTGCAGAAGCGGGCGACCCGCTGGGCGGCGGCGACCTCCCGCTGGAACCGGCGCCGGAAGGCGGGGTCGGCCGCCCACTGCGGGTGGATCACCTTGACGGCGGCCTCCCGGCCGTTGTCGTCCCGGCCGAGATAGACCGTGCCCATGCCGCCCTGGCCGAGCCGGCCGAGGATGTGGAACGGCCCGATGCGCCGGGGCTCGCCGTATCGCGGTCCGTCGCCCTCAGCGCCGTTCGTCATGCTTTTCCCCGATCGCCGGTTCAGGCGCGATCCTAACCAAAACCGGGGTTCGGATGCCGCCCCTTCCAAGGGGGACGGTCCATACCTACTGAAAGCGGCGTACAGCGCGCGTCAAGCGCATTGAAAGCGGCCTGCGACAAAGTGAGGCCAACAACAGAGGAAAGGAACCCCGCAATGGCGCTCACCCGCTCCCTGGCCGGCATCACGCTGGCGGCCGGCATCTTCGCTCTCGCCCCGCTGGCCACCGCCACCGCCGCCTCCGCCACCGAGGCCGCCACCCAGAGCGCCGCCGCCCAGGCCGCGTTCAAGCCCTTCGGCCCCTACTTCGCGGCGGGTTCGAAGGCCAAGGTGAGCGGTTCGCTGACGGCCGCGGCCAAGGACGACCCCAGCGCGCCCGCGCCGTGGGTCAAGGTCTCCGGCAGCGTCGTCGACCGGACCCGATCCTCGTCCGCCTGCGGCTGGGCGCTCTTCCGCGTCAGCTGGTTCGACTCCTCCAACACGCCGCACCTGGCCTACCGCAACTACCGCACCTGCTCGTACAACGTGAAGAAGACGTTCGCCTTCACGATGAAGAACGTCGGGGAGGTCGAGCTCAAGGTCTGCTCCGAGGGCAAGGCCGCCAAGCCGTCGATCAACTGCCAGTACGCCGGCACCTGGAAGACGCTGTACGCCTACTACAAGTAGAGCCTCCGGGGGTCATCTTCTAAGGTGACGGTATGCCGCGATTCCGCTCGATCCTCGACAGCATGCCGCCGTACAAGCCCGGTAAGGCCGTGGTCTCCCCGGAGGGCCGGTCGTACAAGCTGTCCTCCAACGAGAGCCCGTACGGGCCGCTGCCGTCGGTGGTCGAGGCGGTCGCGCGGGCGGCCACCGAGGTCCACCGCTACCCCGACCCGGGCGCCGTCCGGCTCACCGAGGCGCTCGCCGAGCGGTACGACGTACCCGCCGGGCACGTGGCGCTCGGCGCCGGGTCGGTGGCGGTGGCGCAGCAGATCCTGGCGGCGGTGGGCGAGCCCGGCGCGGACGTCATGTACGCCTGGCGCTCCTTCGAGGCCTACCCGCTGCTCGCGGACCTCTCGGGCGCCCGCTCGATCCGGGTGCCGCTGCGCGACGAGACGCACGACCTCGACGCGATGGCGGACGCCCTCACGCCGGAGACCCGCCTGGTCTTCGTGTGCAACCCCAACAACCCGACCGGCACCGTGAACCGGACCGAGGAGCTCAGGCGTTTCCTCGGCCGGGTGCCCGGCGACGTCACGGTCGTCCTCGACGAGGCGTACCGGGAGTACGTGCGGGACGCCGACGTGCCGGACGGCCTCGCGCTCTACCGGGAGCACCCGAACGTCGCCGTCCTGCGCACGTTCTCCAAGGCGTACGGCCTGGCGGGCCTGCGGGTCGGCTACCTGATCGGGCACGAGCCGGTGGCCGCGGCCGTCCGCAAGACGCTGCTGCCCTTCGCGGTCAACCACCTCGCGCAGGCCGCCGCCATCGCGTCCCTCCACGCGGAGGACGAGTTGCTGGAGCGGGTCGAGACCGTCATCAAGGAGCGCACGCGCGTGCGGGAGGCCCTGCTCTCGCAGGGCTGGACGGTCCCGCCCACCGAGGCCAACTTCGTGTGGCTGCGCCTCGGCGAGCGCACGACGGAGTTCGCCGCGAAGTGCGCGGCCGTGGGCGTCGCCGTGCGCCCGTTCGACGGCGAGGGGGCCAGGGTGTCCATCGGCGACCCCGAGGCCAACGACGTCTTCCTGGCCGTCGCCCAGGCCTTCGTCTGAGCGGTTGTCTGAGCGGTTGTCCAAGCGGGGTGCGGACGGCGACCGGGCTGCCGGGGCACGCCGGCCCCACGCCGTCGGCCCGGCGCCGAGCGCCGTCCACACCCTTCGTTCACCCGGTCACCGGTTGAGCTTCTCCACGATCAGCCGGTAGAGCTGGCGCGGCCGGCCCGGCTGCGGAGTGCGGTTCGGCGGAAGCGGCCACGCGAGTCCCTCGTCAACCAGCGTGCGCAGCAACCGGCGAGCCGTACGCGGGGTGACCCCGAGCATGCGCCCGGCCCCCTCCGCGTCCACGACCGTGTCTCCGCCTTCCAGCTTGGCCGCCAGGCGCGCCAGCACCTCGACGCCCTTGGGCTTGATCGGCCCGCCCGGCTGGGGAGGCATCCGGGGCGGCGGCACCAGAGCCCGGCCCTCCCGGTCCACCGCGAAGCCCTGGGGCTGTTTGCCGCCCTGGGTGCGGGCGAGCGCGCCCCTGGCGTGCGTCTCGGCCTCGTGCGTCGTGCGGCCCATCCCCACGCCCACCTCGACGGCGAGCCCCAGCTCCTCGCGGATCCTGGCGGCGAAGGGCAGCACCCGGAACCCGTCGGTGGCGGCCGCGATCGAGCCCTTGGTCGCCACGACCAGGTAGCTGTGATCGTCGATCGGCCACACGCTCGCGTTGATCCGGTTGGCCTCCTGCACGAGCAGGCGGTGCAGCGACAGCCGCAGCTCGTCCCGCCAGTAGCGCGGCGCGGCCCGGCGCACCGGTTCGCGCAGCGTCGGCACCTCCACCAGCACGACCGTGAGCTGCGACTCCTCCAGCCGGTGCCGGGCGCCGAGCAGCGCCGCCGTGTGCAGTGCCGTCCGTACGGCCGCGGACGTCGGCCGGATCGGCACGACCGGCACCCCCGCGGAGGTCAGCCGGTCGGCCACTCCCTGGACGCACGTGAGCGCGCCCGTGGTGGCCCCTTGGCGGAACAACCGCTCGTGGAAGGCCGTGACCGTGCCGATCGGACCCGGTTCGTCGCGGCTGTGCACCTCCCCGGAAGGGAGGTTGAGGTCCGCGTACGCCTCGTCGATGTCCGGCCGCGCGAGCACGTCCACGCTCACCCGGCGCGGATCGGTCCGCTCGTCCAGCGAGGCCCGCGCGATCGCCGCCACCAGTGCCGCTCCGCCGAGCTGCACGTGTGTCGCGGGCATCGTCAGCACTCCGGCCCGCCGGGCGAGCTCGAAGGGCACCGGGCTCGCGAACAGGCAGGCGTCCACACCCGGCCCGAGCCGGGTCACCTTGTCCGCGGCCTCCTGCTCGTCCCTGTACGCGGCGGCGACCAGCCGACAGGGCACCGGGGCCGCCGAGTGCCCCATGAGCATCACGCGTTCGACCAAATCATGTGACCCCACCACGCCGATGGTGAGGTCGGGTGTCACCGTCCCTAGACGTGACCCGCGCGGAGTGTCTTCCGTGCGCTCGACCAATGTTCGTCCCATCCCACGTCGCCCTCGTTGTTGTGGCTTCTCTTTGGAACGATCGCTGGTTAAGGCCGTAATGTCACGCCCAGATTTTCCGGAATACCATTCTGGGTGGTCGAGCCGCATCCGTAATATCCCGGATACCCCCTGGTCAGGGCGTTAGTAAAGGTTTTCGGACTCAGTGGCCGTCCGAAGTGGAAATTTCACGCACCACATCAGCGCCAAGCGCCTGCATGCGCTGGGCGAGCGCGCCGTGGCCGCGGTCGATGAGATAACCGGTCCCGATCGACGTCTCTCCCTCGGCGGCGAGACCGGCGAGCACGAGCGCGATTCCGGACCTGAGGTCGTGGGCCGTCACGTCGGCGCCGTGCAGCGGCGTCGGGCCGTGCACCACCGCCCGGCTCCCCTCCACCTCGACGTTCGCGCCCATCTTGTTGAGCTCGCCCGCGAGCGCGAAGCGGCCGTCGAAGATGCGCTCGTGGATGTAGCTGGAGCCCTCGGCGAGGCAGGCCACCGTCATCAGGGGCGACTGCAGGTCGGTCGCGAAGCCGGGGTAGGTGTCGGTGATCACGTTGATCGGGCGCAGCGGCCGGTCGCGGCGCACCTGCAGGACCGCGCCGTGCTCCTCGAACTCGACGCCCATCTGCTCCAGCTTCCACCGGACCACGCCGAGGTGCTCCAGCGAGGCGCCGACCAGGCTCACCTCGCCCCCGGTGATCGCCGCGGCCATCGCGAACACGCCCGCGTCGAGCCGGTCCGGCATCACCGTGTGCTCGACCGCGGTCAGCTCGTCGACGCCCTCGACCGTGATGAAGCCGGTGCCGCCGCCGCGGATGCGCGCCCCCATCCGGCTCAGCATCGTGATGACGTCGAGCACCTCGGGTTCGAGCGCCGCGTTCTCGATCACGGTGGTGCCCCGGGCGAGCGAGGCGGCCATGATCAGGTTCTCGGTGCCGGTGTGGGAAGGGGTGTCGAGATAGAGCGGAGCGCCGAGCAGGCCGCCGGCCTTGATGTGGATGACGGACTCGCCCTCGTCCACCATCGCGCCGAGGCGCTTGTAGCCGAGGTAGTGGAAGTCGAGGTTGCGGCTGCCGAGGTTGCAGCCGCCGATGCCCTCGATGATCGCCTCACCGAGGCGGTGGAGCAGGGCCGGGACGAACAGCACCGATCCCCGGAACCGGCGGGCGATCTCGGCGGGCAGGACCGGGCTGGTCAACCGGGAGGCGTCGATGACGAGCGTCCGCTCGCTCTCGTGGAACTCCACCTTCGCGCCGATGGCCTCGGCGAGCTCCACCGCCCGGCGCACGTCCTCGATGACGGGCACGTTGCGGAGCACCGTACGGCCTTCGGCCGCGAGCAGCGCCGCCCCGATCATGGGCAGTACGGCGTTCTTCGCGCCCTGGATGAAGGCGGTTCCACGCAGTACGTTGCCACCGCGCACGCGGTAACTGACCATGAATTCGACTCCTATTTTGGGGGAAAGGTGGGGGACTCGCGTCGGCCGGCAGCCACGTCGTCGGCGAATGCGTCGGCCTAGAGTAGCCGCTGTCCCGGGCGTTTCGGGGAGGAACTACCCCCAGAACGCGTGGGGGAACAGGTCACGCCAGACGACTTCTGTGACCTGTGTGACTCAGGCGCGGAAGCGCTCTCCGGTGAGGCGCTCGTACGCCTCGACGTAGCGGCCGCGCGTGCGTTCGACGATCTCGTCCGGCAGCGGCGGAGGGGCCTCGCCGGAGGCCCTGTCCCAGCCCGACGCGGGCGACAGCAGCCAGTCGCGGACGAACTGCTTGTCGAACGACTGCTGGGAGCGGCCCGGCTCCCACTGGTCCAGCGGCCAGAAGCGCGACGAGTCGGGCGTCAGCACCTCGTCGCCCAGGGTCAGCACGCCGTCGGAGTCCCAGCCCAGCTCGATCTTGGTGTCGGCCAGGATGATGCCGCGCTCCAGGGCGATCTCCGCCCCCCGGCGGTAGACGCCGAGGGTGATGTCGCGCAGCCGCCCGGCCACGTCCGCGCCCACCTCGGCCACGACCTGCTCGAACGTCATCGGCTCGTCGTGCTCGCCCATCGGCGCCTTCGTCGACGGCGTGAAGATCGGCTCGGGCAGCCGCGACCCGTCGGTGAGCCCCTCCGGGAGCCGCACGCCGGAGACGACGCCCTCCCTGCGGTAGTCGGTCAGCCCGGAGCCGGTGAGGTAGCCGCGGGCCACGCACTCCACCGGCACCATCCGCAGCTTCCGGCACAGCACCCCGCGCCCGGCGAACTCCGCGGGCACGCCGGCCGAGACGACGTGGTTGGGCACGACGTCCTTGAGTTGCTCGAACCACCACAGCGACAGCCGGGTGAGGATCTCCCCCTTATCGGGGATGCCGGGTTCGAGCACGTAGTCGAAGGCCGAGATACGGTCCGACGCGACCATCAGCAGCAACCCCTCGGGGGTCTCGTAGAGGTCGCGTACCTTGCCGGAGTGCAGGTGCTTCACCCCGCCATTCTCCCAGCTCCTCACCCCGTGTCGCGTCAGGAGGTGGCGGCGGTCAGGGCGATGTCGGAGCGGTGGTGGGAGCCGCGCAGGGTGATCTGCTCCAGCGCCTCGTAGGCCCGCGTCCTCGCCTCGGCCAGGTCGGCGCCGGTGCCGACCACGTTGAGCACCCGCCCGCCGTTCGACACCAGCCGGTTCTCCGGGTCGAGGGTCGTCCCGGCGTGCAGCGCGTACGCCTCCTCGGTCGTCGCGGGGAGCCCCGCGACGACGTCGCCCTTCACCGGGTCGGCCGGGTAGTTCTCGGCGGCGAGCACCACGGTCACGGCGGCGCCGTCGCGCCACCGCAGCGGCGGATGGTCCGCGAGGGTGCCGGTCGCGCACGCGAGCAGCAGCCCTCCCAGCGGGGTCTCCAGCCGGTCGAGCACGACCTGGGTCTCCGGGTCGCCGAAGCGCGCGTTGAACTCGATCACGCGGGGACCGCCGGCGGTCAGGGCCAGCCCCGCGTACAGCACACCCGTGTACGGCGTGCCGCGCCGGGCCATCTCGGCGACCGTCGGCCGCACGATCTCGGCCATGACCCGCTCCGACAGGCCCTCCGGGGCCCAGGGGAGCGGGGTGTAGGCCCCCATGCCGCCGGTGTTGGGACCCTTGTCGCCGTCGTAGGCCCGCTTGAAGTCCTGGGCCGGCTGCAGCGCCACCGCGCTCGTCCCGTCGCACAGGGCGAACAGCGACACCTCCGGGCCGTCGAGGAACTCCTCGATCACCACCCGCTCGCACGACCGCGCGTGTTCCAGGGCCTCCTCGCGGCTGTCGGTCACGACCACGCCCTTGCCCGCGGCCAGGCCGTCGTCCTTCACGACGTACGGAGGGCCGAAGGCGTCCAGCGCCGCCGCGGCCTCCTCCTCGGTCACGCACGTGTACGCCCGCGCGGTCGGCACGCCCGCGGCCGTCATGACGTCCTTGGCGAACGCCTTGGAACCCTCGACCGCCGCGGCCCGCGCCGACGGCCCGAAGCAGGGGATGCCCGCGGCCCTGACCGCGTCGGCCACGCCGGCGACCAGCGGCGCCTCCGGGCCGATCACCACGAGTCCGGCGCCCAGGCGCTCGGCGAGGGCGGTGACCGCCGCGCCGTCCGTCGGCGTGACCTGGTGCAGGGTGGCCACATCGGCGATGCCGGCGTTGCCGGGGGCGCAGTGGACTTCGACGACGGAGGGGTCCAGCCGCAGGGCCCGGCACAGAGCGTGCTCGCGACCCCCGGAACCGATGACAAGAACGCGCACCCGTTCATTCTCGCAGTCTTCTCCGCGTCCTCCGCCGTCCGGCCTCCCGGATACACAGGGGTGACCAGTTTGTCCGACCCCTTTTTGGCAAGAAGTGCATGATCGGAGGCTCTTGACGCCGGTACCCTGGAACAGGCGTCCGGCAGTGATGTGCTAGGTTGGACAGGCTTCGCGCTGTCTCGTAGTGATTGGAGGTGGTCTGGGATGAACTCTGGTGATCCCGTCAGTACGTGCTCGCGCACGTACGTCGTGCGCACTCCCGACCACTTCGACACGAGTCCCGAGGGGCAGCTCACGCCTGCATGAAGGGGTGACATCACGTCGCGCGTAGAGCGTGCCGGCTCGGGCGGGAAGGGACCGCCATGCGCTCCACTCTGCTGTTTCCCCGCATCAACAGGCACACCCGGGTTCTGTCCACGCACCTCGGCGCCGCGCAGGTGAGCGCGGACCCCGTCGTCCGCTGCGTGCCGCCGGCCAGCTCCCTCGTCGAGTTCGGCGCGTACATCGACGGCAAGAAGGTCGCCGCGAACGGCATCCCCGAGGCCGTCCGGATGGTCCGCGAGCACAACGAGGCCAACGAGATGCCCGGCGCGTACGTCTGGGTCGGCCTGCACGAGCCCGCCGCGCCCGAGGTGGAGTGGCTCGCCGAGGTGTTCGGCCTGCACCCCCTCGCCGTCGAGGACGCCATCAAGGCCCACCAGCGGCCCAAGGTCGAGCGGTACGGCGACTCGCTGTTCGTGGTGCTCAAGACCGTCGCCTTCCTCGACGGAGAGGTGCCGACGGCGAGCGGCGAGATCATCGGCACCGGCGAGATCATGGTCTTCGTCGGCCCCGACTTCGTGGTGACCGTACGGCACGGCCGCTACTGCCCGCTCGGCGACGTCCGCGAGAAGCTGGAGTCGAAGGCGAAGCTGATCAGCCGCGGCCCGGCGGGCGTGCTGCACGCCATCGCCGACCACGTGGTGGACAAGTATCTCCAGGTCGCCGACCTGATGCAGGCGGAGCTCGAAGAGGTCGAGGCGGCGGTCTTCGCCGAGGTGAGCTCCCGGGACATCAACCGGATCTACCAGCTCAAGCGGGAGATGCTGGAGCTCAAGCGGGCCGTGGGACCGCTTCAGACCCCCTTCAACGCCCTGCCCCAGCGGCGCAGCATCCCGTCGGAGATGCGCGAGTACTTCCGCGACGTCGGCGACCACCTCTCCCGGGTGTGCGAGCAGGTGCAGGCCTCCAACGAGCTGTCGGACTCGATCCTGCAGGCCGCGCTGGCGCGCTCGAACGCGCTCGCCAACGAGGACATGCGCAAGATCTCGTCCTGGGTCGCGATCATCTCGGTGCCCACGATGATCGCGGGCATCTACGGCATGAACTTCGAGCACATGCCCGAGGTGAAGGCGGTGTACGGCTACCCGCTGGTGCTGGGAGTCATGGTCGTCGCCTGCACGCTCCTGCACCGCGCCTTCCGCCGCAACGGCTGGCTCTGACCGCCGTCTCCTCCCCCGTCAGCCCTTCACGTAGCCCAGGCCCTCGACGATCAGGCCGTCCCGGACCCTCATGACGTTGACGCCGCGCACCCGGTCCTCCGGGCCGGGTCCCCAGCGCAGCGTCCACCGGATGACGGCGCGGTCGCCGGCCGTCCAGATCTCCTCCGGCTCGAAGGTGGACTCGCGCGAGGCCGCGATGCCGGACCAGAAGGCGAGACACTCCTGCCGTCCCACGTGCCGGGAGCCGTTCGGGGGCGGGCCGGAGTTCTCCAGGACGCAGTCCTCGGCGATCAGCCCGTCGAGCAGGCCCGGGTCGTGGGTGAGGAACGCGTCGTTGAACCGCTGCATGATCGTCATGGTCGTCTCGTCGGTCGTCTGGGATATCTCGGTCAACTCGGGTCATCCTCCTTGGGGGTGTCGCGTTCGTGTCGCCGGTCGCTCAGTGCCGGTCACGCAGTGCCGGTCGCTCAGTGCCCGGTCGCGCAGTGCCGGGCGATCGCGGACCCGGCCGCCGCGACGCCCGCGCGTACGGGGCCGTCCGGGCCGAGGGCCGCGCCCGTGGCGTACATCCCGCCGACGACCAGCATGAGCTCGTCGGCGAGGGCGCCGGGGTGAGCGGCCCCGGCCGCCCCCGCCAGCGTCTCCAGGCGCCCGCGCATCCTGCGCAGATGGGCGAGCGCCTCCTGGCGGGCCGGGTGGTCGTCGTCCCGGAACTCGCTGGAGGTGTTGTAGAACACGCAGCCGTGGAAGCCGGGTGAGGCGGCCGCGGCGGCCACCAGTTCGACGAGCGCGAGCAACTGCCCGGCCGGGTCGCCGTCGTGCGGCGCGAGGGCCGCGTCCACCGCGGCCCACCACGCCGCGTCGCTCTCGCGCAGCCAGGCGGCGACGAGGTCGTCCTTGCCGTCGAACTCCCGGTAGAGCAGGCTCTTGCCCAGGCCGACCTCCTCGACGACCTGTTGCATGCCGACGGCCCGCACCCCGTTCTCCTGGAAGAGACGGGACGCGACCCGCAGAATCCGTTCCCTCGTGCCGGGCGCCTGCCGTCGGGCCATTCGCGTTCCTTCCGCCGATCCTCACTGTAGCGGTTACGGACCGATCGGTCCAGGACTGATCGGTCCGGAATTAACTGTACGCAATCGTCATTGCGATATGTCAGATGATGTTGTTGAGTGAGGGAGAGCGGGCCGCTCGCGCACATCGACCGTTTCCACTTCCGCAGGAGCGTGTCATGACAGAGGCGACACCCCGGTTGTCCACTTTTCCCCTCGCGCGTGAGCGTACGTTCGACCCGCCGGACGAGCTGGCGCGCCGCCGCGCCGAGGCGCCGCTCCAGCGGATGACGTACGGGGACGGGCACGAGGGCTGGCTGGCGACCGGTTATGCCGAGTCCCGCGCCATCCTCGCCGACGCCCGCTTCAGCACCCGGCCCGAACTGATGCACTCGGCGCTTCCCCAGCGGGTGGAGCTCCGGCGGGACCCCCTGCCGCCGGGATTCTTCCTGCAGATGGATCCTCCCGACCACACCCGGTACCGGCGGCTGCTGACGGGGCAGTTCACCGTACGGCGGATGAAGCAGCTCGAACCGCGCATCCACGACATCACCCAGAGCCGCCTCGACGCCATGGAGCGCGAGGGCGCCCCCGCCGACCTCGTCCGGTCCTTCGCGCTGCCCATCCCGTCGCTGGTCATCTGCGAGATGCTCGGCGTGCCGTACGAGGACAGGGAGAAGTTCCAGCACGACTCGTCGGTGATCCTCGATCTGGAGGCGTCGACCGACGAGATCCGGACGGCCATGTACGACCTGCTCGCCTACCTGAGCGAGCTCGTCGCCGCCAAGAGGAAGGACCCGGGCGACGACATGCTGAGCGGCCTGGCCGCCTCCGAGGAGCTGACGGACGCCGAGATCGCCGGCATGGGCCTGCTGCTGCTCATCGCGGGCCACGAGACGACGGCGAACATGCTCGGCCTCGGCACCTTCGCGCTGCTGACGAACCCCCGGCAGCTCGCCGTCGTCCGGGACGACCCGGACGCGGTCGAGAACGCGGTGGAGGAGCTGTTGCGCTACCTCAGCATCCTGCACATCGGGCCCACCCGGACGGCTCTGGAGGACGTGGAGATCGGCGGTACCCTGATCAGGGCCGGGGAGACGGTGACCCTGTCCCTGGGCGCGGCCAACCGGGACCCCGAGCGGTTCGAGGGCGGCGACACGCTCGACGTGACCCGGTCGGCCCAGGGCCACCTGAGCTTCGGCCACGGCATCCATCAGTGCCTGGGCCAGCAGCTCGCCCGCGTCGAGATGCGGATCGCCTATCCGGCCCTGCTGCGCCGGTTCCCCGGTCTGCGCCTGGCCGTGCCGCCGGAGGAGGTGCCGATGCGGGCCACCTCGGCGGTCTACGGGGTACGCCGCCTGCCGGTGCTCTGGTGAGGCGATGCGCGGGAGGAAACGATGAAGATCAAGGCGGATACCGGACGGTGCGTCGGGGCGGGGATGTGCGCCCTCACGCTGCCCGAGGTCTTCGACCAGAGCGAGGATGACGGGACGGTCGAGGTTCTCGACCCCGAGCCGCCGGCCGAACGGGCGGCGGCGGTGCGCAGAGCCGTCCAGCTCTGCCCGTCCGGCGCCCTCTCGCTCGACTCGATCGAGGAGTGAGGGAGCGGCCCGGCGCGACACGCGGGACGTTGTGACGCTCAGCTACTTGACGCGCACCCTGCGATGGGGTTGTCTGATAAGTGGCTGTGAAAGCCATTCTTGTGGGTGACCCTGGAGCCCCGTCTGCCGGCGGGGCTCTTCCCATGTCTTCTCACAACAGTGTCTTCTCACAACAGGGTCAGGGCGCTCCCACGGGGCGCAACGGGCTGACCGGCCGGGGCAGCGGCAGCCCGCGTGCCTTCCACAACCGGCGCATGCGGTCGGGGTAGTCGGTGACGACGCCGGCCACGCCCAGGTCCATGAGCCGGGCCGCCTCGTCGGGCTCGTTCACCGTCCACACCACGACGGGCAGGCCGTGCCGCGCCGCCCCCGCCATCAGCGTCTCGTCGACGAGCACCCGGTCGGGGGACAGGGTCGTCGCGCCCACCGCGGCGGCGGCCGCCGCGAGGTCGCCGCCCACCTCGCCGAGGCGGATGCCGTTCATCCACTCCGGCGTCATCGTGTCGCGCTCCACGAGGGCGTACCGCCGCTCGACCAGCGGCCGGGCGATCTCCAGGAGCCGCCAGTCGAAGCTGAGCAGGGCCGACCTGGAGAGCCGGTCGTGCCGGTCGAGCTCGTCGACGACCTGCGTCACGAACCGCCGCGGGTCCGGGCACAGGCCGGGACGGGTGGGATCCGACTTGAGCTCCACGTTCAGCCGCACGTCGTCCGCGCCGAGGGCGCCGATCAGGCCGAGCACCGCGCCGAGCGTGGGCATCCGGGTGTCCGGCAGCGGCACCTGCGTGAGCGCGAAGCGGTCGTCCGGCCGCTGCGGCAGCCGTACGCCGACGTCGAGGGTCCGCAGTTGCGGCAGCGTGAGCGCGATGATCGGCTTGCCGACGTACGGGAACATCTCGTCCCCCGGCGTGGCCATGCCGGTGTCCGCGCTGGTCACCGGGGAGACGTGCAGGTCGTGGGTGAGCACGAGCTGCCCGTCGGCCGACATGGCGACGTCGAACTCGAGGGCGTCGACCCCGAGCTCCAGCGCGAAGGCCAGGCCGGGCAGCGTGTTCTCGGGCCTCAGCCCCCGCGCTCCACGGTGCCCGTGCAGCTCAACGTATCCGTGCACAGCGGCGTACCCTACCGCCCCGCCGGGGCGGCGCGGGTGATCCCCCGGTTCGGGCGCGTACGCCACGAACCATCAGATCAGCGGGCGAATCTGGATGGTCTGGGTGCGGCCGGGGCCCACGCCGATGGCCGAGATCGGGGCGCCGCTCATCTCCTCCAGCGCCCTGACGTACGCCTGCGCGTTCGGCGGCAGGTCCTCGAACGTCTTGGCGCTGGTGATGTCCTCCTGCCAGCCGGGCAGCTCCTCGTAGACCGGCGTGGCGTGGTGGAACTCGGTCTGCGTCATGGGGATCTCGTCGTGGCGCGTGCCGTCGACGTCGTACCCCACGCAGACCGGGATGCGCTCCAGCCCGGACAGCACGTCGAGCTTGGTCAGGAAGAAGTCGGTCACGCCGTTGATCCGGGTGGCGTAGCGCGCGATGACCGCGTCGAACCAGCCGCAGCGGCGGTCGCGGCCGGTGGTCACGCCGTACTCGCCGCCCGTCTGGCGCAGCCACTCGCCCTGCTCGTCCAGCAGCTCGGTCGGGAACGGCCCGGAGCCCACCCGCGTGGTGTACGCCTTGAGGATGCCGATGATCCTGGTCAGCCGGGTCGGCGGGATGCCGGAGCCGGCGCAGGCGCCGCCCGAGGTGGGGGAGCTGGAGGTCACGAAGGGATAGGTGCCGTGGTCGATGTCGAGCAGCGTGCCCTGCCCGCCTTCGAGCAGCACGACCTTGCCCTGGTCGAGCGCCCGCGAGAGCACCAGCGAGGTGTCGGCGATGTGCGGGCGCAGCCGCTCGGCGTAGCCGAGGTACTCCTCCAGCACCTTCGCCGGGTCGAGGCCCCTGCGGTTGTAGATCTTGGTGAGGACCTGGTTCTTCTCGCCCACCGCGGCCTCGATCTTCTTGCCGAGGATGCCCGGGTCGAGCAGGTCCTGCACCCGGATGCCCATGCGGTAGATCTTGTCGCCGTACGCCGGGCCGATGCCGCGGCCGGTCGTGCCGATCTTGGCCTTGCCGAGGAAACGCTCGCTGACCTTGTCGATCGCCTTGTGCTGGGGCATGATCAGGTGCGCGCCGGCGGAGATCAGCAGCCGCTCGCAGGAGATGCCGCGCTCGGCCAGCCCGTCGATCTCGGAGAGCAGGACGCCCGGGTCGACGACCACCCCGTTGCCGATCACCGGAACGACGTCCGGCGACAGCACCCCGGTCGGCAGCAGGTGCAGGGCGTACTTCTGGTCGCCGATGACCACGGTGTGACCCGCGTTGTTGCCGCCCTGGTAACGGACGACGTAATCGACGTCACCACCGAGCAGGTCGGTGGCCTTCCCCTTGCCCTCATCGCCCCACTGGGCACCAACGAGAACGACAGCCGGCATGGTCAAATCTCCCGAACCACGACGAAAGCCCCTGGCGCAAGCGCGGCAGGGGCCTCTTGCACACAGAGACTACCCGAGGGCCGCGCCGGCGGTGAACGGCGTCTTAACTCGCGAGACGGCCCCGGATGCCACTGTGTGCCCGAATCGTGCGGGGAGCTCGTCAGGAGGCGGTCGCGAGCGCCTCCGCGGCGGCCGTGCTGCTGTCGCGCAGGAACTGGGCGCAGCGCTCGGCCTCGTCCTTCTCGCCGATCGCCTGGGCGGCCCTGGCCAGGGCGTTCAGGCAGCGCAGGAACCCCTGGTTCGGCTCGTGCTCCCACGGGATCGGGCCGTGGCCCTTCCAGCCCGCGCGGCGAAGCTGGTCGAGACCCCGGTGGTAGCCCGTGCGGGCGAACGCGTACGAGGTGACGGCGTGGCCCGAGGCGAAGTAGTCGTCGGCGAGCGCGCCCCAGGCCGCCGGGTAGGCGGGGAAGCGCGCGGCCACGTCGGCCGCCTTGGCGCCCGACTCGAGCATCTGCCGCGCCTCGGCGTTGTCCGGCAGCAGGGTGGGCGGCGGGCCGGCGAGGAGGTTCTCGTGCGTTTCCATGGGGACAGTTCTACCTGCCGAACACCCCAAGGGGTATGGTCCGGCCGGTGGGAACGGAAGATCGATACGAGAATGATCTTCCGTTCCCACCGATCCGCCCGCTACTTGAGCTTGGTGCCCGCGGACTTGAGGTGCTGGCAGGCCTCGACGATGCGCTGCGCCATGCCGCCCTCGGCGAGCTTGCCGTACGCGCGCGGGTCGTAGGCCTTCTTGTTGCCGACCTCGCCGTCGATCTTCAGCACGCCGTCGTAGTTGCGGAACATGTGGTCCACGATCGGGCGGGTGAAGGCGTACTGCGTGTCGGTGTCGATGTTCATCTTCACCACGCCGTACGAGATCGACTCGTGGATCTCCTCCATGGCCGAGCCGGAGCCGCCGTGGAAGACGAGGGCGAAGGGCTTCTCCTTGCCGTACTTCGCGCCGACGGCCTCCTGGATCTCCTTGAGCACGCTCGGGCGGAGCTTGACGTGGCCCGGCTTGTAGACGCCGTGCACGTTGCCGAAGGTGGCGGCCACGATGTAGCGGCCCCGCTCGCCCAGGCCGAGGGTCTCGGCGACGGCCAGCGCGTCCTCGGGCGTGGTGTAGAGCTTCTCGTTGATCTCGCCGACGACGCCGTCCTCCTCGCCGCCGACGACGCCGATCTCGATCTCGAGGATCACCTTGGCGGCGGCGGTCTTGTCCAGCAGCTCGCTGGCGATCTGGAGGTTCTCGTCCAGCGGCACGGCGGAGCCGTCCCACATGTGCGACTGGAACAGCGGGTCCTGGCCGCGCGCGACGCGCTCGGCGGAGATGTCCAGCAGCGGGCGGACGAAAGAGCCCAGCTTGTCCTTGGGGCAGTGGTCGGTGTGCAGGCCGACCGTCACCGGGTACTTCTCGGCGACAACACGGGCGAACTCGGCGAACGCCACCGACCCGGTGACCATGTCCTTCACGGTGGTGCCGGACAGGAACTCAGCCCCTCCGGTCGACACCTGGATGATCCCGTCGCTCTCCGCCTCCGCGAAGCCGCGCAGCGCGGCGTGCAGGGTCTGCGACGAGGTCACGTTGATCGCCGGGTACGCGAAGCCGCCCGCTTTGGCGCGGTCGAACATCTCGGCGTAGACCTCTGGAGTCGCGATAGGCATGCGAAGTCATCTCCTTCTGACGGTATGCGGCGTGGCCAGTATCCCGAAGGCCGGGCCGATCCGGAAAGCCGGGCCGGGTGGAGGCCGCCGAAAGCCGCGGTCATTCCGCGACTCGGGTTTTCCACAGCCGTTGTCGCTTCTCAGTCTCGTCTCATCCCGGACAGGTAGGCTCGGGCCGTGGACGTGCTCTTGGACCTTCTTGACCCGAAGTGGTGGCTGGGCATGCTCGGCGCCTTCGCCACGATCGGCGTCATCGCCATCGTGTTCGCGGAGACGGGGCTGCTCGTCGGGTTCTTCCTGCCCGGCGACTCGCTGCTCGTGACCGCTGGAATTTTCAGTACGGCCGCGGCGGCCCAGGGCTTCGGGATCGCGCCGCTGTCGCTGCCGACCCTGCTGATCGGCGCACCGCTGGCCGCGATCGCGGGGGCGCAGCTGGGTCATTTCCTGGGCGCGAAAGTCGGCCGGAGGATGTTCGACAAGCCGGACTCCCGGCTGTTCAAGAGAGAGCACGTCGAGAAGGCGGAGCACTACTTCGAGAAGTTCGGCCCGGCGAAGGCGGTGGTCGTCGCGCGGTTCATGCCGATCGTCCGCACCTTCATGAATCCCGTGGCCGGTGTCCTGGAGATGGACGCGCGCCGGTTCTTCGTCTGGAACGTCGTCGGCGGCGTCGTCTGGGTCGAGGCGCTGCTGCTGCTCGGCTATTTTCTCGGCAAGAAGGTCGACGGCATCGACAAGTACATCCTTCCCGGCGTCTTCGTCGTCGTCCTCCTGTCGATCATCCCCATCGTGCGTGAAGTGATCAAGAGCCGCCGGGCCGCCGTCGTCGTGCCGAAGGGCCGCCACCACGCCGGCGTGGAGCAGCGGAACCACCCCGGCGTCTGACGAGAGCCGATGACGCGTGCCCGACGATAAATGACAGCTCAGCAATGAATTTCCCGCACAACCGCTACTCTCCGGGTTGTGGGACGCCACAGGTCTGATCCCCTCGGAATCGCGAGGCTGGCACTCGTCGGCCTGGCGGTCGTGCTGCTGCTCGCCGTGATCGTGATCGGCGGCAGGGCGCTGTTCTCCACGTTCGGATCAGGGGAGTCCGGGCGCACTCCGGCCGTCGCGTCCCCGCCCCCGGCGGCCCGGTCCTCCACGGCGACGTCCCCGCCCCCCGTTCCCACCGTACGGGTGGTGTGCCAGGCCGACCGGTGCCCGGTGTTCGTCCGGGTGCCGGGCGGCGACGTGCTGGTCGACCGGGACCTGGCCCGGGGCGAGCAGGCGTCCTACTTCGACCCCGAGCTCGACGTCGTCCTGGACGACGCGAGCACGGTCGAGGTCTTCGCGAACGGCACCGCCAGGTCCCCCGGGCCGCCCGGCGAGCGGCAGGCGTTCAGTGTGACGCGATCCCCAGGTCCGTGAGCGTGTAGGCGGAGCGGTACGGCACCCCGGTCGCCGCCAGCGCCTCGTCGCCGCCCCGGTGCACGATCGTCGCGATGCCCACGACCTCCGCGCCCGCCTCGCGCAGCGCCTCCACGGCGGTGAGCACCGACCCGCCGGTCGTGGTGGTGTCCTCCACGGCGAGCACCCGGCGCCCGGCGACGTCCGGGCCCTCGATCCTGCGCTGCAGGCCGTGGGCCTTGCCCGCCTTGCGGACGACGAACGCGTCGAGCGCGCGGCCCCGGGCCGCCGCCGCGTGCAGCATCGCCGTTGCCACAGGGTCCGCGCCCAGCGTCAGGCCGCCGACCGCCTCGTAGCCGAGATCCTCGGTGAGATCCAGCATGACCCGCCCCACCAGAGGCGCCGCCACGCCGTCGAGGGTGATGCGGCGCAGGTCGACGTACCAGTCGGCCTCCTTGCCCGAGGACAGCACGACCCGCCCGTGCACGATGCCCTTGTTCTTGATCTCGTCCAGCAGCTTCTCGCGGTCACTCATGGAACCTCAGCGTACGGCCGGCCCGGCGGGACGGTTCGCAGGGGCCGATGGCTACGCAGAGTAAAGACCCGGCTGCGGTTTAGCCAGGACGCGGACTGCGGAATGATTGGCGATGCAACTCATCGTAATCGCGAGGTCGCAATGCGTAGACAAGTCCGGCTTACCGACGTGGAGCTGCTCGAAGCCGTCCGGGGAGGCGACACGGCGGCGTACGGAACGCTCTACCGGCGCCACTCCGCCGCCGCCCGGTCCCTGGCCCGGCAGCTCACGCAGAGTGAGGAGGCGGTCGAGAACCTCCTCGTGGAGATCTTCGCGAGGGTGCTGGAGCTGGTGCGGCGCGGTGGCGGCCCCGCCTCCGCCTTCCGGCCCTACCTGCTGGCGTCGCTGCGCCGGTACGCCGCCACCGGGGCGGTCGACCTGGCCGACGGCGACTCCCTCTACGTGGACCCCGAGCTGAAGGGGCTCGAACGCGCGCCGCTCGCCCGCGCCTATCTCTCGCTGCCGGAGCGCTGGCGCATGGCGCTGTGGCACGTGGAGATCGAGGGAGCCGATCCGGCGGAGGCGGGCCCGCTGCTCGGGCTCTCGGGACGGGCGACCGTCGAGCTCACCGGGAGGGCCCGCCGCGCGCTGCGGGAGGCGTACGTGCGGCTGCGCCTGGACGGCGGTCCGCGCGAGGAGTGCCGGCCGATCCTCATCACGATCCTGCGTTACATGGAGAACGGGCTGCCGAAGCAGGAGGCCGCCGAGGTCGACGGGCACGTCGCCGAGTGCATCGACTGCCGGTCGGTCTTCCTGGAGATGGTGGACCTCACGCAGGGGCTGCGGGACGTTGTCGGCCAGCTTGTCGCGGGGCCGGCCGTGGACGAGTACCTCGCGGACCTCGCCGCGCACAGGCGGCACGAGCAGGCCTCCGGCGGTAAGGCCAGGTCGGGCGCCCGGGTGGGCGGCAGCCCCCTGGCCGGCCTGCGGGCCGCCTACGACAGAGCCGGGGTCTCCGTGCGAAGCGCCTGGACGGGCGCGGTCGCGACGCTCGGCGCCACCGGCGACCGGGTGCGGACGCCCCTCACGCGGTTGCCGGCCCTCGTGCGAAGCGTGCCGGCGCCGTACCGCGCGGTGCTGGGCGGCATCGCTGTGGCCGGCCTGGCGACGGTGGCCTTCCTGCTCGTCGCCGAACCGGCGGGCGTGCTTCCGGTGAGCATCTCGGGATCACCGAACCGGACGGGCGAGCCGGGAGGAGCCCCGGACCGGCAGGGACCCGCCACCGGCACACCTGGCACGCCCGGCACAGGCACTCCCGGCCCGGCTCTCGCGCGGGGAGCGGCGCCGGACGAGCCGGTCAGCCCCGTGACACCGGCCGGGACGGCCGCGATGCCGGAGCCGGCCCGGCCGGACGACCCGGTCCCGCCGCCGCCTGACCGCCGAGGGCACGCCGGGTGGCCTCCGGCTCCCCGGCACTCCTCCGACGTCCGGGTGAACGCGGGGCACGCCCCCGCACAGGAGAACAGCGCACAGGAGGGCCGCTCCTCGGCCCCGGAACGGCAGCGGGTGCGCCGGCAGGTTCCTCGTGCGCCGTACGAGACGAACCGCGAACAGGGCAACTGGGAGGCGCACCAGCAGTTCCCCACCCGCCAGGAGGTGCGTCAGCGGGTTCCCGGGCAGACCCGCGCCGACGTCCGGGATCACGCCGCCCAGGATCACGCCGGACGGCGCACCCGGCCCGGCGGCGAGAGCGGGAAGCGGCACGCCGCGCGTACCCCGCACCCCGGCGCGGCCGGGCCGGTCGTCGCCATCGACCCGCTCGGCGCCCTGCTGCGCGGGCAGCCGGGCCTCGTCGCCGTACGGCTGCGCAACGCGGGCGGCGCACCCACAGAGGGGGAGAACGCGGAGGGGAAGAAGGCGGCAGGGAAGGACGAGGTCGTCGCGACCGTGACGCTCCCGCCGGGAGTCAGGTTCGTGGCCCGGAGCCGATACGGGCAGGTCGGCGTACCTTCCCGCGCGCATCAGGACGGGCGCGCGAAAGACGGGCGTACGAAAGACGGGAGAGCGAAAGACGGTGGCAGTGATACGGAGGACGGTGGCACGGGGAGCGGTGGCACGGGTAGCGGCGGGACGGGGCGCGGCGATAGGGAGGACGGCGATACGGAGGGCGGCGGCACGGGGGACGGGTGGACCTGCACGGCGGAGGGCCGGGTCGTGCGGTGTGCCCGCGAGCCGCTGGCGGCCGGGGAGGTGACCGCGCTCTTCCTGAAGGTGGCCGTGGCCGCGGACGCGCCCACGGGGAGGGCGTTCACGGTCCGGGTCCGCTCGGGGCGGACGGAGGCCACCGCGCGATCGACGGCGGGAGTACGCGGGTCGGGTGTCGCGGCCCGGTTCGCCGCCGACGGCCGTCTCGTGACGCGGGTCGTCGGCAACGCGCTCGTGAGCACCGCCGCGCCGCCCGTCCCCTGCGGCGCCGTCGCCTCCGCCGCTCCCGGTGGTGGCGCGGGCGTCAGCGTGCCCGTCGACCTCGACGCGGACGACTCGACGCCGACGTCGAGTTGCGCCGATCTCGCTCTGCCCAGGGCCGGCCGGGTGCTGTGGGCCGGGCTCTACTGGTCGGCGGACGGCAGGCGGGCGCATCCCACCGGCGACGTCCGGGTGCGGGCGCCGGGCAGCCCGGCGTACGTCACCGTGCGCGCGGCCGAGATCGCGCGGCGGAATCTGCCGACGGGACCCGGCTACCAGGCGTTCGCCGACGTCACGTCCCTGGTCCGCGCCGCGGGCGGGGGCCGCTGGTGGGTCGCCGGGGCGGCCCCGGCGCGTACGGGGACGGTTCGCCACGCCGCCTGGGGCCTGGTGGTGCTGGCCGTGGACGAGCGGCAGCCGTACACGCGGGTGGTGGTGCTGGACGCCGCGGCCGTCGTCGGGGTCGAGGAGGAGGCGCTGCGGATCCCCCTCGACGGCCTGGCTCCCGGCGGCGCCCCGGCGCGGATCGACCTGATGGTGTGGAACGCCGAGGGGGTCAGGGCCGGGATCGCCACCGACCGCGGCCGGGGTCGTGGCGAGGACCGGCGGGACGCGGGTGTCCTCGCGGCGGACACCACCGGCGGCGTCGCGGTGGACTCACTCCACACGCTGCTAGGGCGCCGCCCCACGCTGCGTCTCGCCACCAGGCGCGAGCCGGCCTTCTTCGGGGTCGCGGTCGTGAGCGCGAGGACGTGGTCCTGACATATTCCGCCTCTTCGAGGGGAGCTTTTCCCGAAGGTGACCGATAACGAATGAGTGGCAGGTAATACCTGGACAAACTGGTACGGTCGGCGTGAACGCTTCCGATTCCAGGGGCCGCGGATGTCCCGATCTCCCATTAGGGGGCGAGGGCTGAATCGCCGGGAATCACCCTCGCGGGAACACACGCTTGACTACCCTGAGAGAGCCACGTAGGAAGGGCGGTGTCGCGTGGATCGCTGCGCGCTGTTCGTTGACGCCGGCTACTTGCTGGCAGACGGCGCGATGGCCGTCCATGGGACCCGCCATCGCGAGGCCGTCTCCTGGGACTATCCCGGGCTGCTGCGGTTCCTGACGAACCTGTCGCGCGAGCGCACCGGCCTGCCGTTGCTGCGCTGCTACTGGTACGAGGCGACCGTCGAGGGCCGCCGGACGCCCGAGCACGACGTGCTGGCCGACATTCCCGGTCTCAAGCTCCGCCTCGGACGCATCCGTCCGGGCCGCCGCGAGGGCGTGGACGCGCAGGTCCACCGAGACCTGATGACCCTGGCCCGCAACAACGCCGTCTGCGACGCGGTCGTGGTCAGCGGTGACGAGGATCTCACCCAGGTGGTGAGCGACGCGCAGGACCTCGGCATCCGCGTGACGGTCATGCAACTGGCCGCGGACGGCGCCTGGTCCGCCGCGCGCACCCTGCGCCAGGAGTGCGACGACCTCGTGGAGATCGCGGGCGCGCACCTGCGGCCGTACGTCGCGCTCTCGACCGCGGCGGACGCGGGCCAGAACATCGGCAACGGGCAGCACCAGCTCACGGCGGGCAACGGCCAGCACCACGGCAACGGCGTCGTCGCCCACGCGAACGGCTCGCTGCCCGCCGGCACCCAGGTCAACGGCTCCCACCTGCACGGTTCGCCGCCGAACGGGCCGCGCTCGCAGGGGTCGCAGTCGCAGGCCGGCTACATCCTCGGCTCGCACACCGCAGGCCTTCCCGCCTCCGGCGGGCACGACAGCGCCTCGTACGGCTCGGGCCTGAGCGGTCCGGATGCGCACGGCTCCGGCTCACGTGATCCGGGCACACACGACGCCTCGACGCCGGGCACCTCGTCGTCAGACGCTTCCACGCCGGGTCTTCCGGCATCAGGTGCGCCGGCGTCCGATGGGCTGGCACAAAGCGGTGGGCCGGCACAGAGCGGTGGGTCGCACGGCTCGGGGTCACACGCCTCTGGCTCCCACAGCGCCGGTTCACATGGTGCCGGTTCGCACGGCACCGGTTCGCACGGCACCGGTTCGCACGGCACCGGTTCGCACGGCACCGGTTCGCACAGCGCCACTTCGCATGGTGCCGGTTCGCATGATCCGGGATCGCTCGGTTCGGCGTCGCATGGAGGATCGTCACTGGGCGGGTCGCTCGGCGGCGGGGCACACAGCACGGGCGCCCACTCGTCCGGCAGCCATGCGTCCGGCGCTCACGCGTCAGGCACCACGGGGTCAGGCGGCCACATGTCGGACGGTCACTCGTCCGGCGGTCACATGTCGGGCGGTCACATGTCGGGCAGCCTCGGATCCGGTGTACATGGTTCGAGTGCGCATGGGTCGAGCGCACATGGGTCGAGCGCACATGGTTCTGGTGCGCACGGGTCGAGCGCGCATGGTTCCGGTGCGCAGGACGCAGGTGCGTTCGGTTCCGGCGCTCACGGTTCGGGTGCTCACGGTTCGGGTGCTCACGGTTCGGGCACGCGAGGCTCAGAGACGCACAGCTCTGAGACCCACGGTTCAGGGGGCCACGGTTCGGGAACCCACGGTTCGGGAACCCACGGTTCGGAGACCCACAGCTCGGGAACGCAGGGTTCGGGCGCGCACGGCTCTGGGGCTCACTCCGGGACCCACTCCGCCGCCCACTCCGGGGCCCACGGTGGCGGCCGATCTTCCGGGCATGCCCGCCCGGCGCTTCCGGCGCAGCCGTCTCCACCGGTCTACAACGGCTATCCGCCGGAAGCCCAGCAGTCGCTCAGCCAGTCGCAGCAGCGCCCGGCTTCACCGCCCTCATCGATGCCGCCCCCGTCCATGCCGCTGCCGGCTCCACCGGCGCCCCCTCCGCCGTCGCCACCCGCAGGTCAGGCGCCACCGACGACGCCGTTGCACACCCAGTACTCCTCCGGTCCCGGCGGTTACTCGCCCTCCCAGCTCGGGCCGTACACCGGCCCACAGCCAGCGCCGGTGCCGATGCAGCCCGGAGGCACCACAACGTTGGCCGAGGCGGTGCAGGCCGCGCACAAGGAGGGCCACGACTTCGGCGAGTCCGTGGCCAGGGACGCTCCCGCGCTCTGGCTGGAGGCGGTGCTCGCCCGGAAGCCCCGCATGCCGTCCGACCTGGAGGCCAGGCTTCTGCAGGGGTCGTCGCTCCCGATCGACTTCCTCCTCCACGACGAGGTCCGGCACGCGCTGCGGCGCGGCTTCTGGGACGCCCTGGAGCGGGCCCGCCGCTAGCCGGCCCCGTGAGCGCCAACGATCACCGGGGTGGAGGGAGCGGAGCGGAAGGGACCGAGGACCGCAGCGAAGGCCCAGCGAAGCGGGCTTCGCGAGGACCGGAGGTTCCTTCCGGCGCAGTGACCGACTTGGCCAGGGGAGGTCCGGGGGTTCTTCGGGCGCAGTGACCAACCTGGCCAAAGGAGGACCGGGGGTTCCTTCCGGCGCAGTGACCGGCCCGGCCGAGGTTCGAGGAATCCCCGCTAGCCCGGAGTCCGGGTGCGCAGGGCCCGGACGCACCAGGTGAGGGCGGGTGTCGGGTCGTCCGGGGGCGGCCAGCCGTTGACCACCGCGAGCAGCCGGGAGTAGGTCTGGCGGCGCGGGTCGTTCGCGGTTTCCAGCAGCGTGAGCAATCGGCGTCGCAGGGCCGCGTCGTCCGGGTGGCGCAGGGTCGCGGCATACCGTGCGGTGATCGCGGCGAGGTATGGTCCGGCGCCGGACGAGGCGGGATCGACGCCCGCCGCAAGCGCGGGGGCGACCTGGTCGCGGACGATCGCGACGGCGTCCGGACGTGGGACGGTGCCCCGACGTGTGGCGGTGCCCCGATGCGGTCCGGCCTCTGGTCGTGGGGCGGTATCTGGACGTGGGGCGGTGTCCCGATGCAGGGCGGTGTCTGGACGTGTGGCGGTGCCCCGATGTGGTCCGGCCTCTGGTCGTGGGGCGGTGTCTGGACGTGGGGCGGTGTCCCGATGCAGGGCGGTGTCTGGACCTGGGGCGGTGGCGGCTGTGCGGTCGGCTATGAGCTGTTCGGCGATGCGCCTGAGGGCGGCCCGGAAGGTCGGGTCGGCGGACAGCTCGGCGAGTTGGACCCAGGCCTCGACCTGCTCGGGTTCGGGGTCGTCGGGGAGTTCGGGGGTCATCGTGCGTCTGATCCCGGTCAGGTCGGCGTCCAGTTCGCCGAAGGCGGCGTCGAGGAAGTCGTCGATCAGCCGCCGTCGTTCGTCTTCGGTGAGCCGGGCGAGTCTGTGCATAAGATCCGTCTCCTCAGGGGTGGAGCCGCGCCTGGCCACCGCGAGCGCCACCGCGTGCCGCAATCGCAGCACGCGGATCTGCACCGCCAGCGCCTCGGCGTGCGCCGCCGCGACCTCGGTCAGCGTGGCGTCCCGGTCGAGGACCCTCCTGATCGTGGGAAGGTCGATCCCCAGGTCGCGCAGTGTGCGTACGAGGTGCAGGCGGGCCACGGCGTCAGGGCCGTAGCGGCGGTGGCCGGCCGGGCTTCGGTCGGTGGGCGGCACGATCCCGCGGTCGGAGTAGAACCGGATGGCCTTGATCGTCAGCCCGGTTCGCGCCGCCAGTTCGCCGATCGAACACAACGTGTCGCCGTCCATGCCTCCCACCCTTCCGTCTCCCCCTGGGGGAGACGCAACCCGGCGGAGGAGGTCCGGTCCGGCGGGGATGAGGCGATGTCTCAGCCGAGGGCGTCGAGCCTCAGCCGAGGGCGTCGAAGCCGGCCCGCAGGTGGGCGACCCGCTCGCCCAGGTCGGAGATCGCGCCGCTCAGCGGTGAGTCGTCCGGCTCGCCGGCCAGTTCCCGCACCCGGCGTAGGTCGTCCTCGACGGCGGCCAGCCGCTTGGCCAGCTCGGCCAGGACGGACGTCAGGTCGGTCCCGCCGCCCCCGGGCAGTTCGCCGGCCAGCCGCTCGCGCAGCAGCGCCGCCTGCTCGGTGAGGCGCCGGTTCATGGCGTAGAGCTCCACGAACACGGAGACCTTCGCGCGCAGCACCCAGGGGTCGAACGGCTTGGTGAGATAGTCGACCGCTCCGGCGGCGTACCCGCGGAAGGCGTAGTCGGGCGCGCTGTCGACCACGGTCAGGAAGATGATCGGGATGTTCCTGGTGCGCTCTCTGCGCTTGATGTGCGCGGCCGTCTCGAAGCCGTCCATGCCGGGCATGCGCACGTCGAGCAGGATGAGGGCGAAGTCACTCGACAGGAGAGCCTTCAGCGCCTCCTCGCCGGAGCGCGCCCGTACGGGCACGACGTCCAGCGAACTCAGGATCGCCTCGAGGGCGATCAGGTTCTCCTCGCGGTCGTCGACCAGCAGGACCCTGGCGCGGTCAGGCATCGATCATGCCTCCTGGGAGTCGCGGGACTCGGGGGCCGGCACGCCCCTCGTCCGTTCTGTGCCCACGTTCCGCCCGCGCATGAGCCATCCGCGCAGTCGTTCGAGCAGCCGGTCCACGTCGACCGGCTTCGGCACGTAGTCGGACGCGCCCGACGCGATGCTCTTCTCCCGGTCGCCCCGCATGACCTTCGCCGTCAGCGCGATGATCGGGAGATCGGCGAACTGCGGCATCTTCCTGATCGCCGAGGTCGTCGCCCAGCCGTCCATCTCGGGCATCATGATGTCCATCAGGACGAGCGCGACGTCCTCGTTGCGTTCGAGCTGTTCGATGCCCTCACGGCCGTTCTCGGCGTAGACGACGGTCGAGCCGTGCCGTTCCAGCACGCTGGTCAGCGCGAAGACGTTGCGGATGTCGTCGTCCACGATGAGGATCTTGGCTCCGGACAGCGGGTCGTCGCCCTGCCAGTCGTGGACGTGGCCGTCGGGGATCGGGGTGAGCTGCGCCATGGGCGGGTCGGTCGGCAGCGGGATCTCCGGGAGGATCTCCTTGATGTGCAGCTCGGGCACGTCCACCTCGGGTCCGTCCACGGACGCCAGCGAGGTGATCGCACCGCCGTCGGACGCGGCGAGCGGGCCGGAGTAGCTCGGCGGCAGATAGAGCGTGAAGGTGCTGCCCGCCCCGGGCGTGCTCTGGACGTGGATCTCGCCGCCGAGGAGGCGGGCGATCTCCCGGCAGATCGACAGGCCGAGGCCGGTGCCGCCGTACTTGCGGCTGGTCGTGCCGTCGGCCTGCCGGAACTGCTCGAAGATCACTTCGAGCTTGTCCGGCGCGATGCCGATGCCGGTGTCGACGACCTTGAAGGCGAGCATGTCCCGCGCGCCCTGCAGCTTCTCGTCCACGTACGGCACGTCGGCGGTCGCGCGGGTCACCTTCAGGCTGACCTCGCCCTCGTGGGTGAACTTCACCGCGTTGGACAGCAGGTTGCGCAGCACCTGCTGCAGGCGCTGCTCGTCGCTGCTGACGTCGCCGGGCACCGAGGGGTCGACGTCGACGGTGAAGGAGAGCCCCTTGTCCCGCGCGAGCGGGGCGAACGTCGCCTCCATGTACTCGACCAGCGCGGCCACCGACATGGCCTGCGGGTGGATGTCCATGCGGCCCGCCTCGACCTTGGACAGGTCGAGGATGTCGTTGATGAGCTGGAGCAGCGCCGAGCCCGCGTCGTGGATGGTGCGGGCGAACTCGACCTGCTGCGGCGTCAGGTTGCCCTCGGCGTTCTCCGTGAGCAGCTTGGCGAGCACGAGCAGGCTGTTCAGCGGGGTGCGCAGCTCGTGGGACATGTTCGCCAGGAACTCGGACTTGTAGCGGGACGACACCGCGAGCTGCTCGGCGCGCTCCTCCAGCGTCCGCCGGGCCTGCTCGATCTGGAAGTTCTGGATCTCGATGGCCCGGTTCTGCTTGGCCAGCAGCGCCGCCTTGTCCTCCAGCTCGGCGTTGGACCGGCGCAGCTCCTCCTGCTGGCGCTGCAGCTCGTCGGAGCGCTCCTGCAGCTCGATGGCGAGCCGCTGCGACTCGGTCAGCAGCGCCTCGGTCCGGGAGTTCGCCATGATCGTGTTGATGGTGACGCCGATGGTCTCGACGAGCTGCGTGAGGAACGCCACGTGCACCTGGCTGAACTGGGTGAACGAGGCCATCTCCAGGACGCCGAGCACCTTGTTCTCGAACAGGATCGGCAGCACGACGATCTGCGCCGGGTGCGACCGGCTGAGCCCGGTCTCGATCGTGATCGAGTCGGCCGGCACGTTCTCCAGGATGATCTGCTTGGCCTCCAGGGCGGCCTGGCCGATGATCCCCTCGCCCAGCTCGAAGCGCGGCTTGGGGGAGGACCCCGGCTGGATGCCGTACCCGGCGATGAGGTTGAGCCGGCCGTCGTCGTACAGATAGCAGGCGCCGTGACCGGCCGACACGAGCGGGGTGAGCTCGCTCATGATCAGCCGCGCGACCTCCATGAGGTCGCGGTGGCCCTGCATGAGGCGGGAGATGCGGGCCAGGTTGGACTTGAGCCAGTCCTGCTCCTGGTTGGTCTTGGTGGTCTGGCGCAGGGTGGACACCATCGTGTTGATGTTGTCCTTGAGCTGGGCCAGCTCGCCGGGGGCCTCCACGGTGATCGACCGGGTGAGGTCGCCCCTGGCGACGGCGCTGGTCACCTCGGCGATCGCGCGGACCTGCGTGGTGAGGTTGCCGGCCAGCTCGTTCACGCTCTCGGTGAGCCGCTTCCAGGTGCCCTCGACGCCCTCGACACGCGCCTGGCCGCCGAGCTGGCCCTCCGAGCCGACCTCGCGGGCGACGCGGGTCACCTCCGAGGCGAAGGACGACAGCTGGTCGACCATGGTGTTCATGGTGCTCTTGAGCTGGAGGATCTCGCCCTGGGCGTCGACGTCGATCTTGCGGGTCAGGTCGCCGTTGGCGACGGCCGTGGTCACCTGGGCGATGTTGCGCACCTGGTAGGTGAAGTTGTTGGCCATCGAGTTGACGTTGTCGGTGAGGTCCTTCCAGACGCCGGAGACGCCCGGCACCCGGGCCTGGCCGCCGAGGCGTCCCTCGGTGCCGACCTCGCGGGCGACGCGGGTCACCTCGGCGGCGAACGCCGAGAGCTGGTCGACCATCGTGTTCATCGTGTCCTTGAGCTCCAGGATCTCGCCCTGGGCGTCCACGGTGATCTTCTTCGACAGGTTGCCCTGGGCGACGGCGGTGGACACGACGGCGATCTGACGGATCTGGGACGTCAGGTTGTTCGCCATGAAGTTGACGTTGTCGGTGAGGTCCTTCCAGTTGCCCGACACGCCGCGCACCTGCGCCTGGCCGCCGAGGCGTCCCTCGGTGCCGACCTCGCGGGCGACGCGGGTCACCTCCGAGGCGAAGGACGACAGCTGGTCGACCATCGTGTTCATGGTGCTCTTGAGTTCGAGCATCTCGCCCTGGGCGTCGACGTCGATCTTCCGGGTGAAGTCGCCGTTGGCGACGGCCGTGGTCACCTGGGCGATGTTGCGCACCTGGTAGGTGAGGTTCCTGGCCATCGAGTTGACGTTGTCGGTGAGGTCCTTCCAGACGCCCGACACGCCCTTCACCTCGGCGCGGCCGCCCAGCTTGCCCTCGGTGCCGACCTCGCGGGCGACCCGGGTGACCTCGTCGGCGAAGGCCGAGAGCTGGTCGACCATCGTGTTCAGGGTCTCCTTGAGCTCCAGGATCTCGCCCTGGGCGTCCACGGTGATCTTCTTGGACAGGTCGCCCTTCGCGACGGCGGTGGACACCACGGCGATCTGCCGGACCTGCGAGGTCAGGTTGTTCGCCATGAAGTTGACGTTGTCGGTGAGGTCCTTCCACGTCCCCGAGACGCCGCGCACCTGCGCCTGGCCGCCCAGAATGCCCTCGGTGCCGACCTCGCGGGCGACCCGGGTGACCTCCTCGGCGAACGCCGAGAGCTGGTCGACCATCGTGTTGACGGTGTGCTTGAGCTCCAGCATCTCGCCGACGGCGTCGACGGTGACCTTGCGGCTCAGGTCGCCCTTGGCCACCGCGGTCGTCACCTCGGCGATGTCGCGCACCTGCGCGGAGACGCGGTCGGACATCGTGTTGACGGCCTCGGTGAGGTCGCGCCAGCTTCCCGACATGCCGCGCAGGTTGGCCCGGCCGCCCAGCCGGCCCTCGGTGCCGAGGTCGCGGGTGACCCGGGTCACCTCCGAGGTGAACAGCGAGAGCTGGTCGACCATGCCGTTGATGGCCTTGCCGAGCCGCCGCACCTCGCCCCGGGCCGCGCGGTCCACGTCGATCCGGCGGGACAGGTCGCCCTTGGCCACCGCGTCGATGACGTCGGCGGCGCCGCTGACCGGGGTGACGATCGCGTCGATCAGGTCGTTGACCGAGCCCACGCTCTCCGCCCAGGCGCCCACGCCCGGTCCCGGGCTCAGCCGCTCGGTGAACCGGCCCTCCTTGACGACCTCGCGGCGCACCCGGGCCAGCTCGTTGGCGAGGTGCTCACGCCTGTCCGCCACCTCGTTGAGCAGCAGCCTGATCTCGCTGAGGATCCCCGCGGGGGCGTGGGAGACGCGTCGGCGGAAGTCGCCGTCCCGCCAGGTGATGAGGGTTTCCAGAAAGGGAACGAGATCGGATTCGGTGTAGGTCCGTTCGGTCCCGGCCAGTTCGACGTTGGCGGGCGACATCTAGCCTCCTTTACCCCGATCGGGGCTGACGCGACCAAGGCAGCGGCCAGTACGGCCTTGTCCAGCCGTGGACTCCATGCCAGTCTGTCACGTTCCGTGGAGTGCGGGGCCCCCTTGCCTGACCCGGCGTCAGCCCGAAGTGTGGTAAGCAAGAAGCGGTGGCTGTTTCCCCTCGTGCCGTTCTCGCCGCGTCATTCACGCCGGGCGAGACGGCCGTACCCGACGCGAAGCGGTTCACGCGTGAAGTGATGACCGCGTGGGCGGCCCTGTCCGTGTGCCCGGAAGCCGAGCGCCTGGTGGGCGAACTCGTCGCCGGGGCGTCCGGAGGGCCCTTCGAGGTGGCCTGGCTGCACCACGGGGAGACCGTCCAGGTGGAGGTGCGGGAGAAGTCGGACGACCCCGACTTCGGGCCGCAGGCCGAGGCCGCGACCTGGGGTGTGACGTTCACCTCGTCCCTGCGCACCCGGTGGGCCCGGCTCGACCTGCCCGGCGGTGAGCCGGTGCAGAGCGACGAGTGGCTGCTGGAGGCCGCGCACGGCCCGGGCTGGCTCGGCTTCCTGGCCGACGCGAGCGACCTGCTGGCGGGCACGCTCAACCCCGAGATGGTGCCGGCGATCATCGCGCAGATCGTGGTGCCGCGCCTGGCCAGCTGGTGCGCCGTCTACACCGCGCAGGACGGCTCGGGCGACCTGCGCCCCGCGTACCTGTGGCACGCGGACGAGACGCAGATCGACGTCATGCGCGACGAGCTGGAGGACGTCGCGCTGCCGGCGGACGACGGGCCCGCCGTGCTGCCGCTGGGCGAGTGGCAGGCGCTGGCGTACCCGCTGACCGCGCGCGGGCGGCGGCTCGGCGTGATGTGCCTGGGCCGGCGCGACCACTTCCCCGACGAGGCGATGCAGATCGCCGAGGACCTCGGCCGGCGCGCGGCGCTGGCGCTCGACAACGCCCGCCTGTACGCGCAGCAGGCCGCGGCCAACCGGGCGCTCCAGCGCAGCCTGCTGCCGCCCGACGAGCCGGACACGCCCGGCCTCGACTTCCACGTGATCTACGAGCCGGCCGGCGAGACCAACGAGGTCGGCGGCGACTTCTACGACCTGTTCCCGGTCGCCCAGGGCGTCTGGCGGTTCGCGATCGGCGACGTGTGCGGCACCGGCCCCGAGGCCGCCGCCGTGACCGGGCTGGCCCGGCACACGCTCCGGCTGCTCGCCCGCGAGGGGTACGGCGTGGCCGCCGTAGTGGGCCGCCTCAACCAGGCGATCCTGGAGGAGGGGGAGCGCGCCCGCTTCCTGACGCTGCTGCACGGCCAGATCAACGTCGTGCCCGAAGGGCTCGACATCCGGCTCGTCTCCGCCGGGCACCCGGAGGCGATGCGGCTGCGGCCGAACGGCGAGGTCGAGGTCGTCGCCTCGCCGCAGTCGCTGCTCGGGGTGTTCCCCGAGGCGAGGTTCCAGGAGGACGAGCTGCGGCTCACGCCCGGTGACGTGCTGCTCGGCGTGACCGACGGGGTGACCGAGCGGAGGTCGGGCGACCGGCTGCTGGACGACGACGGCGGCCTCGCCCGGCTGCTGGCGGAGTGCGCCGACCTGTCCGCCCGCGCCGTCGCCGAGCGCATCCGCCGCGCCGTGCAGGACTTCGCGCCCGAACCGAGCGCCGACGACCTCGCCATCCTCGTCCTGCGCGCCCCCTGACCGCCGCGTTTCGGGCGGGTCAGGCCCGGCCCAGGGCGCGTACGGCGAAGTCGATGGACGCCGCCATCTGCCGGACCCTCTCCTCGACCGCCGGCGTGCCGTCGGGCCCCGCCGCGTACCGGTAGAGGGTCGCCTCGCGGCCGTGGTCGGCGAGGGCCCGCACGTAGCGCTCCATCTGCTCCATCGGGCAGTGCGGATCGTCGTCCCCCGCGATGATCAGCAGCGGCGCCTCGACCATGTCGGCGTACGTGATCGGGGAGGACGCGGCGTACCGGTCGGGCACCTCGGCCGGAGAGCCGCCGAGCAGCGCCCGGTGCGCCGCGCGCAGGCACTCGGCCTCCTGCTCGTACATCGCCGCGTGGTCGGGGATGGGCATGGTCGCGATCCCCGCCGCCCAGGCCTTCGGCTGGGTGCCGAGCGCGAGCAGGGTCAGGTAGCCGCCCCACGAGGCCCCGGCGAGCACGAGACGGTCGGGGTCGGCGATGCCGTGTTCCACGGCCCAGTCGCGCACCGCCGCCACGTCGGCGAGCTCGATGTGGCCGACGTCTCCGCGCAGCGCGTCGCGCCAGGCCGAGCCGTACCCGGCCGAGCCGCGGTGGTTCACCCGGATCACCGCGAAGCCGCTGTCCACCCACGCCGCCACCTGCGGCTGGAAGGAGTCGTCGTCCTGCCCGCCCGGCACGCCGTCGAACGCGGCCGGCTGGCTGTGCAGCAGGAACACCGCGGGGTACGGCGCGGCGGCCCGTTCCGGCCGGGAGACGAGGGCGTGGATGCGGCCGGCCGGACCCTCCACGTCGATGTCCTCCAGCGGCACGGACGGCGGTGGCGTACGGCCGGGGCTGAAGACGACGTGGCCGTTGCTCGACCTGATCACCGGAGGGTGGGCCGCGCTCGACCAGGCGTACTCGACGGTGCCGTCGGGCCGCGGCGCCGCCGCCTCGATCACCCCGTGCGGGCTGTCGATGGGCGTGAGGCCCCCACCGGCGAGGTCGTAGCGCAGCAGTTCGGTGCGGCCCCGGTGGTTGTGGACGATCAGCAGGGCGCGGCCGTCGTCGTACCAGTCGGCGGAGATCTCCCCGCGCCCACGCAACCAGATCTCCCGCTGCTCGCCGGTCACCGTGTCCCACACGAGCGGCTCGCGGCGGCCCCGGCGCTCGTGCAGGACCAGCAGCCGCCGGTCGCCGGGCACGGGGGCGAAGCGGACCCCGATCACCCCCTTGCCGGGCCCGTCGTCCAGCTCGGCGGCCACCGATCCGTTCGCCTTCAGCACCCGTACGGCCGGGTGCAGCAGGTCGCCGTGCTCGCTGTGGGTGACGGCGACGACCGCCCCGTCGAGGGACATGTCCGCGACCACGGCGTACTCGTCGTGGTGGTAGAGCCGCACCGGCTCGTCTTCCGGCCTGGCCAGCAGGATCTCGAAACCGTCCCGGGAGGAACGGCCGACCGCCGCGGTGCCGTCGGAGGCGAGCGCGAGCCCGCTCGGATGACCGGGTGGCAGGGGAAGGGGCACGTCGGGACCGCCGTCGAACGGCTGCCGCGACCAGACGCCCTGCCCGTCGCCGCCGGCGTCGCCGAACCACCAGACCCAGCGGCCGGTCGGGTCGATCGCGCCGTGCCGGGTGCCGTTGGGGCGGTCGGTGACCTGGCGGGTGCGCCCGTTCGACCGGTCCCAGGCGTAGATCTCCCAGGCGCCGGAGGCGTTGCCGCGGTAGACGGCACGATGCGGCGCCTGCCGCGCCCACGTGGGCAGGGTCACGCGCGGTGCCCGGAACCTGGCCTGCCAGCGTTCCTCGGCCTTCATGCCGCCCTCCCCTGCGCACCTACGGGGTCGCGTTCAGTATGTCCTGTGAGGCGCGACAATGACCGCTAAATGGGTGATGTCGGGCGAGGATTCCGCCCACAGAGGAAAGGTCAGGTGCGGGCCGTCCAGCGGGAGACGCGGAACGAGGCGGTCACCTCGACCGGGTCGGGCAGGTCGCCGATTCGCGCGGCCAGTTCCTCCGGGCGCGTGTGCCAGGCGCTCGGGCCCATGCCGACCACCGCTCCGGCCTCCTCGTGGCCGAGGGAGAGCGTGAACTCCTCCGTCTCCTCGCCCTCCCGGGTGAACGCGCCGCCGAGGCTCTCCTCCAGGCGGCGCTCCTTGTCCTCGTCCACCGACAGCAGGCCGAGCCGTTCCACGAGCGGGCGCAGGTGGCCGGGGCCGGGCGTCACGACGACCAGCGTCCCGCCCGGCCGCAGGACCCGGGCGAACTCCGGCGCGTTGCGCGGCGCGAAGACGTTCAGCAGCACGTCGACGCGGGCGTCGCCGACCGGCAGAGGCCGCCACACGTCCGCGACGACCGCGCCGACACGGGGATGGGCCCGCGCGGCCCGCCGCAGCGCGTGCTTGGACACGTCGAGCGCGATCCCCACCGCGCCGTCGCCGAGCGCCGCCGCCAGGTAGTGGCCGGTGCCCGCGCCCGCGTCGGCGACCACCTCCGCGCCCGCGCACAGCCGGGTGAGGCGGCGGGCCAGCGGAGCGTAGTGGCCCGCGTCGAGGAAGCGCGCCCGCGCCGCGACCATGCCGGGCGTGTCGGCCGTGCCGGCGGGCCGGGTGAGCATGTTCACGTATCCCTGGCGCGCGACGTCGAAGGAATGGCCGCTCCCGCACCGCACCGATCCCCCCTCCAGGTGGATCTTCGCGGTGCAGAGCGGGCAGACGAGCAGGTCGATGACGTCGGCGAGCACCCCTCCATCATCCCGGCCGCCCGGGCGTCGTCGCACCCGCCGTATCGTGGTCCGATGCCGTACGAGCCGAGAGTCGTGGCCGGTGTCGAGATCACTCCCCTGTGCGACGCCGTGGGCCCGATGGGTCCCCCCATCCGCAAACCGCTGCCGGAGATGTTCCCCGGCTCGTCGTTCGGCCCCGACGAGGAGTGGGTGCTCCACTTCCACTGCTACCTGCTGCGGGCCGGGGGCCGTACGGTCCTGGTGGACACCGGCATCGGCGGCGCGGACTCACCCGCGACCTGGGCGCCCCTGCCCGGACGGCTGGGCGCGGAACTGGCCGCCGCCGGGGTCGCCCCGGCGGACGTCGACGTCGTGGTGGTGACCCACCTGCACAGCGACCACGCCGGCGGGTGCGTCGTGGACGGCGCCCCGGCCTACCCGAACGCCCGCTACGTGCTGCAGCGGGCGGAGGTCGAGTGGGCGTCCGGCCCGGTGCGCGAGCGGATCATCGCGCCGCTGGGGGAGAGCCTGGACGTGATCGACGGCGACGCCGAGGCCGTTCCCGGCGTCCGGGTGCTCCACGCCCCCGGGCACACGCCCGGCCACCAGTGCGTGGCGGTCGGAGACGTGCTGATCAGCGGCGACCTCCTGCACCACCCGGCGCAGCTCGCCGATCTCTCGATCCGCTACGTGTACGACGAGGATCCCGATCTCGCCGTACGGACGCGCCGTAACCTCCTCGCCCGCACCGCCGTCCTCGCCCCCGCCCACTTCCCCCAGCCCTTCATCGCTCTGCGTAATTAATCGATTACGTATCGCCAATCTTCTTGCTAGGCTCTTGGTCATGGCTGCACAACGTACGTACGCTCTGGTCGTGGGTGCCAAGGAGGAGCGCATCAACCTGCGCGTGGACGGGGAGACCAAACGGCTGCTGGAGAGCGCGAGCGAGGTCGCGGGGGACACCGTTTCCTCGTTCGTGCTCGGCGCCGCGACCACGGCCGCTCGCGAACTGCTGGCGGACCGCACGGGTTTCCGCCTCGACGAGGAGCAGTGGCGGGCCTTCGACACGGCTCTGTCCCGGGAGCCCCGTGACGTGCCGGGGCTGGCCGAGCTCATGCGAACCCCGACGCTGCTGGACGAGAACCCGTGAAGCTGTCGCAGGTGTCGTCCATCGCACGCGACGACGACCTCGACGGCTTCGATTGCGGCTCTCCCGCTCAGAGCGAGTGGCTGACACGCCATGCGCTGCAGGCGCACGCGAGCGGAGGGTGCCGTGTGTACGTCGTTCGCGACGCCGGGTCCGGCAGAGTGATGGGTTACTACGCGCTCGCGGCCGGGAGCGTCGGTTCGGCGGCGGCTCCCGCACGGCTGCTCAAGGGGGCAGGTCGTCGCGATCAGCCCGTCGTCATCCTGGCGCGGTTGGGTGTGGACAGGGCCGCACAGGGGATCGGACTGGGACGAGCGCTGGTGGTGGACGCCTTCCGCAGGGTGGCGCGGGTGGCCGACCAGATCGGTGTCCGAGCCATGCTCATCCACTGCGAGAGCGAGACGGCCCGGGCCTTCTACCTGCGGCTCGCCGCGTTCGAGCAGAGCCCGAGCGATCCGCTGCACCTCCTGCTGCTCATGAAGGACCTGCGGCGGGCACTCCCGGGCGGTTAGGCGGGGGCCGGGGTGGGGGTGAGGGGAGTGGAGGCGCGGCGGCGGGCGCGGGTGCGGTAGCGCATGACCTGGACGGCGCCGAGCAGCCAGATGGGGTACTGCACGGCGAAGGCCCAGCGGTAGCCGCCTTGGAGGTCCATCGTGACGCCGATAAGCGCGATCAGAGACATCGAGGCCGCGAAGCCGCCGCCGTTGACGATCCCGGTGGCGACGCCGATGCGTTCGGCGGGGTTGAAGGTCCTGGCGTACCCGAGGGTCCAGACGGGGGCGCGGCCGGGCCACAGCAGGACGAGCGTCCACGCGCCGGCCGTGGCACCGATGATCGTCAGCACCATCCACGAGCGGCGCAGCGGGAAGCGGCCGGCGAGGTGGCCGAGCAGCGGCCCGCAGGCCATGGCGAGCAGGGTCAGCGCGGTCAGCAGCGTCCCGGCCGTCCGGGGGGACAGGCCCTGGCCCTGCACCAGGTACGGATATCCCCACAGAAGGGTGAACGCCGCAGCCGACGACGAGGTGGCGGCGTGGGTCCACATGCCGAGGCGGGTGCCCGGCTCGGCCCAGGCGGCGCGCACTCCCGACGCCGCCGGAGCGCGTTCGGGCCGCCGGTCGCGCAGCCCGGCCGCGACGGCGACCAGGGCCACCCCGCCAAGGCCCGCCGCCCACAGGAAGGTCGGCGTCCAGCCGTACGCGTGCAGCGAGGTGATCAGCGGTACGGCCGACACGACCGCGCCGAACTGGCCGAGGATGCCGGTGAGCTGCACGATCAGCGGGTTGCGGCGGGGCGGGAACCAGACGTTGACCACCCGGATCACGCTGATGAACGTCATGGCGTCGCCGCAGCCGACCAGCACCCGCCCGGCGGCGGCCGTGGTGAGATCGGCCGAGACGGCGAACAGAAGCTGGCCGAGGGCCATCACCGCGGCGCCGGCGAGCAGCATCCGCCGGGAGCCCAGGCGGTCGACCAGCACTCCGACGGGGATCTGCATGGCCGCGTAGACGAGCAGTTGCAGCATCGCGAGGGTGGACAGCGCCGCCGACCCGACCCCGAACCTCGCCGCCGCGTCGATGCCGGTCAGGCCGACGCCGGGACGGCTGGGACCGTCCCGGCGCGGGCTTCGCGTGGGTCAGACGAGGGCGGGGACCCGCTCCTCGGGAGTCTCCGGGGCCTCCTCGGCCGCGTCGTCCCCGTGCGAAAGCCGAGGGAGCCAGCCGAGCCAGCGCGGCAGATACCAGTTCCAGTCGCCGAGCAGCTTCATCGTGGCCGGCAGCAGCACCGCCCGGACGATCGTCGCGTCGATCAGGACCGCCACCGCGAGGCCGATGCCCATCTGCATGAACGTCAGCAGCGACAGCGTGGCGAAGGTCGAGAACACCGCCACCATGATGAGCGCGGCGCTCGTCACGACGGCCGCCGTGCTCCTGATCCCGAACGCCACGGCGTCCTCGGTGCTCATGCCCTTGTCGTACGCCTCCCTGATCCGGCTGAGGATGAACACGTGGTAGTCCATCGACAGCCCGAAGAGGATCACGAACAGGAACAACGGCAGCCAGTTGGTGATCGCCCCGGTCGAGTGGAAGCCCAGCAGGCTCTCGCCGTACCCCTTCTGGAAGACCAGCACGAGCACGCCGTACGCCGCGGCGACGGACAGCAGGTTGAGCGCGATGGCCTTGACCGCCACGACCAGCGAGCGGAACGACACCAGCAGCAGCACGAAGGCCAGCAGCAGCACGAACGCGAACACCAGCGGGATCCTGCGGCCGAGTTGCTCGTTGAAGTCCATCGAGCCCGCGGTGTTGCCGGTGACGTGCGCGCCGGGGAGGGCGGCCGGCACGACCTCGTCGCGCAGCGTGCGGATCGCGTGCTCGGACACCTCGTCCGCGCCGGTGCCCTTGATGCCGATACTGATCTTCGCCACGGTCTTCGCGGGGTTGACGGCGACGGCGAAGGGCTCGTTGGCCTCACCGGTGGCGAGGGCCCGCCGCTTGAAGTCCTCGATCTTCGCGGTGAACGCGGGCGTCGTCACGTCGGCGGCCTCGACCACGACGACCGCGGGCTCGTTGCCGCCGGGGAACGCCTTGTCGATCCGCTTGAACGTCTCGGCGATCTGGTAGTCACCCTGCAGGTCGTCGATGGTCTGCGTGCCGGTCTTCAGCTGGAAGGCGGGGATCGCGAGGCCCACGAGCAGGCCGCCGGCGAGGAGCACCGAGACGAGCGGGTGGCGCAGCACCGGCCGCATGACCGCCCCCCAGACCCGGCTCTCGCCGCCGCGCACGCCGAGGATCCGGCGCCAGGTCACCCGGCCGCCGGTGACGACCCGTACGGCGCCGTGGACCAGCCGGGCGTCGATCTTGTCGCCGATCAGCGAGAGCAGGGCGGGCAGGACCGTCAGCGAGCCGACGACGGCCGTGAGCACCACGAGGATCGTGCCCTCGGCGAAGCCCATGAAGACGCCGTTGCCGGTGAGGAACATGCCCGCCATGGCGACGATGACGGTGATGCCGGAGATCAGCACGGCGCGTCCCGAGGTGGCCGCCGCGATCTCGATGGCCCGCTTCTTGCTCCGGCCCCTGGCCCGCTCCTCCCGTTCGCGCATGATGTAGAAGAGCGAGTAGTCCACCCCGACGGCGAGGCCGATGAGCAGCATGACGTTGCTCGTGGCGGAGTCGACGTGCAGGAGGTGGCTGGTGAAGGCCAGCAGGCCCGTAGCGGCGAAGATCGCGGTCATCGCGAGCGCGACCGGCACGATCGCCGCCAGCAGCGCGCCGAACGCGGCGAGCAGGATCCCGATCGTGATGGGCAGTGAAAGCTGCTCGGCACGGACGAAGTCCTTGTCGATCGCCTCACCGATCAGCTTGTCCGCGCTGGCCGATCCGGCCTCCTCCACGCGCAGGTCCGGATGCGCCCCCTGCACCCGGGCCACCGCGTCGAGCACCGGCTGGATCCGCTCCTCCGCCGTGCCGCCGTCGCCCTTCATGTCGAACTGCACCAGCGTCGTCCGCCGGTCCTGCGTCACCGGCGAGGGTTCCTTGTCGTACGGCGTGCGCACGTGCTCGACCTGGCCGGTGGCCTCGACGGCCTTCCTGACGTCCTCGACCGCCCGGCGGAAGGCCGGGTCGGCGATGGTCAGCGTCCCCGTACGCGACTGGACCAGCACGATCTCGCCGGCCACGTTCTTGAACCCCGCGCCGTCGAGGATCTGCTCCGCCTGGCGGGAGTCGCCGTTCGCGGATTCGTAGCCGCGCATCTCCACCGTGCCGGCGGCGTTGCCCGCGACCGTCGCCAGGGCGACGAACGCGATCCAGATGAGCAGCGCCGCCCAGCGGTGGCGCGCGCTCCAGCCACCGATGGCGGCGGCGATGTTCCTGCGGCCTCTCATGACCTCCCCTTTTCACGGACCTCTTCACGTCTGTCTCGACGGTAGAAGTCGATCAAGGGCGGTACATCGGGCGCGCAGACCAGATCGCGCGTACTGCCAGGGGCGTACGTTCCTCCTCCCCACGATCTAGGGGACGTCCCCGACTAGGCTCAGGGACATGCGATCGGAACTGCGGTGATACCGGCGGAGGCCTTCTACGCGGGCCTGTTCAAGGTGGCCGCCGCGGCGGCCGGGTTCGTCACCGATCCCTCGGGCCGGGTCCTGCTCGTCAAGCCGGGCTACCGCGACCACTGGGGCTGGCCGGGCGGGCACGTCGACGAGGGCGAGTCGCCCGAGGAGGCCTGCCGCCGGGAGCTGGCCGAGGAGCTGAGCCTGGTCCGGCCGGTGGGCCGCCTGCTCGTCGTCCACTGGGTGCCGCCGCTCGACGACCGGCCGGTTCCGCTGGTCCACTTCCTGTTCGACTGCGGGGTCGTGGAGGACGGCGCCGGCATGGTGCTCCAGGAGGAGGAGCTGGAGGACTACGGATTCTTCACCGCCGAGCAGGCCGCCCCTCTCCTCCCGGCGTACCTGCTGGCCCGGCTGACCGCCGCGGAGCGGGCGCGGGAGCACGGCACGACCGAGTACCTCTGCGGCTCCGTCCTCGAATAGTTCTCCTCCGCGTGGAAATGGGGTGGGCGAACGGAACGACGAGCGCGAGTGACGGAAGCGGGACGGTGTGGCATGGGTGATCCGGAGCTCAAGAAGGAGCTTGAGGAGCTGGACGCGCAGATCGAGCGCATGCGCAAGGAGAGCGCGCAGATGCGCGAGGAGATCGGGCAGAGCTGGGACGCGCCGACCGACATGGCCGAGCGGGCCACCCTGCTGACCAACGTCGAACAGCTGGAGGCGCTGATCGACGACCTGCAGGTCAGGCGCGAGCAGATCCTGCGGCGGATGGGCTCCGCCTGAGCGACGGCCGCGCCCACCTCTCCGGCCGAGCGGGGAAAGTACGCTGGTAGAGGCCACTGGCGTACGGACGACGGGGGCGGCATGGGCGTCATGACCGCTGGGGGACCGGGAGGCGCGAGCTTCGTCGGGCGCGGGCCCGAGCTGGCCGAGATCGGGCGCCTGCTGGGGACCGCCCGCGTGGTCACCGTGGTGGGCGTGGGCGGCGTCGGCAAGACCCGCCTCGCCCTGCGGGCGGCCGAGGAGGCCGGCGGGAGCTTCCCCGGCGGCGTCCGGCTGGCCGAGCTCGCCGCCCTGGAGGACCCCGCGCTGCTGGCGCACGCCGTGGGCGACGCCCTGCCGGTCGCGGGTCACTCGGCCAGGCCGCCGCTGGAGGCGGTGATCGACAGGCTGCGCGGCGGGCCGGCCCTGGTCGTGCTCGACAACTGCGAGCACCTCCTTCCCGGGTGCGCGCCGTTCGTGGACACGCTGGTCCGCGCGCTTCCCGAGCTGCGGGTCCTGGCCACCGGCAGGCGGCCGCTCGGCCTTCCGGGCGAGCGGGTCGTCGAACTCGCCCCGCTCCCGGAGCCGGACGCGGTGCGGCTGTTCGCGGATCGCGCCGCCGCCGTCGCGCCGGGGTTCGAGGGCGCAGGGCCCGAGACGGCCGAGATCTGCCGCCGCCTCGGCGGGCTGCCCCTGGCGATCGAGATGACCGCCGTACGGCTGCGCGACCTGACAGCGCGGCAGGTGCTGCGGGGGCTGGACGACCGGCTCCGGCACGGGCGCGTGCCGCAGGCGCTGTTCGAGTGGAGCCACGACCTGTGCACACCCGGGGAACGGCTGCTGTGGCGGCGGGTCTCCGTCTTCAGCGGTGGCGTGGACCTGGAGGCGGCCGAGCACGTGTGCGCCGGGGACGGCATCGCCCGGGAGGACGTGCCCGCGCTGGTCGCCGGTCTGGTGGGCGCGTCGGTCCTGCGCCCCTGTGAACACGACGGCGTGGTCCGCTACCACCTCCAGGACACGGTCCGGGCGTTCGGCCGTGCGCTGCTGGCGGCGTCCGGCGAGGAGGCGGCGTTGCGCCGGCGGCACCGCGACTACTACCGCCGGATCACCTCGCGGGCCTGGGCGGAGCCCTCCGGCGTAGCGCAGAGGTCCTGGACGGAGCGTCTCCGGCGCGAGCACGCCGACCTGCGTACGGCGCTGGACTGGTCGCTGCGCGAGCCGGGAGGGGCCGAGACGGCCCTGACGATGATCGCGGAGCTGCTGTACCACTGGAGCGGTCACCACCTGCCGGAGGGGGCGGGCTGGTTCGACCGGGGCCTGGCCGCCCAGACGGATCCGGGGGAGGCGCGCGCCCACGGCCTGTGGGCGGGGGCCTGGATCGCCCTGCTCGCCGGGGACCGCGCCACCGCGACCGCCCGGCTGGAGGAGGCCGGGACGATCGCCGGACGGCTCGGCCTGCGCGGGATCCGCGGCCACGTCGCGTTCCTCACCGGCATGACCGCCGTCCGCGGGGGTGACCTGCGCACCGGCATGCGGTGGTACGAGGAGGCCGTACGGGCCCACCGCGCCGTCGGCGACCCTGTCGGCCTCGCGCTCGCCCTCAGCCGGCTCGCCCTGGCGCACGCGTCCCTCGGCCGCGCCGCGGCCCGCGACCTCGCCGAGGAGTGCGTGGCCCTGTGCGACCTGTACGGCGAGGGCCGGCACCGGGCGTACGCGTTGCTCGCGCTGTCGATCTCCGCCTGGCGCCGGGGCGACACGCGGGCGGCCGTGGAGCACGGCGACGAGAGCCTGCGGCACAGCGCCCTGCTGGACGACCGGCTCGGCCTGGGCGTGAACCTGGAGGCCCGCGCCTGGTTCGCGGCGGGAGCGCGCGACCACGAGCGGGCGGCCCGGCTGCTCGGCGCGGCCGATGCCGTCTGGGCGGCCGCCGGGTCGCGGATGGGGGAGTTCGGCTACCTGAGCCGCTTCCGCGACGCGTGCGTGGCGGCCGTCCGTACGGGGCTCGGCGAGGCCGCTTTCCGGGCCACGCTCGCCCGGGGCGCGGCCATGCCGCCGGGCGAGGCGGTCGCGTACGCCCTGACGGACAGGCTGCCCGCCGCCCAGGCGCCCGGGAAGATCGGGCCGCTGACCCGCAGGGAGACCGAGATCGCGCGGCTGGTGGCGGAAGGCCTGAGCAATAAGGACATCGCGGGCAGGCTGGTCATCTCGCAGCGCACCGCCGAGGGCCACATCGAGCACATCCTCGACAAGCTGGGGTTCAGTTCACGGGTCCAGGTCGCTGCCTGGGTCAACGGGAGGACGGCCGTCTGAGGACGGGTTCATCCGGGTCCCGTCGAGGCGGGGGCCGGTTACTAGAGTTGCGTCATGAGTCCCAGGATCGCGACCGCCGAGACCGTCTCCCGTGAACAACTGCTCGACTTCGTCCGTGACCGCCACAAGGCCATCCTGATCACGACGAGAAGCGGCGGCGGGCCGCAGGCGTCCCCGGTGTCCTGCGGCGTCGACCCCGAGGGGCGCATCGTCGTCTCGACGTATCCCGAGCGGGCCAAGACCCGCAACGCCCGCCGCGACCCCCGCGTCAGCGTGGTCGTGCTGTCGGACGACTTCGACGGGCCGTGGGTGCAGGTGGACGGCGCCGCCGAGGTGCTCGACCTGCCCGACGCCCTTGAGCCGCTGGTCGAGTACTACCGGTCGATCTCGGGTGAGCACCCCGACTGGGAGGAGTATCGCGCGGCGATGGTCCGGCAGGGCAAGTCGCTGCTGCGGATCACCCCGATCTCCTGGGGTCCGGTGGCCACTGGCGGGTTCCCGCCGCGCCTGGCCTGACCGGCCCCGCCGCGCGGTACTCCCCCGGGCTGATGCCGTAGCAGCGGACGAACCAGCGCGGCGCACGAGCGTACAAGACCCGGTGTCGCGGTCCCGGCCAGCCTGGACCCATGCGTTTCACCACCAAGATCGGCATAGTCGTGCGCGGGGACCTGGCCGACTGGCAGAAGCTCAACGTGACGGCGTTCCTGGCGAGCGCGGTCGCCGGGGGAGTCCCCGAGGTGATCGGCGAGCCGTACGAGGACGGCTCGGGCACCTCCTACCTGCCCATGTTCCGCCAGCCCGTCCTCGTCTACGCGGCGGACGCGGCGGAGCTGGCCCGGGTGCGCGACCGCGCCGTCGAACGGGGGCTCGACGTCGCCGTCTACATCGAGGAGATGTTCAAGACCGGCAACGACGCGGACAACCGCGCCGCCGTACGGGCCGTGACGGCCGGGGAGATGTCACTCGTCGGCCTGGCCGTGTACGGACCCAGGAACGCCGTCGACAAGACGCTCAAGGGGCTCGCCCTGCACGCCTAAGCGCGCGGGGGGAGGCCGAACAGGGGCAGGCAGGGGTCGAGGCCGTGGATCTCGAACCCCGCCCGGGCCGTCCAGTCCTCGCGGGCCAGCCGCACCCGCTGCTGCTGAGCCGCCCCGTCCCGGCGCCGGTGCACCTCGATGCCGTCGTCGCGGTAGCCGAGCTTGCGCGACACGGCGAGCGACCGCGGGTTGTCGACGAAGGCGGACGACGTCGCGTGGCGCGCCCCGAGCCCGGCGAACGCGAGGTGCAGGACGGCGGCGCGCATCTCGGTGCCGATGCCCTTGTCCTGGAAGCGCAGGCCCAGCCAGGAACCGGTGGAGATCTCCCCGGTGTACGCGAAGTCGCGGCCCGCCATCCCCTGCGTGCCGACGATCTGGCCCTCCCAGGCGACGACGAAGCTGCAACTCCAGTTGTCGGGCGACCAGGTGCCCCACTGCCGGAAGTGAATCTGGACGGTCGAGCGGGCGCGCTCGTCCGGCGGGGCGTCCGTCCACGGCACGCCGAACGGCATCCCCCCGGGCTCGTGGACGCCCTCCGCCGCGCGGTCGGCGAGCGCGTCGAGGTCGTCCAGGGTCGGCAGCCGGAGTTCCAGCCGGGGAGTCGTCACCCTGAGCGCGAAGAGCGGCCAGTGTCGCATGCGCCGATCCTGACAAGACCCTGCGCCTCGCCGCACCCCGATTTCCGCGAACGGCCTTCCACGGGCCTCGGAGTGATCGCGACCGCCGCGGACCCGGAACGAGGCGCTCTGATTCGGCTCTGGTTCGGCTCTGATGCGGCTCTGATGTGCGCCTCCTACCGTCGGCGGGCGTGAGGCCGGTGGCGCACCGGCACCCGCGCCGCGGCCGACGGCGTCGTCGCCGCGGCAGGGCGCCCGCGAGACGAAGGAGCCGGACGTGCACGATCCCGTCGCACCCCCCTTGCCCGCCGAGCCCGCCAAGACCGAGACCGAGGCAGAGGGCGGGGTGTTTCCGCAGGTCCTCCTGGACGCGCTGCGGAGCGCGCCCGGTAGCCCGGCCTTCGAACAGGGGGACAGGACCGTCTCCCGGAGTGAGCTGCTCGACCTGATCGGGCGCATGGCCGTGGCGATGCGGGAGGCGGGCCTCGGCCCCGGCCGGGGCGTCGCCGTACGGACCGGGGTGACGCCAGAGGCGTTCGCCGCCCAGATCGCCGCGCACGTGCTGGGCTGCCGCGTCGTGGCCGTGAAGCCCGGATACACGCCCCGCCAGCTCGCGCACGTCCTCGGGCCGGGAGTCGGGGCGGGAGTCGGGGCGGGAGTGGACACTGGAGTCGACACTGGAGTCGACGCGGTGGTCGTCGACCCGGCGTCCGCGACCCCGGACGTGCTGGGCGCGGCCGGGGCGGCCACGGTGCTGTCGCTCGGTCCCCTCGCCGGTGTGCCCGCCGCCGTCGACATCCTCGCCGCACCCGGAGGAGGCGGCAGCCCGATCCCCGCCGTCACGGCGCGTCCGGACGACGTGGCCCTGCTGACCTTCACCAGCGGCAGCACCGGCGAGCCGAAGGGCTGCGTGCTCAGCTATCGCGGCCTCGGCGCGCACTGGTCCTGGCCCCGCGTCTGGTCGTCGGTCGAGCCCGGCTTCGCCGGCAGGTTCGGGCGGCACATGCTGTTCGGCACCCTGGCCAGCCAGGTGGTGCTGGACTTCCTGGCGCCGTGCCTGCTCGGCGGCGGCACCGCGGTCATCCCGGAGGACGACGGCCGGCCGCTGTTCCCGTACGCGGTCGAGCGTCACCGCATCACCAGCGCCATCGTCACTCCGCCCCGGCTGTGCCAGATGCTCGACCTGCTCCGCGAGGAGCGGGCCGACGTCGGCAGCCTGCGCATGCTGATGGTCGCCGGATCGCCCATCAGCCCGCACCGGATGCGGGAGGCGGCGGACCGGCTCGGTCCCGTCGTCTATCAGGGGTACGGCGCGACCGAGGCCGGGATGATCACGATCCTCAACCCCGGCGACCTCGGCCGCGCGCCGGACTCCGTCGGCCGTGCCCACCCCAGCGTCGAGATCAGCGTGCGCGACGAGGAGGGCCGCCCGGTCGGGACGGGACGCACGGGTGAGGTCCACGTGCGCAGCCCCTTCCTGATGACGGGCTACTGGGGACAGCCGGAGGAGACCCGCGACGTGCTGCGGGACGGCTGGCTGCGCACCCGCGACCTCGGCCGCCTCGACGACGCGGGCCTGCTCTATCTGGCCGGCCGGACCAGGGACGTCGTCATCGTCAACGCGATCGTCGTCTACGCCGGGCCCATCGAGCGGGTGCTGGCCGGGCACCCGGACGTGGCCGAGGCGTACGTGACCGGCGCGCCGGACGAGCGGACCGGGGAGGCCGTCCACGCCTTCGTCGTCCCCGTGCCCGGCCGCGCGCCGGACCCCGCCGTCCTCACCGCCCTGGTCCGCGCCGAACTCGGTGCGGACAGCGTGCCCCGGACGATCACGACGGTGCCCGGCGTGCCGGTCGCGGCCAGCGGCAAACCGGACAAGCGCGCCCTGCTGGAGCGGCACCCGCCGGTAGCGCTCTGAGAGATTTCTGAGAATCCCCCGCCAACACTGGTGAAACTTCAACCACCCAGCGAGGGAGGCGGCAGTGCCGGAAGAGACCCTTGACTACCTGGTGATCGGCGCCGGACCGGCGGGCCTGCAGATGGGCCATTTCCTGCACCGGGCGGGGCGGAGCTACCGGATCCTGGAGGCGACGCCCGCGCCGGGCGCGTTCTTCCGGACCTTCCCCCGCCACCGGAAGCTGATCTCCATCAACAAGAAGTACACCGGCTGGGACGACCCGGAGCTCAACCTCCGGATGGACTGGAACTCGCTGCTGTCCGACGACCCCCGGCTCCTGTTCACCCACTACAGCGACCGCTACTTCCCCGACGCCGACGACATGGTTCGCTACCTGGAGGACTTCGCCGCCACCCAGGAGTCGCACATCACGTACGACGCGCGGGTCGCCGAGGTCGCGCGCCCGGACGCCGGCGGCCCGTTCACGGTGACCGACGAGCGCGGCCGGACATACCAGGCCCGGCGGGTGATCGTCGCGACGGGGGTCACCCGGCCCAACGTCCCGCCGATCCCCGGCGTCGAGACCGCCGAGCAGTACGGCGACGTCTCCGTCGATCCCGCCGACTACACGAACAAGCGGGTGCTGATCATCGGCAAGGCCAACTCGGCCTTCGAGACCGCCGACAACCTCATCGAGACGGCCGCGGTCATCCACGTGGCCGGGCCGCACTCGGTCAAGCTGGCCTGGCGGACCCACTTCGTCGGGCACCTGCGCGCGTACAACAACAACTTCCTCGACACCTATCAGCTCAAGCTGCAGAACGCCGTGCTGGACGGCGACGTCCGGCGCATCGAGCGCCGGGCCGACGGCTCCTACCTGGTCACCGTGGCCTTCGTCCGGGCCGACGAGGTCACCAAGGACATCCCGTACGACCGGGTGATCGTCTGCACCGGATTCCGGTTCGACCCCTCGATCTTCGCTCCCGAATGCCGGCCGGAGCTGGCGATCAACGACAGGTTCCCGGCGCTGACCCCGGCGTTCGAGTCGGTCAACGTGCCGGATCTCCACTTCGCCGGGACGATCACTCAGTCGCGCGACTTCAAGCGGGGGACCAGCGGGTTCATCCACGGGTTCCGGTACGGCGTGCGCGCCCTGCACCGGGCCCTGGAGGCGCGGTACCACGGCGTGGAGTGGCCGGGCCGCGACCTGCCCGCCGAGCCCGGCGCGCTCGCGGCGGCCGTGCTCGAACGGGTCAACCGCAGTTCGGCGCTGTGGCAGCAGTTCGGGGTGCTGGCCGACGTCATCGTGCCCGACGGCCGCGGCGGCGCGCGCTACCTGGAGGAGGTGCCGCTCGACCTGCAGGGGCCACCGGTCGGCGACCAGGGCCACTTCGCCGTCACACTGGAGTACGGCCCCGGCCACGACCAGGTGGACCCCTTCGACATCTCGGTGGGGCGGATCACCCAGAGCGACGCGGAGCGCGCGCACGAGGGCCACTACCTCCACCCCGTGGTGCGCCGCTTCCGGAACGGCGTGGTGGAGGCGGTCCACCACGTCACCGAGAACCTGGAGAACGACTGGACGTCCGAGCAGGTGCATCTCAATCCGCTGCGGGACTTCTTCCAGCACCACAGCATCGCGGTCTCGGTGTGACGACCGTGCTCGCGACCATCGGGGAGTACGAGGCGGCGGCCCGCGACCGCCTCGCCCCCGCCCACTACGACTACTTCGCCGGCGGGGCCGGCGAGGAGATCACCCTGCGCGCCAACGAGACGGCGTTCGCCCGGCTCGCGCTGCTGCCGCGCGTGTTGCGCGGCGCGGGGAGCCCCCGGACCGGGGTCACCCTGCTCGGCAGCTCCCTGGCCATGCCCGTGCTGGTGGCGCCGACCGCGTTCCACCGGCTGGCCGATCCCGAGGGCGAGCGGGCCACGGCCCGCGCGGCGGCCACCGCGGGCACCGTCATGATCGTGAGCATGGCCTCGACCATGGCCGTCGAGGACGTCGCGTCCGCCGCGTCGGGCGTGACCCTGTGGTTCCAGCTCTACCTCCAGCCGGACATGGACTTCACCGAGGCGATCGTCCGGCGGGCGGAGGCGGCCGGCTGCGCGGCGCTGGTCGTCACGGTCGACTCCCCAGCCCGGGGGCGGCGGGACCGGGACGCCCGCAACGGCTTCGACGACCTGCCCGACGGCATGTGCTGCGAGAACCTGCGCGACGGCGACCGGGTGCGGTCCATCGTCATGTCGCCGGAGATCGGCTGGGAGCACGTCGACCTGCTGCGGCGGATGACCCGGCTGCCGATCGTGCTCAAGGGCGTCACCCACCCCGCCGACGCCTGCCTCGCCCTCGACCACGGCGTGTCGGCGTTGTACGTGTCGAACCACGGCGGACGGCAGCTCGACACCGTCCCGGCCGCCGTCGACCTGCTGCCGGCGATCGCCGCCGCCGTCGGCGGCGCCGTACCCGTGCTGGTGGACGGCGGGATCCGGCGCGGCACCGACGTGGTGAAGGCGCTGGCACTCGGCGCGTCCGCCGTCGCGGTGGGCCGTCCGGTGATCTGGGGCCTCGCGGCGGACGGCGAGCGCGGCGCGGCCCGCGTGCTCGGGCTGCTCCGCGACGAGATCGAGCACGCGCTCGCCCTGTGCGGCGTCGCCTCCGTACGGGACCTCGGACCCGACCTGGTGCGGCCGTGCTGACCGCGCTGTGGGCGGCGGCCGCGGCCCTCGTCGTGATCAGCCTGCCCCGGTGGCTCCCCGGGCGGGTCGTCGCGGTGCGCGGGTGGGTCTTCACCCGGATCAACGGCGACGAGAGCATCCCGGTCCCGGGAGACCTCGTCGGCGTCGATCGGTTCAGGGAGGTCTACTCCCACCCGGCGGCCTCCGGCCGCAGCAGGGGCGCCGCCCTGTCGGATCTGTTCTGGTACTGGCTGTCGCCGGGGCCCGAGATGCACCAGGAACATCTGGAGGAGGGAGAGCGCTACGACGCCGTCGCCCTGGCCACCCGCCGGATCCTGTCCGTGCCGCGGGCGCGGGCCGAGGCGCTCACCCGCCGCTGTGTCACCCGTACGCTGCGGGATGGGCAGGGGCGGGAGAGGCGCGGCGTGGTCCGGCTGCGCGACCTGATGATGCCGGCGTGGGCCGAGTTCTCCTACGAGCTCGTCTTCGGCGAGGAGTGCCCGCCGTACGCCCGCGACCTGATCGTCGGCAACGCGGACGACGTCGTGACCGCCCTGAAGTGCTGCGGCCTGCGGCACATGGACCGGCGCGACCGGCTGACCGCGTATCTCGTCGAGTCACTGCCACGGGTGCGGCAGGAACTCCCGCCCGGCCTGACGGACCGGGAGCAGGCGCTGTATCTCCAGGGCACCTTCTTCAACACCGCCGTGGTGCAGATGTCGGAGGCCACGGCGCACGTGCTGATGGCCCTCGCGCAGCATCCGGAGGTCCAGGACAGGGCGCGGGGCGGCGACGACCGCTACCTCGACCAGGTGATCTCGGAGACGCTGCGGCTCTATCCGCTCTTCGGCATCGCGCACCGCGTCACCACCGGCGACATCCCCCTCGGGGAGGGGTCCGCGATCCCGGCCGGCTCGGTGCTGTGCTTCGACTACCCCTCCTTCCACCGCGCCGGTTTCCCCGATCCGGAGCGCTTCGATCCGGAGCGCTTCGCCCCCGGCCACGCCCCGGTCCGGGAGCTCAACCACATCCCGTTCGGCATGCCGGCGAACCGTCCCTGCCCGGCCTGGCGGCTCGCTCCCCTGATGATGCGGGTCGCGGTGCGGGAGACCCTCCGGGCGTACCGGCTCGACTCCACCGCCGCCCACACCCGGTCCCTGCCCAACCGGGGACCCTGCCTTCTCACCCCCCTGGGGGCCCCGCGCGGGCCCGGACACCGCCTGACGTTGCTGTTCATGCGGTTCAGGGACGACTGGGAGAACCTCTGGCGCAGTCTTGTGCAGCTCGTCCTCGGCACCTACATGGTCTGGGACGCGCGGAGGCTGCGACTGTGCGAGCGCCACTTCGCCGATCTTCCCGGCGACGCCATCCGATCATGAGCTGCTGAGGAGCACGTCATGTTCGTCCCGGCCCTTTCCCTGGCGGCCGCCCCCGCCACCGACCACAACCTCCAACTGGTCCTCAAGGTGCTGCCGGCCCTGGCCGTCATCCTGCTGGCCGCGGCGGTGTGCGGCCGCCTGGCCACCATGGTGATGCAGCCGCGCGTCGTCGGCGAGATGGTCGCCGGTGTCCTGCTCGGGCCGACGCTGCTCGGCGCGCTGTTCCCCGACGCCCAGGCGGCGTTGTTCCCCGCCGACGTCCGACCCGTCCTGTACGTGCTCAGCACCATCGGCCTGACGTTGTACATGTTCCTCGTCGGAGCCGGGATCGACCACGACGCCCGCGCCCCGGGCGAGCTGCGCAAGGCGAGCGTGCTGGCGGCGTCGGGGATCGGCTCCCCGATGATCCTCGGCGTCGGCGCCGGGCTCCTCATGTGGGGCCAGCTCTCCCGCCCCGACGTCGGCCGGCTGGAGTTCGCCCTGTTCCTCGGGGGAGCGCTGTCGCTCACCGCGTTCCCCATGCTCGCGCGGATCCTGTACGAGCGCGGGCTGCAGAACACGCGTGTCGGCCGGCTCACCCTGCTGGCCGCCTCCATCGACGACGCCGTGGCGTGGTGCCTGCTCGCGGCGCTGTCGGCGGTGCATCTGGGCGGCGGCCCGGCCGACACGCTGCGCACCATCGCCCTGACGGCGGGGTTCGCGGCCGTGATGCTCCTGGTGGTGGCCCGGCTGCTGCGTCCGCTGGGCCGCCAGGTCGCCCGCACCGGGCAGTTCGGCGCGGGCGCCGTCTACGTGGTCGTCCTGGTGCCGCTCACCGCCGGGTTCATCACCGACGCGATCGGCGTCTACTCGGTGTTCGGCGGCTTCATCGCCGGGCTCGCCATGCCGCGCGAGCCGGCGTTCCGCGCCGCCCTGCACAGCCGGATGATGGACGTCGTCTCGACCCTGCTGCTCCCCGTCTTCTTCGCGTTCTCCGGGCTGAACACCCATCTCGCGGGCATCGCCGGAGGTCCCGCGCTGCTGGCGTTCGCGGTGATCCTGGCGGCGGCCTTCTGCGGGAAGTACTTCGGCTGCTCCCTCGCGACGAGGGCGATGGGCTTCGGCTGGCGCGAGTCCTGGGCGGTGGGCGCGATGATGAACGCCCGCGGGCTGATGATCCTCATCTTCATCAACATCGGCCTGGCCCAGGGCATGATCACGCAGGAGGTCTTCGCGATGCTCGTCCTCGTGGCCGTGATCACCACCGCGGGCGCCATGCCGCTCTACAAACTGGCGCTTCCGGAGCGCCTGGAGCGGGTGCGCGCGGCGGAGGCGGAGAGCGTGGCCGGGCGCGAGCGGGCGGCCGCCTGAGACCGGTTTCAGCTACTTTCACGTTTCGGTCGCGAGGCGGCCGGGGGAAACCCGCTGAAACCGCAGAACGCAGGCGACGGGAGCCGGAAGCGCGATCCAAAAGTCTGGATATTTCCCGATATTGGTGCCACGGTATTGCAGTGGCACGGATATCGGGGACATCCGAACCGCGCTCCCGTCGCCTGCTGCTCGTGGAGGACGACCGCGAGCTGGGAGACATGCTGGCCGATGTGCTCACCGACCAGGGATACACGGTCGACCTGGCGTTGGAGGGGCAGCGGGGCCTGCATTTGGGACTGAGCCGCGGCTACGACGTCATGATCATCGACCGCGGGCTTCCCGTGGTCGACGGGCTCGACCTGCTGAGACGCCTGCGCCGCCAGGCGGTCACCGTGCCGGTGCTGATGCTCACCGGCTTCGGCGCCGTCGCCGACCGGGTCACCGGGCTCGACGCCGGCGCCGAGGACTATCTGGTCAAGCCGTTCGAGATCGACGAACTGCTGGCCAGGATCCGCGCCCTGCACCGCAGGAACCTGGACCAGGCCGCGCTGCTGCCCCTCGGCGCGGGCTGGCTCGACTCCGCGTCCTTCACCGTACGGCTGCCGTCCGGAGAGCAGGTGACGCTGTCGGGCCGGGAATACTGGCTGCTCCACGCGCTGGCGGCCCGCCCCCGGCAGGTCCACACGCGCTCCTCGCTGCGGCAGCGGGTCTTCGACGGGGCCAGCACCGAGTCGATCGTGGACACCTACGTCTACTACCTGCGCAACAAGCTGGGCCCGGGCGTCGTACGCACCGTGCGCGGCGTCGGATACCGCCTGGGCGAGCTGTGACGCCCCGACGGCCCTTCGACCCGGAGCGCCGCCTGCTGATCCGCGCCCGCCGCCGGATCACCCTGCAGGTCGCGGGCGTCTTCTGCCTGGTGACGGCGGTGATGGGCGCGGTCGTCTTCTGGGCGGTGGCGCACGGGCAGGACGTCGGCGCCCGGCGGGACCTCGCCGTCGCGGCGCAGGTGGCCCCGATCTCCCAGCCCCCGCCCTGCGTCTGGCTCTTCGAACTGCACGGCGGCACCATGCGGAGCTCGCCCGGGGCGCCGTCGATCCTGCCGATCCGCGCGACGCTGGACGCGGTCGCCGCCGACGGGAGGACGCGGACCGGCCTCGTCCACCTCGCCGGGCGCGACCTGCTGGTCCACACCCAGCTTCGCGGTGACGTGCCGGTGCAGGCGGTGCAGGACCTGCGCTACCAGACCGCCGAGCGGCAGCGGCTGCTGCGGGTCCTCGGCGCCGCCGAGATCGCGGCTCTCCTGGCGGCGCTGCTGATCGGCCAGGTCCTCGCCCGCCGGGCGATCGCGCCGCTGGGCGAGGCGCTCGACCGGCAGCGCCGGTTCACCGCCGACGTCAGCCACGAGCTGCGCAGCCCGCTGGCCCGCCTGCACGTCCGCGCCCAGCTCGCCGCCCGGCGTCTGGGCCGGGAACCGGACCCCGTCCTCGTCGCCGGCGACCTCGACCGGCTGGTCACGGGCATCGGGCAGCTCGGCGAGGTGATCGAGGACCTGCTGCTGTCGAGCCAGCTCAGGCAGCACCGGCCGTCCGGGCCGGTCGACCTGGCCGCCCTCGCCGAGGAGTCGGCCGGCGCCGAGGCGGCCCGCGCCGGCCAGCGCGGGGTGACGATCGACGTGCGGAGGGGGCCGGGCGACCACGTCGTGCGCGGAGCGCAGTCCGCGCTCCGCCGGGTGATCTCCGCGCTCCTCGACAACGCGCTCCGGCACACCTCCGCGGGCGGCCACATCTGGGTGACGATCTGCTCGGGGCCCGACGTGGTCCAGCTCAGCGTGCGGGACGACGGGGTGGGGCTGGACCCGCGTGAGGGCGAGCGGTTGTTCGCCCGGCACGCCGGGGCGCCCCACAGCGGAGGTCTCGGCATCGGCCTGGCTCTCGTGAGCGAGGTGGTGGACGCGCACGGCGGCACGGTGCACGTCGACGGGCGGCCGGGGGCCGGGGCCGTCTTCACCATCAGCCTGCCCCGTACGGCGGCGGAACCGGTGCCGAGCGAGCCCCGGCTCCTGCTGCCGCAACAGGTGCGGAGCGGGACCTCCCTGCCCGCCCGGGACGGGACGGCGGGCCGGTGACCTCAGCCCGCGACGCTGCGGAGGGGTTCGGCGGGCAGCCTGTGCGGGGCGCAGGCCGGGCAGTCCGGCGCCGCCGGAGGGCGGGTGTAGACGTGCTGGTCGGGGGAGACGAGGTTGACCCCGGTGACGTGGCTGCCCAGGGCCGCGGGGATCCCGGTCAGGAACGCGATGACGGCCTGGGCGGTCAGGTGCCCCGACACCCCGGCCGAGGGCGCGATCACGCCCGGCCCGCCGAGGCCGACCGGGATTCCGGGGGCGAGTGAGGCGTCGACGCTCGCGGTCAGGCACTCGTAGCACGGTCCGCCGGGGACGAACGCGGCCACGCTGACCAGCGGGCCGTTGTAGCCGCCGAGCGCCCAGGGGATCCGCTCCGCCAGGCAGGCGCGGTTGGCCCAGACGCGGATGCCGCCCCGGCCGGCGGGCTCGTCGGCGCACATCGCCACGGCGTCGAAGCCGCGGACGAGGTCGAGCATGTCCTCCTCGCACTCGGCCGCGCGGGTCTCCCCGGTCACCCGTACGGAGGAGTTGACCTCGGCGAGCCGGGCGGCGGCCACCTCCACCTTGGGGCTGCCGACGTCGGCCTCGCGGTAGAGGGCCTGCCGGGTGAGGTCGGACAGTTCGACCACGTCGCGGTCGACGCAGTGGATCTCGCCGACGCCGCACGCGGCGAGCGCCCAGGCGGTGTGGCTGCCCGTGCCGCCCAGCCCGAGGACGAGGACACGCGAGCGCTTGAGGCGCACCTGCGCCTCCCAACCGTGATCACGGGGGCCCTCGCGGGGGATGTCGCGGGGCACGAGGTCGGCGCCGCGGAAGTACGCCGCGTTGCGTGAGTATCGTTCGAGCTCGGGCAGGCCGAACTCCTCGGACCGCGGGCCCGCGGCGTCCTCGACGTACCCCGAGTCGAGCAGGAGACGGACGACGCCGGCCGCCTCGGTCTCGGGCAGCCCGGGAAAGGCGCGGACCAGACGGGTGGCGATCTCCTCGGGGGTCCGCGTGCCGTCCATCGCGTTCAGCGCCGCCCAGGCGTGGCCGTCGGGATCGCGGATCTCCGCCGTCGCGCCGTAGGTCGGCCCGCCTATCCGGATCCGGTCCGTACCGTATCTGTGCGGACGGTGCTGGGCTTTCACACGGGGCAACCGCACGGCGACCTCTCGGCATCGCGAGCATGACCATCATCGACAGGTGGATCTTTCTGGAAGTGTCCAGGTCTGTCAAGAACGATGCCGAAGGCGCATCGGCGGGCTTACGGGGCCGGCTCACTCGGCCGGCTCAGGGGGCGCGGCGCAGCTTCCGCAGGAACGTCCAGAAGCCGGAACGGGCGGGCGGCCGCCAGCCGTCGGCATCGGTCTCCTCCGGCGGCGGCTCCTGGCCGGCGGTCGCCTGACCCGGGCGGGACACGGGCACGGCGTTGGGGTTGACCTCGAACCGCACGGGCAGGGAGCGCAGCGCGCGGACGAACGGGGAGGGCCGCCAGGGCAACTGCTCGGGCGGGGTCGCCAGGGTGAGCGCCGAGAACCGGTCGAGCAGCCGGCGTACGGCGATCGTGCACATCTGGGTGGCCAGCCGCTGGCTGGGACACCTGTGCGGGCCGGCGCCCCAGGCGAGATGAGCCCGGGTGCTGCGTACGGTGTCGCGGTTCAGGGCGGAGGCGAACAGGGGATCGGCGTGCGCGCCCGAGATGGACAGCATGACCGGGTCTCCGGCGGCGATCGTGAAGCGGCCGAGCTTGACGGTCGTCCTGGCGTAACGGAAGGTCAGGTTGGCCAGCGCGGGGTTGAGCAGGGCGACGCGGTTGACCAGCTCCTCGATCTGCCCCGACGTCACCGACGTCCGCAGGTTCGGGTTGCCGACGGCCTCGAGGATGACGTTGCAGATCAGGCTGCCGGTGAAGTCGAGGAAGCCGGACAGCATGAACAGCTCGCGCGCCACCTCCTCGGGGGTGAGGGCGGGGGCGGCCGCGAACATGGCGGAGGGCAGGTCGTGACCGGGCCGGTGGCGCTTGGCCGTCGCCAGTTCCAGGAGGGCCGTGTTCAGGCGCTGGTAGGCCCCGGCGGCGTCGGGACCGTCCAGCAGGCGCCACTGATCCATGATCATCTCTTCGCCGCGGTCGAGGGTGACGCCGAGGAGGTGGTTGGCGACCATGAGGGGCAGCGGCCGCCCGTACTGCGCGGCCAGGTCCGCCCATCCGGTGGGCGCGCCTTCCGTCATGACGCCGATGAGGTCGTCGCAGTACTTCAGAATGGCGCGTTCCAACTTCTGGGTGTGCTCCCCACCGGGCTCCTGGAACTCCCGCAGGCCGGCGATCCACGCGCCCCGGAGACCGCGGTGCCGGTCTCCGTCGTGGAAGCCCGAGTTGTCGGCGGACAGGAGGGGGATCAGCGGCCAGTCGGCGGGGATCCGGCCCTCGGTGAACGCCCGCCAGTGGCCGACATGCTTGCTCCAGAACTCGTCCGGGTTCTGCATGATGTAGCGCACCTCGTCGTACCCGAAGGCGAACCACACCGGCACACCGTGCAGCTCGATCGGGGCCACCGGGCCGTACGCGGCGCGGAGGCGTTCGTGCACGCGTGCGGGATCCGCTTGGTACTCCCTCGTCAGCAGGGATTCGAGGGGCATCGACGCCAGGTCTTCCGCGGCCGGCACCGGCCATATGTCGGGGGTCAAGGAATCGCCCGCCTTTCCGGTCGCCTGGACGGCGCCGATTGCGCGACGCCCGGGTCTGGGCGGCGATCTTAGAGTGCCCGGCCGCGTCTGTCAGCGGCCCGGAGGCGCAGGGGGCGGCACTGTTCCTTTCTCGTGATCGAGCACGCGTTGCCGGTTGTCCGGCAACGCGGGCCGTCACGGCGGTGGGGCCATGGCGGGACTCTCCCGTCATGGCCCCGGCCCCCCGGCGGGGGGACGTGCTCCGTCAGAGGCCGAGCCCGATCAGCAGCGGATCGTGGTCGGAGGAGCGGTAGGCGTCGGGCGCGTACAGGTAGGGCGGGTTGAACTCGGTGTTGTAGTCCATGAACCTGCCCTCATCGGCGTTGACGTGCCAGATGGTGGCGCCGGTCACCAGCCTGTTCAGCTTCTTGTCGGCCAGGGCGTGGTCGAGCTCGCCCGACAGGCCCTCGAAGAGGTAGCTGTAGCGGTCCTCCTTCTTGACATGCTTCTTGCTCAGGCTGACCAGCCCGGCTTCCTCGAAGGTGTGGATGGGGTCCTCCTCGCCGTAGGCGTTGATGTCGCCGACGACGAGCGTGTTCCGCAGCTTGAGGCTGTCGATCAGGGCCAGCACGGCCTGGGCCTGCTTGACCCGCTTGGCGTTGAAGCAGCTCTGGCCGTCCCCCTGGTCGGCGTCGGCGCCGGTGGCGGGAATCGAGTCGGGCCCGTCGGTGCAGCCCTTGGACTTGAAGTGGTTGACCAGGATGGTGAAGATCTCGCCCTTGCCGTTCGCCCTGCCGAAGGTCTGCACCAGCGGCGGACGGCTGAAGATCGGATCGGCGGAGGACTGCGGCCCGCCGATCGGGGTGACCTTGGCCGGCTTGTAGATCAGTGCGGTCTGGATGAGGTCGGTGCCCGGGTTCGGGTGGGTGATCGCCTTGTACGTGCCCGCGCCCGCCTCGGCGTTCAACGCGTCGACCAGGGCGTTCAGCGCGACGTTGTTGTTGCGCTCGATCTCCATCAGGCCGGCCACGTCGGGGTCGAGAGCGAGGATGTTGGCGACCAGCTTCGTGAGCTGGCGGTCCCGCTCGGCGGCGGTGGTCGCGCCCCGGGACTTCAGGGTGGTGAACCAGTTGAGCGTGTTGAGGCTGGCCACCCGGACGTTGCCGCCGACCCTCTCCGGCTTCGCGGGCCGCGGGTTCTCCGGCCGGAACACGACCGGCTGGGTCGGCTCGACGCGGTAGACGCCGAAGCCGTAGGTGAGCACCCCGGTCAGGTTCTTCACCTCGTCGCCGATCCGGACCGTGTTGGATCCCTCGGTGTGGTACGGCAGGGTCGGCGGGTTCTGCGCGTTGGAGCCGTCGTCGAGCAGGATCGAACGCCGCGCGTCCTTCCCGGTGTCCACGCCCTTGCGGTCGGTCGGCTGCCACAGGCGGCCGCCCTCCGCGAGGGTGATCTCGCCGTACCGGCCGAGGTTGTAGATCTCGGAGGCGGCCATGTCGTCCTTGAAGGTGACGAGCATGTTCTCGTACCGCTCGAAGGTGACGCCCTCCTTGAGCGGCAGATTCACCTCAACCGGCTTGATCGTGCCGGTGCCGCACACGTTCACCGCCGTGGTCGGCGAGATCTCCGTGAGGCCGTTGTACTCGACCGCCTTGCCGGAGACGAGGACGCGGTCGCCGGCCTTGACCGGCGAGGAGGAGAACACGAACAGGCCCTCGGAGGTCGCCGGGTCCTTGTCCGGCTTGGGGTCCTGGACGTAGAAGCCGCCGAGCTGACCGGCGCCCTGGAAGGAGCCGGTGACGACGCCCTCGACCCGGACGTCCTGGCCGGCGACGGGGCTGACGTCGCCGTCGCCCTGCACCTGCGCGATCCGGTGGGTGACCGGCGTGTCGCACGTGGGCGGCGGGCTCGGGGTGGTGGAGGGCGACGGGCTCGCGCTCGGCGAGGGGGAGGCGGACGGCGACGGGCTCGGGCTCTCGCTCGGGGACGCGGAGGGAGAGGCGGACGGGCTCGGGCTCTCGCTCGGAGTGGCCGAGGGAGACGGGGACGGATCCGGGCCGGCGCAGGGGGCCGCCGTGGTGGCGCTATTGCGCGGCGCGGGCGCCGCGGCCTCGAAGTCGGCGCCGTTGTCGTCGGTGTCGGTGCAGCCGCCGCCCCTGCGGATCGCGGCGGTGCCGTTGGTGAGCCCGGGCGCGGGGGTGCCCTCGAAGAAGTTCGCGGTGCCGTAGCCGACCAGGTCCGCGACGAGCGCGAGCTGCTCATCGGTGCAGGGAACGGTGGAGCCGTTGCAGGCCAGGCCGGTGGTGGAGCGTACCAGCGCGAGCTTGCCCGCCGTGCCGCTCATGTTGACGCCGCCGACGTCGTCGGGCGTCGGCAGGGAGCCGCTGGGCGTGGTGCCCGCCGCGAGCTGGACCAGGTGGTACTGCCCCGGGGCGAGGGTGCCGCTGAGGTCGGTCTTGTTGGCGGAGAAGTTCCCGGTTCCGGTCGCACTGGTGTACTGCACCGACCAGCCGCTCAGCGAGACGGAGGCGCCGGTGCGGTTGAAGAGTTCGACGTAGTCGTTGGTGAGGGGGGCGCCGGAGTTTCCGCCTCCCCCGTAGACCTGGCTGATCACTACTGTTCCCGGCGCCGCGGCGGCGGGAGCGGGCGAGAGGGCGGCGATCGAGCCGGCGGCGAGGCCGGCGGTGACGAGGATCGCGAGTGCCCGAGGTGTTGCGCGCATGGCCTGAGAGTAAAGCCGCCTTAATCAGCACAGACCATCTTTTCTATGTATGAACGGTGAACGCCTGATGGGCGGCGGCACGCACGGCCCGGAGCCTCGCTGCCGACAAATCGCCCAAACGGGATGAAAGTTCGCCCAGGGCTATCGCCTTCTGCCGGTTGCGTGTGCTGTGGCCTATTTGTTGGCTATTTGTGACATATGCCCAGAATGAGGCGATAGTTCGCCTTTGCTTCAGCCTCTTCACGCACGTCGTTCACTCCTGAAATCCACTGTGGCCGCTCGAAGACCACGCCGTTTTGTCGGCGTCTTATCGAACCTGATGGAAGGGACTGCACCAGATGCAGCCAGTGGCAGCGAGAAAGCTGCTTGGAGGCGTGAGGCGACGAGGGCGTCTCGCCGTGGCCGCCGTGATCGCCATGGTCGCGACGCTGCTCGCCGGGGCCGTCGTGACCGCGGCGCACGCCGACCCCGACCCCGCGCAAGCGGGCCGCGGGCGTCCCAGCCCGGCGCCGACCGGTTCCCCCACCCCGCCGACGCTCAGCCCCGCCGGTGGTTCGTACCTCGAAGGCATGGTGAAGGTCGCGGCGGTCCCCGCCGCGGCCGGTGACAGCGTGACGAGACTGGCCGTCGACGGCGGCGCGCTGAACGCCACCCGTACGGTGGGCGTGTCCAGGCTCCGTTTCGACGTCGGCTCGAACTCGACGGAGGCGCGATACCACAACTACGTGCTCGTCAACGGCGCGTACCGGACCGACATCGGCGACCTCGTGAACGAGCGGGCGACCATCGAGATCCCGAACGAACACCTCGTCAAGGGCGAGAACACGATCGAGATCTTCGCCGGGACGGTCCAGAGCTCGTGCGGCACCAACTACGACGACTTCGTCCTGTCCGACGTGGGCCTCGAACTGCTCGGCGAGGTCGCGGACGGGGAGGACAACCCGTACACCCTCTCCTTCGGCGACGGCAACTGCGGCTCGAACACCGCGCTGCTCAAGCAGGCCGCGCTGAAGTTCTTCGTCAAGGGCGACCCGCAGGGGACGACCGGTCTCGCGGCGGATCTGGACACCACGACGCTGGCGAACGGCGAGCACGCCATCACCGCCACGACCGCGTCCGGGGCCACCGTCAAGAACGCCGTGACCGTGAACAACGCCCCGGCCGGGGCGCCCCGGCTGACGCCCACGGACGGCACGCTGGTGGCGGGCACCACGCCGGTGTCCGCGACCGTGCCCGCCGCGGGCGCGGGCGGCGTCTCTGCCCTCACCGTCGACGGCGCCGAACCCGCCGGCAAGGCCACACTGGGCGACGGCGCGGCGAAGTTCAGCTTCGACGTGGGCGCGGACGCGATCGAGGACAAGTACGACGACTTCCTGCTCGTCAACGGCAAGCGCGTCGACCTGGGCGGGTCCTGGGTCAACCAGCGCGTCACCGTCGCGGTCCCGGCCCGGCTCCTGGTGCCCGGCGACAACGTGATCAAGTTCGTGACCGGCGACTGGAAGGCGTCCTGCGGCGTCGACCGCGACGACTTCACCATCGCGAACCTCGGCCTCGCCCTCGACGGCGCCACCGTGACCGGCCGTGACGTCAAGCCGTCGTACGACATGGGCGACGGCACCTGCGGCAGCGGCCAGGCGACCCTCCGCGAGGTCGAACTGCGCTACACGATCGAGGCCCCGGGCGTCCGCGTCGTCCGGACGCTCGGCTCGGGCGACGCGACGCTCAGCTTCACCGTGGGCAGCAACTCGATCGAGGCGCGCTACCAGAACCACCTGCTCGTCAACGGGCGGAAGGTCGTGCTCGACGGCGACTTCGTCAGCCGGCGCGTCGACTTCACCTTCCCGAACGAGTACCTCGTGCCTGGCTGGAACACGATCGACTTCGTGACCGGCACCTATCCGACGTCGTGTGGCAACAACCGCGACGACTTCGCGATCTCGAACATCGCTCTCGCGCCGGTGCGGGGCACGGCGAGCGGCCAGATGCTCAAGAGCTCCTACAGCATGGGCGACGGAAACTGCGGCGACAACGTGAACCTGCTGACCGAGATCGACCTCGAGTTCCTCGTGGACGCGCCCGCGGCCGGCCTGCGTGCGGACCTCGACACCACCGCGATCAAGGACGGCAGGCACACCCTCGCCGCGACCTCGACCACGGGGGAGAAGGCCACCCGCACGCTGGTCACCGACAACACGGCGCCCAAGGTCGCCGCGAGCGTCCCCGCCGCGGGTGAGAAGATCACCGCATCCGTCGTGCTGGACGTCACGCTGGAGGACGCCTCCGGTGTCGTGTCCGGGCCGGACGCCACGCTCGACGGGCAGGCGATCGCGCTGGGCGCCCAGGTGGGCCCCGGCCTGCCGCCCGGCAGGCACACCCTCGCCGTGACCGGCGCCGACTCGCTCGGCAACACCGCCACCCGTGAGATCGCGTTCGAGTCCGCCGGAATCCCGGACGTCCCCGCCGAGCTCACCCCGGCGTCCGGGACCGCCGACGTGCCGGGCACCGTCACGCTCTCGGCGAAGGTCGCCGAGCCCGGCGGAGGCAAGGTCAAGGCGACGTTCTCCGAAGCCGACATCCTGACCCCGAACCAGGCGTACCAGGGCGTCGCCGACGCCGTCCCCACGACCCTCCAGGTGCCGGGCGAGAAGAAGCTCAAGGCCACCGGGCTGGAGCCCGCCGACGGCGCCACGCTCGACGCGCCCGCCGGCCGGGACGTCACCTACCAGCGGTACGACATCCAGGTGAAGGGCCATGTGGACGCCCCGGTCCTGCGCTGGGAGGGCGTCATCGACCCCGAGCGCCTGGTGTCGCTGCGGGCCTGGAACACCAAGGCCCGGGCGTGGGATCTGCTGACGAGCGCCCGCGGCGCCGCCGAGGGCCAGACCGCCCTCACCGCAGTGGTCGGCGACCGGTACGTCGACGGGCAGCAGGTCCACGTGATGGTGACGGGTGAGGACCCGTTCGCCGACGACATCGACCCCGGCGACCCGAACGGCTTCGCCGACCCCTCCACGTACGACTTCTCGATCGTCCACTTCACCGACACGCAGTATCTGTCGGAGGGCGCGGTGGAGCAGGAGACCGCCGAGGAGCGCGCGGTGTGGGAGTCCGCGTACGCCGGGATCGTCAACTGGATCAAGGGCAACAGGGACCAGCGGAAGATCTCGTACGTCGCGCACACCGGCGACATCATCGAGAACAACATCAGGAAGCCCGCCGACGAGGCCACCCAGCGGGAGGTCACCGGCGAGCTGGAGGTGTCGTCCAAGCAGCAGAAGGTGCTGGACGACGCGGGCATCCCCAACGGCGTGATCGCCGGCAACCACGACAACCAGTCGGGCACCGAGGACGGGCCGGAGGCGATCTACAACAAGTACTACGGCCCCGGCCGCTACCAGACGGCGGCGCAGGGCTGGCAGCACGCGGAGTACGGCGGGCCGTGGAAGGAGGGCGACAACCAGAACCACTACGACCTGTTCTCCGCGGGCGGACTGGACTTCGTCGTGGTCGGCCTGTCGTACGGCGTCACGCGGGAGGAGGCCGAGTGGGCCGACTCCGTCTTCAAGCGGTTCCCCGGCCGGAACGGCATCCTGCTCTCGCACGACTACCTCGTGCCGAGCACCAACCCCGACGGACGGGGCGCGGGATTCTCGGCGCCCGACGGCTCGATGCTCTACAAGACGGTGGTCGAGAAGAACCCGAACGTCTTCCTCATCCTCGCCGGGCACGAGCACGGTGTGGGGACGAACGTGAAGCCGAAGGTGGGCCAGGTCGGCAACGGCGTCGTCGAACTGCTGGCGGACTACCAGTTCTACACGGTCTCGGCCGATCGCCTCGGGCTCACGCAGGTCGGCGGGTACAACCCGGACGACCAGCTCCAGTTCGGCGCGAGCTTCTTCCGCCTGCTGCAGTTCAACGTCAAGCGGGCGGAGCTGACCGTGGACACCTACTCGCCCCTGCTCAACGACTTCGGGGCGGGCGAGTTCGACCCGCTGCGCCGTTACGACGGGCGCGAGGACAACATGGTGCTCCCGGTCGACCTCACCACCCGTACGACGAGCTTCGCCACCGACTCGCTGGCCATCTACAAGCCCACCCGGGTCATCGGCACGAGCGCGGTCGAATCGGGTCAGGTCGCCTCGGTGACCTGGAACCGCCTCAAGGGCGACACGGCGTACGCCTGGTTCGTCACCGCACGCTCCACCGGCGGCGGCGTGACCGCATCCGAACCGAGCGTGTTCGTCACCAGGGACGAGCACGGCCGTCCCGGCACGTGGGGACCGGACTCGCCTCTCTACCGCTGGTTCCAGCACAAGAAGGGCTGAACAGTCCGTGACCGCCGCCCCGGGCCCCGCGTCACCGCGGAGCGCCCGGGGCGGCCTGCCCCCTCGAAACACTCGAATCCTGGAGAAACAGACATGTCCCGCAGGCGCCGGCTGTCCGCGGCCGTCCTCGCTCTCGCCTGTGCCGTCGCCTGTGCCCTCGGTGTGCTGGCCGCTGCCCCGGCGTCGGCCCACAACGCGACCACGAAGGCGCACGCCACGGTGACCGGAACGGGCGCGGACGTCAGAGTCGTGCTCGACCTGGAGTACGACCTCCTCATGAAGTCGGCCTGGCTGTACGCCGAGGCGTACGACGCGAAGGAACGGGCCGAGCAGCTCCGCCAGCTGAAGAAGAACCACGCCGCGGTCGTCGGCTACGTCACCCGCCGGTTCGCCGTGGCGTACGGCGACTCGCCGTGCACGGCCACCCCCGTGGGCGACGCGGACGTGCGCACCCGTGACGGGGTGGCCTTCGCGGTGGTGACCCTCGCCTACCGCTGCGCGGGCGGCGGAGAGGGCGGGCACGCCGTCTCCAGCGCGATCTTCCCCGACGCCGAGAGCTTCGTGCACAGCACGCAGACGATCGTCGGATACACGCTCGACGGCACGACGGGCTCCGCGGTGCTGACCGCCGCGAACCCGACGCTGCGGGTCGGCGAGCACCGGGCCTCGCACCAGGTGGGGGAGTTCTTCCTGCTCGGCGCCGAGCACCTGCTTTCCGGCCTCGACCACGTCTTCTTCCTGCTCGCCCTGCTCATCGGCGCCCGCCGCGCGCGCGACGTCGTCGTCACGGCCTCCGCCTTCACGGCCGCCCACAGCATCACGTTCCTGCTGGCGGCGCTCGGGATCGTGCACGTGCCCGCGGGGATCGTCGAGCCGGTCATCGCGGTGTCGATCATCGTCGTGGCCGTCGCCAACCTCCTGGGCCGCGACGAGGACAGACTGGGCAGATGGCGGCTGCCGATCGTCTTCGCCTTCGGCCTGGTGCACGGGCTGGGCTTCGCGAGCGCGCTGGACATCGAGGAGAAGGGGTCGTGGGAGCTGCTCCTGTCGCTGCTCAGCTTCAACGTCGGCATCGAGGCGACCCAGCTCCTGATCATCGCCGTGCTCTTCCCGCTGCTGGCGCTGCTGCGTCGCACCTCCGCCGCCCACTGGATGACAGCCGCGATGTCGGTCCCCATCGTGGCGGTGAGCCTCTACTGGTGCGTCGACCGGATCGCGCTGCCCCTCTGACGCGGATCCGCAGGTCAGCCGGTGGGGCGGGGGACCTGGGCGAACGTCGACAGCCTGAACCACCGGGGCAGGGCGCGGCGGGCCGCCTCCGGGCCCTGCACCTCGACGGCGCCGGAGCGCAGCGCGCCGGACCAGGTGAGGTCGCCCCGCCAGATCTCGGTCATCCGCCGCAGGCCGGCGATCACGCTCACCGTCGGCGGATAGCCGGGGTCGTCGTTGCACACGTCCACGTCGCCGGGGGTGATGACCAGCCACCAGTCACGGGTGTTCGCGGGCACGTCCGTGAAGCTGAACCGCACCACGGTGCGCTGCCCGGGGACGACGTCGTGGTCGACGTTGCGGTGCATGTCCCACAGCAGCAGCTGCGGATCGAGGTCCTCGTCGCCCAGCTCCGGGATCCAGCGGATGCCCCAGGCGCCCAGCGCCTCGACCACCGGCCGCAGCTCCTGCCCTGCGGGGGTGAGCAGGTACCGTACGCGGTTGCCGTCGGGACGGCGCTCCAGGACGCCGGCCCGCTCCAGCCGGTTGAGCCGCCTGGACAGCAGCGAGGGGGACATCCTCGGCACCCCGCGGCGCAGCTCGTTGAAGTAACGGCTTCCGGTGACCAGCTCCCGGATGATGAGCAGTGTCCAACGCTCGTCGAGCAGCTCCATCGCCTTCGCGACGGGACAGAATTGTCCGTACGAGGAACCCACGCCGCTCAGCGTAACCCCGGAACGAAACCACCAGGTGGTACACATCTCGTACTAGAGACGGACTCCCGGCCTTTCTAGCGTCGAGCCATGACTCTGACGATGAACGAGCCCCTGCACGACGCCGGCGTCGTCGCGCTGGCCGCCGAAGTGGGACGGGAATGCGCCCTGACCGAGGCGCGGCACGACCTGGACGCCACCTTCGTGGCCGAGGGCTACCAGGCGATGCGGGACCACGGCTATCTGCGGCTGGCCGTACCCGCCGAGTTCGGCGGCCTTGGCGCCGGGCTGCGTCAGGTGGTGCTGGCCGAGGGCGAGCTCGCCCGCCATGCCGGGTCGGCCGCGCTCGCCGCCGCCATGCATCTCTACCTGACCCTGGTCCAGTGCTGGCGGCACCGCCGGGGCGCGCCGGACGCCGAGGGCGCGCTGCGCCGGATCGCCGCCGACGGCCTGATCATGGCGACCAGCGGCGGATCCGACTGGGTGTGCCCGACGACGACGGCCGTCGAGGTCGACGGCGGGTTCCGGTTCACCGGGCGGAAGACGTTCTGCTCGCAGGCGCCGGCCGCGACCGTCATCTCCACCTCGGCGGTGCTCGGCGAACCCGGGCCCGGCGCCGAGGTGCTGCACGCGGGCGTGCCGCTGTCGAGCCCCGGCGTCTCCCTGGTGGAGACCTGGGACACCCTCGGCATGCGCGGCACCGCCAGCCACGACCTGGTGTTCGAGGACGTGTTCGTCCCCGCCGACAAGATCCTCGGGCGGCGGCCGTACGGCAGGCTCGCGGGGCCGCTGCTGGTCGCCGCGATCCACTTCGCGCCCGTCGCGGGCGCGGTCTACCTGGGCATCGCGCAGGGGGCGTACGACGAGGCGCTCCGCGTCATCGCCGCGCGTGCCGGAGACCCGGCTCCCGCCGTGGTGCGCCAGCTGGGGGAGATGGCCGCCCGCCTGCGGGTGGCCCGGTGGGCGCTGCTCGCCGCCGTCGAGGAGGTCGGCGACGACCCGCCGGCGGACGAGCCGGCCCTGGTCACGTTGATGACGGCCAAGCGGCACGCCGTGTGCGAGGCGAAGGCCGTCGTCGATCTCGCCCTCGACGCCGTGGGTGGCGCCGCGTTCTTCCGTACCTCCCCGTTGGAACGGGCATATCGGGACGTCCGCGGCGGCCCGTTCCACCCCCTCACCCCCGAGGCGACCCTGGCGCTGGCCGGCGCCGCCGCGCTGGCCGAGGCGAGACGCGTGCCGTGACCGGCGCGTCAACGGCTCACCCCTTGCCGGGGAGGCGCCCGGACGCGCGCGACCACAAGAGCAGGGCGGCCGACACCAGGCAGGCGGCGGTGACCCACAAGGGGGAGACGGTCAGCGGTGGCGGGAACGTCGTCCCGAACGGGTCGGCCCCGTCCGGCCGGGTGAGAACCCAGCCGTCATAGAGGCCGGGATCGGGCCCGCCGGTCAGGGCCATGGCGGCGGGCCCGGCGAACGCGGTGAGGAGCAGCGCGCCCATGGCCGGCCAGAACACGGCCCGCCGGTGCAGTGCGACGAGCACCGGCACGGCCAGCCCGCCGAGGCCCACGAACAGGTCGAGACCCCGCAGAAGCGCCGGGGAGACGCCGGCCGCCACGTCACTCAGGTCGCGGGCCAACCGGTCGATCGGCACATGGGAACCTATCCACGCCGCGTGGTAGTTGGCCAGCGGCGGGAGGAGCAGGACCACACACGCGGTGAGGCGGGCCGCCGAGGTGAGCGCGGCCCTCCCGCCGGCCGGCGGCGCGTACGGCGCGGGACCGCCGTATGGTCCGGCGAGCTCGTGGGCGGACCGGGCCAGCCAGATCACGAACAGGGCGTCGGCGGCGGCCGAGGTGGCCTCGTCGTAGACGCCGTAGAGGTCACCGGCCTCCATCAGCGGTTGTCCCAGGATGAGGAGCACGAACGGCGCGAGCTGGGAGGCGACGCCGTACCACACCGTCGTCCGGCCCCAGCGGCCGTCCCGCCGCTGCGCCACGAGCGCCAGCCCGCACCACACCAGCGTTCCGAGGCCGGTGAGATTGTCGTCCAGGGCCGTCCGCCAGCCCTGGGGCCAGTCGAGCGCGTCGGCCACCTCGGTCACCGCCACGCACACCTGGGCCAGCAGGCCGGCGCCCAGAGCGAGATCGGCGTGGCGCAGGACGCGGCGCAGCACAGGGTGGAAGAGCACCATGACCGCCGACATCAGGAGCGCGTCGAGCACCACCGCCCACCACGGCCAGATCGGCATGACCGCGTAGAACGCCCAGAACGCCACCGCCGCGAACAGCGCCCACTGCAGCGAGCGGGTCTCGCGGTCGTCCGAGAAGGGCTTGGGGAACGGCAGGCCCCGGAGGCTCTGCCACAGCGCCCAGGCCCACAGACCACCCGCCAGGACGAGCACGGTCACGATCGGCCAGGTGGCCGCGGCGTCCTCGTCCGCGCAGGTGAAGAGCGACAGCCGCCACAGGAGGCCGACGTCGTCAGAGGCCAGCGCGAGCCCGGCGGCGACGACGAGCGCCGCCGCGTAACCGCCGGTCACGAGGACGGCGGGAAGGATCGGCCGACAACGGCGCACGCGTCACATCCAGGAGATCGATCAAGGGGGCGGGCGCTCACCCTAGCGATCCCTGACGCGAGTCGCTGCTGATCTTGATGTACTCGTGACGCGGGTGTCCCGCGTAAGGGGGACCGGACGGCCCGGAGCCGGGCCGGTGCTGACACGACGTGACGAAGGCGACCGTGCGGGACGTTCGTCTTTGCGGCCGTGAACCTCCTCATCGGTGACTGTTCGAGAGGGCGGCTGCGGGGACGTGGTGTCTGTCCCCGGACCGCCCCGCGCCACGGCCGCCGGGTCAGGCCCCGGCTCGGCTGTTAGCGCTCACATGTCTTCCCTGTCGCGGTTCCTTCTCTGTCAGGCGGGTGGTGGTGGGCAGATCGGAGCCAATACGAGGCGAAGAGGAGACGTCAAGGACGGCACCCCGCGCCTGCCGAGGGGTGGCGGGCGAGTGTGTGGCTCATCAGGCGTTATCGGCGGGCGCCGCCCGTGACGGCGTGAGGATTAGTCTGAAACTTTCTCGGAGGGCTTGACACATTTCGGCATGGTTTCCAAACTGTGTCCCTAGGCGGCTTCCTCCTGCCATGTGGTGGTGCGCGGTGAGGACCGCAGCTCGCGACGCCCTAGTGGTGTGCGTTTCCCGATCACGGGACGCGGCGTCGATCGCGTGGGAGACCTCGCGTGTCCGCTTTTCCCGTGATTCAGTCTGGAGCACTCCCTCATGGGCACCAAAGCCTTACTTCCGTCGCGGCCTTCCAGGAGTCCGCGGGTGCTGATCGCCGCCGCCGTCGGCGTACTCGGCATGGTCGCCGCGGTGACGGTGTCGACGACGCCGGCCGACGCGGCGGCGAGCACGCTCGGCGCGGCCGCCGCGCAGAGCGGGCGCTACTTCGGCACCGCCATCGCCGCCGGCCGGCTCGGCGACTCGAACTACACGACCATCGCGAACCGCGAGTTCAACATGGTGACGCCCGAGAACGAGATGAAGCCCGACGCGACCGAGCCCAACCGCGGCCAGTTCAACTTCTCCAGCGGCGACCGGGTCTACAACTGGGCGGTGCAGAACGGCAAGCGGGTGCGTGGCCACACGCTGGCCTGGCACGGCCAGCAGCCGCCCTGGATGCAGTCCCTGTCGGGCAGCTCGCTGCGGCAGGCGATGATCGACCACATCAACGGCGTGATGGCCCACTACAAGGGCAAGCTCTACGCCTGGGACGTGGTCAACGAGGCGTTCGCCGACGGCAACAGCGGTGGCCGGCGCGACTCCAACCTGCAGCGGACGGGCAACGACTGGATCGAGGTGGCGTTCCGCACCGCGCGGGCCGCCGACCCGTCCGTCAAGCTCTGCTACAACGACTACAACATCGAGAACTGGACCTGGGCCAAGACGCAGGGCGTCTACAACATGGTCAAGGACTTCAAGTCGCGCGGCGTGCCGATCGACTGCGTCGGCTTCCAGTCGCACTTCAACAGCGGCAGCGCGTACAACAGCAACTTCCGCACGACCCTGCAGAACTTCGCCGCCCTCGGCGTCGACGTGCAGATCACCGAGCTGGACATCCAGGGCGCCTCGGCGCAGACCTACGCCGCCGTGACCAACGACTGCCTCGCGGTGCCCCGCTGCAACGGCATCACCGTGTGGGGCGTGCGCGACCAGGACTCCTGGCGGTCCGGTGACACCCCGCTGCTGTTCAGCGGCAACAACAAGAAGCCCGCCTACGACGCGGTCCTCAACGCTCTGAACAACGCGGGCCCCGGCCCGTCCAACTCCCCCAGCGCGAGCCCGAGTGCGAGCCCGAGCACGAGCCCGAGTTCGAGCCCGTCGGCTTCGCCGACCAGGTCCCCGCTTCCCGGCGGATGCTCGGCGACGATCAAGACGATCAACAGCTGGGGTGGCGGGTTCCAGTCCGAGGTGACGGTGCAGGCGGGCAGCTCGGCGGTCAACGGCTGGACCGTGAAGTGGACCTGGCCGAGCGGCCAGAGCATCAGCAGCCTGTGGAACGGCCGGCAGAGCACGTCCGGTTCCTCGGTGACGGTCACCAACGAGTCCTACAACGGCTCGATCGCGGCGGGCGGCTCCACGACCTTCGGCTTCACCGCCAACGGCAACGCGGCCACCCCCACCGCCACCTGCACCAGCCCCTGACGGCGGCTGAAACATGACGACAAGGAGAATTCAGATGCATCTGCCCTGGCGAGCGCGGTCACCGCGCCTGTCCGACGGCACGACCGCGGCTCCGGTCCGGCGTACCTCGCGTCGCGGCCTCGCGATCGGCGCCGTCACGGCCCTGCTGGGCGGTGGAGCCGGCCTGGTGGCCACCCAGCCCGCCCAGGCCGCCGTGGCCTGCCGGGTCGACTACGCCATCTCCTCGCAGTGGGGCGGCGGGTTCGGCGCCAGCGTCACCATCAACAACCTCGGTGACGCGGTCAACGGCTGGCAGCTGACCTGGTCCTTCGGCGCCGGTCAGCAGATCAGCCAGATCTGGAACGCCACCAACACCCAGTCCGGCTCGACGGTGACGGCCACCAACGTCTCCTACAACGCCTCCATCCCCTCAGGCGGCAGCGTCAACTTCGGGTTCAACGGCTCGTGGAACGGCAGCAACCCGGTGCCCACCTCGTTCTCCCTGAACGGCGTGGCCTGCACCGGCAGCCCGGGCTCGCCCAGCGCCACTCCCAGCTCCACCCCGTCGCAGTCGCCCAGCTCGACGCCGTCCCAGTCCCCGTCCCAGTCTCCGTCCGCGTCTCCGTCACCGTCCGCGACGCCGACCGGCACCTGCAACCTGCCGTCGTCGTACCGCTGGACCTCGACGGGCGCGCTGGCGCAGCCGAAGTCGGGC
>NZ_BOOB01000009.1 GCF_016863015.1 Microbispora amethystogenes | reverse complement strand
GGAGCGTTTTCCGTTGTGCCTTTATTCTGTCCGGTCTCGTTATTCGTGTCAAATCGAGGCGATTTGCATTGAATTCCGATTTCCGGCCGAGAATTCCGGCCACCCCGTCTCCGGGGCAACCCCTCGAACTTACCTGATCCGCGACATCCCGTCGAATCGCGACGAGATGACCCGAGATCGGGTGAGAGGAAGGGAGTGCAGAGAGCCTAACAGCCGGATCCCTTGCGGGTATTCCGACTCGCCGACTCCCTGCGCGTGCACAAAGACTAGCACCCGCCAGGGTATGCCGAGCACAACTTGCGCAACTTCACAGTCCTGCCCTGCCTCTGGCACTCCCAAACCTCATCTGCCGCAGCTATCCCTGCAGTGCGGTGAGCTGGGCCTCCAGACGGGAGATGTCCTCCGCGGCCTGCTCAGCACGCCGGCGCACCTTGGCCACCACGTCCTCGGGCGCCTTCGCCATGAACTGCTCGTTGCCCAGCTTCGCGGTGACCTGAGCCTGCTCCTTGCGTGCCACGGCGAGGTCCTTCTCCAGACGCTTGCGCTCCGCGGCGACGTCGATGGCTCCGGCCGTGTCGATCTCCACGAGGACAGTGCCGACGGTGAGACGGGCCGTGGGAGTGAAGGTCTCCGATGGTTCGTCCAGGCGCAGCAGGACGCGGACCGCGCCCTCGTGGGCGGCGAGAGCCGTACCCGGCAGGGAGAGCCGTGCGGCCACCCGCTGGCCGGGCTTCAGACCCTGGTCGGAGCGGAACCTGCGCACCTCGGTCACCAGGTTCTGCAACGCGACGATCTCCTGCTCGGCCGCGGGGTCGAGCAACTCGGGCGAGACGGCGGGCCAGGGGGCGACCACGATGGACTCTCCCCCGGTCAGCGCCCGCCACAGCTCCTCCGTCACGAAGGGCACCAGCGGGTGGAGCAGCCGGAGCAGCGCGTCGAGGACATGGCCGAGCACCCGCTTGGTGTTCTCGGCCACCACCCCGCCCTCGGCGAACTGCACCTTGGCCAGTTCGACGTACCAGTCGAAGACCTCGTCCCAGGCGAAGTGGTAGAGCGCGTCGGAGACCTTGGCGAACTCGAAGTCCTCGAAGGCCGCGTCGATGGTCGTGACGACCCGCTGCAACCGCGACAGGATCCAGCGGTCGGCCGGGGTGAGGTCGCCGGGCAGGCCGTCGGAGACGGCACCGTTCATCAGGGCGAAGCGGGTGGCGTTCCAGATCTTGTTGCAGAAGTTGCGCGATCCGGCCGCCCAGTCCTCGCTGATCGCCACGTCGGAGCCGGGGTTCGCGCCGCGCAGCAGGGTGAACCGCGTGGCGTCCGCGCCGTAGCGCTCGATCCAGTCGAGCGGGTCGACGACGTTGCCAAACGACTTCGACATCTTCTTGCCGAACTGGTCGCGCACCATGCCGTGCAGCGCCACCGTGCGGAACGGCGGCTGACCGTCCATCGCGTACAACCCGAACATCATCATCCGGGCGACCCAGAAGAAGAGGATGTCGTAGCCGGTGACGAGCACGGTCGTCGGATAGAAGCGGGCCAGCTCGGGCGTCTCGTCGGGCCAGCCGAGCGTGGAGAACGGCCACAGGCCGGAGGAGAACCACGTGTCCAGGACGTCCTGGTCCTGCTCGTAACCGGCGGGCGGCTCCTCGTCGGGCCCCACACAGACCATGTCGCCGTCCGGGCCGTACCAGACCGGGATGCGGTGACCCCACCACAGCTGCCGCGAGATGCACCAGTCGTGCATGTCGTCGACCCAGTCGAAGTAGCGCTTGGCCAGCTCCGGCGGGTGGATGCGGGTGCGGCCGTCGCGCACCGCGTCGCCGGCGGCCTTGGCCAGCGGCGTGACGTTGACGAACCACTGCAGCGACAGCCGCGGCTCGACCACGGTCTTGCAGCGGGAGCAGTGGCCCACCGAATGGACGTACGGCCGTTTCTCGGCCACGATCCGGCCCTGCTCGCGCAGCGCGGCGACCACGGCGGGCCGCGCCTCGAACCGGTCGAGGCCCTGGAACGGCCCGTGGGCGGTGATGACCCCGCGCTCGTCCATGACGACGAGCGACTCCAGCGAGTGGCGGCGGCCGATCTCGAAGTCGTTGGGGTCGTGGGCGGGGGTGACCTTGACGGCACCGGTGCCGAAGGCGGGGTCCACGTGCTCGTCGGCGACGATCGGGATGCGCCGGCCGGTCAGCGGGACCTCGACGTGCTTGCCGATGAGATGCGCGTATCGCTCGTCGGCGGGGTGGACGGCCACCGCGGTGTCGCCGAGCATGGTCTCCGCCCGGGTGGTGGCGACGACGATCTCCTCGTCACCGGAGCCGTAGCGGATGGAGACGAGCTCGCCGTCGTCGTCGCTGTGCTCGACCTCGATGTCCGACAGCGCGGTGAGGCAGCGCGGGCACCAGTTGATGATCCGCTCGGCGCGATAGATGAGCCCGTCGTCGAACAGCTTCTTGAAGATCGTCTGGACGGCGCGGGAGAGGCCCTCGTCCATCGTGAACCGCTCGCGGGACCAGTCGACGCCGTCGCCGAGTTTCGTCATCTGGCCGAGGATCCGCCCGCCGGACTCCTCCTTCCACTGCCAGACGCGCTCGACGAACGCCTCACGGCCGAAGTCGTGGCGGGACAGGCCCTCCTTGGCGATCTCTCGCTCCACGACGTTCTGGGTCGCGATGCCGGCGTGGTCCATGCCGGGAAGCCACAGCGTCTCCATGCCCCGCATGCGGGCGCGCCGGGTCAGCGCGTCCTGGACCGAGTGGTCGAGCGCATGACCCACGTGCAGCGACCCGGTGACGTTCGGCGGGGGCAGCACGATGGTGTACGGCTCGCGCCCACTGCCCGGGTCGGCGGTGAAGTAGCCCGCCGATACCCAGCGCTCGTAGCTCCGGGTCTCGACTTCGGCGGGGGCGTACTGGGTGGGCAGCTCAGACGTAGTCACGCTGCCCAATTCTAGGGAGGTCCGGACGCCTCCCGCGCCGTCGCCGCACACCCTGTGGACAATGGCCGGCGACGGCCGGGAGTCAGGCCGACTTCTCCCGCGGCGTGCGCTGCTGCTTGGCCTGCAGCTGGTCGCGCGGCACGAGGGTCGGGTTCACGTGCTCCAGCACGGCCTCGCGGGTGATGACGACGCGAGCCACGTCCTGCCGGGAGGGGACCTCGTACATCACCGACTGGAGGACCTCCTCCAGGATAGCGCGCAGACCGCGGGCGCCGGTGCCGCGCAGGATGGCCTGGTCGGCGATCGCCTCCAGCGCGTCGTCGGTGAACTCGAGCTCGACGTTGTCCAGCTCCAGCAGGCGCCGGTACTGCTTCACGAGCGCGTTGCGCGGCTCGGTGAGGATCTGGATCAGCGCGCTCCGGTCGAGGTTGTGCACCGAGGTGATCACCGGCAGCCGGCCGACGAACTCGGGGATCATGCCGAACTTCAGCAGGTCCTCCGGCATGACGTCGGAGAAGATGTCCGAGGAGTCCATCTCCTCCTTGGAGTGGATGATCGCGTTGAAGCCGATGCCCTTCCGGCCGACCCGCGACTCTATGATCTTCTCCAGTCCGGCGAACGCGCCACCGCAGATGAACAGCACGTTCGTGGTGTCGATCTGGATGAACTCCTGGTGGGGGTGCTTGCGGCCGCCCTGCGGCGGCACGCTGGCGGTGGTCCCTTCCAGGATCTTCAGCAGGGCCTGCTGCACGCCTTCGCCCGACACGTCCCGGGTGATCGACGGGTTCTCGCTCTTGCGGGCTATCTTGTCGACCTCGTCGATGTAGATGATCCCGGTCTCGGCCTTCTTGACGTCGTAGTCGGCGGCCTGGATGAGCTTGAGGAGGATGTTCTCCACGTCCTCGCCGACGTAGCCCGCCTCGGTCAGCGCGGTGGCGTCCGCGATCGCGAACGGCACGTTGAGCATCTTGGCGAGGGTCTGCGCCAGCAGGGTCTTGCCCGACCCGGTTGGACCGAGCAGCAGGATGTTCGACTTGGCCAGCTCCAGGCCGTCGTCGCGGCCCCGCTCCCCGGACTGGACGCGCTTGTAGTGGTTGTAGACCGCGACCGACAGCGCCTTCTTGGCCTTGTCCTGGCCGATGACGTACGCGTCGAGGAACTCGTAGATCTCACGCGGCTTGGGGAGGTTGTCCCACTTGAGCTCGGAGGACTCCGAGAGCTCCTCCTCGATGATCTCGTTGCAGAGATCGATGCACTCATCGCAGATGTAGACGCCTGGTCCGGCGATGAGCTTCTTGACCTGCTTCTGGCTCTTGCCGCAGAACGAGCACTTCAGCAGGTCTCCCCCGTCGCCGATGCGTGCCACCCCAGATACTCCTTTGCGTGGGACCGCCCCTGCCGCCGCGGTCGCTTCCGTCCGCAACCGATGGTGATCCGGTGCGAAAACGTCATCCCGCTCAGGTTTCGACGTTACCGTCTCTCGGGCCCTCAGTGAGCCCCCTAGCGGTGAGTCGCACCGGAACGTGCCCAAATGGGCACTGTTCCGGTGCGGCAACTCCCTCAGGAAGCGGCGACCGCCGCCGCACGCTTCTTCCGCGACGGAATGATGTCGTCCACCAGACCGTACGCCTTCGCCTCCTCGGCGCTGAGGATCTTGTCGCGCTCGATGTCCCTGCGGACCTCGTCGGGCGACTTGCCCGAGTGCTTGGCCACGAGGTCCTCGAGCAGCGACCGCATACGCAGGATCTCACGAGCCTGGATCTCGATGTCGCTGCCCTGACCGCCGCCCTCGGTGTAGGGCTGGTGGATCAGGACCCGGGCGTTCGGCAGCGCGAACCGCTTGCCCGGCGTGCCGCCGGCCAGCAGGATCGCCGCGGCCGAGGCCGCCTGCCCCAGGCAGACCGTCTGGATCTCGGGCCGGACGAACTGCATGGTGTCGTAGATCGCCGTCATCGCGGTGAACGAGCCGCCCGGCGAGTTGATGTACATGCTGATGTCTCGGTCCGGGTCCAGCGACTCCAGCGTGAGCAGCTGCGCCATCACGTCGTTCGCCGAGGCGTCGTCGATCTGGACCCCGAGGAAGATGATGCGGTCCTCGAACAGCTTGTTGTAGGGGTTCATCTCCTTGACGCCGTACGACGTGCGTTCGACGAAGGAGGGAAGAACGTAGCGGCCGTTGATGTCACCCGGCCGGATCAGCTCACTCATCTCGGAAGCTCCAGTCACGAGACGGCGCCCTCGGAGGGCACCTGGCGGGCGCTGCGCACCACGTGGTCGATGAAGCCGTAGTCCTTGGCCTCCTCGGCCGTGAACCAGCGGTCCCGGTCGGAGTCGCGCTCGATCTGGTCGAGCGGCTGGCCGGTGTGAGAGGCGATCCGCTCCGCGAGCGTCTTCTTCACATAGAGCATCTGCTCGGCCTGGATCGCGATGTCGGCCGCGGTGCCCCCGATGCCGCCCGAGGGCTGGTGCATCATGATGCGGGCGTGCGGGAGCGCGTACCGCTTGCCGCGGGCGCCCGCGCAGAGCAGGAACTGCCCCATCGAGGCGGCCAGGCCCATGGCGACGGTGCACACGTCGTTCGGCACATACTCCATCATGTCGTAAATCGCCATGCCCGCGGTCACGGAACCGCCGGGGGAGTTGATGTACATCCAGATGTCGCGGTTGGGGTCGTCGGCGGCGAGGAGCAGGAGCTCAGCGCACAGCCGGTTGGCCACCTCGTCGTTCACCTGGGTGCCGAGCACCACGATGCGCTCGCGCAGCAGGCGCTGGTAGAGCTGATCCTCGAGGCGGGAGGGGCCACCCTCCGGGCTCCGGGCCTCGAAGCCGGAACCACCGGTCGGGAAGAAGGTCGGCGGGCTGGTCACAGCGTCACCTTCCGATGCGTCGTAAACGATTGGCTTTGCTTGTGACCTTAACGCGCGGCGCAGACAGGTCATGCCCTCGCGCCGTACTGTTCGCTGACGGCGCATGCCCCGCCCCCGATCGGCGGACGATCGAGCCCCGATCGGCCCCGCACCCGCGTTCTCCGCCCCCGCCGTGCCTGACAGCGCGGCGGCGGGCCCACCGGTCCGCCGGGGCTTCCAGCCGTACGGCCGCTCGACGGCACGCCGACGTGGAAATATTTAAAGGGATTTGCCGCGAATATAGCCGGAAACCCTCGCCACGCCCGCGGGCACGACGAGGGTTCCAGCGTCATCCCGGCCGGTGCGGCCGGAGGAACGTCCCGGCCGGTGCGGCCGGAGGAGCTCAGCTCTCCTTGGCCTCGTCGGCGGCCGGAGCGTCGGCGGGCTCGTCGCCCTCCTGCGCCTCCTCCACGCCCACGGCCTCCTGCTCGGGGTTGAGCTCGGCGTAGATGGCCTTGAGGTCCACCTCGTTGCCGTCGGTGTCGGTCACCTTGGCCGCGTCGCCGATGAGGGTCTTGGCCTTCTCCCGCACGATCTCCATCATCGCCAGCGGAAGCTGGTTGTTGTCGGCGAGGTGCTGGGCCAGCGTGTTCGGCGCGACGCCCATCTGCATGGCGCGGCGGACCACGAAGTCGGTGAGCTCCTGCTCGCTGACGCCGATGTCCTCAGCCTTGACGATCTTGTCGAGCACGAAGCCGGACTTGAGGGCCTTGGCGGCGTTCGCCTCGTACTCGGCGAACAGCTCCTCCTCGGTGGTCTGCTGGAGACGGAGGTACGCCTCGCGGCTCAGACCGCTCTCGGAGATCTGGTGCTCCAGATTGTGCTTGCGCGCGTCGATCTCGGCGGTGAGCGCGCTCTCCGGCAGCGGGATCTCGATCCGGTCGAGCAGCGCCTCAAGGGCCTTCTCGCGGCTCTGCACGACCTGGTCGACGAGCTTGTTGCGGCGGGCCTGCTCGCGGATGCTGTCCTTCAGCTCGTCGAGCGTGTCGAACTCGCTGGCGAGCTGCGCGAACTCGTCGTCCAGCTCGGGCAGCACCTTCTCCTTCACCGACTTGACCGTGATGATCACGTCGGCCTCCTCGCCGGCGTTCTCACCGCCGACCAGGGTGGTGCGGAAGGTCTTGTCCTCGCCGGCCGCCATGCCCTGCAGCGCGTCGTCCAGGCCCTGGAGGACCGAGCCGGCGCCGACCTCGTACGACACGTCGGCGGCCTGCTGCTCGTCCAGGTTGCGGCCGTCGATCTCGGCACGCAGGTCCATCACGACGTAGTCGCCGTTCTGGGCCGGGCGGTCCACCCCGGTCAGGGTGGCGAAGCGCTGGCGCAGGCCGTCCAGCTGGGCGTCGACGTCCTCGTCGCTCACCACGGCCGGGTCGACCACGATCTCGGCGCCCTCGTAGCCGGGGATGTCGAAGGCGGGACGGACGTCCACCTCGGCGGTGAACTCGACCTGCTCACCATCCTCGATCTTGGTGACCTCGATCTCCGGCTGGCTCACCGGGAAGACCTCGGTCTCATCGACGGCCTGGCCGTACAGCTTGGGCAGTGCGTCGTTCAGGGTCTCCTCGAGAACCACCGCGCGGCCGAAGCGCTGCTCGATGATCCGGGCCGGCACCTTGCCAGGACGGAAGCCGGGCACGCGCACCTGCTGCGCGACCTTCTTGTAGGCGGCCTGCAGGCTCGGCTCGAGCTCCTTGAACGGCACCTCGACGGTGAGCTTGACCCGAGTAGGGCTGAGCTCCTCGACAGCGGTCTTCACGGGGTGATCTCCTTGGTCCAGCAGCTGGTGATCGCGGGCACGTCGTGCACGGCAACCGCGGCACAGTAACGCGCGCCGCGCCCACGTGAGGGGCGCAGGGACCTCCCTCTCCGCCTGCACGCGACCTGTCCGGGCATGCTCGACTGTGGCGGGTGTCCAACGCCAAGGGCAGTCTAGAGCAGATGAGGGGCTGGAGCGACTGATCAGAGCTCGGTCATGATCTGCCGCAGCAGGTCCACCGTCTCGGCGGGGGTCGTGCTGACCGCGCAGAGGCGCTCCATGACCCCGGTATAACGGTCCACTTCTTCCCGTTTGTCCAGGTAGAGAGCGCTCGCAAGCTGCTCGACGTACACGATGTCGGGCAGGTCCTGATCGGAGAACCGCAGGATGCTGAAAGCGCCGCCCTCCGCGGCGTGTCCGCCGAAGCTGAACGGAATCACCTGGATCGTGATGTTGGGCTGGTTCATCAGGTCGATGAGGTGCTGGACCTGGCCCCGCATGACCTCGGTGCCGCCGATCGGGCGGCGCAGCGCGGCCTCGTCGATCACCGCCCAGAACGTCGGCGCGTTGCCGCCGTCGAGGATGCGCTGACGCTGCAGCCGCAGGTCCACCCGCCGGGCGATCTCCTCCGGCGCCGCCCCGACCGCGCCCGCCGTGATCACGGCACGCGCGTACTCCTTGGTCTGCAGCAGACCGGGGACGAACTGCACCTCGTAGGTGCGGATGCGCTCGGCCGCCTCCTCCAGGCCCACGTACGCCTGGAACCAGGTCGGCAGCAGGTCGTTGAAGCGGTGCCACCAGCCGGGCTCGTTGGCCTGGTCGACCAGGTTCATGACGACGTCGCGTGTCTCGTCGTCCTCCACGCCGTACAGGACGAGAAGGTCGGTGACGTCGCGTTCCTTGAAGCCGACCCGGCCCAGCTCCATCCGGCTGATCTTCGACTCGGACGCGCGGATGCAGCGGCCGGCCTGGTCACGGCTGATTCCCTTGCTCTCGCGGAGCTTGCGGAGCTGGGAGCCGAGCAGGATGCGCAGTGCCGTCGGACCCGATCCAGCCTGGATCTGTATCACGGCGCCTCCCTCTCACCTCGGCTCTGTGTGCCGCCAAGGGACGACCCGCACGACACCCCCAGCCCACACAGTGTCACCACTTCGGGCCTCGATGACAAGGTCTGATCTACGTGTCTCTGAGGGTGGGAACGTTTGGCGTGTGCGTTTGCACGTGACGACTGCACGTGCATTTGGGTCTTGCAGCAGTGGGACGGGGTGTTCCATCATGTCTAGGTGCATATTGGGCCAAATATGCACCAGCCCTCGATCCAGGCCAGCGGGAGGTACGGGCAACCATGTCGGACGAGCCCAAATCCGTCGGCCAGCTGACCCGCGACGTGGGATTCGGCTGGTTCCGGAGGGCGGTGTGCGCGTCCGATACGGCGATGTGCCCCCTTGCCCCGCAAGCCGATTCGGTCAAGACCGCGCGCGACGTCACGAGGACGACCCTGCAGCGGTGGGGGCTGCCGGAGCTGGGTGACGACGCGGCGCTGGTCGTGAGCGAACTGGTCACGAACGCTGTTCGTTACGCGCTGTATCCGGCGCGGCGGACGACCGGCCACCCGATAACGCTGACGCTCCTCCGCCTCGCGCCCCACGTCCTGCTCGCCGTCTCCGACCCGAGTGACGAGGCTCCCGCTCCCGTGCAGCCCGACTTCGTCTCCGAGCACGGCCGCGGCCTCTACATCGTGGAGACCTACAGCCAGGCCTGGGGCTGGGACGCCCTCGACGACGGCGGCAAGGCCGTCTGGGCCCTCTTCCGGGCCGGCGACTGACCTCCCGCCCGGACTTCCGGTCACCGATTCGCCGTGGGATGCCCGAGACAGCGGATCGTGCGGACACCCTGCGGGGGCAGGGCACGACTCGTATCACCGCTGTAGCCACCTTTTTGTGGGTACTTGGCAGCCGGGCCGGGGCAGCCTGAAACTTGCTCGTGACAGCCGGGGGACCGCCGGGCACAAGCAGGAGGAGGAGGTCGGCGCAGGCTACGAGTTCGCCTGGGACTCGCTCAGTTTCTCCAGGCGGCGGTGACCCCAGTCGGAAAGAGGCGCCAGCGCCTCCGAGAGCTCACGGCCGAACGCGGTCAGTGAGTACACCGTCTTCAGCGGCCGTACATCGTGCACCTCGCGATGGACGAGGCCGTCGGCCTCCATCTCCCGCAGCGTCTGGGTCAGCACCTTCTCCGTGAGCCCCGGCAGTCGCCTGCGCAGCTCGCCGGGCCGGTGCGGACGAGACTCCAGGAGCCAGAGCAGGATCGTCTTCCACTTGCCGTCGATCACGGCGATCGCGGCGGTCACCCCGCACACGTTCGCGTCCCGGGCACGGCTGCGCGTCATCTTCCACCCCTATCACCAGGTTCGTCTTGGTCTCAGCAGGAGTTGAATCATTGATCTCGCACACCCGACAGTCTGCCGTCACCGTGCTGGGCCTGGGGCCCATGGGCCGGGCGCTGGCCGGCGCCTTCCTGGACGCCGGGCTGCCCACGACGGTCTGGAACCGGACCCCCGGCAAGAACCGCGAGCTGGTCGAGCGGGGCGCGTCCGGCGCCCGGTCACCCGAGGAGGCGGTCGCGGCGAGCGGCGTCACCGTGATCTGCGTGGTGAACTACGACGCGGTAGACGCGATCATGCGGGGTGACGCGGTCGCCCGCGCGCTCAAGGGACGCACGATCGTGAACCTGACCGCCGACACCCCTGCCCGTGCCCGGAACACCGGAGCCTGGGCGGCCAGGCGCGGCATCGGGTATCTGGACGGCGCCGTGATGACACCGGCCCCGACCATCGGAACCCCCGCCGCGGTGTTCCTCCACAGCGGCCCGGAGGAGCTCTACCGGGAGCACAAGCCGGTGCTGGACGAGCTGGGTGGCACCCATGCCCACCTCGGCGAGGACATCGGCAGGGCCGCGGCGTACGACATCGCCCTGCTCGACATCTTCTGGACCGCGATGGCGGGGTACGCGCACGCGCTCGCCGTGGCGAGGGCGGAGGGAGTCACCGGGCGAGAGCTGGCGCCGTTCGCGAAGGGAATCGGCGCCGTCCTGCCGCCGATATTCGAACAGGGCGCGGTGGACGTGGACCACGGCAGGTTCCCCGGCGAGGTCAATCCGATCACCTCGGCGGTGTCGTCCATGGCCCATGTCGTCCACGTGTCCGAGTCGCACGGCATCGACGCGGGGGTGATGCGCGCGGCCGAAGGTCTCGCCCGCCGGGTCATCGGCCGTGGTCACGGCACGGACGGGTTCCTCCGGGTCACCGAGCTGTTGAACCCCCGAGGACTCGAGCGCTGACCTCGATCGCCGGGCCCGCCGGCGGCCCGTCTCGCACCGCGTCCCGGTGCGCCCGGCGTGTTACCGGTCTAGGCTTCATTCGATCGACGGGGCGTGAGCGTACAGGGGTCTCCGGATCACCCGTGCACCCGGTGTGAGGGACGGCGCGACCTGGTGGCGCGCCCGCTTCGAGCAGGAAGTCGCAGGTTCAGATCTTCCCCCCGACCAGCGCTCCCGGGCAGAGGCCGTCAGGCGCCTTCACTGTCAGGCGGCGTGGCGACGTTCCGCGAGGAGGACGCGTGGCAGCGGCACGAGTACTGGTGGTCGGTCTCGATCCGGCCAAGCTTGAGGACTGGGATCCGGAACCGATACTGGCCGGGATCGCACGCGGGCGGGCCCGTTTCGCCGACAGCGGCGTCGAGGCCGACTGGTGCCTGCTGGCACTGGACGACGACACCGAAGCGGTGGTCGTGGAGGCGCTGCGCCGCGACGACTACGCCGTCGTGGTGATCGGGGGCGGCATCCGCAGGCACGAACCGCTGCTCGGGTTCTTCGAGAAACTGATCAACCTGGTGCGGCGGCATCTGCCCGACGCCGCCATCGCCTTCAACAACAGCCCCGAGGACTGCCTCGACGCGGCGCTGCGCTGGCTGCCCCGAAACCCCGGCGACGCCGGGCGGCTCTGACGAAACAGCTCCCGCAAAACACATTCATATGCGCAGGGAAAACCGCACCGGCCGCCGTTTGTGACGCCACCGGAGAGAGAACAAGCCCCCAGAGAAATGGCCCGTCAGGCATTCCCGACGAGAATCGCTCGATTCAGCGACATGTCAGGAATTCCGGGACATTGGCACCTTTCCTGGGGGAGAAAATGCTCAAGCGTCCAGATATGGTCGGGTTCCTTGCGATCCTCTCCGCGCTGACCGGCGGGGCCGCGCCTTTGGGCACTCCCGCCATCGCCGCGGACGCCGTCGCGACCGGCCCGCACCCCGGCGTACGCGACCATGGAAGAGCGCACGAGCGCAATCACGCCCGGCAGCACAACAGGCAGCGTCAGTGGGAGCACGAGCGGCAGCGCCAGCGCCAGCAGTTGCTCCGCGACATCACGCTGGCCGTCACACCGGCGCAGAAGGGCGGGACGGATTCGCGGGCCATGCCGTACAACTGGCAGAACTCGGACGCGGTCGCGAATTCCTACAGCGACCAGTACGGCCTGTCGGACGCCGTGAACCAGCCGGACCAGAATTCGGGCGCACCGGTCGGCGACCTCACGGACCAATCGATTCAGAAGTCGGACCCCCTGTCCACGTCGCCCGCGCCGCGTGATGACGCCACCAGCGCGGCGATGCTGGCATATCTGCGGGATCTGGCCGCGAGAAAGCAGTTCACCGGGTCGGCGCTGGTGGTGCGGCGCGGCGAGGTGCTCGCGCGTTTCGCCGCCGGTGAGGCCGACGAGGCCAGGCACATCCCCAACCGGCCGGACACGGTCTACCGGGTCATGTCGATCACCAAGCAGTTCACCTCGATGCTCGTGCTGAAACTGCGCGACCGCGGGCTGCTCGGGCTGGACGACCGGGTCTGCCCGTATCTCGTCCCGGCATACATCAAGGCCTGCCCGACGGCATGGCGGCCCATCACGATCCGCGAGGCGCTCAACCACACCACGGGCATCCCCAACATCGAGAAGCTGCCCAGCTACCTTGCCAACATCACACGACCGACCACGACCCGGCGACTCATCCAGCAGATCGTGGACCTCCCGCTGGACTTCGAGCCCGGCACCAGTTGGAAGTACAGCAACTCCGGCTACGTCCTGGCCGGCGCGATCATCCAGGCGGTGACGCACCAGCCCTACGGCGTCGTGCTGCACAAGCTGATCACCGGCCCCCTGAACCTCCGGCACACCGGTTACAGCCGGGGATATCCGCCCGACGGGTACGCGAAGGGTTACTACACGCTCGGATCACCGGCCCCGCTCCTCAACGGCTCCGAACTGTTCGCCGCGACCGGCATCTACTCCACCATCGACGACCTCGCCCGCTGGGACCGGGCGTTCGGCTCGTACCGGGTCGCGCCACCCGCCACCGTCAAGCAGGCGTTCACGCCACAGGCGCCGTGCCCCTCCACCGGCTGCCTCAACCTGCCGTCGAGCGCGTACGCCTTCGGCTGGCTCGTCGACCGGCTCCAGGGGCACCGGCTCCGGTACCATCCGGGTCTCTTCCAGGGCTACACGGCGAGCAACATGTACCTGCCCGACGACGACATCGAGGTGGTCGTGCTCAGCAACGTCCAGAACACCGACACCGCCGGCATCGCCCGTCACCTCGCCACAATGGCCCTCGATCGCCCCTGGTGACGCCATGCTCGGAGTGCCGCCCCAAAGCAGCGATCAGATCGAAGCCTCGTCGTCCAGTGGAGGCATGGCGTACGCGCGAAGGACCATGAGCGAGTCCTCCACGGCCGCCACCATGGCGAAGGGAAACCGGTCGAGCTCAAGACAGAGTGCGACGTCGTCAGGATGGGCTCCTTGCCGTACGCCCTCTGTGAGCTCGGCGGCGGCGCGTCACTCTCCGGCGCGGCGGAGGAACCCGGCTGCGTCCGCCCCGGCCCCGGTGGCCCTCTGGGCGATGTATTCGGCGCACGCCAGATCCTCGTCGGCGCGCCCGTCGTCGCCGGTGACCACGAACGTGACGCTGCCGCACCCGCGTATGCGCAGGAGCCGAGCCGTCGCCTCCGCCACCACGAAGCCGGCGCACAGCACGAGCGACGCCTCCTTTACCGAGAGGGCGCCGACCGTCCCTGCCGTGGTCTTCTGCACGACGGTCCGTCCGCCGAGGTCGGCAGATCGCAGCAGGCCCGGCGAGTTGACGGCGTCGAACCCGGCCGCCGGTGGGCCGTCCTTGAGCGCCACCCAGTCCGAGTGGCGGGCCTTGAGCGCCAGGGCTTCGTCCAGGGACTCAGCGAGAACGATCTTCTCCGCTCCTCGGGCGAAGGCCCAGGCAGCCACTGTGAAGGCACGCATGACGTCGACCACGACCGCCGCGGACGGGGCTTCTGCCAGCTCAGCGATGGCAAGGAAACGAGTGTCCATCCGGACATGATCACGCAAGGCCAATGCGAAGCACGGTGGACCGCCCCGGCTTCGGCGGAGACTCTTCTGAGACAACGAAAGGCCAGGCTCCCCGTACGGGGCGACCTGGCCTTTCGTGTAAAGAGCGAACGACCGGAATCGAACCCGCGTAGCCATTTTGGACGATTTCGGCAATGCAGGCGACGCCTTGGCTCGCCATACCCGCTGCGCGCTGGATAGAGCGTGTCAACATGATCGCAGAGAGTAGATGGCAGGAGGTGCGGTAGCGGGCAGGCAGCGCCGCCACAGAACAGATTTTGAAGCCCCTGCTACCCGCGTAGCCAGTTCGGGAGATCTCGGTACGCGGACGCACACGCCTCCCCTGCCACTACGAACCTGGCTCCTGCTCCTGGCGATCATCCTGGGGTCGGAGTGCCCCTGCCGGAGGCTCTTGCTTTTTTTCTCGCTGTTCGATGACGGCCAGGACAAGCGCGCCAAGCATCAAGCCGATGCCGACCAGGGCGAAAACGATGGGCCGTCCAGGGGCGTATCTTCCGGCGCTGCCTGCGGCTTGGCACCCGCCGATGAGAAGCGCGAGTGAACCCAGTATCAAAAAAATTCGGGGGCCAAACATGGTGAGCGACTGTAAGCCATGACGGCGGAAGGCCACCAGACGGAAGCGGAGCGACCGGCGCTGATACGACGCACCCGAAGTACCGCGGAGCAGTTGGGCCGCCGGCACTCCGGACACTCCCGAGCGCGAGGTCATCCCGCTTACCAAGTCCTCGACGTGATCCCAAGGAGGTGTCGGGCACTGGTGCTCCTGGCGACCTTCACGACCCTGAGATGGGGCGGTGCCGGCCTCAAGGAGCTGATGGCACGCATGGGCCACTCGTCCACTCGGGCCGCGCTGATCTGCCTGCACGCGACGAAGGACCGAGACCAGGCCATCGCGAAAGCCCTCGGGCAGGCGTTCAAGGCGGCGGCCGAAACCAAGATCGAAGCGTGAAATGGCACGTGTGCGGCACGGAAGATCGAAGACAGTTGTCTGAGATCGCGAAGGCCAGGCTCCCCGTAGGGGTGACCTGGCCTTTCGTGGTGAGAGCGGACGACGGGAATCGAACCCGCGTAGCCAGTTTGGAAGACTGGGGCTCTACCATTGAGCTACGTCCGCGCGCGCCCGGTGTTCATCTGGTCTAGACTTCATCCGGTCGTCAGGGCGTAAGCGTACCGGAGTCTCGGAGCGCTCGCGCAACCGGCGAGACGGGGCGTGGCGCAGCTTGGTAGCGCGCTTGCTTTGGGAGCAAGAAGTCGCAGGTTCAAATCCTGTCGCCCCGACCAGCACCACCCGACGCGAAGGCCGCCTCCGATCATCGGAAGCGGCCTTCTCCGGCTTCGGAGGCCGGTGTCGTGGCTGCTTCGATCAGGACGAGTCGCCGGAAAGGACCCCCGCCGCATGGCCTCCGTTCGTCATGAGATCGTGATCGACGCCTCCCCCGAGCACATCTGGGACGTGCTGCGCGATGTCGGCGCCGTGCACGAGCGCCTGCTGCCGGGCCGCGTCACCGGCACCCGGATCGAGGGCGACCAGCGGTTCCTGACCTTTCCCGACGGGCACGTGGTCCGCGAACTGGTCGTCGGGATCGATGACGAGGCCCGCCGCCTCGCCTACTGCGTGGTCGAGGGCGCGCGGCCGCCGGTGGAGTTCCACCACGCCACGTTCGAGGTCCGGTCCGAGGGCGACAGGTCGGGCCGGCTGATCTGGATCACCGATGTCCTGCCGCACACGCGTGCGGCCGACATCCGGATCCGCATGGAACGCGGCGCGGCGGAGATGAAGCAGGCCATCGAGGCCGCCGCGCACGGCTGACCCGTTCACTCCTCCTCGACGTACGGGTGGGTGAGGAACTCGATGGCGTGGCCGTCGGGGTCGTCCACGTACACCCCGCGGCCGTGGTGGCGGTGGTTGATCCGCTGGGGCTCCTGGTGGTGCGGGCCGCCCCAGTACGGCAGGCCCCGGTCGCCGATCCGGGCGAAGATCTCGTCGAACTCGTCCTCCGAGACGAGGAAGGCCAGGTGCTGGAGGACGATCCGGTCCCGGCCGACGATCGAGTCGGCGAAGTCGATCGTCACGCCGTTGGCGACTCTGACCGTGGCGAACGGCCCGAACGAGCCGGGCCCCGGCTCGCCGAGCAGGCCGGTGAGGAAGCGGGCAGAGGCGAAGCGATCGGTGCTGTGCACGATCGTGTGATCCAGTCGAGCGGGCACGGCGCCCTCCATGTTTCCGAAGGTACTCATCGGTCCCATACCGTGGACGGATGATCGACAAGCGCATTCCCCGCGTGCTCGGGCTGCTCGGCCAGGAGGACACGCTGCGGGTTCTCTCCGGCCTCGTCCTCCATCCCGGGGAACCCCTCGGCCAGGTGACCGGGCTCGGCCCGGACGAGGTCGCCCGGGCGCTCGGCCGGTTGGAGCGGGGCGGTCTCGCCGTACGGGACGGGGACGGGTGGCGGGCGCGGCCGGAGGTCTTCCGCGACCTGCTCCGCGCGGTGCCCGCCGAGCCGGCGGGCCCGCTGGACGCGTTCCTGGTCGACGGGCGGCTCGTCTCCATACCGACGAAGCGGGCCAAGCGGCTGATGCTGCTCGACTACGTCTCCCAGGTCTTCGAGGTGGGCGCGCGGTATCCGGAGAAGGAGGTCGACGTGGCGCTGCGGGCGTTCCACGACGACCACGCCGCGCTGCGCCGCCACCTGGTGGACGAGGGGTTCCTCACCCGGGAGGACGGCGTCTACTGGCGCTCGGGCGGCACCGTCTGACCGGGTCCGGCCATATCGGCGGGCGCCCTTCCCCGACCGGCCCGCCACGCGGAGACTGGGAGACATGGGCGAGCCGACCAGGGTCCTTCTCGACGAGTCCCGGATTCCCCGGAACTGGTACAACCTCGTCCCCGATCTCCCCTCTCCTCCTCCCCCGGTGCTCCACCCGGCCACACTCCGGCCGGTCGGCCCCGACGACCTCGCGCCGCTCTTCCCGGCGGAACTGATCGGGCAGGAGGTCTCCGGGGAGCGGTTCGTCCCCATTCCGGATGAGGTGCTCGACGTGTACCGCCTGTGGCGGCCCACTCCCCTCATCCGCGCCCGCCGCCTGGAACGGCGGCTCGGCACGCCCGCCCGGATCTACTACAAGTACGAGGGCGGCAGCCCGTCCGGGTCGCACAAGCCGAACACCGCGGTCCCGCAGGCCTACTACAACGCGCGGGAGGGCGTGCGGAGACTGACCACCGAGACCGGCGCGGGCCAGTGGGGCTCGGCCCTGGCGTTCGCCTGCGGCCAGTTCGGCCTGGCGTGCGAGATCTGGATGGTCCGGGCGTCGTACGACCAGAAGCCCTACCGCCGTACGCTCATGCGCGTCCACGGCGCGACGCTGCACGCCAGCCCGTCGGCGGTGACCACCGCGGGGGCCAGGATCCTGGCGGAGGACCCGGACTGCACGGGATCGCTGGGCATCGCGATCAGCGAGGCCGTCGAGGTCGCCGGCCTGCACGACGACACGCGGTACGCCCTGGGCTCGGTGCTCAACCACGTCCTGATGCACCAGACCGTGATCGGCGAGGAGGCGCTGGAGCAACTGGCCGTCCTCGGCGAGACTCCCGACGTGGTCATCGGCTGCACCGGCGGCGGCTCCAACTTCGCCGGGCTGGCCTTCCCGTTCCTGCGGGAGAAGCTCGCGGGGCGGATGGACCCGGTGCTGCGCGCCGTGGAGCCCGCCGCCTGCCCGTCCCTGACCCGGGGCACGTACGCCTACGACTTCGGCGACACGGCGGGGTTCACGCCGCTGATGAAGATGCACACCCTGGGCCACACGTTCGTGCCGGACCCCATCCACGCCGGCGGGCTGCGCTACCACGGCATGTCGCCGCTGCTGTCGCACGCGTACGAACTGGGTCTGGTGGAGGCCGTGGCGGTGACGCAGACCGACTGCTTCGACGCGGGCGTCCGCTTCGCCCGGGCCGAGGGGGTCCTGCCGGCCCCCGAACCGGCCCACGCGGTGGCCGCGACCATCGCGGAGGCACTGAGGTGCGCCGAGTCGGGCGAGGAGAAGGTCATCGTGATGTCCCTGTGCGGGCACGGCCACTTCGACCTGGCCGCGTACGAGCGTCACCTCGCCGGCCGGCTGGAGGACTTCACGCTCCCGCAGGAGCGGATCGACACGGCCCTCGCGCACCTGCCCCCTGTCTCATGATGGCCCCCTGTCTGAAGAGGGTGCGCTGTCTGATGTGACGCGTGCTCACTGATATCCGTTTCGTCCATTGACCGCGGGGTACGGCTGCGCCATCGCGCTGTCGTATCGGCCAAAGCACTCATGCCAAACGGCTGAAATGCGCGGTATCAGCTCCATACGATTCTGGGACACCATCCGCTCTCGCCGGAGTATTCGTTTTGAACCGGAACTGCGTGATCAAGGGCCCCGCCCCGGCGGACCGGGGGCAGTGGCGGCCCAGCGGCGCCGCGTCCGCCCACGAACGGCTGGCGTTCCTGAACGAGGCGAGCCGCCGGATCGGCAGCACCCTCGACCTCGAGGAGACGAGCCGGGAACTCGTGGACGTGGCCGTCCCGAGGTTCGCCGACACGGCGGCCGTGATGCTCCAGGACCGCCTCATCTCCGAGGGCGAACTGTCGTCCCGCCCGGTGGACGGGACAACCCTCGTACGCCGGATGGCCATGGGCGTGGCCGGCGCGGACGCGGACGCCTGGGTGAACGCCTTCCCCGTGGACGAGGTGGCGGTCTACCCGGCGATCCTGCCGCAGGCGCAGTGCATGGCGAGCGGCAAGCCGCTGATGTATCCGGCCCTGGACAAGGAGAGCGCCCGGCTCATCGGCGCGACCTTCGGCCGGGAGGACGCGGTCGCCGCCCTGCTGACCGACGGCTCGTTCCTCACCGTGCCCCTGCGGGCCCGGGGACGGGTGCTCGGGTGCGTGGTCTTCACCAGGCGGGCGGGCGCGCCGCCGTTCGAGGAGCAGGACGTCATGGTGGCCGAGGACCTCGCGGCCCGCACCGCCGTGTGCGTCGACAACGCGCGGCTCTACACCACCGAGCGCCGGACCGCGCTGACCCTGCAGAGCAGCCTGCTGCCCGCCGAGCTGCCGCAGCCGCTCGGCATGGACATCGCCTCGCGCTATCTTCCGGCGAGCGACCTGATGGGCGTCGGCGGGGACTGGTACGACGTGATCACCCTTCCCGGGTGCCGTACGGCCCTGGTGGTGGGCGACGTCATGGGCCACGGGACCAGGGCCGCGGCGACGATGGGCCAGCTCCGCACCGCGGCGCGCACGCTGGCGAGCCTCGACCTGCCGCCCGACGAGGTGCTGTTCCGGCTCAACCTGATGAGCCAGGACCTCGATCCGACCCAGATCGCCACGTGCATCTACGCCGTCTACGACCCGGTGACGCGGGGCTGCGCGCTCGCCCGCGCCGGGCACGTGCCGCCGATCCTGCTGCATCCCGACCGGTCGACCGAGATCATCGAGCTGCCGTCGGGCCTTCCCCTCGGCATCGGCAGCGACCCGCTGGAGATGCGCGAGCTGATCCTGCCGGCCGGGAGCGTGCTCGCCTTCTACACCGACGGCCTCGTGGAGAGCCGCGAGCGGGACCTGGACGCGGGGATCATGGGGTTGCGCCGCCTGCTCGCCGGGCCCGTCGAGGATCTCGACGACATGTGCGACGACATCATCAGCAGCCAGCGGGCGAGCCACGAGCGCGACGACATCGCCCTGCTGGTGGCCCGGGTGCGTGAGCTCGACCCGGACGAGGTGGCGACCTTTCCCCTGCCCGCCGACCCCAGGTTCGTCTCCCAGGCCCGCCGGTTCGTCCGGGGCACGCTCGCCGCCTGGGGGCTGACCAGCCTGGTGGACAGCACCCAGCTCATCGTCAGCGAACTGGTCACCAACGCGCTCAAGCACGGCTGGCCGCCGATCGAGCTGCGGCTGCTGCGCTGCCGCACGCTGGTGGTCGAGGTCGCCGACGGCTCCGCCTCCACCCCCGCCCCGCGTACGGCCACCCCCGACGAGGACACCGGCCGCGGCCTCCAGCTGATCAAGCGCTTCGCCTATCGCTGGGGGACCCGGCCCACCCCGTACGGCAAGATCGTCTGGGTCGAGCAGCATCTTCCGTGACCGGTCGCCCTCGCGGGCGGGCGGGCGCGACTGATCGTCGGGAGGAGTTACGGTCGAATCGGGGAGGCTAGCGGCGAGGAGGGGACATGATCGACATCCGGGACGCGTACCGAAGGGCGCTGGACGGTTTCGGCGACCGCCTCCATCTCGTCCGCCCCGGACAGTGGGACCTGCCGACGCCCTGCGTCGACTGGGATGTCCGGGGGCTGGTGAACCACCTGGTGGCCGAGAACCTGTGGGCTCCCGAACTGCTGTCGGGCCGTACGGCCGCCGAGGTGGGCGACGCGTTCGAGGGCGACGTGCTCGGCGACGACCCGGTGAAGGCGTTCGAGGCGTCCGCGCAGGGCGCCGTCCAGGCGGTGTACGCCGAGGGCGCCCTCACGAGCGTTGCTCACCTGTCCTTCGGCGACGTGCCGGGCGAGGAGTACATCACCGAATTGTTCGCGGACGCGCTGATCCACACCTGGGACCTCGCGCGCGCCGTCGGCGGGCCGGAACGGCTCGACCCCGACCTGGTCGCGTCCTGCGCCGAATGGTTCGCCAAGGCGTGGGACGGCTACCGCGAGGCAGGGGTGATCGGGGACGAGCGGGACGTCCCGGCCGGCGCCGACCAGCAGACCCGGCTGCTCGCCGCGTGGGGCAGGAACCCCTGAGGCGAACGCCGGGACGACCCCGGAACCGGGTTACCGGCCCGTGGGGCGCTTGCCGTGGTTGGCCTTCTTCTTCCTGCGGGCCTTCGACTTGCGTGCGCGTCTGCCCATCGCGGCCGCCTTCCCTGGAGTACGGCTTTCGCCCACTGTCCTCCCGCGGGCGGGCGGCGGCAAGTACCCGCACCCCAACTCAACACTCCTGAACGTAAGCCTGGCATGATTTGGTGGAATCTGTTGACGGGAGTGGTGGATGCTGGCCCAGCAACGGCAGCAGGCGATCCTGGAGAGGGTGCGCAGGTCCGGCGGGGTGCGGGTCGCGCAACTCGTGCGTGAGCTCGGGGTGTCGGACATGACGATCCGCCGCGACCTGGAGGTCCTGGCGGAGCGCGGCCTTATCGTCAAGGTGCACGGCGGGGCCACCGCCACCGGCACCGGCTCCACCGAGGAGCCGGGCTTCGCGGCCAAGTCGATGCGGCAGCAGGCCGAGAAGGAGGCCGTCGCCCGCCGCGCGGCCCCGCTCGTGCCTCCGGGAAGCTCCGTCGCGCTCTCGGCCGGCACGACGACCTGGACGCTGGCCCACCACCTGGTGGACGTGCCCGAGCTGACCGTGATCACCAACTCCGTCCAGGTGGCCGACGTCTTCCACCGGGCGGGACGCCCCGACCAGACCGTGGTGCTCGTGGGCGGCGTGCGGACGCCGTCCGACGCGCTGGTCGGCCCGGTCGCGGTCGCGGCCGTCCGCTCCCTGAACGTCGACACCCTCATGCTCGGCGTGCACGGCATGAGCGTCCGGGCCGGTTTCACCACCCCCAACCTGCTGGAGGCGGAGACCGACCGTGCCCTGATCGCGGCCGCCCAGCGGCTCGTCGTCCTGGCCGACCACACCAAGTGGGGGACGATCGGCATCAGCACGATCGCGGCGCTCGGCGAGGCCGACGTGGTCGTGAGCGACGTGGGCCTGCCCGAGGAGGCCCGCGCCGTGCTGTCGGAGCAGGCCGGCGAGCTTCTCCTCACCGATCCGTCCGGCGAGGCGCCCCTGGAGACCGCCTCCCTGTGACAGACCCTCCCGACGGCAATCCCGACAACGCCGCACGACGCCGCTGCGACGCCGCCGTGACGCCGCGAAAGAGCACTGTGAAGCTGGAGATCGCACCGTGAAGCGCACCATCGCCCATCTGGCCGACGGCCGGGAGCTGATCTACTTCGACCGCCGGGACGACGCCGACCACGCCGCCGCCGACCCCCGGGATCTGCCCGCGCGCCCTCTCGCGTCCGAGTTGCGGCACGACCCGCTCATGGACGAGTGGGTGGCCGTCGCCCGGCACCGACAGACCCGCACCCACCTGCCGTCCGCCCAGGAGTGCCCGCTCTGCCCCGGGCATCCCGGCTCGGAGATCCCCTCGCCGTACGAGGTGGCGGTGTTCGAGAACCGCTTCCCGTCGTTCAGCTTCAACACCGGCGCGTACGAGCAGGTGGGCGGGCTGAGCGAGGTGCGGCCGGGGATCGGGCGCTGCGAGGTCGTCTGCTTCACCTCCGACCACGACGCCTCCTTCAGCTCGCTCGGCGACGAGCGGGCCGCGCTGGTCGTCGAGGCGTGGGCCGACCGCACGGCCGAACTGTCCGCGCTGCCCGGCGTGGAGCAGGTCTTCTGCTTCGAGAACCGCGGCGCCGAGATCGGCATCACGCTGCCGCACCCGCATGGGCAGATCTACGCCTATCCGTACGTCACGCCGCGTACCCGGCAGATGCTGGACACCGCCGCCCGGCACCGCGGCGGCAACCTGTTCGCGGACGTCCTCGCGGCCGAGCGGAGGGGGCCCCGCGTGGTCGCCGCCAACGAGCACTGGACGGCCTTCGTCCCGGCCGCCGCCCGGTATCCGTTCGAGGTGCACCTCTACCCGCACCGCCGGGTGCCGGACATCCCGGCGCTGTCGCCGGAGGAGCGGGCCGCCTTCGCGCCGCTGTACATCGACGTGCTGCGCCGCCTCGACGGGCTGTTCGGCGTCGTCATGCCGTACGTCGCGGCCTGGCACCAGGCGCCGGTCACCTACCGGCGGGATCTGGCCTACCTCCACCTCCAGCTCTTCACGATCCGGCGGGCGGCGGACAAGCTGAAGTATCTCGCCGGATCGGAGTCGGCGATGGGCGCCTTCGTCAACGACGTGCTCCCGGAGGAGGCCGCCCGCATGCTGCGCGAGGTGGTAACGGACTGATCTCCGTACGGTTGCGACTTGGGGTGGCAGTCACCTTTTCTTTACCACTAGTATCCCTGGCACCACCGGTCACAGCCGGTGCCGCCTAATCCCGGGCGCCTCGCCCGGGAGCCGGGGACCCGTTCACGCCTCTGGGGTAAAGGCACGTCGCTGCCCGGGCTCCTCCAGCCCGCACCCGTCAGCTAACCCGGTCGGCAGATGGAGAGGAGTGGGCTCTGCCCCGCGCGTTCCCCCTGGCCGCAGGCGTGCTCACCGCCGCGGCCCTCGTCCTCGGCACGGCCGCCGGGGGCGCCGCCGCCCCCAAGCCGACGGAGAAGCAGCTCAAGAAGCAGCTCGCCGGCCTGCAGAAGAAGGTCGACCGGCTCATCGCCGACTACAACGCCAAGCGGGTCGCGCTCGCCAAGGCACGCGACGACGAGGCGGCGGCGCGCGCCCGCGTGAGCAGGGCGGAGGCCGACTACACGGCGACCCTCGACGAGGTCCGGGAGTTCGTCCGGCTGCGGTACCAGACCGACAGCGTGCGCGTCCTGCCCAACCTGACCGTCTCCGCGGTGGCCTACCAGCTCAAGGAGGAACAGGCCGCGAGGCTCGCGCGCGTGGACGAGGTCCGCGCCGAACGGCAGAAGGCCGCCGAGGCGGCGAAGGCGCTCACCTCGTCGCTGAAGTCGCAGGCCGCGGAGGTCGCCGGTCAGCGCCGGGAGGCCGAGAAGCTCATCGACGACATCCAGGACAAGATCGACCGCCTGGTCCCGATCGCCCCGGGCCGGAGGGCGAGCGGCTCGTGGGCGCCCGAACTGCCGGCCGGAGCCGACAACATCACGCCCCGGATGCGGCTGATGCGGTCCGAGGTGGAAAGCCACTTCGATCTGGGCTTCCCGGTCGGCTGTTACCGGGCCGAGAACAGCGGCGAGCACCCCCTCGGCCGCGCCTGCGACTTCATGATGAGCTCGGGCGGCTCCATGCCCTCGGCGCAGATGCAGGCGCTCGGCGACAGCCTGGCCGCCTGGGCCATCAAGAACGGCCCGAAGCTCGGCGTGATGTACGTGATCTGGCGGCAACGCATCTACAACCTCGGTCATCCGGGCTGGCGCCCGATGTCCGACCGCGGCGGCGTCACCGCCAACCACTACGACCACGTCCACATCTCGATGTACTAGCGAACCGCGCCGGCGCTTCGATGGCGGCCGCCGGGTGCGGGACTACCGCACGTGGGACTGCTGCCCGGTGTGCGTGCGCAGGGCTTCCGCGAACCACGTGAACACCGGTGCGAGGCTTGGCGGGGCAGGCCATCCGTTGATGACGGCCAGCAGGTGCCAGTAGCGTTCCGCACGGGGATCGCCGCCGATCTCCAGGCGTGTCAGCAGCCAGCGGCGCAAGCCGGCGTCGTCGGCTCGGCCGAAGGTCTGCGCGTACCGCGCGGTGAGGGCGTCGACGACGGATGCGGCCTCGGCCGAACCCGGAGCGATACCGGCATCGAGCGCGCGGCCGACGCTCTCGCGGACGGTTTCGGTGAGCTCGTGGTGGAGCCCGGTGCGGTCGCCCTGCGCACGCTGGGCCGCCTGGTACTCCGCCATGCGGCGGACGGCGGCGCGGAAGTCGGGATCCTGGGTGAGCTCGGCGAGTTCCACCCAGGCGTCGACCTGTTCGGGTTCGGGGTCGTCCGGCAGTTCGGGCATGGCCGAGCGCATCATGGCGACGAACTCGGCGTTGGCGTCGAGCCCGCCGAAGGTGTCGTCGATGAAGCCGGTGATCAGGCGCCGGCGTTCGTCGTCGGAGAGCTTGGCGAGTTTGTGCATGAGGTCCATCTCCTCGGGGGTGGAGCCCCGCTTGGCTACCGCGCGCAGTACGGCGCGCCGAAGTCGGAGGGTGCGGATCTGCACCTCCAGCGCGTCGGCGTGCGCGGCCGCGACCTCGGGCACCGAGACCTCCCGCTCCAGCACCTGCCGGATGACAGCGAGGTCGAGCCCCAGATCACGCAGGGTGCGCACCAGGTCCAGACGCGCGAGCGCGCCGATGTCGTAAAGCCGGTAGCCGGCCGGGCTGCGGTCTGCCGGCGGCACGATTCCGGTGTCGGAGTAGAACCGGATGGCCTTGACCGTCAGGCCGGTCCGCCGGGCCAGGGCTCCGATCGTGAAGAACGTGTCGCCGTCCATGCCTGCACTCTCGCGTCTCCCCCTACGGGAGACTCAAGCCCAGTCTCCCCGCGGGCGGTAATGAAGTGGCCGGCCGCCGGGGACCGGGGAAGGATGGCGGGATGACCGACACACGTACCGATCCTCCGGCCGCTGCGGGCGAGCGCGAGACGCTGCGCGCCTTCCTCGACTATCACCGCCAGACGCTGGCCCTGAAGTGCGAGGGGCTGACCGAGGAGCAGCTGCGACTGCGCTCCACCCCGCCGTCGTCCATGTCGCTGCTCGGCCTCGTACGGCACATGGCCGACGTCGAGCGGAGCTGGTTCCGGCGGCGGCTCGCCGGCGAGGACCTCGGGGGCATCTACTGGAGCGACGACGATCCGGACGGCGAGTTCGACAACGTGGACACGGCGTCCGCCGAGGAGGCCTTCTCCACCTGGCAGGGGGAGATCGAGCACGCGCGGGCGGCCGAGGCGGCCTGCGCGGATCTGGACGCGATGACGAAGACGGCCCGCCAGGGCGACCACTACTCACTGCGCTGGATCATGCTCCACATGATCGAGGAGTACGCGCGGCACAACGGCCACGCGGACCTGATGCGCGAGCGCATCGACGGGGCGACGGGCGAGTAGGGACCCGCGCGCCGGGCCGGGTCCGCCCGGCCCGGCCCAGCCTGTTCAGCCCCGTTCAGCCCGAGATGCGGACGGGGTTCACCAGGTCGGCGTAGATGAGAAGGCCGCCCATGACGAGCAGCAGGGCCGCCATGACGTACGTCACGGGGAGCGCCTTGGCCACGTCCACGTATCCCGGCACGGGGCGGCGGCGCACCCGCGCGAAGGCCCGCTTGAGGCCCTCCCATAGGCCGCCGGCGATGTGACCGCCGTCCAGCGGCAGCAGGGGGATGAGGTTGAACATGCCGACCGCGAGGTTCAGCCCGGCCAGCAGGCTGATGAACACCTCGATCTTGCTCTCGACGGGGATGTCCGACGCCGCGATCTCACCGCCGAGGCGGCCGGCGCCGACGATGCCGATCGGCCCGTTCGGGTCGCGCTTCTCCCCCGAGAAGGCGGCGTTCCACACGCCCACCATCTTCTTGGGGATGTTGACCATGGCGGCGGCGGTCCGCTCGGTCAGGTCCCACATCTGGCCGAGGACGTAGCCGGGGCCCTGTTTCTCCACGACGACCGTCGGGCTGACGCCGAGGAAGCCGACGTTCCTGTCCACCTTGTCGGGGTCGGTCTGCGAGGGCATGTCCTGCGCGATCAGGTCGACGTCCAGCGTCGTGCTCCGGCCGTCGCGCTCGATGCCGAGCGTCGTCGCCCCGGCGCCGTGCGACCGGATCAGCCGGGTCGCCGCCTCCCAGCCGGCGACCGGCGTGCCGCCGACGGCGACGATCCGGTCCCCCGGCCGCAGCCCCGCCTTCGCGGCGGGCGTCAGCGGGTCGCCGGGCCGGCAGTCCCGGTGCGCGGCCTCGGCCGCCGGGATCGCGCACTTGGACACCGAGGAGACGACCGGCTTCATCGTCCGCACGCCGAAGCCCATCATCACGACCGCGAACAGCACGAACGCCAGCACGAAGTTCATCGCGGGGCCGCCGGTCATGATGATGACCTTCTGCCACCAGGGCTTGCGGAAGAAGACGCGGTTCTCGTCGCCCGGCCGGATCTCCTCCGAGGCGACCGCCCGGGCGTTCTCGATGAGCCCCTGCCAGGGGCCCGTCGAGACGCTGCGCAGCTTGCCGGGGTCGTCGGAGGGACGCGGCGGGAGCATGCCGACCATGCGGATGTAGCCGCCCAGCGGGATCCACTTCACGCCGTACTCGGTCTCGCCGCGCCGGCGCGACCACAGCGTCGGCCCGAAGCCGACCATGTACTGCGTCACGCGGACGCCGAACAGCTTGGCCGGGACCAGGTGCCCGATCTCGTGCAGCGCGATGGAGACCAGCAGACCGACGAAGACGATCACGAATCCGGCCACGATGAGCCAGCTCATCAGCGCGTACCCCCGAGTCGGAGAAGATGCCGTGGCAGTCGTCGCACCCTCCGAGAGTAGCCCACCGGAACAAGGGCGCGACCTTCTCCGGCGAACCGGCGCGTTGCTCATACATGGCCGAACCTGGACACTCCGTTGACAGTACGCAATTGGTCGATCACCCTTTGAGAGACCGTCCAGAGGGGAGCGTCTTGATCCGGATCCTGGTAGCCGAACACCTTCCGTTGGTGCGGCGAGGCCTGGTCGCCTCCCTCGAAGGAGAGAGCGACCTGACGGTGGTCGCGGACGTCGGGTCCGGTGAGGACATCGTGCCCGCCGCCCTCGACGTACGGCCCGACGCCGCCGTCATCGACGCGGACCTGCCGGGCGCGGACGGTCCGAGCCTGGCCGCGCGGCTCGTCGAGAAGGCGCCCAGATGCCGGGTGATGCTGCTGTCGGCCCAGCCGAACCCCGGCCACCTCAAGCGGGCCTTCGCGGCCGGGGCCCTCGGCTACCTGAGCATCGAGGTGGGCCCCGAGCAACTCGCCGACGGGATACGGCGGATCATCGCCGGGCGCCGGGTCGTCGACTCCGAGCTCGCGGTCGCGGCCCTGGAGGCCGCCGAGTGCCCCCTCACGCCTCGGGAGCACGAGGTGCTGCGCCTCGCGGCGGGCGGCGCGCGTTCGAAGGAGATCGCCGCCGAGCTGGGCCTGTCCGCCGGCACGGTGCGCAACCACCTGTCGCGCGTCCTGGTGAAGACCGGGGCGCGCAACCGGGTGGACGCCGTCCGCATCGCCACCGAGTACGGCTGGTTGTAGGGACCCGCCCCGGCGGGGCTCAGGGGCGCCAGATGAGGACGAGCGCGCAGTCGTCGTTGTGACCGGACGACATGGCCTGCACGAGCTGCCGCGCCTTGTCCCGGAAGCCCGAGGGCAGCAGTCGCTCGGCCTCCCCCAGCAGCCGGTCGAGCCCGGCGTCGATGTCCCGGCCGGGCTGCTCGATCAGCCCGTCGGTGTACAGCATGAGCGCGTCGCCCTTCCGCAGCACGCCGCTGTCGGTCTCACAGGCCAGGTCGGGCACGACGCCGAGCACGACCCCCTTGGCCGTGGACACCCGCCAGGTGCCCGACCCGGAGTCGAACCGGACCACCGGCGGGTGCCCGGCGGAGGTGATCGTGTACTCCCCCGTCGACAGGTCGAGTGTCAGGTGGACGGCCGTGACGAACCCCTCGTCGCCGATCTGGCGGTGGAGGTAGGAGTTGCAGGCGGCCAGGAAGTCGTCCACCGAGCCGAGCAGCCCGCCGAACGTGCCGGAGAGCATGAGCGCGCGGGTGCCGGCGTCGACGCCCTTGCCCGACACGTCGACAACGGCGAGCTGGACCCGGTCGCCCTCGCGCATGGAGACGACGAAGTCGCCGCCGAAGGACGATCCTCCGGCCTGTTTGAGCACGACCTTGCCGCCCCAGTCCTTGGGCAGCGGCGGCAGCTCGCTCTGCCGCTTGAGCCGGTCGCGCAGCTCCAGCAGCATCGCGTCGCCGCGCAGGCCCTGCACGCCGAGCTTGCCCCGCGTCCGCGCCATCGTCCACGCGAGCGCGGCGGTGAAGCCCATCGTGATCAGCAGGCCCGGCCCGACGGCGAGCACTCCTCTGGTCGATCCCATGTACGCCAGGGACGCCGCGACCACGCACAGCAGGATGGCCAGGCTGCGCAGGCGGAGCTGGAGGCCGGCGATCAGCGTGACGAGGATCAGCAGCGACGGCGAGAACCAGTACGCCGAGACCTCCGCGTCGAGCACCCCGATGACCACGGTGACCGCGACGAGGGCGATCAGGAGGTATCGGTCCCTCGACCACACCTTTCTGACAAAACGGACCAACGGCACCAGGAGTGGCACGCGCGCCAGAAAGGCGCGCAGCCGTGGAGAGATCAGCGGCGCCGGACGGGAAGTCATGATGGCCTCGACTGTATCCGGACATCCCAGGTGGCGGCACCCGCTTGACCGACGCCCGGGTCGTGTCCCGTGATCTTCTCAGCCTACTCCGGCCGAAGATCACGGGCCACACCCCGATCGCGGTCCCGGCCGTCCGGTGCGGATGTCCGCGCATCCGATCGCACGTTCGCGGCCCGGGGCGTACGCTCGCGATATGGCGCTGCAGAGTTTGCAGATCACCGCGACCACGGCCATGCGGGCCCGCGACGTGTCCCGGCCGAGCCGGGAGCAGCAGGAGACCGCCGAGCGGCGGCCGCTGCGCGACGAGACGGCGACCCGGCGGGAGTCCCGCCGGGGTCGTGACCGGGACGGCCGCTGACGCCGGCCGTCAGGCGCCCGCCGGCCGGGCGGCCTCAGGCGGAGCGCCTTCAGGCCGAGCGTCTTCGGGCCGCTCGGCTCAGGCGGGCAGCGGCGGCAGTTCGCCGGTCGTCTCGTACTCCGCGAGCTGGCGGATCCGCCGGGCGTGCCGCTCGGCGCCCGAGAACGCCGTGCCGAGGAAGACCTCGACGAACCGGGCGGCCTCCTCCGGCGTGTGCATCCGCGCGCCGATGCTGATGACGTTGGCGTCGTTGTGCTCGCGCCCGAGCCGGGCCGTGTCCTCGTTCCAGGCGAGGGCGGCGCGCACCCCGCGCACCTTGTTGGCGGCGATCTGCTCGCCGTTCCCGGAGCCGCCGATCACCACCCCGAGGCTGCCCTCGTCGGCGACGACGCCCTGCGCGGCGCGCAGCACGAACGGCGGGTAGTCGTCCTCCGCGTCGTAGACGTGGGGACCGCAGTCCTCCACGTCGTGGCCCTGCTCCTTCAGCCAGGAGACCAGGTGGTTCTTGAGCTCGTAGCCGGCATGGTCGGCACCGATGTAGACACGCACGGGACAAGTTTCCCAGACGACTTCTGGCGGACGTGACCCCGGCCTCCACTAAGGTAAGAGACGAACACCGCCAGTGGCTCTTACACCACCTCATGCCGGAGCAGGAGTGTCATGCGCGAGATCCGCTACGTCGGCGACCCCGTCCTGCGTACCCCCGCGGAGCCCGTGACGGACTTCGACAGGGAGCTGCGCCGCCTGGTCGACGAGATGTTCGCGGTGATGTACCAGGCCGACGGTGTGGGACTGGCCGGGCCGCAGATCGGGGTGGGCCGGCGGCTGTTCGTCTACGACATCAGCAACCGCAAGGGCCACGTGGTCAACCCGGAGCTGACGATCGACGACCCGGGAGAGGTCGTCGAGGAGGAGGGCTGCCTGTCGGTGCCGGGCAAGGAGACGGGCAAGCCGCTCTACGCCCCCACCGTCCGCGCCGCCGGGGTCACGCTGCGCGGGGTCGACAAGCTCGGCCGGCCCGTGGCGGTCAAGGCCCGGGGCATGCTCGCCCGGTGCTTCCAGCACGAGTTCGACCACCTCGAGGGCACGCTGTACGTCGACCGGCTGGGCAAGGACGAGCGCCGCAAAATCCTGCTCCAGGCGCCCTGAGGCGCCCCTACAGCTGGATCGCCTTGGTCTCCAGGAACTCCTCCAGGCCGAACTCCCCCATCTCACGCCCGACGCCCGACTGCTTGTAGCCGCCGAAGGGCGCCATCGGGTTGAACCGGCCGCCGTTGACCGCCACCTGGCCCGTGCGCAGGCGGCGGGCGACCGCGAGCGCCTCCTCCTCGGTGCCCGCCCAGACCGCCCCCGACAGCCCGTACGGCGTGCCGTTGGCGATCTCGACGGCCTCGTCCGCGGTGGCGAAGGGAATGATCGACAGCACCGGGCCGAAGATCTCCTCCTGTTCGACGGCCATGCCCGGCGCCACCCCGGCGAAGACCGCGGGCTCGACGTAGTAGCCGCGGCCCACGGGGTTGCCGGTTCCGCCGAGCACGAGGCGCGCCCCCTCCTCCTGACCCCGGTTGAGGTATCCGATCACCCGGTCCCGCTGGGCCGCGGACACCAGCGGGCCGAGCCGGGTGCCCTCGGCGAACGGGTCGCCCGGGACGTGTTTCGCCGCCGCCTCCACGGCCAGCCGGACCGCCTCGTCGTACTGGTCCAGGTGGACGAGCATCCGGGTCAGCGCCGAGCAGGTCTGGCCGGAGTTGATGTAGGCCGCGGCCACCCCGTTCCTCACCGCCTTCTCCAGGTCGGCGCCGGGGAGGATGACGTTCGCCGACTTGCCGCCCAGCTCCAGGGCCACCCGCTTGACCGTCCCGGCCGCGAGGGCGGCGACCCGGCGCCCGGCCCTGGTGGAGCCGGTGAAGGAGACCATGTCCACGCCGGGGTGCGCGGCGACGGCCTCGCCGACCACCGGGCCGTACCCGCTCACCATGTTGAACACGCCGGGCGGCAGGCCGGCCTCGTGCAGGATGTCCGCGAACGCGTACGCCGCGAGCGGCGCGACCTCGCTCGGCTTGAGCACCACCGTGCAGCCGGCCGCGAGGGCCGGGGCCACCTTGCAGACGACCTGGTGGAGCGGGTAGTTCCACGGCGTGATCGCGCCGACCACCCCGACCGGCTCGCGGACGATCAGCGAGTTGCCCACCCGCCCGCCGTCGAAGTCGTACCGCTTGGCGAGGTCGGCGTAGGAGGCCAGCACCTCGGCGGGCATCAGCGTCTGCACCTTCAGCGCGAGCGTCAGCGGCGCGCCCATGTCGGTGGCGATCGTCGCGGCGATCTCCCGGGCGCGGTCCCTGAGCAGCGCGGCGGCCGTCCCGAGGAGCGCGGCGCGCTCGGCGGGCTCCGCCGCCGCCCAGGACGGGAAGGCGGCGCGGGCGGCGGCGACCGCGGACTCCACGTCGGCGGCCGACCCCGCGGGCACCCGGTCCACGATCTCCTCGGTCGCCGGGTTGACGACCTCGACCGCCTCGCGCGAGGAGGACGGCGCCCAGTCCCCGTTCACGTAGATCTGACGCATGTTCCTCATCCTCGCGCCTGCACTGTCAGAACGCGAGCCCCGGCCGGAAGGCCCTGTCAAGAGGGCCGTCGAGCGGCTTCCTATTCCGGGTAGGGGCGATGTCGAATCCGTCCTGTGACCGTGACGTGGCAGGATTCATCCATCCCTGTACGCGAAGGGGCGACGGGGAACCGGGGGATTGATCATGCGATGAGGAGTGGGTGTGGCAGGGAATCTGACACGTGACGAGGCTCGGGAGCGTGCTCGGCTGCTCACGGTCCAGTCCTACCAGGTCGAACTCGACCTGACGGAGGGCGAGGAGCGGTACGAGAGCATCACGACGGTCCATTTCACGTCCGACCGGCCGGGGGCGGGCACGTTCATCGACCTGCACGGCGCCCACGTGCGGAAGGTGGTGCTGAACGGCCGGGATCTCGACGTGCGGACCTACGACGCCGACAAGGGCCGCTTCCCGCTGCCTGACCTGGCCGAGCGCAACGAACTGCGCGTCGACGCCGACTGCTCGTACATGCGTACGGGCGAAGGGCTGCACCGCTTCGTCGACCCGGTCGACCAGCAGATCTACCTGCACAGCCAGTTCGAGACGGCGGACGCGCACCGGATGTACGCCTGCTTCGACCAGCCCGATCTCAAGGCGACCTTCGAGCTCACCGTTCTCGCGCCCGCCGAGTGGGAGGTCGTGTCGAACGGCTCCCCCGACTCGGTCGAGGAGCTGGAGGAGCACCACGGGCGGCACGGCACGCTGCAGGCCGCCAGGCGCTGGCACTTCCCGCCGACCCCTCCCATGTCGACGTACATCACGGCCCTCATCGCCGGGCCGTACGCGGTCGTGCGGGACGAGCACGACGGCATCCCGCTCGGCATCTACGTGCGGCGTTCGCTGGCCGAGCACCTCGACCCGGACAACATCTTCGAAGTCACCAAGCAGGGCTTCGACTTCTTCCACCGCGTCTTCGGCCTGCGCTACCCGTTCGGCAAGTACGACCAGCTCTTCGTGCCGGAGTTCAACGCGGGCGCGATGGAGAACGCCGGCGCGGTGACGTTCCTGGAGGACTACGTCTTCCGCTCGCGGGTCACCGACGCGATCATCGAGCGCCGGGCCGAGACGATCCTGCACGAGATGGCCCACATGTGGTTCGGCGACCTCGTCACCATGCGGTGGTGGGACGACCTGTGGCTGAACGAGTCGTTCGCCACCTACATGTCGGTGCTGTGCCAGGCCGAGGCCACCCGCTGGGGCCAGGGCGCGTGGACGACGTTCGCCAACGTGGAGAAGTCCTGGGCCTACCGGCAGGACCAGCTCCCCTCCACCCACCCCATCGCGGCCGACATCCCCGACATGCAGGCCGTCGAGGTCAACTTCGACGGCATCACGTACGCCAAGGGCGCCTCGGTCCTCAAGCAGCTCGTCGCCTACGTCGGGCTGGACAACTTCCTCGCCGGCGTGCGCGACTACTTCAACGAGCACGCCTGGAAGAACACCACCCTGCAGGACCTGCTGTCGGCGCTGGAGCGCACCTCCGGCCGCGACCTGTCGTCCTGGTCGAAGGAGTGGCTGGAGACCTCCGGCGTCAACACCCTGCGGCCGTCGTTCACCACCGACGACGAGGGCCGGTTCCTCGGCTTCGAGGTCCTGCAGGAGGCCACGCCGGAGCACCCGACGCTGCGCTCGCACCGCGTCGCCGTCGGCCTGTACTCCCTGCGGGAGGGCGTGCTCACCAGGACCCGGCGGGTCGAGCTCGACATCGTCGGGGCGCGCACCGCCGTGCCCGAGCTGGTCGGCGAGACCCGGCCCGACCTCGTGCTGATCAACGACGACGACCTCACGTACGCGAAGATCCGGCTCGACGAGCGGTCGCTGCAGACGCTCGTGAACGGCGGGATCACCGCGTTCACCGAGTCGCTGCCGCGCGCCCTGTGCTGGTCGGCCGCCTGGGACATGACCCGGGACGCCGAGATGGCCACCCGCGACTACGTCCGGCTGGTCGTGTCCGGCATCGACTCGGTGCGCGACATCACCGTGGTCCAGACGGTGCTGCGCCAGGCCCGTCAGGCCGTGCAGCAGTACGCCGACCCCGCGTGGCGGGCGACCGGCCTGGGCGAGCTCGCCGGCGCGCTGCGCCGTCTCGTCGCCTCGGCGGAGCCGGGCTCGGACCACCAGCTCGCCTACGTCAACGCCCTGGCCGCGACCGCGACCTCCGAGGAGGACCTGGCGTTCCTCAAGGGCGTGCTGGACGGCACGGAGGTGCCCGAGGGTCTGGCCGTCGACACCGACCTGCGCTGGACGCTCGTCCACGGGCTGGTGTCCCGCGGGGTCCTCGGCGCCGCCGACATCGACGCCGAGCTGGCCCGCGACGCCACCGCGACCGGCGAACGCTCGGCGGCCAACGCGCGGGCGGCGATCCCGGATCCGGAGGCCAAGGCCCGGTCCTGGGCGGCCATCGTGGGCGGCGAGCTGAGCGGCGCCCTGCTGCGCTCCACGATCCTCGGCTTCGTGGACCCGCACCACCCCGAGCTGCTGGAGCCGTACGGCGACCGGTACTTCGAGGAGGTCGGGCGGATCTGGACCAAGTGGACCTCCGACATGGCGCAGAACTTCGCGATCGGGTGCTACCCGGCCCTGCTGATCCGCCCGGAGACCGTGGCGAGGACGCAGGACCTCATCAGCGCCCAGCAGCCGCCGCACGCGCTGCGGCGCCTGCTCCTGGAGGGCGCCGACGGCGTCAGCCGGGCGCTGCGGGCCCAGGCCCGCGACGCCTCCGCGTGACGGGTAGCCCGCCCGGCCGCCTTCGTGAGGGAGGGCCGCCGGGCGGGTGAAAGCGGGGCGCAAGCCCGGTGCAAGAGCACCGGGGTGACATGAGGGGGCCGGGCCGTTCACCCGGCGCGGGCGCGGCGGGCCCCCTCCGCCGCGCCCCGCCGCCCGCCATCCCGGCCGTACGTCGTGCCCCCACCGGCGCGCGTGCGGACGGCGGCGGGTCTTCCCAGGGTGAACGGCCACGGATCGTCGTCCGTGCAGGAGGCCCCCGTGATCCCCATGATCGTCACCCTCGCCGTCGTGGCCGTCCTCGTCGCCACGCTCGTCTCCGTCTACAACCGCCTCGTGCGTGGCCGCAACTCCGTCGACAACGCCTGGGCGCAGATCGACGTGCAGCTCAAGCGCCGCCACGACCTCGTCCCCAACCTCGTGGAGACCGTCAAGGGCTACGCCGCCCACGAGCGGGCCACGCTGGAGTCCGTCGTCGCGGCCCGCTCCCGGGCGATCGGCGCCCAGGGCCCCGCGGAGCAGGCGGCGGCCGAGAACATGCTGTCCGGCGCGCTGAAGAGCCTGTTCGCCGTGGCGGAGGCCTACCCCGCCCTCAAGGCGAGCGGCAACTTCGCGGAACTGCAGCAGGAGCTCGCCACCACCGAGAACCGGATCGCCTACTCGCGGCAGTACTACAACGACGCCGTGCTGACCTACAACAACGCGATCCAGACGGTGCCCGCCAACATCGTGGCGGGCATGACCGGCTTCACGCCCCGCGAGTACTTCCGGGCTCCCGGCGAGGAGCGCGGTCCCGTACAGGTCAGGTTCTGATCATGGTCATGGTCGCCTGGACGGCCGCCGCGGCGGTGACCGGCCTGTGGCTGCTGCTCCTGCTCGCGCTCGCCGCGGCGACGAGGAACCCGGACGTCGAGACGGGGCCGGCCACCGCGAACCTCGCCCCCCAGTCCCCCGCGGTGGTCGACCTGATCACCGGCGGCTGGCGGCTGTGCGACGAGGCCGCCTCGGCGACCCTGCTGGACCTCGCCGCGAGGGGCGTCGTCGGCGTCGAGGAGATCGGGCCGGAGCTGTCGCTCGTCCGGATGCGGCGCGACCCGGGCGGCCTGCTCCCGTACGAACGGCTCGTCTACGACCACGTCCGCTCGCTGGCCGTCGACGGGGTGGTGGCCACGGGCGCGCTGGCCGAGGGCTCGCGCGACCTCGGCCGGTGGTGGAAGAGCTTCCGCAGGAAGGTGATCGCCGAGGCCCGGGAGCAGGGTCTGTCCCGGCCGCGCTGGAGCCGGGCGCACGCGACGCTCCTCACCGCCGCGGCGGCGCTGCCCGCGGCGGTGATCGGCGTCGCGGCGAACATCTCCGACAAGGACCACGAGGCCGGGGTCGGCGCGGCGGTCGTCTCCTTCGCCGGTCTCCTCGCGCTCATGGGGCGGCTGAACGGCGAGCGCGGCACGGCCGAGGGGGCCAGGGCCGCCGCCCACTGGCTCGGCGTCCGCGCGCACCTGGGGACGACCGGGCGGTTCGCCGAGCAGCCCGCCGCCTCGGTCACGATCTGGGGCCGCCACCTCGCGTACGCCGCCGCCCTCGGCCTGGCGCCGCGGGCCGTCACGAGCCTGCCGGTGAGCACCCCCGCCGACGACAGCCGGGCGTGGTCCGACTATGGCGGCATGTGGCACGTCGTCCACGTCCGCTATCCGTCCCGCCTCCTGTGGGGCCGGCCGCCTGGCTCGGCCGTCATGCGGGGCCTCGCGGCCGGCTGGTTCACCGGCTTCCCCGCCTGGATGGTCCTGGTGGCGGCCTCCGCCTTCGACCTGTGGCCGGACGGGCTCGTCGTGCCCGCCGCCCTCGCCGTGGGCCTGGCGGTCGCCGGGCCGCCGATCCTGTTCGCGCTCTCCGACCTGACCGGCCCGGTCACCGTGGAGGGCCAGGTCGTACGGCTGCGGCGCTTCCGCGACGGCGGCAAGGGCGGCGAGAACGCCAAGTGGACCTACTGGTGCGCGATCGACGAGGGGCGGGCCCGCGAGGTCAGGGCGATGTGCCTGAGCGGGGAGCTGTGGGAGCCCCTGCGCGAGGGCGACCGGGTGCGGGCCGTGGCGGGCCGGAGAACCGGCTGGATCAGGCGGATCGAGGTGGTCGAGGGCTCGCGCCTCCGAGACGCCGCCTCCTACGACGACACCGGCGAGCACCTGATGGACGCGCCGGAGAACCTGGGCGAGGTGCGGATCCTGCCCGATCCCGACGCCCACGGGCCCACCGATCCTGATCGAACCCGTCCATACCGCCACCGGCGTCGTGAGTAGGGTCGTCGGGTGCACTCAGCCCGAGACCTGTTGATCGCCCTGGCCCGGAGGTACTCGTTCGGCGACGTCGGCGCGCTCGCGCCGGCCGTGCTCGGGGAGGACGCCCGGGCGGCCCGCGTGGCGTCGGTCTGCGAGTTCGGCCAGCGGCTGCTCACACTCGACGCCGAGGACTTCGCGGCCGAGATCGACGCCCAGACGGTGCCCGCCGGCCTCCGCCGGCGCGCCCGCGCGTGTCACATGCCGCAGACGCCGAGGGAGCAGCCGCGGGGCGCGCTCGACTCGCTGCGCCCGGCGTACGCGCTGCTCCTGGAGGTGATCGAGGCCCGCTGGCGGCGGCGCGAGCTGAGCTCGATGATCGCGGCCGTGCACATCTGCGGCGAGTATCTCCCGCTGCTGGCCTTCGAGCCCGCGCTCGGGCACGCGGGCGACCCGGCCCGGTGGCCGGAGGGCCTGCGCGCCCCCGGCAGCAGGTTCGGGGCCATGGCCGACCACGAGTGCGACCACACCCGGGCCGAGCGGTCGGCGGCCGAGCGCACGCTGCGGGTGGCGGTGGAGCCGCCCACGGGCTGGCGGGCCTACTTCGACCGGCAGCACAGCCAGGTGGCCGGGGCCCTCGGCACCTGCGCGGGCCGGTGCCGCACCCCCTGCCCGGCCCTCGACTGGGTGCCGGACCCCGGCGACCTGGCGGCGCGCTGCCGCGTCGCGCTGGCCTTCGCCGAGACACCGCTCGTACGGCTGCGGCACGCCGCCCCGGTGGGTCACGGGTTCGGCGTGCCGTCGCCTGAGGAGACGCTGGAGGCGTGGGACCGCAGCCGGGCCGCGCTGGCCAAGCACGACGCGGCCCGCGCGGTCACCGCGGACGACGGCTTCCCGCTGCCGGGGCTGCCCGCCCTGATCTCCGCCGTGGCGGCGGCGCCGGTGCGTCCCGCCACGCTGCTCGCCGACGTCTCCGCGCACGTCGTGGAGCTCCTGCGCTAGGTCGTCACCACATGGACGGCCTGCGGTCGCCCCAGAATCCGCCGACGGACGCCTCCACCTGCGACGACAGCGAGATGAGGGTGCCCTCGTCGCCGTACCGGCCGGCCAGCATGACGCCGACGGGCAGGCCGCCGGGCGTCCAGTGCAGCGGGAGGTTGACGGCGGGCTGGCCGCTCACGTTGTAGATGGCGGCGAACGGCGCGAACCGCTTCATCCGCTCGAACGTCTCCTCCGGGGAGTCCACGTCCTCGAACCAGCCCACCGGCACGGGCGGCTGGGTGACGGTCGGCGACAGCACCGCGTCGTAGGTGTCGGTGACGAGCATCGCGAAACGGGTGGCGAGCTGGAGCGCCGACTGCGCGTGCAGGAACTCGGGTGCCGAGAGCGCGTGGCCCCGCTCGCGCAGCCAGGCGGTGAGCGGGCGCAGCTTCGGTTCGAGCTCCTTGGAGACCGGGTGGATGCACGCGAAGCTGAACCACAGCTTGACGAACTCGGGCACGATGTCCGGGCCGAACGGCGGGGCGATCTCCTCCACCTCGTGACCGAGCGCCTCCAGCGCCGCCGAGGCGCTCTCGTACGCCGCGAGCACGTCGGGGTGGACCTCCGCGCCGGGCACTGCGGGCTCGGCGAACCTGGCGATCCGCAGCCGGCCCGGGTCGCGCCCCACATAGGCCGAGAACGACCCGAGCGCGGGCGGCGGCGCGTGGTAGAGGTCGCCGGGGTTGTGGTGGGCCATCGCGTCGAGCAGCGCCGCGGCGTCGGCGACGTTCCGGGCCAGCGGCCCGTTCGTGGACAGCCCCGCCAGATCGGGGACGATCGGGGCGAAGGAGATCCGGCCCCGGCTGGGCTTGATGCCGTACAGGCCGCAGACGGAGGCGGGGATGCGGATCGATCCCGCGCCGTCGCTGCCGTGGGCGACGGGCGCCAGGCCGGCCGCGACGGCCGCCGCGGCGCCGCCGCTCGAACCACCGGCGGAGCGCCCGGTGTCCCACGGGGTGCGGGCCGGCTCGCTCACGTAGGTCTCGGTGTAGCAGGGCAGGCCGAACTCCGGGGTGCTGGTCTTGCCCAGCATGACCGTGCCGGCCTCCCGCAGCCGCTCGACCACGCTGTCGTCCACCGGGGAGACGAACCCCTCGTAGGTGGCCGAGCCGAAGTAGAGCGGCACGTCCTTGACGAAGTTGAGGTCCTTGATCGGGACGGGCACGCCCAGCAGCGGCGGATGGTCGCCGGCGTCGCCCGCGGCGATCCGGGCCTCCTGCTCGCGGGCCTGGTCGAGGGCCCGCTGGGCGGTCACCGTGACGAACGCCCCCACACCGGAGTCGAGCCGTTCGATCCGCTCCAGGTAGTGCTCGACGATCTCGACGGGGGAGAGTTCACCCGTTCGTACGGCTGCCGCCTGCTCAAGGGCGGTAAGGTCGTGAATGTGCGCCACGCTTCCGAACCGTAGGCCGCCCGGCCGGGGATATCTAGAGAAGATACCCGGCCTTTCGAGCTTCAAATCAGCTCAAGCAGGCAACAAAAGTATGAACCATTCAACACTAGGCAAGCTGTAGACGACTCAACTACCGTGAGTGATGTGGATACCGGTCTAAGGCCAGACGACGGTCACGATACGTCACCCATCTGGGTCGGTGACCAGGCATCGGAGCAGGCGGAGCGCCCTTCGGCCCCACCCGAGGCGGCGGCGCCCCCCGAGTACGCTCCGGTGGAGCGGGCGTCGCTCCGCGGCCTGCTGCAGGACCCGAGATACCGGCACCTGCGCCGGCGCGCCCTGGTGGCGCTCGCCGCGGGGGTGGTGTTCGGCGTGCTGCTGGGCGGCTGGCGGATCGGGCTCACCGCGGCCATCCTCGCGTGGGCCGCCGACTCCGTCTACCGCGCGCGCACCATGTCCACGGTTCCCGCCTGGCGGCGGGCCTCGGCGGCGGAGCGCCGCACCGAGGCCCAGCTCAAGAAGCTCGAACGGAGCGGCTACCTGACGCTGCACGCCCGGGCCATCCCCGGCAGCGAGGCGCAGATCGACCACCTCGTGGTCGGGCCCACCGGCGTGTACGCGGTGGACTCGGAGAAGTGGGACAAGCGGCTGCCCGTGCGGGTCCAGACGCACCGCAAGCTCTTCCACGGCCCGTTCAACCGCAAGCCCCGTCTCGACGAGGCCCGGTGGGAGGCCGCGCAGGCCAGCGACCTGATCAGCAAGGCGCTCGGCCGGGAGATCACCGTGGTGCCGTCCCTGGCCATCTACGGGCCGGCGATCCCCTGGCGGATCCTCAACATCCGGGACGTCGACGTCTTCTCCGGCGGCCTGGTCCGCAAGTGGATCACGAAGCGGGAGAGGTCGCTCACCACGGCCGAGATCGACGCGATCTACCGCGCCGCCGAGCGCGTGCTGCCCGCGCGCTACCCCGAGTAGGACGGCGCGCCGTCCCGGGACGTGGACACCGGGTCTCGGCAACCGGGCACTGGCCGTACCATTTGAAGACTCAGACGTCTCCGGATGGGGGTCCCTCGATGCCCGCTCTCAGGTCCCGCACTGTCACGCACGGCAGGAACATGGCCGGCGCCCGCGCGCTGCTCAGGGCCACGGGCGTAGCGGGCAGCGACCTCGGCAAGCCGATCGTCGCCGTGGCCAACAGCTTCACCCAGTTCGTGCCCGGCCACGTGCACCTGCGCGAGGTCGCCGAGGTGGTGGCGGGCGCGGTCCGCGAGGCGGGCGCGATCCCGCGCGAGTTCAACACGATCGCCGTGGACGACGGCATCGCGATGGGCCACGGCGGCATGCTCTACTCGCTGCCGTCCCGCGAGCTCATCGCCGACGCGGTGGAGTACATGGTCAACGCCCACTGCGCCGACGCGCTGGTCTGCGTCTCCAACTGCGACAAGATCACCCCCGGGATGCTGCTCGCCGCCTTCCGGCTCAACATCCCCACGATCTTCGTGTCCGGCGGCCCGATGGAGGCCGGCAAGGTCCCGGGCCGCAAGCTCGACCTGATCGACCCGATGATCGCCTCCGCCGACGAGAGCGTGTCGGACGCCGACCTGCTGGCGATGGAGGAGAACGCCTGCCCGACCTGCGGGTCCTGCAGCGGCATGTTCACCGCCAACTCGATGAACTGCCTGGCCGAGGCGATCGGCCTGGCCCTGCCCGGCAACGGCACCACGCTGGCGACCCACACGGCCCGCAAGGCCCTGTTCGAGAACGCCGGCCGTGGGATCGTCGACCTCGCCCGGCGTTACTACGAGGAGGACGACGAGTCGGTCCTGCCCCGGAGCATCGCCACCCGCGAGGCCTTCGAGAACGCCATGGCGCTCGACGTCGCCATGGGCGGATCGACCAACACGATCCTCCACATCCTGGCCGCCGCGCGTGAGGCGGGCGTCGACTTCGGGCTCAAGGAGATCAACGAGCTGTCGCTGCGGGTGCCGTGCCTGTGCAAGGTCGCCCCCGCGACGGCCAAGTACCACGTCGAGGACGTGCACCGGGCGGGCGGCATCCCCGGCATCCTCGGCGAGCTGGACCGGGCCGGCCTGATCCACCGCGACCTGCCGACCGTGTCCTCCCCTTCCATGGCCGAGTACATCGCCAAGTGGGACCCGAAGTCTCCGGAGGTCACCGAGGAGGCCCTGGAGCTGTGGCACGCGGCGCCCGGCAACGTGCGCACCGTCAAGGCGTACTCCCAGAGCGCCCGCTGGGACTCTCTCGACCTCGACCGCGCCGAGGGCTGCATCCGCGACCTCGACCACGCCTACACCCGGGACGGCGGCCTCGCCGTGCTGTACGGGAACCTCGCCCAGGACGGCTGCGTCGTCAAGACGGCCGGGGTGGACGAGTCAATCTGGCGCTTCTCCGGCCCCGCCGTGGTGTTCGAGTCGCAGGAGGACGCCGTCGAGGGCATCCTCGGCAAGCGGGTGAAGCCCGGTGACGTGGTGGTCATCCGCTACGAGGGCCCCAAGGGCGGCCCCGGCATGCAGGAGATGCTCTACCCGACGAGCTTCCTCAAGGGCCGCGGCCTGGGCAAGGCGTGCGCCCTGGTCACCGACGGCCGCTTCTCCGGCGGCACGTCCGGCCTGTCCATCGGCCACGCCTCCCCCGAGGCGGCCGAGGGCGGCACGATGGCCCTGGTCGAGGACGGCGACGTCATCGAGATCGACATCCCGGGCCGCTCGATCGAGCTCAAGGTGGCCGACGACGTGCTGGCCGCCCGCCGCGAGCGGCTGCTGGCCGACCTCGGCGGCTACCGGCCGCGCGACCGGCACCGGCCGGTCTCGGCCGCCCTGCAGGCGTACGCCGCGCTGACCACCTCCGCCTCGACCGGCGCCTCCCGCGACCTGACCCAGCTGTCGCGGTAACCACGACACCGTCACCGGGCCCGCGCGCCCCGCCTCCCGGCGGGGTCGCGGGCCCGGCCGCGTTCCGGGCGGCGGGGCTGGATGCCGGCCGTCAGCCGGGCGGCGCGGCCCCGAAGCGGTCCAGCGCGGCCCGGATCTCCCGGCGCGTCGCGTCGCTGCCGGTGTGACCCGAGTCGTCCACCACGACGAGACGCGCGTCCGGCCAGGCCCTGGCCAGCTGCCAGGCGGTCTCCAGCGGCGCGCCGAGGTCGAGGCGGCCGTGGACGAGCACTCCGGGGATGCCCGCCAGCCGGTGCGCGTCGCGGAGCAGGACGCCCTCCTCCAGCCAGGCGGCGTTCGAGAAGTAGTGGGCGCAGATCCTGACGAACGCCTGCAGGGCCGGGGAGGGCCGGTCGCTGTAGGCGTTCGGCGCGCCGTTGACCTCGTGCGCGATCACCGCGTCCTCCCATGCCGTCCAGGCGTGCGCCGCCCTGGCCCGTACGTCCGGGTCGAGGTCGGACATCAGCCGGGCGTACGCGGCGAGCAGGTCGCCGTCGCGCTCATCCTCGGGAACCCCGGACCGGAAGCGCTGCCACTGCTCGGGGAGGAAGCGGGAGACGCCCCGGTACAGCCAGTCGATCTCGGAGCGGCGGGTCATGGTGACACCGGCGAGGACGATCTCCGACACCCGCTCCGGGTGGGCCTCGGCGTAGGCGAGGATGAGCGTGGAACCCCAGGACCCGCCGTGGAGCAGCCACCGGTCGACGCCGAGATGCTCGCGCAGCCGCTCCATGTCGGCGACGAGATGGTGGGTGGTGTTGGTCGTGAGGTCGGTCGCCGGGTCGCTCGCGTGGGGCAGGCTCCGGCCACAGTTGCGCTGGTCGAAGAGGATGATCCGGTAGCGGCCGGGGTCGAAGGCCCGGCGCTGGCGGGGCGTGCAGCCCGAGCCGGGACCGCCGTGCACGACGAGCGCGGGCTTGCCCTCGGGGTTCCCGCAGACCTCCCAGTAGACGAGGTGGCCGTCGCCGGTGTCCAGGTGCCCATGGTCGTAGGGCTCGATCGGAGGATGCACGACCGAGAAACTACCGCCGGCGGGCCGGGCCGGAAAGCGATTTAGGCGGTCCGCGGCGGCGGGCGAAAGGGTCAGGAGAAGGTGGCCGTAAGGTCAGGCGAACCTGTCCAGTCTTCCGAGCACCCGTTCGGGAAAATGTCAGTCCTGATGATTATTGTCAGACTATGGCCAACGTCATTCGGCACACGCTGACCGCCGAGGAACTCGCCGCCCTCGCCCTGTCCCTCGCTCACCTCGGAGCCGGCCCCCAGTCGGTCACCGCCCGGCGCGGCCTGCGCCACGCGTTCCAGCACCTCGACCTGGACGACGACGTCATCGCCACGACCCTCACCACGCTGACGACCCCGCTCCCCACCGACGTCGCCCGGCGGGTACGGGCGGTGGCGGGCGCGATCACCGCCCGTCTGGTGATCCGCATCCAATATCACGACGCCGGGGGCCGCTTGTCGGTTCGCGACGTCGAGCCGGTGACCTGCATGGTCCACGGCGAGTTCTGGTACCTGGTCGGCTGGTGCCGCCTCAGGCGGTCGATCAGGGCGTTCCGCTTCGACCGGATCCTGGCGGTCGAGCCGACCGACCTGCCGGCCCGCGCGCACCTGCCGCAGCGTTACCTGCCGTTCCAGCGCCGGCCCCGGGTGAGGCGCCCGACGGCCGCCTGACCCGTCCGGCTCCTCGCCTCGAACCGTGTCGCCTGATCCTCCGGCCCGGACTACCGGCTCAGGGCCGGAGGATCAGGGGCATGTCTAGTGGCCCTTGGGCTGGTCCAGCTTCCGGGCCTCGGTGAGGAGGTCGGCAAGCGCGAGGGTCACCCGCACCACGCCGTCCCGCGCCGCGGCGTCCGTGATCTGCTTGCCCGCCCGCTCGGCGAGCTGCCGCAGGTGGGCGATCGCGGGAGGCTCGTCGCCGGCGAGGCCGGCCCGTTCGGCGTGCCGGAGACGGTCCTCCAGTGTCGCCCCGACGGCCTCGGTGACGGCGCCGGAGGCGACGTACTCGCCGATGAGGTCGCGGATGTCGGAGTACCAGGCGGGGTCGCGGGCGAACGACCGCGAGATGTACCCGGCTCTGACGTCGGCGAGCGTCGTCGCCACCACCTTGTCGGCGTACGACCGCGGGGCCGGGTAGAGCTGGGCGAGTTGCGCGCCGGTCAGCGGCAGTGAGCTGCCGTCGAGGAAGCAGAAGCCCGGGCCGGTGTTGGTGCCGGTGTTGATCCGCAGCGGCGCCTCCTGCTGCGCGAGGCGGATGCCGCCGAGCGCGAGACCGAGGGAGTCGCGGGCGATCGCCGGCGGGACCGCGTCGGTCATCTGGATCTTGGGTGCCGCCGGAGGCAGCACGCCGTAGGCGATCCAGGCGAGCGTGTGGTCGTACGCCGCGTTCTGCACCATGTGCTGGGGGATGCGGGACAGCGAGGGCAGCGCGCACGTCTGCGGCTCACCCGGATAGCCACCGGGATAGCTGCCGATGTCCCGCTTGCGCAGCGGGCCGTAGTCCCGGATGAGCTTCCAGTCGCCGTGTGACGCCCCGGCCACCTCCCAGCTGCGCAGGATCGCCGAGTCGGCCTGGGCACGGGCGGCCGCCGGCAGGATGCCGCCGCTCACGTCGCCCTCGGAGTTGACGCGGAACACCGGCGTCGGCAGGTCGGTGCGGAGCACGCCCCCTCCGCCGTGTAGCACGACCGCGTCGAGCACGTTCGCGAGCGGCTGGACCGCGTTGTAGTAGTTCGCCAGACGGCCGGCCGACTGCGAGTGGCCGGTCGCGATCACGTAGCGCGGCCGGGGAAGCTCGCCGAGCGGTCCCTTCTTGCCGGTGGCGCCGCGGACGGCCTTCACGGCCTGGCTGAAGATGTCGTAGGACAGGCTGTCGTCGTTGACCGTCCCGCCCGCGGTCACGTCCAGCGTCCCGTAGCGGGCCGGGCTCCACGCCTTGAGTCCGGTCGCGGAGTGCACTCCGGCGCGCTGCGCGGAGACGCCGACCCAGGCGTACCCCTCCCGGATCAGGTGCTCGTGGGACTGGAACCAGTCGACCTCCTGGTCCCACTGGTTGCTCACGTTGTACCACTCGGCGATCACGACGCCGTTGAACGCGCGGGCGTCGGCCGGGCGGCGCACGACGAGGCGGGTGCGGTACGGGTTGCCGGTGCTGACCACGGTCGCCGTGTCGGTGCCGCGCGTCGCGTAGCGCGTCGCCGTGCCGGAGACGAAGAACTCCTGCTCGACGTAGCCCGCCGATCTGAGGTCGACGTCGGTGGCGAGGAACGGATACCCGTGCTGGGCGCTCCCGACCGGAGAGGTGTTCGCGATCGGTCCCGTGAGCACCGGGTTCGCGACGTTCTCGCCGGTCGCCGTGGACGGGCGGGGCGCGGCGGGGCCGCCCGCGGGAGGACCGCCAGGTGGCCCGCCGGGGCCTGTCGCGCTCGCCGGAGCGCAGAGGGGGATGGTCAGCGCGCCGGCGAGACCGAGCGCGATCAGGCTTCTGCGGACGTTCCGAAGAGGAGGAAGGAGGGCAGGCAAGAACGTCACCTCGCTGAGAGAGAGGCTGCGCGGGCGGAGCGCCCGCGCCGGGGGTGTCTCTGAGGCAGAGACTAACTTCCGGGAAAGTCGAAAGATAGTCTTGCTTAACACAGACTTTATGTTTGGCAGTCAAAAGTCCGCCCTGTCATGGACAAAGCCGCATCGGCCGACCCCCATGCGCTCTCCGGCCCGTGGAACGCGGACGGCCCGCAGGCGTGCACAGCACACACCTGCGGGCCGTCCGGGACTCAAGTCCGGCTCGGGGCTATCCCCCGCAGCACCCTCCACCACAGCAGCCGCCGCCCGCCGGACGGGCGGCGGGGGCCCCGGACGCCTTGCCGGTGACCGCGACGGTGGACAGCAGCTTCACGGTGTCGTCGTGGCCGGAGGGGCAGGCCGCCGGGTCGCCGGCCTCGGCCATGGGGCGGTTGAGCTCGAACGTCGATCCGCACGCGCGGCAACGGTAGTCATAGCGAGGCATGCGTCCAGGGTACGGCCGATCCGCGGCGGCGGGCGCCTCACTCGAAGTGGACGGTGACGTAGTCCGCGATGGGCCGGTAGCCGAGCCGCTGGTAGACGGAGTTCGACGTCGGGTTGCCCAGGTCGGTGAACAACAGCACCTCGGTGGCTCCCTCGTCGAGCGCCTTCCTGGTGGCCGCGTGGGTGACGGCGCTGCCGTACCCACGGCCGCGTAGCTCGGGCGGGGTGTAGACGGGCCCGATGCGGGACATGCCGGCGATCGGGGCGGACACCCCGGCGATCGACACCGGCCGGTCGTCGTCCTCCCACCACAGCAGTTCGTCCCGGTTGAGGCGGGCGGCGACGACCGGGGTGGGATCGGCGGTGCGCTCGACGTGCGCCTCCTCCTGGAACTCGCGGAAGAACCGTACGGCGAGCGGCAGGTCGTCCGGCCCGGCGATCCTCGGCTTTCCCTTCGCGGAAGGAGGCCGCAGGGCGCCGAGCCGGTAGAGGCGCTGCGCCGTGCGGCCGGTCGCCGGGCGCCACCACGCCCCCGCGAAGGTCTCCGCGGCGTCGACCGGACCGGTCACGCCCGCGATCTCCCGGTCCCGCTCGATGAGCGCGGCCGCCAGCGCGGGGAGCGCGCCGGGCGGCACGTCCCCGAGCACCAGCGGACGCGGTGGCGTGTGGCTGAAGGCGCCGGCGACCTCGCCCTCCTCGCCGGTCAGCCAGCCCATGAGGAGGTCGTCGGCGAACTGGCCGGTGCGGATCCCGCGCAACACGGTCAGCATGACCGTGTTGCGGACGGGATCACGCAACAGCCAGGGCTCGGCCGCCGCGGCGTACTCCTCCACTCCGGAGGTGATCGTCCACGTCATGACGCTGTTACGCCGCCGTCTCCACCAGGTAGGGCGCCCACTGCGGATCTCCGTCGAGCTGCGCGCCGATGAGCCGCCAGTGCGCGCCGTGCGGCACCGCCGGGGCCACGCGCAGCGCCCACCCCAGCTCCTCCAGCAGCCGGTCGGCCTTGCGGTGGTTGCACGGCATGCACGAGGCGACGCAGTTCTCCCAGGTGTGGGGGCCTCCCTTGGAGCGCGGGATCACGTGGTCGATCGTCTCGGCCCGCTGGCCGCAGTAGGCGCAGCGGAAGTTGTCCCGTCGCATCAGCGCGGCCCGGGTGAGCGGGATGCGCGTCCGGTACGGGATGCGGACGTAGCGCCGCAGCCGGATCACCGAGGGAACGTCGAGCGTGCGGGTGGCCGATCGGAGCACCGCTCCCCGGCCGTCCCGGTGGACGACGTCCGCCTTCTCTCTCAGCACCAGGATGACCGCCCGGTGCAGGGACAGCGTGGTCAGCGGCTCGTACGTGGCGTTCAAGAGCAGGACTTGGCGCATCAGCCGACCTCCGCAGCAGCCTCGGCTGTGCGCCTGGGTTGTGGCCCCGCTGGTTGGGACCCGGATGCTTCCGTCACAGGGACCTCCGCCGGACGGCCCAGCGGATCGTCACCACGGCACCGCCCTTCACCAAAGTGTGGCCTTCTCGGCGGCCCCTCCGCCACCCCATAACCGGGGTCGATGAGGTGAACGACGGGAACGCCTGCTGGTTCTATGCCCAGCCGATCATCCCTTTACTCCAGTCTTGGCCGGGTACGGACTATGTACCGCCCCAGTCCCTCACCTGATTTAAAGTGCCAGAATGAGCCGACCGCAGTACCCGTCCGCCCGCCGTGACGACATCGTCGACGACCTCCACGGAACGCCGGTTCCCGATCCCTACCGCTGGCTGGAGGATTCGGACGCCCCGGAGGTCAAGGAGTGGCTGGACGCGCAGGAGACCCTGTTCCGGTCCGCCGAGCTTGAGGGGCGCGACCACTTCCGCGACCGGGTGGCGGAGCTGCTGCGGTCGGGATCGGTCGGCACGCCGTCCTGGCGCGGCGGGCGCCGCTTCTTCACCCGCCGCTCTCCCGAGCAGGAGCACCCGGTCCTGTACGTCGCGGACGAGGCCGGCGAGCGCGTCCTGCTCGACCCCACGGTCCTCGATCCCTCGGGGCTGACCACCCTCGACTCCTTCCAGCCGAGCAAGGAGGGCGACCGGCTCGCGTACCAGATCTCCGTGGGCGGCGACGAGGAGTCGCGCCTGTACGTCGTCGACGTGGCGACCGGAGAGCGGGTCGAGGGGCCGATCGACCGCTGCCGCTACTCCCCCGTCGCCTGGATCCCCGGCGGCGAGGCGTACTACTACGTGCGCAGGCTCGCGCCGTCGGAGGTCCCGGCCGGTGAGGAGCAGTTCCACCGGCGGATCTACCTGCACCGCGTCGGCACGTCCCCCGACGACGATGTGATGATCTTCGGCGAGGGCCTGGAGAAGACCAACTACTACGGGGTGTCGGTCTCCCTCGACGGCCGCCGGCTGTCGATCTCCGCCTCCCGCGGCACGGCACCGCGCAACGACCTGTGGGTGGCCGACCTCGCCGCGTCCTCGCCGGAGGCGCCGGAACTGGTCGCCGTACAGCAGGACGTCGACGCCCAGACCGGGCTCCACTTCGGCCGCGACGGCCGGCTCTACGTCTTCACCGACCTCGGCGCGCCGCGCGGCCGTGTCTGCGTCACCTCACCGGACACGCCCGGCCCCGAGCACTGGCGCGACCTGGTCCCCGAGGACCCGGAGGCGGTGCTGTCCGACTTCGCGATCCTCGACGACATGCCCGAGCCCGTCCTGCTCGTCGGCTGGACGCGCCACGCGATCGGCGAGATCTCCCTCCACGCTCTGGAGAGCGGCGAGCGGATCGGCGACGTCCCCCTGCCGGGGCTGGGGTCCGTCGGCGGGATCCTGGAACGTCCCGAGGGCGGGCACGAGGCCTGGTTCAGCTACACCGACGACATCACCCCCACCGCGATCTTCCGGTACGACGCGCTCACCGGCGAGACGACGCTCTGGGAGGCGCCCCCGGGCTCGGTGGAGGTGCCCGAGGCGACGACCGAACAGGTCGTCTACCGGTCCAAGGACGGCACCGAGGTGCGCATGCTGGTCACCTCGCGCCCCGGCTCCGGGCCGCGTCCCACGATCCTGTACGGCTACGGCGGCTTCGGCGTGCCGATGAACCCCGGCTTCTCGGCCACCACCCTCGCCTGGGTCGAGGCGGGCGGCGTCTACGCCGTCGCCCAGCTGCGCGGCGGCGGCGAGGAGGGCGAGCAGTGGCACCGGGACGGGATGCTGGGCAAGAAGCAGAACGTCTTCGACGACCTGCACGCCGCCGCCGAGCACCTCATCGCCACCGGGGTGACCAGCCAGGACCGGCTCGCCATCTCCGGCGGCTCCAACGGCGGCCTGCTCGTCGGCGCCGCGCTCACCCAGCGCCCCGACCTGTACGCGGCCGTCGTCTGCTCGGCGCCCCTGCTCGACATGATCCGCTACGAGAGGTTCGGGCTCGGGGCGACCTGGAACGTCGAGTACGGCTCGGCCGACGTGCCGGAGGAGTTCGCCTGGCTGTGGAGCTACTCGCCGTACCACCACGTGCGGGAGGGGGTGTCGTACCCGGCCACGCTGTTCGCGGTGTTCGGCTCCGACACCCGGGTCCACCCTCTGCACGCCTGGAAGATGGCCGCGGCCCTGCAGCACGCCCAGGCGGGCGACCGGCCGATCCTGCTTCGTAACGAGACCGAGGTCGGGCATGGCGCCAGGGCCGTGAGCAGGTCGGTCGAGCTCGTGGCCGACCAGCTCGCGTTCCTGGCCCGGCACACCGGCCTGAAGCTGTCCTAACGCGGGAAGATGACGGTCTTGTGGCCGTCCAGCAGCACGCGGTGCTCCGCGTGCCAGCGGACGGCCCGGGCCAGCGCCTGGCATTCGAGGTCGCGGCCGATCGCGGCGAGGTCCTCCGGGGAGTGGGTGTGGTTCACCCGGGCGACCTCCTGCTCGATGATCGGCCCCTCGTCCAGGACGGGCGTCACATAGTGCGCCGTGGCGCCGATCAGCTTCACCCCGCGCGAGTACGCCTGGTGGTACGGCTTGGCGCCCTTGAAGGACGGCAGGAACGAATGGTGAATATTGATCATCCGGCCCGCGAGCTTGGCGCACAGCTCCTCGGAGAGCACCTGCATGTACCGCGCCAGCACGACCACGTCGGCCTGGTAGTGGTCGACGAGGGTGAGGATCTCCGCCTCCTGCCGCGGCTTGGTCTCCGGCGTGACCGGCAGGTGGTGGTAGTCCACCCCGTACGACTGGGTGAGCGGGCGCAGGTCGGGATGGTTGGACGCGACACCCGCGATCTCGATCGGCAGCAGGCCCGAGCGCACCCGGTAGAGCAGGTCGTTGAGGCAGTGGTCGAACCGGCTGACCAGCACCAGCGCCCGTGTGCGCACCGCGAGATCGAAGAGCTGGAAGTCCATGGCGAACTCGGGGGCGAGCGCGGCGAACTCCGCCCGCAGTTCGTCGATCGCGGGCTCGCCGGCGAACTGCACCCGCATGAAGAACCGCTCCGCGACGGGGTCGCCGAACTGCTGGCTCTCGATGATGTTGCAGCCCCGGCGGGCCAGCAGCCCCGACACGGCCGCGACCACTCCGGGCCGGTCCGGGCAGGACAGGGTCAGCACGTAATCAGCGCTCATGCTCAGTCAGATCCTCAGAGGGAAGTCGGTACCGGGTTCCAGGGTAGGGGCAGTCACCCGGAAGGTGAGGGCACGTGGAGACGGCGACGACGGACGACCGGCCGGCCGCGCGGGTGGTGTGCGTGGACGACCGGTCGCGGGTGCTGCTGATGCGCTGGCACGACCCGCTCGCCGGCCGGACGTTCTGGGAGCCCCCGGGCGGCGGCATCGAGCCCGGCGAGTCGCCGCTCCAGGCGGCCCGCCGGGAGCTGTGGGAGGAGACCGGCCTGCCCGGCGAGGCCGTACAGGACCGGTGGGTGCCGGTGCACCGGGACTTCCACTGGCTCGGCCGGCACTACGTGAAGACCGAGCGCTTCTATCTCGCCCGGTTCGGCGTGGCGCCGCCCGTGGCCTCGGCCGAGCTGACCGAGGAGGAGAGCGGCGCCCTCCTGGGCCTGGCCTGGCACGAGATCTCCGCCCTCTCCGCCCTGCCCGAGCCGCTCGACCCGCTGGAGCTGCCCGAAATCATCGACCGCCTGCTCGCGACCGCGCCCTGACCCGCCCGGCCCGGCCGGGGGCCCGGGGTCAGCTCTCCTTCTCGTGGCGCTCCAGGGCCGCGCGTACGTCGGGGTCGCCGGGGGCGAGGGCCAGCGCGCGGCGGAGGTCGAGCAGCGCCTCGACGCGGCGGCCGAGCGCGTCCAGGGCGGTCGCACGGTTGAAGTAGAGGGCGGCGTCCTCCCCCAGCTCGATCGCCCGGGTCAGGTCCTCCACCGCTCCCGGGGCGTCGCCGGTCGCGAAGCGCAGGGTCGCCCGGTTGGCCCAGGCCGAGGCCAGGCCGGCGTCGGCGGCCAGCGCCGCGTCGAACGCGAGCCCCGCCTCGGCGTACCGTCCCGCCGCCGTCTCGAGCTGCCCCAGCACGCCGTGCAGGTGCGCGTTGCCGGGGTCCAGGGCCAGCCCCGCCTCCACGTCGCGCCGGGCGGCCTCGTGCTCGCCGAGCATCTCCAGGATCCCGGCCCGGTTGACGTACGCGTCGAGCCAGCCGGGGTCGAGGTCGAGCACGTGGCCGAGGTCGGCCCGCGCGCCGTCCAGGTCTCCGGCGGCGAGGCGCAGCTCCGCCCGGTTGTAGTAGGCCTCGGGCAGCGGCGGGCTGACCCGCATCGCGGTCTCGTAGTCGGCCAGCGCCGCCTCGGTCCGCCCCATCTCCAGCAGCAGGTTTCCCCGGTCCAGGTAGTGGTCGGGGAAGGCCGGGTCGATCCCGATGGCGGCGTCGAAGTCGGCCAGCGCCTCCCGCCGGCGGCCCAGGCGCGCGAGGAGCTGCGCGCGGTTGGCGTGCAGGACCATCCGGTGCTGGGAGTGAGCGTCCGGCGGGAGGTCGCACCGGGCCAGGTCGAGGGCCGACTCGACCAGGCCGAGCGCCGCGTCGAGCCGCCCCTCGCGCAGCTCGACGAGCGCCCGGCCGTTCTGGTCGAAGCCGAGCTTGAACGCCCGCTCCCGCCGGTCGGGCAGCAGCGTCGAGATCGCGATCGCCTCGTTGATCCACGCCCTGGCCCTCGGCAGGTCGCGTCGCGCCGGGTCACGTTCCCGGGCGTCCAGCATCGCCGTGCCGTACGCCGCGGCGGCGTGCACGACCGGATCGACGCTGACCCTCCGCGCCTGGTCGTACAGCTCCTGCGCCTGCTCGCGCCGTCCCAGCCCGGCCAGCGCCGTCGCGGTGCGATGGACGAAGCGCCACCACGGTTCGGACCCCGGCTCGCAGAGCCGCAGCCCGCGCGAGCCCAGCTCCACGACCGCGTGCAGGAAGCCCTCGGCGACGCAGTGGTCCACCGCCGCCCACAGCGCCCGCGTGGCGGCGTCCGGGTCGCCGCCGTGCTCCAGGTGGTAGGGCACCGCGCCGAGCGCGCTCTCCGCCGACTCGGCGCCGGCGCCGAGCTCGGCCGCCCTCAGGTCGTGCCGTCGCGCCCGCTCCTCCGCCGTCAGCGACAGGTACGCCCGGTAGGCGCGGGGGTCGTCGGAAGTGCAGTCAGAGGCCAGGTAGTCGTCCGGCGGCCCGTCCAGGGGCCGCGCCTCCACCGGCCGCATGCCCTCCCACGCCGGCTCGGCGGAGCCCAGGGCGAGAGTGAGATCGGGCACCCGGCGGGCCAGGACGCCCAGCAGCTCGCGGTCCGCCGGGTCTGCCTCGTGCAGGTTGTCCGCCAGCAGCGTGCGCGGCCCGGCGAGGTGGTCGCGGACGAGCTCCGCGATCCCGTTGGCGATCCTGAGCGTACGGCGCGGCGCGGGCACGAGAATCCGTTCGTCCTCGGGCAGGCGGGCCTCGATGGTCTGGCGGCGGGCCGGCACCAGCGGGCGCAGGCTGGGTGCGACCGCGCGGATCTCGATGTCGTGGTCCGCCACCAGGCCCGGGGAACGCTCCAGGGCGGCAGGAACGATGGCGCGCAGGAGCGCGCCGCCGATCGTGTACGGACCGCGCAGCCTGCGGTGCCCGTTGACGACGGGGGCCAGAGGGGGCGGCGTCTCCAGTGCGCGGAGCGCCGCCACGCGGTCCCGGGCGAGGTCCCCCCGGACCCAGATGTGGTTCGGGCGGCGCCTCACCCCTTGTGAATGACGCTCGACGTGCCGCTGAGCTTCGTCGTTCCCGGTTTGCGGATAATGATCTTCTTCATCATGCCTCTTTCCCCACTCTTGTGGACAAGGCACAAGTATTCGCAGCGATCAGCTATCCGCCAAGAGATGTAACCATTATCTATCGCGGGAAAAGCGGGGAAACGACGGCGCTCAGCTGCTTCTCTATATAAATCACGACATTGTCGCCTCGGGCTTCGCGCCGCAACTCGCGCCATCCGGATTTGCGGTAGAGCGTCAGCGCGGCGACCTGCCGCAGTGTCGTGTCGCCGCGCAGGGTGGAGTAGCCGAGGCTGCGGGCACGCTCCTCAAGCGCCTCCGTCATCCGCGTGCCGTAACCACGCCGCTGGTGGTCGGGGTGGACCCGGAGCCGGCACATCTCGGCCGTGTGGCCGTCGATGCGCCGCAGGCCCCCCATGGCGACGATCCCCGCCGGGGCCACCTCTCCGACGAGGAAGTCACCCCCGGCCGCCAGGTAGACCTCGGTGATCCGGGGGAAGTCGTCGTCGTAGTAGACGCCGTCACCCGGCACTACGCCCACCTCGGCCAGGCCGACCTGGTGCAGGGACCACACGGCGTCGAGGTCCGGCCACCGGTACCGCCGGATCCGCAGCGGGGCGGCCTCGCTCTCACCGGCTCCCCGGAGGGCGTCCCGCACCAGGTCACCCGCCGACGCTTCTTCTGCCACTCATCCTCCTCACCCGACGTCCTTGATCAGGTCCTTGGGGATGCCCACCCGGCTCTCCGCGAGCATCTCCCGGAACTGCTTGAGCTCGGGCGAGTCGCCGTGCTTGGCCCGCACCGCCTTCTCCAGGTCGTATCCGGGCTTGAGCAGGAGGTCGGTCCGGTGGTCCTTGTCGACCAACTCGATCGCGGCCCGGCCCAGCTGGAGCGCGGCCTCGACGTCGCCCTCGATCAGCCGGCACAGCGCCCGGTCGAACCGGATCAGGGTCTGGTCGAGCAGGTCCTCGTCCGAATAGTGGGAGAGCGCCTTCTCCAGGATCACGTCGGCCTCCACCGTCTGCCCCAGCCTCACCAGGACGTCACCCTGGTAGAAGTAGAGCTGCCGCTCGGTGTAACCGAAGGCCGGGTCCTCCCGGTCGCTGGCGTTCATCTGCGAGAAGGCCGCCCTGGCCCGGTGCAGGGCCCGCTTGGCCTCCTCCACCACGTCGTGCCGCGATCCGCCGAGGCCGGCGATCTTCGCCAGGGCCCTCGCCTCGACCACCGGCGCCATGGTCCGTGCCGCGCACGGCGTCGTGCCGGCCAGGTCGCGGCTCTTCTTGGCGAGCGTCAGCGCCTCACGGGGGTCGCCGTAGTAGAGCGGGACCAGCGACTCCCGGGCGGTCACCCAGGCGCGCAGGGCGCGGTCGCCGGTCTCGTCGGCCGCCATCCGCCCGGTGCGGAAGAACGAGCGGGCCAGCCGCTGGTCGCCCAGATCGATCATGAGCATGCCGGACAGCCCGGCGAGCTGCGCGGACATCCGGCACAGCCGCTCCTGCATCTCGACGGGCTGGCGGTGGTTCAGCGCCTTGCGCACGGCGGCGAACTCCAGCATCACGTCACAGAGCAGCCGTACCGGCGGGGTGTTCATGTACTGTCGGCCGAACCCCGAGGTGGCCTGCTCCCACTGGTCGAGCATCGCCGGGGAGACGGTGGCAGCCACCATCGTCTCGTCCATCCGCCGCCGGAGATTCTCCACGGCGCCGAGCACCTCTTCGTTGAGCTCGTTCAGGCCGGCCGCGCTCACGGTGCCGCCGGCAAGGAGCCTCAACAGCGTCCTCCTCAGCACGTTCTCGTCCTCCTCGCCCCCGTCCAACGAAGGGGTGCAGTTGTCCGGCGAGGCCGGCGACGCCGGCCCCGCCCACGGAGCGGGTGAATTGCGTGGTTTGTTGTCTTCGAAGGAAGCGTCCACGAGAAACTCGTGCCCGTGGCCGCAGATGCACGGGCCGTCGTAGCCCAGGGCGAGCGGCTCGACGTGGTAGACCAAGCACAGATAGTGGAGGTATTCCGGGCCGGGCCGCTTCATGCCCGACTCGTACGCGGACAGTAGCGTCTCGCCGATGCCGGGCACCGACTTGCCGTCCCTCTTGAAGAGGGCGCGCACCTGCTCGATCACGTCGGCCAGCGCCACGCCGTGCGAGAGACGGTGGGCCTTGACCCGCGTCGTGCCGAACCGCTGCCCGCAGGCATCGTAGATCTGCCCGGCGATCTGGGCCAGGGTGTACCCGTCGGCCAGGCCCTGCGCCCGGACCTTGCGCGCGATCTCCGTCTCCCTGAGCTGCCTGCCGGACATCCCGGCCCCTCTCTCGTGGCCCGGCCGCACTGGCGGCCGCGTGTTTGACCGATCCCGAATCAGTCACGGAGGGTGACTCGCCCGTCGCACTCCGCCCACACCATAATGATGGAACACCCTTTGCGAGGCCAAGTCCCCAAGTGGAACAGATTGACTAAGGATCGTCTCCCGGCGGGGGTTTTCTTTCACCCGGCAGGGGTTTTCCTCCACCGCTCTTCTTGACCCGGCGTTGACCCGGGCGAGTCAGTGGGCCATCTTGGGCGCACCAGAGTGAGCGAGTGAAAACGCAAAGTACACAATCCGCCGGGAACGAAATGAAGGAGGACTGGCGGTGGGGAACGAGGATTTCCTGCGCCTGGAGCGTCTGGTGGCCGAACTCGACGCGCGGGGCCTGCTCGCGCGAGTCGTACACACCCCTTCGGGCCGCGCCTACGTGCGGGTCATCAACCCCGCCGCGACCAGCCTCACGGAGAACGTCGTCTGCCGGGCGGCGGACTACTGGTGGTCCTGGGGCGAGCGGATGCACCAGGCGGACGACCCCGCCGGAGCGGCGTCAAAGGTCGCCCGCGTGCTCGCCGCGGTGAGCGAGTAGCCGCACCGACCACCGTCCGGCCCCGCCGAGGCAGGCGGGGCGGGGCGGTCACCGAAGGGATCCCCTCCCGGAGAACGGCGCCGGGCGCGCTTCCGGGTGCGTGCCCACGCCCTGCCGTGCCGTCACCGGAGCATGCCGGACCGCCCCCGCGGCGCCGGACGCGCTCCCGTCCCCCCGGCGATGTGACGGAGGCCGGATCTGTCGGCAGTATTGACTTCGTTCAACCGCTGCCTCGATCCGATCCGTGGGGGGATCCACCTCGTGTTGCCGTTGTCGCCCGCGACACCCAGCCCAGAGCCGAGCCCGAGCCTGCCCGACCCGGACGCGATCGCGGCCAGCGTGTCGGCGGCGTGCGAGAAGAGCGAGGGCGCCTTCTGCACGGTGCTCAACAGCGCCTTCCCGGACCGGGACTTCCCCGCCTGGGTGCAGCTCGTGGCGGGCATCGTGGACGTGCTCGTGATGGTCGTCCTGATCCTGGCCGGGACGCTGATCGTCCGGAACGTGGCGCTCCGGCTGATCACCCGGCTCACCGTGCGGGCGAGCGTGGGCGTGCTGCCGGAGCGGCTGCGCGGCAAGACGGTGCTGACGAGCGTGGACGCCGCGGCGGCGATCATGACCGAGCGTCGCAGGGCGCGCGCCGAGACCATGGGCTCGGTGCTGCGGAGCCTCGCGTCCGTCGTGATCCTGGGCACCGGGGCGCTGATGATCTTCTCGAAGCTCGGGATACCGATCACGCCATTGCTCACCAGCGTCGGGATCATCGGTGTGGCGCTCGGCTTCGGCGCGCAGGAGCTGGTCAAGGACTTCATCGCCGGCATGTTCATGCTCCTGGAGGACCAGTACGGCGTGGGTGACGTGATCGACACCGGCGTGGCCACCGGCACCGTGGAGGCCGTCACGCTCCGCATCACCCGGCTGCGCGACGCCGACGGCAAGGTCTGGTACGTCCGCAACGGCACGATCACCCGGATCGGCAACGAGTCGCAGGGCTGGTCGAGGGCCCTGGTGGACGTGCCCGTTCCGTACGCGGCCGACATCGCGACGGTGCGCGACCTGCTCAAGAAGCTCGCCGACGACATGTGGGACGACCCGGAGTACCGCGACCTGGTGATCGTCGAGGAGCCGCAGGTCTTCGGGCTTGAGTCGGTGTCCGGCACGTCCGTCATCTTCCGGGTCAGCGTGAAGACCGTGCCGGCCCGGCACCTCGAGGTCGCCCGTGAGCTGCGGCTGCGGGTGAAGAAGACCTTCGACGAGAAGGGCATCGCCTTCGCCGCCTGACCTTACCGATCGACAACTGGCTTAGGCTGAAACCGTGACCAGCGAGCAGACCCTGTCCTTCTACGAGGTGGTCGGCGGCGAGGACGCCTTCCGGCGGCTCGTGCACCGGTTCTACGAAGGTGTGGCCGAAGACCCCCTGCTGCGTCCGCTCTACCCCGAGGAGGACCTCACCGGGGCCGAGGAGCGGCTGCGCCTGTTCCTCATCCAGTACTGGGGAGGTCCGAAGACCTACAGCGAGCAGCGCGGCCATCCCCGGCTGCGGATGCGGCACATGCCGTTCGTCATCGGCGAGGCCGAGCGGGACGCCTGGCTGCGCCACATGGGCGACGCCGTGCGCTCACTCGAACTGCCGCCGGAGCGGGAGAAGCAGCTGTGGGACTACCTGGTCTACGCCGCCCACAGCCTGGTCAACGCATAAGCAACGCGAGCAGCGGGCAGCCCATGTGTCATGGAAAAAACCCCCTGGTGGCGTGATGCCGTCGTCTACGAGATCTACGTCCGCAGCTTCGCCGACGCCTCCGGCGACGGTACGGGCGACCTGGCGGGAATCCGGGACCGCCTGCCGTACCTCGCCGAACTCGGCGTCGACGCGATCTGGCTGACCCCCTTCTATCCCTCCCCCATGGCCGACGGCGGCTACGACGTGGCCGACTACCGCGACGTCGACGCGTTGTTCGGGACGCTGGCCGACTTCGACGACCTGGTCGCCGACGCGCACGCGCACGGACTGCGGCTGATGGTGGACATCGTGCCCAACCACAGCTCCTCGGCCCACCCGTGGTTCCAGAAGGCGCTGGCGGCCCCCAGGGGCTCGCAGGAGCGCGAGCGGTACATGTTCCGGGAGGGCGGCCCGGAGGGCACCGGCGGCGGCCACGGCGAGCCCAACAACTGGATGTCCACCTTCGGCGGCCCGGCCTGGACACAGGTGCCCGACGGGCAGTGGTACCTCCACCTCTTCGCGCCGGAGCAGCCCGACTTCAACTGGCGCAACCCCGAGGTGCGCGAGGAGTTCCTCGACATCCTGCGGTTCTGGCTGGACCGCGGCGTGGACGGCTTCCGCATCGACGTGGCGATGGGGCTGATCAAGGCGGAGGGGCTGCCCGACACCGATCCGGGGTTCACCGCCAAGTCGCCCATCTGGAGCCGGCCGGAGGTGCACGACGTCTACCGCGACTGGCGGCGGGTGCTCGACTCCTACCCCGGCACCCGCGTCGCCGTCGGCGAGGTCTGGACCGACTCCGCCGAGGACCTCGCGCTGTACGTGCGGCCGGACGAACTGCACCAGAGCTTCAACTTCGCCTGGCTGGAGGCCCCCTGGTCGGCCACGGCGTTCCGCAAGGTCATCGACGACACCCTCGTCGCCGTCGCCTCGCCGACCTGGGTGCTATCCAACCACGACGTCGTACGGCACGTCACCCGCTATGGGCAGGGGTCGCTCGACCCCGGGGCCGGCCTCGCGCGGGGACGTGCGGCGCTGCTGGCCATGCTCGCCCTCCCCGGCTCCGCGTACCTCTACCAGGGCGAGGAACTCGGGCTCCCCGAGGTGACCGACCTGCCGCCCGAGTCGCGGCAGGACCCGATCTTCGCGCGCTCGAACGGCGAGGTGCCGGGCCGGGACGGCTGCCGGGTGCCGATCCCGTGGTCGGGCACCGAGCCGCCGTACGGCTTCGGGCCGGGCGGGTCGTGGCTGCCGCAGCCCGCGGACTGGGCAGACCTCACGGCCGAACGGCAGGCCGCCGACCCGGCGTCCACGCTGTGGTTCTACCGGCAGGCGCTGCGGACGCGCCGGGAACTGCGCGGCACGCTGCCGGACGCGATCACGTGGCTGGACTCACCCGAAGAGACGCTGTTCTTCCAGCGAGGACGGCTGCTCTGCGTGGTCAACTGCGGCGAGGGCGCGGTCCCGCTGCCGCCGCACGACCAGGTGCTGATCACCAGCAGCCCGCTCGACGGCACCGACCTCCCGCCCGACACCGCCGCCTGGCTGCTCACCGCCTGACCTGAGCGCGGCCCGCGTCCCCGCCGCCTCCGCTCCCCCGCCGTCCGACCGCCCGCCACCTGCGACCGGCCGCCGGTTTCTCGGCGGCCGGTCCCAGGCGGGGGCAGAGACCGGTCCCAGGCGGGTCGCCGGAGAGGACGGGGTCCGGGGCTCGGAGGGCTTAGGCGGGGGCGGAGAACCGGCGCAGGAAGGCGACCTCGTCCTCGCCGAGCCTGCGCGGCCACGCGGCGGCGGAGTCGTAGGCGACCAGGATCGTGCGTGCCTCGGCGTAGAGGGTCGCGTCGTCGCGGATCTCGTACGCCAGCGTGAACCGCGACCTGGAGATCTCGGTCACCCACACCTCGACGCGCACGGGGTCGGGGCGGAAGTTCAGCGGCCGCCGGTAGTCGATCTCCTGCCGGGCGACCACCAGGTCGAGCCGGTTGCCCTCGCCGTCGCGCGGGCGCTCCCACAGCATGGACACCCGCGCGTCTTCGAGGTAGTCGAAGAACCGGACGTTGTTGACGTGGCCGTAGCTGTCGATGTCGGCGAAGCGCACCTTGCGCTCGAAGACGTAACGGTGGGCATGCTCAGCGGGGCGCGGCTCGGTCACCAGTCAAAACTAGTGCCCCTGCCGACGAAGTTCGGCCCACGAGGTTCGGCCGACGAGGTTCGGCCGGGCGGCGCGGTGTCCGCGGTGCTGCCGCCAGGTCCCCCGCCGGGCACGGCGGGGGACGGGACGCGGGGGTCCTGGTCAGTCGCGGGTGAGCTTGCGGTAGGTGACGCGGTGCGGGCGGGCCGCCTCCGCGCCCAGGCGCTCGATCTTGTTCTTCTCGTAGTCGGCGTAGTTGCCCTCGAACCAGAACCAGTTCGAGCCCTCTTCCCACGCGAGGATGTGGGTCGCGATCCGGTCGAGGAACCACCGGTCGTGCGAGGTGATCACGGCGCAGCCCGGGAAGTCGAGCAGCGCGTTCTCCAGGCTGGAGAGGGTCTCGGTGTCGAGGTCGTTGGTGGGCTCGTCCAGCAGCAGCACGTTGCCGCCCTGCTTGAGCGTGAGCGCGAGGTTGAGCCGGTTGCGCTCGCCGCCGGACAGGATGCCCGCGAGCTTCTGCTGGTCGGGGCCCTTGAACCCGAACGCCGCGACGTACGCCCGGGACGGCATCTCGACGTTGCCGACCTTGATGTGGTCGAGCCCGTCGGAGACGACCTGCCAGACGTTCTTCGCGGGGTCGATGCCGCCCCTGCTCTGGTCCACGTACGAGATCTTGACGGTGTCGCCGATGGTGATCGACCCGCTGTCGGGGGTCTCGGCACCGGTGATCATCCGGAACAGCGTGGTCTTGCCGACGCCGTTCGGGCCGATGATGCCGACGATGCCGTTGCGGGGCAGGTCGAAGGAGAGCTCGTCCATGAGCAGCCGGTCGCCGAAGCCCTTGCTCAGCTTCTCGGACCGGATGACCGTCGTGCCGAGGCGCGGGCCCGGCGGGATCTGGATCTCCTCGAAGTCGAGCTTGCGATACTTGTCGGCCTCGGCGGCCATCTCCTCGTAGCGCTGGAGACGGGCGCGGCTCTTGGTCTGCCGGGCGCGGGCGTTCGACCGCACCCACTGCAGCTCTTCCTCCAGGCGCTTCTTGCGCTTGACGTCCTTCTGCCCCTCGACCTTCAGGCGCGCGGCCTTGGCCTCCAGGTAGGTGGAGTAGTTGCCCTCGTAGGGGAAGCAGCGGCCGCGGTCCAGCTCCAGGATCCAGTTCGCGACGTTGTCCAGGAAGTAGCGGTCGTGGGTGACGGCCAGGACGGTGCCGGGGTACTTCTCCAGGTGCTGCTCCAGCCACTGCACGCTCTCGGCGTCGAGGTGGTTGGTGGGCTCGTCGAGCAGCAGCAGGTCGGGCTGTTCGAGCAGCAGCTTGCACAGCGCGACCCGGCGGCGCTCGCCACCGCTGAGCTGGGTGACGTCGGCGTCGGGCGGCGGGCAGCGCAGCGCGTCCATGGCCTGTTCGAGCTGGCTGTCGAGGTCCCACGCGTTCCGGTGGTCGAGGGCGTCCTGCAGACGGCCCATCTCCTCCAGCAACGCGTCGCTGTAGTCGGTGGCCATCTGCTCGGCGATCTCGTTGAACCGGTCGAGCATCGCCTTGGTCTCGGCCACGCCCTCCTCGACGTTGCCGAGCACCGTCTTGGCGTCGTTGAGCGGCGGCTCCTGCTGGAGGATGCCGACCGTGAAGCCGGGCATCAGCCGGGCCTCACCGTTGGACGGCTGCTCCAGCCCCGCCATCATCTTGAGCAGCGTGGACTTGCCCGTGCCGTTCGGGCCCAGGACGCCGATCTTGGCCCCCGGCAGGAACGACAGCGTGACGTCGTCGAGGACCACTTTGTCGCCGTGCGCCTTGCGCACGCGCTGCAACGTGTAGATGTACTCCGGCATGCCTTCAAGCCTAGGGGATCGCACCGGCAGCGCCGTCCGCGCTGCGGGGAGGAGGGGCCAGTGGGGCGGCGGGGAGGCAGATCCTGTCCCTGCCGAGTTCCTTGGCGCGGTAGAGAGCGAGGTCCGCCGCCGCGAGCAGCTCCAGCAGGTCCTCGCCGTGGATGTTCAGGATGGCGACCCCGGCGGAGACCGTGACCGTGACCGCCGCCTGCTCGGTGGGCACCGCCATGCGGCTCACCCGGACGCGCAGCCGTTCGGCGACCCGCCGCGCCTCGTGCACGTCGGCGCCCGGGAGCAGCACGACGAACTCCTCGCCGCCGAACCGGCCCACCACGTCGTACTCCCGCAGCTGCGTGCGGAGGGTGGCGGCCACCTCGGCGAGCACCTGGTCGCCGACCAGGTGGCCGTACGTGTCGTTGACCTTCTTGAAGTGGTCGATGTCGACCAGCACCAGCGCGAGCGGGTTCCCGGTCCGCTGCGCCCTGACGATCTCGGTGTCCGCCTCCCGCTGCCAGGCGGCCGCGTTCAGCAGGCCGGTCTTCGCGTCCGTCCGGGCCGCCGCCTGGAGCTGCGCGTGCAGCAGGCTCCGCTGGAGCAGCACGACGGGCGGCAGCACGAGCAGCAGCAGCGCGAGGTTGATCCCGCAGACGACGGCGACGAGCACGCCGAGGCACAGCTCGACGGCGTCGAGCAGGACGCGCTCGCGGTCCCACAGGACCTCGCCCCAGCGGCCCTCGGGATCGGACGCGTGCGCCGCGACCGCGATCAGCGCCGTGTTGAGCACGGTGAACAGCACCGCGCAGGCCGCGGCGACCAGGATCGGCCCGCCCTGCCCCGAGGACAGCCGCGCCGGCACGACCACCCAGTGATGGAAGGCCGTCGACGCGGCACCCGCCGCGAGCCCGATCGCCGCCGCGCTGAACACCCGCCGGTAGAGCACGGTCGCCCGCACCCTGAGCTGGAGCAGAATCTGCATCGGAACGGGCGCCAGCAGGGCGTAGACCGGCGGAAGCAGGAACGCCGCCGGGAGCCACCATGCCGACAGCAGGTCACGGGACACGCCCGCGGGCATGCCGAGCCGGCGGGTGGCCTCGATGCAGACCGCGCCGCACAGCGTGAGCGCCCCGAACATGGCGAGGTCGCAGACATGGAAGACGGTCGCCCTGGCCAGCACCGCGACCAGGACGGTGTAGAACGCCAGGATCGCGCAGACATAGGACACGAGGGCGGGCGGCTGGGTCAGCAACGGCCAGCGGCTCCGGGAGCAGATCGCGCCGCGCGGCCTCGCCGAGGTCTGACCGGTTGCCGTCATCCCGCCCCCCAACGACGCCAAATCAGCATCTCACGATGTGTAACACAATAGTTGCGGAGTGTGCGACGCGCGACGGGAACCGCTCCCTTGGCGCGGGACCATCTGTTTCCGATGGGCTGCGAGGGTGTCTGTGGCGATTTGCCCGGAGCCCGGAGCCCGGCGACCTCCCGTGCCCCACGCCACCACCCACGCGCCACCCCACGCCCAGCGCCGCCCCATGCTCGTCAGGGCCCGGCCGCGACCAGCGGGTTCAGGCCGCCAGGGCGCGTGGGAGCAGGGAGTCGTCGGCGTCGTCGGCGTCGTCCGTGTCGTCGGCGTGCGGCCCCGCGCCGGACCCCGCGCTCGTGACGACGCCCGCGTCCCCCTCGGCACCAGGCTCCGTGCCGACCTCCGTGCCAACCTCCGTGCCGAGCCCTGCGTCGAGTTCCGCGCCCGCCGTCGGCCCGCCGCGCTCCCCATCGGCGGCACCGAGGGCGGGGCGCTCCGCCGGGGTCGTGCTCCGGCCGCCGACGAGGGCGTCGAAGGCCTCGTCGGCCTCGCCACCGTCGGCGGAGGGGGTGCCCCCGAAAAGGCCCCCGGGGGAAGGGGCGCCGGGGGCGGTGCGGCCGGTCAGCTCCCACTCCCTCGTGGCGTCCTCCATCGCCTGGCGGTCGTCGTCGCTGACCGCTCCGGCGGAGTAGGCACGGATCGGCTTCTCGTAGGTGGTGATGCCCCACTTCAGGTCGTGGCCCACGGAACTCGCCTCGATCTCGGCCCAGAACCGCTGCTCGCCCTCCCGCTCGAACTGCTTGATCCGCAGCTTGCCGTACACCACGACCGGATGGCCCTTGCGGACCGACTGCTGGACGTTGTCGGCCAGCCCCCGGTAGCAGCGGACCACGTAGTAGGTGGTGTCCCTGGTCTGCCAGGTGTTCGTCTGCTGGTCGAGCACGCGCCGGTTGACGGCCATCCGCATCGACGTGACGCGCGAGCCGTCACGGAACCGGTACTGCCGTGGGTCGTCGGTGACGTTCCCGCTCAGCGTGACGTAGATGTCGCTCATGGAAGTGCCTCTCCGGCCCGGTCACCCGCCGGGCTCGGATGACACCCTCGCCGGGACGGCCGTTCCCGTACGGGCCGGAAACGCGTTCTGTGGACGGGCGGGCGCCTGTGGACGACCGGCCATGGATGAGCGGCGGGGTCAGCGGCGGGTGGCCGCCATCGCCCCGAAGAAGTCGTTGTAGCGGTTGAGTTCGCGTTCGACCGGCTGGACGACCATGTCCTGCGCGAGGAGGTCCACGCGGCGTCTCATGTCGCGTTCCAGGCGGTCGCGTTCCCTGCCCGCGCCCAGGACCACGAAGTTTCTGCTCGCCATGGCGGAGAACAGCCCGAGCCCGAGGACGCTGATCATCATCAGCCCCACCCAGGGCAGCAGGGCCACGTCGCCGAGGACCTCGGCCGGCGGCCGGCCCGCCTTGAACACGCCGTACGCCAGGATCGCGCCGGCCCAGGCCACGCCCGCGGCGAACATGACCACGAGGAGGTACTGCCAGATCTTCAGCAGCCACCACCAGCCGGGCACCCGGTCGAGCGGCGGGGCCACCTCCGCCAGTTCGGCGGAGAGCGCCCCGGGCACCTCGGCGGACCGGGAACGGGCGGCCTCGCGTACGCCGTCGCGCCACTGTTCCGGCATGCCGGCGGTGAGCCCGTCGGAGAGCGCCGTCACGGCGTTGTCCACCTCGGCGGGCTGGGCCGTGACCGAGCTTCCGACCAGGCCGCGGATGTCGTCCTTCACGGCCCCGAGGCGCAGGCTCTTGAGCGGATCGGGCCGCACGCGGCCGGCCCAGCGCGCGTAGGGCCACCCGACCCAGGAGACCGAGCGGACGCCGTACACGTTCTCCATCGCCTCGCCGAGCGCGGAGACGCCGATCGCGTCGCACAGGGCGTCGACGAGCGCGGCACGCCGCGCGCCGTCCACCGCCGGCTCGACCCGCAGCATCTCGGGGAGGTCCTTCGCCAGCCGCGCCACCAGCCGGTCGAGGTCGGCTTCGAGCCGCTGGTAGGCCGCGCGCCGGGCGGTGACAGATTCGGCCAGGACGGCCTTCAGGCCTTCGACGCCCTCGCCGGTGGTGGCGGAGGTGGTGACCACGCGGGGGCGGGCGACGCCCTCACGCCGGAGGAGCTCCTCCAGATCCCCCGCGCATTCGGCCCGCTCCTCGGAGGTGAGCCGGTCGGCCTGGTTCAGCACGAAGACCGTCACCGCGTCGTGCCCGGTCAGCTCGGCGATGTAACGCCGGTGGACGGAGGCGTCGGCGTACTTCTGCGGGTCGAGCACCCACACGACGAGGTCGGCCAGCTGGATGAGCCGGTGGGCCTCGGGATCGGTCAGCGCGCGGATCGAGTCGTGGTCGGGCAGGTCCAGCAGGATCAGCCCGTGCAACTGGCTCTCGCCCCTGTCCAGGGCGCTGGCCCGGGCGAACCGGTGCCGCCACTGGATCTGCAGCCAGTCGAGCAGCGGGCTCGCGCCGTCGATGCCCCACACGCAGGCGTGGGTGCGGGCCGTGGTCGGCCGGCGCGCCCCGGTGGGTGAGAGCTCCAGCCCGGAGATGGCGTTGAACAGGGAGGACTTGCCGCTTCCGGTGCCCCCGGCGAGCGCGACGACGGTGTGATCGGACGACAGCTTGAGCCGGTCGCCCGCGCGCAGCAGGAGCTGGGCCGCCTCGGTGATCAGCGCCGGGTCGACCCGCCCCTGACCCAACTCGACGATCTTGGCCAGGGCGGCGAGCCTGGACCCCAGCCCGTGCTGCGTTTCGGCGGTGCTGACAGTCGTCATCGATCCCTCACCGTCGGTGCCCGGGGCGTCCGGGCCGGATGGGCTCCGTCATCGTGCGACCTCGAGGTTGTACGTCGCCTGGTAGAGCCGCGTCGCCGCGGCCTCATCCGGTATGCCCGCGCTGTCGAGGGCGTCGACGTACCTGAGCGTCTCCTCGTCGAAGAGCAGGCCGATTCTGGCCCGCAGGTCGCTGCGGGCCTTGGCGCTGATGCTGCGCAGCGACTCGGCCCCGAGCAGGCCGCGCAGCAGCCGCTGGGGCAGCGCCGCGGCGCCGGTGGCGGTCTGCGGGTCCGTGGCGCCGTAGCCGAGCAGGCCGATCATGAAGATCAGCGAAAGCGACTCCACGTCGAACGAGACCAGCTTGGCCACCGAGCGCTTGGTCACGCCCTCGGTGCGGATCAGCTCGGTGACGTGCTCCTGCCAGGCGGCGACCGTCCTCGCGGTCCTGCGGGCGATGTCCTCCGGAGGCCGGCCGAGCCCGGGCGTCGCGGCGAGCCGGTCGCCCGCGCCCGCGCGCTGCCTCCACCGGGTCACGACCTCCTCGGCGGCCCGCTCGACGGCCGAGGTGACCAGGGATTCGAGGCCGGCGCGGATCGCCGCCTTCAGCCCGCGGATCCGCTCGGGGCCCTGGTGCTGGCCCTTGGCGCCGCGGCGCAGCTGCAGCGTGCGCATGAGGTCGCCGGAGCCGGCGAAGTCCTGCCACCGCGCGAGCACCTCGCCCCGCAGCAGCGAGCCGTCCCGGGTCGCCTCGTCGATGTCCGTGAGCGCCCCCATGTACGCCGCGTCCACGTCGGAGCGCAGGTCGGCGCGCAGCGCGACCTGGGTCTCCAGGTGCCGGGCGAGCGCGGGCAGGCGGGTGCGGAAGCTGTTGAGCACGCCGTTCAGCGTCGTCCGTACAGCCTCCTCCCGCCGTTCGTCGTCGATGGACAGCCCGGTCAGCCACATCCGCAGCTCGGCGATCTCGATCTCGGGCAGCCGCCCTGCCTGGACGGACGTCTCGTTGATGACGAACCGCTCGACGTCGCCGAGGCCGTACTCCTTCAGCATCCGGCCGAAGTGCTTCATGATGACGTCGCGGGACCGGGCCGGCACCCGGGACAGCACGATGACCAGGCGCGCCCGGCGCTCCTTGGCCCGCCGCAGCAGGCCCCACGACGGCGCGTCGGCGTAGCGGGACGCCGTGGTGACGAACACCCACAGGTCGGCGGCGTCCAGCATGCGGTGCGCGATCTCGTGGTGCTCCTCCACGACCGAGTCGATGTCGGGCGTGTCGAGCAGGGCCACCCCCGCGGGCATCGACGGGCTCGGCACCAGGACGACGCCGCCGGGCGCGGCCTCGGCCGGGGGCTCGTCGAGCCTCTCCAGGCCGCCGAGGAGATCGCCCCGCGCGTACCACTCGAGGTCGCCGGGATGGACGGCGAGCACGGGCGTGCCCGTGGTCGGGCGGCGCACTCCCGTGGCCGTGACCCGGCGTCCCGCGAGCGAGTTGACGATGGTGGACTTGCCCGCCCCCGTGGACCCCGCCACGACGATCAGGGCGGGCGCGGTGCTCAGGTGGACGCGCGGGATGACGTAGTCGTCGAGCTGGGCCAGCACGGCCGCCTGCGCCTTGCGCGCCTCCTCCGACCCCGGCACGTCGAGGCCGAAGTGCAGGTCCTTGACCGCCGTGCGAAGCTGGTTGAGCGCGTCCGTCAGCGCGGCGGAGACCGGTTCCGGCATCGGGATCTCGCGGACCCGGTCCTCGCCGTCCTCGCCGTCTTCGCCCGGTAGGTCCTCGCCGTCTGCCGCGTCCTCGGCGTTCTCGCCGTCCTCCGTGCCGGTCGCGCCCGCCTCGGCTTCCGGGTCGGCCTCGGCTTCCGGGTCCGTCGCGTCCGCCGGGTCCTCCGCGCCGGTCGCGCGGGTGGCTTCCTCCGCGCCGGCGACGCCTGCCGCCGCTACCTCCCCGGCCGCGTCCGCCGGGTCCGCGTCGCCTTCGGCGGCGTTCTCCGTGTCGTCCTCGGCGGCGTCGTCCGGGCCGTCGTCTCGTACGTCTCCGGGCGCCGCCCCAGATCCGTCCTCGTCCGGAGTTGACCCGTCGTCCGCCGCGCCGGGCACGGCCTCGTCCGTCCCGGGTCCGCCGGGGCCGGAGATCTCGGACGGAGCGTGGCGGGTCGCGAGCTCCGGATCGCCGGGCCGCAGGACGGGGACGTCGTCGCGGATCTGGGGGAACGCGACCGTCCGCTCCCCCGGCGACTCGGGTGGCGGATCCCCGGCGCCCGGCTCGCCGGTCACGGCCTCGCCCGAACCCGCACCGGTCCCGTGGTCGGGCGTCTTCCTGGCTGCCGATCTCACGGAACCCGCTCCGCTCGCACCATTTCGATCTCCTGGCCGACCTTGACGACCTCGCCGACGATCACGATCGCCGGAGGCCGCACTCCGGCCGCGGTCACCCGTTCCGCCACCGTCGACAAGGTCGCGGTAACGGCTCGCTGGGTCGGAAGAGTACCGTCCTGTACCACCATCACGGGAGTTTCCGGCGAACGTCCGTCTCGAAGCAGCGCCTCGGCGATCTCCTTGATCCTTTCGACCGCCATCAGAAGTATCAGGGTTCCCGCGGATCGCGCCAGTCCCGGCCAGTCGACGGTGGACCTCGGGTCGCCGGGCGCGACGTGCACCGAGACGACATGGAACTCCTGGCTCACACCGCGATGGGTGACCGGCACCCCGGCCGCGCCGGGAACCGCGACCGCGCTGGTGATCCCGGGCACCACGGTCACCGGGATGCCCGCGCGGGCGCAGGCGATCATCTCCTCGCCGCCCCGGCCGAAGACGAAGGGATCGCCGCCCTTGAGCCGTACGACGAACTTGCCCATCCGGGCGTGCTCGACGAGCAGCTCGTTGATCTTCTCCTGGGACAGCGACCGGCCGTACGGGACCTTCGCGGCGTCGATCAGCTCGACGTCGGGGGAAAGCTCGTCCAGAAGGGCGCGCGGCGCCAGGCGGTCGGCCACCACCACGTCGGCCTGGGCCAGAAGCTGGCGGCCGCGCACGGTGATCAGGCCGGGGTCGCCGGGGCCGCCGCCGACCAGGGCCACCCCGACCGGCCTGGTGCGGTGCCGCCGGGCGTCGACGGTCCCGTCCCTGAGCGCGCCGACGATGGCGTCGCGGATTCCCGCCGCCCGCCGGGGATCGCCGCCCGCGGTGACCGCGACGCCGATCTCGTCCACCCGGCCGTGCGCGGGGGTCCAGGCGGCGGAGGCGTCCTTGTCGTCCGCCCTGACGCACCAGATGCGCTTGGCCTCGGCCTCGGCGGCGACCGCGGTGTTGACCTCGCGGTGGTCGGTGCAGACGTGCACGAGCCACGCACCGTCGCAGTCGCCGACCTGGTACGGACGCCCTTCCCAGGTCACCCGCCCGGCGGCGATGAGATCGTCCAGCGCGGGGGTCACACTGGGCGAGATCAGGGTGACGGAGGCTCCCGCGTCGAGCAGCGCGGGGATCCGCCTCTGAGCGACGCGTCCGCCGCCGACCACGAGCACACGCCGCCCGTCGAGGCGCAGGCCGAGCAGGTAGGGCGCCATGACCTCAGTCTCCCTGTTGCGTCAAGGGTGCATGGTTAGGAGGCAAACCTACCCGCTGGGCTCCGGCCGCATTCACCGGACGAGACCGGCGGGGCCGCGGACGGGTCGTCCACCGGCTCAATCGCCCTTGTCCGCCACGCCGGCGGAGTCGAAGGTGGCGACCTCGTGCATCACCCGCGCCGCCGCGCTGACGAGAGGGTGGGCGAGCAGGCCGCCGGTGCCCTCCCCGAGGCGGAGCCGCAGGTCGACGAGGGGCTCCAGGCCCAGGTGCGTCAGTGCCACCGCGTGCCCGGGCTCCGCCGACCGGTGCCCGGCCAGGCAGTATCCGACGGTGTCCGGGGCGAGCGCGCTCGCCGCCAGGGCCGCGGCTCCGGCGATCACCCCGTCGAGGATCACCGGCACCCGGGCCGCGGCGGCGCCGATCACGAACCCCGCGATCGCCGCGTGCTCCAGCCCGCCGACCGCCGCGAGCACGCGCAGCGCGGCGTCCGGGCCGCCGGGTACGGCCTCCGCCTCGGCGATCCCGTTGGCCCGCAGTCCGCGCCGGACGATCTCGATCTTGCGCTGGTAGGTCGCGTCGTCGACTCCGGTGCCCCGCCCGGTGACCCCGGCGGCCTCCCTGCCCGTGAAGGCGCAGATCAGGGCGGCCGAGGCGGTAGTGTTCGCGATGCCCATGTCGCCGGTCACCAGGCACCGCGCGCCCGCGGCGACGAGATCGCGGGCGACCTCGGCGCCGGCCGTCAGGGCCGCGGTCGCCTGGTCCCGCGTCATCGCCGGGCCCTGGGACAGGTCGGCCGTGCCGTACGCGACCTTGCGGACGAGCAGTCCGTCGGCGGGAGCCAGGTCGGCCGCGACGCCCACGTCCACCACGGTCACCGACGCGCCCACCTGCGCGGCGAAGGCGTTGGCGACCGCTCCCCCGGCGGCGAAGTTGGCCACCATCTGCGCGGTGACCTCCTGCGGCCAGGGGCTCACCCCCTGCGCGTGCACACCGTGGTCCGCCGCGAAGATCGCCAGGGCGGCCGGGGCGGGGAGCGGCGGCGGGCAGGCGCCCGCGATGCCGGCCAGCCGGACCGCGACGTCTTCCAGCACCCCCAGAGAGCCGCTCGGCTTGGTGAGCCGGTCCTGATGCGCCCGGGCCTCCGCCATCGGGCCGGGCTCGACCGGCCGGACGGCGCCGAGCGTCTCGCCGAGGGACGTCATGATCTCTCTCCTCGCTTCGTCGCGGCTCCGCCGCGTCAGCCCACCACGTCGGCCCGCGAGGCTGAACCAGCGCTCCGGTCCGGTACGCCGGCCTGCCGGCCCGCCACGCCCACCTGCTCGTCGCGCCCGAACGAGCCGGGCTACACCGCGCTGGCCACTCCGGGCTGGGCGAGCGGTCCGTCGGGGGAACCGCCGCGGATCTCCGTGACGGCCTCGGCGTGGCCGGTCGCGCCGATCATGGTATCGGTCTCGGCGGCGGCCTCCGTCCTCCCGTCGAACGCCTCGGCCTCGAACGATTCACCGTCGAACGCATCCGGGTCGAACGCCTCGGGATCGAAAGCGTCAGCGTCGAACGCCTCGGGATCGAACGGCTCAGTGCCGAAGACCTCCGCGTCGAACGCCTCCGGGGAGAGCACCTCGGCGTCGAACGTCTCCACGTCGAGAGCGTCGGCGTCGAGCGTCTCGATCACGGCCACGTCCGGCCCCGCCGTCCCGATCGCGGGCACGGCGACCGGCCCGACGACGGACGGGCGGCCCGAAACCGCCGGGGCCGGTCGCGTCGCGGCGGGGACCGTGACCGGCCCCGGGGAGTGCCCGGCGCCCGCGAGCGCCTCCTCGTACCGGTCGATGACCACGTCGGCGAGGCCCTCGCAGTCGCCGATCACCTCGGCGCAGCGGATGTCGAGCCCCTCGTGGTTGGCGCCGTAGGCGAGCGCCTGCGCCCAGATGCGTTCGAGGACGGCGCCCGCGAACAGGACGTACGGAAGGACGATCACGCGCTTCGCGCCGAGCCTGCGGCAGCGCTCCAGGCCCCCGGGCACGCCGGGTCGGGTGTGCGAGACGTACGCGGTCTCCACGGTCAGCAGGTCGGCGGCGTGGGTCTCCCAGAACAGCCGCGAGACCCGGTGGACCTCGGCGTTCACGGCGGGGTCGGTGGAGCCGTGCCCGACGAGGACGACCGCGGTCTCGCCCGGCGTGATCTCGGCGGGCGGCTCGTCGGCGACGAACCGGGGCATCTCGGCGCGGGCGTCGGCGAGTCGCTCCGCGAGCAGCCTGAGCACGCGGGGATCGGGCCCGAGCGGGCGGCCGAGGTCGTACTCCAGCGTCGGATGCCGTTCCTGTTCGAGGGCCATGGTGCCGGGGATGTCCCCGAGCGCGCGCCGGTCGCCGGTCAGGCTGAGCGGCAGGGCCACCAGGTGGTGGTGGCCCCGGGCCACCAGGGAGGCGATGGACTGGCCGAGCTGGGGGCGGGCGTTCGTGATGAAGCCGCCGCTCACCTCGGCGGGAAGCCCGTCGAGGCGGCAGCGGAGCCGGTGGACGAACCTGCCGAACTCGGCCACGCCGGTCTCATCGTGGGTGCCATGGCCGATGAGCAGCAGCGGCGGTTTCATCTAATCGATCTCCCCTGCGTTGACCTGCGTGTCGTTCACGATCCCCCGCTCTCCCCGATTCCCCGCCTCCGCCGCGGCGCCCGTGCTCACCGGTCGTGCCGTGGGCGGGGTGCCGGGCACGCGTGACGGCGGGCGCTTCCTCGTCGTATGGAGTCGCTCGTGCTCGCCTCCACTCACCGCCGGCACTCACTGCCGGTCCGCTCCGGACGGCCGGCGACCCGGCCGGGCCGCTCCGTCGTCCCCGCCGGCCGGCGGGACGCTCTGGCAGGCGAGAATAACCTTTCGGCCCCAATCATGGAGGTCTCTTGACCGGAGGGCCCAGGGTCTAGAGCGATTCTTTACCTATTGCCATGAAATTTCCCCGTTGAGGATGCTGAAGAGCACGGCGTCGGCCCAGCCTCCCGGCACAGGCAGTGCCTGCCGCATGATGCCCTCCTCAATGAACCCGGCCTTCCTCGCGACCGCCTGGCTGGCCCGGTTGCCCGTCGCCACCAGCAGGTGGGCCCGGTGGAACCCGAGATCGAACAGGTGCGCGGTGGCCATGCGGACCGCCTCCACGGCGTACCCCTGGCGCCTGGCCCACGGCGCGATCCAGTACCCCAGCTCCGCGTCGCCGCGCTCGTGGTCCTCGCGCTGCACGCCGACGGCGCCGGCGAGCCGTCCCCCGTCCCGCGGCTGTATCGCGAAGTTGCCACCATAGCCGGGGCCCGGCGCGTGCGCGAGGCGGGTGCACCACTCCAGCGCGCGCTCCAGCGTGTAGCCCTCGGCCCACGGCATCCAGCGGGCGATCTCCGCGTCACCTCTGACCGCCTCGACCATGTCGAAGGCGTCCTGCCGGGCGAACGGCCGCAGGACCAGCCGCTCGCTCTCGATCCGGCGGCGCGGCGCCTGCCGCTCGTCTCCGCGGAGCCTGCCGAAGACCACCAGGTCGTGCGGGCCGTCGTCCTCGAACCCGGCACCGCGCAGCAGGCCCTCTCGGACGAAGCCGGCCTTCTCCGCGACCCGGATCGACGCCAGGTTGTCGGCGTTGGCCCGCAGTTCGACGCGGCGCAGCACCCCCGTCCCCAGCAGGCGGCCGGCGAGCCCCCGCACCGCCTCGGTCGCGTATCCCCGGCGGCGGTACCCGGGGTGCACGCCGTACCCCACCTCGGCGATGCCCGCGCCCCACTGGGCCTTGAACATGCTGATCGATCCGACCATCCCGTCCCTGGCGTGCATCGCCAGGTGGATGCCCTGTCCCGAGCGCCACAGCTCGTGCACGCCGTGCGCCAGCCACTGGCCGATCCCGGTGGCGTGCCCCGGCGCGCCGGGCGGCAGCGCGGTGGTGTGGGCGCCGTCCTCGATGATCGCCCGAACCTGGCCCGCGTCCCCCGGGCCGAACGGCCGCAGGACCAGCCGCTCGGTGTTGATCGTCAGCCGTTCGTCGAACAACGCATCGCTCCATCACATACGGGGATTTTTCGCCCGTCGGCGGTTAAGTAGGGCACGTCGTCACCGTTCTCGATGTTTGGGGCAGGGGGTTCGGGTACGAGGCACGACAGTGACCCTAATCGGGAGGTGAGGTCATGAGTATCCAACGCGGCAGCGACAAGCACGGCCGCCGCCTTGACGAACAGCAGAAGCACGAGACGCAGGGCCTCGTGCAGGGCTCCGGGACCAGCCGGGCCGAGGAGTGGCGCGAGACGGAGCCGACCCAGCAGCTCGAACAGGACATGTCGCCACCGCGCCGTCAGCCGCCCGGCCGCGAGCCGGGGACGCCGCTCGGCATCACCCCCGCCGATGTGGAGCGCCGCAGCCACCTCGCCACCTGGCTCAGCGACGCGGGCTTCCCCGCCGACCCCGTCAAGCTGCTCGACCACGCCGAGCGCAAGAACGCCCCCGACGCCGTCATCGACGCCGTACGGCGGCTGCCCGAGATGAGGTTCCACAACATCGGGGAGGTGGCGGAGGCCCTCGGGCTCGGAGTGGAACGCCAGCGCTGGTAGGGGGACCTGGTGAGACTCGACTTCATTCGCGGACTGTACGAGCCGGGCGGGCCGTACGCCTCGGTCTACCTGGACACCGACCGGTCGTCCGAAGGAGCGGCCAACGTCGTCCAGCGGAGGTGGGCTCACCTGCGTGAGCTCCTCGCCGCGGAGGGGGCGCCGCCGGAGGCCCTCGATCCCATCGGGGAGCTGATGCTCGATCCCGTCTGGGCGGCGCCCGGTCGCGCGGTCTTCGCGAGGGAGGGCGAGGTCGTGCTCACCGAACCGCTCGCCCACCGTCCGCGCCGCGAGACCGCGCGGTGGTCGCCGCTCCCCCACGTGGTGCCGCTGCTCGCGCAGCGCGGCGAGCACGTCCCGCACATAGAGGTGCTGGCCGACCGGGCCGGAGGCGACGTCGCCGTCGTGGCCGACGGACAGCGGCGCGAGCTGACCGTGGAGGTCGCGGAAGGGCCGATCCAGAAGACCGGAGCGGGCGGCTGGTCGCAGCGGAACTTCGAGCGGGAGGTCGAGGAGACCTGGCGCCGCAACGCCGTGGCCGTCGCGGAGGTCGTGGAGAAGGAGGCGCACGGCGTCGGCGCCGAGGTCGTCGTCCTGGCCGGGGATCCCAAGGCGCGGGCCCTGGTGACCGACCATCTCGCCAAGGACGTCGTACGGCGGCTCACGGTGGCCGAGCACGGCAGCCGCGCTCCCGGCGCCGACCCGCACCTCTTCCGGCAGGAGGCCGACGCGGCCTGCCGGGCCTGGGTCGAGCGCCGGTGCGTGGAGTTGCTGGGGGCGTTCGCGGCCGGACCGGCCGTGGCGGGCCTCCAGGAGACCGCCCGCGCGCTGCGCGACCGGCGGGTCGGCACCGTGCTGCTGCGTGACGACCCGTCCTCCACCGCGACGATGTGGATCGGGCCCGAGCCCACCCAGTTGTCCGCCGACCCGGCCGAGCTGGCCGCGTGGGGAGTGAAGGAGCCGGTGCGGGAACGGGCCGACGCGGCCATCGCGCGGGCGGTGGCCGCGACGGACGCGGAGCTGTGGTTCGTCGATCACATCGACTCGCCGGACGGCATCGGCGCCGTGCTCCGCTTCTGACGCCCACGTGCTTCCGGCCCCGCGTCAGGCGACGATCAGCACTTCGAGCGTGCGGGGGCCGTGCACGCCCTCCACCCGGTTCAGCTCGATGTCGCTGGTGGCGGAGGGACCGCTGATCCAGGTCAGGGGCCGGAGGGGGTCCAGCCGGGCGACCGCGTCCGGGACCCCGGCGACAATCTGGCCCGCCCGCACCACGCACAGGTGATAGTCGGGCACCAGCGACAGCGCCCGCCGTCCCTGACCCGGCCCGGCGTCCATGACGATCGTGCCGGTCTCCGCGACGGCCACCGCGCAGGTTGTGAGCACGCCGTCCAGCGCGTCGAGAGCGGCGGCGGTCGGCGGCGGCTCGTCGGCGACCCGCTCGGCGCGGACGGCGGCCGTCCACGCCGCGGGGAACCCCCCGGGCACGGCGACCCGCCGCGCCCCGCGCTCGGCGAGAGACCGCGCGACGCGCTCCGGCACACCCGCCTCGTCCACGACGTGCACGACCGCGCGGTAGTCCCGGAGCCGCTCCTCGAACAACCGGATCTCGCCCGGCGTCCCGGACGGGCCGCGGTAGGCACGCGGGACCTCGACGTCGGGCACGCCGGCGACGGCTCGGCGGACCCGGGCGAGGATCAGGTCGCGGGAGCGGCTCATCGGCGGCCTCCGTCCGTGCGGTCCCACCAGTCGCGGAACGACTCCCGGGGCACCTCGGGCAGGTCCCTGGTGTCCGTCCAGGCCGCCAGCGGCCCGGGAAGCCGCCGGGGCGCGAGGTTCCGCAGCCGCCCCCCGATCCGCTGCATCCGCGCCAGCCGTCCCGACCGCCGCAGCACCCAGCCGGCGGCGGCCATCCCGGCGCGTTCCGGCCAGGGATGCGGGGCGCGGGCGCGCAGGTCGACCAGCACCGACGGGATGTCGATGGCCACCGGGCAGACGTCGTAGCAGGCGCCGCACAGCGAGGAGGCGTACGGCAGCGAGCGGTCCAGCTCCGAGCCCATGCCGCGTAGCTGCGGCGTGAGGATCGCCCCGATCGGCCCCGGGTAGACCGACCCGTAGGCGTGGCCGCCCGTCCGCTCGTACACCGGGCAGACGTTGAGGCAGGCCGAGCAGCGGATGCAGCGCAGCGCCTGGCGGCCCACCTCGTCGGCGAGGACGCGGGTGCGGCCGTTGTCGAGCAGCACGAGATGGAACTCCTGGCCCTCCGTCGCGCCCGCCCACATCGAGGTGTAGGGGTTCATCCGCTCGCCGGTCGAGCTGCGGGGCAGGAGCTGCAGGAAGACCTCCAGGTCGCGCCAGGACGGCAGCACCTTCTCGATGCCGACCACGCTGATCAGGGTGGTCGGCAGCGTGAGGCACATCCGCCCGTTGCCCTCCGACTCCAGCACGACCAGGGTGCCGGTCTCGGCGATCGCGAAGTTGGCCCCCGAGATCGCGACCTTCGTCTTCAGGAAGCGCTCGCGCAGGTGCAGCCGGGCCGCCTCGGCCAGGGCCGCGGGGTCGTCGGTCAGGTCCTCTGGGGCGGGACGGCCCCAGCCCGCCATGCGCCCGGCGAAGATCTCCCGGATCTCCGCGCGGTTGCGGTGGATCGCGGGGACGAGGATGTGCGAGGGCCGGTCGTCGCCCAGTTGCACGATGAGCTCGGCCAGGTCGGTCTCGTACGCCGTGATGCCGTGGTCGAGCAGCGCCTCGTTGATCCCGATCTCCTGGGTGACCATCGACTTGACCTTCACGACCTCGGTCTCGCCCGTGGCCTTCACCAGGCCGGCGACGATCTCGTTGGCCTCGTCCGCGTCGGCGGCCCAGTGCACGTGCCCCCCGGCCGCCGTGACGGCCTCCTCCAGCTGAACCAGGTATCGGTCGAGGTTGCGGAGGGTGTGGTCCTTGATCGCCCGCCCGGCCTCGCGGAGCGCGGCCCAGTCGGGCACCTCCGCGACCACGCTCGCCCGCCTGGCCCTGATCGTCCGGGTCGCCTTGCGGAGGTTGAACCGCAACTGCGAGTCCCGTACGGCTCTCGCGGCGTTGCGGGGGAAGGGCCGCGTCGCCGGCATCCCGAGGAAGGTGACGCTCTCCGGACGCTCCGGACTCCTCGGACGCTCCGCACTCACCGGGCGCTCACCGGACGCCCAGCCACGATCTCGTCGGTTTCGGCCGCACCGAGGATCTCGGCCAGATGCATCACCCGTACGCCCGACTTCTGCCGGGCGAGCATGCCGCCGATGTGCGTCAGGCACGAGTTGTCGGCCGCGCACAGCACCTCGGCGCCGGTGTCGAGGACCGCGCGCACCTTGTCGGCGCACATCGCCGCCGACACGTCGGCGTTCTTCAGCGCGAAGGTGCCGCCGAAGCCGCAGCACTCCTCCGCGCCCGGCAGCGGCACCAGGTCGAGCCCCTTCACCTGGCGTAACAGGGTCAGCGGCCGGTCGCCGAGGTGGATGCCGCGCAGCGAATGGCAGGTCGGGTGGTAGGTGACCCGGTGCGGGAAGCTCGCCCCCACATCGGTCACGCCCAGCACGTCGACGATGAACTCCGTGAGCTCGTACGTCCTGGGCACGACCCGCGCCACCGCGTCGGCGAAGGGCCCGGACGGCCCGGCCAGCCTCGGGTACTGCTCGCGGATCATCGCCGCGCACGAACCCGAGGGCACGACCACCGCGTCGTAGCCGCGCAGGACCGCCACGGTGCGCCGGGCCAGCCGTACGGCCTCGTCCCGGTAGCCGGTGTTGGCGTGCATCTGGCCGCAGCAGGTCTGGCCGCGCGGGAACTCGACGTCGACGCCGAGCCGGCGCAGCAGCGTCACGACCGCCCGCCCGGTGGCCGGGAAGAGCGTGTCGTTGACGCAGGTGACGAACAGGGCGACCCGCACGTCCCCTCCCGGCGTGTACGGTCGGCCCGCACATGGACCGAATATGGTCAGACCCTACCTCCTGGTCCCCTTCCGGGCTCGACGAGAGCGTCTCCGAGGGGGGTCCTCCGATAGAGCACGCTCCGGCCGTCGCGGATCTTCGTCACCGCGCCCGCGTCGTACAGGACCGCCAGGTGATCGCCGACCCCGCCCGTGCTGAGGCCGAGCCCGCGGGCGAGCAGCGTGGTCGTGGACGGCTGGTCCAGGGCGCGCAGGACGGCGGCCCGGGTCTCGCCGATCAGGCGGCCGGCGCCGTCCGGCGCGACCCCGCCGCCGCCCCAGAGCCGTCCGGCGCCGCGGGCCGGGTAGATCAGCGCGCAGGACTCCGGAGGATCGAGGGCCAGCCATCGTCCGCCGAGGGTGCAGGGCACCAGGGTCAGGCCCGCGCCGTCGAGCGCACGGTCGGGACCGCCGATGCCGGCGATCTCGAGACGGTCGCTGCCGCGCCAGCGGACCCCGAGGTTCATCCCCGACAGCGCCCGTGACCAGCCGTGCGTGGTCAGCAGGCCCGTCCGGTAGAGCATGTCCTGCTCGGCGATCGCCTGGAGGCGGGGCCACATCGGCTCGACCAGCTCGCTCCAGACGGAGAAGAGGCTGTCGGCGACGCGCCTCGCGACTCCCCGGCCCGAGAGGCTCTCGGCCGGCGGACGGCCGCCGCTGCTCACCTCCAGGTCGCGCAGGGCCCGCTCGTCGGGGGTTTCACCGATGCGGGTCAGTTCCCGGGTGACGGTCGTCCGCAGGTCCGGCGGCGGCGCGCAGACGAAGTCGGGCACCCAGGAGGTGGTGGCCACCAGTTCGGCCAGGGCGGCGACGGTGGGGTCGCGGCGGCAGAGGCCGGCGAAGACGGCGCGGCCGTACTCGCGCCAGGGACGCAGTTCCACCGGGCGGCTGCGCCCGCCGAGGATCTGCAGCGCCGCGACGGTCTCGCCGATCGGCGACAGGGCGAACCGGATGCCCACCAGATCGTCCGCCGAGACCCGGAGCATGACCATGTTTCGCCTCCACACGTAAGGATGGCCCTGCCTCACCTGCCTACCCCAGGATTCCGATCGTGGTCGGTTACGGTGACGTTCTGCGGGTGCCCGAGTTCCGGGCGCTCTTCGGCGGGCACAGCCTGACGACCGCCGGCAAGACCATGCAGCAGCTGGCGCTGGCGTCGCTGGTCTTCGCGGTGACCCGCTCGCCTCTGCTGTCGGCGGTCGCGTTCCTGGCCGGGCTGTTGCCGCAGGCGATCGTCGCCCTGACGGTGATGTCCCTGGCCGACCGGCTTCCGCCGCGCGCGGCCCTCACCGTCTGGGAGGCCGTCAGGGCGGTGACGCTGTGCGGCCTGGCCTTGGACGTGCTCCCGGTGCGGGCCGTCCTGCTCGCGATCCTGTTTCTCGGGGCCGGTGACGCCGTCGCCGTCGCCGTCCGGCAGGCCGTCCTCGCCGACGTGCTCGGCCGGGACCAGTACGTGCCGGGCCGGGCGCTGCTGAACATCGTCGTCGGCGTCATGCAGATCCTCGGGTTCGCCGCGGGCGGCGTTCTGGTCACCTCCGCCGGCGTCTCCGGAGCCCTTCTGGCCGCGGCCCTCGCCGCGCTGGGCGCCGCCGGGGTGAGCTGGTTCGGGCTGCGGCCGAGGCCCTCACGCGGTCCCGCGGGCGCCGTACGAGCAGCCGTGCGAGCCACGTGGGCGGGCAACCGGACGCTCTTCGCCGACCGGCGCACCCGGGGCCTGCTCCTGGCGCACTGGCTGCCCAACGGGCTCGTCGTCGGAGCCGAGGCGCTCTACGTCCCGTACGCCGGGGACACGGCCGGCTCGCTGTTCGTGGCGGCGGGGGCCGGCATGCTCCTCGGCGACGTGGTCGTGGGACGTCTCACGCCGGAGCTGAGGGGGCGGCTGATCCTGCCCCTGTCCCTTCTGCTCGCCGTGCCCTACCTGGCGTTCTTCGTGATCCCTCCTGGGCCGGGCGCACTGGCCGCGGTCGCCGTGGCGTCGTTCGGGTTCGGGTCCACTCTCGGCGTTCAGGAACGCCTCGTGCTGGCGATGCCCGAGCGGCTCTGCGGGCAGGGCCTCGGCCTGGCCATGAGCGGCATGATGACGACGCAGGCCGTCGCCGCGTCCCTGACGGGGACGGTCGCCGAGATCACGAGCACGGGCACCGCCATGGCCCTCGCCGGCGCCGGTTCCCTGCTGCTCACGTTCGCCCTTGTCGCACATGTGGGCCCACGCTGGCGCGCCCGGGACCGCGCGCGAAACGTGGAATCCACCGTGAACTATTCGAGGAAATCGGGCGCTGGCATCGGTGAAAAGACCTCAGATATCACCGAGGAGATCGATGGACCAGTCCGATGCCATCGCCATGCTCGCGCTCGTCGTATCCGTGTTGACCGCCTTACGGCAGACGACGATGATGCGGAACTCGAATCAGCTCCCCGTTCTGGTTGAGCTCTTCCAAGAATTCCGGTCGGCTGAATGGCAGCGCGCCGAGGCCTACGTCCTGGGGCGTCTCGGAACCGAGCACGATCCGCAGGCCGGCTGCTCCGCTTTGCCGGACGAGGCGAGGATCGCCGTCAACAAGGTGGTCGGATACTTCAGCGGTTTCGGTTACTTCGTCTATCGCGGGATGGCGGAAGAGAGCCTCGTCGTCCCGCTGATCGGATACCGCGCGAGCAGGGCGTGGGACGCGCTGGAGCCGTTCATCCTGCGTGAGCGGGAGATCCGCGGCTCCGACGACAAGTACGCGAACATGTACGAGGACCTGGTCTGGCGGGTTCCCCGGCACGTGCCCCTGATCACCAGTTATGGGCTCTACCCCAGTTCCCTCCCGACGACCCCGAAGCGGAACAGGCTCAGGAAACGGATGCGGAAACTGCGGATGCGCCTTCCATGGCGCGGGTGACCCGAGAGGGAACGAACGGTGACTCGTGGCGGCGTACGAGGCCGTCTCACGCGGTGCCCGGGGAGAACCGGTCCCGTTCCGGCGACGGAACCGCCGGGTGACGGTGCTCCTCCCGGCGAAACCATTCGGCGAATCCGGTCGTTGGCTCGCTGTAAAAGCGGATCGATACTGCGAGGGAATGGATGGATCTGCTCGGCGCCGCCACGTTGGCGGTCTCTCTGCTCGCGCTCGCCGTGTCCGTCGCGACGGCACTGCGGCAGATACGGATAATGCACCACAACAACCAGCTCCCCGTTCTGGTCGAGCTGTTTCAAGAATTCCGGTCGTCGGAATTCCAGCTGGCCGAGCGGTACGTCGTCCAGCGGCTGCGGGACGAGCACGATCCGGGAACGGGCTGCATGCTGCTGCCCGAGGAGGCGTTTCTCGCCGTCACCAAGGTCGTCGGCTTCTACAGCGGATGCGGCGCGTTCATCGCGCGGAAGGTGGCGGACGAGGGGCTGGTCGTCCCGCTTCTCGGTTATCGGGCGAGCAGGGCGTGGGACGCGCTGGAGCCGTTCGTCAGAAGGGAACGGGAAATCCGGGAGTCGAGCGACCGCTATGCCAGTGTTTTCGAGGACTTCGTGTGCCGGGTCCGGCAGCACCCGTCACTGGAGAAGGCCTACGGTCTCCGTCTCAGAACGCTCCCACCGGCCCCGGCTCGGGATGTTCCACCCCCGGGACCGCAAACGACATAACCCTCTCCTATCGGCGTACGAGCCGGGGCCTGATTAGCGGCGTCGCGGACGGGATAAGAGTGAGGCAGGTCACAGCGGCGCCGAGGGGAGAACCAGATGGGGTCCACGTCGTCACCGGTGAGCCGGGCGGCCGCCGGCGTGTACGCGGGCCTCGCCGCCCAGGTCGTCTCGCTGACCGCGCTGGCCGTGTTCGAGCAGGCCAGGGGCAGGCGGCTGGCCGCCCAGATCGCGGCATTCGGCGGCGACCCCGCCTCTCCCGCCGCGCGGGCCGTCAGCGGCGCGGCGACGGCGTTCGCCGTGCTGGTCCTGGTGCTGCTGACCGCGACCGTGGCCGCCGCGTGCGCCTACCTGTCCTGGCTGCGGCTCGTACGGCCGGGCACACCGCCCGCGGTGCTCACGGTGGCCTGTCTCGTGCCCGGGATCAACCTGGTGATGCCGCCGATCCTCGCCGACCTGGCGTGGCGTGAGACACCGGCGCCCGCGCGCGGAGGTCCGGGACGCCCACGGCGTACGGCCGGGGACGGCAACCACCCTGCGTACGGGCGCCGCGCGCCCTCGCAGCCCGAAGCGGCCAGGGCGGCCAGGGCGACCGGGGCGACCGGGGCGACCGGGGCGCCGGGTGGTGGGGCGGACGACCGCGTGCGGTGGCGGGCGACGCTCGCCTGCTGGTGGCTGAGCTGGCTGGCCGCGCTCGGCCTGGTGTTCGCGGGCCCGGCGCGGGACGGGCTGACCGGTCTCGGCCTGCCGCAGGTCGCCGCGGTGACCATCGCGGCCATCCTCTGCGGCGCCGCCGTCCGCGAGGTCACCGACCGGCACACGGGCGTGGCCGGCCGCGGGCGCGACAGGCGGAGCGCCACCCGCTTCCCGGTTCGCCTCAACCCGGCCGGAGCGCCCTTGGGAGGACTCGGCGGAACGCCCTTGGGAGGACCGGGCGGAACGATCGCCACGCCGAGCGGCGCGCCGCACAGCACCAGGGAGCGCCCGGCGCACAGCACGATGGAGCACCTGGCGTACAGCGCGGCGGACCGCACGATGGACGGTGCGGCGGACCGAACAATGGACGACGCGATGGACGGCGCGATGGACAGTGCGATGGACAGTGCGATGGACGGCGCCGGCGCGCGGCGTGCCGACGGCGCGTCCCGTCAGCGGCCGGGCGGAGGGCCCGAACTGCCGGAACTGGCGTGCCAGAGCCGCCGCTGGGGCTCCCCCGGATGGCCGGGGAGCCGTCCCTCCCGCGCGGCGGGCGGGGCCCCGTTGTCGGAGTAGGGCGACACCCGGAAGCCGTTGCCGTACTCGATGGGCCGCCCGCCCACTCCGGCGCCCGGCACGGGCACCTCGGCGAGCACGGCGCGTACGGCGTCGAGCCCCCGGGTGCGCCACACGTGGTCGAGGTCGGCGAGGTTCCAGCAGTGCACGGCGCGCAGCGAGACGGCCCTGATCCCGGTGCGCCGCACCACTCCCCTGGCGGCCAGCAGCCACGACCCGAACACCGTCGCGGCCGTGTGCGCCTGCACCGACTCGAAGAAGGTCAGGTCGATCGGGCCGGTGGAGTCGTCCAGGGTGGTGAAGATGACCCGCTGGCCCGAGCGCACGGCGGGCGTCTGGGTGGCGACCTTGACCCCCGCGACCAGGATCTCCGCGCCGTTGCGCTGCCGCAGCAGGTCGGCCGCCCTTGTCACGCCGAGCGCGTCGAGCAGGTCGTGGTAGAAGTCCATGACGTGGTGGCTGACGTCCATGCCGAGGATCGCCAGCTCCGCCTCGACGGCCTCGGCCTCGGTCATCTCCGGCAGCTCGCCGGGCGCGACCCGCTCGGTGAACCCCATCGGCAGCTGCCCCGCCGCGCCGGTGGCGCCGCGGTCGAGCGCGCCGACCTGGGCGATCAGGTCGCGCCTGGTCAGCCGTCCGGGCCGCCAGCGCGGCTCCCCCGGGCGCAGGCCGTGCAGCGCGTCGAACCCGCCGACCTCCACGATCCGCTCGGCGACCGGCCGGGAGGGCCGGGCCCGTTCCCAGAAGTCCGCGAGCGAGGTGTACGGCCGGCCGGCGACCATGCGGTCCACCTCGGCCTCGCTCACCCCCCGCACGACCGAGAACGGCACCCGCAGGCCGTACCCGTCGCCGAACCCCCCGGCACCGTCCCGCACCGGTTCCGTACGCTCGACCAGCCAGGTCTTCCCGGAATGGTTCACGTCGAGGGGCAGGACGTCCACGCCGCACTGGCGGGCCTCGTCGAGGATCACCCGGCTCGGGTACATGCCGGGGTCGTGGGTGAGCACGCCCGCGAGGAACGCGGCGGTGTGGTGCCGCTTGAGCCAGGCCGACTGGTAGGTGGGCAGCGCGAACGCCGCCGCGTGCGCCTTGCAGAACCCGAACCCGCCGAACGCGTCGAGCACCCTCCACGCCTGCTCGACGACGTCGGAGGCGTACCCCTTCTCCCGGGCGAGCGGCACGAACCACGCCCGCACGGCCTCGCGGCCCTCCGGCGTCCCGAGGGCGCGGCGGGCCCGGTCCGCCTCCGCCAGCCCCGCCCCGGTCATGACGTCGATGACCTTCATGACCTGCTCGTGGAAGACGACCACCCCGTTGGTCTCCCGGAGCGCCTCGCGCAGCGACTCGTGCGGGTAACGCGCCTCCCTGAAGCCGTGCCGGGTCTCCAGGTACGGCGTGACCATGTCGGAGTTGACCGGTCCCGGGCGGAACAGCGAGATGTCCACGATCAGGTCGTGCATCGTGCGCGGCTCCAGCTTGGCGACCAGCTCGCGCTGCCCCGGCGACTCGATCTGGAAGCAGCCGATCGTACGGCTGAGGCGGATCATGTCGTAGGTGTCGCGGTCGTCGCGGGGCACGGCCTCCAGGTCGATCCGCCGGCCCTCGACCCGTTCGACCTCCTGGATCGCGTAGGCGAGCGCCGACTGCATGCGCACGCCGAGCACGTCGAGCTTGAGCAGGCCCGCGTCCTCGACGTCGTCCTTGTCGAACTGCGACATCGGGAACTCCAGCAGGCTGCGCTCGACCGGGGTGCGGTCGCGCAGCGTGGAGTTGCCGATCAGCACGCCGCAGGGGTGCAGCGCGATGTGCCGGGGCAGCCCGTCGAGCCGCTCGGCCAGCCGGAACACGGCCTGGAGCGACCGGTCGTTCAGCCCGCTGTCCCGCAACTCGGGCAGGTCGGACAGCGCGGCCCTGATCTGCCTCGCCCGCACCTGTGGGAACGCCTTGGCGATGACGTCGATCTCGTGCGGCGGCAGGCCCATGGCCGCCCCGACGTCCCTGATCGCGCTGCGGGCGCGGTAGGTCTCCATCATCGACACGCAGGCCACCCGGTCCTCGCCGAACCGGCCGAGGATCGCGCGGTAGCAGTCGAGGCGGCGGGCGGACTCCACGTCGAGGTCGATGTCGGGCAGGCCCGGACGGCCCTCGGACAGGAAGCGCTCCATCAGCAGGCCGTGTTCGAGCGGGTTCACCTCGCCGACGCCGATCAGGTAGTTGACCAGGCTGCCGGCTCCCGAACCGCGGATCGCGCACCGCACGCCCATCGCCCGGATCATGTCGGTGATGCCGACGACCGCGGTGAAGTATCCCGACAGCCGCTTCCGTTCGATGATCCCCAGCTCGGCCGCCAGGCGGTCGCGGGCCTCCGCCGAGCGGTCCAGGCCCCGCCGGGCCAGCCCCTCCTCGCACCGGCGGCGCAGCCGGGGGATCGGGTCCTCGCCGACCTCCGGCAGGTGCAGCCGGGGCCGCTCGGGTTCGAGCATGGGCACGATCTCGACGGGGTCGAGCACGCAGCGCTCGGCCACCCGGCGCGTCTCGGCCAGCAGCCGCCCGGCCCGGCCGGGGTCGCCGCCGCAGATCCGCGCCGCCACCCGCGCCATCTCCGCGCCGTCCTTCAGGTACGCGTGGGCCGTGGGGTCGTCGATGTGCCGCCCGTCGAGGGGCACGAGCTTGCGCGCGGCGTCGAGCACGTTGCCCACCTGGTGGTCGGCGGCGTCCAGGTAGCGGACCGCGTTGGTCAGCACGACCGGCACGCCCATCGAGTCGGCCAGCCCGACCATGCGGGCGGCGACGTTCGCGTCGCGGTAGCCGTACAGGTCGGAGACCTCGACGACCAGATCGGGGAGCACCGCGCGCCAGGCGGCCAGCAGGGCGCGGGCCTGGTCGTCCCGCCGCTCGGCCACCGCGCGGCCGAAGCCGGAGCGGGGCCCGAGCAGCACGGTCAGGCGCGGCCCGCCGTCCGGGCCGGTCGCGTGCTCGGCGATCATCCCCGGCGTGACGTACGGCTCGCCGCGCTCCCCCGCCGCGTGCGCGGCGGTGACGAGACGGCACAGCGCGGCCCAGCCGTCGGCGCGCGCGAGCACGACGACCCGCGCCGGCTCGCCCGGCGTCCTCCGTACGGCACGCCGGCCCGGCGCCGGGAACAGCCCATCGCCCGGGAACGGCCCTCCGCCCGAGGACCCGCCCGGGAACGGCCCTTCGGCCGCGAGCGGGGTGGAGCCGCCCGCCGTCGGCGGGCCCGCGCCGAGAGCGAGGTCCACGCCGGCGATCGGGCGGACGCCTCGCTCGTGGCACGCCCGGACGTGCTTGATCACGCCGTAGAGGCCGTCGCGGTCGGTCAGCGCCAGCGTGTCCGCGCCCTGCTCGGCGGCCCGCCGGACGAGGGCGCCGGGGAACGCGGTGCCGTACCGCAGCGAGAAGGCCGACGCCACGTGCAGGTGAGCGAAGGGCGGCCCCTGGAGCGTTCCCATCGGTCCCTGCCCCATTGGTCCCCGGCCCATCGATTCCAGGCCCATCAATCCCAGGCCCATCAATCCCAGGCCCTCAGGAGGAGCCAGCCGTCGCTCGCGGTGTCGAAGCGCAGCTCATAGGTCCCCACCTCCTTGCCGGCCGCCGCCCCCACCCGCCAGAAGCGCCGCTCCCCGGGATCGGCGTCCGAGGTCTTCCACCATTCCCGGGCGACCACCCAGTGATCCTGGATTTCGCGGACGGTGTAGAGCCGGTCACGCCAGACGAACTGCACAGGCTGCCCGTCCCGCACCCACACCTCGATCGGATCGCCGTAAAGTCTGCTCAAGACTCCTTCTCCCTGTGGCTTCGTGGCCACCCGGGGGAAGACGGGCGGATGATTCGGGCAGAATCGCCGCTACTTCGAACATACGTTCACAGGAGGCCGAACGCAAGTCGGCACGGCGCCTTCGGCTGTCCGTTTCGGGAGGCGTTCGCCACACCCGCCTCTCACGCCCGAGCTGCGGTCACCGGCCGGTCATCCGGCCACCCAGATCCCGCTCCCCCGGTACGGCGGCTCCTCACGCTCGGTGTCGTCCGCCGCCACCACCCAGATGCGCGCCGTCCCCGGTTCCCTGACGACGGACGCCAGGCGGGTGTGCCCGAGCGGGCCGACCGGAAACGTCCCTTGCGTCCACTCGCCGCCCGACAGGTGACGGACCGCCGTGTTCCACTCGTTCTTCGCGTAGAACAGCCAGAACCCGCCCCGGCCGTCGGCCTCCAGCCGCAGGTGGGGGTCGAGCTCGGGGTCGGACATCAGGCTGTAGCTCCACCGTCCGTTCTCCCGCCGCAGGAGAAGCGTGCTGCCACAGAAGGTCACGTCCTCCTCCTCGGTGCCGCAGACCCACGCGACCCAGCCGACGGCCGCCATCCGGCCCGACTCGTCCACCGCGAGGTCCACGAGCTCGGAGAGCTGGTTCCGATGCAGCGCGGGAACCGGGGGGAGCGGGACCGTGCTCCAGGACCAGCCGTTCCACCGGGCGACGGCCGCCCGGCCACGGCTCGAACCGGCCACCCAGACCTCACCGCCGGGCAGGCCGTCCACGTCTTTCGCGACCAGCGGCGGCCGTACCGTACGCCAGGCCGTGCCGTCCCAGCGCCGCAGATCGGCCCGGGAGCTCCAGGACCCCTCGATCTCAGCTCCCCCGGCTCCGTCCAGAAAGTTGGCCTTCACGACCGCCCACACGTCGCCGGGAGCCGCCGCGTGCACCCGCTCCGGTCTCCAGCCCAGGCCGGGCACCGTGGTCCACCTCCGCCCGTCCCAGCGGGCGGCGGCATCGTCCCCGAACAGCCACACGTCGCGGTCGGAGGCGGCGGCCACGGCACGCGGCTCGGCCACCGGTGGAGTCGCGACCTCCCGCCACCGTCCGCCGTCTCCCCGCAGCAGCAGCGGCGCTCTCGTCTCGGGCCCGCAGGCGTCGGGCACCCGGGTGCCGGCCACCCAGACGGTCTTCTCGCGGGTGACGGCCAGGCCCGCGAGGCGGTCGCGGTAGTCGTAGTAGGCCCCCCGCCACTCTCCGCCGCTCTTTCCACCTTCCGCGCCGTCCGGCCGAGGCGTCGGCGAACCCGCCAGGCAGGAGGGCGACGGGCGCTCCTCCGCGGCGGGTTCGCCACCCATGGCGTCGGCCTCGTTCCAGGTCTCGAGATCGCGGGGCAGAGTCGACCCGCACGCCGCCAGCGTCATCGCGGCCAGCGCCGCCGTCACGCATCGAATCCGCGTCCGCACACCCCATAGGACGCCCCTATCCGGCATCCGGTTCTGCCGAGTGCGCGTTAGGATACGACTGTATCCATTCAGAGGGGACGAGGTGCACGATGCGTACACCCGACCGGCCGTCGGCCTTCACCGGCGACTCCGCGCGTGACAGGTACCACGCCGTCTACGACCGGGTGCTCGGCGAGCTCTGGCCGGTGCCGGTGGACGCCGCCGACGTCGAGACCCGCGCCGGCCGGGTGCGGATCCTCCGGGCCGGGCCCGCGACGGGGGATCCCGTGGTTCTCCTGGCCGGCGCCGGCGGGAACGCACTGGCCTGGTACCGCTACATCGAGCCGCTGGCGCGCACGCGCCCGGTCCTCGCCGTCGACCCGCTCGGCGAACCCGGCCGCTCGGTCCAGACGCGGCCGCTCGCGACCGGCGCCGAGGTCGGCGGCTGGGTCACCGACGTGCTGTCCGCAGTCGGAGCCGAGCGCGCGCATGTGGTGGGTTCCTCGTACGGCGGCTGGACCGCGGTGGAACAGCAGCGCGGCGGGGGCGGCCGGGTCGCGGCGCTGACACTGGTGGACCCGGGCGGCTTCGCGCCGTTGCCCAGGCGGTTCATCAAGTGGGCCCTTGCCGGGGCCGTCGCCTCCACCCTTCCTCGCACGTCGCGACACCGCATGGCCGGCGTGGTGGACAACGGGGTACTGCGTGAGGATGGGCTGGTGGAGCTGATGCGGGCCGGCTGGTCCTTCCGCCGGCGTGCGCCCGTCCCGCCCGCCTACACCGACGAGCAGATACGCGAGGTGGCCGTACCCGTGCAGGTGCTGCTGGGCGCCCGCAGCGCGCTGCTCGACGCGGAGGCGGTGGCCGCGCGGCTGGCCGGCGTCGCGCCGTCCTGGCGGGTGGAGATCGTGCCCGGCACCGGGCACGCGCTGCCCGTCGAGGCACCGGACCTGGTCGTCGAGCGGATCCTCGCCTTCGCCGGCCATGTCCGGGCCGAGAACGCGACGCCGAAGCACGGCACGGACGGGGGCTAGGAAACCGCATGCCGAAACAGGTGGACCACGACGAGCGGCGGCGGCGGTTGACCGAGGCGCTGCTGCGCATCGCCGGCACCCGCGGCCTGCAGGCCGTGTCGATGCGTGAGATCGCCGCCGAGGCCGGTGTCTCGCTGCGCGTCGTCCAGTACTACTTCACGAACAAGCAGGCCCTGCTCGACTCCGGCCTCGCCGAGCTGGGCTCCCGCATGGACCGCCGGGTCCGGCAGCGGGCCGCGGCCACCACGGGCGGGCCGTCCACGCGAGATCTCTTCGCCGCCGTGCTCGGCGCGATCCTTCCCTCCGACGAGCAGAGCCGGCTGGACTCCCTGGCCTGGACCGCCTACTACACCGCCGCCCTCACCGACCCGGCCCTCGCCGCGACCGGGCTCACGCTGCCCAACGCCCTGGAAGACTTCCTCACCACCCGGCTCGCCACCGCGCAGCAGGCCGGGGACATCACCCCTGACCGCGACCCGCGCACGGAGGTCGCCGCCCTCCTGGCGCTCGCCAACGGCCTGACCTCCAGCGTCCTCAGCCGGCAACGCAGCCACGAGGCCGCCGCCGCGATCGTCGGCTACCACCTCGACCGCCTCTTCGGACCGGCGGCCGCCCCGCCTCACCGGTGAGTCCGGGTTCCCCTGGTCATGACGTACTTGCGCAGGCCCGGGTCGTGCGGATGGACTTCGTACGCGCCCGTGCGCTCGAATCCGAGCCGCCGGTACACCCGTTCGGCGGAATCGTTGCCGCCGATGACCCACAGCTCAACCAGGGAGTGTCCCGTCTCCCGGGCCCAAGCGACCACTTCCAGCGCCAGGCGCTCGGCGATCCGGCCACCTCTGGCCTCGGGACGCACCCACATGCCGAAGAGCTCCACGGCCCCGGTCCGGTCCGTCGAGGTCCGGCCCGCGGCGACACCGACCGGCACGTCGGCGTCGAACGCGGCCACCTTGACACCGTCCTCGGTCCACGCGCGCCACCGCGCCTCGTCGTAGGCCCGTTCCTCTTCGGGGTCCCCGTGGAAGATGGCGGGCGCGTCGGCGAGTGCCGCCAGCCGGAGACGACGCCAGGTACGCCAGTCCTCGCCGCCGAGACGACGTACGACAACCGCATTCATGCGTCTCCTCCTCGGATGATCCGGACGGGGCTGATCATGCGCGGGTGCGGAGACCTTCGAGGAGGAAGGTGAGGTAGCGGCGGGCGGTCGCCGCGCGGTCCTCGGTGCCGGTGGCCGGGTGGACGGTCGCCGCGAAGGCCACCCCGCACATCAGCGGCACCATGTCGGCCTGGGTCACGCCCGGGTCGATCACGCCGGCCGCGCGAGCCTGGTCGAGGAGCTTCCCGAACAGCACGGCGAGCCGTTCCTTCAACTCGCCGACGTGCGGAAGGGCGTTCACCGGTGCGGCGAACACCGGGGAGATCGACGCGTCGGTGATCTGGGCGTCGGCGGCCGCGAACAGGAAGTCGCGCAGCGTCGTCCAGGGATCGCCGCCGGACAGCGCCCGCTCGGCGTGCGCGACCAGGGCTTCGAGCCCGGGGGTGGCGACGGTTTCGAGCAGCGCCTCCGGCGTGGGGAAGTGCCGGTAGACCGTGGCCACCCCGACAGAGGCGGCCCGCGCCACGTCGTTGAGCTGGATCGGCGTTCCCTCGTCCACGAGCCGGCGGCCCACCTCGACGATGCGTTGCCAGTTGCGGGCGGCGTCCTTGCGGAGCGGAGCGGCGGGCATGCCCCAAGCATAACCGGATAGCCCATCCGATTCGTGCTACAGTGAAACGGATGAGTCATCCGTTTTGGCGGACCATTCTCCCCGGGAGATCCCTGTGCCTTTCACCGTGACCGGCGTTCCGCACCTGCCGGACGGCTTCACCGACACCTTCACCAGCCGCACCGTCGACGTGGGCGGGCTCACCCTGCACGCCGTGACCGGCGGGACCGGCCCGGCGTTGTTGCTGCTCCCCGCGTGGCCGCAGTTCTGGTACGGCTGGCGTCTGGTGATGCCCGCCCTCGCCGAGCACTTCACGGTCGTCGCCGCCGACGTGCGCGGGGTCGGAGCCAGCGGCAAGCCCGCCACCGGCTACGACACGGCCACCCTCGCGGGGGACATGGCCGCCCTGATGACCGGCCTCGGCCACGAGCGCTTCGCCGTCGCCGGCCACGACCTGGGCATGATCGTCGGGTACGCGCTCGCCGCCGGTCATCGCGACCGGGTTACCCGGCTCGCCGTCGCGGAGGCGATCCTGCCGGGGCTCTCCCCGATGCCGCCGCTGCTGATGGAACCGGCGCTGAACGAGTACCTCTGGCACTTCGTCTTCAACCGCCTGCGGGACGTCAACGAGCGGATGGTGGCCGGGCGGGAGGAGATCTACTTCGGGCACCAGTTCGCCTCGAAGGCGGCCACCCCGGACGCGATTCCGCCGCACGCGGTGGAGGTCTACGTCGAGGCGCTGCGCGATCCGGCGGCGCTGCACGCGAGCTTCGAGTTCTACCGGGCCGGAGAAGGAGTGGCCCAGATCGCCGCCCTGGCGGCGGCGGGGCCGCTGACCGTCCCGGTGCTGGCCGCCGGCGGCGAGCGGGCCTCGGGCGAGGCGGTCGAGCAGGTCATGCGGAAGGTCGCCGTCGACGTGACCGGTGTGGTGGCGCCGGGTGCGGGCCACTTCCTGCCGGAGGAGGTCCCGGAGTGGACCGCCCGCACCCTCGTCGACTTCTTCGGCTGAACGGGAGGGGACGGACAGTGATGCGGGACAGCGTCGAGGTGGGCGGCAGGCCGCGTACGTACACCGTGGTGGGGCCGGAGGACGGCAGGCCGTCACGTGATCTGGTTCTCGTCTTCCACGGGTCGCGGCAGACCGGGGCCAAGCACCGGAAGTTCACCGGGAAGGCGTTCGACGCGCTGGCGGACGGCGGCGCGGCGGTGGTCGTCTACCTGGACGGCCACAGGGGCAACTGGAACGACGCGCGCCGGGCGAGCCGGTTTCCGGCCCGCAGGGAGAACATCGACGACGTCGGCTTCACCCGCGCGGTGACAGAGAAGCTGGTGGCGAGCCACCGGATCGACCCGGGGCGGGTGTTCGCGATCGGCTACTCCAACGGCGGGCAGATGGCGATGCGCCTGGCCCACGAGGCGCCGGAACTGATCGCGGGGGCGGCGGTGCTCGCGGCGACCATGCCGGCGCCGGAGAACTTCCTGGTGGCCGACACGCCGTCCGTGCCGATGCCGGTGCTGCTGGTCCACGGTACGAAGGACCCCATCGTCGGCTACGCGGGCGGCGAGCCGAGCTGGTGGGTGCGGAAGCTGTTCAGGATCGGCGGGCGGAGCCTGTCAGCGCCGGAGACCGCGGCCTACTTCGCGGCCCGCAACGGCATCACCGACGAGCCGGTCAGCAGGACGCTGCCGAAGCGGGCGGGCTCGGCCGATGGGACGTCCGCCGAGCGCACCGACTACCGCCAGCAGGGCCGGCCACCGGTGACGCTGCTCACGGTGCACGGCGGCGGGCACACCATCCCCGGCCCCCGCAAGGCGCCCGCCATCGTCGGCAGGACGAACCAGGACGTGAACACCGCCGACCTGATCGCGGAGTTCTTCGAGATACCGAGCGTCACATAATGCCTTCCGACCTGGGAGGCGGTGAGTATGATTCCGGGTATGAGCGGAGACAGGAAAGCGCGGATCACCATCACCGTGGACCCTGACGTACTCGAGTACGCCGAGCACCTCGTCGCCACCGGCAAGGCCACCAGCGTGGCCGCCGTCTTCAACGACGTGATCGCGGAAAAGCGCATCGCCGACCAGCGTGCGCTCGCCCTGCTACGCGAACGCGCCCGGCAGGCCGACCCGGCGCGGGTGGCCCGAATGATGCGACACGTGAACCGCCAGCTCGCCGAGCACGGATTCCCGGCGGCGCCGGGTGAGTGACTTCACCCCCACGCCGTACATCCTCGACACAAGTGTCCTTTCCACTGTGGTCCGCGGAGACGCCGACCTGATCGGCCTCCTGCAAGGCTTCGACCGGGCGGGCCAGCCTCTCGTCGTCCCCGCTCTGGCCGCCGCCGGGGCGCTCCTCGACGGCCGCGGATCGCCGGATGGCCAGGCGCTGCTCGCCGGCCTGGCCGCGTTCGAGCACGCCCTCGTCGCTCCGCTGGAGGGCATCGCCCAATCCGCCAAGCTCGTCGACACGATCGCCGTCACCGGGCTCGACGTCTATGACGCGCACGCCGCGGCCATCGCCGACGTGTCGGTCTGTCCCATCCTCACCCTGCGCGGCGACAAGTGGCACCAGCCGTCTCGCGCCCTGGACAACCCCCTGCATGTGATCGAGATCGCCGACCCCGACGAGTAGCGCCGGACCCTGCCGAGGGCGCATGCGGCTTGGCGCGCGGCCCGTCCTACTCGGGGGGGTGTGCGGGGGACGACGACAGGACGGCGTCCAGCAGGGCCGGGAAGCGTTCGTCGACCTCCGCCTTGCGCAGGGTGACGATGCGCTGGCGACCGGCCGGATCGTTGCGGATCAGCCCGGCTTCACGCAGCGTCTTCAGGTGATGGGAGAAGGTCGACTTTGGCACGCCGGGCTCCGTCGCCTGGCACTGCGCCACCGTCAGCGGCCCCTGCGCCGCGAGCTGCCGTACGAGGTCGAGCCGGGCCGGGTCGCTGAGCGCGAACAGGACGGCGGGAAGCTCGACGTCCTTCAGCTCGGGATGCGGGAGCCGGCGCGTTGTGGCGTTGCTCACAGTTCGACCTTCTTGGAACTATCGGCGTGACGGTGTGGTTCCAACAGTTCGATACAAATCGAACAGTAGGCAGGTTGGAGCCCACGATGACAAGTCTGCTGCACGGATCACCATCCCTCGGCACCCCGGCGCCGGAACGGCGCCGCCTTCCGGTGCTGCCGCGCGCGGCGGCCTTCTGGCTGGTGGCGGGCACCACCGCCATCCTGCTGGCCGCCTCCAGCGCGCCGAGCCCCCTCTACCCCGTGTACCAGGCCGAATTCGGCTTCAACGCCCTCACGCTGACGGCGATCTTCTCCGTCTACGTGCTGGCGTTGCTGGTCAGCCTGCTCACCGTGGGACGGCTCTCCGACTTCCTCGGCCGCCGCCCGGTCCTCGCCGCGGCGCTGGTCGTCGAGGCGGCCGCGATGGCCGTCTTCCTCGGGGCGCACGGCGTCGCCGCCCTCTTCGCCGCCCGTGTCGTCCAAGGCCTGGCGACCGGCGCCGCAGTGGGGGTGGTCGGCGCGTACCTGCTCGACCTGCAACCGGACGACGGCTCGCGGCTGGGCTCGCTCGTCAACGGCGCGGCGGCCACCGGAGGCCTCGGTCTCGGCACGATCGGGAGCGGCGTCCTGATCCAGTACGCGCCGCAGCCGACCCGGCTGATCTTCGTGATCCTCACCGCGGCGTTCGCCGTCCTCGCCGCGGCGACGGCGGTGCTGCCGGAGACGGTCACGCGTACGCCCGGGGCCGTGGCCGCGCTGCGCCCGAAGGTGTCCGTCCCCGCGCCGGCGAGGAGCGCGTTCCTGCGCGCGGCGCCCGTCCTGATCTCCACCTGGATGCTCGGCGGGCTGATCCTCTCCGTCGGGGGCTCGCTGCTCGCCACGGTGTTCGGCGAGCGCGACCACGCGGTGACCGGCCTCGTGCTCGGCGCGCTCGCCGCGTCCTCGGCGCTCGCGTCCGTGCTGCTCAGGCGGCACACCCCGGAGCGCATGCAGCGAGAGGGCACGCTGCTGCTCCTCCTCGGCACGATCCTGCTGGTCGCCGCCGTGGCGACGTCCTCGCTGAGCGTCTTCGTCGCGGCGGCGGTCGTGGCCGGCGTCGGATGGGGGCCGGCCTACCTGGGCGCCTTCCGGATGGTCAGCCAGCTCGCCGCGCCGCACGAGCGGGCCGCGCTGATCTCGGCGATCTACGTGGTCAGCTACCTGGCCTTCAGCATCCCGGCGCTGGTCGCCGGGGTGTCCATCACCACGCAGGGCCTGCGGGGGACGTCGCTGGTCTACGGCGTCGTGGTCGCCCTCGTGGTCGCCGGCACCCTCGTCTACGAGGCGCGGAGCCGCCGCCGCCCCGTCGCCGCGTGACGGCCGGCCCGCCGGAATCGCTGTAACCGCCCGTACGGCGGCGCCGCACTAAGATCGCGTTCCATGCCTTCGGACGGTTTGTGGCGGATCATCAGGATCGGAACAGTAGGCCTGTTCATCGCGGCGGTGGGCGCGGGCCTGGTGGCCGGCGACTCCTGGCTCTGGGTGGCCGTCGAATGGTCGCCCCCGGCCTACGCGGGGTTCTACACGCCCGGCGACTTCTTCGCGCCGGGCGGGTTCGACACCGCGACGACCGTGGCCCTGCTCGTGGCCGCCCCGGTGAAGGCCGCGCTCCTGTGGCTGATCCTGCGTACCCCCATGCCGGGAGCACTGGACCGCAGGGAGAAGGCGCTGCGCCGGCTGCTGTATCTGGCAGTGGCGTACGCCCTCGTGCTGGGATACCCGATCGAGATGCTCCCCGACGCGGTCGACGCGGCCTTCCAGTTCGCGCTGTGGGCCGCGATCGACGTCCTCTACCTGCTGGTCATCCGCTGGCACTCCCGCGTGCTGCGGGCGGCGGCCGGGGTGATGTTCGCGATCGGGCTGGCCGGGATGGCCGACGACCTGCTCGACGAACTCGATCTTCCACAGCTCGGATCAGGCGCCGTCCTCGAAGCGGTCCTGATGCTGGGCGGAGTGGCCGCGACCGTCCTCACGCTCGTCGGGCAGCGGCGCGACGGCCGGTGGAGCCGCGGCACGCAGGCCGCCGGATGGTTGTCTTTGAGCACTGTCGCGCTGGTGCTCCCGCTCAACCTCTTCTTCGCGAGACTCCCCGTCGACACAGCGGCGGTGCTGGTCGTGATGGACGCGATCGCGCTCGTCGGCACCGTGTGGCTCGCGGCGACCGCCCGGGAGATGCCTGCCCGGAAGATGCCAGCCGACAGCCGCCCGGCGGACCTTCCGCCCGCGCGGCGGCACGCGACGCGCATCGCCGCGGCGGCCGTCGCCACACTGCCGGTCATCGCGCTGGTCCACCCGGAACAGACCCCGCATCTCAACTACACCGGCTGGTCCATGGGCTGCTACGACCGGCCCAGATTCGGCGACCTGAAGCCCGCCCAACGCGACGCCGCGTTCCTGTGCCGGGCCCGGAGCACGGAGGGCGGAGTAACGCCCATGTTCCCCGACAGCCTGTCGGACCAGCAGGTCCTCGCGTACGGGCGGGCGCTGTGCCGGGCGAAGGACCGCGACGAGCAGCAGGCGATCCTGACGCGGGCAGGGAGCGCGCGGCCCGCCTGGGGCGCCGACCCGTGGGACCTCGTCTACGTCTGCCCGGAGATCATCGGCGTGACCCATCCCGAGCTGCTGCGGTCGGCCGCCGAAGAGCGGGCGGCGGAGGCCTCCTACGTCGCCGAGCAGAACGCGAAGTGCCCCGACCCCTGGCCCCGGACGAGGGGCGTCGTCCAGGCCACGGCCACCTACTTCCTCTTCGCCGACGGCGATGCCGGCTATCTGGTCTACGACCCCGATGACGAGGCGGCCGAGGAGGCGGTGGAGCGGGCGACGGACAGGGCCTACGACGGCGGCACGCTCGTCGGAGTGGCCGGCAGCGCGGCGCTCGTCGGGCACATCGAGGACATCATCGATCTGTGCCTGACCGTGAAGGCCTTCCGCACCGCGCCGCCGCGGCGGACGGCCGGGTGGGACCAGGTCACCGAGGTGCCGATCGTCAGCCGCAGCGGCACGCTCACCGTGCCGGAGAAAGAGGGCGGAGACGTGGGCGCGGGCGCCCCGATGCCGAACCTGGCGATCGCCGGGAAGGGCCGCTACCGGCTCCGCGTCTACGTACGGCTCGGCGACGCGGGAGAGGAGCACCTGGTCGTCGTGTTCCCGGGCGCGTCGAGGAAGAGGCTCACGCTGAAGCGGTGAACAGACCCGTCAAGCGGGTCAGTCTCCGGCGCGGCGGACGAGGGGGTTGGCGGCGGTGGAGTTGCGGATGCTGAAGGCGACGCTGCCGGCGCGGTAGCGGTCGTCGGAGCACTCGACGGGCCGGCCCTCCTGGCTGGTGGTGGTGCGGCGCTGGCGCAGCAGGGGGCTGCCGCGGCGGACGCCGAGCAGCCGGGCGTCCCCGGCCCCGGCCGCCACCGCGTCGATCAGGTGCTCGCCGTACGCGAAGACCAGCCCGGCCGACTCGTACAGCTCCTGGGTCACCGACTCGCACTCCGGGTCGAGCCGCTCCACGGCGGGGGCGATCCAGCCCGCGTAGACGGTGCGCTCGACCAGCACGGGCTCACCGTCGAGGCGGCGCAGCCGCCGCACGTCGAGCACCTCCTCCCCCGGCTCCACCGACAGCCGTACGGCCTCGGAGGGCGCGCACGGGCGGCGGCGGGAGGACAGCACGCTCCCGCTGGCGCGGTAGCCCATGGACCGCGCCCACTGGGCGAAGCTGTGCAGTTCGGTGAAGCTCTGACTGCGCTCGCTGCCCAGTACGATGCGCCGCGCGCCCTGGCGGGAGCCGACCAGCCCCTCGGCGGCCAGCAGGGCGACCGCCTGGCGTACGGTCCCCCGCGAGGCGGAGTAACGCAGGGCCAGATCGGCCTCCGAGGGAAGCCGGCCGCCGATCGGATAGTCCCCCCGCACGATGGCGTCCCGCAGGTCACCGGCGATGTGTTCATAACGGGCCATCCGCGCCGAGCCCTTCCGTTCACGTGACCGACATCGAGGTGCGACTCACTTGGTCTGGCTTGTTTGTACAAGTTCGCCTACGTTCGTTGCACGAACCCTATGGGAGGGACTCTTGTTCGCACGCACCGCCGGTCTCGTGGCCGCGCTCGCAATGACCACCTCGGTGATCGCGGCCTGTGGGGCCGCCCCCACGACCGCCGGTGGCGGTTCGGAGTCCGGTGACTCCAAGGCCGCCTCCGCGACCTCGGCCCAGGACCTCGGCGGCCTGGACAAGCTCGTCGACGCCGCCAAGAAGGAGGGGCAGCTCAACACCATCGCGCTGCCGCCCGACTGGGCCAACTACGGCGAGATCATCAAGGCCTTCGAGGCGAAGTACGGCATCAAGGTCGTCAACGACAACCCGGACGGCTCCAGCCAGGACGAGATCAACGCGGTCAAGACGCTGAAGGGCCAGGGCCGCGCCCCCGACGTACTCGACCTCGGCAGCGCCTTCGCGCTGAGCGGCGCGCAGGAGGGCCTGTTCGCGCCGTACAAGGTGCAGAGCTGGGACAAGATCCCCGACGGGCAGAAGGAGCCCGGCGGCGCCTGGTCCTATGACTACGGCGGCTACGTCTCCATCGGCTGCGACGCCAAGCGGGTCAAGAGCTGCCCGGAGACGTTCGCCGACCTGCTCAAGCCGGAGTACAAGGGCAAGGTCGCGCTGAACGGCGACCCGACCAAGGCCGGCGCGGCCTTCGCCGGCGTGTACGCCGCCTCGCTCGCCAACCAGGGCTCCTTCGACGACATCCAGCCCGGCATCGACTTCTTCAAGAAGCTCAAGCAGAACGGCAACTTCAACCCCGTCGAGGCCACCCCCGCCACGGTCGAGAAGGGCGAGACCCCGATCACCATCGACTGGGACTACCTGCAGGCGAGCTACGCCAAGGAGTTCGCGTCCAAGGGCGTGGACTGGAAGATCGTCATCCCCTCCGACGGCCAGTACGCGAACTTCTACTCCCAGGCGATCAACAAGTGGGCCCCGCACCCCGCCGCCGCCCGCCTGTGGCAGGAGTTCCTCTACAGCGCCGAGGGCCAGAACCTGTGGCTGAAGGGCTACGCCCGGCCGGTGCTGCTGCCCTCCATGCAGCAGGACGGCAGCGCCGACGCGGCCCTCGTCGCCCAGCTCCCCAAGGTCGAGGGCACCCCCGCCTTCCCCACGCCGGACCAGGTCAACAAGGCCAAGGAGGTCCTGGCGAGCGGGTGGGGCGCGGCGGTCTCCGGCTGACGTCGTGGGCGACAGCCGTACGGGATCGAAGAGCCGGTGGGCGGTCGTTCCGCTGCTGGTCTTCGCCGTCATCGTCTTCGGCGTGCCGATGCTGGTCCTCCTCGGCGGCACGTTCACCAGGGAGGGCACGCCCAGCGCCGCCAACCTCACCGAGTCGCTCCAGGGGGCGTACCTCACCTCCCTGATCGGGAGCGTGAAGATCTCGGCGCTCGTTGCGGTGCTGGGCGGGGTGCTCGGCACGTTCCTCGCCCAGGCCGTGGTGACCTCCCGGTTCCGCGCCCTGCGTGAGGGGGTGCTGACCGCCTCCGGCGTGCTGGCCAACTTCGGCGGCGTGCCGCTGGCGTTCGCCTGGATCGCCACGCTCGGCAACTCAGGCGTCGTCACCACGACCCTGGGTCTCGGCGACCACGGGTGGAGCCTCTACAACTTCTGGGGCCTCACCCTGGTCTACCTCTACTTCTCCGTCCCCCTCATGGTGCTCACGGTCGTGCCCGCCCTCGACGGGCTGCGCCCGCAGTGGCGCGAGGCCGCGCAGAACAACGGGGCGAGCACCTGGCAGTTCTGGCGGTACGTCGGCGTCCCGGTGCTGACCCCGGCGCTGCTCGGCGGGGTGATCCTGCTGTTCGGCGGCGCGTTCGCGGCCTACGCGACGGCGCAGGCGATGGTGGGCTCCAGCGTCCCGCTGGTCACCCTCAAGATCGCCGACGCGCTCACCGGCAACGTCCTGATCGGGCACGAGAACGTCGCGCTGGCCCTCAGCCTCGACATGATCGTGGTCGCGGGCCTGGTGATGGCCGTCTATCTCCCGCTGCGGCGAAGGAGCGCCCGATGGCTTCGCTGACCCCCCAGGTCACCACGCCGGCCGTCCCCGGCACGGCGCCCGCCCGGCCGGGCCGGCCGCGCCGTCCCCGGGTCTGGCGCGGCGTGGTCCTCCTCCTCGCCGCCGTGTACTTCCTCGTCCCGCTGATCGCGTCGTTCGTCTTCACGGTGAAGGCGCCGGACCAGGGCTTCTCGCTCGACGCGTACGGCGAGATCTTCTCGGCCGAGGGCTTCGCCGGGAGCCTGCTGCTGTCGCTCGGGCTCGGGGCCGCCACGATCGTGATCGTGCTGCTGCTGACGCTGCCCGCCGTCGTCGCCGTACGGCTCGGCGCGCCGCGGTGGCGGCCGGTGCTGGAGGTGGTCTGCACGCTGCCGCTGGTCGTGCCCCCGATCACGTTCGTGGCCGGGATCAGCACGGTGCTGCGGTGGGGCCCCGACTACCTCGCGAGCACGCCCTTCTACCAGACGATCATCGCGGTGCAGGACCCCGGATTCCCGATAGTGCTGGTGCTCGCCTACGTCGTGCTGGCGCTGCCGTTCGCCTACCGCTCGCTCGACGCGGGCCTCGGGGCGATCGACGTGCGCACGCTGTCGGAGGCGGCCAGGAACCTCGGCGCGTCGTGGCCCCACGTGCTGCTGCGGGTGATCGTTCCCAACATGCGGTCGGCGATGGCCGGCGCGTCCTTCCTCACGCTGGCGCTGGTGCTCGGGGAGTTCACCATCGCCCGGCTGCTCTCCTTCCAGACCTTCCCCGTCTGGATCTACACGATCTCCGGCGCGCACGCCCAGGTGTCGGTGGCGGTCTCGGTGTTCAGCCTGCTGATCACCTGGCTGCTGCTGCTCGCCCTGTCGTCCGCCGGCGCACGGCAAAGGAGTGGTTCATGAACGGCGCCCGGGTGGAGTTCCGCGGGCTGCGCCGGAGGTTCGGGAGCACGGTGGCGCTGGACGGGCTCGACCTGACCGTGGAGCCCGGCGAGCTGATCGCGTTGCTCGGCCCGTCCGGGTGCGGCAAGACCACCGCGCTGCGCTGCCTCGCCGGCTTCGAGCAGCCCGACGAGGGCGAGGTGCTCGTGGACGGCGCCGACATCACGCGGGTGCCGGCCAACCGCCGCGACGCCGGGATGGTCTTCCAGTCCTACTCGCTCTTCCCCAACCTCAACGCCCGCGACAACGTCGGCTTCGGCATGCGGGTGCGCAAGACGCCGGCCGCCCGGCGGCACGCCCGCGCGCAGGAGCTGCTGGAGCTGGTCGGCCTGCCCGACGTGGGCGGCCGGTATCCCCACCAGCTGTCCGGCGGCCAGCAGCAGCGGGTGGCGCTGGCCCGCGCGCTCGCGCTCGAACCCCGGGTGCTGCTGCTGGACGAGCCGCTGTCGGCGCTCGACGCCAAGGTGCGCGTCACGCTCCGCGAGGAGATCCGCCGCCTCCAGCTCTCCCTCGGCATCACGACGATCTTCGTGACGCACGACCAGGAGGAGGCGCTCTCGATGGCCGACCGGGTCGCCGTGCTGCGCGACGGCCGCCTGGAGCAGGTCGCCGATCCCGCCACCCTGTACGACCGGCCGGCGACCCCGTTCGTCGCCGAGTTCGTCGGCGCGATGAACCACCTGCCCGGCCTGCTGTCGGGCGACCAGGTGACGGTGCTCGGGCAGACGCTGCCGGTGGAGGGCCCCCGGCCCGCCGGGCCCGAGGCCGACGTGCTCGTACGGCCCGAGGCCGTGCTGGTCGTCCCCGACGGCGAAGGCGAGGGAATGGTCGTGGTGTCGTCCTTCCGCGGCTCCACCGCCCGCCTGCGGGTGCGGCTGGGCGACGGCGCCGAGGTGCTCGCCGACGTGCCCGGCCACGACTCCGCGCGCCTGGCGCCCGGCACCGCCGTACGGGTCCGCCTGGTCGAACGGCCCGTGCTCGTGTCGGCCCGTACGGCGACCGGGGTCACCGCGGCGGTCCCCGAACCCGATGCCGTCGCCTGATCACCTGGCGGCGGTGCTGTTCGACATGGACGGCACGCTCGTGGACACCGAGGATCTGTGGTGGGACGCCTGCGCCGAGGTCGCGCTCGGCCTCGGCGCCCCGCTGCGGCCGGGTGACCGGGAGGCGCTCTTCGGCCTGCCGGTCGAGGACGCCGCGGCGCACATCCTCGGACGGGTGAACGACGACCCGGGCCGGGATTCCGTCGAGGCCATGCTGACCGGCGCCTTCGTCCGGCGGATCGAGAACGGGGTCACCCCGCTGCCGGGCGCGGTCACGCTGCTGGAGTCCCTGCGCGCGGCGGGAGTCCCCGCCGTACTGGTGAGCGCGTCTCCCCGGACCGTGGTGGACATCGTGCTGGAGAGCGTCGGCGGGCACCTCTTCCGGCTGTCGGTGGCGGCCGGGGACAGCGCGAGGAACAAACCGGCCCCCGACCCGTACCTCGCCGCGGCCTCGCGCCTCGGCGCCGACCCGGCGGCGTGCGTCGCGGTCGAGGACAGCCCGACGGGCATCGCCTCCGCCCGGGCCGCCGGCTGCGCCGTCATCGCGGTCGGCCCCCTCGCCACCGCGAGCGGGGTGACGACGGTGCCGACCCTGGAGAGCGTGGACCTGCCGCTGCTGCGTCGCCTGGTCTCGGGGCAGGTTCCTCCAGGGGCATGAGTCCCTCTCACCTCGATGGTTTCCCGATGGGTACTCGTGTCCCTTGTGGGTAACCAGGCGTCGGTGGATACCGTGCCGCCCGTGCCGCCGAGCCGTACGACCGGCGCGGAGTCCGTCAAGAGCGAGGGGACAGACATGACCGAGAACCGGAACGAGACCATGCCCGCCGTCGCGTACCGGCGCAGCCTTCCCGTCGACGACCCGGAAAGCCTCCTGGACGTGGAGCTGCCGGTGCCCGTACCCGGCCCGCGCGATCTGCTGGTCCGGGTGGAGGCCGTCGCCGTGAACCCGGTGGACTACAAGGTGCGGCGAAGCAGCGATCCGGGCGGCGAGCCCAAGGTGCTCGGCTGGGACGCCGCCGGCACCGTGGTCGCCGTGGGCGACGAGGTGGAGCTGTTCGAGGCCGGCGACGAGGTCTACTACGCCGGCGCGATCGACCGGCCCGGCGCGAACTCCCTCTTCCACGTCGTCGACGAGCGCGTCGTGGGGCACAAGCCCGCCACGCTCTCCTTCACCGAGGCCGCCGCGCTGCCGCTGACCTCCCTCACGGCCTGGGAGGGCCTGTTCGAACGCCTTGGCCTGCGCGGCGACGCGCTCGGCCAGACCGGGTCGCTGCTGGTGACCGCGGCCGCGGGCGGCGTCGGCTCCATCGTCGTGCAGCTCGCGCGCGCCCTGACCGGGCTCACCGTGATCGGTACGGCCTCCCGGCCCGAGACGGTGGAGTTCGCCCGCCGGATGGGCGCTCACCACGTCGTGGACCACCGCGGACCGCTGGCGAAGCAACTGGCCGAGGTCGCGCCGGAGGGCGTCAGCCACGTCTTCAGCACGGCCGGCACCGACCGCAACCTCGCGGCGTACGCCGAGGCGCTCGCCCCGTTCGGCCGGATCGTCGCGATCGACGACCACGACTCCCTCGACGTCGGCGTGCTCAAGCAGAAGAGCATCGCGTTCCACTGGGAGCTCATGTTCACCCACTCGCTGTTCGGGACCCCGGACCAGGTGAACCAGCACCGCATCCTCGACCGGGTCGCCCGGCTCGTCGACGCCGGGGTCGTCGTCACCACCGCCAACCGGGACCTCGGCCCGGTGAACGCCGCCAACCTGCGCGAGGCCCACCGCATCCTCGAATCGGGCACCGCGATCGGCAAGATCACATTGACGGGCTTCTGAGACCCGCCGCAGCGGACCGGGAACAACGGGCGGGGCCCGGCGGGTTGGGGAAGATCAGAAGATGCCTCAGACAGGAGTTGCGCATGCGTGCCATCGTCGTCTCCGCGTACGGTGATTCCTCGGTGCTGGAGTACGCCGATCGGCCCGACCCGGTGCCCGGCCCGGGCCAGGTGCTGATCGAGGTGGCGGCGACCGGGGTCAACTTCATCGACGTCTACCACCGTGAGGGGCGCTATCCGCTGCCGCTCCCGCTGATCCCCGGCTCGGAGGCGGCCGGGACGGTCACGGCCGTGGGCCCGGACGTCACCGACGTCGTGCCCGGCGACCGCGTCGCCTCGGCCAGTGCGATCGGCGCGTACGCGACCAAGGCGCTGATCCCGGCGGACAGGGTGGTCCGGTTGCCCGACGGCCTGTCCCCCGATCTCGCGGCGGCGGTGCTGCTCCAGGGGCTCACCGCCCACTACCTGACCCACTCCACGTACGCGGTCCGCACGGGTGATGACGTGCTCGTCCACGCCGCGGCGGGCGGCATGGGCCTGCTGCTGGTGCAGATGGCCAAGCTGCGCGGCGCCCGCGTGATCGGCACGGTCTCCAGCCCCGAGAAGGAGAAGCTCGCCCGGCAGGCCGGCGCCGACGAAGTGATCGGCTACGAGGGCTTCCCGGAGGCCGTCAAGGAGATCACCGGCTCGGGTGTGCACGTCGTCTACGACGGGGTCGGGGCCGCCACCTTCGAGGGGTCGCTCGCGTCGCTGCGCCCGCGCGGCATGATGGCGCTGTACGGCGCGGCCAGCGGGCCGGTGCCGCCCTTCGACCCCCAGCGGCTCAACGCGGGCGGTTCGCTGTTCCTCACCCGGCCCACGCTCGGGCACTACACCGCCACCCGGGAGGAGTTGCTGTCCCGGGCGGACGACGTGCTCGGCTGGGTCGCCTCCGGCGCGCTGAAGGTGCGCGTCTCCGAACGCTACCCGCTGGCCGAGGCCCGCCGGGCGCACGACGACCTCGAAGGCCGCCGTACGACCGGCAAGCTCCTGCTGGTCCCCTGACCCCCGGAGTACTTCCTCATTGGGACGACGGCGCCATGCCGATCAGGCGCCGCGCGGCGGCCACGGCGCCGTCGTCGCGCATCTCGCCCGCGACGGCCCCGGCCCGGTCCCGCACCTCGGGCCGGAGAACCCGGCCGAGAGCCGTGGTCAGCGACGTGGCGGTCGGCGCGGTGGGCGGGTGGGCGGTCCCGATGCCGAGTTCGCCGACGCGCCGCGCCCAGTAGTGCTGGTCGTAAAGCTGGGGCACGACGACCTGGGGCGTCCCGGCCAGCGCGGCGGCGGTCGTGGTGCCCGCGCCGCCGTGGTGGACGACGGCCGCGACCCGGGGAAAGAGCGCCCGCTGGTTGACCTCGCCGACCGGCAGGCAGTCGGGGCCGTCGTCCTCCGGGGACAGGCCGGCCCAGCCGCTCAGCACGATCACGCGGCGTCCGAGCGCGCGGGCCGCGTCCACGGTCGCCCGGGCGACGCCCTGGGGAGCCCGGACGCTGCCGAAGCCGACGCAGACGGGCGGTTCGCCGTCGTCGAGGAACTTCTCCAGTTCCGGAGGCAGCGGGCGCCGGTCCGGCAGGACCCAGGCGCCCGTCTGCACCACTTCGAGGTCGGCGGGCCCGGGCCACGGCCCGAGCGCCGGGTCGGCGGCCAGCCAGGGCCGGTCCGTGAAGATGTGCCGTCGCGTGTCGTCGACCGGAGCCAGGCCCATCGAGGCCCGGTGGGAGTTCAGCGCGGCGCCGACGTTGTCGTTCCAGCGCCGCGCGTCCTCGTCCCAGAGCGCGGCGTTGCCCGCCGTCCCGTCCGGCGGCGCCTGCCCCCAGACGGGCACCGGCGCGTGATGCGGGGACGGCAGGGTCGCCGGGCAGTAGCTCACGTAGACGTAGCCGATGCCCTTCCGCTCCGCCACCGAGTGGGCGGCGATCGACAGGGCTCCGCCCGCCACGATGACGTCGCAGCCCTCGGCCGCCGCCGGGATCGTGGCGAACTGGACGGCGACCGTGCCGTCGAGCATCCGCCGTCGTTGCTCGGGCGTGGGCGGGGCCTGGGCCCGGGGGCCGGCCGACGGCGCGGCCGACGCGGTCTGCCGCAACTCGGGACCGATCGGCACGACGGGAAATCCGAGCCCCTCGATCCACTCGCGGAAGTCGGGCGGCACGCACAGGCGCGCCTCCTGCCCGAGGTCCCGTAACGCCAGGGCCAGCGCCACCATCGGCTGGACGTCCCCACGGGTTCCGATGGTGGACAGAAGCACGCGCATGGCACTCCTCTGTGAAGGCTCTGTAAGGGCATGGGTGACGGCCGGGCGGCCGCACGGTGAAGGTGAGCGCGTCCGCGGCTCCGGACGGAGTCCGGCCCGGCCCGGCTCACGGCCCCCGATTCTGCGCCGTCACCGGGGTCTTGCCGCAAGTCCCCCCATGCCCTATACGTTGAAAGTGGCGGCCTCCGCGTATCAGGTCAGCGGGTGGGCGGGCCACTCCAGGAGGCGGGCGCCGAGCACGGCCGTCTCCAGGGTGAACCGCTGAGTCGGGTCGCTGGGCGAGAAGCCGGTCAGCCTCCGGATGCGCTCCAGGCGGTAGGTGATCGCCCGCGTGCTGACGCCGAGCCTGCGCGCCGCGGCGGTGTGGTTGCCCTGCGCGGCGAAGACGGCCTCCAGCGTCTCCAGCAGCGGCTCCGGCCCGCCCCGGGCGGAGGTCAGCGGGCCGAGCACGGTGGAGACCAGGTCGACGATCGCGTCCCTGTCCCGCAGCAGCACCGGGAAGACCAGCAGGTCGGCCGCCTTCAGCACCTGCGCCCGCAGGCCGAGCCGCTCGCCGAGGTCGATCGCGCCCGCCGCCTCCCGGTAGGAGGTGACGATCCCGCCCGGCCCCTGGTGCGGGCGGCCGATCCCCACCCGCCACGTGGTGAGCGCCGCCCGCACGTGGTGGGTGAACTCCCCGCTCGCCGCGGTCAGCCCGGCCGGGAAGGCGCACACGAGCAGGCCGTCGCGGGCGGCGACGAGGATGTTGTGCGAGCCGAACCTGGCCACGAGCGACTGCTCGATCTTCCCGGCAAGCGGGTCGCCCGCCTCCAGCGGCGTGCCCGGTTTGGCCACGCTCACGGCGTACGCGCCGGCCAGGCGCAGGCCGAAGTGCTCGGCGCGTTCCGCGTCGGCCCTGCCCTGCAGCAGGTCGTCGACGAACAGGCGGCGCGCCTCCTCCTCCCGCCGTACGGCGGCGCGCTGGGCCTCCTCGTATCCGTCGATGTAGGCGGCGATGCCCCGCCGTACGGCGCCAAAGGCCCCACCGGCGGTCATCTCGGCGGCGTGCAGGCAGGCGTCCGCGAGCACGCGCAGGGGGATGCCGCGCTCGGCGGCGAGGGCGCCGCACTCGCGCAGGCCGTCCATGTCGGCGCGGCCGGGCAGCCTGCCGGTGGCGGCCGACGCCGCCAGGACCGACAGGAACCCGCCGAGCAGGTCGGCGGGCACCCCGGTCGCCTCGCTCACGCGAGCGAGAACGCTGTCCATCAGACCCCTACGTCGCGCCGTTCGAAGGCGAGCAGCGCCGTCATGAGCAGGACGGCCGTCGCACACAGCAGGACAAGGTAGTCACCGTACGGCCAGCCCTGGTAGAGGGGGCGCCCGTCGAGGTAGTAGTGGACGGGTGTGAGCCAGCGCAGCCAGGCGATGGCGTCGACGCTACGACCCATGGTCTCCACGATGTATCCGGCGACGCCCCAGACGCCGGCCACGGCGAGCGCGATCTGCCGGCGGCCGAACGCCGCGCCGACGCACAGGGTCAGCGTCCCGAAGAACAGCACGAGCAGGAACAACCCCGTGTGGGCGGCGAGTATGCGGCCGAACGGCACGCCCATGCCGGCGGCGGACGAGGCCCCGGCGGCGACCACCAGCGTCACCAGCGCCACGCCGAGCAGGCCGAGCGCCAGCGCCGTCCAGCGCTCCAGGAGCAACCGCCGGCGGTCGATCGGCAGCGTCAGCGTGAGCTCCAGCGTCTTGGCCTCCTCGGGGGCGGCGAGGGCCCGGTTGCCGAGGATCACGGCGCACATGGTGAACAGCAGCGGGCCCAGCAACTGGTAGGCGATCGCCTGCAGATAGCCGGTTCCGGTCGCGATGTCGGACATGCCGCCCATCAGGTCCCTGAGCGCGCCGGGATACTTGGCGATCGCCTGTTTGCTGAAGGTGTCGGGGTCCTTCATCATGCTCGCGAAGATCGAGATGTACATCCCGAGGAACGCGCACAGCCCGACCGTCCACCCGACGAGGGCGCGGCGGTACTCCCCCAGGGTCTTACGCACCAGCGTGGGCATGCCGGGCCTCCTCCTCGCTGTAGTAGGTCAGGAAGATCTCCTCCAGGTCCGGCTCCGCGCTGACCAGGTGGACCACCGTGTGGCGGGCCGCCGCCTTGACCAGCGCGTCGGGCCTGCCGTCGATCGTGCAGCGCAGGCTCGCGCCCTGCACGGACACGTCCCGTACGCCGGGGAGCCCCTCGAAGTCCTCCCGGGGGACCGGCGCGTCGAAGTGGAGCTCCACGTGCCGTACGGCCCGCTCGCGCAGCGCGGCGATGTCCTCGACCGCGACGAGGCGCCCGGCGCGGACGATGCCCACCCGGTCGGCGACGTGCTCCACCTCGGCGAGCACGTGTGACGACATGAGGATCGTGCGGCCCGCCGTGCGCGCCTCCCGGACCATCGCCAGGAACTCCTGCTGCACCAGCGGGTCGAGGCCGCTCGTCGGCTCGTCCAGGATGAGCAGCTCGGGCTCGTGCATGAACGCCTGGATGAGCCCGACCTTCTGCTTGTTGCCCTTGGAGAGCCGGCCCATCCTGACCGACAGGTCGGCGTCCAGCCGCTCGGCCAGGTCGTCGATCCTGCTCCGGCTCACCCCTCCGCGTACGCCGGCGAGGAACCGGAGGTAGTCGCGGGCCCGTTCGCCGCCCTCCAGGGCCAGCTCGCCGGGCAGGTAACCGATCCGGGCGCGGACCCGCGGGTCCCGGGTGCTCGCCCCGAAGACCGTGGCCCGGCCCGACGTCGGCCGGATCACGTCCAGGAGCAACCGGATCGTCGTCGTCTTGCCGGCGCCGTTCGGGCCCAGATAGCCGAAGACCTCACCCGGACGGATGTCGAGGGTGAGATCCTCCAGGCCCCGTCTCGTACCGTAGAACTTCGTCAGTCCTTCGGTCTCCACCACTGCTGTCATGCCGCAATGGTGGACCTCCGGCCCGGTGCCGGGGTATGCCTTCTTCCGGACACCTACCGGCCTCGTCTCTTCCCGGCTTCGGCAACGACACCGATCACACGGGCGGCACGCCGCACGTCGTGGAACCGGGCAGCAGGTGACGGTAGCGTGACACCAGGCGGTAGCCCGCCTCGGCCGCCCAGCTCACCGGCGGCGCGAGCATCACGCGGCCGAGCGCGCGCCAGGCGGCGTTCGGCTGCACCGCGAGCATCACCCCGATGGCCCGCGCGCCGTGGGCACGCAGCCCTCCCGGGCCCAGGAGCTGCACGGACGTCATGACCTCCTCGCGGGTCAGCCCCGCCGCGCGGAGATCGAGACCCTGCCACGCCCGTACGGCGGGCATGTAGCCCAGGACCCGGTGCCCGGCGTTCACGCACGTCTGGCAGAAGGCGCAGTCGCCGTCGAAGACCAGCAGGATGCGGTTGTCTCCGCTTTCTCCGCCCATGCGATCGAACCTACCAATCCTGGGACGGATCATTCCGATCGCGTGGTGGCGGCGCGGGCCGCCGAGACGCGCGCACGGCCAGCACGGCGACCACGATCACCGCGACCGCGACGCTGAAGACGACCGCGAAGACCAGCAGCAGGACGAGCAGGCTCATCACCGGCTCCCTCGACGGGCTTGTGAGCGGGCCAGGCGTGCGGCGACGGCCAGGCCGACCGACGCGTACGACACGGCGCGCGCCAGCCGTACGGACCGGGGGATGTCGGCGACGGCCGGGCGGGGACCGTCACCCAGCTCCGGGCGGTGCTCCACCCTGCCACCGTAGTCGTTCGCCCCGCCGAGCCGTACGCCGAGGGCGCCGGCGAAGGCGGCCTCGCAGCGTCCGGAGTTGGGGCTGGGGTGGCGGTGCCCGTCGCGGCGGAGCACGGCGGCCGCGCGGCGCGGGGAGCCGCCCACCAGACCGGCGAGACCGGTGGTGAGCAGCGCGGTCAGCCGGGCGGGCACGTAGTTGGCAACGTCGTCGAGCCGGGCCGAGGCCCAGCCGAAGCGCGCGTAGCGCGGTGACCGGTGGCCGACCATCGCGTCGAGCGTGTTGACCACGCGGTAGGCGAGCAGACCGGGCACGCCGAAGACGGCGCCCCAGACGAGCGGCGCGACGACGGCGTCCGAGGTGTTCTCCGCGATCGACTCGACCGTGCCCCGCGCCAGCTCGGCCGCGTCGAGACCGGACGGGTCACGCCCGCACAGATGCGGGAGGCGGGCGCGGGCGGCGGGCAGGTCGCCGTCCCGCAGCGAACGGGCCATCAGCGCACCCTCCTTGGCGAGGGTCGTGCCGCCAAGGACCGCCCAGGTGGCGGCGGCGGTGACGGCGGCCCGCGCGACCGGGCTCGGCCGGGTCACCCGCTCGGCGACCACCCCGATGGCCGTCGCGGCGCCGACGCAGAAGGTCGTGTAGGCGACCCCCGCCAACCGCGAGTCCCGATATATGAGCTTTTCGAGGGCGGCGGCCCGGCTGCCGAACACCGCCACCGGGTGACCCCGCCGGGGGTCGCCGAGGAGGGCGTCGATCGCCGCCCCGGCCAGCAGCCCCGCCGCCGTGGCACCGTCCATGGTCCCGATCACGCCCGCATTCTTCCGCAACGCTCCCGATGGGGCGCGGGGGGCTCATCTCGAACGGCGAGGTGGCCGGTCGGCGAGCCCGCTGTGCGGGACCGTCAGGACTCCGGTCTGGGGGTGTTCAAAACGCGGGCTGCGGGGCGTTCGGGACGTGGGCCTGCCAGGCGTTCAGGAGGCGGGTTCCGCGGGTGTGCCAGGGACCCGCGCGTCGCCGAGGAGGTGGTCCTGGAGTGCCTCCTCGTTGGCGTCGAGCCAGGCGGCGGCGCGCCTGATCCGGCCGCCCACGCCGTCGGCCCACATGCGCGCCCAGCCGCCGCCCCTCGTGCGGGCCCGGTCCCGCATCAGCGCGTACGACCGGCCGAACCGCGTCCGCGCCGTCTCCACCAGCCTCAGCCGATCCTGCGCCGGCAGGTCGTACGCGTCGCAGAACAGCCGCACCCGGGCCGCCGCGTCCAGGGACCGCTGCGCGAGGTCCCGGTCGACCGGGTCGGCGAGCGGAGCCCAGTGCCGCAGCGTCGTCACCACGTCGAACAACCGCGTCGTCGGCCTGGCCATGTCGAAGTCGATCAGCGCGTACGGCACGGGCCCCGCGCCGGGCCGGTCACGGAAGACGACGTTGGCGGGGGTCACGTCGCAGTGGCCCACGAGTTCGGGCGAGCCCTCCGGCGCCGAGCCGTCCTCCCACGTCGCGCCGTGAGGCGGGTCGAACGTCGCCGCCGCGTCGTGCAGGCGTCGCAGCAGCAGGGCCAGGGTGGTCAGTGTCTCCTCGCTCACCGCGTACGCCGGAAGCGGGCGCGCGGGCACCATGCCCTCGATATAGGTGAGGATCGCCCTGCCCCGATCGTCGACCCCGAGGAACCGGGGCGCCCGGTCGAAACCGGCGGCCTCCAGATGCCGCAACAGCGCGTGGACGGACGGCGACGTGGGGCGCATCGGCCGCCGTACCGTCGCCCCCACCCGTACGAGTCCCTCGGAGACGTCTCCGACGAGTGGGATCTCACGTACGGCCATGCCGACGCAGTTTAACCACCAGATTTCCATTGCGATGGGCAAGCCGCCGGATTTCTTCCGTTCGCGGTGACCCGTTCCTCTCAGCGGAACGGTCGTATTCGGCAGGGCGCAACTTCGTCAGACCGAAGCCGAGCTGGCTGTAGAGCTCCAGCTGGTCGAAATACTCACGATGCGTCTTGATCTTGCCGTTCTCGACGAAGGACGAGCAGGTGGCGCGGAGAGTTATGCGGTGACCTGTACCGGCCGTCTCCCGTCCGTCGGGCAGGAGGAGAGGTCCCGTGTGGGTGCCGGTGTAGGTCCACTCGGTGACGGCAGGGTTTTCGCAGTCGCCGAGCTCGAACCAGGCCAGCGCGTGGAAGTCCGGAAACGCCGTGAAGAACTGCTCGTATATCCACGCGATCTGGTCGAGTCCTTCCGCCACACCCGACGGCCCCACGTACACGGCGTCCGGGCTGTAGCAAGAGAGGATCTCCGGCATGTCGTGGGCGTTGATCGCGTCGGCCAGCCGATGTTTGAGGTCCCAGAAGGTAGACATCACGCCTCCACTCGCGCAGAGCTGCGTTTTTCACGGTACCCACGAGGCGGACAGCGGCCGATCGGATGAACGTCATGTCACCACCACGAACGACGCGGTGAACTCCGTGTTCTCCCAATCGGGCGCCAAGGGGCGGCTCCCGGGTGGTCCGCCCGCCGCCGTGTCAGATCCGGTCGCCGGGCGAGAGCCGGGCGTGCGCCTCGCGGGCCCGGCGCTCCGCCGTCGCCGCGGTGTACCGCTGGACCATCGCCCGTGATGGCGCTGTCCACCATGACGACGGTGCGCGCCGCCGTACTCGCGGGGACAGGGCCGGCCGTGCTCAGCGGACTCGCCGTCGCCGACGATTTCGGTTCCGGGCGGCTGCGCCGCGTGCCGTCATCGGGAATCGACCTGCGGCGCGGTCTACGCGCCTGCTGGCTCGGCCCGAGTACCCCGCCCGGCGGGCCGATCCGGGACCTTGTCACGCACGTCACGAGCCACCCGCGAGCCACCGTCCCGCCGCCCGATCCCCACCGGCCACCGGCCGGTTCGACCCATGTCCAGGAAACCGGGTGTGTACCTGGTCCCCGGATCATGCAGAATTAGGCACGAGCGCCCTTAGCTCAGCTGGATAGAGCATCGGACTTCTAATCCGACGGTCGGGGGTTCGAATCCCTCAGGGCGCGCTCCCCCATCCAGCCCAGATGCCCTTTGAGCTGGCCTTTCACATGATCGGGCTGCCGCCGAGGCTGCAGCCGGACGCCACCAGATGCAGCCCCAGGCGGCCGCTCCCGGAACATATCCGGAATGATCTCGGATGCGCTTCCGCAGGTCGGCAGCCGGATTCCGCCGCTCTCCGGAACGATCCCGAGGCCCAGGCACGCCGAAGGGCCCGGCGGGGAACCGGGCCCTGGGTAAGGTGTGATCATGGGCGTCGACGCCGTGCTGATGCAGGTGGAACAACCGGGGTCCAGCCCCAAGAGCAGGAGGCTTACGCCCGCTGCGACGGCGTTGGATCACACTGATTCGTTCGTTCGCCTCGTCGATCAGATCCGTGGGCGCAGCATGAATCCGATGCTGGAGAGGATCGACCCGTACGGGAGCCTGATCCTGACATCGGCTGAGATGCCGCAGTTCATCGAAGAACTTGCTCGGTTTCGAGCCTTCGCCGTGACGGCCAAAGAGGTCCAGGTGATCCGGGAGTTCGAGGACCTCGCCCGAGAGTGCGCAGCACATCCCGCGCTGGAGCTTCATCTGGACGGCGACTGACAGGGTCACCCGACGAGCGCGCTCTCTATGCGCTGGTTAGTGACCTAGCGTTGGCTGCGGATACACATGACGTAGATCCTGCCCCTCCCTCGCCAGCCTGCTCGGTGGCTTTCGGCGCGCGGATCCCTCGTTGAGCCACAGCGAGACAGCAGCATTACCCGCCGACTTGGGAATCCCTCACGACAACCCGAGACGGCGCGCGTCGTCCGCCGTAACGTGTACCGGAAAAGGGTTTCGACCAAGCGATGGGAGATTATCGACATCTTTATACGAGTTGAAACCCGCGGCCTTGATGAGATGAAACAATGACCCGAGGTGTTCTGTATTTGGAATCTCTACGGTGGCAGCAGAGAAGACAGTAATGGCGCTTCTTTCTGGCGCCTTAACCTTGCCATCTCCGTGCTGAAGAATCGCGATTCACCGAAGCCAGGGAGTCCATGCCCCCTTCTTATTGTCGAACTTGAGCGGATACTTCCAGGCCGGTTCATCATTTACCTCGAAGTGCGGGAAGATTTTGCCTTCTACGCCTCTCACTGGCGTCCAGATCGTCTCGATGCCGTGTTGCATTGCGAGAGTCTTAGGCGGCGGATTGACGAGATGGAGCGAAACACATCCCTCCAACGGATCCAGTCGTAACAGCCCATGACTTTTTCCATCCCTAAGCCCGACCACACATTCATAAGGGATCTTCTTCCATCGATTACGAAATGCCGACACGAGCAGATCGAGAACATCTATGGTCTCTTGAACACGCCCAAGGGCAGGGACGCGATAATCGTGCTCCATGGCGTTACGCTCTAGATTCAAATTTTTTAGAATGCTCAGAGCGAGGACTCCAATTTCTTGGAGCATCTGTGATTTCCTAGGAAAATTCGAACCTTCGTTTCGAACAAACAGTCCGTACCCATGCAACAGATCGTCGATGAGTGCGTGCATCGCTCGCTTACAGTGCCCAAAAGCATTGATCAATTCCCGCCGAGTCGAGCCGAAGGATTCGCGAGCGAATTGGTGATATTATTCGGCCGAAAGTCCTCGCCCGGGAGCGCGGGGTGGATCGGCGACGAGAGAGTGCCTGAGATAAGTGAAAGGGTCCCCTTCGTCTCCCAGTGCCAGCCATCCGTACACAGTTCTCCTCCTAGACGCTAGATATGCCGCAGTAAAGCCTTCCAGGCTACATCGCTACCGGCTCGCTCGCCATTAGATTTAGGAGGCGGATACTTCAGGCCCTGTCCGTGCACCAGGCTTGCAGCGCGCGTCTGAGCGATTCCAAGAGCCCGGAGCACGCGAAAGGGGCCCAACCTAAGCCGGGCCCCCTGACCGCTGTGTAGCTCCCTTACGCCTTCTCAACGCGCGCCTTGATCCGCTCCCATCCGTCCTGCCATGAGTTGAACGCCTGTCTCCAGGCCAAAGTGCATGGCGACAGCGTCCTGATGACCTGAAGAGAGCTCAGGCGCCTCTACGGTAGCCCAACGTGGATGCCCTCTCACTGGGTGCCGGCAGCGGTTCGCCAGTGCCATGTCAAACCTCCAGGTCCTCAAGGTCGGGCACGACTGCGACGTCTTCAGGGTCGAACATCTGCAGGACCTCACTGCTGTTGTCCTCATCGATGTCGTTCTGCACGGGCTTGCCAGTTGCGTCCTCGATGAGGGCCACCAGCTTCTCTAAGCGCTTGTTGAAGAAGGCCTTAAAGTTATCTGCCCGGAGCTCCGCAGCGTGGGCCAGATGGGTATCCACAAGAGCGTCAAGCTGGGCAGGACTGATGCCGGCTTTTTTCTCGATCTTCGATAGGTAAGCGGAGGGCGCCACACCTCCGATAGCACGATTTGTTTCGGCCGAAAGCGGCGTTTTGTTGACGATGCTCTCCCGCTCCATAGGGTCGATGTCGTGGTCGAGACACCACTTGGACGGAAAGATGTGGTGAATGTCGACGGCAAGAGCAACATATTGGACCTTGTCGAGCGCCTTGTCGTACATCCAGTCTTTGGCGCCCTGGGACAGGACAAGGGCATAGATTCCCTTGTAGGCCGCCGCGTTCCGAGTACGTAGCGATAGGAGACGAGAGGCGGCGAAGGTGCAGTCTGCAACGGTCCGGGGGGTCGTCGTCTCGGCGCCGCATGCCCAGTCAGGGACCTGTTCGATATCGCGGGCGAACCGAGTCTCGATGGTCGAGCCGTACAGCTCACCAATGATGCCGCACCAGAACCATTGAGCTAGTTTCGCGCGGACGCCATGCAAGTCAGCATCGTCACCAAGGACAACCTTGATTGCGGCGAGCGGGACGAGTTGCTTCGGGTAGGGAAGAAACTTCGCTTCGAAGATGTGATGATCGGCGAGGAAGGTGGCCGTCCAGGCAAAGGCGTCACGGACCGGCTGCACCCACTCCAGATAGTCGTCCAGCGAGAGTTTGAGCAAGTCCTCCTTCCGGGCGGACACGGCAGGTGGCCGACCGGAGATGTCCCCCTTGGCCCGCTTGAGGGTCGCGAGCAGACTCACTGCTTGGAGGAAGTCCGTGTTCTCGACAGCCGCCAGGACGGGATGCGCGGCGAAGCCCTTCTGGGTCGCGTGCCAGTCATCGTTGAGGCGGAAGTCCGTGCCATGGGTATCGAAGTACTTCTTGTCGCCAGCGAAGGTGGCGGTGAGGAGCTCGAAGACGTTCAGCGGTAGCCCACCTGTGTTGACCTTCTCGAACACGGTGGCGACGGCCGCCTTACTAGTCGTCTTATCGAGCTCGATGGCGGGGATGTTGTAGGTCGAGCAGGGCTGTATGACCTTGGCATGGAACTTGCTCGCCTCGTCCGTGTCCTCACAGGCGAAGAGCCACGTAACGATGTCTGCCCCGCCGAAGAGAAGGCGAACAGGGAAGTATCCGTTGGCTCGCTCAAGCTCAGGCGTGGATAGGTCGAGGTCGATGTCCTTGCCGAAGTTGCTGCGCAAGACACCGTCCCCAGGCACAGACAGGATGGCGTCGTCGATGCGGTCTTCGCCAAGCAGCGCGGTGGCCATATGCACGTAGTAGCGGCGATCCATGAGTATGCCGCGGCTGTCCTTAGTATGGACCACACCATCGCCGGTCAGAGCCTGAGTGAGCGAGGTAAGCCGCTGTTGACCGTCGAGGAGCAACAGCTCGGGCTCGGTATCCGCCGGGAGACTGACGCCCTCAAGTGGGCGCGGCTTGAATCGGATCTGATCGTTGCCTGTCTTCAGCATCATGACAACACCGAGCGGATGGCCGCGCAGGATCGTCACGAGGAGTTGACGGATACGCTCATCGTCCCATTTGTAACCACGCTGGAAGTCAGGGAGCTGAATGTGGCCACTAGTGGTCCACTTCAGGTACTCGGCCAACTCGTAGAGGGGCGTCTGGAAGCCCATATTGAATGATCCTCGTCCGACGTCGAAGGTTGACTGCATGGTGGCGGAAGGTGACAGTCTGTCACAGACTCGCGGGCTTGGTCATCCATTCACCTAGAGATGCAAAAGACACGCGCACTTGCCAGCACATTAGGCGGACTACGGGCAAGTTCCGGACAGGGGCCTTCGCGGGATATGCGCGGGATGACGTCGGTGGCCGGACCGGTTCCGAAGGCTATCGGTGCAGGTCAAGAGGGTGATGGGGATGGTGGGTGGCGGTCTGCTTCTAATCCGACGGTCGGGGGTTCGAATCCCTCAGGGCGCGCTCCCCCATCCAGCCTGGTTGGCCTCCGACCTGGGGTTTCTGCTTGATCGTGCCGTGATCGCATGCGCAGCCGTACGCCACCGAGAGCCGCCGCTTGTCGCCAGTCGCGGGATATACCCGAAGCGATCTTGACTGCATTTCCGCAGGTCGGCAGCCGGATTCTGCCAGCTTCCGGGAAGATCCCGAGTCCTCGTGGAGCACGGTGCAGGGTGGCCTATGGAGTTGAGGTGTGCCAGGATGCAAATCATGACGATCAGAAAGGGCGATGCCGCGTAGGCCGCCCAGCGCCATCCGCGCTCACCAGGCAGCAGCCCCAAGAGGGGAGCGATCGGCTCGTCAGATTCCCGGCATATCCAGCCGGACTCGCGCTGCGATCGCGCGGCTGGAGGCCCAAGGACTGGGGACGGACTTCGTCGCCGAATCCCTTGATCAATACAAGAGCTTCCTGCGACGCCGGGGCCGCACCCTGTATCTCTCGCCGTATCAGTGTCCATGCTGTGATCCCGCAGTGGCGCGTGACGCCCTGGAACTCGCACTGCGTCGGCTGCCGCCCGCAGCTCGTCGTGATCTCGGGCGGCTGGTGTACCGCCTTGACGAGGAATACCGCAGGCGCACTCTTCCCGAGCCTCGTCCTTACCGACTGCTTCCCTGGCAGTTTGCCGCATGGTGGCACCAGCGCATGGCGGGTTACTGATTAGTGCTGGACAGGCCGAAGTGTCAACGGCCGGGTGCGTGTCACCGCTGGTGGCCAGGTTGAGGTCCCGGCACCGTCGCGGTCGACCACGCTGACGGCGGTGGTGTGCTCGGGCAGGAAGCGGGCCCCACTGGTCGAAGGGCCAGTGCGAGCCGATGCCCAGCGCGCGGCGTTCGTAGGCGGCGGCGAACCGGAAAACCAGTTGGGCGCCGGTGTCGTCGAGCGAGGCGAAGCCTCGCTCGACGATGATGACCAGGTCGTTGCGGAGCAGGTCGATGACGCGGCGGATCCCGGCCGAGCTGCGCCTGCGGTGCGCAGAGACCAGGTGCGCGCCACCGAGCGGGCGCTGGAGGCGATCGACATCCTGCCAAGACAGCCAGGGCACCTCCCTCAGCCGGGGCGACCCGATCGAGCGGGCCTGGCGGGACGCCCACGTGGGCAGCCTCCACGTGGCCAATGACGTCGATCGGGCCCTCGCGATGTACAGCAGACGAGTTCGGCCTGGCCGTCGAGGACAACCTGATCCGACACCCTGGCCGGTCGGTGGTCAGCGGCCGACGTTCCAGGTCTTACCCCGGCACAGGGGAGGGCCGTACGTGTAGGTCGTGCCGCTTTCCGTACGTGCCACCATCGCGTCGTCCGGACGCGGCCTGTCGCACTGCTCGTCCTGCGGGTAGAAGCTCGTGGCCGCGTTCGGAGTCAGCGTGGCGAATGGGCGCGGGTGTCCTTGCAGGGACACTGTGATCACCTCGCCCGTTCCGTTCACCACCTGGATGAAATCGCTGTCGAGGGGCGTGCAGGAGCAGAGAAGGAACAGGGCCGGCCCCCCGAGACGGAGGGCCGCGCGGGAGGCCGCCATGCGTCGAGTGCCATGTTCTCTCATAACGGCCTCTCAGGGGTGTCTGACAGATTCTGCCGGTCGCGAGCGGGGATCCAGGGGGACGCATCGCAAGGCCGAGGAGGAACCCACAGCCGCAGCTATGGGCGTAACAGAGCGGAAGTGGCTCAGTACTCGAAAACGCCGTGGGCGGCCACGATGTCAGTTGAAGCGTTCGGCCGCACCTTGGTGATGCGCTCGGCCAGCAGCAGGGCAGCGGCGAGCCCGCCCTCCGAATTGTCGCCAACGAGCCCGAGCTCGACGCGGTCGGCCAGGTAGTCCTCCGAAATGCCATCCTCGTTGCCGGGAAACAGCGGATCGAAGGACAGGACCCTGCGGCCGTCGACGTAATGGACGAAGGACGCGACCATGTTCACATTGACGAAGACACTCGCCGTGACCGTCCCATTCGACAAGGGTCGCAGCACCTCGTCCAGCGTGCCGGCGAAGCCGTTCCACTCGCTCAGAATTGCCCCGCCCTCGGCCGATCGGGCAGAGATGAGGCCCTCATCGATCTCGCCTTCCTCGTCATCACCATCGAATACGTCAATGCCAAGGCGGGCCAGCGCCTCGTGTGGAGTGAGGCCGCGGACTAAGGTCGCGCAGAACGCATCGTCATCAAGCCAGTCATAGCCGCTCATGGGAATCCTGTTCTCTTCCGGGACAGATCACGGAGATTCTGGCATGCGAGTCCGACAAGGTTTGAGGTCTGCGAGCCAGCAGGTAGACGTGCTGCCGTCTCCCCCTCGCCGGGCTCCTAAGGAGCCGGGCGGTGACGATCAACCCGGCCCCGGCGAGCAGTTCGGTGATGCCGGCTCACGCCCTCCGCCATGCGCTGAGCAGTTCCTCGGGGCCGTATGCCGCCTGTAGCCCAGAACAGCTGGTCCCGTTCCGGGAGACCGCAACGAGTGGTACCGGCTCGTCGGTGATCGCCGCCCGGTGCTTCTGCAGCGCGGCCAGGTCGTGGCTGTCGAACGCGGAATTCTCCAGCCACTTGATCGAGCCGAGGAAGAGCAACTGCTTGGCCACCGGTTGCCTGTCGACACCCACCAAGTCGATTTCGACGTCATTGCTACGGGTCCAGTACCCGCCGATCGCCGGGGTGGCGGGCAGGAGCCCGTCCGGCAGGAGACGGGCGAGGGATTCCCGGACGAGAGGCTCTATCGCGCGGCCGCGCCAGCTCGTCCACTGCTCCTTGATTCGGCTCAGCGTGAGATCTCCGCGCATCCGCTCGATCTCCGCCATGTGCGGATCCAGAAACGCGAGCCAGAACCGCAGGTAAGGATCGGCCACTCGGTAGCGGCGTTCCTTCGACGGCCGCAGGGAGAATGGCAGCTCGGCCGCCACCACCCGTTTCTCGGTCAGGACATCCGTAGCTCGAGTGAGAGTGGTGTGGGCGATGCCGCCGGCGGCGCGCGCGATGTTGGTAAAGGTGCGTTCCCCGGCTCCAATGGCCCGGAGGACTTCCCTGCTCATCGCCTGCGGTGGAAACTCCGCGGCCAGTGAGCGCTCGGCGGAGACCAGCAGCGCCGAGATTGGGTTGTCCAGCGAGTGGCGGAGGAATTCCCAGACATCCGCTCCAGCCTGCCACTCCGCACAGATCAGCGGGAGACCTCCTGTGATCAAGGCGGCGTCGAAGGCGGCAGCCGGCGGAAGGCTGAGCATCTCGCCGATGTCAGCGGGGTTCAGCGGCCCCACGATCATTTCCCGGCCCCGTTGGTGGAAGGGGCGGTCGTAGCTGTTCAGCGCCTCCATCATCGACAGGTCGGATCCGACCAGGAGGAGAAGTACCGGCTTGCGGCTCAACGAGCGGTCCCATGCGCGCTGGAGCATGCCCTCGAAGGCGTCGACGCGGTCCATGAGGTACGGGACCTCATCGATGACGACCACGCTCGGTTTGTCAGTGGGCAGGATCTCTGCAAGCAGCCTGAATGCCGCATTCCACTGCCCCGGGGTCTCCTCCGAGAACACTTCTCGTTCCGGCAGCGTGGATCTGGCGACGGCGTCGAGCAACTCCGCCAGTTCGTTCTCCGCCGTGCCACCCGCCGCTGTGAAGAAGAGATTCGGCGTCTCCGTACGCCGGAGGAACTCCTCGACGAGGCTCGACTTGCCGACCCGCCGCCTCCCCCGGATGAGGATGCACTGCCCTGGCCTGGCCGACCCGGCAGCATCCCGAACTGCCTGGAAGGCGTTACGGAGCACGTTCAGCTCCCGGTCCCGCCCGATGAAACGGCGCATGGCACATCCCCAAACGATGGTATCGATAGAGATACTATCGCTATCGATACCAACTTGCACCTGCCGGGGCGGGATCTTCCGACGCGCGATCCCGCTCTCCAGGTAGGCCGCGTACCGGCTTGATCGCTGAGGCTATCTCAGGAACTCCCGCGCGCCGCGCAGCCTGGTCGTGAGATACCGCTGAGTGTGGCGGCAGTCCAACCGGACATCGATCGGCCCGGGCACGTCGGTGCCGGCGCGCCGGCCGGATGGGAGCCGATCCGGATCGAGTCCGTCCCGCTGTGCGATCAGGCGCCCGAGCTCGTATCGACTCATCGCGTCGGCCCCTGCCGCGTGATGTACTCCCGCGCGATCAGATTTCGCGAGCTCAAGAAGGGCCGCCGCCAGATCGCTCACATGCACCGGGCAGCGCACGTCGTCGGTGAACAAGACTCCTTCCGTGTCACCCGCGGCAAGCGCATGCACCCTGCTTTCGTGTACGGAGCCGCCGTCACCGATTATCAGAGAGGTCCGTACGATCAGCGCCGTGGGATCGATCGCCTGCACAGCCACCTCCGCGGCGGCCTTGGCCGCTCCGTACGGGGTGACCGGATCGGGGACACTGTCTTCCGTGTAGGTGATCGCCTGTCCGGAAAACACGGCGTCGCTGGACACGTGCACCAAGCGCCCGCCTTTCCCGGAAGCCGCCACGGCCACGTGAGCGGCGCCCACGGCGGTCGTCTCCCAGTCCGGCTGGCGAAAGGCCGCGTTGACGACGACGTCGGGCTCAATCGCGCCGATCAAGCCAAATACGGCCGAACGGTCACGGATGTCGAGCGGCAGCCATTCGACTCCCGTCGCCGTGCCCGGCCGCGTCAGGTAGGTGGCGGCCACGACATGCCCGTCCGTCGTGGCCTGCCGTACGACTTCGCCGCCGAGAAGGCCGCTGCCGCCCACGATGAGGATTCGCACGGCTGCGACGGTAGTGGACGATCAGAGGGAGGACGCTTCGGCAAGCGTCCTTTGACATTTGTCATCGTGGCGATCCGCGAGGTCCATGTCGATCTGGTGGCATCGGCGACTACGGCGGGAAGCGGCGGAGAACCCACCCTTGAGCCATGACGACGGACGTACGGGAAACGGCGGTCGGTCTGGATCTGGCGATCGCGGCGACCGAGCTCAGGCAGAGGTACGGCGAGTTTGAAGCCGTCAGGGGCGTCTCGCTGACCGTCCGCACGGGTGAGCTGTTCGCCCTGCTCGGCACCAACGGCGCCGGGAAGACGACGACGATGGAGGTCCTGGAGGGCTATCGCCCCGCCACCTCCGGCACCGTGGAGGTGCTGGGGATGGATCCGTACCGCAGGCGCCGGGCGCTCAGCCCGCGGGTCGGGATCATGTTGCAGGAGAACGGCCTCCTCTCCGACCTGACGGTGGCCGAGACCATCGGGCTGTGGCGTGACCTGCACGCGAACCCCCGCTCACTGGACGAGTCGCTGGAGCTGGCCGGGCTGGCCGACAAGGCGCGGGTCAGGGTACGGCAGTTGTCCGGCGGCCAGAAGCGCAGGCTCGATCTCGTGCTGTCGGTCATCGGCCGTCCCGAGGTGCTGTTCCTGGACGAGCCCACGACCGGGATGGACCCCGAGGCGCGCCGGGCGACCTGGAGCCTGATCCGCGAACTGGTGACGGAGGGGACGACCATCCTGCTCACCACGCACTACCTGGAGGAGGCCGAGCACCTCGCGAGCCGGCTCGCCGTCATGCACGAGGGTGAGATCCGGGTCGAGGGGACGCTGGAGGAGGTCGTCGGCGGGCACGGCGACCGCGTCTCCTTCCGGCTGCCGCCGGAGATCCCGCTGGACACCCTTCCGCTGATCGGTGGCCATGCCCCCGGCGTCAGCCTGGCGGGCGGAACGCCCGTGGTCACGTACACCATCGCCGACGGCGACCAGGCCACACGGGCCCATGCGGCGCTGGTGCCGCTGTTCGCCTGGGCCGCGGAGCGCGGCGTCACGCTCGAACGGCTCGCCGTCCGGACCGCCTCGCTCGAGGACGTCTTCCACTCCGTGGTGAAGGAGAGCGCATGAACGACGTGGCACAGGCGGTGCGGCTGGCCCGCGTCGACCTCACCCTCGTTTTCCGCAACCGTACGGCCTTCGTGAACGCCGTCCTGCTGCCGCTGCTGATCGCCGGGGCGCTGGCGTCCAACGGCGTCGGCGGAGGGACCGCCGGCATCCCGGCGACGCAGTACGTGATGACCGGGATGATGGCCTTCATCCTGATCTTCGCGACGTTCATGAACCTCGCCGGCTTCTACACCTCCCGTCGCGAGGAGATGGTGCTGAAGCGCCTGCTCGGCGGGCCGGCCACCAGGACGGCCATCCTCAGCGGCAGCGCCCTCGGCGCGACCGCCGTGTATCTGGGCCAGGTGGTGATCCTCTGCGCGCTCATGTCCGCCGTCATGGGCACCGGGGCCCCGGCGGACGTCCCGTTGCTGCTGCTCGCCGCGCTTCTCGGCGCCGCCTTCTTCTCCCTGCTCGCCATGGCCGTCTCCGGCCTGTCCTCCACGGGGGAGATGGCACAGATCGCGACGCTGCCGGTCGTGCTGCTCCTGGTCGGCGGCTCGCCGGTGATGCTGCCGCCGGAGATGCTGCCCCAGGCGCTGCGTACGGCGATCGAGTTCCTGCCGATGACGCCCATCGTGGAGATCATGCGGACCGCCTACCTCGGGCTGAACTACATCGGCGCAGGTCATGAGCCGCTCGGCGCCCTGGAGCGCTGGGGCGCCGCCCTGCCCTCCCTGGGCCTGCTCGCCGTGTGGATCGCCGTCGCCGCCCTGCTGGCCCGGGCGTTCTTCCGCTGGGATCCGCGCCGGGGCTGATAGGTAAGGTTGGGTCATGAACGCCGGGATCAAGCGGGCGCGTCACATCACCTTCTGGACTCTGGCCCTCGAGTTGGTGTTCGCGTGGCTCGGCCCGGTGCTCCAGATCGTGGTCGAGTTCAGGACCGAGGGCGGGGTGGGCTGGAGCCGTCTCGCCCTCGTGGCCGTCGGTCTTCCGGTCTTCAGCTGGTTGTTCCTCCGCGTCGTCCGCGCCGCCGTCGACGGCCGGACCGCCGTACGCGAGGTGGTCGTCTCCGGCGCGGTCGCCCTGGTGATGATCGTCCTCGGGGCGGATGTGCCCGGCGTGGCGTCCGAGATGCTGCCGTTCTCCTGGAGCACGCTGACCACGACGTGGACAGGGGTGGCGGTGCTCGGGGTGAGCGCCCGGACCGCCGTCGCGCTGACGGCGGGCGCCGCGGGCATGTATGCCGCCCTCGACTTCCTGTTGCTTCCCGGCTCCGGCGAGCAGCGCACCGACCTCTTCTTCTATCTGCCGATGCTGGCGCTGCTCCCCTACAGCAACCGGCTCTGGCTGTGGATCTACCGCATGATCATCCAGGTCGACGAGGGCAGGAAGGCGCAGGCCGAGCTCGCCGTGACCGAGGAACGCCTCCGGTTCGCCCGGGATCTGCACGATCTGGTCGGCCACAGCCTCTCCGCCATCGCGGTCAAGAGCGAGCTCGCGGTCAAGCTCGCCCGCGCCGCCCCCGACCAGGCGACCGAGGAGATGACGGCGGTGCGCGGGCTGGCCAAGGACGCCCTGCGGGAGATCCGGGAGGCCGTGCGGGGCTACCGCGCCATCGACCTTTCCGCCGAGCTGGGCAGCGTGCGGGCCGTGCTGGAGGCGGCGAACATCCGGTGCACCCTCGACCTGCCGGAGCGGACACCGCCGGGCGAGGCGGCCACGCTGCTCGCGTGGGTGGTCAGGGAGGGCGCCACCAACACGCTGCGGCACAGCGCCGCGACCCGGTCCCGCGTCACGCTGAGACTGACCGGCGGGACGGCGGTGCTGGAGATGGTCAACGACGGGGTCGGCGGGCAGAGCGCCGACGACGGCGGCACCGGTCTCATCGGCCTGAGCGAGCGGCTCGCCGCCGCCGGTGGCAGCCTGACCGCCCGGCCGACCGGTTCGGGCGAGTTCGTCCTTCGGGCCGTCGTGCCGGCGACCGACCGCGCGCACGTCCTCACCGAGGCGGTGACCCGATGAGCGGCCCGATGATCCGTGTCCTCCTCGCCGACGACGAGCATCTGATCCGCGGCGCGATCGCCACCCTTCTCGGGCTGGAGCCCGACCTGGAGGTCGTCGCCCAGGTGAGCCGGGGCGACGAGGTGGCCACGGCCGTACGGGAGCACCGGCCCGACGTCGTGGTGCTGGACATCGAGATGCCCGGGATGGACGGCCTCACCGCCGCCGAGGGGCTCCCGGGCCAAGCGATGATCATCTTGAGCAGCTTCGGACGCCCGGGATATCTGCGGCGGGCGCTGGCCGCCGGGGTGCGCGGCTTCATCCCCAAGGACGCCTCGGCCGACGAACTGGCCACGGCCATCCGCAAGGTGCACGCCGGAGGGCGCTACCTCGACCCGGAGATGGCGGCGTCGGCGATGATGGCGGGCGACAGCCCGCTGACCGACCGCGAGCGTAGCGCGCTGTCGCTGGCGGCCGAGGGCGCGTCGGTGCGGCAGATCGCCACGGCGCTGCACCTGACCGAGGGCACCGTGCGCAACTACCTGTCCAGCGCCATCGCCAAGCTCGGCGCGACCAACCGGATCACCGCGATCCGCGCCGCCCAGGAGAAAGGCTGGCTCTGACGTCCTTTCCCGCCTGGGCGGCCGCGGCACCCGCCCGCTGGTCCTCCCTGACTCCGTACATCGACGACCGGAACAGGAACGAGGCCCACGAGCGGTAGGGCCGCCAGGCGTCGGCGACCTTCCGGTACGCGCTCGCCGGGGCGTCCGGCGGCAGGCCGTACGCCTCGCGGAGGATCGCGAACAGGCGCGGTTCGTCCCCCGGGAACGCGTCGGGCGCGCCCGCGCCCCTGATCAGGATCAGACCGGCAGAGAACGGCCCCACGCCGGGCAGGGCGCGAAGCTCGGCCAGCGCCTCAGGCGGGTCGAGCGCGCGCAGGTGCTCGGTGGTCAGCACGCCGTCGAGCGCCGCGCGGGCCAGGCCGCGCAGCCACTCCTCCTTCTGCTCGGGCAGGCCGAGCCCGTCGGCGTTCAGCAGCGACACGGGCGGCGGGAAGGCGGCGTACGCCCGGCCGTCCAGATCGACCGTGGCGCCGTACCGCTCCGCGATGCGCTGTTTGAGCCGGGAGGCGATGAGCATCGACGAGCGCTGCACGATCACCGCCCAGCAGGCGGCCTCCCACGGGCTCCAGAAGCACAGCGGCCGCAGGCCGGGGCTGCGGCGCTGCAACTCACCGAGCACCGGGTCGGACTCGCCGATCTCGGCGAAGCCCGAGCCGTCCACGTCGAGGGACAGGATGCGGGCCACCTCGCCCCGGATCTCCGGCCCCGCGGCCCTGGTCGTCCGTACGGCGACCCCGCCCGGCGCGGCGGTGACCGCCACGCCGATCGGCAGCCAGTCGGCCTCGGCGCAGTAGGCGAAGCGCAGCGTCCGGCCGTCGGAGGGCAGCCCGCTGGTGGCCGGCCAGTCCTCGACGAAGCGGAGCGTCGCGCCGAAGTCGAACGGGCCCGTGGCGGTGAGCGTGAATTCATGCCCGGTCATGCGGGACATCGTACGGACGCGGACCGACAGTTCCGCACGCCGTACGCCGCCGTCTCGGCCATGTGCCGGGCCTGGGGTGCCGGCCCGGCACAGGCCGTCCCGTGACAGGGTCAGGGGCTGGTGCAGGTGGCGGTGGGGGTGGCCGCGGTGCCGTTGGCGGTGAAGCCGAACGTCGTGGACCCGCCCGCCGCGATCGAGCCGTTGTAGGACTCGTTGCGGACGGTCACCGACGAGCCGGAGCCGCTGGACACGCCGTTCCACAGGCTGCTGATGGTCTGGCCGCCGGGCCAGGCCCACTTCACGGTCCAGCCGTTGACCGCCGAGCTGCCCGCCCGCACCGTCACCTCGGACTGGAACCCACCGCCCCAGCTGTTGATCGTCTTGATCGTCGCCGAGCACGCCCCCGGAACCGGAGACGACGGCGAGGACGACGGGGAGGACGACGGCGACGCCGAGGGCGACCGCGACGGGGACTGCGACGGGGACTGCGACGGCGACTGTGACGGCGACTGCGACGGTGAGGAGGTGCCGCTGTTGAGCGCGCTCAGGGCCGCCTGGTAAGCCGCCTTCGGCTGATAGCTGGAGTCCCACATCATGGGAGCGCCGTAGCCGGGGAACGTCCCGGGAATCCAGGTGTGGCCGTCGTCCACGCCCCACTGCGACACGCCCACGCAGCGCGGAACCGCCAGGCAGGCGTTCACGACCCTGCCGTAGTCGGTGCCCTGCTGTTGCAGCTCGGAACTGTCCGCCGGCATCTGGATGCGGTCGTCGAGCTCGGTGATCGCGACGTCCAGGCCCAGGGCGGCGAACCGCTCCATGTTCGCCTGCAGGGACGACGGCACCTGGCCGACGATGAAGTGGCTCTCCAACCCGATGCCGTGCAAGGGGACGCCCTGGGCCAGCAGCGACTGCGCGAGCGAGTAGAGCCCGTTGCTCTTGGCGTTGATGCCCTCGATGTTGTAGTCGTTGATGTACAGCTTGGCGTTCGGGTCGGCGGCGTGCGCGGCCCGCAGCGCGGCGGCGATGTAGCCGGAGCCCATCGCCTTGTAGAACACGTCCTGGCGCAGCGTGCCGTCCTCGTTGTACGGCTCGTTGACGACGTCCCAGGCGTAGACCTTTCCCCTGTAATGGGTGGCCTCGGTGGTGATGTGGTTCTCCATCACGCCCTGGACCTGGTTGAGCGGCACGCCGCCGACCCACGCGGGCAGCTGGGCGTGCCACACCAGGTTGTGCCCGCGCACCCGCATGCCGTGTGACTGGGCGAAGGAGACGATCTGGTCACCCGACCCGAAGTTGAACGAGCCCTTGGACGGCTCGGTGGCGTCCCACTTCATCTCGTTGCCGGGGGTCACCATGTCGAACTGGGCCGCGGCGAGGTTGACCTCGGCGCTGATACCGAGGTCTCCCCGTGTCAGCGCGGTGCCGAAGTACCTCCCCCTGGCCTCCGCCGCGGCCTTCAACGTCGAGGCCGCCTGAGCGGGGATCGCGAGGTTGAGCGCCACGGCGGTGGCGGCGGCGACGGCGGCCAGGGCCGTGGCCGGCCCCCGCGCGCGCGTCCGTGAGCGATGCCGTTCCGTCCCGGTGCTGGGCGGTTTCATCTCAGCCCTCCAGAGAGATCTGATCCCGAACTGCGGACATGCGCACACGCCGGTCCAGCACAGAGCGTGGGGTTGTTAGCGTTAACAGCCTCGGGTCTCTCCGCTCCTGGGCCGATGGTGGTGCAGCAGCGGAGCCAATACGACGCGAAGCGGCGCGTCAAGGACGCGGTCGTCCCCCTCCCCGGAAGGGTTCGCCGCGAACGAGCCGTTTCACCACCTCATCCGGCATCGCACCCCATGCTGCGGGCGGAGCACGTCTTGCTGAAACATTCACCCCTGCTGACGCTCCCGGTCAGATCGGGTGCGCTCACGCTCCGGAGGCGTGCAGGGGAGCCGCGCCATGCGTCCCGGTCCAGGTCAGAGGTAGCCCCAGGCCGCCGCGATCTCCCGCAGCGGCTCGGCCACCTCTTCGGGAGGAGGCAGCGGACGGCCGCGCTGCACCCGCCCGCTGCGGATCTTGTCGCGCCAGTCGCCGATGCCCTTCACGAACTCGCCGTGGCCCTTGTCGCCGTAGCGGATCATCTCGGGCTCGTACTCGACACCGAGCCAGGCGCAGACCCGGCGCAACTCGCCTTCCGTGTCGTCGACCAGAGTCTCGTACCGGACGACGAGCCCTTCGTGCCTGCGCCTGGACTCCTCCAGATAGCGCATGTACTGCAGCGTGTGCCGTACGGCCTCCTCGACGGGCCGCGCCTGCGGATCGGCTTCGTGCCAGGACCGGACGATCGAGGCGGGATGGCGCAGCAGGTAGACGAACCGGGCGTCCGGCCAGCACGTCGTGATGCGACGGTGGGCGAACACGTTGCTGGGCGTCTTGTCGACGACGATCTCCTTGCCGCTCCTGACCAGTTCCCGGTGCAGCAGACGGTCCCACAGGATGTGCTCGATGTCGCTCGTACGGTGGCCGGCCGCCTCCATGGCCTGCCGTACGGGCTCGGTGGTGAGCGTCACGGCGATCCGCCGGACGTGCAGTTCGTGTGGCGCGTGGATTCTGGAATGGCTGTTCAGCAGCACCCGGAAGAGCGTGGAGCCGGACCTGACCGGGGAGAGCACGAACACCGGCGCGCGGAGGAGACGGTCGATCTCCGGGTCGGCGGGTGGTCTTGGCTCGTCCCGCGGCGGCTGGACCGGTGCGGGCCGCGGACGGGCCCGGGTGATGACGTAACCGGTCATCCCTTCGACGGCGGCGTTGACCTTGCTCTTCCATGGCATGGCCACGACCGTAAGGAGGCGGGGTGGCCTGGTGGTTAACGGAGGCTGGGGGTTTCCAAAGCCGCGCCTCCCCCGGGCACGGGCTCTCCCGGGCACGCTCTCCCGGGCACGGGCAGGGCCAGACCGGGGGCCGTCGTGGGACCGCCCTCCGTGGCCAGCCGCGGACGGCCCTGCGGAGGGCCCGCTAGGACGGCGAGATCGCCAGGACCACCTCGTCGGGCCGCACGCTGGTCAGCCGGAGGTGGATGTCGCCGATGCGGGCGGGCCGGTCCATGGTCAGCGTCAGCGCTCCCCTGGTCCGGCAGCGGCCGTTGACGCAGTCCTGGCTGACCCCGACGTTCATGCCCTCGACGCGGTAGCCGCCGGAGGAGCCCTCGAAGCGCAGGCGCACCACGCCCTGGTCGAGGGCGGCCACCGTGAGCGCGTCCAGGCCGGTGGCGGCGTCGAGCCGCAGCCGGTCTCCCTGGCGGACCTCCACCTCGCAGTCGGCGTTCCGGCACGCCTCCGGATCGGCGGCGGCCGGAAGGGCCGCCGGGGCGGGGGTGACCGACGGCACCGGAACGGTGGTGGACATGGTGGTGGACACGGCGGCGGGCGTGGCCTCGGACCGTGAACGCGTCCCCGGCTCCGATGCTCCGCACGCCGTCGACAGCACGATCACCGGCACGGCGACGAGGCCGATCCTCCCGGCGAGGACGAACGCCCCCGATTCAACCCGCATGACACCAGCTCCCTGTCGCGCCCCCGAATGCGCCGGCGGCCGCGCCTCACGACTGTCCCCGCAGGTCACGCCGGCATCGAAGACTCTCCCCCGGCACCGGTAAACGCAACCGGCCGCGTTCGCCGTCTACTGCCGTACGGCCGTCCTGCGGGCGTTCCCGGTGGGAGCCGACACACGGCCGAACACGGGCCCGGTGCGCTCGGGCCCGGTGCGCTCAGGTCCGGGCGCCAGGATCGTGCCCAGGACTCCGGTGATCTGGTGGGCGGTCCTGCGCACGGCCGGGCCCAGCCGCGGCAGCGCCGCGGCGCCCGCCGGGGCCGCGACGGAGACGGCCATGCACACCCGTCCGTCCGGCCCGAAGACGGGCGCGGCGGCGCAGCAGATCCCCTCGGCGAACTCCTCCCGCGCGTAGCTCACGCCCTCGACCCGTACGGCCGCGAGTTCGCGTTCCAGCGCGACCGGGCCGGTCACCGTACGGCCCGTCATCCGCCGGGGTGCGGGACCGGCGTAGAAGGCCTTCCGCAGTGCGGCGTCATGCGCGAGCAGCGCCTTGCCCGCGGCCGTGCAGTGGAGCGGGGCGCGGTCGAGGCCGTCCGAGGGCGAGGTGACGCGGTTGTGCCCGTACAGCCGTTCGACGTACGCGACCTCGCCGCGGTCGGGCACGGCGAGATTGACCGTCTGGCGGGTGGCCTCGTACAGCTGGAGCAGGTATGGCAGGACCGCCCGGCGGCAGTCCGGCACTCGGCGGCCCTGCACGGGCCAGCCACGCGGCGACAGCAGTTCGGCGAAGCGGCCGTCGACCGTGTAGTCGCCGCCCCTGCGGGTGACGAGGCCGCGTCCCTGCAGGACGCCGAGCAGGCGGTGCGTGGTCGTCTTCGAGAACCCGGTCGAACGGTGCACCTGGGTGAGGTTCATCGGTCTCATGCCGACGGCCAGGCAGAAGAGGATCGCGATCCCGCGCTCCAGGCTGCCCAGGGCCGACGCCGTCTCCGCCCTGCCGGACCGTTCCATCAGCACGATCACAGACCTCCGCCGTCGCATTCAGAAGAGCAGTTCTTGATCGGCCAGCGGCCACCCTAGCCGGAGCGCCGCGCATGTGCGGCGGTTTCCGGCGAGGGCGGACGGCGGCCGTGGAGGGCGGCGGCGTTCAGCCGACCTCCACGCTTTCCAGGACGCCGAGAGCGTCGGGCACCAGCACGGCCGCGGAGTGATAGGTGGTCACGAGGTAGGAGATGACCGCCTTGTCGTCAATGCCGGTGAAGCGCACCGACAGTCCGGGCTCGTACTCGTCCGGCAGCCCGGTGCGGCGCAGCCCGACGACCCCCTGTTTCTCGGTCCCGGTGCGCATCACCAGGATCGAGGTGAGCCCGCGGTCGGTGACGGGGATCTTGTCGCAGGGCAGGATCGGGACCCCCCGCCACGCCATGACCTTCGCGCCACCGGCCTCGGTGACGTCCGGATACAGGCTCCGGGCGGTGCACTGGCGGCCGAAGGCGGCGATGGCGCGGGGATGGGCCAGGAAGTAGTGCGAGCTGCGCCGGCGGGCCAGCAGTTCGTCGAGGTCGTCGGGGGTGGGCGGGCCCGAGCGGGTGTGGATGCGCTGCTTGAGATCGGCGTTGTACAACAACCCGAAATCGCGGTTGTTGACCAGCTCGTGTTCCTGCCGCTCCCGCAACGCCTCGATCGTCAGCCGCAACTGCTGCTCGGTCTGGTTCATCGGCTCGTTGTACAGATCCGCCACCCGCGAATGCACCCGCAGAATCGTCTGCGCCACACTCAGCTCATACTCACGCGGCCCCAGCTCGTAGTCCACGAACGTCCCCGGCAGCGTCGCCTCACCCACATGCCCCGCCGCCAGCGCGATCTCCGCCTCCCCGTACCGGTTCACCGGGCGGCCGGCCGCGGGGCGGTTCAGCTGCTCCCGCAGGCTGCCGGAGCGCTCGGTCAGCTCGTCGGCCACCGGCCGTTCGAGCACGAGCACGATGCACCGGGTGAGCGCCTTGGCGGGGGCCGCCGCCGGGCCGGTGAGATCGCCGAGGTGATCCCCGTCGGCGACGACCCGGAGCAGCGTCTCGCCGCCGTACTCGCCGACGCCGACACAGGCGATCTTGCCGTGGGCGACCAGGACCACCTGACCGGCCGGCACCGGATCGCCTGTGTCCAGTTCGTGCTGCACGAACCGGTCCGCCAGGGCGGCCAGCACGTCCGCGTCGGCATACCCGTGCAGAGACGGCAGTTCGCACAGCTCGGCCGGGATCACCCGCACCTCGGCCCCGGTCGAGACGAACGTCACCCGCCCGTCTCCCGGGGTGTAGGTCAGCCGCCGGTTGACCCGGTAGACCCCGCCCTGGACATCGATCCACGGGAGCACCCGCAGCAGGTGGCGGGGGGTGATCTCGCGCATCTGCGGCGGGGTCTTGGTGGTGGTCGCCAGGGTGCGCGCGGCCCTGGTGCTCAGGGCCAGCCGCGACGCTCCGTCGGGCCCGAGCGGCGCGCTCACGACGCACCCGCCGTGAGGTGGAGCACGGGCGCGGGCGCGATGCCGTCCCCGGCGGGCCCGCCGTACGCGGACGCGAGGGAGCCGATCCTGGCGGTGGCGGTGCCGAGGCCGGTCGGGCCCTGGGTCCACCGGGCCACCGGACCCGCGCGCAGTTCCTCGTCGAGATAGCGCCGGGAGCGTTGGTGCCAGCGCAGGATGGCGGCCATCCAGTTGCGCAGATCGGTCACGTACGCCGCGACCGACTCCCGTACGGCCTCGCCCGCGTCGATCCGGTCGAGCAGGGCGGGCAGGTCGGCGGTGGTGATGTGCTCGAACTGCCTCATCCGGCTCGTCATGAGCCCGTCCACCACCGTCACGCCCTCCTGCGGCGGGCAGTCGAGGAACGTGGACATCACCAGGACCGCGTTGTGCAGCTCGCCCTCGTACCGGATCTCCTTGCGGTAGGAGAACAGGTCGTTGAGCAGGCACGCGTAGTCCTGCGCGGCGTCGGTCATGCCGAGGAACTCCCGGGTCAGGATGATCTCCTCCGGGATGACCCGGCCCGGCGCGAGCCTGGCGAGGCTCATCGTCATCCGGGAGCCGAAGGTCGCGCGCCGCATCTCCAGGTAGTCGACGGGGTCGGGCACCCGGTGCTGGGCCTCGTTGGCCAGCTCCCACACCCAGCTGTCGATCATCTCCTCCACCGACGTACGGAAGATCTCGCGGGAGCCGGGCGGCAGCGGCCCGGCGGTGCGCGGCCACAGGTCGGCGAGCCCGCGTTCCAGCCCGGTCAACGGGGTCATCCGCGGGACGAGGTCCAGCGGCATGAGCTCCTTGAGCCGCCGGTTCATGAGCTTCGCGCCGACCAGGTCACGCGCCGCGCCGAAGACCCGCGGATAGTAGTCGTCGCCGTACGTCCCCCAGGCCAGCCAGTTGGTGGCCAGGACGAGCTCGTCGGCGGTGGCGTCCGGGGTGATGCCGGACGCGCACAGGGCCAGGTCGAATCCGGCGAGCCGCCGTTCGTCCCACACGGCGGTCGCCGGGATGCCCGGAACCCCGTCGAAGAAGCCCATGGCCGCGCACCACTCCAGGTCGGCCGCGCGTGCCGCGTCCAGGTGCGGGTTGTCGCGCACCTCGAACGGCATGTACGGCTCGGGCAGCCGCACGTCGGCCTCCGCGAAGGGCCGGTGGGTGTGGTTGCGCAGGCCGCCCGCGCCCGTGACGTGGGCGCGGGAGACGTTCATCCCGAAGATCCCCGCCTGCCCGCCGTTCTTGGTGTAGCGGCTGGAGGCCGAGTGCCAGGCGTGGCCGCCCGCCTGCCAGTCCTGCAGCCCCTTGGCGTACCGGAGGACGAGCCCCTGCTCGGGCGGCGAGACCGCCTCATCGGCGAAGAGCGCCGGCAGTTCGGTCAGCGCGGTGTGCTCGAACTGGTGCAACCGCGACGTGAGCAGGTCGTTGGTGATCTCCACGGCCCGCTCGGTGTCGCAGCCGAAGAAGCGCTCGCAGACCAGCACGCAGTTGGACAGCTCACCCTCCTCCCGCACCTCCCGCTCGTAGGAGAACAGGTCGTTGCGCAGGTGCACGGAGTCGGCGAACGACTGCGTCAGCACCCGGATCGGCCGGGATCCGGCCAGCCGGGCCGGAAGCTCCGCGCCCGCCGCGTGCTCGACCAGCGCCGCCGACCACGGGGCGCCGCCGACCTTCCGGCGTTCCTCGATGTACTCGATGGGGTTGGAGACGGCGTCCCGCTCGATGTGGAACAACTCCCACATCGACTCCTGGAGCAGATCCCGGGTGACCCGGACGAACCTCCGACGCCACGCCGCCGACATGGCGGGCACAGTGCGGGGCCACAGGTCGGCCAGCCCCCGCTCCACGGGATTGGCCGGCTCGGGCGGGTCGTCCGACATGAACGCGTCGAGCCGGTCGAGGTACTCCTGGGCGCCGCCGAGATCCCTGCTGCGCTTGAAGGTCTCCAGGAAGTGGTCGTCGAAGTAGAAGACCCAGACGTACCAGTCCGTGACCAGGTCCAGCTCGGGGGCGGAGCAGTCGGGGTGCGTGTAGGCGCACATCAGGCCGTAGTCCATCGCGTCGAGCGACTCCTCGGTCCAGATGTCCGGGTCGTCCAGCATTCCCATCTGCGCCGCCCACCCGCGGGTGTGCGTACGGGCGGTCTCGACGTGCGGGTTCAGCCTCGGCGGATACGGGAGGTAGAAGTCCGGCAGCCGGTAGGAGGACATCACAGGACCTCGACGCTCTCCAGGATGCCGAGGGCGTCGGGGACCAGCACGGCCGCCGAGTAGTAGGTGGTGACGAGGTAGGAGATGATCGCCTTGTCGTCGATGCCCATGAAGCGCACCGACAGCCCGGGCTCGTACTCGTCCACGAGGCCCGTGCGGCGCAGCCCGACGACGCCCTGGTCCTTCTCCCCCAGGCGCATGACCATGATCGAGCTGACACCCTGGCCGTTGACGGGGATCTTGTTGCACGGCAGCAGCGGGACCCCGCGCCAGGCGGGCGCCTTCTGGCCGTTGAACTCCACGGTCTGCGGATAGATGCCCCGGCTGTTGCACTGCCGGGCGAAGGCCGCGATCGCCTTGGGATGGGCGAACATGACGGTCGGGTTCTTCCAGACCGTGGTCAGCAGTTCGTCGAGGTCGTCGGGGGTGGGCGGGCCCGACCGGGTGTGGATGCGCTGCTTGAGATCGGCGTTGTGCAACAACCCGAAATCGCGGTTGTTGACCAGCTCGTGCTCCTGCCGCTCCCGCAACGCCTCGATCGTCAGCCGCAACTGCTGCTCGGTCTGGTTCATCGGCTCGTTGTACAGATCCGCCACCCGCGAATGCACCCGCAGAATCGTCTGCGCCACACTCAGCTCATACTCACGCGGCCCCAGCTCGTAGTCCACGAACGTCCCCGGCAGCGTCGCCTCACCCACATGCCCCGCCGCCAGCGCGATCTCCGCCTCCCCGTACCGGTTCACCGGGCCGTCCGGGTCCTCCCGGTACGCCGACACGTGCTCGCGCAGGCTCTCCGACAACGCCAGCAGGCGCTCGAAGGCGTCCCTGGTGAGGGCGAGCACCGTGCACGGCGTCACCGTCCGCACCGTCCACTCCCACCGCGCGTCGGGATGCACCAGCATCTGCTCGCCGACGTACTCCCCGTCGGCCAGCACCCCCAGCAGCGTCTCGTTGCCGTACGCCCCTTCACCGATCTTGTCCACCTTGCCGTGCGCCAGCAGCACGACCTCCTCCATCGGAGCGCCCGCCGCCGCGATGACCTGCCCCGCCTCGTACTCCCGCTGCGTGAACAGGTCGGCCAGCGACGCCAGCACGTCGGCGTCACCGAACCCCCGCAGCGCCGGCAGCTCGCACAGCTCGGCGGAGATGACCCGCACCTCCGCGCCGGTCGAGACGAACGTCACGCGCCCGTCGGCCACCTGGTAGGTCAGCCGGCGGTTGACCCGGTAGACGCCGCCTATGGCCTCGATCCAGGGCAGCACGCGCAGCAGGTGCCGGGAGGTGATCTCCTGCATCTGCGGCGGGGTCTTGGTCGTCGTGGCCAGGTTGCGCGCGGCCCTGGTGCTCAGGCTGAGCCTGCTGTCGTTCGGCGCGCTGGTCTGCGGGGTCGTTTCGGTCACAGCACATCACCCATCTTCTGATCGGCCGGCGGCCGGTTGTCCGCTAACAGGTCGTGCTCGTCGCCGAGCGGTGGAGGGGAAGGCGTCGGAAGGGCGGCGCCCGGTGGGCCGCGAGCCGCCGGACCGGCCCCGGTGCGGGATGTGCGGGAAGCCGCTGACGACGCGGGTGTGCCGTTCGCGCGCCTCACCGGACGCGACGCGTGAGCCGCTCGGTGAGCACCGCGAGCGCCTCGGCCGCCTCCGGCGTGATCGGGCAGTCGCGCAGCGCCGCCAGCGCCTGGCCGGTCCGCTGGGCGATCAGCTCCTCGACCCGGTCGAGCGCGCCGGTGTCCACGATGATCCGCCGCAGCTCCGCCGCGCGCGCCTCGTCCAGGGCGGGATCGCCGTGCCAGGTGCGCAGCAGGTCCCGTTCCGGCCCGCGCGCCCGCGCGGAGGCGTACGCCATGAGCACGGTCCGTTTTCCCTCGCGCAGGTCGTCGAGGACGGGCTTGCCGGTGACCGAGGGGTCGCCGAAGACGCCGAGGACGTCGTCGCGCAGCTGGAACGCCTCCCCCAGCGGCAGGCCGAACCGGGAGTAGGCGTCCAGCAGGCTCGGCGGGGCCCCGGCGAGCGCCGCGCCGATCTGCAGCGGGCGCTCCACCGTGTAGCGCGCCGTCTTGTACCGGATCACCGTGAGCGCCTGCTCGACCCCGTCGTCGCCCCGCGCGTGCGCCAGCAGGTCGAGGTACTGACCGGTGACGACCTCGGTGCGCATGCGGTTGAAGAGGTCGCGGGCCGCGCGGGCCCGCACGTCGGCGGGACCGGCGTCCGCGAGCAGTTCCTCGGCCCAGGCCTGGGCGAGCACGCCCAGGAGGATCGCCGCGGACTGGCCGAACTGCTCGGCCGCCCCGAACCGCCCCGGCCGCGCGAGCCCCCGGTGGATGGTGGGACGCCCCCGGCGCAGCTCGCTGCCGTCCATGAGGTCGTCGTGGATGAGGAGACCGGCGTGGTAGAGCTCCAGCGCCGCGCCGGTGGCAACAACCGCCGCCTCGCGAAGCTCTTCACCGCCGGCGCCCCGCCAGCCCCAGTAACACAGCAGAGGCCGGACCCGCTTGCCGCCCTTGACCACGAACTCACGCAGCAGGCGGTATCCCTCGGCCACGTCATGGTCGCCGACCGGAGGGCGCCGCGCGTCGAGGAAGTCGGACAGCAGTTCGTCGACACGTCTCCGGACCCGGCCGGTGATGCCGGTGATGGACGTGTCCACGATCTCCGCCGTCATGGTCGGCCTCCTCGTCGGCGCGCCGGTCTCCCCTGCGGAAAGTTACTTAATGAGCACGCAAAGTAGAACCACGCGTTCCGATAGTCGGAACTTCTCACCGGCCCGCGCCGTGATCCGTCGCATCACGCGAAAAACCGGCTCCGCGAAGCGGCGCCGGTCCTCGCGGCCGATCCACCGGCCGGGTTGCGGGAGGGGTCAGGCCAGGCGGTGGCCGTGGCGGTCGCGGGCCTTCAGCCGTACGGTGGGCATCTCGGGCGCGGGCAGCGACTCCTGGCCGCCGGGGACGACGCCGAAGCGGGCGCCGCGCGCCCAGTCGTCGCGGGCCGCCGCGATCTCCTCGTGCGTGCGGCCGACGAAGTTCCACCACATCACCAGGGGTTCCTCGAACGGCGCCCCGCCCAGCACGAACAGCCGCGCGGGCCCGGTGGTCTCCAGCGGCACGTCCGCGCGGCCCTGCCCGAGGTAGAGCAGCGACCCGGGCGACAGCGCCACCCCGGCCACCTCCGCCGTGCCGGACATGGCCAGCACCGCCGTCTCGAAGGCCGGGTCGACCGGCAGGCGGTGACGGCCGGGGCCGCCGAACAGCACCTCGGCCCCGAGCAGCGGGGTGTGCGCCCGCGCGGGCGACCGGGCCGCTCCCACCTCTCCCACCACGACGGTGACCGTGACGTTCCCGTCGCGCAGCACGGGCAGCGTGGCGTGGTGCTCGAACCGCGCCTCGCCGTGCCGGGCGTCCTCCGGCAGCGCGACCCACAGTTGCAGCCCGTGCATCTCCGGCGGGTGGTCCGGCGGCGACTGCTCGGAGTGGGCGATCCCGTGGGCCGCGGTCATCAGGTTGAGCTGCCCCGGCACGATCGGCTGGGTGTTGCCGAGGCTGTCGCGGTGCAGGATCTCGCCCTCGGCGAGCCAGGTGACCGTCTGCAGTCCGGTGTGCGGATGCGGCGGCACCCGCATGCCCGGCCGGCCGCGCACGTCGTCCGGGCCGAAGTGGTCCACGAAGCACCACGCGCCGACCATCCGGCGCGGGCGCTGCGGGAGCAGCCGGCGCACCGTCGTGTAGCGGCCGAGCGGCACGTCGTGGCCGGGCAGGAGCACGCTCTCCGGCATCGCCTCCGCGGCGATCTCACAGCCGTAGAGGGCGGGCTCCCCCCGGCTCATCGGGCCGGCGGTCACCCGGCCGCCTCGTCGCCGTCCAGCGAGAACCGGGCCCGCCGGTCGGCCGGCACCAGATCGACGTACTCCCGGTGCCGCGCGATGTACCGCCGTACGAACGGGCAGTACGGCAGGACCGACAGCCCGGCGTCGCGCGCGGCGTCGAGCGCGGCGCGGACCAGCGTCGAGCCGAGGCCGCGGCCCTCGAACGCGGAGTCGATCTCGGTGTGGGTGAAGGAGATCGTCTGCCCGTCGAGCCCGTAGGCGGCGAACCCGGCGAGGACGCCGTCAGCGGTGATCTCGAAGCGGCGCGCCTCGGGGTTGTCGGCGACCTTCGGGTCTGTCTGCTCCATCAGGTGTCTGTCCTTCCCAGATCGTCACGCGGCGATGGTCGCGTGCATCTCCCACACGAGGATCTCGGCGGGCTCGGTCGCGGTGACCTTCTGCCCGCCGGTGGCGGTGAACCGTACGGCGTCGCCGGTCTCCAGCATGCCCGCACCCTCCAGGGCGACGGCGCCCCGGGGCACGAACAGGTGCAGGAACGGCGCCTCGGGCAGCTCCACGGACTGGCCGGTCTCCAGGCGGGCGGCGTAGAGCGCGGCGTACCGGTTCTTGATCCGGATGGCCGCGGCGCCGTCGTGCTTGTCCATGCCGGAGGCCACCGGCACCAGGCCGCCGGCCAGCAGGTCGCCCTCGATCTCCAGCTGCTCGTACCCGGGGGTGATGCCGGGCTCGTCGGGGACCACCCACATCTGGACGAAGTGGACGGGCTCGTCATGGGCGCCGCCGCCGGTCAGCCGCCAGGAGTCGTTCTTCTCCGAGTGGAGGATGCCGGTGCCCGCGCTCATGCGCTGGGCGAGCCCCGGGTAGATGACCCCGGAGTGGCCCTCGGAGTCCTGGTGGACCAGGGAGCCCCGGAGCACCCAGGTGACGATCTCCATGTCCCGGTGCGGGTGCGTCTCGAACCCGGTGCCCGGGTGGACGGTGTCGTCGTTGTTCACCAGCAGCAGGCCGTGGTGGGTGTTGCCGGGGTCGTGGTGGCCGCCGAACGAGAACGAGTGCCTGGAATCCAGCCAGGAGATACGGGTGGAGAAGCGCTCGGCCGCCCTGCGGACGTCCACACGGGGGGTCAGCCTGGTCGTGGTCATCGGAACCCTTTCCTCGTCGCCTTGTAGATGATGCATCATCTACTGGTGCCCCACAACATAGATGACGAGTCATTGATTCCCGATAGCCTGGACGGCATGAACAGCCCACGCTGGCTCGACCCGGACGAACAGCGCGCCTGGCGGGCCTACCTGCGCATGCAGGGTCGTCTCACGGCCCGGCTCAACCGGGAGCTGCAGGCCGGCTCCGGCCTTTCCCTGGCCGACTACGAGGTCCTCGTGCACCTCACCGACCGCGCCGACGGGCGGCTGCGGCCGTTCGAGCTGGAGCGCGGCCTCCAGTGGGAGCAGAGCCGCCTGTCCCACCACCTGACCCGCATGCAGCGCCGGGGCCTCGTCCGCCGCGAGGAGTGCGCGGAGGACGGCCGGGGCGCGTTCGTCGTGATCAGCGAGCAGGGCCGCCGCGCCATCGCCGCCGCCGCCCCGGGGCACGTGGAGACCGTACGCCGCCTGTTCTTCGACGGGCTCACCCGCGACCAGGTCGCCGCGCTCGAACGGCTGGCCGCCGACGTGCTCGCCCGCCTCGACGACGACACCCCCGGCCCCGATCTCAGCTGACCAGCCCCTCGGGGAAGACGACGCCGGCGACGCCGGGGACGGTCCTCACGACCATCTCGGCGATGCGGGCCGCCCGCTCGTCGCCCGGGCCGTACAACTCGACGACGCCGCCCCGCACGGCCGCGCCGAAGGCCGCCGTCTCGGCGCAGTCGCGCAGCGCCGCGAGCACGTCGTCGCGGATCCGCTCGTCCCCCTGGACCAGCAGCCCCATCAGGTCGCGCCGGCTGACGATGCCGACGAGGTCGTCGTCGCGCACCACCGGGACGCTCTTCACCCCGGTGGTGATCATCAGGTCGAGGAGGTCCATGACGTCGGCCCCGTCGCCCACGGTGGCGACGCGCGGCGTCATGACCTCCTCGACGAGCGCGGGCGGCCTGCCGGTGGGCAGGGCCTCGGGGCGCAGGAAGGCCCGGGGATCGGTCTCGAACTCGCCGCGCAGCAGATCCATCTCGCTGACGATGCCGACCATCCGGCCCGGCCGTTCGACCACCGGCGCGGCCGTGATGTCCTGCTCGTACAGCAGGCGGACGGCCTGCCTGATCGTCGCCGTGCGCCGCACCGTCACCACCGGCGCCGTCATGATCTCGTGGACCAGCATCTGATCACCTCCTACCCGGCCGGCGCGAGGACGAGCGTCCCGCCGGGCGCCGGTCCGGTCCGCGCGCCGAACCTCCGGCCGATCCGGTCGAGGGTCCCGCGCAGCCACTCGCGGTCCTCGTCACCGGCGTGCCGCAGCCGCATGCGTACGGCCCGCATCGGCGCCATCCGCAGTTCGCGCAGCCGCCCCGACGCGGCCTCCACCGTCGCGAAATACAGCAGCCGCAGGTCGTCGCGGTACTCCTCATAGCCGGTGATGCCCTCGTAGTCGTCGATGAAGTCGCCGCAGCCGTAGAGGATCAGCCGGTCGCGGTACACCTCCGCCGGGCGGGGGTGGTGCGAGGAGTGGCCGTGGACGAGGTCGACGCCGCCGTCGACGAGCGCGTGCGCGAACCCGGCCTGGTCGTCGCCGACCTCGTAGCCCCAGTTCGACCCCCAGTGGACGGAGACGACCACGACGTCCCCCGGGCGCCTGACCCGCCGTACGCGGTGGACGGTCTCGGCCGCGCATTCGGGGGACGGCGCCGGGAGGAAGGCCACCCCGGGCCGGTCTTGCCGGGCCGCCCACCCGCCCGGGACGCCGCTGGACGGCATCGCGACCGCGAACACCAGCACGCGGCCGCCGCCGGGGAGCGGCACGACCGCGGGCCGCCACGCCTCGTCCTCGTCGCGGCCCGCCCCGGCCCGGCCGAGCCCCGCCTCCGCCAGGACGTCGAGCGTCTCGGCGAGCCCGCGTACGCCGAAATCGAGCACGTGGTTGTTGGCCAGCACGCACACGTCCGGCCGGGCCACGGTCAGCGCGGGAAGGTTGGCCGGGTTCATCCGGTAGTGCACGGCCTTGTCCGGCGCGAAGTCGGCGGACCGGGTGACGCTCGTCTCCAGGTTGAGCACGCGGACGTCGGGAGCGGCCTCGTCCAGCACCTCCAGCGCGTCGCCCCAGGGCCAGGACCAGGCGGCCGGGCGCGGGATCGGGCCGTTCGCCGCCTCCGCCAGATCGACGTACGCCCCGGCGTCCCGGATGTGCGGCTCCCGCAGGGCGGGATCGCCCGGGTGCGGGAGGATCTGGTCGACGCCGCGCCCGAGCATGACGTCCCCGCACAGGAACAGGGTGACCGGATCCCCCGCCGCCGACCGCATGCCAACCCCCCGATGGCCCCTCACGACCCCCTGATGACCGGGCAGGCCCCGTCCTCCGCGGGTCACACCCCGATCCTTCCCCGTGACCGGCCGCGCCACGACAGCGGGGAGGGGTGGTCAGCCCACCCGGCAGAGGATCTCGCCGTGCACGACGCTGAACCAGCCGTCCGCGCTCGCGCCCCACTCCCGCCAGCCGTCGGAGATCCGCCGCAGGTCGTCCTGGGTGGCGTGGCCGCCCTCGATCACCCGGCTCGCGTAGGACGACTGGAGGGTGCGGTCGGCCCACAGGCCGCTCCACCACGCCCGGTCCTCCGGAGTGGCGAAACACCAGGTGGACGACGACGAGGTGATCTCGGCGAAGCCGGCCTCCCCGGCCCAGGAGCGCAACCGCCGCCCGGCGTCGGGCTCGCCGCCGTTGGCCCGGGCGACCCGGTGATAGAGGTCCAGCCAGTCGTCCAGCGCGGGGACCAGCGGATACCAGATCATGCCGGCGTAGTCGGAGTCGCGCGCCGCGACGATGCCGCCCGGCTTCGTCACGCGCCGCATCTCGCGCAGCGCGCCCACCGGATCGCCGACGTGCTGGAGCACCTGGTGGGCGTGCACGACACAGAAGGAGGCGTCGGGAGAGCCGAGCGCGTGCACGTCGCCGGTCGTGAAGCTCACGTTGCCGACGCCGCGCCGCGCCGCCTCCTCCCGGGCCTGCTCCACCACGGCGGGCGCGTTGTCGACGCCGACCACCTCGCCCTCCGGCACGTACGCGGCCAGGTCTGCGGTGATCGTGCCGGGGCCGCAGCCGACGTCCAGGACGCGCATGTGGGGTTTCAGCGCGCCCAGCAGGTACGCCGCGGAGTTGGCGGCGGTGCGCCAGCGGTGGGAGCGCAGGACGGACTCGTGATGACCGTGTGTGTAGACGGCCGATTCGTGTGCCATGCCGTCAAGATTCCACACGTCTCGCGATTTGAGCAATATCGTCTCACATGTAGAGACAGAACGCGTGAGGCGCTGGAGAACGCGGGGCCGGCGTTGATTTCCGCCGCCGGTCGCGGGCATGGTGATCGGATGACCAGCGATGAGGTTCGCGACGGAGTCACGCTGACCAACCTCGACCAGCCGTTGTTCGACGGCTCGGGCGCGGCCAAGCGCGACCTGGTCGACTACCTGGACGCCGTACGCGACCGGATCGTCCCGGTGCTGCGCGACCGGCCGCTGTCCGTCGTGCGGGTCCGGCAGGGCCAGGCGCCGTTCATGCAGAAGAACGTGCCGTCGTACGCCCCGGACTGGGTGCGGACGGTGACGGTGTGGGCCGAGTCCTCCCAGCGGCGGGTGTCGTACGCGTTGTGCGACGACCGGCGGACCCTGCTGTGGCTCGCCAACCAGCGGGCGGTGGAGTATCACCCCGCCCTCGTCCACGCGGGCCACTGGGACCGGCCCACCCACCTCGTGCTCGACATCGACCCGCCGTCCGCCGAGGCGTTCCCCCGGGCCGTCGGCGCCGCCCGCCTGGTCGCCCGGGCGCTCGCCGACGCCGGGCTGTCGGGCGCGGTGAAGACCAGCGGCGCCAAGGGCCTGCACGTGTTCGTGCCGCTGGAGGGCGAGACCACGGAGGACGTGGCCGCCGCCACCCGCGCGCTCGGCGTCCGGGCCGAACGCCTCGACCCCGCCCTCGCCACGACGGCGTTCATCCGGGAGGACCGGGGAGACAGGGTGTTCGTCGACTCGACCCGGTCCGGCGGGGCGACCGTCGTCGCGGCCTACAGCCCGCGCGTACGGCCCGGCGTCCCGGTCTCCTTCCCGGTCGCCTGGGACGACCTGGACCGGATCACGCCCGGCGACTTCACCGTGCGCACGGCGGCGCGCCTGCTGCGCGACGGCGACCCCTGGGCCGACCTGATGCCGGAGCCCCAGCGCCTTCCCCGGGACCTGGTCGAGGAGGGCCACACGATCCCGGTCGCCCGCGTGCAGGCCATGCACGAGGGAAAGCGCCGCGCCCGCGCCCGCCGCGGCTAACCGTCCCGGAGGGGTTCGCCGCCGGTCCGCACCGGTCCCCGCCCGGCTTCCGGGCGGGATTGCCAGGTTGGCGACAGGGCGTTGCTATAGTTCGCGACATGACGTCGCCAACATCGGGCCCGACACGCCAAAGCTGGGTCCCTCTCGTCGTGCTCGCCACGGGCGTGTCGATGGTCGTCATCGACGCCACGATCGTGAACGTGGCGGTACCCGCGATCATCGCCGACCTGGGCCTCGGCGCCACGGACGTGGAGTGGGTCAACTCGATCTACTCGTTGATGTTCGCGGCACTGCTCATCCCGTTCGGCCGGGCCGGCGACCGGTACGGCAGGCGCCGCCTGTTCGCCCTCGGCGTCGCGGTCTTCCTGGTGGCGAGCGTGCTGGCGGCGATGTCGGCGAACGGGCCCATGCTCATCGGCGTCCGAGCCGTGCAGGGCGTGGGGGCGGCGATGGCCGTCCCGATGACCCTCGCGATCATCAACCGCGTGTACGTGGGCCGTCAGCGGGTGATCGCCTTCGCCGTGTGGGGCTCCATCATCGGCGGCATGGCCGCCGCCGGCCCGCTGGCGGGGGGCTGGCTGGTCACCGAGTACGGCTGGCGCGCCGCGTTCTGGGTCAACCTGCCCATCGGCGCGCTGCTCCTGCTCGGCTCGCTGCGGGTGCCCGAGTCCCGGGACGGCCGCGCGACGGGCGGCGACCTGGCCGGGCTCGTCCTCGCCGTGCTCGGCACGACCGGCGTCGTCTTCGCGCTGATCGAGGGCCAGAAGTACGGCTGGTTCGAGCCGCGGCGGACCGCGGACCTGTTCGGCCTGCGGTTCGAGAGCGTCTCCCCCGTGCCGTTCGCCTTCGGCGTCGGCGTGCTCGCGCTGGTCGCTCTGATCGTGCGTGAACGGCGGCGCGAGCGCGCCGGCCTGCCCGTGCTCGTCGACCTGACGCTGTTCGAGCTGCCGAGTTTCCGCTACGGCTCGATGACGGCGGTGATCGTGGCGCTCGGCGAGTTCGGCATGATCCTCGTGCTGCCGCTCTTCCTGCAGTCCGCGCTCGGCTACACCGCCTTCCAGGCCGGTCTCGTCATCGCCGCGCTGGCCCTCGGCACCTTCCTCGCGGGCGGGCTGGTCCCCCCGCTGTCGAAGACCTTGTCCCCGCGGTCCATCGTGCGGATCGGCCTGGCCCTGGAGGCCGCCGGCGCGGCCGGCATCGGCCTGTCCCTCGCGCCGGACATGGGCGCCTGGCGGCCGGTGCCGTGGCTGCTCCTCTACGGCGCGGGCATCGGCTTCGCCACGGCGCAGCTCACCGGCGTCCTCATGGCCGACGTGCCGGCGCGTCTGTCCGGCGGCGCGTCCGCGCTCCAGAGCACGGTCCGCCAGCTCGGCGCGGCGCTGGGAGTCGCCATCCTCGGCGGGGTGCTGGTGTCCGGACTCGGCTCGGCCGTCGAGCGCGGGCTCTCCGACCGGCCCCAGCAGGTGCGCACGAGCGCGGCGCGCGTGGTCGAGGAGAGCGCCGGCGCCGCGATCCCCGCGCTCCGGGACCCGGCGATCCACGCGGCGGCGGTCGTGGCCGCCGCCGAGGCGACCCGCAGGGTCACCTTCATCACGGCGCTGGCGCTGCTCGCCGGGGTCGGCATCACCCTCCTGCTCCCCCGTACGCCGGTCGTGCGGGACGAGTCTCCGGAGCAGGTCGCTGCCGGAGGGCCGGATACTGGAGGTCGCGAGCCGGACATGTGACAGCCCTGGAGGGGAGATGCCGAGGATCAGCGCGGCGACCGTCGCGGACCACCGGGCCAACCAGCACGCCGCCCTGCTCGACGCGGCGCGGGAGATCCTGGCCGCCGAGGGCGTGCAGGCGCTCACTCCGGCGGCCGTCGGCGCGCGGATCGGCCTGGCCCGCTCCAGCGTCTACCGCTACTTCGCCTCCACCGCCGACATCCTCGCCCAGCTCGTGGAGGACGCCTTTCCCCGCTGGTCCGCGCGCCTGCGCGCCGCCGTCGCGCCCGCGGGCGGCCCGCTGCCGGACCGGATCCGCGCGTACGGCAGGGCGGCGCTCGACTTCGTCGGCAGCCCTGACTACGCGCTGATCCCGGCGCTGCAGACGATCGGGCTGCCGCCCGAGTGCCGGGCCAGGGTGGAGGAACTGCACGGCGAGCTGACCGCGCCGCTCGCGGACGCGCTGCGCGAGGCCGGGATGGACCACCCCGCGCTGCGGGCCGACCTGGCCTGGGGCGTGGTCCGCGCGGGGGCCCGCCATCTGGCGCCGGACATCGCCGGGCGCGAGACGGCGCCCGGCGAAGATCCCGCCGGAGATCCTTCCGAAGATTCCGGCGCGGAGCCTCCGGAGAGGATCGTCGAACTCACCCTCGACATGCTCACCCGGGCGCTGTGCTGACCCGTGCCGCTGACTGACCCCCTGTCCACCGGCTCCGTCGTCTCCGGACCTCCGCCCAGAGACGGGAGCGGACGCATGACGACGGGAGGGACGGTCGAAGGGGCCGGAGCCGGGGACGGCTCCGGTCAGGGCATGCGGCCGACCGCCCCGAAGATGCCGGTCCTGTCCATGTCGACCGGCACGTCCCAGGGGACGTCGGGCCGCCACGCCTGCACGGGCACGAGGCCGGGCTCCAGGATCTCCAGGCCGTCGAAGAACGACTCGATCCGCTTGAACGGCCTGCCCACGAGCCCGCCGGAGGAGGTGGCGGCGTACACCTTCTTGCTCTCCACGACGGCCTCCTCGGCCACCTCGTCGTTCGTCCGGATGTGCGACAGCACCAGGTGGCATCCCGGGACCATCCGCTCGCGGATCCGGGCCGTGATCCGGTCGGCGTCCTCGTCGTCGGTCACGAAGTGCAGCACCGAGACGAGCAGCACCGCGAACGGCCGGGTGAAGTCGATGTGGGCGCGCACCCCGGGGTCGTCGAAGACGGCGTCCGGGTCCCGCAGGTCCCCGGCCGCCACGATCGTCTCGGGGTTGTCGGCCAGCAGCGCCCGCGCGTGCGTGAGGACCACCGGGTCGTTGTCCACGTAGACCACCCGCGATCCGGGGGCGTGCCGCCGCGCGACCTGGTGGACGTTCTCCTGCGTCGGCAGGCCCGCGCCGATGTCGACGAACTGCGTGATCCCCGACTCGGCCAGGTGCCGCACCGCACGCCGCAGGAAGCCGCGGTTCTCCCTGGCGACCTCCCGGCCGTCGTTGCCCATCTGCCGCCCGATGGCGAGCATCTTCTCGGCGGCCTCCCGGTCGGCGGCGAAGTTGTCCTTGCCGCCCAGGTAGTAGTCGTACATCCGGGCGATGTTCGGGATGGTGGGATCGACGCCCTCCGGCGCCCGCCTCGAGTCGTCCAAGCGTCTGCCCCTCGCCTATGGAACCGCTTTCATCGCATTGTAGGCGAGGAGGCGGTCGAAGATCATCACCCTGGGGTCATCACTCCGCGATTGGAGAACGGTGCGGAGGGCAGCGGCACGACGGCGATGCCGGGACGACCTCCGGAGGACGCATGACGCCACGACTCACCCTGTCGGCGGCGGTGCTCGACGCACCGGACGCCCGGGAGCTCGCGGCCTTCTACCAGCGGCTGCTGGGCTGGACGATCGACGCCGACGAGCCCGGCTGGGTGACGATGCACCCGCCCGGAGGCGGCACCGGGTTGTCGTTCCAGACCGAGAAGGAGTACGTGCCGCCGGTCTGGCCCGCCGGGCCGGGGGACCAGCGGATGATGCTGCACCTGGACATCGAGGTGGACGACCTGGAGACGGCCGTGGCGCACGCGACCGGCGCCGGGGCGACGCTCGCCGGCCACCAGCCCCAGGACGACGTGCGGGTCCTCCTCGACCCCGCGGGCCATCCGTTCTGCCTTTGGATCAGGACGGACGGCTCCATACCGGAGCCGTGAAGATCCGTTGATGCGCGCGGCGGCCCGGTGAGAGTGGATTAATGCGGACGACACCCCACGGACGGTGACCGCGTAACGGCGCCGGGTCAGACTTCTGGGCATGAGCGAACCGAGAAACGACCATCCGGCTCCCGGCCCGCTTCACCGGCATCACGGCGCCCGGTCCTGGCAGCGGGAGATCGCGGAACTGGCCGCGCTCTTCCTCGCCGTCGGGCTCGCCCACGTGCTCGCCACCCTGCTCGGCCACCGCGACCCCGGCCCGGTGGTGCTCGTCGCCATCGGAATGGCCCTGATCGTCGGCTCGGCCGTGCACAAGAGGCTGTCGGTCCCGGGGGCCGTGCGCGGGCGCGTCCGCCCGGGGACCGGTCACGCGACCAGCCTGTGGCGGGTGCGGGCCAGGGTCGCCGAGCGTCCCGGCCGCCTCGCCGCGCTCGCCGGGGCCTTCGCCCGGCTGGGCTGCAACATCCTCTCCCTGCAGATCGCCCCGGCCGGCAGCGCTGCGATGACGCGGGGAGGCTGCGACGCCCTGGACGAGTTCGTCGTCGAGGCCCCGGCCTCGCTCACCCCGCAGGACCTGTGGCGCGCCGTCGACCGGGCCGGCGGCGCGGACGCCGTCGTCGTCCCCGCCCAGGTCAAGGACCTCATCGACCCCGGCATCCAGGCGCTGCTGCTGGGTCAGCGCGTACGGGACGATCCGGGCGAGCTGCTCCCGGCCATGACGGAACTGCTGCGTACGGCGGACGTCCGGTGGCGGGAGCCCGGTGAGCCGGCCGCGGACAGGACGCCGGGCGCCGTGATGACGGTTCCGGTGCATCCCGGCGCCGTCCTCGTGGTGACGAGACGGGACCTGCCGTTCACGCCGACGGAGGCGGCGCGGGCCGCCGCGCTCGCGGCGGCGGCCCGGCACCGTCAGTGGGCCGACGACTGGCCCGCCGAATAGGACCCGTTGGACAGGACCCGCGAGCGGGGCGGCGCTCAGCCGGCGGCGTCGAGGCGGCCCAGCTCCTCGGAAGTGAGCTCCAGGTCCACCGCCCTGACCGAGTCGAGAATCGTCTCCGGCCGCGACGATCCGGGGATCGGGATCACCACCGGCGCCTTGGCCAGCATCCATGCAAGGCACACCTGCTGCGGGCTCACCTCGTGGGCCTTCGCGACCTCCGCGAACGGGGCGAAGCGCGACCCCAGCTCGCCGGCCTTGGAGATGCCGCCCAGTGGGCTCCAGGGCAGGAACGCGATGCCCATCCGCGCGCAGAGTTCGAGCTCGGCCTCGCTGGAGCGGAACGCGGGCGAGAACTGGTTCTGCACGCTCACCAGCCGGTCGCCGAGGATGTCACCGGCCTGGCGGATCTGCTCGGAGTTCGCGTTCGAGACGCCGGCGTAGCGGATCTTGCCCGCGTCGAGCAGGTCGCGCAGGGCCCCGATCGACTCCTCGTACGGCACCTCCGGGTCGGGCCGGTGGAACTGGTAGAGGCCGATCGCCTCGACGCCCAGCCGCTTGAGGGAGGCGTCGCACGCCTCCTTCAGGTGCTCGGGCGAGCCGTCCTGGGTCCAGGAGCCGTCGCCGGGGCGCAGGTGGCCGCCCTTGGTGGCGACCAGCACGTCCGAGGTGTCGCCGTCGTAGCCGGCCAGGGCGCGGGCGATCAGCGATTCGTTGTGGCCGACCTCGTCGGCGTGCAGGTGATAGGCGTCGGCGGTGTCGATCAGCGTCACTCCGGCGTTCAGCGCCGCGTGGATGGTCGCGATGGAGCGCTGCTCGTCGGGCCGCCCCTCGATCGACATCGGCATGCCGCCGAGACCGATCGCGCCGACCCCGAGTTCGCCGATGCGGCGAGTTCGCATAGAAGATCCTCCTTGCGAAAAGGGACAGAGACGTATCTCCTATCCGGCCGGTCCCGTATCAAGCCCCTTACCCGAAGATCGCCTTATCTTCCCTAGTGGGATGATTCACCAACAAAACACCCTATATTGGGATAAAGCACCCAAGAGGTCTCGGGTTCGTTGCCGGGGATCGCCGACAGCAGAGGCAAGACCATGAGCGTGCATGTTCACGTCCGTCTCGACGACGGGCTCGCCGTGACCGAGGACGGCCGGCTGCTGGAGCTGACCCGCTGCCACTGCGGCGCCTCCTGGACCAGGGCCTACCACGCGCACGAGGGCGAGCCGGAGGCCTGACGGCCCGCCTCCACACCCCTCAGGAGGGGTAGCCGAAACGGCCGTGGAGGCGGACGAAGCTGGCCAGCGTGAGGACCTGCCGGGGTTCCAGGCCGATGACGGTGCGCTCGAAGAGCACGACCTCCTCCCGGCCGCCGGTGCCGATGGGCTGCACCAGCCGCCCGCCGGGCCGCAACTGCTCGACCAGCGGCGCGGGAACCGTGGGAAACGCCGCCGAGACGATCACGGCGTCGTAGGGAGCGTGCTCACGCACGCCCTGGCCGCCGTCGCCGACCCGCACCTCCGCGTTGCGGATGCCCTGCCGGGCGAGGTTGCGCCGCGCCGCCCGCACGAGGTCGGGCCACAGGTCGACGCCGACCACGTCGCGGGCCGTGCGGGCGAGCAGCGCGGTCTGGTATCCGAGGCCGGAGCCGACCTCCAGCACGTGCTCCACGCCGGTGAGCCGCAGTCCCTCGATCATCGTCGCCGACAGGGACGGCTGCGTCGTCACCTGCCCGTGCGCGATGGGGATCGGCACGTCCTCGTACGCGTGCGCGACGTGCGCGGCCGGGACGAAACCCGCCCGCGGAGTCGCGCGCACCGCCCGGAGCACGCGCTCGTCACGGACCCCCGCCGCCCGGACGGCCCGGACGAGGTCTTCGGGACAGGCGGCTGCGGTCACGTCCCCCACGCTCACGTTCGACAGCTCACGTTCCACGGCTCACGTTCGACACCGAGCGCGCCTCCGCTCCGGCGGCCCGCTCTCCCCCCGGTGATGCCCCCTGAGCGGCCCTGGAACACCGGCCCTGGAACACCGGCGACGGCCGCGCCGGCTCAGGCCGTGCCGAAGTCCACCTCCGCCGTGGGGACGGTCGCCGCACCGCGGCCGGGGGCGGTCTGGTACTGCCAGTAGAGGTTCGTGTGCGTGATCACCTGCTCGGGGACCGGCGCGCCGTAGGCGGTGAGGTCCTCGGTGGTGTGCGCGTCGCCGACCAGCGTCACGTCGTATCCCCGGACGAAGGCCCCGTGGAGGGTCGAGCGGATGCACGCGTCGGTCTGGGCGCCCGTGACGACGAGCCGGCCCACCCCGCGCTCGGCGAGCCGCGCCTCCAGGTCGGTGTCCTCGAACGAGTCGCCGTAGATCTTGTGGACGACCGGCTCGTCGTCGCGCCGCACCAGCTCCGGCACGTACTGCCAGGCCTCGCTGTCCCGCTGCAACTCGTGCCCGTCGGAGTGCTGCACCCAGATCACCGGAATGTCCTGCGCGCGGGCCTTGCCGATCAGGGTGTCGATGTTCGCGATCACGGCATCACGGTCGTGCGCGCCCGCCACCACCCCCTTCTGGACGTCGATGACGAGCAGCGCGGTGTTCGGGCGGTCGGCCAGGGTGGTCATGGATGTTCCCCGTCTCTTCGCGGATCCTGTGGCGCCCCACCCTAGGTCCGGCCACCGACATTTTCGCCGGACCGGAACGTCGGGCTCACCCAAATTGGAGTGTGAAATACCGATTTGCTAGTGTTCGAGACGTGCGGTTGACGAAGTTCACGGACCTGGCCCTGCGGGTGACGATGCGCCTGGCGGTCCTGGATCCGGGGGCGTCGCTCACCACCCGCCAGGTGGCCGAGGCGATGGCGATCCCCTACAACCACACCGCCAAGGCCATCGCCCGGCTGCAGCACCTCGGCGTCGTGGAGGCGCGCCGGGGGCGCGGGGGCGGCCTGGAGCTGACCGGCTTCGGCCGTACGGCGTCGATCGGCTGGCTGGTCCGCGAGCTGGAGGGAGAGGAGGAGGTCGTCACCTGCGAGGGGGAGATCCCCTGTCCGCTGCGGGCCGCCTGCCGCCTGCGCGGCGCGCTGCGCGCGGCACAGCAGGCCTTCTACGCCTCCCTCGATCCGATCACCGTCGACCAGCTGGTCTCCGCGCCCTCGGGACCGGTGCTGCTCGGTCTCTCCTGACCCGCACGCCCAGGAAGAATCCGGCAGATCCACGGCGTTAAATTTGCATACTAGATACCAATTTGGAGGATGTCATGCTCTCTCCGGAGTCGGCCACGACCGTCCGCGCCACCCTGCCCGTGATCGCGGGCGCGATCCAGGACATCACCGCCCGCTTCTACGACACGTTGTTCGCCGACAACCCCGAGCTGCTGCGCGACCTGTTCAACCGGGGCAACCAGGCCAACGGCGAGCAGCGGGTCGCGCTGGCGGGCTCGATCGCCGCGTTCGCGACCGCGCTGGTGGACCGCCCGGGCGGGCTTCCCGGCACGATGCTGTCCAGGATCGCCAACAAGCACGCCTCCCTCGGCGTCACCGAGGAGCAGTACGCCGTGGTGCACAAGTATCTGTTCGGCGCCATCGGCGAGGTGCTGGGCGACGCCGTCACGCCCGAGGTCGCCCAGGCGTGGGACGAGGTCTACTGGCTCATGGCCGAGACGCTGATCGGCCTGGAGCGCGACCTCTACCGCGAGGCGGGCCAGGGCTGGACGAGGGCCACGGTGACCGAGCGGCGCGACGAGACGGCCGACGCCGCCTCCTTCCTCCTGCGCCCGGACGTCCCGCTGTCGTTCCTGCCGGGCCAGTACGTCAGCGTCCGGGTCACGCTGCCCGACGGCGCGCGGCAGATCCGGCAGTACAGCCTGTCGAACGCCCCGGGGCGCGGCGACTGGCGGATCACGGTGAAGCGGGTGCGCGGCGAGAGCGCGCCCGAGGGCGAGGTCTCCACCTGGCTCCACGAGCACGTCCGGGCCGGCGACGTGCTCGACGTCTCCGCGCCGTTCGGCGATCTGACCCTCCCGGAGGGCGACGGCCCGCTGCTGCTCGCCTCGGCGGGGATCGGGGTGACCCCCGTGCTGTCGATGCTCGACCATCTCGCCGTCACCGGGTCGGCCCGGCGGGTGGTGGTCGTCCACGCCGACCGCTCCCCCGGCGACCACGTCCACCGCGAGGAGCTGACGGACCTGGTCGCGGCCCTGCCCGGCGCCACCCTGCACCGGTGGTACGAGGACCTGCCGGCACAGGAGCTGAGCGGCCCGGCTCCGGCCGCCGGGCGGGCCGACCTGTCGGCGGTCGACCTGCCCGGGGGCGTCACGGCATGCCTGTGCGGGCCGCTGCCGTTCATGCGGGCCGTACGCGCGCAGTTGACGGCGCGCGGCGTGGCCGCCTCCGACATCCGCTACGAGGTGTTCGGCCCCGACCTGTGGATCGCCGGGGACTGACCGGCGTTCAGCGGAGGATCGGGGTTCAGCGGAGGAGGCCGACGCCCGCGTAGCCGTCCACGCCGGGAATCCTCGGCAGCCGGGGCTCGTCAGGCTCGGGACGCCAGTCCTCGGTCACCACCAGGCCCGGGTCCACCAGGTCGAACCCGTCGAAGAACCGCAGGAGCTCGGCGTGGGTGCGCGGGGTGACGCCGGCGGCGGAGGTGTTCTTGTACAGCTCGCGCCCCTCGCGGATCTTCTCCTCGTCGAGGTCGCCGTACGACAGGTGGCTGATGGCCATCGCGCTGCCGGGCGCGAGCCGGTCGCGCAGCGCGGCCACGACGCGCCCGGCGTCGGCGCCGGGGATGAAGTGCAGCACCGCGACCATGAGCAGCCCCACGGGCTGACTCAAGTCGAGATGCTCGTTGATCCGGGGGTCGCCGAGGATGCCCTCGGGGTCGCGCAGGTCGCCGTCCACCACGATCGTCGTGGTGTTGTCGGCGAGCAGGGCCCGGCCGTGGGTCAGCACGATCGGGTCGTTGTCCACGTACACCACCCGCGCGCCGGGGGCGGCACGCAGCGCGACCTGGTGGACGTTCTCCTGCGTCGGCAGCCCGGCTCCGATGTCGAGGAACTGGCGGATGCCGTGGCCGGCCATGAGGGTCACGGCGCGGCGGATGAAGCGCCGGTTGCTCTGGACCCCCTCACGGGCGTTCGGAGTCAGCTCGATCAGCTTCTCGGCCGCCGCCCGGTCGACGGCGAAGTTGTCCTTGCCGCCGAGGAGGTAGTCGTAGATCCGGGCGACGCTGGGGACCGTGACGTCGATCCCCGGCGGCCCCTGCTCCAAGTTCATCGTGCTGCCCCTGATGGCCGTGCCGTACGTTGATCACCAAGGTAGCCGACAAACCGGGATTCGGCGCACCAAAATGGGAATTGACCGACATGCTTGACCCATGTCGGGCGACATGACGCCCTCGATCCCGCCCTTGATCCCGCCGCGGCCTCAGCCCAGCTCGCCTCCCGAGCGGTCGCCCCGGGGAGTGCCCGCGACCAGGACGTCGACGGGCGCACCGGCGACGACGGGATCGGCGACGTCGAAGTCGTCCAGGCCGTACGCACCCGTGTAGCCACCCGTGCCGTAGTGGGCCCTCCCGTAGCCGCCCGTGCCGTACGCGACCACGCCGGGATCGCCGATGACGGGCCCGGCGATGACCGGGTCGGTCATCACGGGATCGATGAACAGCTCCTCACCGGCCGGCGGCTCGGCGAGCACCGGGTCGGCGATGAACTCGCGCATCCAGCGGTAGCTGGACTTCGGCGTGCGCTCCTGGGTCTCGTAGTCCACGTGCACGAGCCCGAACCTCGCGGAGTAGCCCCGGGCCCACTCGAAGTTGTCCATCAGCGACCAGGCGAAGTAGCCCCGCACGTCGGCCCCCGCCGTCATCGCGTCGTGGGTCGCGGCCAGGTGGTCGCGCAGGTAGTCGACGCGCCCGGTGTCCTCCAGCACGCCGTCGTCGCCGTAGCCGTTCTCGGTGATGTAGACCGGCGGCAGGTCCGGATAGCGGGTGGTCAGGCCGACCAGCGTCTCGTACAGCCCCTCGGGCTCCACCACCCAGCCCAGCCCGCTGGTGCGCGCGTCCTCCGGCGTGACGGTGCGCACGCCGAGGTCGAACGCCGTACGGCGGCCCGGGTCGGCCTCCTCGTACGGCGCGGCCTCCACGTGCAGCCGGTAGTAGTAGTTCACCCCGAGGAAGTCCACCGGCGTCCCGATGGTCTCCAGATCGCCGTCCCGCCGGAACGAGAAGTCGGTGATCCGGCCGAACGTCTCGGCCATGTCGGGCGCGTAGGAGCCGCCGAAGAGCGGGTCGGTGAACTGCCGGTTGACCAGCAGGTCCATCCGCCGCGCGGCCGCGGCGTCCTCCGGCGAGGTGGTCGCCGGCACCGTGGGCGACATGTTGAGCGTCACCCCGACGCGCTGGCCGGGCCGGGCCAGCGCGCGCAGGCGCGTGACGGCGAGGCCGTGACCGAGCAACAGGTGGTGGGCGGCGGCCAGCGCGCCGTGCCCCTCGGTGGCGCCCGGTGCGTGCCGGCCCTCGCCGTACCCCACGATCGACGAGCAGTACGGCTCGTTCAGCGTGATCCAGTTCGACACCGAGTCGCCGAGCGCGTCGTACATCACCTCCGCGTAGTCGGCGAAACGTTCAGCCGTCTCGCGGACCCGCCAGCCCCCGCGGTCCTCGATCGCCTGGGGCAGATCCCAGTGGTACAGCGTGACGTACGGCTCGATGCCGCCCTCGCGCAGGGCGTCGACGAGGCGTCGGTAGAAGTCGAGGCCGCGCCGATTCACCGGCCCGCGCCCGTCCGGCAGGACGCGCGGCCAGGCCACGGAGAATCGGTAGGCGGCCGCCCCCAGCTCCTTCATGAGATCGACATCCTCTTGCCAGCGGTGATAGTGGTCGCAGGCGATCTCACCTGACTCGCCCCGCGCGACGGCGCCGGGCATCCTGCAGAAGGTGTCCCAAATCGAGCGCCCCCGGCCGTCGACGTCGACGGCCCCCTCGATCTGGTACGCCGCGGTGGCAGTGCCCCAGACGAAGCCGGCGGGGAAGACCCGCGGCCCGGAGGGGCGGTGTTCGATCGCCGTCATCCTGTGATCGCTCCAGACTCGGCGCCCGCGCACGAGTTATCGGCCAACGCGCCGAAACCGGCCGTGCGGGCGATGGATCCGTTCCTCCGTAAGCCGCGGGTATCGCCGTACGGGGCGGCGACCGGACGCGCGGGCAGGCGGAGTTTCGCAGCGGACACCTGGACTCCTTCACAGGAGAAGGGATGCGGCTGCGAGATGGCGACAGCGGCCGAGCCCGTGGCAACGAAGCAGCGTCGGCCGATGCCCGACATCACACATAAGAAGAAGGGGACGTGTCAAGTCACAGAAACGTAACTGTGGGAAATTTCGATTACGGGTTGCGAGTTCCCCAGGAAGTACGTACTTTGTGAGAACGGTCCATGAAACCGGTTACAGCGAGATGCGATAGCGTTTGGTCCGTGGCAACGATCAGAGAGCTGGCGCGCCTGTGCGGCGTGTCCCCGGCGACCGTCTCCCGAGTGTTCAACAATCCCGAGGTAGTCAACGCGAAAACCAGGGAGCAGGTCCTGCGGACGGCCCGCCAGATCGGCTACCTGCCCAACGAGTCGGCGCGCACGCTGGCCACCAAGAAGTCCTTCATGGTCGGCCTGCTGTGGGACACCGACCACCGCCGGCCCGGCTGGCGCCATCCGTTCTTCCAGGAGATCCTGATCGGCCTGAAGACGGCGCTCAGCGGGCGCGGATACCACCTGCTCATGCTCGCCACCAGCGGTGAGCACACCGACGACGCGTACGTGCGGGCCGCCCGCAGGCACAACCTCGACGGCGTGGTGATGATCGACAGCGGCACCTCCGACCCGTCGCTGCGGCACCTCGCCGAGTCGGGGGTGCCCTGTGTCAGCCTCGACCGTCCCGTACAGGGTCCCCGGGCCACGTACGTGACCTCCGACAACGTGGGCGGCGCCCGCCAGGCCGTACGGCACCTGCACGAGCAGGGGCGGCAGGCCATCGCCACGATCACCGGGCCCGCGCACACCCGGCCGGGCGCGGAGCGCCTGCAGGGCTACCAGGAGGAGCTGGCTCTGCTGCGCCTGCCCTACCGGCCGGAGCACGTGGCCGAGGGCGACTTCTACGTCACCGGCGGGGAGGCCGCGATGCGGCGGCTGCTGGAGACGGACGAACGGCCCGACGCGGTGTTCGTCGCGGGCGACGAGATGGCCGTCGGCGCGCTGCGCGCGATCGCCGAGGCCGGCCTGAAGGTGCCCGAGGACATCGCGGTCGTCGGGTTCGACGACATAGAGGTCGCCGCGCTCGTGCCGCCCGGCCTGACGACCATCGCCCAGGACAAGGACGGTTTCGGCGCGGCCGCCGCGGAGGCCCTGGTCTCCATGATCAACGGCGCCGACGCCCCGCCGGCCCGGATCCTGCCGACCACACTCGTCGTGCGGGGCTCCAGCACGCCCTCGATCTGACACGGCCCCCGGCGAAATGAGCAGTTTCGGGCGGATTCCCCGCCGGAGCCGCTTATCGTGATGGGGCATCCATCTGCCTCACCCCCGGAGACACACGTGTCCGAGCACTCCTGGCCTGTCCGCATCCGCGCCGAGTTCGCGCAGCGTGTGCTGGACCTGCGGCACCAGCACCCGGGCGTCCTCGCCTCGCTGGACCAGCACATGGCCGCCGTACGGCAGGCCATCTCGGGCCTCGGCGAGCGGGTCGGGCCGTCCTCACTGCTCGCCTATCTGATCGGTTTCTGGGACGGGGCCCAGGAGAAGGGCTGGCGGACGCCCGGGCCGGACCAGCCGCTCGACTTCGCCGTGTTGCGCATGACCGCGGTCTGCCTGCTGCTCGACACCGCCGCCGAACCCGCCTGACAACGCCCCACCCGGTACATACGGGTGCGGGGCGCCCCTGGACGGGACGCCCCGCGAAACACTGCGGAGGAGACGACGGTCAGCGGACCGGCGGCGGAGGCTCCTCCGGCGGCGTGGGCCACGAGGGGTCGGGACCCGGCTCACCGCGACCCACCTGACCGGGCGCCGGCTGTCCGGCCGGGCCGACAGGGCCGTCCGCGCGCCGCGCGTCCGGGGCCGCCGGGCTGATCGGGGTGGTCGCCGCACCCGGAGTGGCCGGCGCGCCCTCCTGCGGGTACGCCGTGCCCTGCGGGTATCCCGTGGCCCCCGCCGGACCCTCCGGGGACATCGGCTGCGGAGACACCGGCGCCTGCGGGGCTCCGGCGGTCTGCGGGTACGCGGTGTGCGCCGGCTGCGCGAAGGCGCCGGCCGTCTGCCGCGGGTAGGCCTCCCGCGGCATGGCCTCCTGCGGCACGTGGACGGTCTCCATCGCGTCGGAGCGGCCCTGGCTGTAGGCGGCCGCCTGGGCGCGGATGGTCTCGGTCTCGGCCTCCGCACGGTTCAGCCAGTGCTCCCAGCGCTGCTGCATGGGCCGCACCAGGCCGCCGCCGACGCCCACGATGACGACTCCGGCGACGGCCGCCAGGAAGGCGATCAGCACCGGCGTGGTGACGGTGGTCGCGACCTCGATCTGGTTGAGCGCCGCGATGACGCCGAGGCCGATGATGAAGACCGAGGCGATCGTGGCGAGCGTCCTGCCGTACGACAGGGAGCCCAGCGCCGCGGTGACGATGTCCTTCACGGCCCTGGCGATGGCGGTGGCGACCACGATGATCACGATAGCCACGGCGGCCTTGGGCAGCCAGGCCACGACTCCGGCGAGCAGTGCGCTGACCGGGTTGGGGCCGAAGACGGAGAAGGCGATCTGCAGCGTCACCAGCAGGACCGCGTAGTAGACCAGTTTCGCCAGCAGGTCGGACGCGTCGTACTTGCTGCGCGCGAGCACCCGTCCGACGCCGCCGCGCTCGACCCAGCGGTCGAACCCGACGCGTTCGAGCACGGCGTCGACGACCTTGCGCAGGGCCTTGGCGACAAGCCAGCCCACCACCAGGACGACGACGAATGCGAGGAACTTGGGGACGAAGGTGGCGACCGACGACCAGGCGTCGGCCACTCCTCTTCCCCAGTCGACCGGAGCGGCCATAAGTCCTCCTGTTCAGAGCCTTCCACCGCCGGGGGCGGGGACCTACGAGGGCGGCAGCTACCCGGTGATCGGCGCCTCATGCGCGGCCGGTGTCCGCCCCCGCACGCACGGCGACCGCCTTCTCCGGCGATGACGCAGGTCACACCGGGCGGAGGACACCGCCGAAATTCCCCCGAATTCGTCCCGCGCGCTTCGCCCCGGCGCGCGGCACGATCGACGGGAAGACGGACGTGCGACAGGAGAGGGGCGAATCGGTGTACGAGCCGAGCGACGAGGAGCGCAAGAGCGTCGAGGAGTGGTTCACCCGGTACGACGCGCTCGCCGAGCAGGGGGCGATCGAGGAGCTGGCCGACCTGGCGGTCTTCCCGATGAACCTGGCCACCGACGTGCCGGGCGGGTTCGCGGCCGTCCGGCAGTGGACGCGCGCCGAGTACGTCGAGGCGATGCGGGAGGCGATGGGCGGCGGAACGGCGGGGCTCGACCTGGAGTCGTCGAGGACGCCGCACTTCCTCAGCCCCAACCTCGTCTTCGTGGAGACCACGGCGACGATGACGATCGAGGGACGGAGGGAGCGCATGCGCTACGGCGACCTGCTGGTCCGCACCGAGGACGGGTGGGCGTTCCAGACGATGGCGCAGGGCGGCTGGGGCCACGGCTGGCCGCCCGCCAGACGCGGCTGACCCGGACCGGCCGTTGACGTTTGTTGGGGCGGTAGTCAAACTAATCCGGAAAGATCGCACGAGGAGACACCCCCGCCCCGACGATCGGAAGGCCGGTAATGGTGCGCAAGGTCCTGGCCGTGCTCGCGGCACTGCTCGTCCTCCTGCCCGTGCCGCTCCAGGGCCCGGCGGCGGCCGCCCCGGCGGCGTCCCGGGTCACCTACGACCACCACTCGCTCATGATCGACGGCCGGAGGGTCGTCGTGCAGGCCGCCGAGATCCACTACTTCCGGCTGCCGAGCCCGGGCCTCTGGCGGGACGTGCTGGAGAAGATCAGGGCCGGCGGGTTCAACGCCGTCTCCGTCTACTTCGACTGGGCCTACCACTCCCCCAAGCCGGGCGTGTACGACTTCACCGGGGTGCGCGACGTCGACCGCTTCCTGCGTACGGCCGAGCGGGCGGGCCTGTACGTCGTCGCCCGCCCCGGGCCGTACATCAACGCGGAGACCACCGGCGGCGGGTTCCCCGGATGGCTGAAGAACGTGCCCGGCCGGGGCCGCAGCAGCGACCCCGGGTTCACCGAGGCCTACCGCGACTGGCTCCACCACATCAACCCGATCATCGCCAGGCACCAGGTGGGCCGCGGCGGGTCGGTGATCCTCTACAACGCGGAGAACGAGTACGCCGCCAACACCGACGCGGCGTACATGCAGGACATCCAGGACCAGGCGCGGGCGGACGGCATCGACGTGCCGATCACCACGAACGACTGCTGCGACGCCGCCGACTGGACCTCTACCTGGGCCACGGGCCCGGGAGCCGTCCAGATGCCCGGGGTGGACGACTACCCCCAGTCCTTCGACTGCCCGAACGCCGAGACGGTGTGGGGACCGTGGGGCGAGGGGGTCACCGAGCGGCTGCGCGACGACGCGCCGGTCTTCGCCGCCGAGTACCAGGCCGGGTCCATCGACCTGGAGAACGCGGGCTACGAGCGGTGCCGGGCGCTGACCGGCCCGGCGTACATGAAGTACTTCTACAAGTCCAACCTGATGGTGAGCGGCGCGACGCTGTTCAACTACTACATGGGCTTCGGCGGCACCAACTGGGGTTTCCTCGCCCAGCCCAACGACGTCTACACCTCCTACGACTACGGCGCGGCCCTCACCGAGGCCAGGCAGCCGACCACGAAGTACGACGAGTTCAAGCGGCAGGGCTACTTCCTGCAGTCCGTCGCCCCTCTGGCCAAGACCGACCCGGCGGCGGCTCCCACGACGGACAACCCGGCCATCGGGGTCGTCGCCCGGACGAACCCGGACACCGGCACCCGGTTCGCGCTCGTCCGGCACGCCGACCGCGCCGCCACCACCACCGACGCGGCCACGCTCTCGTGGACCGTCCCGGACGGCACGTACGCCCTGCCCGTCCAGGTCGCGGGACGGGACGCGCACGTCCTGGTCGGCGCGTACGACCTGGGCGGCCAGCGCCTGGCGGCGTCCAGTTCGGAGATCATGACCCACGCCCACATCGGCGGCCGGGACGTCGCGGTGCTGTACGGCACGGCGGGCTCCCCGGGCGCGACGATCCTGCGTTACCCGGCGAAACCCCAGGTGAGGGTGCTGGAGGGCGACGTCCGCTGGGCGTTCGCGGGCGGCGACCTCCGGCTGGACTACACCCACCGGGGCCTCGCCCGCGTGCTGGTCTCGGGCGGCGGGCGCCGGCCGCTGCTGCTCCTGCTGGGCACCGACGAGACCGCCGCGACCTTCTGGCGGGCGGGCACCGACGCCGCCCCGGTGCTGGTGCGGGGCACATCCCTCGTCCGGTCGGCCGCCGTCGAGGGCGGGACCGTGCGGCTCACCGCCGACACCGCCCAGGCGGGCGAGGTGGAGGTCTTCGCCGACGTGCAGGCCTCCCGGCTGCGCCTCGCCGGCGGCGCGGGCGACACGGACGTGCGCGTCACCCGGACGCCGAGCGGGTCGCTGCTCGGCCGGGTGCCCGGTCCACGCGAGGCGGCGCGCCTGCCCGCGCTCACCGGGTGGCGCGTCCACGACGAGGCGCCGGAGGCCGCGCCCGGGTTCGACGACTCGTCCTGGCGGACGGCGGACAGGACCACGACCGAGAGCCCGATGAAGCCGAAGGCCGGGCCGGTGCTGTACGCCGACGACTACGGCTTCCACTACGGCGACGTCTGGTATCGCGGCCGCTTCACCGCGACGGGCGCGGAGACCACCGTGGCGCTGAACGCGATCACCGGGAGACGCGGCCGCTACCTCGTCTGGCTCGACGGGCGCTACCTCGGCTCGGCCGCGGGCGGCACCCAGGCCGACGTCGACGCGGCGAACCCCGATCCGGGGCCGGGCCGATTCACGGTCCCCGCGGGCCTGCTGAAGCCGGGGCGCACCGCAACGCTGGCGGTCCTCGTGCAGAACATGGGGCACAACGACGACTGGACGGCCGACGACAACCGCTTCAAGCAGCCGCGCGGCCTGGTCGCCGCCTCGGTGGAGGGGTCGCCCGCGACGGTCGCCTGGAAGATCCAGGGCGCCCGCGGCGGCGAGGACCTGACCGACCCGGTGCGCGGGCCGCTCAACACCGGCGGCCTGTACGGCGAGCGCTCCGGCTGGCACCTGCCCGGCTACCCCGACCGCTCCTGGAAGGAGGTGGCCGCCCCGGCCGCACGGCCGCTCGCGCCCGGCGTCACGTGGTATCGCACCGAATTCGGGCTCGACCTGCCCGGGGGCCAGGACGTCTCCGTGGGCCTGCGCTTCGGCGGCGCCGTCCCGGCGGGCTCCCGGACGATGGTCTACCTCAACGGCTGGAACATCGGCCAGTACGGCGGCGACATCGGGCCGCAGAAGGAGTTCGTGCTGCCCGCCGGGCTGCTGCGCGAGCACGGCCGCAACACCCTCGCCCTGGCCGTCACCTCGACCGCGGCCGCCACCGGCGGGCCCGGCCCGATCGGCCTGTTCGCGTACGGAGCCGTACGCGGCGGGGTGCCCGTCCCGGACGTCCCGGGGCCGTCGTACCCCCTCACCCGCTGAGCGCCGCGTCAGCGGCGGGCCGCCCGCGTACCGGTTTCCGGCCGGTACGCGGGCGGCTCTGTTTCCGGACGGCCCCGGGCAGACCCCCTGTAAGGGAGCATTCCTAGCAGTTGCATAAGCTCCCTATGTAATTTCCGTCACCCGTCCGGAGGAACTCCGTGTCCACCGTCCCGAACGCCGATCCCGGCGAGGACTCCCCCGCGGTCGCCGCCGTGCTGGACGACCTCGCGGTGCTCGCCGTACGGCGGCTGTCCGCGCAGGGCGACCTCAGCCTCACGGCCGCGGCCACCCTGTCGTACCTCGACCGCAACGGCCCCGAGCGGCTGAGCGTCCTCGCCTCGCGGCAGGCCGTCACCCAGCCGTCGATGACCCAGCTCGTGCGGCGCCTGGAGCGCGAGGGGCTGGTGGACCGGTCGGCCGACGACCTCGACGGCCGGGCGGTGCGGGTCGCCGTCACCGACGCCGGCCGCGCGCTGCTCGCCGAGCGGCGCCGTCTGCGCAGGGAGCGGCTCACCGAGCTGCTCGGCACGCTCTCCCCCGATGAGCTGCGCGACCTGACGCGGATCGCCGGCGAGTTCCTCCCCCTGCTCCGCCGCCTGCTCCAGAGCGAGGCCGGCGAGTAGGGACCAGGGCGCTCCCCCTCGCTACCCCCAGGAGGTCCGGTGAGCTCTGCTCATGCCCCCGTCTCTCATACCACCGGCGCTCATGCCCCCGCCGCCGGCCCCTTCAAGCAGCCGAGGGCGGTCTGGGCCGTCGCCTTCGCCTGCGTGATCTCGTTCATGGGGATAGGGCTGGTGGACCCGATCCTGCCCGCGCTCAGCTCGAAGCTGCACGCCACGCCCAGCCAGGTCTCGCTGCTGTTCACCAGCTATCTGGTGGTGACCGCGGTGGCCATGCTGGTCACCGGATGGGTCTCCAGCCGGATCGGCGCCAAGCGCACGCTCATCGCCGGTCTGGCCCTGATCGTGGTGTTCGCCGCGCTCGCCGGCGCGTCCGGGAGCATCGGCGGCATCGTCGGCTTCCGGGCCGGCTGGGGCCTCGGCAACGCGCTGTTCATCGCCACCTCCCTCGCGGTCATCGTCGCCTCCGGCAGCGGCGGCTTCGCCGGGGCGATCATCCTGTACGAGACCGCGCTCGGCGTCGGCATCGCGGTCGGCCCCCTGCTCGGCGGGACCCTGGGCGGCATCAGCTGGCGCGGCCCGTTCTACGGCGTCGCGGTGCTGATGGCGATCGCCCTGGTCGCCACCGTGACCCTGGTCCGGCCCACCCCCGCCCCCGCTGCGGAGTGATCGTCGCGGGTGTCTTCATCGGCGTCAACAACACGGTCACCACCCAGGCGGTCATGACCGTCTCGCCGGTGGAGCGGCCGGTCGCCTCGGCCTCCTACGGGTTCGTCCGCTTCATCGGCGGCGGTCTCGCGCCCTTCGTCGCGGGCAGGCTTGCCGAGCACTTCGACAGTCAGCACGCGCCGTTCTACCTGGGGGCCGCGGCCGTCCTCCTCGGCGCGGTGATCCTCACCGCCGCGCACCGGCAGCTCGGCGAGGCCGAGCGCGCCCAGGCGGCGGAGCTCGCGGCGGCCGGCCCCGTCACCGCCCGGCGGGAGAGGCTGGAGGAGTCGGCCCTCGCCGAGGACCTCGGCTCGGCCACCTGAGCGCGCCGGGGTCAGAAGCGGGCGACCATGGCCGGGGTGATCGCGGCGGGCCCGGCGCAGCCGGACAGGGCCAAGGTGAGCTCGGTCTCCGCCAGCACGCAGCGGAGCACGTGCTCCACCCCCGCCTGGCCGTCCAGGCCCAGCCCGTACGCGTACGGCCGGCCCAGCAGCACGGTCCTCGCGCCGAGCGCGAGGGCCTTGACGACGTCGTCCCCGCTGCGGACGCCGCCGTCGAACAGCACGGTGAGCCGGTCGGCGACCGCGTCGGCGACGGCCGGCAGCGCGTCGGCCGCCCCGATCGACCCGTTGACCTGGCGCCCTCCGTGGTTGGACACGACGACCCCGTCCATCCCGGCGTCGGCGGCCAGCCGGGCGTCGTCGGGATGGAGGATGCCCTTCAGCACGATCGGGCCGTCCCAGTGCTCGCGCAGCAGGGCGAGGTCCGGCCAGGTCTTGCCGGGGTCGCCGAACAGCCCGACGAAGTGCAGGACGGCGGCGTTCGGGTCCTCGTGCACCGGCCGCGCGAGCCCGGCCTGGAACGCCGGGTCGGTGAAGTAGTTGGCGGTGCCGACGCCGCGCAGGAACGGCAGGTACGCCTGGTCGAGGTCGCGGGGCCGCCAGGCCAGCAGCGGTGTGTCGAGGGTGACGACGAGCACGCTGAACCCCGACGCCCTGGCCCGGGCGAGGAAGCTGAGGGTGACCTCGCGGTCCCGGCCCCAGTAGAGCTGGAACCACCGCTCGCCGTCCCCCATGGCCGCGGCGACCTCCTCCATCGGCGTGCTGGAGGCCGACGACAGCACGAAGGGCACGCCCAGCGCCGCGGCGGCGCGGGCGGCGGCCGGTTCGGCGTCCGGATGCATGATCGACAGCACGCCGATCGGCGCGAGCGCCAGCGGCGCGGGCAGCCTCCGGCCGAGCACGGTCACCGACAGGTCGCGCCCGCGCACGTCGCGCAGCATCCGCGGCACGATGCGCCAGCGGTCCAGCGCCTCGCGGTTGGCCCGTTCGGTGCGCCCGCCGCCCGCGCTGCCTGCCACGTAGCCGACCGGCCCGGGACCCAGGCGCCGCTCGGCCATCTCCTCCAGCCGGGTCAGATCCGTGGGCAGGCGCGGCACGACGCCCGACATGCCGTTGAGGTAGATCTCGTACTGGAAGTCCGCCCAGCTCACCGCGCCTCCATTCGATCACTGCCGTACGGCACGCTACCGGAACCGATGCGTCGATAGAGGGACGGAAGGGGTCACTGAGACCACACACGCCCCACAAAAGGCGGTTCTTTACCGGGATTGTGCGGGAGCCCTGCCAAGGAGCGGCCCCGGCAGGGGCACACCCTGGAGAGCGCGTACGCGATCGGCCAAAGGGTGATCATGCCGGGTTACTTAGCTCGAACAGCACAGGCCGACGCCTCGCGGGCCCTGCCCGGGAGGTCGCCCGGTCGCCTGCACCACGTCTTCGAATCCCGTTGCGACCTGACGCCGTCGGCGACGGCTCTGGAGTGCGGGCGGCTGCGCTGGACGTACGCCGCGCTCGACGCTCGGGCGAACCGGCTCGCGCACCTCCTGCGCGACCTGGGGGCCGGATGCGGCTCCCGGGTGGCGATCCTGCTGCCGAGGTCGCCGGACACCTACCTGGCGCTGCTCGCGGTGGGGAAGGCGGGCGCAGCGTTCGTGCCGCTCGACCCGCGGTCGCCTCCTGACCGGGCCGGCTACATCATCGGCGACGCCGGCGCCGACCTCGTGCTCACGACGTCCGCACGGGCTCCGGACGTCAGGGCGCCGGGCCGCCGCGTGCTCGCCCTCGACGCCTCCGCGGACCTGATCGCGGCGGCCCCCGCCACCCGCCCGGGTCCCGGCCCGCTCGATGGCACCGCGGACGACGACCCGGCCGCGTACGTCATGTACACCTCCGGGTCGAGCGGGCGCCCGAAGGGCGTCGAGGTGGCCCAGTCGAGCATCTGCAACTTCCTCGGCGTGGTGCCGGAGCTGTACGACGTGCGGCCGGCCGACCGCGTCTACCAGGGAATGTCCATCTCCTTCGACTTCTCCGTCGAGGAGATCTGGCCGACCTGGGCGGCCGGCGCGGTCCTCGTCGCCGGCCCGGCCGGCTCCCGGCAGCTCGGCGCGGAGCTGGCGGACTTCCTGGACCAGCACAAGATCACGATTTTGTACTGCGTCCCGACACTGCTCGCGACGCTCCCGCGTGACGTGCCGTCCCTGCGCACCATCCTCGTCGGGGGCGAGCCCTGCCCGGCGCCTCTGGTGGAGCGGTGGAGCAAGCCGGGGCGGCGGATGCTCAACACGTACGGGCCGACCGAGGCGACGGTCACCGCGACCTGCGCCGAACTGCTGCCGGGACGGCAGGTCACCATCGGCAGGCCGTTGCCCACCTACACCGTCGTGCTGCTCGACGAACGGCGCGACCCGGTGCCGGACGGCGAGGTCGGCGAGATCTGCATCGGAGGTCCCGGCGTCGCCCGCGGCTACGTCGGCCGTCCCGACCTGACCGCCGATCGCTTCGTCGAGCATCCGCTGGCGCCCCCCGGCGGCAGGTTGTACCGCACGGGGGACCTCGGCCGGGTGACCGCGACCGGGGAGCTCGAATATCTCGGCCGCTCCGACGCCGAGGTGAAGATTCGCGGGCACCGGGTGGACCTGGGCGAGATCGAGAACGTGCTGCTGGAGGACGCCGGCGTTTCCGAGGCCGTGGCCGCCCTGACGCCCGCGCCGGGTGTGGACGGACCGGACGGGGAACTGGCCGCCTACATCGTGCCCGCGGACGGCGGGGCCGGCGACGAGGCGCTCATCGGACGGCTGCGCGATCGTCTGAGCCGCCGGCTGCCCGCCTACATGGTGCCGTCGTTCCTGGACGTCGTGGCCGCCCTGCCCACCATGCCGAGCGGCAAGGTGGACCGCGGGCGGCTGCCGCGGCCGACCGGCCGCCGCCTGGTCGGCTCCGGGCCGGTGGCGCCCGCCGAGGGCGCACTGGAGACACGACTGCGCGCCGTGTGGGCGGAGGAGTTCGGGCTCGACCCCGAGTCGCTCTCGGTCGAGGCGGACTTCTTCACCGACCTCGGCGGCCACTCCCTGCTGGCGGCACGCATCGTGTCACTCCTGCGTACGAGCGAGATCGGCGCGGGGCTCGCGGTGCGCGACCTCTATGCGAACCCGACCGTACGCCGCCTCGCCGCACACCTCTCCGCGCACGGGGGTCTCGGGAGCGTACGCGCACCGGCCTCCCGTACCCGCCCGGGGCCCCTGCGGCACGGCGGCCGGGCGGTCGCGGCGGCCGGGGCCGCGCAGAGCGCGGTCGTCTACCTGCTTCTCCTCATGGTCACGTTGCCGGTCTCCGTCACGCTGTACGCCTGGACCACGCCCCACACGGGCCCGATCTCCGGCGGCCACAGGCCGCAGGAGGGATGGCTGCTCCTCCCGGGAACGGGGACCGGCCTGGTCGGCGCGCTGGCGCTGGCCGCGGCGACCGCGTACCTCTGGGTTCGCTGGGTGCTGCCGGTGCTGCTGGTGCGACCTCTGTCGGCCGGCGTACGGCCGGGTCGTCACCGGCTGTGGGGCGCGACCTACCTGCGGCTGTGGACGACGAACCTGCTGCTGTCCCTCTCTCCGCTGCCGACGCTGAGCGGTTCCCCCATGATGGCCGCCTATCTGCGGCTGCTCGGCGCCGATGTCGGACCCGCCACCGCCATCGCGACCGCCGACGTCAACCTCCCGGCGATGCTGCGGATCGGCGAGGGGGCCTCGGTCGGCTACCGGGCCTCGCTGCACGCCTGGCTGGTGGAGGACGGGTGGGTGGTCGTCGCCCCGGTGGAGGTCGGGCCGCACGCGTTCGTCGGGAACGGCGCGGTGCTCGGGCCGGGCGCACGGGTCGCCGGCCATGCCGCGCTCGGCGACCAGTCGGCCCTGACGTACGGCGAGACGGTGCCGCGGGGAGGGCGCTGGGCCGGGTCGCCGCCGAACCCCGTGGAGTCCGTGGGGCCGGCCGTCGAGGCGATGCTGCGCGCCCCCGCCGGCCCCCGGAGCTGGAAGGCACGCCACGTGGCCGCCGCCGTGGCCGGCCTCGTCTGCATCGAGGCGATCCTGCTCGCCACGATCATGCCGAGTGTCCTGGTCATCTGGACGATCGTGACCGCCTGGGGCCCGCCGGCCGCTCCGGTCGCCGTCCTCCTGGCGGGCCCGCTGTTCGTGGTCGTCGTCTGCGCGGTGGTGGCGGCCGGCAAGCGTCTTGTGCTGCCGAAGGCGCCGCCCGGCATCCATCCGGCGCGTTCCTGGCTCGGCGTACGCAAGTGGGCCGCCGACAAGCTCCTTGAGTCCAGCCTGACGCTGACCAACTCGCTCTACGGCACGCTGTACACCTCGCCGTGGCTGCGGCTGCTCGGCGCGCGGGTCGGCCGCCGGGCCGAGGTGTCCACAGCCGCGCAGCTCGACCCCGACCTGCTCACGTTGCGCGAGGAGAGCTTCGTCGCCGACATGGCGGGTGTCGGCGCGGCCAGCTTCGCCCGTGGCCAGGTCGCTCTGTGTCCCACCGAGGTCGGCAGGCGCGCGTTCGTCGGCAACGCCGCGGTCGTCCCGGCCGGGACGCGGATGGGGCCGGGCTCCCTGGTGGGCGTCGGCACCGTCCCGCCGCCGGACGGCGTGCCGGAGGGCACCTCGTGGCTGGGCTCGCCCGCGATGCACCTTCCCGTGCGGCAGGACAGCGGCGCGTTTCCCGAGGACCGTACGTTCCGGCCGCCACGCCTGCTGGTGCTGCACCGCCTGGGCGTCGAGTTCTTCCGCGCCACGCTCCCGGCGACGCTGTTCGGCGCCGGGCTCTACCTCCACCTCCTGGGCGTGCACGCGCTCGCGCGCCTCCTGCCCCTGCCCGTGGTGGTGGCCGCGGCGCCGCTCGTCGCCTGCGCCGCGTCGCTGGGGGTGATCGGTTGCTGCGTCGCGTGCAAACGCCGCCTCATCGGCGCGTACCGGCCCAGAGTGGAGCCGTTGTGGAGCAGGTTCGTCCGGCGCACCGAGTTCGTCACCGGGCTGTGGGAGGCCGCCGCGGTGCCCGCCGGAGTCGCTCTCCTGGCCGGAACCCCGTTCCTGCCGGGCGTGCTGCGCTGGTTCGGGGCCCGCATCGGCAGGCGCGCCTGGATCGCGACCACTTATCTGACCGAGTTCGACCTGGTGGAGGTGGGCGACGACGTCGCGATCGGGCCGGGGGTGTCGCTGCAGACCCATCTGTTCGAGGACCGGGTCATGAAGATGTCGGCCGTCACGGTCCGGTCCGGCTCCACCGTCGGCGCCCGTTCCGTGGTGCTCTACGACTCGGTGGTGGGCGAGGACGTCTCGCTCGGCGCCCTGTCGTTGCTGATGAAGGGCGAACGGCTCACCCCGGGGACGAGCTGGCGCGGCATCCCGGCGCAGGTTCCCATCCCGGACATGTGAGCGGCATGGGATCGGTGGAGGAACACATGAGATTCGACGGCATTCTCGGCGCCGTACAACGCGCCTTCCGCTCCGAGGCGGCCCCGCCTCGGCCTTCCGGCCGGCCGCTCGCGCTCGTCTACCGGGGCCCGGCCTCGGTTTCCGGATGCTCCGAGGCGGTCGCCGGGCTTCTGGAGGCGAGCCGCTGGGGCTTCGACGTGCGCTACACGGGCCCGAACGAGAAGGTGCCGCTCACGGCGGAGTCGCTGGCCGTTGCCGCGGTGTACGCCCAGCCGGGCGGCGGAGACCTGTCCCGGGGTTACCGTCACCTCAAGCGGCTCCGCGGCCCGCTGCGCGACTACGTCGCCGGAGGCGGCCGGTATCTCGGCTTCTGCCTGGGCGGCTATCTCGCCGGTGCGACCCCCGGTTTCGCGTTGCTGCCGGGCGACACCGACCAGTACATCGCCACGCCGGGCGCCACCGTGGACGACGAGGAGGACACCCTCGTCGACGTGCGATGGCGCGGCCGGGACCGCAGCGTCTTCTTCCAGGACGGCCCCTGCTTCCTGCTCGATCCCGGCAACCGGGCCACCGTCCTCGCCACCTATCCCAACGGCGCCGTCGCCGCCCTCGTCACCCCGTACGGCGCAGGCAGCGTCGCGGTGGTCGGCCCGCACCCGGAGGCGACCGACGACTGGTTCGCCGACGCCGATCTGCCGGTCCGGCGGGCGCGGGACCTCGGCCTCGACCTGGTGGACGAGGTGATGGCCGGCACCTGAGGTGATTTCGAGATTGATGCGAAGAATGTGACGAATTACCGCTTTCTCCTGAAAATCCCCATTATGGGAACATGGTGCGTAAATTAGCCGCTCTGGCCGCGAGTGTCATGATGGTCACGTCTCCGGCCGTTCCCGCGCTCGCGGAGCCGGGGGCGTTCCTTCCCGGCGCGCCGGGGATCGGCGATCCGTACTATCCCCTTCAGGGCAACGGCGGCTACGACGTCGGCCACTACGATCTGCGGCTGCGGTTCGACCCCGCCGACCACACCGCGGACGCCACCGCGACGATCACCGCGACCGCCACCCACAACCTGTCCCGGTTCGACCTCGACTTCTCGGGACCGGAGATCAAGAGCGTGACGGTGGACGGCGCCCGCGCCGGCTACCGCCGCGACGGCCAGGAACTGGTGATCACCCCGGCCGCGGGACTGAGAGCCGGGACCACGTTCACGGTCGTGGTCTCCTACGCCGGGAAGCTCACGGCGGTCTCGGACGACACCGGGCAGCAGGGGTGGATCAACACCAAGGACGGCGCGTTCGTGGCGTCCCAGCCGGACGGCGCGCGTAGCTGGTTCCCCGCCAACGACACCCCGGCGGACAAGGCCACCTTCAGCTTCCGGGTGTCCGCGCCCGAGGAGCTGACCGTGCTGGCCAACGGCGAGCGCGCGGGCGCGGACGACACGACCGGCTCTGACGGCTATCGGACCGCGCGGTGGGAGATGCGGCAGCCGATGGCGCCCTACCTCGCCATGCTCGCGATCGGCCGTTTCGTCGTCAGCGAGGGCACCGTCGACGGCATCCCGAACGTGACGGCGTACGACCCGGCGCTGGCGGAGAAGTCCAAGCGCCTGCACGATCTGACGGCGGAGGCGGTCAGGTGGGAGTCGTCGCTCTTCGGCCCCTACCCGTTCTCCTCCACCGGCGGGGTCGCGGACGGCCGGGGCTCGGTGACCGCGCTGGAGACGCAGGGCCGGCCCGTCTACAGCGGCGGCCCGACCGACGACTCCGAGATCGTGCACGAGCTCGCCCACCAGTGGTTCGGAAACAGCGTCGGGGTGCGGAGCTGGCGGGACATCTGGCTCAACGAGGGCTTCGCGAAATACGCGGAATGGCTCTACCAGGAGCAGCACGACGGGCCGTCCGCCAGGGACACCTTCGACCGGCTCTACCGGAAGGACGGCGCCTTCTGGAACCTGAAGACCGGCGACCCCGGCCAGGCGCACATGTTCGACGACAACGCGATCTACCTGCGGGGCGCGATGACGGTGCACGCCCTGCGGGAGAAGATCGGCGACAAGGTGTTCTTCACCCTGCTGAAGACCTGGGCGCAGGAGCACAAGTACGGCACGGTGACCACGTCCGACTTCGTCGATCTCGCGGAGAGGCTGAGCGGGCAGAACCTCGGCTCCTTCTTCGACGCGTGGCTCTACCAGTCCAAGAAGCCGCCGCAGTCGGTGTTCCGCTCGACGCCGGCGGAATAAGACGGGTTTGCCCTGTTCACGCGGGGGGAGGAGACGCGACCACACGGGAGGGGCGAGGTGGGCGGACTGCCGACGATCAAGAGCCTGGACGAGCTGACCGAGCTGGTCGAACGCCGGCCCGGCCTCTACCTGCGGTATTCGAAGGGGCCGGACGCCGACGAGGGCAAGCCCAGCGTCGACTACGAGAGTGGCCTGGAGCTGCCCGGCCTGTCGGTGACCGTGCTCGACGCCGAGCACTGGTGGACGAGATCGACCCACGACTGGCTGGCCCGCCAGATGTGCAAGTACACGCATCTGGCGGACCAGGACGAGGAGCGGCACGCCTGGGTGCTGACCGGCCGCGTGGCGGGGCGGGGTCCCGACCACGAGCCGCTCATCGACCACGTCGAGCCGGTGGCGTGGATCGACGACTCGGTGGTCGAGCAGGCCCGCGACCACTACGAGAAGGCGTTCGACGCGGGCCGCGACTCCACGGGCTGAGCCGGTGCCGAGCCCTCCCCGGCCGCCCGGGGAGGGGGCGCGTTCACACCCGGCGAGATGTACCATTCGGGCGCCGCGGGAAGACGCGTCCAGCGGTGCTTTATATGCTTTCTTTCCCTGGTCAAACGGGATCGCGAGGGTGGACATGGTCGAGAGAGCGGGCACCGTCAAGCGCGCGAGAACGTCCCGCGCCGCCGGCGGCGATCCGGAACTGGATCTGCGGGAACTCCTGGCCGGCCTGACCGCCGTACGGGACGGCGACTTCGGCACCCGGCTGCCGGAGGACGGCGACGGGCTGCTGCAGGAGATAGCGACCGTCTTCAACGGGATGGTCGACCAGCTCTCCCTCTTCACCTCCGAGGTGACCCGGGTGGCGCGGGAGGTCGGCACCGAGGGCCAGCTCGGCGGCCAGGCCGAGGTGCCGGCGGTCTCCGGCACCTGGAAGGACCTCACCGACTCGGTGAACGCGATGGCGGGCAACCTCACCAGCCAGGTCCGCTCCATCGCCGAGGTCACCACCGCCGTCGCCAAGGGCGACCTCTCCCAGAAGATCACCGTCGACGCCCGCGGCGAGATCCTCGAACTCAAGAACACCGTCAACACCATGGTCGACCAGCTCTCGTCCTTCGCCGACGAGGTCACCCGCGTCGCCCGCGAGGTCGGCACCGAAGGACAGCTCGGCGGCCAGGCCGACGTGAAGGGCGTCTCCGGCACCTGGCGCGACCTCACCGACTCCGTCAACTTCATGGCCGGCAACCTCACCAGCCAGGTCCGCAACATCTCCCAGGTCGCCACCGCCGTCGCCAAGGGCGACCTCTCCCAGAAGATCACCGTCGAGGCCAAGGGCGAGGTCGCCGCGCTCGCCCAGACCATCAACACCATGGTCGACACGCTCAGCGCCTTCGCCGACGAGGTCACCCGCGTGGCGCGGGAGGTCGGCACCGAGGGCCGTCTCGGCGGCCAGGCCGACGTGAAGGGCGTCTCCGGCACCTGGAAGGCGCTGACCGAGTCGGTGAACGTCATGGCCGACAACCTCACCGACCAGGTGCGCAGCATCGCCCAGGTGACGACGGCGGTCGCCCGCGGCGACCTGTCGCAGAAGATCCGCGTCGACGCCCGCGGCGAGATCCTGGAGCTGAAGGAGACCATCAACACGATGGTCGACCAGCTCTCGTCCTTCGCCGACGAGGTCACCCGGGTGTCCCGGGAGGTCGGCACGGAGGGCCGCCTGGGCGGCCAGGCGACCGTACGCGGGGTGTCGGGCACCTGGAAGGACCTCACCGACTCGGTGAACGTGATGGCGTCCAACCTCACCAGCCAGGTGCGGTCCATCGCGCAGGTCGCCACCGCAGTCGCCAAGGGCGACCTCTCCCAGAAGATCCTCGTCGAGGCCAAGGGCGAGGTCGCCGCGCTCGCCCAGACCATCAACACCATGGTCGACACGCTCAGCGCCTTCGCCGACGAGGTCACCCGCGTCGCCCGTGAGGTCGGCACCGAGGGCCAGCTCGGCGGGCAGGCCCGGGTGCCCAACGTGGCCGGCACCTGGAAGGACCTCACCGACAACGTGAACTCGATGGCCGACAACCTGACCAACCAGGTGCGGTCCATCGCCCAGGTCACGACGGCGGTCGCCCAGGGCGACCTGACCAAGAAGATCGACGTCGACGCCCGCGGCGAGATCCTGGAGCTCAAGACGACCATCAACACGATGGTCGACCAGCTCTCGTCGTTCGCCGCCGAGGTCACCCGCGTCGCCCGCGAGGTGGGCAGCGAGGGACGGCTGGGGGGCCAGGCCGAGGTCGAGGGCGTCTCGGGCACCTGGAAGCGGCTGACCGAGAACGTCAACGAGCTGGCCGGCAACCTCACCCGCCAGGTGCGCGCGATCGCCGAGGTGACCAGCGCCGTGACCTCCGGCGACCTCACCCGCTCCATCACGGTGGACGCGGAGGGCGAGCTCGCCGACCTCAAGGACAACGTCAACTCCATGGTGGAGTCGCTGCGCGAGTCGACCCGGGCCAACCAGGAGCAGGACTGGCTCAAGACCAACCTGGCCCGCATCTCCGGGCTCATGCAGGGCCATCGCGACCTGTCGGCGGTGGCCGAGCTGGTCATGAACGAGCTGGCGCCGCTGGTGAACGCCCAGCACGGCACCTTCCTGCTCGCCGAGGAGGCCCCGGCGGGCGCGGAGCTGCGGGTGGTCGGCTGCTACGGCCACCGGGAGGTCTCCCGCCGCCACGCGTTCGGGGAGTCCCTGGTCGGCCAGGCCGCGCAGGCCAGGCGGACCATCCTGGTGGAGGAGATCCCGCCGGGTTACCTGACGGTGTCGTCCAGCCTCGGGCAGGCGGGCCCGGTCAACCTCGTCGTGCTGCCGATCGTGGTGGAGGACCAGGTGCTCGGCGTGATCGAGCTGGCCAGCCTGGGCCGTTTCGCCAAGGCCCACCGCGACTTCCTGGAGCAGCTCGTCGAGACGATCGGCGTCAACGTCAACACGATCGTGGCCAACGCCCGCACCGACGCACTGCTCGCCGAGTCGCAGCGGCTCGCCACCGAGCTGCAGGTGCGGCAGGAGGAGCTGCAGCGCTCGAACGCCGAGCTGGAGGAGAAGGCCGAGCTGCTGGCCCAGCAGAACCGCGACATCGAGACCAAGAACACCGAGATCGAGCAGGCCCGTCAGGAGCTGGAGGACCGCGCCCAGCAGCTCGCGCTGGCCTCGAAGTACAAGAGCGAGTTCCTCGCCAACATGAGCCACGAGCTGCGCACCCCGCTCAACTCGCTGCTCATCCTGGCCCAGCTCCTCGCGCAGAACCCCACCCGCAACCTCACGCCGAAGCAGGTGGAGTACGCCAACGTCATCCATTCGGCCGGCACCGACCTGCTGCAGCTCATCAACGACATCCTCGACCTGTCGAAGATCGAGGCCGGCAAGATGGACATCTCGCCGGAGCCGGTCAGCCTGCGTCAGCTCCTCGACTACGTGGAGGCCAACTTCCGGCCGCTGACCACCCAGAAGGGCCTGCGCTTCGGCGTCACCGTCGCCTCCGGCGTCCCGGCCCGCCTGATGACCGACGAGCAGCGGCTGCGGCAGGTGCTGCGCAACCTCCTGTCGAACGCGGTCAAGTTCACCGAGGCGGGCTCGGTGGAGCTGCGCATCGAACGCGCGCCCGGCGCGGACCTGCCGGGAGCCGCCGGGCAGGAGGTCCTCGCCTTCCACGTGGTGGACACCGGCATCGGCATCGCCCCGGAGAACCTCTCGCAGATCTTCGACGCCTTCCAGCAGGCCGACGGCACCACCAGCCGCAAGTACGGCGGCACCGGCCTGGGCCTGTCGATCAGCCGGGAGATCGCCACCCTGCTCGGCGGCGAGATCCACGCGACGAGCGCCCTGGGCGAGGGCAGCACGTTCACCCTCTATCTCCCGCTGGCCCACTTCACCGCCCAGAACCAGGCGGACCGGGACGAGCCCGAGGTCCGCGTGCCGCAGCCGGAGCGGGCGCCGGTCGCGCCGGCGCCGGTGGCCGGCGCCCTCGCGGCGGCTCCAGACGTGGCGCCCGACCGCGGGAACGGCGAGAGGGGCCGCGAGAAGAGGGGCGGAAAGGGCGGCCAGAAGGGGAACGGCAGGAGCGACGGCAGGGCGCGCCCCCGCCTGCTGGTCGTCGAGCCCAAGCCGGGCGGCCTGCTGTCGATGCTGGCGCAGAGCGTCGCGGCGGATCTGCGCGACACCCACGGGCCCGTGGAGGTGTCGACCGCGAACGACCCGGACTCGGCGCTGTCGCTGCTGCTGCGGGAGAGCGTGCACTGCATCGTCCTCGACCTCGGCATGCCCCACGACGTCGTGGCCGACTTCCTGAGAGGCCTGGACCGCGACGCCGCCCTGCGGACGCTGCCGGTGCTCGCGCACCACTCGCGCAAGCTGTCACGTCCGCAGGAGGACCTGCTGCAGGTGCGCTCCCGCAACCAGCCGCTGGAGCGCCTGCCCAGCCTGGACGAGCTGCGTGAGCGGATCACCCTGCACCTGTCGGCGAACGAGCCCGGCGACGTGCTGCCGCTCGTGCAGCCGCCCGCCGAGGAGGGCGCGCACGAGACCGGGAAGGTGGACAGCGCACTGGTCGGCCGCAAGGTGCTGGTCGTGGACGACGACGTGCGCAACGTCTTCGCCCTCACCACGATCCTCGAACTGCACGGCATGGAGGTGCTGTACGCGGAGAACGGCCGCAAGGGCATCGACGTCCTGATGAGCAACGACGACGTGGATCTGGTGCTGATGGACATCATGATGCCGGAGATGGACGGCTACGCCGCCACCGCCGCCATCCGGTCCATGCCGCGCTTCGCCAAACTGCCGATCATCGCGGTGACCGCCAAGGCCATGCACGGCGACCGGGAGAAGACGCTGTCGTCCGGCGCGAGCGACTACGTCACCAAGCCCGTCGACGCCGAGGAGCTCATCGTCTGCATGCAGCACTGGCTGGACCTGCTCGGCGACGGCCCCCGCGCGGAATCCGGCGAGGGCTCCGGCGGCGGTTCCGCCGCTCAGGCCTGACCGGCGCGGTCGCGGGCGGCCGGGCCCTCCCCGGCCGCCGCCGGGCGCGCGCGCAGGTCCTCCAGCACCGCCCGGGCGGCCCGCCGCCCGGACACCAGCGCGCCCTGGATCGACCCGGTGTCGCGGTGGTCGCCGCAGACGTAGCGCCGCGCGCCGGGGCCCTCCGCCGGGAGACGCACCGGGCGGCGCAGCGGCATCGGGGGCGGCATCGCGGGCAGGGCCGCCTCGATCGCGTAGGTGGCGACGTGCTCCCACGACGAGGTGTCGCCGTAGATCCGGGCGAGCCGGTCCCGCACCCGGGGCTCGTCCCGGTCGCCGTGCACGCCGAGGACCGAGGTCGAGATCAGCGCGCGGCCGTCGGAGGAGTATTCGGGCGCGGCGTCGGTGACCACGATCGTGTCGGTGATCACGCCCTCCGCGTCCACGATCTGCGTCGGCTCGCCGAGCGGCGACGCGGGAGCGGCGTGGTAGAAGGTCGTGACCGGCCGCATCGCGGGCACCGGCAGACCGGGCAGGAGGCGTCCCGCCGTGGCCGGGTCGGCCGCGACCACCACGGCCGACGCCTCCATCTCGCCGCCCATCCCACCCCCGCCGTCGAGGGCGACGCCGGTGGGGGTCAGCGCGCCGACGGAGGTCTCCAGGCGGACCGCGTCCGGCGGGAGGCGGTCGGCGAGCTGCTCCGGGATCCGCCCCATGCCGAGGGCCGGCAGGCCGATGGTGCCCCGCACGAAGGACCGCCAGAACAGGTGGAAGATCCGGCCGGAGGTCTCCAGCTCCCGTTCCAGGACCACACCCGCCAGGAAGGGCCGGAACAGGTTCTCGACGACCTCCGGGGACGCGCCCCAGTGCCGCAGTTCCTCCTCGGTGGTGCGCTCGGCGCCGCCCCGCCGCCGTACGAGGGAGTCGGGCAGCAGCAGGTCGCGGGTGGTCAGCGCGGCGAGCACGGCCTTGTCCACCGGCGTGCCCACCCGGGCGAACAGGCCGCTGAGCGCCTGGCGCGGATGCCGCCACGGCAGCGTCACCCGCTCGTGCCGCCCGTCGCGGAAGACGATCACCCCCGAGGTGAAGGGACGCAGGCGAAGCGCCGGGATGTCGAGGACCCGGGCGGCCTCCGGATAGCCGGTGTTGAAGACCTGATATCCGCGGTCGAGCCGGAAGCCGTCCACGAGGTCGGTGCGGATCCGGCCGCCGACGCCGTCGGAGGCCTCCAGGACCCGGACCGCCACCCCCGCCCTGTGCAGGTGGACGGCGCAGGCCAGACCCGCGAGTCCCGCGCCGACGACGATCACCGTGGCAGGCTGTGGCATGAACCGCTCCCCCTCTTGCCGTGACTTGCCCGTACGTCTTCGCATCGGTATTCGAGCCCGGCGGAGGCGGCGGATGCAGCGGCCCGCCGGGGAACCGGCTGTGAACGTTCCCAGGGCGGCGGTGCCCGGCAGGTGAAATTTTCAGTGATCACTGTTGGCCGGCAGGGCGGGGACGCCCGGCCCGGGCCCGTCAGCGACCGCTCTCACCTGCTCGGGCCGCCGTCCGGGGACGCGTCGGGCGCCCGCGTCCACATGGGTGAATCGCGACTGTTTGACCATTGCGCCCGTTTCACGTTGTGATGACGCGGCACCCCGGCATGGCCCGCCCGGGTCGCGTCCGGCCACCGGGTCCTCAGCTCTCGGAGGCCTCGCGTGGACCGGCCGGCGCGGTGCGTCCCGGACGCCGTCGCGGCCCTGCCGGCACCACCCGGCACCCTCGTCTGGAGTTTGGATGACCACACGACGAAGATTCGCGTCGATCGCCGCCGTGGCCTCGGCCGCCGCCCTCGCGGGAGCCGGGGCGCTGACCGCCCTCCCCGCGTCGGCGGCGGCGGGCTGCCGGGTCGACTACCAGGTGACGAACCAGTGGCAGGGCGGGTTCGGCACATCCGTGACGATCACCAACCTCGGCGACGCGGTCAACGGCTGGACGCTCACCTGGTCGTACACCGCGGGGCAGACGGTGACGACGGCGTGGAACGCGACGGTCACCCAGAGCGGCGCGCAGGTGACCGCGAAGGACGCCGGCTACAACGGGTCGATCCCCACCGGCGGGACGGCGTCGTTCGGCTTCAACGGCTCGTGGAACGACTCCGCCAACCCCGTGCCCGCGAACTTCGCGCTCAACGGCACCGCCTGCACCGGCGGGGTCACGAGCAGCCCGAGTGCCAGCCCCAGCGCCAGCCCCAGTGCGTCGCCCAGTGCCAGCGCGAGCCCGACGCGGTCGCCGAGCCCGTCGCCCAGCCCCTCCCCGAGCCCGTCGGCGACCCCCACGACCATCCCGGCCGGCGCGCGGCAGATGGAGAACCTGGGCCGCGGCCTGATCAGCGTGCGGTCCGGCAACGGCAACCTGGTCTCCTGGCGGCTGCTCGGCACCGAGAACATCGGCACCGGGTTCAACGTCTACCGGGGATCGACGAAGCTGAACTCCTCGCCGATCATCAACTCCACGAACTACGTCGACTCCGGAGCCGCCGCCGACGCGTCGTACACGGTGCGGGCCGTGGTGGACGGCGCCGAGCAGGCGGCGTCGCCGTCGTCGCTGCGTTTCACCGGCGGCGACTATCTCGACGTGCCCATCCAGCCGCCGTCCGGCGGCACGACGCCCGACGGGGTCTCCTACACCTACAGCGCGAACGACGCGAGTGTGGGCGACCTCGACGGCGACGGCCAGTACGAGTTCGTGCTGAAGTGGGACCCGTCCAACGCCAAGGACAACTCCCAGTCCGGGTACACCGGCAACGTCTTCGTCGACGCCTACCGGCTGGGCGGCTCCCGCATGTGGCGGATCGACCTCGGCCGCAACATCCGCGCGGGCGCGCACTACACGCAGTTCCAGGTGTACGACTACGACGGCGACGGCAAGGCCGAGGTGGCGATGAAGACCGCCGACGGCACCAGGGACGGCACCGGCGTCGTCATCGGCAGTTCCTCGGCCGACTACCGCAACTCCTCCGGCTACGTGCTGTCCGGTCCTGAGTACCTGACCATGTTCAACGGCCAGACCGGTAAGGCCATGTCCACCGTGAACTACGACCCGCCGCGCGGCACCGTGTCGTCATGGGGCGACTCGTACGGAAACCGGGTGGACCGCTTCCTCGCCGCCACCGCCTACCTCGACGGCGCCCGCCCGTCGCTGGTCATGTCGCGCGGCTACTACACCCGTACGGTCATCGCGGCCTGGGACTTCCGCAACGGCTCGCTGACCAAGCGGTGGACCTTCGACTCCAACTCCAGCGGCAGCCAGTACACCGGCCAGGGCAACCACAACCTGGCGGTGGCCGACGTGGACGGCGACGGCAGGGACGAGATCGTCTTCGGCGCGATGGCGATCAACGACAACGGCGCGCCGCTGTGGAACACCGGCAACGGGCACGGCGACGCCCTGCACGTCGGCGACCTCGACCCGTCCCGGGCCGGGCTGGAGGTGTTCAAGGTCGACGAGGACACCAGCAAGCCCGCGGCGTGGATGGCCGACGCCCGCACCGGCTCCATCCTCTGGACGAACGGTTCCTGCGGCTGCGACAACGGGCGCGGCGTCTCCGGCGACATCTGGGCCGGGAGCCCGGGCGCCGAGTCGTGGTCGTCCGCGGTCTCCGGCGTCTACAACACCCGGGGGCAGAACGTCGGGCGCAAGCCGGGCTCGACGAACTTCCTCGTCTGGTGGGACGCCGACCCCGTGCGGGAGCTGCTCGACGGCACCCACATCGACAAGTACGGCACCGGCGGCGACACCCGGCTGCTGACGGCGAACGGGGTCCACTCCAACAACGGCACCAAGTCGACCCCGTCGCTGTCGGCCGACCTGTTCGGCGACTGGCGCGAGGAGGTCGTCTGGCCGACGAGCGACAACACCGCCCTGCGGATCTACAGCACGACCACGGCGACCACCCGCCAGATCCACACGCTCATGCACGACCCGACGTACCGGCTGGCGATCGCCTGGCAGAACACCGCCTACAACCAGCCGCCCCACCCGGGCTTCTTCCTCGGCGACGGCATGGCGACCCCCGCCAGGCCGAACATCTACCTCCGCTGAGCCGCCCGCTCTCGTGACCGCCCCCGGGCAGCCGTCCTGCCCGGGGGCCGTCACGGGGCATGCCTCGATCAGTGATCGCGTCAGTTGTCGTGCGACCCGGTCGCGACGACGCTCGCGAGCTTGCGCGGGAAGTCGGCCGGATAGCGCCCCTTGTTGCTGATCGCGTACAGGACGCCCTCGCGGAACGTCGCGCTGAACTCGGTGTAGTGCGGGGTGACCGGGCGGAGGCGCGCTCTCTTCACGGCGGCTCTGAGCTCGTCCCGGTAGGGGCGGGTGGCGTACATGTACGCGTACTCCCGGGTGGGGGCGAATCCCCCGACCTCGAACAGGATCAGCTCGCTGGACGGGCTGGTGAGGAACTCGATCAGCGCCTGGGCCGCCCGGGGCTTGTCCGTCCAGGCGGAGACGGCCAGGTTCTGCCCGCCGAGCACGCTCTCGTGCGGAAGCTGGGTGACCTTGAGAGAGGGAGGGCCGCCCGCGGTCGCGGCCAGTTTGTCGTAGGCCACCGGCCAGTTGCGCATGACGCCGGCCTTTCCGCCGCGGAACGCGTCGAGGGCCGCCGCCTCGGCGTCGACCGAGTCCTCCGGGTCCTTGCCCCGGTAGGAGTCGGCCAGGTCACGCAGGGCCTCGCGCGCGTTCTGGTCGAAGTCGACGGCGCTCCTGTCCGGCGTCAGCACGAGCCCTCCGTCGTGGTTCACCACCTCGCCGTCGTGGGCCCAGATCGCCTCCAGGGCGGTGACCGTCAGGCTCTCCGAGCCGACCAGGTGGGCCGCGTTGGCGGAGCGGGGGAAGTAGTCCTGCCAGCTCGCCGGTTCCCGCGCCCCGGAGCTCCGGTAGAGCAGCCCCGCGTCGGTGTTGAAGGGCAGCGCCCATAACCCCTCGCGGTTCCCGCTCATGTCCTGGCAGGTGCTCAGGACGTTGTCGAGGAAGTCGTCGCTCTTCCCCTCGGGGGACCGCCTGGACTCGTCGAGCGCGCGTATGTAGCCGTTGGCGATGAACTCCGTCATGTAGACGACGTCGAGGACGTACACGTCCGCCTCGTGGGCGCCGCCCTTCCTCGCGTCGCTCACCATCCTCGTGTGCTGCTGGTCGGGCTCGGTGCCCACGTCGATGAACTTCACCTTGTTGTCCGGGTGGGCCTGGTTCCACTGCTGGACGAGGATCCTCCGGGCGTTGGCCGCCCCGCTCTCGTCCCGGGCGCTCATGATGAGCAGTTCGCCCGGCTCCAGCCCGTCACTCGGGACCAGCCACGCGATCGGGGCGAGGACCATGAGCGCGACGAGGGTGGCGATGACCCTGGTCGGCTTCCTGAAGGCGGTGCCCACCCGGTTCAGCAATTCGAGAAAGCGGAGCTCGTCCTCGTTCTCCGGCCGCCGGAGAAGCACCCTGGCCATCCATCCGAGAAAGGTCAGGGCACAGGCCGCGAACACGAGCAGGGCCGCGCCGAGGAAGAGCTTTCCCCACTCCCACGCGTCGTCGGGGAAGCCTTCCTCCGCGTTCACCAGCACCGACCCGGCCGCGGTCGAGAGGACGACGGGGACGACCGCCGCCGCGATCAGAAGAATGCGATAAGGCATTCTCAGCGGAGGGTTCCGGTCGTTCATCACCGTCTCCTCGTTCCGGTGTCGTTCCGGACTGGCGGGCCGCGCTTTCCCATTTCGGCAATGTGTTGTCGCGAATGATGCTACCTCCGGCGTGCACACGAAGCGCTTCGTCGCGTGACGGAGCGGTTTCGGGAACAGCGAAAACCGGTTTTTATCCGGATATATCCATATTCCATTTCCGAGACCGGCCGGCCGACGGGGCCGACCGGGACCCGGCCGCCGCAGGCCGCGTGACCTGCGCCTTTGTGGGTAGGCCTGTCACGGGGACGAGGGGAGGCAGGATGCGATCGTCGATCAGTCTCGGCCGCATCGGCGGGGTCCCGGTCGGGCTCAACGTCAGCGTTCTCGTGATCGTCGTGATCCTGGTCGTCGGGCTGGCCTTCGGGCGGTTCCCGATCGCCTTCCCCGGCCTGCCGACCGCGGCGTACGTGCTGGCCGCGCTGGTGTCGGCCGTGCTCTTCCTGGCCTCGCTGCTCGCCCACGAACTCGCCCACGCGATCGTGGCGCGCCGGCACGGCGTGGAGGTCACCGGCATCACACTCTGGCTGCTCGGCGGCGTGGCCCAGCTGCGCGGCGAGCCCCGCTCCCCCGCCGCGGACCTCAAGATCGCCGGTGTCGGCCCGCTCACCAGCGTCGTGCTGGGCGGCTTCTTCGCCCTCGTGACCTGGGGGGTCTCCGCCGTCGGCGGGCCCGCGCTGGTCAGCGGGATGTTCGGCTACCTCGCCGTGGTGAACGTGCTGCTGGCGGTGTTCAACCTCATCCCCGCCGCGCCGCTGGACGGCGGCCGGGTGCTGCGCGCCTTCCTGTGGGCCCGCTGGGGCGACCGCCTGCGGGCCGCCGTGGCCGCCGCCCGGGCCGGGCGGGTCTTCGGCTACACGCTGATCATCCTCGGGTTCCTCAACCTCGTCTCCGGCCTCGGCTTCCAGGGGCTCTGGCTGGCGCTCATCGGCCTGTTCCTGGTCAACGCCGCCAGCGCGGAGGAGCAGCAGACGCAGATCGACGCCGCGCTGCACGGGATCAAGGTGGCGGAGGTCATGTCCCGCCAGCCCATCACCGCCCAGCCGGACGAGACGGTGGCCGGGCTCATCGACCGGCTCGTGCTCCGCCACCACCTGTCCACCTATCCGCTCGTGGACGACGACGGCCGGTTCGCGGGGCTGGTGACCCTGGGCCGCATCCGGGCCGTCGACCCCGCCCGCAGGGAGGCCACGGCGCTCCGCGAGATCGCGTGCCCGCCGCCGGACGTGCCGTCGGCCCGGCCGGACGACCTCCTCACCGAGCTGCTCCAGCGGATGAGCGGCTCCACCGACGGCCGGGCGGTGGTGCTGGACGACGGCCGGATCGTCGGCCTGGTGACGCCCAGCGACATCAGCCGGACCATCCAGACCGTGGACCTGCGGGCGCGCGAGCCGTACCGGACCCCGCGCGGGGCCGATCTCGCCCCGCACCCTCCCGGCGGCCCGTCCGCCGGTGATTCCCGGCCCGGCGATCCCACCTCCGGCGGCCCCTCTTCCGGCGGCCCCGCCTCCAGCGGCACGGTCCGGTCCACCGGCCGCCGCGACGCGGCCTGAGAACCGGCCGCCCTCGGGCTGCCCTGCCGAGCGCCTCGAGGCGCGGGCCGGGGGCCGCCCGCCCGCCCGTACCGAAAACCGGTGGCAAGCCGTGTTGAAACGGAGACCATGGGTAGGCGAACCGTGCGACCGGATCGGACAAAGCGGTCGTAACTATAAAGCAGGCCCTCAAGGAGGTGGGGAAAATGACGATCGTCGACGATACGGCGGTCGAACGGCGGCGGCTGCGGTTCGAGCGGGACGCGCTGCCGTACATCGGCCAGATCTACGCCGGGGCCCTACGGCTCGCCCGCAACCCCACCGACGCCGAGGACCTCGTGCAGGACGTCTACATGCGGGCGTTCAGCAACTTCCACCAGTTCCGCGAGGGCACGAACCTCCGGGCCTGGCTGTACCGCATCCTGACGAACACCTACATCAACACCTACCGGCGCCAGCAGCGCCAGCCGCAGCGGGCCGCGACGGAGGACGTGGAGGACTGGCAGCTCGCCGAGGCGGCCTCGCACACCTCGACGGGGCTGAAGTCCGCCGAGGTGGAGGCGCTGGAGAGCCTGCCGGACTCCCGGGTGAAGCAGGCGCTCCAGGAACTGCAGGAGGACTTCCGGATGGCCGTCTACCTCGCCGATGTGGAGGGCTTCGCCTACAAGGAGATCGCGGAGATCATGGGAGTGCCCATCGGCACGGTGATGTCGCGCCTCCACCGGGGACGCCGCCAGTTGCGGGCGAAGCTCGAGGACTACGCCGCCGAGCTCGGGTTCGTCCGCTCCGCGAGAAGCAACTAGGCGTCCTCCCTGCCGGGGTTCTCCAGGCGGAAGAAGTTGCTCGGACTGCCGTCCTTGCGGTGTTCCTGGTAGACGAAGTCGAGCCCGCGCTCCTCGAACGTCCCGAACCACTCGTCCCACGAGACGCGCTTCAGGTCCTCGCCGCCGTGGCCCGGGAAGTCGAAGCGGAGAACCCCCGGACGGCCCTCACGCTCGGTGCCGGGAACGGTGGCGGGCGTGGCGTCCCGGTCCTCGGCCCATCGCCGGATCACCTCGTGGTCGGTCGTCACCAGGCTGCGGCCCGGCCGCTCCTCGTGCTCGTCCGCCGAGGTGATCTCCTGCTCGTACTTGTGCTCGCCGGTGACCGGGTGCCGCCGCCCGGCCGCTCCCCCGCTCCCACTGGCACCGCCCATGACCGCACCTCCCCCTGCCGGCGCCTACCCCGCACCTACCCGGCGCCGTCCCCCTTACCCGGCAGGCGCACCCAGGCCGCGGACTCCTCGCCCGGCGCGTACGCCGAGTCGAGCCGTTTGCCCACCACACCCGGCAGGCCCTGCTCGGCCGCCGCGCGCCGTACCGCGTGCACCTCCCCGGGCCAGGACGGCGCGGTCTGCCAGCGCGGCCCGTTCAGCGCGAGCGCCTCCAGGCGCGTACGGCGGCGCTCGAACGGCTCGTCCAGCAACGACCGCCCGTCGTCGTGGAGGAGGTCGTAGCAGACGTAGACGAGGGTCGCCCCCAGGGCGGCCACCTCACCGTCCAGGACCACGGCCCGGCTGCCGAGCGACTCGGCCATCGGGCGCAGCCAGCGGTGCCCGGCGGTGACGTCGGCGCCGTCCGCGTCGCGCAGGGTGAGCCTGCCGCCCTCCACGTACGCGAGCCCCCGCCGCCCGCCCCACCAGAACTCCCAGGCGTACCGCCCGGGGTCGCGGGGGACGCGGGCCCGGCTCACCGGGGTCATGGGCGCCAGCGACGCCGGCGGGGGCTCCCACCCGTCGCCGGGCGGGTCCATCCGGTGGATCATCCAGTCGCGGCCGCGGGTCCGGAAGAGCACGTAGCGTCCGGCCACCCGGGAGCCGCTCAGCACGATCTTCACCTCGCGGTCGCTCCACTTCTCGGTCGCGTAGTGGCCGCGGTCCCAGATCGTCATCGTCCCGCCGCCGTACTCGCCCTTGGGGATCTCGCCCTCGAATCGGGCGTACTCCATGGGGTGGTCCTCGGTGTGGACGGCGAGGTGGTTGGTCTCGGGGTTGGGCGGCAGGCCCTTGGGGATCGCCCACGAGACCAAAACGCCGCCGCGCTCCAGGCGCAGGTCCCAGTGCAGGGACCGGGCGTGGTGCTCCTGGATCACGAACGTGTCGTCCTCACCCCGCGGCAGCGGGCCGTCGGCGGGGATGGGCTCGGCGGTGCGCGCGGGGTCGCGCTTCGCCCGGTACGTCTCGAGTTTGTCGGCCACCTCATCGGTCCTACCCCGGCCACGGCACGGCCTGAGTGACAAGCGTGCCACCTTGTAGCGACATGTCCGGTTAAGAACTTCGTGACCAGCTGGTAATTGCGCGGCGTTATCGTCACGCGTCATGAGTTCAGCGATCAGGCTGACCGCGGGCGCCACCACCGTGGCCCTCGGTCTCCTCCTGCCCGGCGCCGCCGCCTCGGCGGCACCCGCCAAGACGGTGAAAATCACGGTCATGGCCAGTTCCGACATCCACGGAAACGCGGTCAACTGGGACTACTACAAGAACGCGGAGTACGACGACAGCGCGCACAACGACGTGGGCCTGGCCAAGATCTCGACGATGGTCTCGCAGATCAGGGCCGACCGCGGCGCCGGCCACACCCTGCTCTTCGACTCCGGCGACACCCTCCAGGGCACCCCGCTGGACTACTACTACGCCAAGGTCGAGCCGATCACCTCGACCGGCGAGACCCACCCCATGGCCAAGGCCATGAACGCCATCGGGTACGACGCCGTGACGCTCGGCAACCACGAGTTCAACTACGGCCTGCCGCTGCTCGGCGCGTGGGTGAAGCAGATGAAGGCGCCGGTGCTCGGCGCGAACGCCGTCTCCGCCAGGACCGGTCTCCCGGCCTACCAGCCGTTCGTCATCAAGACGATGAACGTCAAGGGCGACAAGCCCATCAGGGTCGGGGTGCTCGGCCTCACCAACCCCGGTGTCGCGATCTGGGACAAGGCGAACGTCGAGGGCAAGCTGAAGTTCCTCGACCTCGTCGCGACCGCCAAGAAGTGGGTGCCGGTCATCCGCGGCCTCGGCGCCGACGTCGTCCTGGTCACCGCGCACGCGGGCGACAACGGCCTGTCGTCGTACGGCTCCGACCTGCCGGTCGAGAACGCCGCCGCCATGGTCGCCGAGGAGGTGCCCGGCGTCGACGCCGTGCTGTTCGGGCACGCTCACAACGACGTGCCGCAGCGGTTCGTCACCAACAAGGCCACCGGGCGGCAGGTGCTGCTCACCGAGCCGAGCAAGTGGGGCCAGCGCCTCAGCGTCGTCGACTTCACCCTCGCCAAGGAGCGCGGGAAGTGGACGGTCACCGGCAAGTCGTCCACCACGCTCAACACCAACAGCGTGGCCGAGGACCCGAAGATCGTCGCGCTGATGAAGAAGCAGCACGACAAGACCGTCGGCTACGTCAACCAGGTGATCGCGCAGTCGAAGGAGCAGCTGTCCGCGGCCGAGTCGCCGTACAAGGACACGCCGATCCTCGACTACATCCAGAAGGTGCAGACCGACCTGGTCGGCGAGGGCATCGCGGGCACCGCCGACGCCTCGCTGCCCGTGCTGTCCATCGCGGCGCCGTTCAGCCGCACCGCCGTCTTCCCGGCCGGCCCGGTCAGCGTCCGCGACATGGCCGGGCTCTACGTCTACGACAACACGCTGCTCGGCGTCAGGATGACGGGCGCCCAGATCAAGGACTTCCTGGAGTATTCGGCGAAGTACTTCGCCCAGATCGCCCCCGGCGCGCCGATCGACCTCGCCACGCTCACCAACGCCGGCGGCACGCCCGACTACAACTACGACCAGCTCTCCGGCGTCTCGTACGACATCGACATCGCCAAGCCGGTCGGCCAGCGCATCGTCGGCCTGTCGTACCAGGGCAAGCCGGTCACCGCCGACCAGCAGTTCGTCGTGGCGATCAACAACTACCGCCAGTCGGGCGGCGGCGGGTTCCCGCACGTCAGCACGGCCCCGGTGGTCTACAACGCCCAGGTGGAGATCCGCCAGGCGCTGATCGAGTACGCCGCCGCGACCGGCACCATCGACCCGGCGACCTTCGCCGAGGCGAACTGGAAGCTCGTCCGCGACGGAGTCCCGGTCTTCTGATCCCTCCTTCCCGTCAGGGGGTGGCCCGAGGTATTCCGGGCCACCCCCTCCTCATTGAGCCGTCCTACTCAGACGATCCGAGTGATCATGCTCATGCCCGTGCCGCGGTCCGGGTGCGACACTGGCGCCCGAACACCGAAGGAAGGGCAATTGTGAGCAGAAGCGGAATCGTCTTTTTGACGATCATTTCGACTATCGCCGGGATCGTCCTGGTCTACGTGGTGGACGTCCCGTTGCCGGTGGTCGTCTCCCTCGGATTCGGGGCGCTGTGCCTGATCTGGCTGATCGTGCTCCTGACGCTTCCGTGGAACGTCTACTTCCAGGCCCACGCGCTGATCCACGAGATCCGGGTCAGCCGCGAGCGCGGGATGACGATCTCACCGGAACGGGAGGCCGAGGCCCGCCGCATCGCGGTCCGCATGCGCCGGGCCGCCATCGCGGCCCATCTGGTGTCGGCCGCCCTCCTCGCGTTGATCACGTACTTCTCCGGTGAGACGGTCGGCTACTACTTCGCGGTCTTCTACCTGCTCGCCACGTTCCTCAGGCCCGCCGGCGCGTGGTTCGCCCACCTGCGCGGCCGGATGACCACGATGCTGGAGGAGGTCCGCTATCCCCGCGAGGACGCCGTCGCGCTGGCCGAGCGCGTCGCGGCGCTGGAGGCCCGGACCACCGAACTGGCCGAACGCCTCGACGTCCTCGTCCCCGAGACACGCGCCGGGTTGGACGCGGCCACGGCGCGCGCCGACGAACTCGACCGCCGCCTCGACGCGGTGGGCAGGAAGTTCGAGGACTCTCTCAGCCGTCTCACCGACAACCAGGAAGTCCTGTCGGGCATCAAGGCGTTCCTCCGCCTGATCAGATCCGAGACCGCCTGATCCGCCGTACCGGCCTCGCCCTTTATCGGGAAATTCCGGATTGCATGCACGAGCCTGCCGCCGCCGGATAACCTCTGCCGGGTCGAGATTGCTGGATCTTCAACGACAGGCGGGAACGGCGTGGCGCGGTCCTGGAAGGAGCTTCCCACCGGCCGGGTCGTGCGGCTGCACGACGACGCCGAGGCGGTGGCCCTCGCGCTCGAACCTCTCCCCGAGGACGCGCCCGCGCTGATCGCGTACAGGCCCCGCCCGGCGCGGACCCCCGCGGACCTCGTGGCCGACGTGCTGGGCGAGCTGGAGACCGCGGCGCTGGCGATGTTCCCCGCCTGGCTGCCGGAGGCCGGCGGCATCACCGGGCCCGGCGGCGCGGCCGTCCCCGCCGTCCGGGCGCTCGCCCTGCGTACGGCCTCGGCCACCCGGCACTTCGCGCCGTACCTCGCCCACCTCGCCGAACGGGCCCTGTGTGAGCGGGCCGGCGCGAGTGGGGTCACGGCCGGTGACCGTACGGCGGGCCGGACCAGGGCTTTCCCGCCCGAGGTCCGCGCCGCCGGGCTGGCCCGGGTGCTCCGCGACGGCTACCGGCGTCCGGAGGCGGCGATCCTCGTCCAGGTGCGCGGCAATCTCTCCCCGGACGGGGAGGAGGTGCTGGTCGCCGCGCTCGAATGGCTCGCCCACCACGGCGGGTTCGGCGTCTGGCTCACCGGGCCGCCCCTGCGGACGGTCGATCGCGTCGAGAGCATGACCGCCCCGATCCCGGACGAGGTGGCGGCCCTCGCCCGGGAACTGGCCGGCTCCGGTTTTTCCGACGGTCCTGGAGACCACCGGGACGGCTCCCGCAGTCCCGCGGACGACCAACCGCGGCCGGTGCTCGCCTATCCGCCCATCGCCGGGTTGCCGCACCCCGGCAGCGCCGCCGAGAAACGTCTGGAGACCGCTCTGACGTCCTGCGCATGGGCGGCGGGACGAGCCTGGAACCAGACGTACCAGTCGGGCCCGCTCAGCACCCCCATCCGGGTGGACCTGCTCTGGCGGGCCGAACGGTGCGTCGTCGAGATCGACGGGCCCGAACACCTCCGCCCGATCCGCCGCGCCACCGACCTGCGCCGCGATCAGCGCCTCCAGCGGGAGGGCTACGCCGTACGCCGCTTCACCAACGACCAGGTCCTCGGCCACATCGGCACCGTCCTGGCCGAGATCGAGCACTTCCTCCACACCCGCCGCAATGGAACGTTCGAAGGGTCCCCCCATGCCTGACAAACCCCTCTCCCAGCGCGAGACGGCCATCCTCCTGCTGCTCATGGCCGAGGCCCGCGAGTTCACCAACCCGGAACTGGAAGACCAGTACGGTTTCGAGATCAAAAAGCCGGAGCGAGAGCGCCTGCAGCAGCTCGGATTCATCGCCGTCGGAAAGCGGGGGCGGTCGTTCACCCACACGCTGACCGAAGACGGTTGGAAGAGGGCAAACACGCTTTTCTCGGAGGGCATCCCCATGTCCATCGTTCTCGCGCCACGAGTGCTCGAGGCGGTCGTAAGAGCGATGGTTTCCGGCCTCAACCGGCACATGCAGCGGAACGGCAGTCGTGCCACCGACATCTTCGGCCGGGAACCGGCCGGTGCGGCCCCCACCGAGCAGACGCCATCCACCCCAGTAGGACGTACGGACGCCGCACCGGCGGCCCCGGTCACGCCCGCACCGGCTGTGAACGCCTCCGCCTATTCCCTCGACGACATCGAGACGATGATCAGGAAGGAGTACGCGCAGCTCGCCGACAAGCCGAACGTCTGGGTCAGTCTGACCCGGCTGCGCCCGCTCCTCGGCGACGCCCCCAGAGACAAGGTCGACGCCACGCTCCGCCAGATGATCGCCCAGCCCGACGTGCACATCGTCCCCGAATCGAACCAGAAGTCGCTCACGGACGATGACAGGAATGCCTCTGTCGTCATCGGTGACCAGTCCAAGCACCTGATCATGATTGGTGCACGATGACGGACCAGCAGCTCAAGGCCCTCACCGCGCTGAGATTCGACTATGTCCGCGCAGCGGAGGACGTGTGGCGCGTATCGCCGTTCCATGTCGAAGCGCTGCACCGACACACCCTGCAGACGATTCTCGACGGTTTCATCGAGGCGGAGGAGAGCGCGGGAGCGAGCCCGATCGGCGTAGTGGTCCAGGGCCAGCGGGGCGCGGGCAAAACGCACCTTCTCGGCTGGGTCCGCCAGAAGGTGCAGGAAGAGGATGGTTACTTCTTCCTGGTGAACCTGCTCGACGCGAGGACCTTCTGGGAAAGCACGTTGCTCTCGATGCTCGACAGTCTCTCCCGGCCTCTGCCGGACGCGTGGAGCCAATCCAAGGAACTGTTGTGGCGCCTGTGCGTGCTGGCCGAAGTGCCGGAAGCGACACGGCGATCTGTAATCGGCGAGACCCCCGTGACCAGAAGCGATCTGGACTTCTTCATCGCCGCCCTTCGGCGCTACGACCCCGACACCGGACGCAGTGTTCAGGACGTCGCACGGGCACTCGTGTTGCGGACATCCTGCGACTTGGCGGCGCAGGATGTCGGTGACGCCTATCTCGCTACCACGCGCGAAGGCAATATCGGTGAGCGGGCGAGCTGGGGTTTTCACCGCTCGGACAAGTCACCGCAAGAGATCGTCAGGGACCTCTCCCGGTTGCTCGCCCTGACCGGACCCTCCCTTATCGCTGTGGACCAGATCGACACCCTCATCGCGCAGTCCATGGCAAGGACGGGGAGCAGCGCCGCTGAGGATCCGGAACATAAAAAAGCTTTGGAGCAGGTGGCCGGCGGCCTTATGACTCTGCGCGAAGTCACTCGGCGCACGGTCACTGTTCTCTGCTGCATTCCCATCACGTGGACGGCTATCGAAACGCACGCCACCGATACGGTGCAGGACCGGTTCCGAAGTACCACTCCGCTCAAGACCATCCCGGACGCACGGACGGGACGAGAGCTCATCGAGAAGCGATTCACCGCGCAGTACGGTGCCGTGGGATTCACACCGCCGTATCCGACGTGGCCGGTGAAGCCGGAGGCGTTCGAAGAAGCGCATCAATACACGCCTCGCCAGTTACTGCGCCGCATCGACACGCACGTCCGATCCTGTCTGGCCATTGGGCAGGTCACGGAACTCATGCGCCTCAGCGAGCAGTCCCGGGAGATCATCAAGCGGGTCATCGACCCGCCGGACGACCTCACGGGGCTCGACAGGCGGTTCGCGGAGTTGCGGGAGCGGGCGGACGTGGCGGGGGCGCTGGACCCGGTCACGGAGGACGCCGTGATGCCCTGGCTGCTGTCGGCCGGGCTGCAGGCGTGGATCGCCGAGCAGGGTGAGACGGGACGGGTGTTCAGCCAGGACCCGCCGCCGAGTTCCAAGCCGCCCCTGCACGCCCGCCTGCGGCGCACGCTCGACGAGGCGACGGAAAACGAGGCGCACTGGTGCTTCCGGGCCATCTCGGCGACCCATCATTCCGCCGCGCTCACGCGTCTGAAGAACGCGTCGATGGCGGCCGGGCTCAACGACCAGATTCCCAAGCGGAAGCTGTTCGTGCTCAGGAACCAGAGCTGGGCGAAGGGACCGGCCACCCAGGAGGCGCTGGCCGCGTTCGAGCAGGCGGGCGGCCGGGTGCTCCAGATCGAGGAGCACGACCTCAGGATCTTCGCCGCTCTCCGGAACCTTCTCGCCGACAACCCGCCCGATCTCCAGGCCTGGCTCGTCTCCCGGAGACCGACGAGCGAGGTCAAGCTGTTCGCCGAGGCGTTGAGCGACGCCGCCGTTCCCAGGGTGTCCGATCCGGGAGTCAGGGCGTCCTCACGGGCGACCCGGTCGCCGGACCAGCCCCGGCGCACCGCCAATCCCGTCCGGCGCGTGCTGCAGCCGGAGCCCGTGCCGCACCTCAAGCCACCGACGGCCGCGACTCCGCCCCCCGCCTTCGGCGATGCGCCTGACCCGACCGGTGTGAGCGTGGCGCGTGCCGAGGGCACGCGCCTTCATGCGGCCGGCCCCGATCCCCAGGTCTGGCCGCTGCAGCCTTTGCCCGGGGTGGTGCCGATCGAGACGCCGGCCGTCAACGCGCCGTCAGCGGAGACCGCGGCCAGGGTGGTTGCGCCGGTCCCTGAAGCGTCTCCGACGGCAACAGTCGCGGAGGCGCAGGCCGTTCCTCGCCCGCGCAGGCCGCTGTCGTCAGACGAGGCCCAGACGGCTCCGCACCTGACGATCGGGGCGGCGAGCTCGGACGACCGGCCGGTACGGATCGCGCTGGACGCCCTGCGCAAGCATGTGGCGGTCTTCGCCGGTTCGGGGTCGGGGAAGACCGTCCTGATCCGGCGGCTGGTGGAGGAGTGCGCCCTGCGGGGGGTCTCGTCGGTCGTCCTCGATCCGAACAACGACCTGGCGCGGCTCGGCGACGCGTGGCCCGAGCCGCCCGGCGAGTGGGGCGAGGGCGACGCGGACAGGGCGGCCGAATACCTGGCCTGCACCGACGTGGTCGTCTGGACGCCCCGCAAGGAGCAGGGACGCCCGCTGAGCTTCCAGCCACTGCCGGACTTCGCGAGCGTGCTCGACGACCCCGACGAGTTCGGCGAGGCGGTGGACGCCGCCCTCGCCGCGCTCGTGCCGCGGGCCAAGGTCGACGGGAGGACGGCCAGGGCACACCTGGGCCGGGCGGTGCTGCGCGAGGCCGTCGTCCACTACGGACGGCAGGGCGGCACGGCGCTCAACGGGCTGGTCGCCCTGCTCGACGACCTGCCGGACGGCGTGAGCCGCCTGGAGGGCGCGGCCAGGCTCGCGACCGAGATGGCCCAGCACCTGCGGGCCGAGATGATCAGCGATCCGCTGTTCGCGGGGAAGGGCGTGCCGGTCGATCCCGAGGTCCTGCTGACGCCGGCGGCGGGGAAGCGGGCCCGCGTGTCGGTCATCAGCCTCACCGGTCTCACCTCCGACGCGCAGCGGCAGAGCTTCGTCAACCAGTTGCAGATGGCGCTGTTCTCCTGGATCAAGCGGCACCCCGCCGGAGACCGGCCGCTCGGCGGGCTGTTCGTGATGGACGAGGCGCAGACCTTCGCGCCGTCCGGGACGACGACCGCCTGCACCCAGAGCACGCTCGCGCTCGCCGCCCAGGCGCGCAAGTACGGCCTCGGGCTGGTGTTCGCCACCCAGGCGCCGAAGGGCCTGCACAACCAGATCACGGGCAACGCGGCCACGCAGTTCTTCGGCCTGCTCAACGCGCCCGCGCAGATCACGGCGGCGCGTGAGCTGGCCCGGGCCAAGGGCGGCGACGTCCCCGACGTGTCGCGGCTGCGGTCCGGTCAGTTCTACGCGGCGGTCGAGGGCGGGTCCTTCACGAAGGTCCGTACGCCCCTGTGCCTGAGCCACCACCCGAGCGGCCCCCTGACCAGCGAGGAGGTCGTGGCCCGGGCCAACCGGTCCTGATCGGAAGCCCGCGGAGCCGGTGCCGCCGCTCGGGCGCGGCACCGGCTCCCGCGTGTCCCGGGGAGGCGGTCAGTCCGCGGGGCCGTGGCGGACCGCCGGCGGCGGGGCGTCCGGCGGCCCGTAGAGCATCGACGTCCAGGCGTGGGTGAGAACGTCGACGAGGACCTCCTCGTCGTCGAACGGGGGGACGCCGGCCGCGGCCAGGTAGTAGAGCCGTTCGCCCATCCAGGTCAGCGACGCGGCGACGGCGCGCACGTCCAGGTCCCCGAGCCGTGCGCGGGCCTGCGGGTCGGCCTCGATACGGGCCGCGGCCGCGTCCGTGAACAGGCCCATCTGCTCGTGCCAGAGGGCACGCAGCCCCTCGTCGGAGCCCTGGCTCTCCACGATCGCCGTGAGGACCCCGGCGTTGTCGCGCCACAGCCGGGCGCCGTCCCGCACCCCCGCGCGCAGCGCGGCGACGGGATCCTCCGTCCCGCCGGTCCAGGGCCGCGCGGCCCGCCGCCCGCCGGTGACGGCCTCGCGCACCAGCTCGCCCAGCACGGCCTGTCTGCTCGGGAAGTAGAAGTAGAAGCTCGCCCTGGAGACCCCGGCGGCGGTCAGGATGTCGGCGACGCTGAGGGTCTCGAAGCGGCGCTCCCGGAGCAGGTCGCGCGTCGCGGACAGGATGCGCTCACGCAACCCGGTGGACGCCGGCTCCGCGACCGATCTGCGGGCCGGCTGCGCGCCGCGCTTCGAAGGCATGCCCCTCAGAATACGACGAGCTGTGAGGACGCCACGGGCGGCGACAGGAGCGCGCCGGATCGGCTCCACGGCGCTCAGGCCGGTGCGGGTGGGACGGTTCCCGCCGGCCCCGGCCCGTCGTGATAGCTGTGGACGAGGGGGAGGAAGATCTCGTCGACGATCGACGTCACGCGTGCGGGCTTCAGGGGCTTGAGGTCCATGAGCAGGTCGTGGCGCACCAGGTCGAACGGCATGGCGAGCACCGCGGGAGGGATCCGTCTCAGGTCGATCTCGCCGCGGTCGTGGGCGCGCTGGTAGATGACCCGGACGCGCGAGAGCGGCTGGTCCCCCAGGATCCGCTCGCGTACCTGGGCGGGGGTGAGCCCGGTATCGGCCAGCAGCCCCGAGAAGGCCGTGGCCGCGGCGATGGCGGAGAAGGCGGCGCGGGCCTCGCCCATGCCGGTGAGCGCGGCGAGGAGGTCGCCGCGCAGGGTGCCGGTGTCGGGGAGATCGACCGGGTGGGTGTTCCGGTAGTGCTCGAGCGCGGCGAGCACGAGCTGGTTCTTGTTGGCCCAGCGGCGGTACAGCACGGCGATGCCGGTGCCGGCGCGGGAGGCCACGGACTCCATGGTCAGCTTCGCGAAGCCGGCCTCGAGCAGTTCGTCCCAGGCCGCGTCCAGCAGCGCGGCCTCGAGCTCGGGCCCGCGTCGGCGTTGACGAGAGGTCGCGGCGGCAGATGTCACGATTCCAGCATAAGAGAGGTTTACATTCCTTAGCAACACGCCCTAGCCTCATAAGAGATGGATTCCACTCTTATCCCAAGGACGAGACGATGACGGAGACCACCGAGGCGAAGCTGCCGCCGCAGGTGAAGAAGGCGCTGATCGCGCTGGTCGTGGGCGGGATCGCGGCGATCCTCGACTCGACGATGGTGACGTTGGCCATCCACACGCTGGTCGTGAAGCTGCACTCGACCGCCGGCACGATCCAGTGGGTCACCACCGGCTTCCTGCTGGCGATGGCCGTCGCGATCCCGGTCACCGGGTGGGCGGAGCGCCGCTGGGGCGGCAAGCGGGTCTGGATGGCCGCGCTGGTGCTGTTCGTGCTCGCCTCGGTGCTGTGCGCGACGGCGTGGAACGACGCGAGCCTGATCGGCTTCCGGGTGCTGCAGGGCTTCGCCGCCGGGCTGATCTTCCCGCTGATGCAGACGCTCGCGGTGAGAGCCGCGGGCGGGCGGGTCAGCAGCAGGCTGATGGCGGCCGTCAGCCTGCCGATCGCGCTCGGCCCGATCCTCGGCCCGGTGATCGGCGGCGTGATCCTCAACTGGCTGAGCTGGCGCTGGCTGTTCCTCGTCAACGTGCCCGTGATCGCCGCCGGGTTGCTGCTGGCGTGGCGCTTCCTGCCCGCCGGCCGCCCCGGCTCCCCGGCGGGGCGCGGGCGCCTGGACTGGATCGGCCTGGTGCTGCTCGCGCCGGCGCTGGCGGGAATCCTGCTCGGCCTCTCGCAACTGTCCGAGAACGGCGGGATCGGCCATGCCGGAGTGCTGGTGCCGCTGGCGGCCGGCCTCGTCCTGCTGGCCGCGTTCGTCGCCTGGGCGTCGCGGCTGCCCGGCGAGCGGGAGCCGATCGTCGACGTACGACTGCTGCGCGTACGCTCGCTCGGCAGCGCCTCCGTGGCCCTGTTCACCGCAGGCGCGGCGATGTACGCCGGAATGTTCCTGCTTCCGCTCTACTACCAGCAGCTACGGGGTGACAGCGTGCTGGACGCCGGACTGCTGATGATCCCGCAGGGTGTCGGGGCGCTCGCCTCGCGCTTCGTGATCGGCGATCTGGTCGGCCGGTTCGGGGCGCGCGCCGTGACGATCGCCGCCTTCCTGCTCACCGCCGTGTCCACCGTCCCGTTCGCGCTCGCCGGGCCGGACACGAGCCTGTGGTGGCTGGGAGCCGTGCTGCTGGTCCGCGGCCTGGGGATCGGCGGGGTGCTGATCCCGCCGATGTCCATCGCCTATCGGGACATCCAACCGGCGGGCATCCCGCACGCCACCATGAACACCCGCATCGTCCAGCAGGTGGGCGCCTCGTTCGGCACCGCGATCGTGGCCGTCGCGCTGCAGTCGCTCCTCGGCCACGGTGCGACCGGCGCCTTCCAGGGCGCGTTCTGGTGGGCGATCGGCATCACCGCCGCCGCGGTCGTCCCCGCCATCGCTCTCCCGGCCGACAGGCCGGCGCGCCACGATCCGGCCGCGACGCCGGTGCCCGACCAGGAGACCTCGAACGACCGAACGGCCAGCGGCGTCAACACGGTGTGAGGGCTCGTCCGGGCCGGGATCGCGGTATGGCCTCCAGGTACAGACACGTTGTCCATACACTGTGTATAGTCTTTTCCATGACACAGTTATCCGGCCACCTGGTGGTCGCCGATCCCGGTCCGCGCGGGCACTGCTGGGCACCGGACCAGGGCGTCCGGGGATCGGCCACGGCATGAGATACCGCACCCTGGGCACGAGCGGCCTGCGCGTGTCCGATCTGATCCTCGGCGCGATGACCTTCGGCGAGCAGGGTGGCGTCGGCGCGCCCCCGCAGGAGTGCCGCCGGATGCTCGACCTGTACGCCGAGGCGGGCGGCAACACGATCGACACCGCTGTCAACTACCGCGACGGAGCCAGCGAGGAGATCCTCGGCGAGCTGCTCGAAGGCCGGCGCGAGTCGTTCGTCCTCGGCACGAAGTACACCGTCTCGCGCGACCGCGCCGACCCGAACGCCGCCGGGAATCACCGCAAGAACCTGAGGGCCTCACTGGAGACCAGCCTGCGCCGGTTGCGTACGGACTACCTCGATATCTACTGGGTGCACATGTGGGACCGCGACACCCCGATCGAGGAGACGATGCGCGCCCTGGACGACGCCGTCCAGGCGGGCAAGGTGCTGTACGTGGGGATCTCCGACGCCCCCTCCTGGGTGGTGGCCCGGGCCAACACGCTCGCCGAGTGGCGCGGGTGGAGTCCCTTCATCGGCCTCCAGGTGCCGTACAGCCTGCTGCAGCGCGACATCGAGAGGGAGCTGCTGCCCATGGCCGAGTCCCTCGGGCTCGGCGTCACGGCGTGGAGCCCGCTCGGGGGCGGCGTGCTGTCCGGCAAGTACACCCGCGCGGACGGGACCGCGCCCGCCGGACGGCTGGCCGCGCAGTCCCTTTCGGACCGCGACCACGCCGTGGCCCGGGCCGTGCAGGCCGCCGCCGACGAGCTCGGGGCGACCCCGTCCCAGGTGGCGATCGCGTGGACGATGAGCCGCTCCCCCGCCGTCCATCCGATCGTCGGGGCGCGTTCCGCCGATCAGCTCCGGGACAATCTCGCCTCCGCCGGTCTCGTCCTCCCTCCCGAGATCCGCGAGCGGCTGGAAGAGGCCACCGGGTTCACCCTCGGATTCCCGGGGGACTTCATCGCCCAGACCTCGTCGTGGGTGTTCGGCGCCGCCGCGCTCGCCGATCCCTCTCCCGGCGTGGCCCGGCGCTGACGGCGTACGGCTACCGCACCCGGAACGCGGCGGCCGCGGCGGCGGCGATCGCGACGCAGAGGACCACGACGACCGTGAGCGACCCCATGGGGTTGCGGCGCCGTACGAGCGTCGCGGCATGCCTGGCCGGCACCCGGTAGACGGGGGACGCCGACGGCGTGGCGACAGGCCGCGGGGCCGGGTGAGGACGATTCACGTGCGGACGAGGTGACGGCGCCACGACGACCGGCGGCCGGGGCGCGGCCGGACGCGGGGAGGGGCGCGGCGCCGGCGGCGGGGCCGGCGCGGGCTTCGCGGGCACCGGCGACGCGGGAGGTGGGGGCGGAGGTTGGGAAGGTTGCGGGGCGGGCGGAGGCGGCGGCACGGGGGTCGGCGGCGTGCAGCGGGCCGGGCCTCCGACGCCCACCTCCGCGTGCAGGCCGACGATCACGTCCACGTCGACGCAGACGCCGATCCGCACCCCCGGCCGGTGCGGATCGGCGACCGCGCGGGACTCACCCGCCACGCCGCCGCGCGCCCCTGAGGGGAACGCGGCGGTCAGCGCGGCGCAGGCGGAGACGGCCACGGCGACCGTGACGGCCATGCGCGGGCCCGCCGTCCGGCCCATGTCAGCGGCCCTCGGGGATCCGCTGGAACTCGTGCAGGGCGCTCACGAAGGCGTCCGGCCTGACCGCCAGACCCCCGCTGAACGGATGCGCGATGTTCCAGGCCAGGTAGACGCCGACGCCGAGCAGGACCGCCATGGCCGTGACCGGGATGAGCGCGAAGCCCCGGGGCCTCGCTCCGGCCAGGAACGGGAAGACGATGACGAGGACGCCCGTGACGACCGTCAGGAGGAGGACCCCCGGCGGCGGCGCCGTCCCCGCGTCCGCGGCGCGCTGGCGCCGGGCGGCGAACAGGTCGGCCATCCGGTCCAGCACCGTGCTCTTGGCGTCGCGGGCCTCGTCCGTCGTCACCGGCAGTTCCGCCACGTAGGCGCGCAGGGACTCCAGCCGGTCCGTCCCCTCCGGGCCGAGCCGCCCGGCGGCCATCAACGGCCACTCGTCGTCGACGACGTACCGCGCGTACTCCCGCAGCCCCTCGCGTAACTGGTCGGCGTCGGGGACGGGCAGGGGCGCGGCGGCCCAGTAGGTCTCGACGAGGGCCTGCGTCTCCATGTAGGTGTTCTGCCGCGCCGCGTCGGCCGAGGTCCACGGCACGACGATCGCGATGGCGAACACGAGCAGGAACAGCGAGGAGAGCATCGACCCGGCGTGGCCGGCGGAGGCGCCGCCCGGATCGCGGTCGTCGGTGCCCCGGCCGAGCGTGCGGAAGAGGACGACGGCCAGGGCCACCAGGCCGACGGCCGCCACGACGGCGAGTACGCCAGCGAGCATGACACCTCCAATTTGACGATTACTTTAGGTCACATGACTAGCACATGAAGTAATCACAGACCAGCGGTTCCGGATAGAGTCCCGGCCATCAGGCGGGGCCGCAACAGAAGAGAGACGTGGGCCAAAACCCATAAACAGGCACTAAAGCGTCTCGTTACGGAAAAATCCCGAAATCGGATAGTTGGGGCTTCTTGACGATTTTTCCGCACCGGCAAAGACTTCGTTCGACCTGCGTGCCCCGCTCCGGCCGACCCCCCTGCCTGGAAGGGCACGCCAGATGGAGGAAACCCGATGAGGAGCTCCCCCCGCCGAACGCGGCGTTACGCGGCCGTGCTCGCGCTCCCCTTGGCGCTCACCCTGAACGCCCTCCCGGTGCTCGCCGATCCCTCGCCCCAGCCGGTGCCCCCCGACCGGGCGTCCAGCACCGCGCAGGACGGCGTCGCGCTGCTGCGGGTCGTCGTCCCCGACCAGGCGGCGGTGGACAGGCTGGTCGCCCTGGGCGTCGACCTGGCCGAATACACCAAGCCGGTCGACGGCGGCATCGAGGTGCACGCCGTGCTCAGCCCCGGCGAGGCGCAGGGCCTGCGCGACCAGGGCTTCGACGTCCGCGACGCGATCTCCGACCAGGGCGACTACGCCGCGAACATCGCCGAGCGGCGGCAGGCCCTGGCCTCCGCCGCCGCCGACGCCGCGGAGACCGACACGCTCACCCCGCTGCGCGCCGAGTGGTTCACCAGCCTGGACGACCAGCGCTTCCTTTCGGTCGAGGTGAAGTCGAGCGCGACCGACGCGCAGACCGTGCTGACCGCCGCCTGGGACAGCGGCCCCGGCACGGCCCCCGGCTCCGGCGGAACGGCGACCATGTCCCGCTTCACCGACGCCGGGCAGTACATGTACCACCGGTTCAGCGCGCCCATCCCCGTGACGCAGGCCCCCACGAAGGTCACGGTGACCAGCAGCCGGGGCGGCTCGGTCACGGTGCCGGTGACGAAGTGGCTCGGCGAGAAGCGCAAGCCCCCGAGCAGGCACTACGTGTCGGACTTCATCGACCACTACATGGACCCGACCGAGGTCACCGGCCGCATCACCGCGCTCGCCGGGCAGTTCCCGAAGGTCGCGGAGATCGTCGACCTGCCGTACAAGACGAACGGCTACCGGCGCGCGGCCCAGGCGCAGTTCGGCACGGGGACCGGCGCCGCCGCCGCGAGCACGTTCTACGTGAGCTCCCGGGCGTACGGCAGCGAGGGCGGCAACGACGTGAGCCTCGCGCTGGTGAAGCCCGGCGCCGCCGGAACTCCGCTGTCGGTCGCGGTCACCGGCAAGAACGTGGCGGTCACCCTCGCCACCGACGCCTCCGGGGCGATCGGCAGCACGGCCGCGCAGGTGGTGGCCGCCCTCAACGGCGACGCCGCCGCATCGGCGCTGCTCACCGCCGCCACCTACCGGGGCAACGCCGGGAACGGCGTGGTGGCGGAGGCCCCGGCGACCCGGCTGACCGACGGCCTGCTGGCCCCGACGACGGTCTCGCGTCAGCCGTTCCAGATGAAGGCGCTGCGGATCGGCAAGCACCGGGACGGCTCGAAGGTCGGGGTCTTCCTCTACTGCCAGGAGCACGCCCGCGAGTGGGTCACCCCGGTGACCTGCGTGGAGACCGCCGAGCGGCTGCTGCGCAACTATGCGCAGGACGCGGCCACCCGCAAGATCGTGGACAACCTCGACATCTTCGTGATGCCGACGGCCAACCCCGACGGCGGCCACTACTCGATGTACGACTACAACATGCAGCGGCGCAACATGACCAACCACTGCCCGGTCACCAACGGAGACCCGGGGCGCCGCAACTCGTGGGGTGTCGACCTCAACCGCAACTTCACCGTCGGCTCGGTCTTCGACGGGTACAACGGAGCCACCACGACCTGCACCAACGACACGTTCGCCGGGCCGTCGGAGCTGTCGGAGCCCGAGACGCGCAACCAGGTGTGGCTCGTCGACACGTTCCCGAACATCAGGTTCGCCATGAACACCCACTCCTACGGCGGTTACTTCATGTGGCCTCCGGGGGCGTACAAGACCGCCGGGCGTGAGACGCTGCCGCGGGCCGACTTCGGCACGGAGAGCTTCTTCTGGAACGCCTCCAGCCACATCCTGTCGGCCGTGCAGGGCTGGCGCGGGACGGCGATCTGGCCCGGGCGCACCGGCCCGGTGGTCGACGTGCTCTACTCGGCGGCGGGCAACAGCGCCGACGAGCACTGGTACAACCGCGGCATCATCGGCTGGGACTTCGAGGTCGGCGCGGACGTCTACGACCAGGCGGCCAAGCAGTACCGCGCGGTCGGCTTCCAGCCGCCGTTCGAGGAGGGCCACGAGGAGGCGATGGAGTTCTCCAATGGCCAGATCGCCATCCTGGAGGTGGCGCGGGAGTACGGGGAGGACACCCACAAGCCCGACTCCCGGCTCAAGGAGCTCGCGAAGGACGACACCTCGGCGACGTTCACGTTCACGACCGACGAGCCGGCGAACGTCTACTACACGATCGACGGCAGCCGTCCGACGTTGAGCTCGCCCAAGCTGGCCGCGGCCGGCATGCGCGAGGGCGCGCAGAGGATCACGGTGAACCAGACCACCGAGGTCCACTGGTTCGCCGTGGACATCGCGGGCAACGTCGAGAAGAACTACAAGCCGGACGGCAACGGCGACAACTACAACAAGGAGACCGTCAAGGTCAGGGGCAGGCGCTGACCGGTCCGTGAAGGTGGCCGCCGGCACCGGGCTCCCCGGGGCCGGCGGCCACCGCCATACGCGCGGGAGGTTTCCGCGCGGAGTCCGCGACCCTCACGTTCAGGGCGTTGTCACTCACGGTTAGGAAATCCTGACGTAACGGGTTGTTGACCGGGCGGTCAATCAGACGGAGTGTCGGAGCACAGCCAATCTCTCCCCGTACGGAGGCACGGATGGATCTCACGAGATCGTTGTCCGACGTCGTCGCCCTCCTCGCCGGTCTGGTCGCGGTGGTCGCGCCGTTCTTCTGGGCCGACGCCCAGGCCGCGACGCAACCGCTGCTCGTCCTCGGCGCGCTCCTCGTCGTCTCCGCCCTGTGGTCCATCCTGGGCGCGGGCGGCGCGAGTTCCTGGGTGACCGCGGCGTTCGGCGCCCTGCTGTTCGTCTCCCCCTGGGCGTTCGGTTTCGACGGCGACGCCGCCTCGGCGTGGACCGCCTGGATCACCGGCGCCGTCACCGTCGTCGTCGGCCTGCTGACCGTTCTCCAGGTCCGCGGCCGGACCACCGTCGCCGCCTGAGCCCCTGCCCGCCCTCTGCCCACCCCTGTACGGCCCCGCTGCCGCCCTCCCCGGCGGACGGCAGCGGGGCCTTTCGTATGCCGCCCGCCGGCGGCATGCTGAGGGGCATGCTGGGGGCATGGAGTTGTCCGTACGCTTCTCGCCTGATCTGTGGCTCTTCCTCGCGCCGCGCAACCGGCGGCCGGAGGTGTGCCTGCCGTACGACGGGACCTCCTCGCTCGGGCACGTGATCGAGTCGGCCGGGGTGCCGCTGACGGAGATCGGCGGGCTGACCGCGGCGGACCGGCCGGTCGACCCGTCGTACCGGCCCAGCGCAGGCGAGGTCGTGGAGGTCCGGCCGGTGCGCAGGCCGCAGGTGGTCCCGGGGATCCGGTTCCTGCTCGACGTCCACCTCGGCACGCTCGCCCGCCGTCTGCGCCTGGTCGGCCTGGACACCGCCTATCACAACGACATGGACGACGACGCCCTGATCGAGCAGGCGGGCGCCGAGGAGCGGGTGCTGCTCACGCAGGACCGCGGCATCCTGCGCCGCCGGTCGCTGCGGCGCGGCGCGTACGTGCGCGGAGCCCGGCCGGACGACCAGTTCCTCGACGTGCTCGACCGGTTCCGGCCGCCGCTGGCCCCGTGGACCCGCTGCACCGCCTGCAACGGGTCGCTCGCGCCCGTCGGCAAGGCCGAGGTGGAGGACGCGCTGGAGCCGGGCACCCGGCGCAGCTACGACGCGTTCGCCCGGTGCCTCTCCTGCGGCCGCGTCTACTGGCACGGCGCGCACGGCGACAGCCTGGCGGCCCTCGTCGGCCGCGCCCTGCACGCCGTCTCCCAGCCGCAAGCCGTCTCCCGGCCATAAGGGCGGAGGTCAGCGCCGGCAGGTGCGGAGCATGTTGAGCAGGGCCGTCCTCTCCTTCCTGGTCACGGAGAGCCGGTGGTGGTGCTTGACGGCGATCCACGCACTGGCGTAGCGGCACCAGTGGCTCCGGCGCGGCGGACGCCAGCTCTGCGGGCCCCGGCCTCCCTTGGCCATGTTCACCTTGTGGCTCACCACGACCAGTTCGGGGCGGGTGAGGTCGTTGGCGAACGCCCGGCGCCGTGCCTGGCTCCACTTGGCGGCGCCGGAGCGCCAGGCGTACGCCAGGGGCACCAGGTGATCGACGTCGACCTGCTTCACGCTCCTCAGCACCCTGCCGTCGTACGGGCTGTGCCAGGTGCCCTTGACGGGACGGCAGTGCGCGTCCCTGCGCACCCCCCGCCCCTGGCGGGCGAGGACCACCTCCCGCGCGTCGCACGTGCCCTTGTGGTGCGCCCATCGGGGCAGGAACCGCCGGTGGCTGTACCCGCGGAGCGGCAACGGCCTGGCCACCTTCAGATGGGCCAGCAGGCGGCGGGCCGACGCCGCGGCGTGGGTCGCGCTCCCGGCGTCGGCCGCCGCCTGGGGAGCGGCGGCGACCGTGGTGATCGGGACGACCAGAAGGGTGGCTACGGCGGTGCTGAACGCCCTCGCGGGAAAAATCATGACTACAGCCTTACCAAACTCACGGGCGCGCCGCACCCGGGAGAGACGGGGCGCCGGGCCGGCCGGCGGAACCGGCCCCGCCTCCGCTCACCTGGCCGGCGTCATCGCGATTCCCATGAGCCGTCGGGGATGCGATAAAGGGTGCGCGTCGCCGTCCACCAATCCCGGTCGATGAAGCGTCCCGTAATGCGGCCCACCATGCTCGCCACGAAATGCACGTCCCGCGTGAAGCTCCGTGTCCCGCCGCGCTCCGGCCCGGGCGCGTACGGCATGCACTCAGGGAGGTCCATATCCGTGCCCTGGTCGTACGGCGGGATGACGCTTCCGATCCGTTCTCCGTCGTAGTAAAGGTTCAGGGGTTCGAGCTCACGCAGTTCCTCACGGCAGTACATCTCCAGGACACGCCGCTTCCCGAGGTTGCGGACGGCCGGATGATACGGATGCAGGCCGAGGACGAGGACGTGTGTCCATCCGGGGGCGTGCGGGCCGATCCACGCGGCGGCGCGCTCCCGCATGCGTCCGTACACCTTGACGGCCGTTTCGAGATCGCACTCCAGGCGCGAGTCCGGATCCGCCCGGAGCAGCCGGGACAGTTCCTCAGGATCGTCGCCCTCCGCCCAGAGGCCGTGGAATCCGTTGTGAAGGCCGTGCCCGTGCTCGACCATCAGATCCCATTGGTTCTCCGCGGGGAGCCCCTGCTCGGGTTGCGTCATTTCTGCGTCCTAACATCACCTAAGTCCGGGATTCCCACGCTTTCCACCTGGGCGATCCCGGCCTTCGACGCTTTTCTTCAATCTGCACCACCGACGGCTTTCTGCGCCTGGATTCAGTATCTGGCGTCAGTGTGCCCCAGATCCCTGGAGCACGTCTTGACGTTTTCTGTACACTTAATGCCGATTTGTGCACACTGTTTCGGCCGCACGGGGGTACGGATGCGAGTTCTGGAGTGGCACACCGGGGACCTGACCGCTCAGGACCGTTTCCCCTTCTGGCATCAGACGATGTCGCAGTCGCTCGTGAGCACCTGGCCGACCACGGACAGCCCCGCCGACTTCCGTGCGTCAGCGCGGCTGTTCGACCTCGGCGCGATCACCGTCTCGGCGATGAGCCACCACAGGCTGCAGGTGACCCGGCCCGCGAAGCTCATCCGGCAGTCGGACCCGGAGGTCTTCCAGCTCCACCTCGTTCTCACCGGCGACGGTGCGATGACGCAGGCGGGCCGGGAGGCGCACTTCGCGGTGAACCACTTCCTTCTCATCGACTCGTCCCAGCCCTGGCGGGGATGGCGAGGGGCCGAAGCGGGACCCGCGAAGGCCCTGGTCGTCCAGTTCCCGAAATCCTCGCTCGGCCTGCGGTCCGACCTGGCCGGACGGCTCGTCGCGGCGCCGTTCCCGGCCCGGGCCGGGATCACCGGCGTCCTGGCCGGGCACCTGAGGCAACTGGCGGAGAACGCCGGCGATCTCACCCGCCAGGACGCGGAGGCGCTGGGCCTCGTCACCCTCGACCTGATCGCGGCGACGTGCGCGCACCGGTCCGAGGCCCCCGCCGCGCTGACGCCCGAGTCGCGGCGTCAGGCGCTGCTGTCACTGATCCACCACTTCATCCGGGAGCGGCTCGGCGATCCGGACCTGAACCCGGAGATGATCGCCGCGGCACACGGGATCTCCGTACGGCACCTGTACGCGATCTTCCAGGAGCAGGGCATCGGCGTGGCGGGCTGGATCCGCCGGTGCCGCCTGGAGCGGTGCCACCGCGACCTGGTCGATCCCCTCCAGCGGTCCCGGCCCATCCAGGCCATAGCCGCCCGCTGGGGCTTCGGCGATGCCGCGACCTTCAGCCGCAGCTTCCGCGCCGCCTACGGCGTCTCTCCCCGTGATCACCGTCATCGGGCGGCGTCGGACGACACCACGGACGGGACGGGCATGGACTGATCCCCGTCGTAGCGGGTCCCGGGACGACGGCGATCAGGAGGCGACGGAGTACGGCGAGCTCAGCTCCTTCTCGAACCAGTCGATGGTGCGGCGCAGGCCGGTGAGGGGGTCGACCCGGGGACGCCACCCGAGCCGCTCCTCGGCGAGCGTGGTGTCCGGGCGGCGCACGGCGGGGTCGTCCACCGGGCGCTCGATGAACCGGACCGGCGAGGCGGAACCCGCGAGGTCCCGGATCGTCTCCGCCAGTTCCGACATCGACATCTCCGCCGGGTTGCCGATGTTCACCGGCCCGGCGAAGTCGCTCGCGGCGAGCGCGAGCACGCCGTCGACCGTGTCGTCCACGTAGCAGATCGACCGCGTCTGGCTGCCGTCACCGGTCACCGTGATCGGCTCGCCCAGCAGCGCCTGCCGGATGAACGTGGGAATCGCCCGGCCGTCGTGCGGCCGCATCCGCGGGCCGTACGTGTTGAAGATCCGGGCGATGGCGGTGTCGACGCCCCGCGAGTCGCGGTAGGCCGTGGTCAGCGCCTCGGCGAAGCGCTTGGCCTCGTCGTACACGCTGCGCGGCCCGACCGGGTTGACGTTGCCCCAGTAGGTCTCCTTCTGCGGGTGCTCCAGCGGGTCGCCGTACACCTCGCTGGTGGACGCGAGGACCAGCCGGGCGTCCTTCTCGGCGGCGAGCCCGAGCGCGTGCAGCGTGCCCATGCTGCCGACCTTCAGCGTCTCGATCGGATGACGCAGGTAGTCGGCGGGCGACGCCGCCGAGGCGAAGTGGAGCACCAGGTCCACCTGGCCGGGCACGTGGACGAACCCCGTCAGGTCGCACTCCACCAGCCGGAACGCCGGGCGGCCGATCAGGTGCTCGACGTTGCGCGGGGACCCGGTCAGGAAGTTGTCCAGGCAGACGACCGCCGCGCCCCCTTCGAGTAAGCGTTCGCACAGGTAGGAGCCGAGGAACCCGGCTCCTCCGGTGACCACGACACGGGATCCGTTCATCGCGCCCCCACTCCTCGCAACCTTCTGACCGCGTCAAGCACCTCGGGCACTCCGATCTCCAGCAGGCCTTCCGACGGCGTGTCGCCGTGCGGATCTCCCCGGCGTCCCGCCCACAGCGCGATGTGCGGACGGCCCGGCGGCGGGCCCCACAACGCGGGCGGAATCGGGCCGTACAGGATGACCGAGGGCGTGCCGACCGCGGTGGCCAGGTGCGCCATACCGGTGTCGCCACACACCACCAGCGACGCGTGCGCCGTCAGCGCGGCCAGCTCGGGCAGGTTCGTACGGCCGGCCAGCACCGACTCCTCCGGCAGCCCGGCGAGAGCCGCGACGTGCCGGGCGAGCGCGATCTCGGTCACCCCGCCCGTGACGACGACCCGGTGGCCCTCCCGGACGAGCTCGGCGGCCACCTGGGCGAAGCGGTCCGGCGGCCACTGCCGGGCCGGGAACGCCGCACCCGGATGGATGACCACCTCGCCGCCGGGCAGCGAGCCCGGACCCGGGTCGCCGAGCGCGAGGTCGTCGGGGTCGGCCGCGATGCCGTACCAGTCCAGCAGCGAGCACCACCGCTCACGCTCGTGCGTCTCCGCGTTCCACGCGGGGCCGTCCGAGCCGGGCACGGCGGGGTGCGTGTGGGTGAGCAGGCGGCCCGGCCGCGTGCGGCGCAGCGCCTGGATGCTCTCCGGGCCGCTGCCGTGCAGGTTCACCGCGACGTCCGGCGACGCGTACGGCACCGGTCCCGGGCCGGACACGTCGATCAGCTCGTCGACGCCGCCGATCAGCGGGAGCAGCCCGCCGAGGTAGGCGGGGGTGGCGAGCACGAAGTGATGCCCGGGATGCGCCCGCCGCAGCGCCCGCAGCGCGGGCACCGAGGCGAGCAGGTCGCCGAGCCCCAGCCCGCGCAGGGCGAGCAGGACCGGTCTTCCCGGTTCCTCTAGGGCCATGACGTCTCCGTCGAGGCGGCCACGACCAGCTCCCTGACCTCGCAGCCCCGCGGCTGGCCGAGAGCGAACAGGATCGCCGCGGCGACGTCCTCCGGCTGGTTCAGCCGGGCGTCGGGGCCGGGCTTGTACTGCTCGGGCCGGTCGTCGAAGAAGCTGGTGTGCATGCCGCCGGGGATCAGCAGGGTGACCCCGACCTGGCCCGCCAGCTCGGCCGCGAGGGCCCGGGTGAAGCCCACCACGCCGAACTTCGAGGCGCAGTAGGCCGTGGCGTCGCTGAGCGCCCGCACGCCGAGCGTGGAGGCGACGGTGACGACCCTGCCCCCCGACGCACCCTCCGACGCGCGGAGGAACGGCAGGGCCGCCCGGACCACCGCGGCGGTGCCGAGGAGGTTGACCCCGATCACCCGCTCCCACGTGTCGGCGGCCACGTCCTCCAGCCGTCCGCAGGCGTCGACGCCCGCCGCCGTGACCACGCCGTCGAGGCCGCCCGCCCGCTCGGCGAGCTCGCGTACGGCCCGCTCGGCCTGCTCGCGGTCGGCGAGGTCGGCGCGCACGTGGTCGAACCCGCCGTCCGGCTCGTTGAGGTCGACGACCAGCGGCCGGCCGCCGGCCTTGGCGACCGCCGCCGCGGTGGCCCGGCCGAGGCCGGACGCGCCACCGGTGATCAGTACGTTTCCCACCATTGAGGTTTCCCTTCCGACTGAGGACCGCTACCCGCGACGGAGATCACGATGCGGCCCGGGCGGCGGCGATCAGGCCCGTGGTGGAATATCCGGGCACGGTCGGCAGGATGACGACCTCCCCGCCGGCCCGGCGCACGGCCTCGGCCTCCGGCATCGACCGCTCGTCGTAGTCGCCCCCCTTCACCCACACGTCCGGGCCCAGCCGCTCGATGACCTGGGACGGCGTGTCCTCGTCGAAGACCGTCACGGCGTCCACGCAGCCCAGGGCGCGCAGCACCTCGACGCGGTCGCGCTCGCTCACCAGCGGCCTGCTCGGGCCCTTGAGCCGCCGGATCGAGTCGTCGGAGTTGACGCAGACGACGAGGGCGTCGCCGAGCGCCCTGGCCCGCCGCAGCAGGCTCACGTGCCCGGCGTGCAGCAGGTCGAAGCATCCGCCGGTCGCGATGAGCCGGCCTCCGGCGGCCCGTACGGCGGCGGCCACCTCGAAGGCGGAGGCCCCGGACGGGAACGGCACGGGCGCCTCGGCGGCCGGGCGCGGCAAGCGGAGGGCGGCGGCCCCGCCCTCCGCCACGAACCTGGTGGCCTCGCCGACCGCGCGGGCGACGGCGTCCTCGGTGGACGCGCCATCGGCCAGGGCGAGGGCCGCCGCCGCGGCGAAGCGGTCGCCCGCGCCGCAGGCGTCGGCGCCGGTGGCGACGTGCGGGGCGGGGACCGGCCCGAACCTGCCGCCGCGCCGGGCCAGCATCGCGCCGCGCTCGCCCAGCGTGATCGCGACGGCCTCGGCGTCGAGGTCGCGGACGAGCCTGCGGGCCGTGCGCTCCGGCGAGACGTACGGCTCGCCGCACATGCCCCGGGCCTCCGCCTCGCTGGGTGTGACGAGCGCGCATCCGGGCACGGGCAGCGACCCACGTGGGTGGGGGTCCCAGACGACCGGCACGTCGAGGCCGTGCAGCAGTTCACGGAGCAGGTCGGCCACGCCGCGCCCGTAGTCGGCCACCAGCACCGCGCCCGCCGAGGCGAGGGCGTCCGCGGCGCGGGCGAAGGCCGAGACTCCCGCGGAGCTCCTCGAAGCCACCTGGCCCGGCCGCCCCATCGCCCGGCCGTCCCCGGTGTCGATCCTGACCAGCGTCTGCCCCCGGGCCCGGACCCGGGTCTTGCGCACGGTCGTGCCGCGCAGCGGAAGCCGCACGATCTCGACCGTGGGCGACAGCAGGTCCTCCAGGCAGCGGCCGGAGGGGTCGTCACCGACGGCGGTGACCAGCGTCACCGCCGTGCCGTCGCGGGCGGCGAGCAGCGCCGCGAGGCCGGCGCCGCCCGGCCGGTGGTGCTCCGCCTGCCCCTCGACCACGGGGACGGGCGCGTCGGGGCACAGCCGGTCGGCCGTGCCCTCGACGTCGACGTCGAGCAGGGAGTCTCCGACGATGACGAGTGGTGCGCTCACGCCACTGCCTTCTCGATCACGTCACACAGCATGTGGATCACCGTGAGATGCACCTCCTGGATGGTCGCGGTGTCGTCGGCGGGCACGGTCAGGGCCTCGTCGCACAGGTCGGCGAGCGGGTTCGGCCCTGGGCCGGTCAGCGCCCAGGTGGTCAGGCCGCACTCGCGGCCGGCCTCGGCCGCCCCGGTCACGTTGGCGCTCGTCCCGCTGGTGGACAGGCAGATCAGCACGTCGCCGGGGCGGCCGTGCGCCCGCACCTGCCGCGCGTACAGCTCGGTGATGCCGAAGTCGTTGCCGATGGCGGTCAGCGACGAGGTGTCGCCGTGCAGCGGGATCGCGGCGTACGGCCGCCGGTCGGCGCGGTAGCGCCCGACCAGTTCGGCGGTCAGGTGCTGCGCCTCGGCGGCCGAGCCGCCGTTGCCGCAGGCGAGCAGCCGTCCACCACCGCTCAGCACGGCGGCGAGCTTGTAACCCCAGGCGTGGATCTTGGGCGTCTCCGGGTCGACCGCCGTCAGCGCGGTGCTCAGCCGGGCCAGGTGAGGATGCATCGCTCAGCCTCCCGCGGCGGCGAGGGCGCCGAGACGCCCGCCGGCCAGGTTTCGGTACACGGACTCGGTCTGCTCGGCGATCCTGGACCAGCCGTAGCGGGCGCGGGCCCGCCTCACCCCCGCGGCCGACAGCGCCGCCCGCAGGGCGGGCCGGGCGAGCAGGTCGCCGAGCGCGCGGGACAGCGCGCGGGGCCGCCGGGGCGGCACCAGCACGCCGCATCCCGCGACGGTGTCGAGGTGGCCGCCGACCGCCGAGGCGATCACCGGCACCCCGCAGGCCAGGGCCTCCAGGGGCACCATGCCGAAGGGCTCGTACCACGGGACGGTCACCAGCACGTCGGCGGAGCGCATGAGGGCGGGCACCTCGGCCCGGCCCACGCTGCCGATCAGCCGGACCCGGTCGCCGAGGCCGAGGCCGTCCGCCAGCGCGCGCAGTCGCGTGCTCTCCTCGTCGCCCGGTTCGCCGCCCGCGATGACGAGTTCGGCGCCGGGCACCTGCCGCAGGGCGCGGACGACGGTGTCCACCCCCTTGCGCGGCACCATGCGCCCGATGCTCAGCACCCGGGGCCGGTCGCCGCGCGGGGCGGCCGGGCCGCCCGGGCGGAACAGGCCGAGGTCGACGCCGCACGGCACGACCGCGATCCGGTCGCGCGGCACGCCCAGCGCGACCAGTTCCCGCACCTCGTCGGAGCAGGTGGCGATCACGGCGACGGCCCGGCGGCCGATCTCGCGCTCGGCGGAGATCCGGGTCGCCGGGCTCGTGTCGGCCTCGCCCTGCCAGCGCCGCTTCACCGTGCCGAGCGCGTGGTAGGTCTGCACGACCGGGACGCCGAGCGGCTCGGCCGCCGTGAGGGCGGCCAGGCCGCTCATCCAGAAGTGGGCGTGCGCCACGTCGGGCCGCTCGCCCTTCCACCCGCGGGCCAGGTGCGCGCCGAACTCCACCATGTGTGGCAGCAGTTCGTCCTTGGGCAGCGGCTCGGGCGGCCCGGCCGGCACGTGCTCGACGGTGACGCCGGGCGCCATGGGCACGGTGTCCGGCTGCTCCGGCGAGGTGCGCCGCGTGTGGACGACGACCTCGTTGCCCCGCTCCGCCAGGGCCAGGGCCAGCGCCGCCACGTGCACGTTCTGCCCGCCCGCGTCCACGCCGCCGAGGGTCGCGAGCGGGCTCGCGTGCTCCGAGACCAGGGCGATCCTCATGACACCCCCTCCTTGACCGCCTCGACCACCTCGACCGCCTCGCCGAGCGGCTCCCTCGCCGCGGTCAGGCCGCGGACGGCGTCCACGACCTGCGCCCCGCTGACGGCGGACAGGCACGGATGGCCGGGGACGGGGCAGATCCTCGCCCTGCTCCCCCGGCAGGGGGCGTCCTGGTCGCCGAGGAGCACCGAGGGCACGCCGTACGGCGCCCAGCGGGCGGCGGGCACGACCGGCGCGAACAGGCTGACCACCGGCGTGCCGACCGCCGCCGCGAGATGGGCGGGGCCGGTGTTGGCCGCCACGACCGCCGACGCCCCGGCCAGCACGGCGGCCAGCTCGGCGAACGTGGTCGCCCCGCCGAGGTCCGCCGCGGGACCGGAGACGATCGCGGTGAGGGCCCGCTCCCCCGGGCTGCCGGTGACGACGACCCGCTCGCCCGCGGCCAGCAGCGCCCCGACCGCCTCCGCCCAGCGCTCGGCGGGCCACGCCCTGGCCTGCGCGGTCGTGCCGGGATGCACCACCACATAGCCCGGCGGCCCGGTGAGGTGTTCCACGTCCGGCAGCGGTCCGCGTACGGCGAGCCGCCCGTCGTCGCCGGGCGGCAGCACGAAGCCCGCCGCGCGGGCGAGGCCGAGCATCCGCTCCGGCTCGGGGACGTCCACGCTCTCGTCCACGACGTGCCGCACGTCGAGCAGGGAGCCGGGGTAGTCCTCGCTGATCGCGGCGATGCGCGGCACTCCGGCGAGCCGCAGCAGCAGGGCCGTCGGCAGCGCCGACTGGTGGAAGGACGTGAAGATCACGGCCAGGTCGGGCCCGACGGCGCGGACCTGCTCGACCAGGCGGGCCGCGTGCTCGGAGGTCACCGGCATCCGGTCGGGGTCGATCCAGGGGGCGCGCCACTCCAGCACGCGGTCGACGCCGGGCAGCAGTCCGGCCGCCGCCCTGCCGTTCGGGCCGGCGAGCATGACGACCTCACGTGCCCCGGCGGCGACGGCGCGCACGGCGGGCCCCGCGAGCAGCACGTCACCCGCGTTGTCGGGCCGCACCACCAGTGCGGTCCCGATCACGGACGCCTCCCCGTCCGCACCGCGAGCTCGCCCCTGAGCCGGTGGGCGCACGCGACCGGCGGGATCACCACGCTGGTCACGGCCATGCGCCAGATCTCCTCGGGCGTACGCGGCCCGGGGGCGATCCGCGCCCAGGCGAACTCGGCGGTGAGGCCGAGCCAGGCGAGTCCGGCGGCGCCCGCGGCGAGACGCGTCCGGCGGCCGTTCCGCACGCCGGCGGCGGCCAGCGTGAGCGCGAGCAGTCCCGCGCCGGTGGTGAGTGCGTGCCGCCTGAGCCTGCCCGGGTGGCCGCCGACGAACAGCCGCCAGTCGCGGCCGTACGCCTGGCGCATGAGCGCGTCGGAGGCGTTGCCGCGCTGGAAGCGCACGCTGGACCAGAAGCCGTCGGCGCGCACCGGGTGCCGCGTCAGCCGCTCCCCCTTCACCAGGCAGAACCCGGCCCGCTCCACGCGAATCGCGAGGTCGGCGTCCTCCCGGTACGCGCCGGGAAAGCGTTCGTCGAACCCGCCGGTCGCCTCCAGAGCCGCCCTGCGGTAGGCCATGTCGGCGGTGATCCAGTCGGCGCCGGCCAGGCCGGCGGTGTTGCGCTCGGCGTCGGTCGGGCGGCGGCCCTCGGCGGACCCGGGCAGCGGCACCTCCAGCCGTCCCTGGCTGCCGCCCACGTGCGCGGGCAGGCGGGCGAGGTCGGCCGCCAGCGCCCGCGCCCAGCCGGGCCCCGGCACCACGTCGTCGTCCAGGAACGCCACCCAGGGGGTCGTCGCCGCCCGCCAGCCCACGTTGCGCGCGGCGGCCGGGCCACGCCCGCCCGACCTCAGCACCCGTACGCGGGCGGGGACCGGCAGGGCTTCGGCGCCGTCCTCTGGACGGTCGTCCACCACGATGACCTCTGAACCGTCCTGGGGATCGATGGCGGCGAGCGTGGCGGCGAGGCTCGGCCGCCCGATCGTCGGGATCACGACCGTTACGGCCGGCCCCTGCGGGACGGCCTCGGTGGGGGCGGCCTTCCGTTTCCGGCCGATCTGCTGTGCCGTCTTTTCTGTCGTCTGGTGTGTCGTCTTTTGTGTCGTCTGCCGGGTCGTCTCCGATGTCATCCCGCGAACACCGCCCCCCTGCGCACGACGTACGGGCCGAGAACGAGCACGTCCACGGGCGCCGAGCCGAAGCACTCCAGCGCGTCGCGCGGATCGTCCACCATCGGACGGCCGGCGGTGTTGAGGCTCGTGTTGACCACCACGGGGACCCCGGTGCGGGCCTCGAACTCCTCGAGTAACCGGGCGAGCAGCGGGTCGCGCCCGGGCTCGATCGTCTGGATGCGGGCCGTGCCGTCCACATGGACGACGGCCGGGATGCGGTCGCGCCACTCGGGCCTCACGTCGTGGACGAACAACATGTACGGGCTCGACATCGGGCCCCTGCCGAAGATCGTGGAGGCGCGCTCCGCCAGGACCATCGGGGCGATGGGGCGGAACTGCTCACGGCCCTTCACGTCGTTGAGCCGCTCGGTGTTGCGGGGATTTCCGGGGTTGGCGAGCAGGGAACGGCGGCCGAGGGCGCGGGGGCCGTACTCCGCGCGGCCCTGGAACCAGGCCACCACGCGGTCGGCGGCGAGGTCGGCGGCGACGGCCGCGGCGAGGTCGGCGGGCCGCTCGTACGGCACCTTCGCCACGTCGAGCCAGGCGCCGAGCTCCTCGTCGGTCCAGCCGCGGCCGAGGTCGGCGCCGGGCATCGGGGCGACCCGGTCGCCACCGGCCTGAGCGAGGTGCAGCGCCCCGCCGAGCGCGGTGCCGGAGTCACCCGCCGCGGGCTGCACCCAGATGTCCTCGAACGGGCCCTCGGCGAACAGCCGGGTGTTGGCCACGCAGTTCAGCGCCACTCCCCCGGCCATCGTGAGATGACGGGCGCCGGTCCGCTCGTGCAGCCACCGGGCGAGGTCGAGCAACACCTCCTCCAGCCGCGTCTGCACGCTCGCCGCGAGGTCGGCGTGGTCGGAGGTCCACTTCTCGCCCTTGCCGAGGGCCTTGGCGTAGACGCTCCAGTCGATCTGCTCGACCCGGAAACCGCCGTCACCCGTCGGGTAGATCAGCTCGCGCATCTCCCGCAGGAACCGCGGCTCGCCGTAGGAGGCGAGGGCCATCACCTTGTACTCGTCGCTCGACCGCAGGAAGCCGAGGTGCGCGGTGAGGTCCTCGTACATCAGTCCGAGGGAGTGCGGCAGGGCCTGGCTCGCCAGCACGGTGAGCTCGCCGTCCCGGTAGTGCCCGGCGAGGTGCGACACGGCCTCGCCCCGGCCGTCGCAGACCAGCACCGCCGACTCGTCGTACGGCGCGGCCAGCCCGGCCGACGCGGCGTGCGCGATGTGGTGGGGGACGAACCGCACCTGGGCGGCGTCCAGCCCGGGCAGCGCGGTCGCCAGGAAGCTGGGGGCCCGGCGCGCGTAGGTGGTGCGCATGTCCTCCCAGCGCGCGTCCTGCCCCTCCCCTCCGGGCAGCACCAGCTCCGGATCGTAGGAGTAGGCGACTCCGTCGAGGTCCTCGGGCCGCAGGCCGGCCTGTTCCAGGCACCACGCCGCGGCCTGCTCGGGGAGCTCCCAGGCCGAGAACGGCACCGGCCGCTTGCCGTGCTTGCGCCGGCTGAAGCGCTCTTCCTCCGCTGCGGCCACCACTTCGCCATCCACGACCAGCGCAGCGGCCGGATCATGGAATATCGCGTTTATGCCCAAGAACCGCATCGGTTTCCCTCCGTTGCGCAGTGCCGGTCTGGTTACCGAGAGAAGCGGCGCTAAACACTCCTTTGTAGAGAAGTCGACGTGAGTGGGTGATGTGCTCAATAACCGCTACTCTGCGTAGTTACATGCCCTGGCCTGGAGGTGGTCAGCGCGCGGTCAGCTCGTGGTCACGGCGCGTTTGCCTATAAGTCCTCCGGGTAGCCCGGCGGGCGATTCCCGCAGAAGGCCGCTTAAGAGGCCGCTCAGGAGGCCCGCTCGTGTCCCAGCCCGCTCGCCCACCCGCCGCGGTGCTCTTCGACCGTGACGGAACACTCGTCCACGATGTTCCGTACAACAGCGACCCCGATCGCGTGGCGCCGGTCGGCGGAGCGCGGGAGGCGCTGGACCGGCTCCGCGCGGCCGGCGTCCCGATCGGGGTGGTCACCAACCAGTCGGGGGTGGCCAAGGGGCTGATCGCGCCGGCTGCCCTGCGTGCCGTGAACGCCCGGGTGGAGGCCCTGCTGGGGCCGTTCGACGTCTGGGAGATCTGCCCGCACGACGACGGCGACCACTGCGCCTGCCGCAAGCCCGCACCCGGCCTCGTGCTGAGCGCCGCCCGCCGACTCGGCGTCTCGCCCGTCGACTGCGTGGTGATCGGCGACATCGGCCGGGACGTGGAGGCGGCCCGCGCGGCGGGCGCGCGGGGAGTCCTTGTGCCGACCCCGGTGACGCTGCCGGAGGAGGTGGCCGCGGCGCTCGAGGTGGCGCCCGACCTCGCCGCGGCGGTCGATCTGGTGCTGCCGAGGATTCCGCTGACAGCGGAGCCTTAAGCGGGGCCGAGTGGGGCAGGGGGGTGGCGCGCCCAGGGGGGAGGCGCGACAGGAGGCAGGGTGTTCCAGAGTCTGCAGAAGGACGGACGGGGAGCGACGCGATGAAGATCATGGTCTGGCATGTCCACGGTTCGTGGACCACCTCCTTCGTGCACGGGGGGCACGAATATCTGGTGCCGCTCACGCCCGACCGCGGCCCCGACGGGCGGGGCCGGGCGGAGACCTATCCCTGGCCGGAGACCGTGCGGGAGGTGCCCCACGACCGGCTGGCCGCCGAGGACGTCGACCTGGTCGTCTACCAGCGGCCGCACGAGATCGAACTCGCCCGCGAATGGCTGGGCCGCGACGTGCCGGGCGTCTACGTCGAGCACAACACCCCCGCCGGGGACGTGCCGAAGACCCGCCACCCGCTCGCTGACCGGAACGACATCCCGCTCGTCCACGTCACCCACTTCAACGACCTCTTCTGGGACTCCGGCCGCGCGCCCACCCACGTCATCGAGCACGGCGTGGTGGATCCCGGCCACCTCTACAGCGGTGAACTGGCCCGCGCGGGGGTCGTCGTCAACGAGCCGATCAGGCGCTGGCGGGTGGCGGGCACCGACCTGCTGCCCACCTTCGCCACGGGTGCCCCGATCGACGTGTTCGGCATGCAGGTCGCGAACCTGCCCGCCAAGCTCGGCCTCGACGGGGCGATGGAGGCCTTCGAGGACCTGCCGCAGAGCGCCATGCACACCGAACTGGCCAGGCGCCGGGTCTACCTGCACCCCTACCGCTGGACCTCGCTCGGCCTGTCGCTGATCGAGGCCATGATGATCGGCATGCCGGTCGTCGCCCTCGCCACCACCGAGGCCGTGGAGGCGGTGCCGCCGGAGGCGGGGGTCGTCTCGACCAAGATCCCCTCACTGCTCCGGGCCCTCGACCGGTTCGCCAACGAACCGGAGCTCGCCGCCCAGGCCGGCAAGGCCGCCCGCGCCGCCGCGCTCACCCGCTACAACCTCGACCGCTTCCACACCGACTGGGACCGCCTCCTCCGCTCCATCGCCCCGAGCTGATCCGGTCTACCGGCCGCCTCGGGCAGCTCGCGCCCACAGGCCACACGCAACCCGATACCGGGTTGACGACAGCGCGCAATCGTGGAGATACTGACTGTGACGCACCCTCTGGGGTGCGGAAGTGGCGCCGGGAACCCCCCGATGGAATCGGGAGCCCGGCGCTCGCGCTGTCCGGGATCAAATTCCCTCTGCCTCGAAAAACGTGAGTCGCTCCTCGAAGAGCGCCAACCAGCGATCTTCTCCGTCCAGCCACCCGGCGACGATTCCTGCGACCACGTCTGCTGTCCACAACGCGGCGTCAGAACTGGCGCGCGCCCAGACGACAGCCATCTCAGCGGCGACCTGCCCAGAGATACGGAGGTTCGTCAGGATCGCCCTATCGCCTGCGTCCTGCTCTCGACGGGACTCGAAGACGACCGTGCCCACCTCATGGGCGGACAGTTCAGGCAGCAGCCGAAGGAGGCAGCGGCGCCTGGCGCGCTCCGAACGGCCCGGGGGACTGTAGAAGGCGATCGCAACCAGGGAGAGGCAGTCCAGTGAAGCCACAGTGGCAGCGATCAGCGCCCTGCGGCCCGCGCGCTCCGTCCGCCAGTGGACAGTGGGCGCCTTGCCGTACCGCAGTGCATCCATCAACTCCCTGGCCTGACCAAGCTCCTCGTGGGGTGGGACTTGATTGTTTACCGAGAACGGGGCACCGCGAGGGCGGGTGATCCGGCCGGGGTGGGAAAAGGCTCCTCATGATGCGCAACCTGGTGAACGGCGCCGTCGGCGGCGCGCTCGCGACGGCGGTGTACAGCGCGATGCTGATGGCGGCGGACAGGGCCGGCCTGCTGGAGGAGCCGCCGCCGCGGCGGTTCGCCCGGATGACCCTGCCGGGCCGCGCGAGCCGTCCCAAACCGGGTGAGAGCGTGCTCTCGACCATCGCGCACTACGCCTTCGGGTCGAGCTGCGGCACCGTGCTGGGCCTGCTGTCGGCCGGGCAACGGGTGCCCGTCCCGATCGGCACGGCGTACGGGCTGCTGGTGTGGCACTTCGGCTGCCGGGGCCTCGCGCCGGCCATCGGCGCGTATCCGCCCCTGCCGAAGGACCGCCCGGGACGCCAGGCCACGCTGCTGGCGGGACACCTGCTGTGGGGCACCGCGCTCGTGCTCGCGCTCAACCGGCTGCGGGCCGAGAGGGCGCCGCTGACCACCGAACTCGCGCCCCGGCTGCGGGAGGAGGTCCGGCGCCCCGTCATCCCCGCCCCCGAGCCCGTCTCCGTACGCTGATCCGGGGGCGGCGATCATGCCCCCCGTCCTCGGGAAGAGAATGTCGTCGTGCGCTGTCGTGTTGTCGATCTGGATCAGCGCCGACGAACCGAGGAGAAGCCGGATGAGCAAGCTGGACGAGAACGCCGTGGCGTTACTGCGGGAACCGATCCACGCCTGGGTGACGACCGTCAGGCCGGACGGATCGCTGCACAACACGGTGGTGTGGGTCACCGTCGACGGTGACGACGTCGTCTTCAACACCGCCGTGGGCCGGGCGAAGGAGCGGCACCTGCGCGGCAACCCCCAGGTGTCGGTCAGCGTGCTCGACCCCAACGACGCCTTCCGCTTCGTCAGCGTCTCCGGCACCGCCACGCTGGAGCTGGACGGCGCGGACACGGTCATCGACGGCCTGGCGAAGAAGTACCTCGGGGTGGACACCTACCCCTTCCGCCAGCCGGGAGAGCAGCGCGTCACCGTACGCGTCGTTCCCGAGAAGGTCATCTCCAGCCCGGGCCGCTGACGGGGCGTCACCCGCCGGCGCGCAGGTAGGCGAGCACGGCGAGCACCCGGCGGTGGTCGTCCGCGTCCGGAGGCAGGTCGAGCTTGGCGAGGATGCTCGCGATGTGCTTGGCGACGGCCGCCTCGGAGACGAACAGCGCGCGGGCGATCGCGGCGTTGGACCGGCCCTCCGCGACGAGCGCGAGCACCTCGCGCTCGCGCGGGGAGAGCCGGGCCACCGGGTCGCGGCGCCCGCGCAGCAACTGCCGGACGACCTCGGCGTCGATGACCGTGCCGCCGCCCGCGACCGTCGTCACCGCGCCGGCGAACTGCGTGACGTCGCCGACGCGGTCCTTCAGCAGGTAGCCCACGCCACCCCCGCCCGGGCGCTGGGTCTGGTCGAGCAGTTCGGCGGCGTAGGTCTGCTCGACGTACTGGCTGAGCACCAGCACGGCGAGGGACGGCCGCGCCGCCCGCAGTTCCAGCACCGCCCGGAGTCCCTCGTCGCTGAAGCCGGGCGGCATGCGCACGTCGGCGACGACGACGTCCGGATCCTGCTCGGCGACCGCCGCGATCAGCGCGGGAGCGTCGCCGACGGCCGCGACGACGTCGTGCCCAAAGCGTTCGAGCAGGCCCGCGAGTCCCTCCCGGAGCAGCACCGAGTCTTCGGCGATCACCACACGCACGGGATCACCACTCGCACGGGATCTCGGCCCGCACCGTGGTCGGGCCGCCGTGCGGGCTCTCGACGGTGAGCGTGCCCCCGACGGCCGCCACCCGGTCGGCGAGCCCGGTCAGGCCGGTGCCGCGCGCCGGGTCCGCTCCCCCGCGCCCGTCGTCGGCGACCTCCAGCACGAGCCGTGCGCCGCGCAGCCGGCCGCGCACCGTGCAGGAGCCGGCCCCGCTGTGCTTGGCCACGTTCGCCAGCGCCTCGCAGGCGACGTAGTAGGCCGCCGCCTCCACCCGCTCGGGCAGCCGCCGGTCCAGCGTGACGTCCGCCCGCGCGGGCACCGGCGACCTCCCGGCGACGTCGCGTACGGCGGCGGGCAGGCCGCGATCGGCGAGCACCTGCGGATGGACTCCGCGGATCAGCTCGCGCAGTTCACCGAGCGCCTGCCCGGCCAGCTCGCGCGCCTCGTCGAGCCGCAGGGCCGCGGGCGAGCCCGGCGGGAGGTCGAGCCCCGCCAGGCCCAGCTTCATCGACAGCGCGACCAGCCGCTGCTGCGCGCCGTCGTGCAGGTCGCGCTCGATGCGGCGGCGCTCGGCCTCGAAGGCGTCCACCAGACGCGCCCGGGACCGCGCGATCTCCCGCGTCTCGGCCTCCTGCGGGACCAGCATCGCGCGCGCCATCGCGGCCCGGGCGCCCGCCCAGGCGCTGACCGTGTACGCCGCGACGGGCACCAGCAGCAGCCCGAGGGCCGAGCCGGCGAAGGTCTGCGCCAGTGTCGCCTCGCCCTCGGGAGCGGTCGGCTGCACGACCGGGGAGAGGATCAGCACCACGGGCCCGCCGATCGCGGCCGCCGCCACCAGCAGGTCGACCCACCAGAGCGCGACCAGCGCCACGAGGGTGTGCCCCGCCTCCCGCCATCCCGGCCACCACCCGTCCGGCAGGCCACGTACGGGTTGCCGGTCCGCGAGCCCCAGTCGCCACCGCTCGAACCGGGCCACCGGCGTGAGCAGCACGGCCGCCACCGCGAGGGACACCGGTACGGCCGCCGGACCACCCATGAGCCGGACGGGCGTGAGGACGGCGGCGAAGGCGGAGCCGGGGACGAGCCCGGCCAGCAGGTACGCCAGGGACCTCCACGGCCAGGCCGAGGCGAGGAACCGCTGGGGAGGCCCGGCGAGCGCCTCCAACGCGGTCCGGGGCGCGAGAGCGGCGACGGCGGGGAAGGGGGCGGTCACGGCATCGACGCTAGCCGCCGGGCCCGCCGATGTCGGTAGTGCTGGGGATACCTCCGGTTCTCGTCCCAACGCCAGTGCCGCGCGGGCTCGCTCCCGGTTGGCTCGGCTCCATGAGACGAACAGGCACGACACAGACGACCGGGCAGGCGGTCCTGCTCGACTCGGTCCGCATGGTCCACGGCACCGGGCCGGGCGCGGTGACCGCTCTCGACGGCGTGAGCCTCGGCTTCGCCCAGGGGACCTTCACGGCCGTGATGGGGCCCTCGGGCTCGGGCAAGTCGACGCTGCTGCACTGCGCCGCCGGGCTCGACCGGCCGACGGACGGGACCGTCCTGATCGGCGGCGTCGACCTCGGCCCGCTCGGCGAGAAGGCGCTCACCCTGCTGCGCCGGGAACGGGTCGGCTTCGTGTTCCAGGAGCACAACCTCGTCGACGCGCTCACCGCCGAGGAGAACGTGGCGCTCCCCCTCCGCCTGGCCGGGCGCCGTCCCGGACGGGACGAGGTGCGCGCGGCGCTCGCCGAGGTCGGCCTGGACCGGCGGGCCGGGCACCGGCCCGCCGAGCTCTCCGGCGGCGAGCGGCAGCGGGTGGCGATCGCCCGCACGCTGATCACCCGGCCCGCCGTGCTCTTCGCCGACGAACCGACGGGCGCGCTCGACCGCGCCGCGTCCCGCGTGGTCATGGAACTCCTGCGCGCGCTCGTGGACGCCCACGGGCAGACCGTCGTCATGGTCACACACGACCCCGCCGCGGCGGCGTACGGCGACCGGGTCGTGCTGCTCGCCGACGGGCGGCTCGCCGGGGAGCTGGACCGGTCGAGCGCCACCGAGATCGCCGCCCGTGTGGCGCTGCTGGAGGAGACGTGCTGAGCCGTCCCCTCAACCGGCCCCTGAACCGGCCCCTGAGCCTGGCCCTGCTCCGCGGCCGGTGGACCGGCCTCGCGGGCACCTTCGCCGCGCTCTGCCTCGGCGCCGCGATCCTCACCGCGAGCGCGCTGCTGCTGACGTCCGCGGGCCCGCGGGTGCCCGCGCGGTACGCCGCCGTGCCCCTGCTCGTGCGCGGCCCCGGCGTGCCCGGGGAGGAGAACAACTTCGCCGAGAACCCGCCCTGGTCTCCCGGAACGACGGAGGCGCTGGTCCGCGCCCTGGCGTCGGTGCCCGGCGTCGCGGCGGTCGTCCCCTACCGCACCCCCGGGCCGTACGGCGCGGACGGGGTCCGCGTCATCGGGCTGCGCACCGAACCAGGAGCCGATCTTTCCGCCATACGGGCGGCGGCCGGGCGTGCGGTGCGCGACGCCGGGGCCGGCGCGGCGCGGGTGCTCGCCGGGGAGGACAGGGCGGAGGCCGAGCCGGCCGCCGACGCGCGGACCCGGTGGATCGGCATGCAGGTGCTGACCGCGATGGCGCTGCTCGGCGGCTTCGTGTCGGTGTTCGTGGTCGCCTCCACGTTCGCGTTCCGGGTCGTCCAGCGCCGCCGGGAGTTCGGCCTGCTGCGGGTGGCCGGCGCGACCCCCCGCCAGGTGCGGCTGATCGTGTACGGCGAGGCGCTCGCCGTGGGCGTCGTCGCGGCGGTGGCCGGGGCCCTGCTGGGCGCCGCCGTCGCGCCGGCCGTGGGCGGGGTGCTCGTCACGGCGGGCTTCGAGCCCGCGTCGTTCGACGTGCGCATCACCCCCCTGCCCCTGGCCGGCGCGGTCGCGGCCGGGATCGCGGCGGGCCTGCTCGGCGCGTGGTCCGCCTCGGGCCGGGCCGCCCGGGTCCGCCCGCTGGAGGCCCTGCGCGACCACGCGGCGGGCGGCACGCCGATGACGCGCCTGCGGTGGATCACCGGCGTCGCGTCGGTCGCCGGCGGCCTGGCCCTGGCGGTGGCGAGCGCCTCCGCCCGGGAGGACCTGCGCCTGTCCGGAGCGACGCGGCGGCAGGTGATCGCGGCGACCGCGGCCGAGGCGGTGCTCGTCACCGGGATCGGCACCACGCTCGGGTTCGCGGTGGCCGTGCCCGCGCTGCTCGGGATGCGCGCCGGGCTGTCCCAGAAGGCCGGAGCGGCCGTCCCCCTGGTCATTCCCTGGCCGGCGGTCGCGGTGGTGGTGACCGCCTGTCTCGTCCTCGCGGCCGGCGCCGCCACCCTTTTCACATACGGCGCGATTTCCCCTCGGCGACCACCGTTCCCACGGCCCGGAAAAGCGGCGCGAGGAGTGGGTAAAGGGACGGCCAAGCATCGGCCCTGAGCTGGTAAGACTTGTGATCCTTTTTGTCCTGAGGCGTCCGAACTCGGATACGTCCCATACCCTTTTTGTACGCGCATTGCATTACGGGGAATCGGGGAGGGGCCATGACTGGCAGGCGCATGCCTTTCCTTTTACGCCCGCGTTCTATTCAGGCGCGCATCGCCCTGATGAGCGCGGTCCTCTCCCTCACGGTTCTCACGGTGATCGGGGTGGGCCTGGACCTCGCGGTCCGGAACCGGATCCACTCGAACCTGTTCATGGACACCCAGCGGGTGGCCACCGACTGGATCGCCTCGATGGGCCCCGACGGCATCCCGGCGCCGCCCGCCGCGCACGAGAACCTCGTGCAGCTCGTCGACTCCCGCAACCGGGTGATCACCGCCAGCCGGGGGGCGACCGGCAGGCCGCCGCTGACCTCTCCCATGCCCGGCGACCTGGACCGCCTGCAGTACCGGATCGAGTGCCGGAACGGGGACTGGTGCGTCGTGGTCACCGCCGTACGGGTGCTTCCGGTGCAGACCCGGCTCTTCTGGAACGGCGAGCCGCACGCCGTCTACTCCGGGAAGGCCGAGCCGGCCCTCCTGGCGACGCGGCGGCTGGAACTGTTCATCGCGATCGGGGTGTTGCTCATGACGACCGGCTGGACCTGGGCGAGCTGGCGCTCGGCCGGGCGCACACTGCGCCCCGTCCGGGAGATCCGCGAGAAGGTCGAAGAGATCACCGTGCGCGACCTCAGCCTGCGGGTGCCGCAGCCGCGCGGCCACGACGAGATCGCCGAGCTGGCGCGGGCCTCCAACGGCCTGCTCGAACACCTCGACTCCTCGGTGCGCCAGCAGCGGCACTTCGCCTCGATGGTCTCCCACGAGCTGCGGACCCCGCTGGCCGGCCTGCGGACGCAGCTGGAGGAGGCCCTTCTCTACCGAGACGAGACCGATCCGTACGAGACCCTGCGGACGGCGGTGCGCACCACCGAGCGCTGCCAGGCGATCATCAACGAGATGCTCACGGTCGCCCGCGTCCGCACGGCCGCGGCGGCCGAGCCCGAGCCGGTCGACCTCGGGACGCTCGCGCGAGAGGAGGCGGCCGCCCGTACGGACGGGGTGCCCGTGCGCGCCGAGATCAGGGACGACGTGACCGTCCTCGGCAACCGGATCCAGCTGTGCGGCGTGCTGACCAACCTGCTGATCAACGCCCAGCGGCACGCGCACAGCGAGGTGGAGGTCAGCGTCGAGCGGACCGGGGACGAGGCGGTCGTCACCGTGCTCGACGACGGCGACGGCATCGCGCCGGAGGACCGCGAGCGGGTCTTCGAGCCGTTCGTGCGGCTGAAGGACGGGCGCCGCCGCGACCCCAAGGGCACCGGGCTGGGCCTCGCCCTCTGCCGCATCACGGCGGACGCGCACCACGGCACGCTCCGCGTCGAGGACTCCCCGCGCGGCGCCCGCTTCGTCCTGCGCCTCCCCCTGCCCGCGGGGGCCTCGGCCGCCGCCCGCCCCCGGCAGCTCACCCGCTGACGCCCGGCCCGGTGACGGCGGGTACGGCGGCGAGGGTCAGCGCGAAGTCGCCTCCGCTGTCGGTGTACCAGCGGGCGACCGCGAAGCCGGCCCGGGACAGCTCGCCGAGCAGGCCCTCCCTGCGGAACTTGGCGCTGATCTCCGTACGCAGCTCCTCCCCCGCGCCGAAGGCGGCCGTCAGGCCGAGCGCCCTGATCGGGACCTCCATCGGCCGGGCCGCCCGCAGCCGCATCTCGATCCACTCCTCGTCCTCGTCGTAGAGCGCGACGTGATCGAACGCCTCCGGCTCGAAGGCGGCGTCCAGCTCCCTGTTGATCACGCGGAGCACGTTGCGGTTGAACGCGGCCGTGACGCCCCGCGGGTCGTCGTACGCCGCGACCAGCCGGGCGGGGTCCTTCACCAGGTCGGCGCCGAGGAGCAGGGTGTCCCCCGGCCGCATCGTGGCGCGCAGTTCCTTGAGGAACACCTCCCGGGCGGCGGGCGTGAGGTTGCCGATCGTGCCGCCGAGGAACGCGACCAGCCGCCTGCCCGTCCTCGGCAGCAGGGCGAGGTGCCGCTCGAAGTCGGCGCGCACCGGCCGCACGTCCAGGCCGCGATAGCGTACGGCGAGCCGCTCCGCCGCGGCCTCCAGCGTGACGGCGTCCACGTCGACCGGGACGTAGGCCCGGAGCGTCCCGGCGGCGGCCAGCGCGTCGAGCAGGAGCACGGTCTTCTCGCTGGTGCCCGAGCCCAGTTCGACGAGCGTGTCGGCGCGGCTGAGCGCCGCGACGTCGACGGCCCGGCGGCGCAGGATCTCCAGCTCGCACCGGGTGGGGTAGTACTCGGCCAGCCGGGTGATCCGGGCGAACAGCTCGCTGCCGGCCGCGTCGTAGAACCACTTGGGCGGCAGCCACTTGGGTGTGGAGGTGAACCCGGCGCGCACGTCGCACTCCAGAGCCTGGCGCAGGTAGTCGCCGCCGAGGTGATCGATCATGCTCATGAGGTCCCCTCTCAGTCGGTGGCCGTCGGATGGGTGTCAGATGGGTGTCACCGCCACGCCGTCGGGGGAGGCGAGCAGCAGGCTGCGGTCGGGCACGGCCCGCCATCCGGGCCGGTCGTCCAGCGGCTCGCTGGACACGAGCACTCCCTCCTCCAGGTGGGTGAACAGGGTGTCGCCCCAGGTGACGGCCGCCACCTCCGCGCCGCCGGTGACGAGCAGGTTGAGCCGTGCGTGCCGGTCCCCCTCGGCGGCCTCGCACACGACGAGGGACAGCGCGTCGGCGAGCGGCACGCCGTCGCGGAGGCGGGCGAACACCGCCGAGGCGAGCCACGCCGAGTCGCACGCGCTCTCCGGGTCGGCGTCCACGCCGGTCACGAGGGGCCGGACCGCCTCCCGCCGGACCCTGCCGTTGTGGCTGAGCAGCCAGCGCCCGTCGGCGAACGGCGCGGTCGCCGTCTCCTCCACCGGCATCCCGGTCGTGGCCGACCGGACCGCCGCGAGCAGGCACGACGAGCGCGCCGCCGCGGCGAGACCGGGCATGTTGGCGTCCGCCCAGATCGGCACCGCCCGGCGGTAGCGGACCGGCCCCGGCAGGGCCGCGTCGTACCACCCGAACCCGAACCCGTCGGCGTTCACGGTGCCGTACCTCTGCAGGCGCGGCGCGTACGACTGGCGCAGCAGGCCGTGCTCGGGGTCGCTGACCAGCGAGGCCAGGGACCGCGGCGGCCCCAGCCACGCCGCGTGGCGGCACACCGGTTAGTCCTCGGATCGCGCGCAGCGGAACCCGGCGAAGATCTGCCTGCGGATCGGGAGGTCCCAGTTGCGGAAGGTCGTCCGCACCGCCGAGGGATGGGTGGCCCACGAGCCGCCGCGCAGCACCCGGTAGGTCTCCCCGAAGAAGACCTCGCTGTACTCCTTGTACGGGAAGCTCCGGAAGCCCGGATAGGGCTGGAACCAGGAGTCCGTCCACTCCCAGACGTCGCCGACGAGTTGTTCGACGCCGTACGGGCTCGCTCCCTTGGGGTACGCCCCGACCGGCGCGGGCCGCGCGGCCCGGTGTCCCAGGTTCGCCCGGTAGGCGAGGTCGGCGGGCCCGGCGTCGCCCCAGGGATACTCGCGGCCCCCGCACGCTTTCTCCCACTCGGCCTCGGTCGGCAGCCGCCTGCCCGCCCATCGGGCGTACGCGTCGGCCTCGTACCACGAGACGTGCTGGACCGGCTCGTCCGGCGGCACCGGCTCCTCCCGGCCGAAGCGGAGACGCCACCAGGTGTCGCCGTCCCTCGTCCAGAACAGCGGGGCGTCCACGCCGGTCCGCTCGACCCACTCCCAGCCCTGCGGCAGCCACCAGCGCGGGTCGCGGTAGCCGCCGTCCTCGACGAACCGCAGGTACGCCCCGCAGGTGACAGGATGACGGTCGATCCAGAAGCCCGGCAGGTGCCGCCGGTGCGCCGGGCGTTCGTTGTCGTACGCCCAGGCCACCGTGTCCGTGCCCATGCTGAAGATCCCGGCGGGGATGTGGACCTCGGGATCGGCGGCCGGAGCGCCGCCGGGCGGCAGCTCGCCGTCGCGCACCAGCCCCGGCCGCCGGGACAGCTGCAGCGTGGCCAGCATGGTCTCGTCGTGCTGGTGCTCGTGCTGCAGGACCAGCCCGAAGACGAAGCCGCCGGCCCGCAGCGGGTCGGGGTCGGCCGGGTCCAGCCGGTCGAGGACGTCGAGCACCCGGCCGCGTACGCCCGAGATGTACTTCCTGGCCTCGGCGGGGGTGAGCAGCGGCAGCGAGGGCCGGTTCGCGCGCGGATACTTGAACGCGTCGTAGAGGTGGTCGATCTCCGGGCGCAGCGGCTCGATGCCGCCGACCTCCCGGAGCACCCACAGCTCCTCGTAGTTGCCGACGTGGGCGAGGTCCCAGACCAGCGGCGACATGAGCGACGAGTGCTGACGCGTCAGCACGTCGTCGTCGGCGTCGGTGTAGGCGAGGGACCGCTCCCGCACGGCGGCGAGCTCGGCCGCGATCCTGTCCTTCAGACCGGTCATACCGATGTCGAGTTCGGTCACGCGAACATCTCCTCCATCCGGTCGGCGGCCGGCGGGCGGCCGGATTCGATGTGCCGGGAGGCGAACGCGCGGACCCGGGCGACCAGCCGGGGCCCGGCCCCGAGCCGGGGTAGCGCCTCGGCGGCGGCGCGGAAGCAGACGGAGGCGCAGCGGCGCAGGGCGGAGTCCGTGAGCCCGAGGCGGGCGGCGTCGGTCCAGCGGCCGGCGAGCGGCCGGGCGGCCTCCAGGGCGGTCGCCGCGGCCTGGTCGTCGGTCACGAGCGCGTGGACGATGGCCGCGCACACGGGCCATCCGGCGGGCCCCTGCGCGTCGAGGTAGCGCACCTCCAGCCAGCCGCGGGGACGCACCGGCGGGAAGAGCGTGGTGGCGTGATAGGCGATGTCGGCCTCACCCGCCGGCCGCCCGGCCACCCGGGCGAAGTCGCGGAACGGCGAGCCGTCGAGGACGGGCCGGCAGGCGTCGCCCTCCCGGACCATCATGAGACGCGCGTCGAGGAGGTAGCGCGCCCAGTCGTCCGCCGGGTCGCCGCCGCCGTCCAGGCGTTGTGCGACGGGAGCGGTCCTGGTCGGATCGAGACGGCTCCACACCGCCTGGCGCCCGGAGGCCCACCCACCGGCAGGCGAGTTGGCGAAGGCGGCCACGAGCACCGGGCCGAGCACGTGGGCGCGTTCCCAGCGAGCCCGCGGATCGTCGCCGAAGTCGAGGTTGACCTGGATCGAGGCCGTCGAGCACATCATCGCCGGTCCGTGCGGGCGGCCCAGGAAGGCGGCCATCGCCTCGTACCTCGGCTCGGTCAGCTGCCGGACGGGCGGGCGGAGCACGTCGAGGCCGCGGTTGCCCAGCCGCAGCCCGGCCCGGGCGAGCGCGAGCCGTACGGCCTCGACGTCGGCGGTGAGCTGGGTGATCGCGGCGGGCAGGACGTCGGGCGGGGCCGACAGTTCGAGCTGACCGCCCGGCTCGAAGGTCACCTTGCTGCCACCCGGGAGCGGCGGGAGCGCGTCCTCGATCCTGGCGACGGGGACCGGCCTCGCCCGGTCCATCGCGTCGAACACCAGGAACTCCAGCTCGACGCCCAACCGGCTCGACGTGGCTCCGCGGAAGCAGTCCCGAGCGTACCCCTGCACGTCGGTCATCCGCCCCCCTCGCCTCACACGACCCGCCTCACACGACTCGGTGGTGCCGAGTCAACTTTCCCCGTAAATGCCTCTTTCAACCTGAGAACTGGCCAAACAGGGAGTCGACCGGGGTCACGCTGAGGTCGTGGCCCACTCCTCGTCCCGCATCCGGATCATCGAGACGCCCACCGCACCGAAGACCACGAGCAGGATGACCGGGCCGCCGAGCCCCAGGACGAGGTTCCAGGCGCTCGCGCCGAACAGCCAGACGACGATCCCGGCCAGCACACCGGCGGGGAACCACCATCCCGCCCGGCCCGCCCGGGCGTACGCGACGGCCACGAGGACGAGCCCGAGGAAGCTTCCGATCAGGCCGGGCATCTGCCAGGCGGCGATCATCGCGGGCTGCGCCGCGTCCTGCATGAGCTTCTCCGCCTGCGCCGGCGGCAGCATCTGGTACGCCACGATGTCGAAGAAGTCGGAGATCATGAGCGCCGAGAAGTTGATCAGGCCGAGGACCGCGATCACCCCGGCGATGTGGGCGAGCACCACGCCCTTCCCGCGGACGAGGTGGACGAGGCCGATCACCCCGGGGACCCACAGGATCCACGCGTAGTGGAGGAGGGTCGCGCTGACGCCCACGGCGCCCGGGTTGTGCGCGTACACCAGGGGGTCCTCAACCCCCGGCTCGGATGGGTCGGCGGCCATGCCGAGGAGCAGGCAGAGCGGCGCGAGGACGAGGCTGGCGCCCGCCGCGACGCGGCGGAAGGAGTTCGCGTTGGTAAGCATGCGGAGGACCGTACGGAGCGGACCCGGGACGCGTCGTCAAAGCACTCTTTGACCTTCTGTCCCCCTGTAGGGGGATTTTCGGCGGGCCTCAGGCGGACGTGGAACGGTACACGGCGGGGTTACCCTCTGCTCATGCTCCACCGCCGTCCCCCCACAACCGTCGACTGGCTCGTCGCGGTGGTCGTGGGCCTGTTCGCGGTCGCCGAGGAGGTCAGCGGGCGCACGGCAGCCCCCTCGCGCGGCCATCTGTCCCTCTGGATCGCCGCCGGGCTCATCGCCGCCGCCGGCGTGCTGTTCCGGCGACACGCCCCCTTCGCGATCCTCGCCGTCTACTCCGCCGCCAACGTCGCGCTGCTCGTCCTGACGCCCCAGATGGCGGCGGCCTGGCAGTTCTACACCCAGCTCGTGCTGTTGTTCACGCTCCTGTCGGAGGTCCGGCCGCGCGGCGTCAAGGCCGTATGCGGCCTCGGCGCGACCGCTGCGTTCGTGGCCGCCATGCTGGCCGCCTCGTCCCCGCCGTCCGGCCCGGGGGACGTCGCCGTCGCGCTGGTCATGTGCGCGATCGCGGCCGGCGCGGGCCTCGCCGTACGCCGGCACCGCGCGCTCGCCGAGCAGGCCGCCGAGCGCGGCGAACTGCTGGCCCGCGAGGCGGTGGCGGAGGAGCGCGCCCGCATAGCGCGCGAGCTGCACGACATCGTCGCCCACAGCGTCAGCGTGATGACCATGCAGACCGGCGGCGTACGGCTCATGCTGCGCGAGGACCAGGAACGCGAGCGCCAGGTGCTCACCGCCGTCGAGGAGACCGGCCGGGGCGCCGTGGACGAGCTGCGCCGGATGCTCGGCCTGCTGCGCGGATCACCGGCCGAGGTCCCGGGGCCGCGGGCCGGCCTCGACGGCCTACGGGACCTGCTGGACCAGGTCCGCGCCGCCGGGCTCGACGTGACCCTGGAGGTGCGGGGCGATCCGGTGCCGCTGTCCGCGGGGCTCGACCTGTCGGCCTACCGCATCGTGCAGGAGGCCCTGACCAACACGCTCAAGCACGCCGGCGCGACCCGGGCGGAGGTGACCGTCGCCTACGGCCCGCGGGAGCTGCGCCTCGACGTCGTGGACCACGGCCCCCGCGAGGGGCGTGCCCGGCCGGCCACGCGAGGGAGCGGGCACGGGCTCATCGGCATGCGGGAGCGGGCCGCGCTGTTCCGCGGCACGCTGACCGCGGCGCCGCTCCCCTCGGGCGGCTTCGGCGTCCGGGCGGTGCTGCCGCTGTGAGCGGGGGTTTAGTCGGGATCCTGATCGCCGACGACCAGGCGATGGTCCGGGCCGGGCTGCGCCTGGTCATCGGGACCCAGCCGGACCTCGCCGTGCTGGACGAGGCGTCCGACGGCGAGCGCGCCGTCGAGCTGGCCCGGAGCCTGCGGCCCGACGTCGTGCTGCTCGACATCGCCATGCCGCGCCTCGACGGCCTGGAGGCGGCCCGGCGGATTCTCGCCTTCCCGGAGCCGCCACGGGTGATCATGCTGACGACGTACGACACCGACGAGAACCTCGACCACGCCCTGCGCTCGGGGGTGAGCGGCTTCCTGCTCAAGGTGTCGCCGCCCGAGCACCTGTTCGCCGCGATCCGCAGCGCGGCGCGGGGCGAGGTCCTGCTCGACCCCGCCGTGACCGAGCGGGTCGTCGACGCCTACCGGCGCGCAGGGCCCGCCCCGGCGCCCGGCGACTCGGGGCTGACGGCCCGGGAGGAGCAGGTGCTGCGCCTGGTCGCGCGGGGGCTGTCGAACGGCGAGATCGCGGCCGCGCTGGCGATCGCCGAGGCGACGGTGAGCACGCACATCAACCGGCTCCTCGCCAAGCTCGGCCTGCGCGACCGCGCCCAGGCCGTGCGGCACGCCTACGAGTCGGGTCTGGTCCGCCCCGGGGACACCGGTGCGTGAGCCGGTAGCGTAGGTGTCCATGACAGCTATCGACTCCACCTCTGGTGCGTACGGCATCGGCCTGGCCACGATCGCCGCGGACGGCACCGTGCTCGACACCTGGTTCCCCTTCCCGGCGCTGGGCGAGCCCCCGGCCGTGGGCACCGAGCCGATCTCCCACGAGGACCTGGGCGAGGGCATGGCGGAGCTCGTCGGCCCCGACCCCGCCCGCGGCGTCGAGGTCGAGGCCGTGCGCACCGGCATCGCCGACCTGGCGGCTCCGCCGGCCGACGCGCACGACGCGTACCTGCGCCTGCACCTGCTGTCCCACCGCCTGGTCCGGCCGCGTGCGCTCAACCTCGACGGGATCTTCGGGCTGCTGGCCAACGTCGTGTGGACCAACCACGGCCCGTGCCGGGTTGAGGGCTTCGAGGAAGTGCGGCTGCGCCTGCGGGCCCGCGGCCCGGTGACCGTGTACGGCGTGGACAAGTTCCCCCGGATGGTCGACTACGTGCTGCCCGCGGGAGTGCGGATCGCCGACGCCGACCGCGTACGGCTCGGCGCGCACCTGGCGAGCGGCACCACCGTCATGCACGAGGGCTTCGTCAACTACAACGCGGGCACGCTCGGCACCTCGATGGTGGAGGGCCGGATCTCCGCCGGGGTCGTCGTGGGCGACGGCTCCGACGTGGGCGGCGGCGCCTCGATCATGGGGACGCTGTCCGGCGGCGGCAAGGAGGTCATCTCGATCGGCGAGCGGTGCCTGCTCGGAGCCAACTCCGGCGTCGGCATCTCGCTGGGCGACGACTGCGTGGTGGAGGCCGGGCTGTACGTCACGGCGGGCACCAAGGTCGCCCTCCCGGACGGGCAGGTCGTGAAGGCCAGGGAGCTGTCGGGCAAGTCGGGCCTGCTGCTGCGCCGCAACTCGACGACCGGGGCCGTCGAGGCGGTGGCCAGGGACAGCAGGGGCATCGAGCTCAACGCCGCGCTGCACGCCAACGACTGATCTCCCCTACTGAGCCGCCCTACCGAGGCGCACCCTGAGATGACCCTGAGTTGGCCCTGAACTTGGCCTTCGGCCCTGTGAGCGGGGGGAGTGCGGCCCGTACCGTGAAGGCATGGGACGCATTCTCCTCATCGCAGCAGCCGTCGTCGTCGGGTTCTTCCTTCTCGGCTCCGTGATCGGGCTCATCTTCGGCGCGCTGAAGTGGGTCCTGATCATCGGCGCGATCGCCCTGATCGTGTCGGTCGTGTTCAAGCTCACCCGGAGCAGCGGGTCGAGCCACTACACCTGACCGGCCGCAGGACAGGTAAAAGGGGCGGGCCCCGTCGCGATCGCGACGGGGCCCGCCTTCTTGTGCGCCTACGCGGTTCCTCGGGTTACGAGAGCGGCGGGTAGGCGTTCTGCATGAGCTGCTGGAACTGGGCGGAGAACCAGTGGCCCGAGACCGGGGCGCCGCCGAGGGCACCGGACATGCTGTTGCCGTTCAGCGAGTTACCCGTGTAGGTCGGGTCACACATCCGGTCGAAGCCCTTGCCCTCGTTGTTGTCGATGGCGGAGCTGGAGCCGTCGGACTCACCCGGGGGCTTGATCCAGACGTAGGCGTCGAGACCGGCGACGGGGTTCGCCTTCGGCCGCTCACCCATGCCGGCGCCGGACTGGTTGCACCAGTTGCCGGCGTGGATCCGGCGGTCGACGCGGGACTGGTTGACGAACGTGTCCACGTTGGTGGACGTGCTCGGCCCGGTCGGACGGGCCGAGCCGCCCCAGCCGTTGCGGGAGGTGTCGATCAGCATGCCCAGCGTGTTCGGGAAGCCCTTCGCCACCAGGGCGCTGCGGAGACCGACCGCGAAGGACTGCTCGTCCACGTAGTAGTTCCAGTCGACCCACTTGGACTGACGCACCGACTGGCCGTTCACCGAGGTGTTGATGGTGAAGTACGGCTCGACCGTCGCGCCGAAGTTGGCGGTGTTCACGATGAAGCCGTCGACGCTGTTCACGCCGTCAGTGGTGCCGGACGCGACCTGGTGGAAGAGGTTCACCACCGGGCCGAAGTTGGTGTCCCAGCCGAGCCAGGCGTGGTGCGCCGCGTCGACGTAGGTGTAGACGTTCCGGATCGCGTGCAGCTTGTTCAGCGCGTACTGCACACCCTGGACGTAGGCGCCGGAGGACTGGGCCTCCTGGCACGCCTGGAAGTTGCTGACGTTGGTGATCAGGTTCGGCAGCGAGTCGGGCTCGACGATCGTCACGATGCGGAGGTTGGAGTACTTCGAGTCCGCCATGATCCCGGCGATCACGTCGATGTACTCGGACTTGTACCGCGCGAGACCGTTGTTCGCGATCTTCAGCTCACCGTTGGAGGAGAGCGCCGAGCAGTCACGGTTCGGCAGGTCGTAGATGACGACCTGGATCGTGAGAGGCGCGCTGCCGTTGGCCGCGTCCTGCTTGACCGCCTCGTCCAGGTGGTCACGCAGGCCCATGCTGTTGTTGCCGGCCGAGCCGGAGCTGATCGCGGCGATGCGGTCCAGCCAGACCGCCGTGGAGGTGTTGGCGATCCGCGAGCCGCCGGGCTCGGACTTCGCGCTGGCCGACCAGTCCGGGTTCACGTAACCCGTGGCGCCGACGTACGGGTTGTCCACGTGGGTCCCGGGCGGCGGCGGCGAGTACGACGGCGACTGGGACGGGGACTGCGAAGGCGACTGGGAGGGCGACTGCGACGGGGACTGGGACGGCGACTGCGAAGGCGACTGGGAGGGCGACTGCGAAGGCGACCGCGACGGCGACTGCGACGGGGACTGGGACGGCGACTGCGGGGTGCCGTTGCAGCTCACGCCGTTGATCTTGAAGTCGGTCGGCGACGGGTTGCTGCTGGTCCAGGTGCCGTTGAAGCCGAGGCTCGTGGACGCGCCGGTCGCGAGCGACTTGTTCCAGTCGAGCGCGGTCGCCGTCACGTTGCTGCCCGACTGGCTCCAGTTGGCCGACCAGCCCTGGGCGACCTTCTGGCCGCTGTTCGGGAAGGTGAACGTGAGCGTCCAGTTGCTGAGCGCGTCACCCAGGTTCTGGATGGTCAGGTTGGCGGACATGCCGCCCTGCCACTGACTGGCGGAGTAGGTGACTTTGCACGAGACCGCAGCATTCGCCGAAGTGGCGGTGGCCACGGCCGCCGTGGAACCGATCGCGAGCACGGCCGCCGCGACCAGGCCGCGGCGCACCGTGGAGCTCACGGCTCCCGGTCGGGGGGTGGATCTCATTGGGAAGGTCCTCCTGGCGGTGGTTACTGCGCTTGGGAGCGCTCCCACGAACCATAGGCACCGCCCCCGGCGGCGTACAGAGACCCGTCAAGACCCACACCGCCACGAATAGGCCACCCGGCGTGTACCCGCCGCCCGAACAGGGCATCCATGGTGACGTTACGCCCGAAGACGCCTGCGTGTTACGTGAAAGTTTCACCCATTCATCCGCGAAACGCGTGGCCAGGGCCCTACGGTGCGTCAACCGGATCCCGCGGGCGGGACGCCGGGCGGTCCCCGGCGGAACGCCCGGGACGGCGGCGCCGGACGCGAACCTGACCTGGTCACGAGGGGATGGGGTCCGGCGGGTAGCATCCGTGAGTCACACATATCGCGAATGGGGATCGTCATGACCGTCAAAGTGACCGTCACCGGCGCGGCCGGCCAGATCGGTTACGCGCTGCTGTTCCGCGTCGCCTCGGGTCAGCTTCTCGGGGCCGACACCCCGGTGAAGCTCAGCCTCCTGGAGATCCCGCAGGCCGTGAAGGCGGCCGAGGGCACGGCGATGGAGCTCGACGACTGCGCGTTCCCGCTGCTGCGCGGCATCGAGATCTCCGACGACCCGGCCAAGGCCTTCGACGGCGCCAACGTCGCGCTGCTCGTCGGCGCCCGGCCTCGGACGAAGGGCATGGAGCGCGGCGACCTGCTGGAGGCCAACGGCGGGATCTTCGGCCCGCAGGGCAGGGCCATCAACGACAACGCCGCCGACGACATCCGCGTGCTCGTCGTGGGCAACCCGGCCAACACCAACGCGCTGATCGCGCGGTCCGCCGCTCCCGACGTGCCGGCCGAGCGGTTCACCGCGATGACCCGCCTCGACCACAACCGCGCGCTGTCGCAGCTCGCCGGCAAGCTGAGCGTGCCGGTGACCGAGATCAGCAAGATGACGATCTGGGGCAACCACAGCGCGACGCAGTACCCGGACCTCTTCCACACCGAGGTCGGCGGCAAGGTCGCGGCCGAGCTCGTCGAGGAGGAGTGGCTGCGCGACACCTTCATCCCGACCGTCGCCAAGCGCGGCGCCGCGATCATCGAGGCGCGCGGCGCGTCCTCGGCCGCGTCCGCCGCCAACGCGGCGATCGACCACGTGCACGACTGGGTGAACGGCACGCCCGAGGGCGACTGGACCTCCGCCGCGGTGCCGTCCGACGGCTCGTACGGCGTGCCGGAGGGCCTCATCTCGTCCTTCCCCGTCGTGTCCAGGAACGGCCGCTGGGAGATCGTCCAGGGTCTGGAGATCGACGCGTTCTCCCGCGAGCGGATCGACGCCTCGGTCGGCGAGCTGGTGGAGGAGCGCGACGCCGTCAAGGCGCTCGGCCTCATCTAACAAACCGCGTGAGGAGGGGGCGGGCCGGTCACGGCCCGCCCCCTCCTCACGTTTTTCCCGGCATTACCGTGCATCGGGTGCGCTGTGGCCTTCCGCGGGCAGTGGACGGGCAGTGGACGGGCTTGACATCCTCCCCTCCCTCCCTGAAGGGAGGGGATTCCAACCTTCACAAGTTGGTCTTCCTGCTTCACTGCCGGTTGCCCGCTCGGAGGAGTCCGTTGAGGTCTTACACCAGCTCCACAGGCGTTTCACCTCTCCGCCAGCCCGGCGGCGAGGATGTTCCTGGCGGCGTTGACGTCCCGGTCGTGGACCGCGCCGCAGGCGCACTCCCACTCGCGGACGTGCAACGGCATCGCCTCTGCCAGGGTCCCGCAGACCGAGCACAGTTTCGAGCTGGGAAACCACCGGTCGATCACGACCAGTTCCCGCCCGTACCAGGCCGTCTTGTACGCCAGCATCGAGCGCAGCTCCCGCCAGGAGGCGTCGGAGATGGCGCGGGCGAGGGAGTGGTTCTTGACCATGGCGCGAACGGTCAGGTCCTCGATCACGACCGTTTGGGTCTCACGGACGAGCGAGGTGGTCAGCTTGTGCAGGAAGTCCCGGCGCCGGTCGCTGATGCGGGCGTGGGTGCGGGCGACTTTGAGCCGGGCCTTGGCCCGGTTCGCGCTGCCCGCCGCTTTGCGGGCCAGCGAGCGCTGGGCCTTGGCCAGGCGTCTGCGGTCGGCCCGCTCGTGCCGGGGGTTGGCGACCTTGCCGTCCTGGTCGGTCAGATCGGGGATGGGGCGGGACAGGGCCACCAGGCTGGTGATGCCCGCGTCCACACCGACCGCGTCCCCGCTGGGGGTGAGGGGGTGGATCGTCTCCTCGACCAGGAGGGACACGAACCACCGCCCGGCCGCGTCCTTGCTCACGGTCACGGTGGACGGCCGTGCCCCCTGCGGGAGTGGACGCGACCACACAATGTCCAGCGGGGGGTCCATCTTGGCCAGGGTGAGCCTGCCGTCCCGCCACCGGAACGCCGAGCGGGTGTACTCGGCCGACGCCCGCGACTTCTTCCGCGACTTGAACACCGGATAGCTGGCCCGCTTGGCGAAAAAGTTCGCGAACGCCGCCTGCAGGTGTCGCAGCGCCTGCTGCAACGGCACACAGGACACCCCATTGAGGAACGCCAGTTCCTCCTGGCGCTTCCACGCCGTCAGCGCGGCCGAGGACTCCGCGTAGGAGACGCGGCGGCCCTCCAAGGCGTAGGCGCGACTCCGCTCCTCCAGCGCCTTGTTGTAGACAAAGCGCACACACCCAAACGTCCGGACAAGCTCGCACGCCTGCTCGGGAGTCGGATAGAAGCGGTACCGGTAAGCCCGCTTCACCATCTGCGCCACGCCGCACATCATGCCACCCGGCCAGCCGAGAATCGCATCTTTGTTCGCATGGAACTCCAACTAACAGCGAAACGCCGACCCCTGCCCCGCTCCACAGGGAGCCCGATTCCTCCCCCGCCTGAAGGCGGGGGTTTCCATGGAGGATCTTGATGACTGGAGACGGCGCCTACGACGTTGTGGTGCTCGGCATGGGACCCGGCGGCGAGGGCGTCGCGGGACGGCTGGCGGAGGCCGGGCTCGGCGTGGCCGCCGTGGAGGCCGGTCTGATCGGGGGCGAGTGCGCCTACTGGGGCTGTGTCCCCTCGAAGATGATGGTGCGCGCGGCCGACCTGCTCGCCGAGGCCCGCCGCGTGCCCGGCGTGGCCGGGTCGGTCCGGGTGACCCCGGCGTGGGCCCCGGTGATCGACCGGATCACCGGTGAGGGCACCGACGACTGGAGCGACGCCGACAAGGCCGAGCACTTCGAGAGCGCCGGGGTCGAGGTCGTCCGCGGCCGCGGCCGGATCACCGGCCCGCGCGAGGTGACCGTGAACGGCCGCCGGCTGCGCGCCCGCCGGGGGATCGTCGTCGCCACCGGCACCACTCCCGCCGTTCCGCCGATCGACGGCCTGGAGGGCACGCCGTACTGGACCAACCGGGACGCCGTCGTGGCGCGGCGGGTGCCCGAGTCGCTGATCGTGCTCGGCGGCGGACCGGTCGGCTGCGAGCTCGCCCAGGTCTTCGCCCGGTTCGGCGCCCAGGTCACGATCGTGGAGGGCGCCGGCCGCCTGCTGCCCCGCGAGGAGCCGGAGGCGGGCGCGCTGCTGGCCCGCGTGTTCGCGGGGGAACGCGTCGAGACGCGCATCGGGGTCGCCGTCGAGCGGGTGCGGCACGACGACGACACCGGCTTCACACTGACGCTCGGCGACGGCCGGACCCTGCGCGCCGAGCACCTGCTGGTGGCCACCGGGCGCGACATCGATCTGGCGGCGATCGGCGCCGGGAACGCCGGCCTGGACGAGAAGGCCCGCTTCGTCGAGGTGGACGAGCGGATGCGGGCCGCCGACGGCGTCTGGGCGGTGGGCGACGTGACCGGCCGCGGAGCCTACACGCACGTCGCCGTCTACCAGGGCAGGATCGCCGCCCGCGACATCCTCGGCGAGGGCGGGCCCGCCGCCGACTACCGCGCGGTGCCGCGCGTCACGTTCACCGACCCGGAGGTGGGCGCGGTCGGCCTGACCGAGCGGGAGGCCCGGGAGGCCGGCGTCGAGGTGCGGGTGGGGTTCGCCGCCCTCGGCGACTCGGCCCGGGGCTGGATCCACGGCCCCGGGCACGAGGGCCTGGTCAAGCTGGTCGAGGACGCGCGGCGCGGAGTGCTCGTCGGCGCCACCAGCAGCGGGCCCGCGGGCGGCGAGGTCCTCGGCGCGCTCGTGGTGGCGGTGCAGAACGAGATCCCCACCGCGCGGCTGCGGCACATGATGTACGCGTATCCGACCTTCCACCGTGCCGTCGAGGACGCGCTGGAGACCCTCGACCACCGGCAGCCCGATATCAACACGTGACAGAACCGGCCGGGTCCCGGGCGGATCCAATGCATGACATCCCAGAGAGGAGATGATCATGCAGCACCCCACCCGGCCGATCACACGGGGACTGACCGGCCTCGCCCTGACCACGCTGACGATGCTGCCCGTGCTGACCGTTCCGGCACTGACCGTCCCGGCGGCCGCGCAGGCACGGACCTCCCACCACATGATCCGCTACGCGTCGGTGGACTCCTGCCCGCGCAGGGACGGCACCACGACGCCCTGCCACACCTGGCGGCTGGACCTGCTCGACGGCAGGCGGGTCGCGCTCAAGGACGCCATGCTGTGGCCGCTGACCGCCAAGGGCAGGCCCGACAGGACCAACAGCGCCCCGCTCACCGTGAGCGGCGACGGCGAGTCGGTGGCCTACTTCCGCAGGTCCGACCACCGGCTCGTCGTACGCGAGTTCCACGGGGATCGGAGCGCGGTCCGCGTGCTGCCGAGGAATCCGCTGCCGCGCGGCGTCGGCATGAACGCGTCCTGGCTGAAGCTCTCCCAGGGCGGCGACCGCCTGGCCCTCGGCTACACCACGAAGGACGGCCGCACCCGGGTGCGCCTGTTCGACGTGGCGCGGGCGAGCGCGACCGGCACCACCCCGGAGACGGACGCGTTCTCCGGCTTCAGCGGGGACGGCTCGGCCGTCCTCCTGCAGCGGGCCGGCGACGCGAACACCATCGGGCTGTCCGTCCACGACGACACGGGCGCCGAACTGGCCGCCGCCGTCCCGCCCCAGATCGTGGCCAACAACGGCCCGTGGGCGTTGTCCGCCGACGACCGCACGGTCGCCTTCGTCACCGGCCTCGGCAAGAAGGCGAGGCTGCGCTTCTACGACGTCGCGACCGACCAGCCGACGGGCTCGGTCGGCTTCTCGCTGCCGGAGGACGCCGCGCTCGACATGATCGACTGGACCGGCGGGCACGAGGTGACCCTGCATCTCGTCCGGGCGCGGGGATCCCGCGACGTGGTGACCGTCCTGCGGGTCGACACCGAGACGGGCCGGACCCGGGTGCGCGACTCCTACAAGGTCCGGTCCGGCGCCTTCGCGTACCTGAGCTGCGGCGGCTGACACCGCGGATGACACCGCGGAGGCGGCCGAGGCCGCCATCACCAGCAGCGCCGCGACCTCGGAGACGACGGTCAGGCGCTGCGTGAGACCGGCGGGCACCATGCCGGGGTCGAGGCCGAGCGCGCGGAGGGCGTACGGCACGAGCACCAGGACGAGCGACCCGAGCGCGGCCGAGCACAGCAGCCGGACCGGCCGCGAGCGGGTGGCCCTGGCGACGAGCAGCCCGGCCAGCGGAAGACTGACGAACGCGGCGAACGCCGCGTAGCGGTGGATGCCCCCGGACACCGACAGCGACAGCCCGGGCCGGTCGGTCGGGAACCCGGCGACCAGCAGCAGGCAGCCGCTCCACACGCCGACCAGCAGGGCCGCGCGCCGGTCCAGCCGCGCCAGCCGTACGGCGAGCACGGCGGAGCCGGCCGCGAGCAGCGTCAGCGAGACGGGCAGCAGCACGCCGTGCGGCGCGAACGCGTACTCACTGATCATGTCCGTCAGCGGGTCGAGCCCGGCCGTCAGATGAAGCACGAACATCACGGCGGAGCCGGCGGCGACCAGCGCGTATCCCAAGACCATCCCCATGGCTCCCCACTGTGGCCATGGGGATGGCGACGGCCCATCGGAGATCCACCGGAGCCGCCCCTGAGGCGTCCCCTAGGAAGGGTCTGCGGAGTCGGCGGGGGCGGTCTCGGGGGTGGAGGCCCGGAACCAGCGGCAGCCGTACCGGCCCATCGGGAAGCTGACCCGGCCCGAGTCGCCGATCTCGATCCGGCCGTCCACGAGCAGATCGGTCAGCACCTTCGACGAGTCGAGCCCCTCCAGCGTGAGCTCCACCTCGGCCTCGGCGTCGCCGAGGTTGTGCACGGCGACGACCGTCTCGCCGTCGCAGTCCGCGCGGTGCGCGAACACCGCGTCCACGCCCGTGTCGAGCACGGTGTACTTCCCCCAGGCGAACTCCGGGCAGTCGCGGTAGTGCCGGATCAGGCGGGTGATCCACGCCAGGAGCGAGTCGGGGTCGCGTTCCTGCGCGCTGACGTTCACCTTCTCGGGGCCGAAGTCGCCCTTCGTGATGGGCAGGCCGACCTTCGCGGGGTCGGCCTCGCTGAAGCCGCCGTTGCGGTGGGGGGTCCACTGCATGGGCGTCCGTACGGCGAGACGGCCCTCCAACTCAAGGTTCTCCCCCATGCCGATCTCCTCGCCGTAGAAGAGCACGGGGGTGCCCGGCAGGGAGAACAGCAGGCTGTAGACCATCTTGATCCGCTCCAGGTCGCCGCCGAGCATCGTCGGCAGGCGGCGCCGCAGACCACGCCCGAACACCTGCATGTCCTTGTCCGGGCCGAACGCCTCGAAGATCTCCTCGCGCTCGGAGTCGCTGAGCTTGTCGAGCGTGAGCTCGTCGTGGTTGCGCATGAACGTCGCCCACTGGCTGTCCCTGGGCGGGTTGGGCCGCTCCCGCAGCGCGGCGGCGAGCGGCCGGGCGTCCTTGCGCGCGAGCGACAGGTACGTCCGCTGCATGCTGATGAAGTCGAAGCACATGGTGAGCTCGTCGCCGAGGTCGTTGCCGAAGTACTTCACCAGGTCCGGGTACGGCAGGTTGACCTCGCCGAGCAGGATCGCGCTGCCGTCGCGGCGGCTGAGGAACGCCCGCAGGCAGGCGAAGAACTCGTGCGGGTCGGGCAGGTCGTCACCGCTGTCGGTGACCTGCTCGATGAGGAACGGCACGGCGTCCACCCGGAACCCCGACAGGCCGAGCTCCATCCAGAAACCGAGGATGCGGGAGATCTCGTCCTGCACCTCGGGGTTGGCGGTGTTGAGGTCGGGCTGGAACCGGTAGAACCGGTGGTAGTAATACTGCTCGGTCTTCTCGTCGTACTCCCAGAGACTGTCCTCCTTGTCGGGGAACACCACGCCCTCGGGGTCGTCCGGCTCCGGCTTGTCCGACCAGATGTACCAGTCGCGGTAGCGGGAGTTCCGGCTCGAACGCGCCTCCTTGAACCAGGGATGCTGGTCGGAGGTGTGGTTGACCACGAGGTCGGCGATGACCCTGATGCCGCGGTCCCTGGCCACCCGCATGAACTCGACGAAGTCGCCGAGCGTCCCCAGGCGCGGGTCGACGCTGTAGAAGTCGGTGATGTCGTACCCGTCGTCCTTGTCAGGCGTCGGGAAGAACGGCATCAGCCAGATGCACGTGACACCCATCCTGTCGAGGTGGTCGATGCGCTGGATCGCGCCCCGGAAGTCGCCGATCCCGTCGCCGTTGCCGTCGGCGAAGGTCTCGATGTCGAGGCAGTACACGACCGCGTTCTTCCACCAGAGGTCGGAGGTCATGCTGAGTCTCATGACCGTTCCCGCTTCCCGGCAAAGGAACGGCAAAACATCGGGCCCGCGCCGCCGGAACGGCGCGGGCCGACGCGGTACCGCGCGTGCGGCCGATCACGGCCGCACCGTCACCGAGAGTCACAGAATTACAGCGGCGTGACCTGTTCGGCCTGCGGTCCCTTGGTGCCCTGAACGGTCACGTAACTGACCCGCTGATTCTGGTCCAGCGTACGGTAACCGTTCGACGTTATCGCCGAATAATGAACGAACACGTCAGGGGTGCCGTCGTCCGGGGCGATGAAACCGAAGCCCTTTTCGGAGTTGAACCACTTGACAGTGCCTTCAGACAACTGCTTCTCCTTCTTGGAAGCCGCACCATGTTCCCAGGTCGGGAGCATGAGGCTGCGTAGCGGAATCGTCGCCCATCCGCGTGGGACGCTGGAATGGCACGCACGCCCGCCGCCGGGAGCAACCCGGGTGCGCTTTTCACAGACCACGTTTTTGGAAATCGTCCACTGCGACACTCACAGCCTGTACGGACAGTACCCGCGATTACCCGAGGCTATGCCGGTGCCGCCATGTACCAGCGGGCGTGGCCGTCACCGCGCGTGAGCGAGTCGAGCCGGCGGGGCAGTTCCTGCCGGGAGAACGGGTCTCCGGCGGCGTTGCGGATGTGGATGCCCACGGCGTACATGTCCCGCACCTCCATGAGCGTGCCGTAGCCCGGCCACTGCCGCAGGTCGGAGCCGTACGCGTGGGCGAAGCCGTCCACGTCGTCCGTCGACAGCCCGAACCGGCGCTGCCCGTGATAGGTGTGCACCAGATCCCACTCGCGCGGCCCGACGGCCACGCCGTCCCAGTCGCACAGCACCACGTGCCCGTCCTGGCAGCGCAGCAGGTTGTCGATCCAGGCGTCTCCGTGCAGCAGCACCGGCGCGCCGGTGTCCAGGTCGCGCCAGCGCCCGGTGAGCTCCTCGATGCGGTCGCTCAGCCAGGACCGCTGCCCGGGGGTGAGCACCTCGGCCCGCTGCTCCACCGCGTGCCGCACCTCGGCGAGCGGGTCGGTGAGCGTCCGCAGCCCCATCTGCGGCACCGGCTCGCGGTGGAGGCTGCGCAGCACCCGGCCGAGTTGCCGGGTCGTCGGACGGCCCCGGGAGGGGACGTACCGCCAGAAGGTCACCGCCCGCCCCTCGTGGACGATGGGCTGGCCGGGGATCTCGTCGACCGGCCGCACGGTCGGGAAGCCCCGGTCGGCGAGCCAGCGGGCGACCGCCAGGACCACCGGCAGGCGGGTCAGCGCGTCCGGCGCCGTCGCGATCCGCACCACCATCTCGCCGCTCGCCCTGTCACCGCCTGCCCTGTCACCGCCTGCCCTGTCCCAGCCCGGCGCGGTCGCGCGCAGCTTGAAGACGGCGTTGCTGCGCAGCCGCATGAGCTGCGCGCCACGCGCGTCGACCCCGATCCGCGCGCAGACCTCGCGCAGGACCTCGAACGCCTCCTCGGCCAGCGACGGGCGTTCCATGATCCTCATGCCGGAGGTCCTCACGACGGCGTCAGGCGTTCTCTGCGGACGGGAAGAGCCCGCTCAGCACGAGCGCGGGCGACGACTCGGCCAGCACCTGCCGCAGGCGCCGTACGGCGGGCAGGGAGGGGTCGGCGTCCGCGAGCAGGGCCCTGGCGCGGGTGACCACGATCGAGGTGCGATGCTCGGCCGGCACCTGCCGCAACGCCTCGGCCGCGAGCCGGCACGCCTCCTCGTGGTCGCCGCTCCGCGCGAGGTGGCTCGCCTGGTCGAGCAGGATCAGCGCCGGGTCGATCGTCTGGAACCCCGGCGGGAACGTGTCCATCCCCTGGATCTTCTGCGCGTCCCCCAGCTCGATCAGGGTGCCGGTGCGGTAGAACGTCATCCGCTTCTCGGTGAAGACGAAGGCCAGGTCGTCCTGGCTCATGCCGCGCATCCGGGCGAAGATCTGCTCGGCCTCGGCGAGCGCGATCCTGGCCGCCTTGCCGTCTCCCATCCTGGCCAGCGCGCGGGCCTCGGCCGCCGCCGCGAGCGCCGCCGGGGAGCTCGGCGCCGAGCCGGCCAGCATCCGCGCCTCGCGGGCGAGCCGGACGGTCTCGTTCAGGTCGCCGTAGTAGTACAGGAGCATCGTCTGCTGGGCGCGGACGAGCGCGCGCAGCCGCAGGTCGCCCACGTCGTCGGAGGCGGCCCGGGCGGTGCCGTACCACGTGTGGGCCTGGCGCGTGTCGCCCAGCTTCATCAGCGCGTCGGCGGCGAGCAGCGTGAGCATCGTGGTCGCGGTGAGCAGGCGGCGCTGCACCGAGGACGGCTGACGGGCGGCGCTGAGCCGGCGCACGTCGGAGATCTCCAGCATGACCCGGCAGAGCATCGGCATCGGCGGGGTCGTCATGTACTCACGGCGGTAGCGCAGGACCTGCTCGTCCAGCCGGTCGAGCTGGTCCTCGTTCACCGTGCCCATGGCGAGGGTGCGGTCGAGCTCGTGGCGGATGCCCTCGACCTCGGCGAAGAACCGGCCGTTCGGCGTGCCCAGCAGCATCGCCTGGTGGAACAGCGCCCGGCGCTCGGCGTCGTCGGCGGTCAGGTCCTCCGTGCGGGCCTGCTCGCCGGTCTGGCCCGGCCCCACCACGACGATCCGCTGCCCGCCCGTGTCCTCGCAGTAGTCGGCGGCGAGACCGAGCCGTACGGCGTTGGCACGATACAAGCGGGCCAGCAGGTCGATCGTCTGCGGGCGGGGGCGGGCGCGGTTGTTCTCCCAGGCGTTCAGCAGGTCGATGCTCGCGTGCGGGTGCCCGAGGTCCTGCTGGTCACACAGGTGCTCCAGCTCCTCGATGGCCTGCCGGGCCGACCAGCCGCGCCCGAGCCGGTGGGCCTTCAGCAGGCTGACGCCGCAGCACCCGTGGATCGCCTGGACGGTCTGCCACAGCGTCCACTGCCGAATCTGCGCCTGTTCGCGCCAGCGTCGTGCGCAAGCGGGTGAGTGCTCTCCGCGGGCCATGGACACGCCCTCCGTTTGTGCAGAGTCCCCGTTTACGGTTGTTTCCCCAACGTAAAGGAGCAGGCACCCAACCCCCCGCGACTGTTATGCGTTCGTGGCCGGGAACCCGCGTCTGTTCCACGGAATCGGGGTGAGTTCCCTGGTTATTGCACGGTTTCGCGGGATCCGGACGATTGCCGGTGTGTCGTAGCGGGTTCACCCTTTCCGGTGATAGGTCCAACGTTCCCCGGAGGCGACGATGACGACGGTAGACCGTAGTGCGGCGATGGACCACCTGGAGCGGCTCGCGGCGCAACTGGAGGCCCACTCGTTCCAGGTACGCATGACTGCGCCCGCGGGCCTCTACCCGCGTCTGCGTGTCATCAACCCCATGGAGCCCACGATGGCCGAGGACGTGCTGGCGTCCAACGCCAGCGACGGCGAGTGGTGGTACTGGTTGTCCTGGGCGGGCCGCATCGGCCACGCCTCGGACGTCGTCACCGCCGCCGAACGCATCGCCAGCGTCCTGCACGTCATCCGCCGCTGACCGGACGCTTCGAACGCCGGCCGGACGGCGCCGCGGGGACGAACCAGTGGGACGGCGCGCCGGCCGGGCCGGCCCCCGGCGCAGCGGTCCCCCGCCCGCCCGACGGTCCCGTCCGGCCGGACCAGCCACTCCTCGCCCGTCCGCATGACGGGGAGCCTCCGTCCGCCTCCGCCGTGAGCTCGCGGCACCACGCCGAGCGCTCTGTCAGTCTGGGTTGACACAGCAGTCGTTGTCAGCCCAGACTGACAGGCATGGATCCCGAAGTTCTCTCGCAGCGGGTCGCCGACGCCGACCCGGCCGTGGCCCTGCGCGCCGTCACCGCCCTGCGCAGGCTGGCCGAGCAGGTCGAGGCGGCGTCCGTCGCACGGGCCCGCGAACAGGGCTGGACATGGGAGCAGATCGGGGACGCCCTCGGGATGTCCCGGCAGTCGGTGCACGCGAAGTACGGGAAGTGAGGATGCGATGCTCGGACGATTCACGAAGAAGAGCCCGTTCGCCCGGGTGGTGACCGCCGCCCTGGAGGAGGCCAGGCGGCGGGGAGACCGGCGCGTCGGCACCGAGCACCTGCTGCTCGGCCTGCTCGCCGAGCCCGCGGCCGAGCCCGCGGCCGAGCCCGCCCGCGCCCTCGGCGCGGGCCTCGACGACGCCCGCGCCGCCCTCGACGGCATGGACCGCGAGGCACTGGAGGCCATCGGCGTCCGCGTCGCGAACCTCCCGCCGTCGGCGAGCCCTCGCCGCCATCCGGCCCTGTCCGTGGGCACGCTCACCACCGGGGCCCGCGCCACTGTCCACCGGGCCGTCGACTCCAGTCCGACCGGGAGCCGCGACCTGGCGCCCCGTTACCTGCTGACCGCCCTGCTCGAACTCGAACGCCCCGACCCGGCCGCCGAACTGATCGAACGCCTCCACATCGACCGCGCCGCCGTCCGCCGGCTCCTATAATTCGGTCTGGACAGACTAGACAGGAGCACGCCATGACCGCCTGGCAAGTGCAGGAGGCGAAACAACGATTCAGCGAAGTGGTGCGCCGCGCGCTGGACGAGGGCCCCCAGGTGGTCACCCGGCACGGTGAGGAGGTCGCGGTGGTCATCGACATCGCCGAATATCGCCGCCTGCATGGGGACGCTCCCGACTTCGCCCGCTTCCTCCTCGCGGATCCCGACTGGAACGACGACACCGAGTTCCCTCGCAACAAGGACCTGCCGCGAGAGGTGGATCTCGGCTGATGGCAGCCGGCTATCTGCTGGACACCAGCGTGGTGTCAGAGGTGCGCAAGCGCAACGGGAGCGTCGCCGTAAGAGACTGGATCGGTGCCGCACACGGTCCCACGCTGTATCTGAGCAGCCTCACCATCGGCGAGATTCGCTGCGGGGTCGAACTCCGCAGGCGCAACGACCCTGCCCAGGCGGCGGTGCTCGAACGCTGGTTGCACGCCCTGCTCCGTCAGTTCGGTGACCGGATCGTCCCGATCACTCCTGAGGTGGCCGAGGAGTGGGGACGGCTCAACGCCGTACGGACACTGCCGACCGCGGACGGCCTGATCGCGGCCACGGCGAGAGTGAACGGCTGGACCCTGGTCAGCCGGAACGTCAAGGATTTCGAGGGCACCGGAGTTTCCGTGCTCGATCCGTTCGGCCTTCACAGCTGACCGGCGGGGTCAGGCGAACCCGGTCTCTAGGCGAACTTGGTCTTCGGGCGGGGCTGGAGGACGCCGTCGATGTAGACGTCCACCTTCTCGTCGTAGAAGGCGACCAGGCCGGCGATCTTCTGTGACTCCGGGAGCGGAGTGGGATACGACCAGACGAGGTCCCTGCCCGGCTCGTCCTCGCCGACCGACCAGTACTCCGCCCGTCCCTTGTACGGGCAGCGCGTCACGGTCTCCGACGGGCGGAGCAGGTCCAGCCGCACGTCTGTCTTGGGCAGGTAGTAGCGCGGGGGCAGGCCGGTCTCGAACAGGACGCGCGGACTGCGCGAGTCGGCGACGGTGACGCCGCCCACCTCGACGCGGACGTGGCGCGAGCTGGCCAGGACGTCCACGCGGGTGTAGGGGTCGCGTGCGTGCACGAAGACCTCTTCGTCCTCCTCGAACCAGTTGTCCATCGCGTCCCAGTCGAAGCGGACGTGCCCGCGGATCTCCTCCAGCGGCGCGTCGTCGCCGTAAACCAGGGCGGCGCCCGGCCTGCCCGCCACGTCGTGGACCGGCGCGTCGCCCCGGCTCGGCGAGTGCCGCGTCTCGCCGGTGGCCTTGAGCGCGTCCATGCGGACGTCCTCCGCCGGGAAGTAGTACGTCGGGTAGTAGGGACCCTCCCAGACCAGCAGGGCGCGGGTGGTGTCGGCCACCGGCAGTCCCTCGACATAGACGCGCACGCGCTTGGCCGTCGGCTCCACCCGGACACGGCCCCGTTTCGTCGGCTCCATGGCAGCGGCAACGAGCGGGCGAGACGTCCTTATTCCCCCGCCCGCACACATCCTCACAATCGACATTTCCCGGTGTGCGAACCCCGGTCGGCCCGCACTATCGACAGCGAGCGGATTAGTCGCTTACCCTCGGCTAGGTGGGTCTTCGCCTTTACGATACGCATCGCCGCGCCGTCCGCGATTTCGTCCCCCGAATTCCCGGAAAGGTGTCGATTTATCTCTGCGGTCCCACCGTCGTCGTTCCGCCGCACGTGGGACAACTCAGGTCGCAGGTGAACTTCGATATTCTGCACCGCTGGCTGAAAAGCAGCGGATATGAGGTCCTGCTCTGCCGGAACGTCACCGACATCGAGGACAAGATAATCGGCAGGTCACTTTCCGAGGGAATTCCGTGGTGGCGGGTCACCGATCCCGTGCACCGCGCCTTCGTACGCGCCTACGCCGCCCTGGGCTGCCTTCCGCCCAGCGTGGAGCCTCGGGCGACCGGGCACATCCCCGAGATGATCGAGATGATCGAGGAACTCGTGGCGGCCGGGCACGCCTACGAGGCAGACGGCAACGTCTATTTCTCGGTCGACTCCTATCCGCACTACGGGTCCCTTTCCCGGCAGCAGGCCCGGCATCTGCGGGGGGCCGAGGAAAACGAACGCGGAAAACGCGACCCGCGCGATTTCGCGTTGTGGAAGAGCGCCAAGCCCGGCGAGCCGGTGTGGCACTCGCCCTGGGGCGAGGGGCGTCCGGGGTGGCACCTGGAATGCTCCGCGATGGCCCGCCGGTATCTCGGCACGGAATTCGACATCCACGGCGGCGGGGTCAACCTGATATTTCCGCACCACGAGAACGAAATGGCCCAGTCACGCGCCGCCGGGGACGCGTTCGCGCGATTCTGGCTGCACAACGGCCCGGTCACCCAGGGCGGCGAGAAAGTGCGTAAACACCTGCGCAACCCGCTGGCCCTCCCGGCCCTGCTCGACCGCGTACGGCCGGCCGAACTCCGCTATTACCTGGCGGCCGCCCATTACCGGTCTCCGGTCGAATTCAGCCTCGACGCCCTGGACGAGGCGGCCGCGGCCTACCGGCGCGTCGAGAGGTTCGTGGTGCGGGCGGGTTCCGACGCCGCTCCCCCGTCCGGCCCCCTTCCCGCCCCCCTTCCCGCGCAGTTCAGCGCGGCGATGGACAGCGACCTGAACGTGCCGCAGGCCCTGGCGGCCGTCCACGCGGCGGTGGCGGACGGCAACGCCGCCCTGGCCGCCGGGGACCGCGAGAGGGCGGCGCGGGAATGCCGCTCGGCCCGGGCCATGCTGAATGTCCTCGGTCTCGACCCGCTCAGCGCGAACTGGCATCGGGAAACGCATCTGCAGGAAGTCGCGGGAGCCGTGCTGCGGGTGGTTCGCAATCTCGCCTCCGCCAGCGCCCGGCAGGGTGATCACGATCGCGCGCGGGCCATGGAACAGCACATCGAGACGACGCTCGCTAATCGCTCCCAAATCGAGCACCCCGTGCTTATCAGATAGATCATTCATGCCGGGCGGTCCGCCGTACCCTGTCTCCTCCGCGTCTCCTCCGCGGACCGGGCCGGCGCGGGCCGGTCGGAGTCCGCACCCTCAGGCCTCTGCGACGGACGAGTTCCCGTAAGCAAATCGAAAGTGTTTGAAGATCAATCCTCTGGTCTCATGGCGATCTCTGTTTCCCGATGTGAAGGCTGGGATATGAGTGATCCGAGTCGCCGACCAGAAGGTCGCCAACCAGAAGACCGGGCCACAGCTCACCCGCAGGCCGGCGAGCGACCCTGGTCCACGCCGCTGCTGAACCTGCTGTCAGCTGAGGACCGCCGTCTCTTCCAGCGATTCGGGCAGGGCCCGAGCCGGGCGGTCCCCCATTCGCACATCCATCACGCGTTCGAGCGATGGGCCGCGGCGACCCCGCACGTGGTCGCCGCGACCCACCTCGGCGAGACCATCACCTACGGCGAGCTCGACCGCCAGGCCAACCGGCTGGCGGAGCTGCTGGCCCGGCACGGCGTCCTCCCGGGGGACAACGTCGGGCTCTTCGCCCGGCGCGGGATCCCCATGGTCGCCGGGCTGCTGGCCGCGCTCAAGGCAGGCGCGGCGTACGTGCCGCAGGACGTGGGCATCGCCCCCGTAGCCCACCTGCGCCAGGTCATCGCGACGGCGGACACGCGCGTGATCCTCACGCTGTCGGACGTCGCGGCCACCATCCCGGCGACGGACGGGCAGGTGTGCATCCCGGTCGACACCGTCATGGACCAGCCCCTCGGAGACGGCCACGACGCGTTCCACGCCGAGGGCATCGATCCGGACGGCGGTTGCTACGTGCTGTTCACCTCGGGCACCACGGGCACGCCCAACGGGGTCGTGGTCACCCACCGCAACGTCTGCAACCTCCTGCTCACCGAGCCCGGCGACCTCGGCATGCGCCCGGGCCTGCTCGTCGGGCAGATCCTCAACATCGGGTTCGACATGGCGGCCTGGGAGATCCTCGGCGCCCTCAGCCACGGCGCCACGCTCGTCATCCGCGGCAAGGACATCGCGGAGACCGTGGAGAGCGTCGACGTGGTGATCGCCACCCCCACCATCCTGGCCTCGGTGGACCCCGGGCGCTGCCGCCGGGTGGAGGTCGTGGCCGTGGCAGGGGAGCCCTGCCCGCGCGCGCTCGCCGACCGGTGGGCCGGCGTCGGCGCCTTCTACAACGCGTGCGGCCCAACCGAGACGACCATCGTCAACACGATGCAGCGCCACGACCCGGCAGCGATCCGGCTCACCATCGGCCGGCCCACCCCCAACAACACGGTGTACGTACTCGACGAGAACCGCCACCCGTGCGCGATCGGCGAGGCCGGCGAGATGTGGGCAGGGGGCGGGTGCGTTTCGGCCGGATATCTGCGGAATCCCGAGCTGACCCGCGAACGCTACGCGCCCGACCCGTTCCTCGGCGGAGGCCGGATGATGTTCAGGACTCGGGATCTGGGGCGTTGGACACCCGACGGGGAACTGGAACATCTAGGACGAACCGACGATCAGGTCAAGATCCGAGGTTTCCGGGTCGAGCTGGATTCGGTCTCGGCCGTGCTGGAGTCCCTGCCGGGATGCAGCCGCGCGGCGACGCTCAAGCTTGACGACAGGACACTGGTGTCGTTCGTCGCCCCAGCCCATCTGGATCAGGCAGCGGCCAGGAAGGCGGTGGCCGACGCGCTTCCCTACTACTGCGTTCCGGCCGCTGTCCATCCGATGGTCGCGCTGCCGATGACCAGCCGTGGCAAGGTCGACAAGGATGCCCTGCTCAGGCTGGCCCTGGCGGAGGTGGCGTCATGACGATCGACGCCGCGCGTCGAGCGCATGAGATCGAACTGCCCGAGCTGATCTCACCGCCACGGCGCCTCCTCAAACATCCGCGCCTCATGCACCACAACCGGCTGGCGGCCCTCGTGCTCGTGGCGAACCTGGCCGTGCTCGCGCATGGCCTGGGTCGGGGAGGCTGGTGGACGAGCGGCGGCGTCGATCTGCGCGCCCTCTCGTACGCCACGCTGGGCAACTTCGCACTGGGCATCGTCATCCGCCAGCAGTACGTCATCAACCTGCTGTTCAGGCTCGCCACGCTGGCGCCCACCACCTGGCCGTTACGGGTCCGGTGGACGCTGGCCAAGGTCTACCACTTCGGCGGACTGCACGTCGGCGGCGTCCTGGCCGGGACGCTCTGGTTCCTCGCCCTGGTCGGCGGGCTCACTTACCACGCCGTGAACGGCCTGGGCGGCGGCGCGTCGGCCGGGACCGTCGCGGTCTCGTACGCGCTGGTGGCGCTGCTGACGGGCATGGTGGTCACGGCGTCACCACCGCTGCGATCCAGATTCCACGACCTCTTCGAGCGCGTGCACCGCTTCGGCGGCTGGACCGCGCTCGCGCTCTTCTGGGTTCAGGCGGTGCTCTTCGCAGTGGCGACGGGGGAGGACCTGGCCACGGCGCCGAGCGTCTGGATCCTGACCGTGATCACGTTCAGCATCGCACTGCCGTGGCTGCGGCTGCGCCGGGTGCCGGTGGTCGTCGAACGACCCTCCTCGCACGTGGCGCTGGTCCACTTCGACCACGGCGTCACCCCGTTCGCGGGCTCGTCCACCGCGGTCAGCCGCAGCCCGCTGCTGGAGTGGCATTCCTTCGCCAACGTCCCGGCCCCCGGCCGGCCGGGGTTCAGACTCACGATCTCCCGTGCCGGTGACTGGACCGGGTCCTTCATCGACGACCTGCCGTCGCACGTATGGGTCAAGGGCATCACCACCGCGGGCGTGGCCAATGTCGAGAGCCTGTTCACCAAGGTGGTGTACGTCGCGACCGGCAGCGGGATCGGGCCCTGCCTGCCCCACCTCCTTGCGGCCGCGGTCCCCTCGCGGCTGGTGTGGTCGGCGCGCCGGCACCGGGACACCTACGGCGACACGCTCGTCGACGAGATCCTTGCCGTCCAGCCCGACGCGGTCCTGTGGGACACCGCCGAGCACGGCAAGCCCGACATGGTCCGGCTGGCCTACGAAGCGTATGCCGGCTTCGGCGCCGAGGCCGTCATCTGCATCTCGAACAAGCAGCTCACGTGGCAGGTCGTGCACGGCTTGGAGCGCCGTGGGATCCCCGCCTACGGCGCGATCTGGGACTCCTGAGAGGGCGACGATGAACGTGAAGATCGAGCGCGAGGACCGTGTCGTCATCGCGCGCCTGCACCGCCCCGAGGTGCTGAACGCGCTGAGCACCGAGCTGATGACGGACCTGATGGACGCGCTGCGACCGCTGGACCGCGACCCGGGGGTCGGCTGTTTCGTGATCACCGGCTCCGGCCGGTCGTTCGCAGCCGGGGCCGACATCCGGGAGATGGCGGCCAGGACCGCCACCGACATGGCCGAGGAGGACTTCTTCGCCGGCTGGGAGGAATTCGCCGCGCTGCGCACCCCGAAGGTCGCCGCGGTCGCCGGGCACGCGCTCGGCGGCGGCTGCGAGCTGGCGATGATGTGCGACATCATCATCGCCGCCGACACGGCCACCTTCGGCCAGCCCGAGATCCGGCTGGGCGTGATCCCCGGCATCGGCGGCACCCAGCGCCTCACCCGGCTGATCGGCCGGGCCAAGGCGATGGACCTCATCCTCACCGGGCGCACGCTCGGCTCCGACGAGGCCAAGCGCGCCGGCCTGGTCTCCCGGGTGGTCCCCGGCGACCGCCTGATAGAGGAGGCGGTGGAGATCGCCGGCACCATCGCCTCGTTCAGCAAGCCGGCAATCGTCGCCGCCCGTGAAGCGGTTAACCGGGCGGACGAGACCTCCCTCCGGGAGGGTGTGCTCTTCGAACGGCGCGTCTTCCACGCGCTGTTCGCCGGCCCGGATCAGTCGGAGGGCATGCGTGCCTTCCTCGAGAAGCGCGCCCCGTCCTTCAACGCCCCGTCCTTCAACGCCCCGTCCTTCAACGAGACGCCGGGGTGACCGGACGGCGCATGTTACAAGAACAAGAACTGACGCACGGAGGGTAATCCTGGCCAAATCATGGGAATCATGACGGCACCAGCCGAGCGGACACCGCCGAAAGGAGGGCCGGATGAAGAAGGTGCAGATCGTGCAGCGACCGCGGCCGCCGAGAACGCCAGCCCCGGTCGACCTGCGCACCCCTTCGGGAAGGGTCCTCCCGTTCTGAGCACGGTCCTGGTCAGCCCCTGGCCAGCTCGTAGCAGCGGGCGAAGCCCTCCAGCACGGCGGGCCAGGAACACCTGACCGGCTCGGTCTCCCGGTTGTGCTCGGCGATCGACTGCCGCAGGGCGGAGTCGCGGGTCAACCGGACGACCGAGGCCACCAGGTCGTCGAACGTGCGGCCCAGCAGGCCCTCCTTGCCGGGCCTGACGAAGTCGGCCACCCCGCTCTGCGCCCGTGCCACGACCGGCACCCCCGCCGCGCGGGCCTCCAGCGCGGCCAGCCCGAACGACTCGCGCGGGGCCGGGGCGACGAACACGTCGGCCACCGCCAGCAGCGCCCTGATCTGCTCCCGGGTGTACCTGCCCGGCAGCGACACCCAGCCCATCCGCCGCTCCCGCAGATAACGCTCCATCCGCCCGCGGGCGGGGCCGTCCCCCACGATCGTCGCGCGCATCGCGATGTCCCCCGGCACCCGCGAGCGCGCCGCCTCCAGCAGCTTGAGCAGCCGCAGCGGCTGCTTGCGCGGCGCGAGCCTGCCCACCGCCACCACGTGCACGGCCCTGTCCACCTGCCCATTAACAGGCCCGTCCGGGCCGGGCCGCCAGGAGGTGACGTCGAGCCCGTTGGAGACGACCTGCACCGGCACGCGCGGGCCCGCCACCTCGCGGATGGGCCGGGCGGCGGCCTCGCTGACCGCGCTGACGACCAGCCCCCAGCGCCGCCAGCCGAAGGCGCCCTGCAGCGCCCGGTACATCCCCCGGGTGACCGGGTCCCACATGCTGTGCACGGTCGCGACCACCGGGAGCCCGGCCCGCACCGCCGCGCGCACCCCCATCCACGCGAACGGCGAGACGGCCCCGGTGTGGACGTGCGCGACGTCGTACCGCCCGCTCGCCATGATCCGCAGCAGGTGGGCGGTCCCGCGCGGGTGCACCGGCAGGTCGAACGGGAGGTTCGCGACCACCCGGTGCACGCCGGGCAGCGGCTCCCCGGGCGTCGCCGTCACCACCTCGACCAGGTGACCCGCCTCACGCTGCGCCCTGACGAGATCGGCGACCTGCACCTCGATGCCTCCGAGCCGCGGCAGGTAGCAGTCGCTGACGTGGAGAATCCTCACCGGGTCAGCCTGACAGAGCGCGCGATGCCCATCAAACCGGCCGCTCCCCGGCAGGGGTGGCGTCGCGGGACGCGGACCACGTGGGATCATGGCACGAGGACGACACGTGGTGGAGCACACTATGACAACGTTCCGTGGGGCGCGATGAGCACAGCGGTGTTCTTCCACGCCCATCCCGACGACGAGGCGCTGCTGACCGCCGGAACCATGGCGATGCTGGCCGACGAGGGACACCGGGTGGTGCTCGTCGTCGCGACCGCAGGAGAGCGCGGTCTCGCCGAGCTGCCCAGAGGCGAGGAGCTGGGCAGGACCAGAATGGACGAGCTGTACCGGTCGGCCGCGGCCCTCGGCTGCGCCCGGGTCGTGCTGCTCGGCTACGGCGACTCCGGCCTCGCGATCGACGGCGGCGTGGCCGACGACCGGCCCGACAACGCGTTCATCGACGCCGACGTCGAGGACGCGGCGCAGCGGCTGGCCTCGGTCCTCAAGGAGGAGGCGGCCGACCTGCTCACGATCTACGACCCGGCCGGGGGCTACGGCCACCCCGACCACGTGCAGGTCTACAGGGTCGGCAGCCGCGCCGCCGAGATCGCCGGCACGTCCATCGTGCTGGAGGCGACGGTCGACCGCGACCTGCTGCTCAGGGGCGTACGGCTGGCCGCCCGGTTCTACCCGGCGATCGACGTGCGGAGCTTCGAGCGGGCGTACTCGCCGCGCGAGGCGATCACCCACCGGGTCAGCGTACGCAGGTACGCCAAGGCGAAGCGGGCGTCGATGGCGGCCCACGCCAGCCAGGCGACCGGCGGCGACGGCGACCGCACGTTGGGGGCCATGCTGAGAATCCCCGGCCCCGCCTACCGCTTCGTCTTCGGCACCGAGTGGTACGTCCGCCGGGGGCTGCCCAGAGGCACCCGCCTCCGGCATCCGTTCGACTCCCCCTAAGGGACGTGATCCTCCGTCAGGAGGAGCCGGGCGCTCTCGCGGACCGGCAGACTGGAGGCGACCGGAGACCGGACTGGGGGCATTCGCGGGTGAACAGGAAGTGGCTGCAGATAGCGCTGTCCGCGGTGTCGCTCGGGCTGGCCGTGGCCCTGGTGGTCTACCTGCCGCAGATCGTGCACACGCTGACCGGCGCCACCGTGAGCTGGCACGAGATCGGCCAGCGGTTCGGCGGCCTCGGCTGGCAGACCATCGCGCTGATGACCCTGCTCTGGCTGGCCAGCCTGTGGGCGTACACGTACGTGATGACCTCTGCCCTGCCCGGCCTCACCCACCCGCAGGCGCTCACGCTCAACGCGGCCGGCAGCGCGGTCAGCAACCTGCTGCCGTTCGGCGGCGCGGCCGGGGTGGCCCTGACGTTCGGCATGACCCGCGGCTGGGGCTTCGCGAACCGGCCGATCGTCGTCTACACGCTGGTCACCGGCATCTGGAACTCGCTGTTCCGGTTCATCCTGCCGGCCGTGGGCATCGCCTGCCTGCTGATCGCGGGCAAGGCCACCAACCCCACCGTCGCCAAGGCGGGCTGGGTGGGCGCGGTCTCGATTCTCGCGCTGGTGGCCGTGGTGGCGGCCGCGCTCTACTGGGACCGCGCCGCCGCCGTGCTCGGCCGCGCGCTCGACCGGCTCGTACGGCTCGCGCCCCGGCGGTTCCGCCCGGCCGAGCACGCGGTGTCGGCGGCGATCGAACGGCTGCGCAGGGACACGGCCGGCATCATCCACACCCGGTGGGCCGGGCTGTCGCTCGGGATGGTCGCGTTCCTGGCGCTGCAGTGCCTGATCATGGCCGCCTGCATGGTCGCCACCGACTCCTATCCGGGTCCGGCCGAGACCGTCGCCGTGTTCGCGCTGAGCCGCGTCCTCACCACCGCCCTCGTCACGCCGAGCGGGGCGGGGATCATGGAGGGCGGCGTCGCCACCCTGCTGATCGGGGCGTTCGGCCAGCCCGCGGGCGGGGCCACCGCCGCGGCCGTGCTGTTCGGCTTCTGGACGTACACGATCGAGATCCCCTGGGGCGGTCTCGCGCTCGGCGGCTGGGCGCTGCTGCGCAGGCGGGAGGCGCGGGCCGCGGGCCCGGGCACGAACCCCGACACCGGCTCGGACGCCGGCCCCGACGCCGGCCCGGGCACGGCCGCCGCGCGGCGCTCCAGCGCCCTCTGAGTCTCACGCGAGACTCACCCGGATATCGCCCGTGATCACCCGGTTGATCGCCTAATATCGCAGGGCGAGAAGGTGAGGGCGCACGGCTTGGGGAAAGTCTTGTGCCCGCTTCGGGGCGCGCATACGGTGACGCCTGAAAGACGCCCGTAACAACCGCCCGTAAGAACCACCCGGCAACCCAGCACGTCCCCGGCACAGGCCGGACATCCGGCACCCGACAGCAGCAGAGGAGCGCCCCATGACTCCCCCGACGAGCCCGGTGACGTTCCGGGTCCTCGGGCCGGTGGGGGCGCACGACGGCGCCGCCGAGCTCGACCTCGGCGGGCTGCGGCAGCGGGCGGTGCTGGCCCGCCTCCTCGCCGCGCGTGGCCAGGTCGTGCCGGTGGACACCCTGCTGTTCGACCTGTGGGACGACGACGCCGCCAAGGGCGCGCAGTCGGGCCTCCAGGTGTACATCTCCCGGCTGCGCCGGGTGCTGGAGCCCAACCGCCCGCGCGGCGGGCCGAACCGGCTGCTCGTGACCGTCGCGTCCGGCTACGCCCTGCGCGCCGCGCCCGAACAGGTCGATGCGCTGCGCTTCGAGGCCACGGTCCGGTCGGCCGGAGAGCGGCTGGAGGAGAGCCCGCAGTCCGCCCGCGCCCGGCTGGAGTCGGCGCTCGCGCTGTGGCAGGGCACGCCCTACTCGGACTTCGCGGACCAGTCGTGGGCCGAGGCGGAGGTGGCGCGGCTCAGCGAGCTGCGCCTGGTGGCCAGGGAACGGCACGCCGACGCCGGGCTGCGGATGGGCCTGCACGCCGAGACCGTGCCCGACCTGGAGGCGCTGACCACCGAGCACGCCCTGCGCGAGGAGGGCTGGCGGCTGCTCGCGCTCGGCCTGTACCGGTGCGGGCGCCAGGGCGACGCGCTGGCCGCCCTGCGCCGGGCCCGCACGATCCTGGACGACGAGCTGGGCATCGACCCCGGCCCCGCGCTGCGGAAGCTGGAGTCGGACATCCTCGCCCAGGATCCCGGGCTCGACCTCGTGCTGCCCGCGCCCCGCAGGCCCGTCGAGATCACCGCGACCTGGCCGCCGCGCCCGGTCGCGACCGGGGACGCGCCGCCGCTGGAGCCCGAGCCGTTCGTCGGCCGCGACGCCGAACTGGCCGCGCTCGGCTCCGCCGTGCCCCGCGCGCAGGCGGGCCGGTTCACCGTCGCCGTCGTCAGCGGCGACCCCGGCGCGGGCAAGACCACGCTCGTACGGCGGCTGTTCGAGCGGCTGGAGCACGAGGGCTGGATCGGCGCGACCGGCGGCTGCCCCGACAGCACGGCGACCCCGCCGGGCTGGGCCTGGGTGGAGGTGCTGCGCACGCTCATCTCCCGCAGGGGCGCGGGCGAGTACGCCGCGCTGCTCGCGCCGCTGCTGGACGACGCCGCCCCGGACACGGGCGACGACGAGACGTCGGGGGGCTTCCGGCTGCACCGGGCGGTCGGCGGCTACCTCTCCGCGGTCGCCAGGGAGGCCCCGCTGCTGATCCTCCTGGAGGACCTGCACTGGGCCGACGACCAGACGCTCGCGCTGCTGCGCGCGCTGCCGAGCCTGCTCGCCGCCAGCCGGGTGCTGGTCGTGGTGACCTGCCGCGACGGTGAGCTGAACGACCAGCAGCAGGACGTGCTGGCCGCGCTCGCGCGGCTCGACCCGGTGCGGGTCGGCCTCGGCGGCCTCGACGACGCGGCGGTGGCGGAGCTGGTCCGGGCGACCTGCGTGCACGAGGTGGACGAGGAGGTCGTCAGCACGATCGTCGAGCGGGCCGGGGGCAACCCGTTCTTCGTGAAGGAGACGGCCCGCCTGTTCGAGGCCGAGTCGGACATCTCCGTGGTGCCCTCGGGCGTGCGCGACGTGTTGCGGCGGCGGATCGCCCGGCTCCCCGAGCGGGCCCAGCAGGTGCTGCTCCAGGCCGCGGTGATCGGCCGCGACGTGGACGTGGACGTGCTCGTCGACGTCTCCGGCGACGAGGACGCGGTGGTGGACGCGGTCGAGGCCGCGCTGCTCGCCGGCCTCGTGACCGAGCCCGGCCCCGGGAAGCTCAGGTTCGACCACGACCTGGTCAGGGACACGATCTACTCCGACGCCTCCCGGCTGCGCCGGTCGCGGCTGCACGCGGCCGTCGCCTCCGTCATCGAGCAGCGCAGCCCGAACGACGTCGCCGCGCTGGCCCACCACTACGACGCGGCGGGCACGGTGGAGACCGCCGCCAAGGCCGTGCGCTACGCCGGCCTCGCGGCCGAGCAGGCCGAGCGGAGGTTCGCCCACCGGGAGGCGGCCACGCTGTGGCAACAGGCCATCGCCGCCTTCGACCGTGCCCATACAAGCCGTGCGCAAGCGGGCCGGGAACCCGTACGGAACCGGCTGGAGTTACAGCTGCGGCTGATCAGGGCGCTGGCGCTGTGCGGGGACATGACCGCCGCCCGCGCGCACCGGGGAGAGGCGATGGCGGTCGCGCTGCCGTTCGGCGACCTGGAGCTGACCGCCCGCGTCGCGGCGGCCCTCGCGGTGCCGCACAAGGGCATCGCCCGCGACTTCACCCGTACAGCCTGGGAGATCGTCGACGTCACCGAGAAGGCCCTGGTCGAACTGCCCGCGGGAGAGCAGTCGCTGCGGGCCAGCCTGCTCGCCACGCTCGCCCTCGAACTGGAGGGGTCGGCGACCGAGCGCGGCTACCAGGCGTCGCTGGAGGCCGAGGAGCTGGCCAGGTCGAGCGGCGACCCCGCGCTGCTCGCCATGGCGCTGAGCGGCCGGCTGCGGCAGTCGTACACGCTGACGCAGGTCGACGAGCGGGAGACGATCGGCCGCGAACTGCTGCGGGTCGGCGCGGAGTCGGGCCAGATCGCCGTGCAGACGCTGGCGCACCTCGTGCTGCTGGAGTGCGCGGCGGCGCGGGGCGCCTTCGCCGAGGCCGACGAGCACCTCGCGCAGGCCGAGCGGCTCGGACGGCGCTACGACCTGCCCGCCCCGGCCGCCGTCGGCGCGTGGTACGCCGGGCAGCGGCTGATGATCACCGGCGACTACGCGGGGGCCGAGCGCGCCTACCGGAACGCGGCGCGGCTGACCGCGCGGGCGGGCATGCTCGAAGGCCGCCAGGACCTGCCGCTGATCGCCACGTTCTGCCTGCACCTGGTGGACGGGCGGGCCGCGGAGATGGTCGATCCGCTGAGCGAGGCCCACCAGCGCGGCGCCAAGTGGACGCTCGACGCCTACGCCGTGGCGCTCGCCGCCGCCGGTCACGACAGGGACGCCCGGGTGGTCGCCGCGAGCCGGGAGCCGGTCCGCACCGACTTCCTCTACGAGCTGACGCTCATCTGGCGCGCCCTCGCCGGGATGCTGCTCGACGACGAGGGCAGGATGCGCGAGGCGTACGAGAAGCTCACCCCCTTCCACGACCGCATCGCCGGGGCGGGCACGGGCGTGGTCGCCCTCTGGCCGGTGGCCAGGACCCTCGGGGACCTCGCCGTACGCCTCGGCCTGCCGGCCCGGGAGCACTACGAGAAGGCGCTGGCCGTGGCCGAACGGGTGGGCGTGCCGCGCTGGGTCGCCGAGGCCGGCGCGGCGCTCGGCCGATGAGCCCCGGTCGTGATCCGGAGTGAGGGAGGCGAGTTCGCGAAGGCCCCTGTCGGTGGTGGGCGCGTCCCCCGATCGCGTCACACCGCACTACTTCGCGAACCCCTCGCCTCGTGTTTCGTCACTCTCAGGTGTACGGAGGGTGGATTGACCGTGAGTTGCCATCTGCTTGCAAACGTGGCGTTCGGTGACGCTAAGGTGTGGCCACGTGCGAATTCCTGACCCTACGGCGGCCTCGGTGTTCGGCCTGCCCCTGTGGCTGGTCGTCGCGGTCGGCGCGGTCGCCCTGTTCGGCGCGTTCCAGGCGTACTACTGGATCGGCCGCAGGCTCGGCGACGCCCTCTACCGCTCCCGGATGGGCCGCAGGATCGGCCGGGAGCGGATCGAGCGCGTGGAGGGCGTGGTGCGCCGGTGGGGCGCGCTCGCCGTGTACGGCTGCTTCTGGGTGCCGGGGCTCCGGCACACCCTGCCGTGGGTGGCCGGCGCGCTGCGGGTGGACTACCGCTGGTATCTGGTGGCGAGCGCCCTCGGCTGCCTGACCTGGGTGCCGGTGACCTCCTTCGGTCTCTACTCGCTCCTGTGGGCCTGGCTGTCGCTCGCGGCCCGGTCTCCGGCCCTGGCCGCCGCGGCCGTGCTGGCGGCGGCCGTGGGGGTCGCGCTGCTCCTGCGGCGCCGGAGGAACCGGCGCGGCGCCCCCGCCCCCGAAGCCGTGCGATCATGTCGGGATGCGTAACGGGGTACTCATCGCGCTGACCGCCGCCGCCCTCGTCACGGCAGGGGCCGCCGCTCCGCCCGCGGACGCCCGCCCGGTGTCGGCCACGGTGTCCACGGCACAGGCCGCGGGGCCGTCGGTGACGGCCACTGAGGCCTATCTGGTCGACGTGACGACGGGAACGATCCAGTTCGCCAAGCGGGAGACGCGGCGGGTGCCGGTCGCGAGCCTCACCAAGGTCATGACCGCGTACGTGGTCCGCCGCCGGGCCCGACTGGACGACGTGGTGACGATCACCAAGGCCGACGTGAAGCACGCCCTGGCCGGCGGGGCCTCGGCGGCGGGGCTGCGGGCGGGCGAGCGGCTCACCGTGCGCGACCTGCTCTACGCGCTCATGCTGCCCTCCGGCGCCGACGCCGCGCACGCCCTGGCCGAGCGGTACGGCCCGGGAACGGCGAAGTTCGTGGGGCAGATGAACGACACGGCGAAGCGTCTCGGGCTGCGCGACACCCGTTACGCCAACCCCGACGGGCTGCCTTCAAAGGGCTACTCCACCGCCCGCGACCAGGCCACGCTGGCCGTGGCCGCGCTGCGGGACCCGGTGATCGCGTCCGTCGCCAGGAGCCCCAAGCGCGCGGTGACGAAGTCGCGCCTCCACCGGGCGCACGTGTGGCGCAACACCAACGAACTGCTGAAGGACGGCGCGGTGGGGCTGAAGACCGGCTACACGCGCCAGGCCGGATACTGCCTGTCGTTCGCCGTCACCCGCGACGATCGCACGTACGTCGGGGTGCTGCTGGGCGAGCGCAGCGACAAGGCGCGCTACACCACCGCGCGCAAGCTCCTCGACTGGATCGACGAGGAAGGGCTCGCGCTTCCCTGATTCACCCCGTGAGTCAGCCCGTGACCCGGTTTGGGACCTGGTTCCTGAGCAGGCCGTGGCAGGCGACGGCCGCGGCGGCGACCACGTTGAGCGAGTCGACGCCGAGGTCCATCGCGCGCGGGCTCATCGGGATGCAGACGGGCTGGTCGGCCTCGCGCAGCCAGTGGGACGACAGCCCGTCGCCCTCGGAGCCGAGCATGAGGGCGACCCGGCCGGACAGCGGAACCTCGTCGAGCGGCACGGCCGACTGGTCCGGCGTGAGCGCCAGCAGGCGGAACCCGGCCGCCCTGACCTCCGCCAGCCCGCCGTGCCAGTCGGTCATCCGGGCGTACGGGATGGCGAAGACCGCGCCCATCGACACCTTGACGGCCCTGCGGTAGAGAGGGTCGGCGCAGCGCGGGGACAGCACGATCGCGCCGACGCCGAGCGCCGCCGCGCAGCGGAAGATCGCCCCCACGTTGCCGTGGTCGACCAGGTCCTCCAGGACGAGGATCCTCTCGGCGCCGGTCAGGAGGGCGCCGACGGAGGGCAGCTCCGTCCGTTCCATGGCGGCGAGCGCGCCCCGGTGCACCGGGAAGCCGGTGACCCCCTCCATCACCTCGTCGGAGACGAGATAGACGGTGGTCTCCCCAGCGGCACCCTCGACGACGTCGGCCAGCGCGTCGAGCCACTTGGCCGTGGTGAGCACCGAGCGCACCGGATGTCCGGCCCCGATCGCGCGCCTGATCACCTTCTCGCCCTCGGCGACGAACAGCCCGCGCTCGCTCTCCACGCTCCTGCGCAGGTCGACGTCGCGCAACCGCATGTAGTCCGCCAGACGGGCGTCGGCGGCGTCCTCGACCGGGATGACCACCGGCCCAGGGTACGCCGTCCGCCGGCCCTGCCCCGAACCATGCCTGACAGAACCATGCCCAGACGGAGAAACGGCCGTATCACCGTGCTTCGCCCTGCCAGTATCTTCCCGTTAGCAATACGGAGAAAGAGGGCACCGTGGGCGGACGGCACCGCACAGACGAGTTGGATGGCGGCTTCGAACCCCCCTACAAGCCACCGCACGAGCCCCCGTACGAGCCCCCATATGGGCCCGCGTATGGGCCCGCGTATGAGCAGCCGTACGAGCCGCCGCCGCGGCGGCGGGCCGGGCGGGGCTCGGTGCTGGTCCCCCTGGCCGGGGCGGTCGCCCTGGCCGTGCTCCTCGGCGTCGCGGCGTACGTGGTGGTGAACAAGAGCCCCGGCTGCGCCGGTGAGAAGGTGTCGCTGTCCGTCGTGGCCTCACCCGACATCCAGCCGGCCATCAAGAAGATCGCCTCAAGGTTCGGCCAGGCGGGCAAGTCCGTGGACGGCAGGTGCGTCGCGGTGACGGTCAAGGCCGCCCAGTCCGCCGACGTCGCCAACGGGCTGGCCGGCACCGGGCCCACCAGCGGCAAGCTCGACCCCGACCTGTGGATCCCCGACTCCAGCCTCTGGCTGTCCGGCCTGAAGAGCGCGCCCAAGCCCGCGGCGAACGCCGCCAGCACCCCCGTCGTGCTGGCCGCGTCCAGGGCCGGCGCGGACAAGCTGCAGTCGGCCTTCAGCCCGAGCTGGACCGGCCTGATGAGCGCCGCGAACGCCGCCAACCCCGACGGCCTGGCGAAGAAGGTGCGCGTGCTCGCGCTCGACCCCACCCAGAACGCCGCGGGTCTCGGCGCGCTGCTGGCCGGGGCCGCCGTGCTCAACCAGGGAGGCGGGAGCGAGGAGACGCTCGTCGGCGTGCTGCGGCGGCTCTCGGAGTCGACCGTGCCGTCGCCGGACAGCCTGTTCGCCACGCTGACCAAGGCCACGGCCCGCATTCCCGTCGGCGTGACCTCCGAGCAGGCCGTCTGGTCGTACAACACGACGACGACCCCCTCGAACCCGGCGGTCGCGCTCTACCCGGCCGAGGGCACGGTCAGCCTCGACTACCCGATGGTCGTCACGGCCGGGGACACCGCGGCGCGCAGGGCGGCGCAGGCCTTCGCGACCGAGGTCTCCTCGCCCAGCGGGAGGAAGACCGTCCAGGACTACGGTTTCCGCACGCCGGACGGCAAGGGCGGCAGCCTGCTCAAGCCGGACAACGGCGTCAGCGCCAAGAAGCCGGCCACGATCCCGTTGCCGGACGCGGCGGCCGTCGCCCGCCTCTCCCAGGCCTGGCACCAGATCAAGCTCGGCACCAAGCTGCTCGCGCTGATGGACATCTCCGGCACCATGGCGCTGCCCGCCGACAAGAGCGGCATCACCCGGATGCGCGCGATCACCGACATCAGCGTCGAGGGCCTGAAGCTGTTCCCCGACAAGGCCGAGATCGGCATCTGGGCCTTCTCCGACAACCTGCGCGGAGAGGGCGTCGACTGGAAGCCCATCGTGCACATCGGGCCGCTGGCCCAGCAGATCAACGGCGTGACCCGCCGTGACGTGATCACGCAGGCGCTGCAGAAGTCGCGGGCCATCCCCACCGGGAACACCGGCCTGAACGACACGCTGTGGGCCGCCTACCAGAAGATGACCAAGGAGTACGAGCCCGACAAGGTCAACACGATCCTGCTGTTCACCGACGGCGTCGGCAACGACGACCCGAACGGCGGCATCTCCAACACCGAGATCCTGCGGAAGCTGAAGGGCGCCTTCGATCCCAAGCGGCCGGTCAGCCTCCTGATCATCTCCTACAACACCCAGAAGGACGAGGACCGGACGCAGATGACCTCCATCGCCAAGGCCACGGGCGGCACCGCGTTCTTCCCGCAGACGGTGCTGGAGATCCGCAACATCTTCCTCAAGGGCATCGCGCGCCGCCTCTGCGCGCCCGACTGCGGGGACGGCGGCCAGCAGTGATCTCCCGGTGACCTCCTGATTCACAAGGGCCGCAGGAGTCACTGTTTTCGCAGGTCATGCCGGTTGGGCATGGCTTCGGGCACGGCCGCGCGACCCGTAAACGGCGCCCGTCAGGGCGGCGTCCCACTCGTGTGGGGATCGGCGATATCCGGTTCCGTCACACGGGGAGGAACATCCGTTGCCCGAATGGCCCGGCGTCGGGCGAGCCGACGACCATCGACTGCTGGAGGCGCTGCGGCGCGGCGACGCCGAGGCGGCGCCCGCCCTGTACGACGCGTACGCCGACCGGCTGAGCGACTACGCCTACACCCTGCTTCGCGACCTGGAGGCCGCGGCGCGCGCCATGCACGACGCGCTGGTCGCCGGGTCCTGCTACGCGGAGCGGCTGACCGAGCCCGCCCGGCTGCGGGCGTGGCTGTACGCGCTGACCCGGTCCGAGTGCGCCGCGCCCGGCACCACGGGAGGCCACGCCGGACCGGTGATCGCTCTCGACGAGTCGGCCGATCCCCCGCTCGCGGCGCTCGTGCAGGAGGTGCTGGGGGAACTCGGCGCCGCCGAGCGCGAGGTGCTCACCCTCGCCGTACGGCACGGCCTGACGCCCGCCGAGGCCGGATCGGTCCTCGGGCTCTCCTCCCGGCAGGTGTCGGCAAGGCTCACCCGTGCCCAGGACCACCTGGAGAACGGCGCGGCGGCCCTCGTGCTGGCCCGGGTGGGCCGGGCCCACTGCCCGGGCCTGTCGGCGCTGGTGGACAACGGCGTGGGCGCCGACTGGCGGGACGGGCCGCTGAGCGACACGCTGCGCAAGCGGCTGAGCAGGCACGTCGCCGGCTGCGAGATCTGCAGGGAGGGCCGGGGCAGGCACGTGTCGGCCGAGCGGCTGCTCGACATGATCCCCGTCGCGTATCCGCCGCTGTCCGCCCGCCGCCAGGTGATCGACTCGATCCTGCGCGCCGACCCCCCGCCTGATGCCACCGCTCCCCTCGACGACCGCGGCTTCCCGGCCGCCGTGTCGCCGGGCCGGGCACAGGGGCGCGCCGGGCGCAGGCGCCGCGGTGAGCATGGGGGTGGGCGCGTGCGCAGACGGCCTCGTCCGCTCAAGGTCGCCCCGGTGCTGCTCGCCGCCGCCTGCGTCTTCGCCACCGCGGGCGGGCTCGCGCTGGTCTCCGGGGAGTCCCCCGCCGATCGCCTGGAGGCGGTGCGCGTGCCCCCCACCACCTCTCCTGCGGCCTCTCCCGCGCCGGACCCCGCACTGGACCCCACGCTGGATCTGGACGAGGGCGAGCCGCCAACTGGCGAGGACCCGGTGGACGAGCAGGCCAACGAGCCCTCCGCCCCTTCGGACGATTCCCCCGGTTCCCCCGGTTCTCCCGATTCCCCCCAGTCGTCCCCCCACCCGGCCGCGACCGCCCCGCCCCACACCCTCCCACCGCCGGGGCGGTCGCGGCCGACATCCACCCGTACGACCCGCGCGCCGAAGCCGTCGCTGACCGCCCTGTGCCCGGGCGACCTCGGCGGGGCCACCGGCGCGACGATCACGCTGGCCGCGCGCGGCTCGGCGATCGAGTGGTCGGCCGGCACGTCGGGCGGCATCACCGTCTCCCCGCGGCAGGGCAGGCTGCGCGCGGGAGCGAGCGGCCGGATCACGCTCGCCGTCGCCGATCCGGCGGTCCCGGGCAGCGGTGTGGTGACCTTCCAGTCGGCCGCGGGCCGGCCGTCCTGCCGGCTCTCCTGGGACGGGCAGGAAGGCGACGGCGGGCCCGGGCCGACCACCCGGCCGGACGACCCCGACGACGGCCACGGCGACGGGGCCACGACCGGCCCGTCTCCCGCCGGCGATCCGGCACCCTCTCCCTCCCCGTGAGGAGATCCGCACCGGGCGGTAACAATCACGCGTCCTGAGGTGTCGATGAAAGTTTGAAAGGGGAAAAACGACGCGACCGAGGATTTGAGGGGGCATTGTGGCCCAAGCATGGCTGCCCGGCGCAAGCCGACTTCCCTCCCCCGGGGACTCCGGATCGATGCTCGGAGGAGCCCCGAGGACCGTCTGGTTCATCTGGCCCGCCGATCCCCACGGGGTTTCGGCCAGATCCGTCGCCCAGCGGCTGCTCCAACTCCGCCGGCCCTCCCACCTGGTGTGGAACCCGGTGACCGGGGAGATCGTCCAGTTGCTCCCGCCCACCCGGGCGGGCGGCGCGCTGGCCGCGGACCGGGGCAGGAACGGACGGGTCTGCGTGCAGATCCACGTCATCGGTTCGGCGAGGGAACCGTTCACCGACACCAAGCTCGACGGCTTGGACGACATCCTGGCCTGGCTCGACTCCTGGGGGGTGCCGCGCCGCTGGCCGGCCGGCCCCCCGCTGCCCTATCCCCATTCCCTGGCGGCGGAGCGCAGCAGGCGCCTGTGGGCACGGGGCGGGCACTTCGGCCACTCCCAGGTGCCCGGCACCCGGGAGGGCGACCCGGGGTCGATCGACATCGGCCGCATCATCGGAGAGGACGCGCCCGGCCTGGAGGACTCCCTCCCCCGGGGCGGGCTCAGGCTTCTCCAGGAGGTATGAGCGACCGGATCACCGCGCATCCGCGCCGCACCCCGGCGAGGGAGGCGGAGCCGTACCCCAGCACGAGGCCGTGCACCCGGGGCGGCCCGTGGTGGTGGCGTTCGGTCGTGTCCAGGAGCACGCCGTGGTCCCCGGCCCGCCGTACGAGGCCGGGGACGACCGCGGCGGGCAGCGCGACCATCACGTGGAGCCCGGCCGTGTCGCCCCGCACGTACGGCCCGAGCGCCTCGACGATGGCGGCCCTGCGGCGGGCGTACTCCAGCCGCATCCTGCGCAGGTGCCGGTCGAGGTCGCCGCGTTCCAGCAGGGTCGTCACGGCCCGCTGGACCGGCCCCGACGTGCGGTCGGCGACCCGTGCCCGGCGCTCGGCGACCCTGGCGAGCAGGTCCGCCGGGGCGACCAGCCAGCCGAGCCCCACGTCGGGGCCGAGCGACTTCGACAGCGTGCCGAGCAGCACCACCCGCGCGGGATCGAGCCCGTAGAGCGCGGGCAGCGGCGCGACGTCGTAGCGGAACTCGGCGTCGTAGTCGTCCTCCACGACGATCGCGCCGGTCCTGCGGGCCCAGGCGAGCAGCCGCTCCCTGCGGGGGATCGGCAGCCTGCCGCCCAGCGGGAACTGGTGCGCGGGGGTGGTGTAGAGCACCCGCAGGTCGTCGGGGAGCGCCTCGACGATCACGCCCTGCTCGTCCACCGGGCAGGGCACGACCTCGGCCCCCCGCGAGGCGAACACGCGCCGGGCCGCCCCCCAGCCCGGCTCCTCGACCCCGGCCCGGGTCCCCGGGCCCAGCAGCGTGGCGGCGACCAGGTCGAGGCCGTTGCCGGTGCCCCGGGTCACCATGACGTTCCCCGCGTCCACCGGCACCGCCCGGGCCCTGCGCAGGTGCCCGGCCAGCAGTTCGCGCAGCTCCGGGTGGCCGTAGGGGTCGGGGAAGGCGTTCAGCGGCAGGTCACCGGCGGATCGCCAGGCCCGCCGCCAGGCCGCCCGGTCGTAGCCGAACACCCACGGCCGCCCCGGCCGAAGGTCCACCATGTCGCCGATCACCACGTCGCCGATCACCGGGGTGCTGATCACCGGGGGGCCGCCGGGAGCGGCCGGCGCCGGGGAGGCGTGGTTCGGGGACGGGTACTCGTACGGCAGCGCGTCCTCGGCGACGTAGGTGCCAGAGCCGTGCCGCCCCTCCAGCCACCCCTCCGCGTAGAGCTGCTGGTAGGCGTCGGTCACGACGGTCCTGCTGACCCCCAGCAGGACCGCGAGCCTCCGGGTGGACGGCAGCCGCTCCCCCGCCTTGAGCCCGCCCGTACGCATGGCCTCCCGCAGCTGGGCGGCGACCTGGACGGCGAGCGGCACAGGCCCGGCGCGGTCCACCGTCACCGGCACGTCGATGGTCAGGCGCACAGTGTTCTCCGCAAAAACAGTGTTGTCCGCAAAAGTGGTCTCCCCCCGGCGGCCAGAAGTGGACATGTTCCACCAGTCCACCCTGGACATAACGTAACGGACATGCTCTCCGCGACCACCCGCACCACCCTGAACCGCGCGAAGGACCGCGCCCGCACCGACCGCGCCGACCTGTACGCCATCCTGGACGCCGGTCTCGTCTGTCACCTCGGCGTGCTGGCCGGCGGCTCCCCCATGGTGATCCCCACCGGCTACGGGCGGATCGGCGACACCCTCTACCTGCACGGCTCCACCGGGGCCACCTCGCTCCGGGCCGGCTCAGGCGGCCAGGTCTGCGTCACCGTGACCCACCTCGACGGCGTCGTGCTGGCCCGCTCCGCGTTCCACCACTCGGTGAACTACCGCTGCGCCATGGTCTACGGCACGGCCCGGCTCGTGGACGACCCCGAGGAGCGGCTCGCGGGGCTGCGGGCGATCACCGAGCAGCTCGCGCCCGGCCAGTGGGACGTCGTCCGCCCGCCCGACCGCAAGGAGATGGCCGCCACGGCCGTGCTCGCGCTGTCGCTGGAGGAGGCGTCGGTGAAGGTGCGGCAGGGACCGCCGAAGGACGACGAGGAAGACTACGACCTGCCCGTCTGGGCGGGCGTGCTGCCGCTCGCCGTCTCCTGGGGCGTCCCCGAGCCCGACCCGCGCCTCACCCCCGGCATCCCGGTCCCCCCGCACGTCAGAGACCGCTGTTAAGCGCTTTGCAAGCGGTTTCATCGACACTGCGGCCCACCTGTCAGACCTGGGGAGGCCTCATGAGTTCCGCCGAGCACTGGGACGTGCCCGGTTACACGGTGACCCGCGAACTGGGCGCGGGGGGCGGCGGCCGCGTCGTCCTCGCCGTCCACGAGCGGTCCGGCGCCCCGGTGGCGATCAAGTATCTCTCGGAGGAGCTGCGCCGGGAAGAGGGCTTCGTCGCCCGGTTCCGGCGGGAGGCCCGTCTGCTCGTGGAGCTCGACAACTCCCACGTCGTACGGCTCTACGAGTACCTGGAGACCGCGCGGGGCGCCGCCATCGTCATGGAGCTCGTCGACGGCCCCACGCTGCGGGCACTGCTGCGCGAGCAGGGCGCGACCGGCCCCGAGGCCGCGCTCGCCGTGCTGAAGGGCTCGCTGCTCGGCCTGGCCGCGGCGCACGCGACCGGCCTCGTGCACCGTGACTACAAGCCCGAGAACGTTCTGGTCACGGCCGACGGGACGAGCAAGCTCGCCGACTTCGGCATCGCCGTACGGGCCGGGGAGGGGGGCGAAGCGGCCGGCACGCCGCCGTACATGGCGCCGGAGCAGTGGGCGGGCGTGCCCGCCTCGCCCGCCTCCGACGTGTACGCCGCGACCGCGGTCTTCTTCGAGTGCCTGACCGGACACCGGCCGTATCGGGCGACCGAGCACGCCGTGCTGCGCCACCTGCACCAGACGGCGCCGGTGCCGGTCGAGGAGGTCCCCGAGCCGTTGCGGCGTCTCGTCGAGCGGGGGATGGCGAAGGACCCGGTGTCGCGGCCCTCCGGCGCCGCCGCATTCGTCGCCGAACTGGAGGAGGCCGCGACCGCCGCGTACGGCCCGGCCTGGGAGGAGCGCGGCCGTCGCAGGCTCGCCGCCCTCGCCGCGGCCCTCGCGGCGACGTTCCCGCTGAACCGGGTGCGTCCCCTGGAGGCCGGCACCTCGCTGTTCACGACGGCGCTGCGCTCACTGCGCTCGGTGCGGAGCAAGGGATTCCTGCTCACCGCCGGAGCGGTGCTGCTGGTGCTCACCGGCGGCGGCATCGGCGCGTACGCCCTGGGCTCGGCCGGGTACGAGACCCCGATCGGGGACCCGGTCGTGGCGGCCACGGGGCCGGGGACGCCGGTCGTTCCCGAGACGGCCCCCGAAGGGACACCGGAGACGACACCGGAGGAGACGCCCGCCGAGAGCCCTTCCGCGGCACCATCACACACACCGTCACACACACCGTCGCATACGCCGTCACCCGCGTCGCCGTCGGGGCGGCCCTCGGCGACGCCGTCGCACACGCGCACCGCGCGGCCGTCCGCGTCGGCGCCCGGCTCGACCGGGCACCCCACCCCGAGGCCGTCACGCACGCCGTCACCGACACCCTCCACGGCCGCGTTGAAGGTCGCCGATCTGGGGGTGAGCGGGTTGACGTACAAGGCCGGGGCGGGCAGCGGAACGGTTACCGTCAAGACCAACGGCCCCGGCACGGTGCGGCTCGCCGTGCGCTTCACCGCGGACGGCACGGTGAAGGCCACCCGCACGCTCACGCTCAGCGGCGCGACGACCTACACCCGTACGGTGTCCGCGGACCTCGGCCGCCTCTGCTCGGGCACCTGGGGCATGAGCGTGTCCACCAGCCCGGCCGCGGCGGGCGGCGCCGGCGAGGCCACGGCGAAGGTGCCGGCCTGCCCGACGACCGTCACCGCGATCAAGGTCGGCACGCTGACGGTGTCCTCCACCGGAGCGGCGGCGGCCTCGGTGACGGTGACCACCGACGGCACCGGCCCGGTGACCCTGACCGGCCGGTTCGCCGCGGCTTCGGCGACCGGCGGCACGCGGACGGTAAACCTGTCCGGGGCCACGTCCTACACGCGGACGCTGTCGTACACCTTCTCCAGCCGCCCCTGTGGGACCGTCACGATCACGGCCTCGACCAGCCCGGCCGCCTCCGGCGGCTCGGTGGCGCGGTCGGTCACGGCGAGCTGCCCCGCCTCGGTCAGCCGGGTGAGCGTGCAGAACCTGTCGATTACGGGCACGACCGCGACCGCCACGATCGCCGTCACCGCGGGCAACACCTCCGCCGTACGGCTGAACCTCACCTGGCTGTCCGGCGGTGAGCGGGTGTCCACCCAGACCTACAACCTGTCGGGCAAGACCAGCTACACGGTCACGGCCTCGTACACCTACTCCCGATGGCCCTGCGACTCTTATGCGGTGACCGCGTCGACCTCCCCGGCCGCGGCGGGCGGTGCCTCCACGATCACCCGGCAGACGGATTCGTGCATCAAATAACCTCAGGTGATTATTGACAACCAAGTCTGACTAAATCGTGACTTTTCATCTTAATGGCTGGGTCGTCACTAAGCTACGGTCTCGGATTCGGCGGGGGCCCCGGGCGATGAGGAGACCGTTATGTACGGCCATACGGACGCCTGGCGCGTCCCCGGCTACACCGAGATCAGGGAACTCGGCGTAGGGGGCGGCGGGCGGGTGATTCTCGCCCGGCACGACGCCGACGACATCCCTGTGGCGATCAAGTATCTGTCCGACCAGCTGATGACGGACCTCCACTTCGTCGCCCGGTTCCGGCACGAGGCCCGGCTGCTCGCGGCGATGGATCCCAACCCGCACGCGGCCCGCTTCTACGAGTACGCCGAGACCTCCCGCGGCGCGGCCATCGTGATGGAACTGGTCGACGGCGTCTCGCTGCGCGCGATGCTGCGCTCGGAGGGGCCCACCGGCCCCGAGGCCGCGCTCACCGTGCTGAAGGGCTCGCTGCTCGGCCTGGCCGCGGCGCACGAGATCGGGGTCGTTCACCGGGACTACAAGCCCGAGAACGTCATGGTCGAGGCCGACGGCAACAGCAAGCTCGTCGACTTCGGCATCGCCGTCCAGGCCGGGGAGGGCGTGAGCGCCTCCGGCACCCCGCCGTACATGGCGCCGGAGCAGTGGTCGGGCGGCAGGGCCGGCCCGGCCGGCGACGTCTACGCGGCCACCGTCGTGTTCTTCGAGTGCCTCACCGGCAGCCGGCCGTTCCGCGCCCAGAACATCGCCGCGCTGGCCCGCCAGCACCAGGCCACCCCTCCGCCGGTCGACGAGGTGCCGCCGCCGCTGCGCGAGCTCGTGGAGCGCGGCATGGCCAAGCGGCCCGAGGACCGGTACGGCTCCGCCGAGGAGTTCCTGCGGGAGCTGGAGACGGTCGCCGCCGGCGCGTACGGCCCGGCCTGGGAGGAGAGGGGACGGCGGCGGCTCGCGGCGCTCGCCGGGCTGCTGGTGCCGTTCTTCCCTCTCAAGAAGGACGTTCCCGAGGCGGGCACGACCCTGGCCGAGACCCGGCTGGGCGGCCTGCTGGGCCAGGCCCGGATGAAGATCGGCCTGACCCTGGCCGGCATGGTCGTGATCGCGGCCGGAACCGTGGCGCTGGTGCAGACGGTCAGCGGGACCACCCTGCAGGCGGGCACGTCGATCGAGACGCCGAGCCCTCTCGGCCTCGATCCCTCGTCGGCCGGCGACGCTCCGACGGAGGAGCCGGAGGACACGGAGGACCTTGAGCCTTCTCCCGAGCCCTCCCCGGTTTCCACCAGCCCGAAGCCGGCCGCCTCGCCGACGCCGGTCGTGCGGCCCACCGCGAACCCGACCCTCAGGCCGACCGTGAGACCGACGGTCAAGCCCACCACCAAGCCGACCGTCAAGCCCACGATCAAGCCCACCGTCAGGCCCACTGTGCGGCCCACGACGCGGCCGAAGCCCTCGGCGAAGCCCACCTCGCAGCCCGACCCCACGGTCACCGCGACGATAAACCCGCAGCCCACGACGCGTCCGACCTCCCGGCCGACCGCCACCCGCACCACCGCGCCGCCCACGACGCGGCCCACCCCGACCGTGAGCGAGCCCGGCGGCAGTTCGCCGCCGCAGGATGTTCCCCGGTGACGACCGGCCTCGTTCCCGCCACACTTGCCGTGGAGCGTACGCGCGGACGGCACCGGAGGCGGCACAGATGCGAGAAGGCGTGACGGTCGCGGGGCACCGGCTCACCGGCCGCACCCGGGTCGGCGAGGCGGGCGTCTGGACGGACGCGGTCTCCCCCGGCGGCAGGCCGTCCGGCGTGCTGCGGTTCGATCCCACGGCGGCGGCCCGGGCGAGGGAACGGCTGGTCGCGACGGTCGCCGACGACCTGCGCCTCCAGCGCGGCGGGGCCGCGGGGCTGCTGCCCGTCGTCGACCTGGTGGCCGCGCGCGACGAGGTGTGGCTGATCACCGGCCGGGCGATGCCGGCCCTCGACGAACTGCTGCGGCGGAACGGCGGGCATCTCGACGCGGGCAGCGTGGCGGCCGTCCTCCTGGAGACGGCGCAGACGCTCGCCTCCGTTCACGCCGCCGGGCTGACACACGGCGCGTTCGGCGCCGGAACGGTCGTCGTCGCCGAGGACGGCGCGGCGCTGCTCGCCGAGCGCGGCCTGGTGGCGGCGCTCCGCGGCGAGCACGTGCCGCCGGAGCGCGACGTCGCGGCCTGGGTGACGCTCGCCCGGCAACTCGCCGCCGGACAGATGAACGGGCCCGAGGCGGATCTGCTGCACCGGGCGATCACCGCCGCCACCGCCCACGGACTGGCCGCCGCCCGCGACACCCTGCTCGCCGGGCGCGAGGGGCTGCCGCCCGGGTTCATGACGCGGGACCGGCTCGCCCGGGCCGCGCGCGACTTCCTCGGCCCTGTTCCCGGCTCTGCGCCTGTCTCTGGTCCCGGCCCTGCGCCTGTACCTGTGCCGGTCGTGCCCGCCGCGGGTGAGGCGGTGACCCTGCTCGACTTTCCCTCCGATCTGCCCCCCGGCGCGGACGACGACGTGATGATGCGGTTCGGGCCGGGCGTGCCGACCGAGACCCCGAGCAGGACCACGGCGGCGCAGATCTGGCGGTCGGGCCGGACCTCCGCCGTCACCCAGGCCCGCCCGCCCGCCGCCCCGCCCCGGCGCCGCCGGCGTACGACGGCCTGGGCGGGCACCGTGCTGCTCGCGATCCTGATCGCGGCGGTGTTCCTGTGGCTGCGTCAACCGCCCGCCGTGGAGGCCGCGGTGAGCGGCGTGGACGTCAAGGTGGCCAAGAAGACGGTGCGCTGCGACGGCACGGCCGACTTCGTCGGGGTGGTCACGACCAACGGCGGGGCCGGGACGATCCGCTACCTCTGGATCCGCAGCGACGTCCGCAAACGGCAGGAGAAGGAGCAGCGGGTATCCTCCGGGGACACGTCGGTACAGCTCCCCCTGCACTGGAATGTGACCGGCCCCGGATCGTTCAAGGGATCGGCGACGCTCCGTGTCCTGTCTCCCACGACGACCGGAAAACCGATTCAGGACACGGCAAGTTTTACCTACAAATGCTGACTTCATTAGTGTGGCGCGCATGATGACGACCCCTGCCGGCTGGTATCCGGACCCGTACGGCTCCCCCCTCCTGCGATGGTGGGACGGCAACCAGTGGACCGACGCCACCCACTCCCCGGGACAGCCGGGGCAGGAGGCCGCGGCCGCGCCCGACCAGACAGCGCCGGCCCCGCCGGCCCAGATGTCACAGACTGTGCCGTCACAGACGGCGCCGACGCAGCAGTGGACCCAGCCCTCGGGCGGTCCCGGAGGCTACGGCCCCGGCGGCCCCCGTCCTGGAGGCCCTGGGGGCTACGGTCCCGGAGGCCAGGCGCCGTGGGGCCAGCCGGGCTATCCGGGAGGGCAGGGGGCGCCCACGGCCCAGCTTCCCGTGCCCGAGTTCGGCACGCAGCAGCGGAGCACGGCGGTGTGGCCCTGGATCGTCGGGGGCATCGCGGCGGTGGTCGTGCTGGCGCTCCTCGTCGGCGGCGCGTTCGTCCTGCTGCGCGACCGCGCCGGAACGGTGACCGCCCGGCCGGAGCCGGTAACGACGGCCCCGCCGCCGCTGGACCAGACCGTGCCGCCCGAGCCGAGCCCGGAGCAGTCGACCCGGCCGCTGCCCACGCTGCCGGAGCCGACCGGCGGGCGGATCAACGACTCGGTGACCGGGCTGTCCTACGCCTTCCCGGGCGGCAAGTGGGTGGTGCCGAAGTCGCAGGAGATCAACAACCCGTCCAACGACCAGTTCCCGCTGTGGACGAGCGGCTACCAGGCGATGTCCCAGCAGAACTACGACGGCAAGGGCGCCAGCTGGGTGGGCAGCGTCTTCGCCGCCGAGCTGCCCAAGGTCATCCCCTACACCGGCCCCCAGGACTTCGAGCGGCTGTCCCAGGCGATGCTCGTCGCGTACGAACCCGCCTTCTACGGCCTCCCGCACAAGCGCAGGGTCCTGCGCAGCGAGGCCCTGAAGGTGAGCGGCAAGCAGGGCTGGATCATCGAGTTCGAGATGGACTTCTCCCAGGCGGCCACGGCGCAGAAGCTCGACTGGAAGACGGAGCGGGGCGCGTTCGTCCTCGTGGACCGCGGCCAGGGCGTCCAACCGGCGATGCTGTACGTCTCCGTGCCCGACAACCTGGACCAGTCGGTCGTCAAGCGGGTGCTGAACTCGCTCCAAGCCCAGTGACGTCCCTATTACGCTTGAGGCATGACTGACCCGCTGGTTTGGATCGACTGTGAGATGACCGGGCTCGACCTGGGCCGTGACGCGCTGGTCGAGGTGGCCTGCATCGTCACGGACGGCGAGCTGAACCAGCTGGACGAGGGCGTTGACGTCGTCATCAAGCCGCCCGCCGAGACGCTGGAACAGATGTCGGACGTCGTGCGGGAGATGCACACGGCCTCGGGACTGCTGCGAGCCCTCTCGACGGGGGTCACGCTGGCCGAGGCCGAGGCGGTCGTGCTCGACTACATCCGGTCCCACATCCCCGAGGCCAAGCGGGCGCCGCTGTGCGGCAACTCCATCGCGACCGACCGTGCCTTCATCGCCCGGGACATGCCCCTCGTGGACGGCCACCTGCACTACCGGATGATCGACGTCTCGTCGATCAAGGAACTGGCCCGCCGCTGGTATCCCCGGGTCTACTTCGCCTCCCCCGAGAAGCAGGGCGGGCACCGCGCGCTGGCCGACATCACCGAGAGCATCCGGGAGTTGCGCTACTACCGCGCCGCGGTATTCGTTCCGCAGCCGGGCCCCGACTCGGCCACCGCCCGCGAGGTCGCCGAGGCCGTCTCCGGATCGTAGGCAGACAGGTATCGAGGGCGCGGAGGACTCGAAAATACCGCTACACTTTCTTCGTACGCCGCGAGCGGCGGACATGGTGGGTGTAGCTCAGCTGGCAGAGCGCCAGGTTGTGGTCCTGGATGTCGTGGGTTCAAGTCCCATCACTCACCCCAGTAGCGAACGGCCGGTCCTCATGGACCGGCCGTTCCTTTTTCATCGGTACTTATCCCCCGCGTATATACACTCAAGGTATACAGTGCGGGCATGACCGTTCCCCTCGCGTTGCTCGGCCTGCTGGAGCGGGAGCCGAGCCACGGATACGACCTGAAACGCGACTACGACGCCTTCTTCGGCCGGGGCAGGCCGCTGCCCTTCGGGCAGGTGTACTCCACGCTCGGCCGCCTGGCCAGGGACGGCAAGGTCACCGGGCAGAGCGAACCGGGCGACGGGCCGGACCGCAAGCGCTACGCCATCACCCCCCTGGGCAGGCAGGAGGTCGCCACGTGGCTGGCCGAGCCGGTCGCGGCCGAGCCCTACCTGCAGACGGTGCTGTTCACCAAGGTCGTGCTGGCGCTGATGCTGGGCCGTGACGCGGCCGGCTATCTGGACGCGCAGCGCGCCACGCACATGCGGCGCATGCGGGAACTGACGGAGGTCAGGCGCGGCGGCTCCCTGACCGACGCCCTGCTGGCCGACCACGCCATGTTCCACCTGGAGGCGGACCTGCGGTGGATCGACGTCACCCAGGCCCGGCTGGGGGCCCTGGCCGAGATGGTGCGCGCATCGTGATCGTCGAGGCTCGGGGGGTCAGCCGCTCCTACGGCAGCACGCCCGCACTGCGCGAGGCGAACCTGTCGGTGGCCGCGGGCGAGGTCGTGGCGATCATGGGTCCCAGCGGTTCCGGAAAGTCGACGCTGCTGCACTGCCTGGCCGGCATCTTCACGCCCGACAGCGGCGAGGTCTGGTTCGACGGACGCCGCCTCGACACCCTGGACGACGGCCGTCGCAGCGAGCTGCGGCGCACCGCCTTCGGCTTCGTCTTCCAGTTCGGCCAGCTCGTGCCGGAGCTGACCGCGGCCGACAACGTCATGCTGCCGCTGCTGCTGGGCCGTACCAGGAGAAGGCACGCCGAGCGGCGGGCGGCCGAATGGCTGGAGCGGCTGGAGCTGGCCGACCTGGGGGGCCGGCGCACCGGGGAGCTGTCCGGCGGGCAGGCGCAGCGCGTCGCGATCGCCAGGGCGCTGGTCACCCGGCCGCGGGTCGTGTTCGCCGACGAGCCGACCGGCGCGCTGGACACGCTCACCGGCGAGCACGTGATGGACCTGCTGGTGGGCCTGGCCCGCGAGGAGGGCGCCACCGTGGTCGTGGTGACCCACGACGCCCGGGTGGCCGCCTGCGCCGACCGGGAGGTCGTGGTGCGCGACGGCCGTGTCTCCGACCCGTACACGACCGGGGCCGCCCGATGATCCGGCTGGGCCTGCGGCTGTCGCTGAGCAGCGGCAGGGAGGCGGCGGCCAGGCTGGCACTGATCGTCGTCGGGGTGGCGGCCGGCGTCGCGGTGCTGCTGGCCACGCTGTCGCTGTTCAACGCCTTCCAGGCCACCGACGGCCGTCCCTGCTGGGAGTGCGTGACCGGCTCGGCGCCCAGCGGCTGGGCCCTCGACGCGACGGCCGACGGCGCGCTGTGGAACTACCACGAGGACTTCTACGCGGGCCGGACGATCAAGAGGCTCGACGCCGCCGCGCTCGGCACGCGGGCGCCGGTCGTCCCCGGCCTGTCCCGCATGCCGAGCCCGGGGCAGTACTACGCCTCGCCCGCGCTCGCCGCGCTGCTGGACTCGGCGCCGCGTGAGGAGCTGGCCGCCCGCTTCCCCGGCACGCGCACCGGGCTGATCGGCGACGCGGCGCTGTCCGGGCCGGACGAGCTCGTCATCGTGGTGGGGCAGACGCCGGATCAGGTCGCCGCCATGCCGGGTGCCAGGCAGGTCGACACGGTTTCCGCGGTCTCCACCATGCCCGCGGCCGACGACAGCGCGGACGTCTACCGGTTCGGCTTCGGCGTCGCCGCCGTCGGGCTGATCGTCCCGCTGCTGGTGCTCGTGGGCACCGCCACCCGGCTGGCCGCGGCTCGCCGCGAGACCCGCTTCGCCGCGATCCGCCTGGTCGGAGCCACCACGCGGCAGATCAACGTGCTCGCGACGGTGGACGCCGCGCTGGGCGGGCTGGCGGGTGCGCTGGCCGGTCTCGCGATCTTCCAGCTCGTGCGGCCGGCCGTGGCCGGGGTGCGGATCACCGGTGCCCGGTTCTTCCCCGAACTGGTCGCCCCGCACGCCTGGCAGTACGCGGCCGTGCTCGGCGGCGTGCCGGTCGTGGCGGCCTGTGCCGCCCTGTGGTCGCTGCGCCGGGTGCGGATCTCGCCGCTCGGCGTGGCGCGGAAGACCGCCGCGTCCCCGCCGCGAGCGTGGCGGATGATCCCGCTGCTGGCGGGGCTGGGGATGTTCGCGGGCCCGGTGTACCGGAACGGCAAGCCCGACGATCCGCTTGCCGTCGTCGCGCTCGCGCTGGTCATGGCCGGGCTGATGCTGGCCGGTCCCTGGCTGACCATGGCCGCCGCGCGGCTGGCCGCCCGGCTGACCCGGGGCGGAGTGACGCTGCTGGCCGCGCGCCGCCTGGCCGCCGATCCGAATACCGCCTTCAGGTCGGTGAGCGGGCTGGTGCTGGCGGTGTTCGTCGGAACGACGATCGCGGCCCTCGTGCCGGCGGTGGTCGCCGGCCAGCAGAGGGTGGCCGGGGGCACGCTCAACGACGTTCTGGGCGCCAGGTTCGACGGGCCGGGCGTCTCCGGCCTCTCACCGCGGGCGGGGACGGAGCTCCTCGACCGGCTGCACGCCCGCCCAGGCGTGGACGTGCTGCCGATCTACGCCAGGGCGGACATGGAACGCGTCCCCCCTCGGCCCGACGGCCCGCCGCCCGCGCCGTACGCCGTCGAGTGCGCCGGCCTCGCCCGCTTCCCCGTGCTCGGCCGCTGTCCGGTGAACATCGACGGCAGGAACACCAGGGCGGTGGCGGGCAACTTCGCCCGCATCGTCGGCGCCGACAACCCTCTCACCATCGACAGACTCCTTCCGCTGGCGGGCCCGGCCAGCCCGCCCGCCTCCACCGACGGGCTCGACCTGGCGGCCGTCCTGATCACCACACGCGATCCCGCGACGCTGGAGCGGCTGCGCACCCTGCTGTCCGGCTACACCGTCGAAGCGCCGATGACCTTCGCCGAGGTCGCCGAGGTCAGGGCGGACCTCTACGTCCGGGCGGAGAACGTCGCGCTGGCCATGGTCGGGCTCACCCTGGTCGCCGGTGCCTGCGGCCTCGTGGTGGCGGCCGCCGGCGGGCTGGTGGAGCGCAGGCAGCCGTTCACTCTGCTGCGGCTGGCCGGCACGCCCACGCGCACCCTGGCCGCGGTGGTGCTGCTGGAGTCGGCGCTGCCGCTCGTGCTGGCCGCCGTGCTCGCCGCCGGCTCCGGCTTCGGCGTGGCCGAGCCGCTCATCGACGCCCTCGCGATGAGGAGCGCGTCGATCGCGATGCCGGGACCCGTCTACTTCGCCTCCCTGGGCGGTGGCCTGGCCGCCTCCCTCCTCGTGATCCTCACGACGCTGCCGCTGCTGCGGCGCATGACCACGCCCGACAACGCGCGTTTCGAATAGGAGATCGATGAAGCTCAGGCCACTGATGATCACGCTGGCCTTACTCACCCCGGCCGTGTCTCCCGTGCCCGCCGCGGCGGCCGGCGGGAGTTACTCGGCCACGATCCGGCGCACCGAATACGGCATCCCGCACGTCACCGCCAAGGACTACGACGGCCTCGGATTCGGGTACGGCTACGCCTTCGCCCAGGACAACCTGTGCACGCTCGCCTCCTGGGTGGTGACGCTGCGCGGCGAACGCTCCCGCTACTTCGGCCCGAAGGCCGAGTCCGATGATCCGGTCCGCCCGGTCTCCAACCTCGCCAGCGACGTCTACCACAAGAGCGTCGCCGGCTCCGGCGTCGTACGGCGGCTGCTGGCCCGGCCCGCGCCGGTCGGCCCGAGCGACGAGCTGCGCCGCCTGGTCGACGGTTACGTGGCCGGATACAACCGCTACCTCGAGGACACCGGCGTGGCGAACCTGCCCGACCCGACCTGCCGGGGCAGGGCGTGGGTCGGCCCGATCACCGCCACCGACATGTGGAACAACCTGCTCGACCTCGACCGCATGACGTCGAGCTCCTCGTTCAAGGACGCCATCACCGGGATCGCCGGATCCGAGGACGACAGACCTCGGCCCAAGCCGGCCGCGGGCAGCAACGCCTGGGCGCTCGGCGGGCAGGCCACACGCGGGGGCGGCGGGATGGTTCTGGCCGACCCGCACTTCCCCTGGCGAGGGATCCGCCGCTTCTACCAGGTCCAGCTCACCATCCCGGGCGTGCTCGACGTCTCCGGAGGCAGCCTGTACGGCACCCCGGTCGTCCAGATCGGCCACAACGCCAAGGTCGCCTGGACCCACACCGTCTCCCACGCCCAGCACTTCACCGTCTACCGGCTGAAGCGCGCGGACGGCCACAGCTACACCGTGGACGGCCGGGCGGAGCCGATGGGCCGGCAGGAGGTGGAGGTCACCCTGCCGGACGGCACCGTCTCCGGCCACACGCTCCTCACCTCCCGCTACGGCCCGGTGCTCGCCGTCGGTCAGACGGACGAGGCCGCGTACGCGCTGGCCGACGCGAACGCCGCCAACCTGCGGGCGGCGGACGAGTGGCTGGCGATGGCCAGGGCGGGCAGCCTCGACGAGCTGCGCGCGGCCCAGCGGACCTACCAGGGGATGCCGTTCGTCCACACCCTCGCCACCGACGTGAGCGGGACCGCCTACTTCGCCGACACCTCGCTCGTCCCCCACGTCAGCGACGCCCAGGCGAAGCGCTGCGCAGCGTCCTCTCCCGGGCCCTCGCCCGTTCCGGGGCTGGACGCGTACGTCCTGGACGGCTCGACGTCCGCGTGCCTGTGGGGCAGGGACGGCGACGCCGTCGTGCCGGGCGTCTTCGGGCCGGGCAACCAGCCGAGGCTGGCCCGCGCCGACTATGTGGCCAACTCCAACAACACCTACTGGATGACGAACCCGGCGAAGCCGCTCACCGGCTATCCCAAGGCGTACGGCGAGACGGGCACCGACCTGGAGCCGCGCCCCCGGGTCGGCCTCGACATGATCGCCCAGCGGCTGTCCGGCGCCGACGGACTCGGCGCGCCCGGCTTCACTCTGGAGACGCTGCAGGCCACGGTGCGCGGCAAGCGCAACCTCACCTTCGAGCTCATGCGCGACGACCTGCTGAAGCTGTGCCGCACCCACCGCTCTTCCCCGGGCAGCTCTTCCCCGGGCCGCTCTTCCCCGGGCCCCGGGGCGGACGTACGCGACGCCTGCCGGACGCTGGGGAAGTGGGACGGGCGGGCCACCCTCGACGGTGCAGGCGCCGTCCTGTGGCGCGAGTTCTTCGCCCGGCTGGGCCGTCCTGCCAAGCCGGGAGAACCGGTCTTCAGCCCGTGGCGGGTGCCGTTCGACCCCGAGCGCCCGCTGACCACCCCGAGCGGGCTGAAGATCGACGACCCGGGCGTACGGCAGGCCCTCGCCGACGCCGCGCTCTTCTTCCGGTCCAACCGGATCCCGCTGACGCTCACCCCCGGGCAGGCGCAGAGCTACTCCTCGATCCCGATTCCCGGCTGCACGGAAGGGGAGGGCTGCTTCGACCGGGTGCGCACGGGCGGGCCGCTGAGCACGGACGGACGCTATCCGGAGGTGAACACCGGCTCCAGCTTCATGATGGCCGTCGAGCTCACCAAGGACGGCCCCCGCACGCGGACCGTCCTCACCTACTCCCTGTCCGCCAACCCCGCGTCGCCGCATCACACCGACCAGACGGCGCTGTTCTCGCGCGGCGGGTGGGTGACCGAGCGCTTCACCCCGGCCGAGATCGCCGCCGATCCGCATCTCGGAACCGTCACGGTTCACGGGAGGCATTGACCCGGGCAAGTCAGTGCATTTTTCCCAAAAGGTGAACGTAGCGGGTTATGCTGCCTGACAACCGCCGCGCGGGGGCCCCGGCGATCTCTGACGTCTTCGACGGAGGCCGGATGAGAGGCGACGACCACACCGCCCTTGGGTTGAGTAAGCGGGAAAGCGAGGTCATGGAGCTGATCGCCACAGGTCACTCCAATGGCGAGATCGCCCAGCGGCTGTTCCTGAGCGAGAAGACCGTGAAGAACCACGTGAACCGCATCTACGCCAAGCTGGGCGTGGAGTCGCGGGTCAGGGCCATCTGCCGCTGGCGCGGCGAGGCGGACCCGTCCGGAGACACCGGCTGCTCAAAACCCGCGTGCTCAGACGCCGGTGAGGCAGGCGCGGAGACCGGCGAGACCGTGCTCAAGCTCGTCGGGCTGGACGGACAGGGCAGGGCGTAGCCGCACCGACCGATCGCCGCAGCGCAGGACCAGGATCGCCCGCTCCTCCCGCAGCCGGGTGACCAGCCCGCCGGGGTCGGGGACGTCGAAGGCGCACATGAGCCCGCGGCCCCGCGCGTTGGCGACCAGTCCGTCGGACTCCAGGCCCCGCAGGGCGCCCAGCAGCTTCTCGCCCAGGATCGCCGCCCTCGGGATCAGCCCGTCCCGCTCGATGATCTCCAGCATCCGGCGGGACCGCACCATGTCGACCAGTCCGCCGCCCCAGGTGGAGTTGATCCTGCCGCTCACCCGGAACACGTTGTCCGGCACCAGGTCCACCCTGCGGCCCGCCATGATGCCGCCGACCTGGACCTTCTTCGCGAAAGCCACGATGTCAGGGGCCAGCCCGAGCTGCTGGTACGCCCAGGGCGTGCCGGTGAGACCCACCCCGGTCTGCACCTCGTCCAGCACGAACAGCGCCTCGTACTCGTGGCACAGGTCCTGCATCGCCCGCAGGAACTCCGGGCGCATGTGGTTGTCGCCCCCTTCGCCCTGGATCGGCTCGGCGACGAAGCAGGCGATGTCGTGGCGGAACCTCTCGAACGCCTCCCTCGCCTGCGCCAGCGCCCGTTCCTCGGCGCGTTCGACGTCCCCGAGATGGATCGCCGGGACGTCGACACGCGGCCAGTAGAACCGGGGGAACCGGTCGGTCTTGACGGCGTCGGTGTTGGTGAGCGAGAGCGCGTAGCCGCCGCGGCCGTGGAAGGCCCGGGTCAGGTGGAGGACCCGGGTGCCGAGGCCCGGATGGCGGCCGTTGGCTTCATTCCAGCGGCTCTTCCAGTCGAAGGCGCACTTGAGCGCGTTCTCCACGGCCGCGGAGCCGCCCTCGACGAAGAACAGGTGCGGCAGTTCCGGGTCGCCGAGCACCCGCCGGAACGTCTCGACGAACTCGGCGAGGTGCACGGTGTAGATGTCGGAGTTGGCGGGCTTGTTGGCCGCCACCCGGCCGAGCAGTGCGACGAACTCGGGCTCGCCGGCGAAGGGGTTGAGCCCGAGCGGCGACGAGGCGAAGAACGTATAGAAGTCCAGGTACCTCCGCCCGTCACGGGCGTCGACCAGCCAGGAGCCCGCGCTCCGGTCCAGGTCGAGCACCAGCCGGAAACCGTCGACGAGCAGGTGCCGTGCGAGGGCGTCGTGCACAGCGCTGGGGTCCATGTCGCCTCCGCGTCAGGCCGGGAGACGAGATGATTCCCTCACAGGTGGTCATCTATGTGAATGGTTTCCGCCTTAATACCATCCAGGAAGGATATTGTCCGACCACAGACGCACCTACCCCAGCGCTGACGAAACGGACGTGGTTGTGTACGTTTGCTTCAGATTCGGTGGCTGAAACCGAGCTCGGCAAGCTTTTCTGAGGCAGGGAACATGATCGACCGTACTCGCCTGGCCCGGCTGCTCGACCGCGAGCGCGGCCTCTTCCGGGAGCGGAACCCGCGCTCGGCCGCCGCGTACGAGCAGGCGAGGGGGCATCTCTTCGGCGGCGTGCCGATGACGTGGATGAACAAGACGGCCGCGGGCTTCCCGTTGTACCTGGCCGAGGCCCACGGCGCCCGCGTCACCGACCTCGACGGCCACGAGTACGTCGATCTCTGCCTCGGTGACACGGGCGCGATGGCCGGGCATTCCCCGCAGGCCACCGTCGAGGCGGTCGCCGACCGGTTCGGCCGCCGGGGCGGCGCCACGGTGATGATGCCGACCGAGGACGCCGCCTGGGTCGGCGCCGAGCTCGGCCGCCGGTTCGGCCTGCCGTACTGGAGCTTCTCGCTGACCGCCACCGACGCCAACCGGTGGGCGATCCGGCTGGCCCGGGCGATCACCGGCAGGCCGAAGATCCTGGTGAACAGCTACTGCTACCACGGCAGCGTGGACGAGGTGCTGATCGTGGTCGGCCCGGATGGCCGGCAGGAGTCCCGGGAGGGCAACGTCGGCGCGCCGGTCGACCCCGCTGTCACCTCCCGCGTCGTGGAGTTCAACGACCTGCCCGCGCTGGAGCGCGAGCTGGCGTACGGCGACGTCGCGGCGGTCCTGATGGAGCCCGCCCTGACCAACATCGGGATCGTGCTGCCCGAGCCGGGCTACCTGGAGGGCGTGCGCGAGCTGACCCGGCGGTACGGCAGCCTGCTGATCAACGACGAGACCCACACCTTCTCGGCCGGGCCCGGCGGCTGCACGAAGGCCTGGAACCTGCGTCCCGACATCGTGACGATCGGCAAGGCCGTCGGCGGCGGCATCCCGAGCGGCGGGTACGGCCTGTCGGCCGAGGTCGCCGCCCGGATCGAGGCCATGGACGGGCTCGACCTGGTCGACATGGGCGGGGTCGGCGGCACGCTGGCGGGCAACCCCCTGTCCGTCGCCGCCATGCGGGCCACCCTGGAGCACGTGCTGACCGACGACGCGTTCTCCGCCATGACCGAGCTGGCGACCCGTTTCGCCAAAGGGGTTCAGGAGATCATCGACGCGCACGGCCTGCCGTGGTCGGTCACGCAGTTGGGCGCGCGCGCCGAGTATCGCTTCACCAGCCCGGCCCCGCGCGACGGCGGTGAGTCGAACGCCGCCGGCGATCCCGAGCTGGACGACTACCTGCACGTCCACCTCGCCAACCGGGGAGTGCTGCTCACGCCGTTCCACAACATGGCGCTGATGTCCCCGGCCACCACCGAGGCCGACGTGGACCGGCACCACGAGGTGTTCGCGGCGGCGGTCGCCGAGCTGGTCGCATGATCCCCGACGAGATCGACCGGGTCCTGCTGCGCGAGCTGCAGCGGGACGGCCGGGCCTCCTACACCGCGCTCGCCGAGGCGACCGGCCTGTCCGCCCCCGCCGTACGGCAGCGGGTGCAGCGGCTGCGCGACGAGGGCGTCGTGCAGATCGTCGGGGTCACCGACCCGATGGCGCTGGGCCTTCCGGTCATGGCGCTGATCGGCGTACGCGTCGACAGCGACGTGCACGAGGTCGCCGACCGGATCAGCGAGCTGCCCGGCGTGATCTACGTGGTGCTCACGGCGGGCTCGTTCGACCTGTTCGCCGAGGTGGTGTGCCGGGAGCCCGCCGAGCTCCTCGCGGTGCTCAACGACCACGTCAAACGCGTTCCCGGCGTGACCAGGGCCGAGGCGTTCACCTACTTCGGGATCCACACCCACCGGTTCGCCTGGCCCGGCGTCTGAGGGGCCTGCGAGGGCCCTACTTGGTCTACAGGGCCTGCAGGAAGCGGGCGGCGATGGGCACGGCGGCGCTGCGCCCGGTGCCGCCGTGCTCGACGAACACGGCGAAGGCGAGGTCGCCCTGATAGCCGATGAACCAGGCGTGGTCCTGGCCGCCCTGCCAGTCCTCCGCCGTGCCGGTCTTGCCGGCCACCCCCTCCGGCAGGTGCGCCTCGGCGGCGGTCCCGTCGACGGTGACCGCGCTCATCAGGTCGCGCAGCCCTTCCGCCACGTTCGACGGCAGGGGCACGCTCTGCGGCAGCTCGCCCTGGGACGCCTCCTCCGCCAGCGGGCGGGCAGGCCGCCATTCACCGCTCTTCACCGCCGCCGCGACCAGCGCCATGCACAGCGGGGTCGCCTCGACCGTGCCCTGGCCGAAGGAGTCCTCGGCGAGCGCGTCGGGGTTCTCCGGCCGTTTCAGGCTGCCGCACGTGTAGCCGCCGCCCTGTCCACTCCCCTGGCCGCCGCCGTTCTCCCCCTCCACGCCGAAGCCGAACGCCCTCGCCTGCTCGACCAGCCTGTCGGCGTTCAGTCGCTCGATCGTCAGCCGGGCGAAGGTGGTGTTGCACGACAGGGCGAAGGCGTGGCGCAGTGTGACCGCCCCGTGGTCCTCGTCGTGGTAGTTCGGGATCGCCCGGTGGAAGGGGATCTGGTAGACCGACGGGCACTCCACCGTGGTGTCGGGGACCAGCCCTCCGCCGAGCAGGGCGGCGGCCGTGACCGTCTTGAACGTCGAACCGGGGGCGTACTTGCGCTCGAACGCGCCACGTCCGCCCAGCCGGTCGGCGACCGCGAGGATCTCCCCGGTGGTCGGCCGTACGGCGACGATGGCGGCCCGCTGCGGCACCCCGTCGAGCGCCCGCGCCGCCGCGGCCTGAACCGACCACTCGATGGTCGTCCGTACGCCGGTCGATTCCCCCTTGGGCGTGTAGGCGAGGACGGCCTTCGACGGCGACCCGGGGTTCTCGACCCGCAGCTCCCACCCCACCTCGACACCGTTCGTCGGCACCACTGCATGGCCGGTGAGCCCGTCGAGATACGCGTCGGCGTCCGAGTCCTGGGGGAACTCCTCCCCTTCCCGGGTCACCGGCCGCAGCGGCCCGGTCATCGGCGTGGTCCTGACGAGACGGCCGCCGGCCTCGATCTCGGGGAACATGACGGCCGGCGTCCACAGCACCTTCCAGGTCGCGTCCCGTACGGCCAGGCGCAGGACCGAGTCGAAGCGCCAGGGCCCCTTGTCCGGCTCGTCCCGTTCCTGCGTGAAGGGCACCTCGGCCGTCTCGTCCCCGTCGCGTTTGACGGCCCCGGGCGTGATCCGCATCGAGTTCGACAGGGCGGCGTCCTCGAACTCGCGATGCTGGTCGGCGAAGTCGGCCGGCGGCTCGTCGACGAGATCGCGCATCGCCTCGTAGTCGCCCTTGGCCCAGGCGGCGAAGTAGGCGGCGGCCGTCTCGTCCGGCGAGCCGTCGGGACGCAGTGCGAGCGTCCGCGGGATGGTGGGGGACGCGGCCGGCGTGGCGACCATCACCGGCTCCTGCCTGCCCGAGACCACGAGTCCGACCACGCCGAAGACGAATATGGCCGCGGCGACCGTGACGAGGGCGAGCAGGGCCCTGTTCCGCATACGGTTCTCATATCACGCGAAAGGAGTCAAAGGTGGCAAGGAGCAAAGAACCGTTGCCAGGCCGCTATCAAGTGACCTTCGGCGAGGTGGAGCTCCTGCGTGACCTCGACCGGCCCGACGGATGGATGCTGATCAGGGACGGCGTGCCCCAGTCGTACGTGGACCTGACTGATCCCACCTATCTGGACTTCTCCTACGTGCAGCTCATCGCCGCCGTGATCGACTGCCTGCCGGAGGGCCCGCTCGACGCCGTGCACGTCGGCGGCGGGGCCTGCACGATCCCGCGCTACGTCTCCGCCCGCCGGCCCGGGTCCCGGCACATCGTCGTCGAACCGGACGCCGGGCTGGTCCAGCTCGTACGCGACCAGCTGAGTCTCAAGTCCGTGCCCCGGCTGAAGGTCCGGGTGGCGGACGGCCGCGCGGCGACCGCCGCCCTGCCGGACGCCTCGGCCGACCTGTTCGTGCTCGACGCGTTCACGGGCGCGACCATGCCGGTCGAACTCGCGACCACGGAATACATGACGGAGATCGCCCGCGTGCTGCGGCCCTCCGGAACCGCCCTGATCAACGTGGCGGACGGCAAGGGCCTGCCCTTCGTCAAACGGGTCGTCTCCACGGTTGCCCGCGTGTTCCCGCACACCGCCCTGATCGCCGAGCCCGGCATTCTGCGCGGCCGCAGGTTCGGCAACGTCATCCTGACGGCGGCCCCCGGGCAGTTGCCCGTTGAGGCACTGACCCGCCGGGCCGCGGGCGGCCTCACCCAGGCCCGATGCGTCGCGGGTGAGGACCTGACCCGGCTGGTCGCCGGAGCCGCCCCCATCAACGACGGCGACGCCGTCCTCGCTCCCGTGCCCCCGGCCGACCTGTTCGGCTGACCTGTTCGGCTGACCTGTTCGGCTGACCAACCAGAGGCATCAAGGCGCCCGCCCTCATAGGCGTCTCCGGTTGGTGCGGGGATTGCGGTAGGCGAAGGCCCAACGGTCGTCGCCGATGTTGCGGCGGGTGTAGCGAGTGGGGTGGCGGTAGCGGTCGCGGTTGTGGAACTGGCACGCCGGCCCGAGCAGCTTCAAGTCGGTAAGCCCGCCGCTGCACCAGTCGTCGGCGTGGTCGATCTGGCACATCGTGGCGGGCAGGGGGCAGCCGTCGACCCAGCAGGTGGCATACCGGGCGAAGACCGCCCGCCGCTGGGCCGGGGTGGCCAGGCGAACCTTGCGGCCCATGTCCAGCACCTGCCCAGCGGCATCCATGACGATCCTCACCAAAGTGCTGGTGCGAGCCAGCCGGTGCACGCTGGAGACGGGCAGCAGATGCCCGGTCGCCAGGATCAGCCCCGGCAACCCCCGCAACCACACCCCCGGCGGACCATTCACCCCCAACCCCGACCGAGCGTCGGCTCCTGGCCAGGCGTCGCCGCCGTGATCCGCACCCGGCGGAGCGTTGTGCTCCAGTGGAGGATCAGGGGCATGCGCCTGCTGCGGGGGTGCCTGCTGCGACCGCCGCACTCGGTTTCTGTGGTGTCCCTGCTCGGTCCCCTCTTCTTGAGCGCCGGGGTCGTCGTCGGGGTCATTGGCGTGGCCCTGCTGGATGTCATCGCCGTCGCGCAGGTCGCCGCGCTCGTCGTTTTCGGTTGGGTCGAAGTGCGGCCAGGCGACAGGACCGTCGGTGGGCGAGCTACCGGCGGCTGGGCGGCCGGTGGCGGGCTCCTGTCCGTCACCGCCCGCACCTGCGGCCGCGGAGGTCGCGGCAGGGAAGGCGGCAGGGGAGGTGTCATCTCCTGCGGAGTGCGCAACGGCCGAGCACCCATCATCGTCGGCAGAGCTATCAGTGCCCGCCGGGGGCACTGTGGCTGTGTGTTCGGGGCTGACGGTCAATGGCCGAGTGCCAGGCTCCGCACCCGCTGCCTCTTCGCCGGCGCACTCCTCAACGGTGGGCTCGCCCTCGTCCGAGGGAAAGCCGCTCGGGGGGCCGGTATCTGTGGGATGGTCCCCCGAGAAATCCGTGCCTGACGCGGCCGTGCCGGCGAGGTTGTCTGCGGGATGCCCGGCTGCAGGGTCCTCGGTTGCGCAGTCCTCGGCTGGAGGGTCGTCGGGGAGGGATTCGGCGTTGACCAGTACCAGAAGCTCGGTGGCGATCTTGTTCTCCAGGAGCGCGATCAGCGCGTCGGCGTTCCGCACACTCAGCGTCCGGTCATCACCCTCCGCCTTGGGCTTGGCGTAGACGTCGAACAGGTGCTGCAACCGCGCGGCGGCCTCCACCGGCAGGTAGAACTCCCCCTCCACACCGCCGCTCCTGCGCCGACGGACCCGGAAGAACCGGCGGTCGAAGTCCGCCTGCTCATCCTTCTCATGCCCGTCGGGGTCCAGCACCGCCCGCAGATACCGCCCCGCCTTGGCCACCTCCGCCGCACCCGCCGACCCCGCCAACTCCAGCAAGATTCGCTCGGCGGTGGTGGCCTGGTCGTCGGTCAGCCCGGAGGTCGCGGTGCAGATCGCCTCCACAATGCCCTCGGGCAAGGTGCCTTCGGCGAAGCGCTCGCGCACCTGCGAGAGGCGGTGCAGTTCCAGGCTCATCGTCACCAACCGGGCGGCTCCCGCAGGCGTCATCCCCCCGGCGCTACGCAGCCACAACTTGGTGGACGCATGCCCATGGCTCTTCGCCTCCCCGGCCCGGTGCACCCGGCCGACCCGGGCGGCCAACGCTGAAGTGATCCGGTCGCGCGCCGACAGCAACTCCTCGGCCTCGGTCAGACACACCTCCACCGCCTCGGGCACCGGCACCAGCGCCACCGCCCGCGCCGCCTCGACAACCGCCGCCACCGCCACCCACGACGACGACCCAGCGCCGAAAGCACCACCACAAGCACCGCCGGAAGCACCGCCGAAGGCGCCATTAGACGCACCACCGGGCGCGCCATCGGACGCACCACCAGGCGCGCCACCGGGAGTATCAGCGGAAGCGCTGCCGGACGCGTCGCCGAAAATGCCAGTGGGATCACCGCTGCCAGCACCCCCGGCGCCATCAGGAGAAGCATCACCCGTGATCTCATCGTGGGTGGATTCGGCATCGGACGCCGTGCCACCACGGGTTGTGAATGAACGGGCAGGTCCGGGCGATTCCGCCGTGTTATCGAGCCGGCCCGTGTGCTTTGCCGTCCCAGGGTCGACAATCGGCACATATTCGCGAGCGAGCGAGTCTTCGGGTGACCACAGGGGCGAGCCGGCGGTGAGCTGATCCCACCAATCGTCGCCGATATCATTAGAACGCTGGAGGTGGCCAGGATCAGAATCAAACAGATCCATCACACCTCCCCGAGAGAATCGAAACTATGTATGAATTCTCTCATGCTGCCGCTCCCTGAACATCCCTGAGCAGCAAGTTGTTGGGGTCACAGGCGCGCAGAAATTCTGCCCACCCGGGAGGAGGTCGCGATGCTTTTTCACCGGCCGATATCGCGCGAGCGAACTGGATAATTCGGCGTATGTCACCCCACGGATAGGAATTGTCGTCAACTTCCGAGCCAGCCCCACAGGTATGTGCCGATTCCTTCCCATCTCCCACGCCGCACCCAGCGCTCCCTGCCCCGCGGCTACGGGGGTGGCAGCCTTGCGCGGGCTCGGGCTCGGGCGCGGGCGCGGGCTCGGGCGCGGGCGCGGGCTCGGGCGTCAGGGCTCGGGCGCGAGCGCGTCCTGGCGCGGCTTGAGCCTGACGCCGACCCCAGGGGCCAGATCCGGCTCAAACCGCCGCGCAGGAGCCGGCTCCACGGGGGAAGCCACGGTGCCGTGTGCTTTTTCGCCCACGCGACTCGGCTTCGGCGTGGCGGGTGGCGGCGCAGGGCCGCAGGGACGACCACGATGGTGCGCTCGCACAGGGCCGCAGGGACCACGGTGGTGCGCTCGCGCACGCCCTTGCGCCGCGCGTTGGCCTGTCGCGGGATCGTTAATCCGTCCGGGCGCGGAGACTCCGCGCCAGGGTGGGGATCATCACCGTCGCAGGGACGAGGTGTAGCCCGAGGAGGGAGATGGTGGCGGCTGTGTTCGCCCCGGAGAGGAGGGGCGGGACCAACGAAATCGCGGTCAGCGACACCGCCGTCCACACGAATCGCTCGGCGGGGCGAGCGCTCCAACGGAGAAGGGCGACCGCGATGACGATGCCCACGGCCGAGAAGAAACCGGTCACCACGGCGAACCCGGGCAACGGGATCGTCTCGCCACCATTGGGGATCGCGAAGTCGACGCCGACGGCCTGGGCGAGCGCAGCGGCGAGGGTGGTGGCCGCCATCGCTGCGAGCGTGGCGATGAGGCCGGTGCCGGCGAGCCCGCGGAATCGGTGGGTGTGGCCGGCCCGGCCCGCTGCCGGGCCTACGACGACATCGGTGTCGTTCACGCTGTTCATGTCGTTCCTCTGTTGTCCGGTAGCCGGCGTACGGGGTGTGTTGACGGGCGGGTGACGGTCCTGGCCTCCGAGGGTGACGACGCGGACCCTCGCCGTACGACGGCCGGGGTTGCGCAGGGCGCGGACGCCGGTGCCCCGGAGCCAGAACCCGGCGTCGCGTCCGAGGACCGGCCCGGGCTCGCCGTCGCGCAGCTCCAGTTGCACCCGCCCGCGGGTGACGACGCCGAACGCGTCGCGCCACTCGGCCGCGACCACCGCGACACGCGCGCCGCCGCGCAGCGCGAGCGTCCGCACCGGGACTACTCGGTGCCGTACGCCGGCAGGCGCTCCGGCAGCCCGAGCCCGGGGAACCGGTCGTCGTGGAAGGTGACGATCTCGGTGATCGCCCCGCCGGTGACGCGCAGGACGTCGATCGCCAGCGGCAGGTACGCGCCCTCTCGCTTCCGCCAGAGGTAGAACGCGACGGCGGGCTGCCGGTTCACGGAGGTGAGGACGGCGCGCATGGGCTCCATGTCCTCGAAGCCGCCCGCGACCCAGCCGTTCACCACCGTGTCGCGGCCGACGTACAGGCCCGGCGTGGGCGGCATCGAGAAGCGGACGTCGTCCCGCAGCAGTGCGGCGAGCCGGTCGACGTCCGTGGCCACGCTGGCGTCGGTGTAGCGGCGCACCAGCTCGCGCGTCCCGGCGTCCTCGTCGCCGCCGGTCCAGTCCTGCCGCTCGGCGGGCAGGTGCTCCCGCATGCCGGCGCGGGCCCGCTGCAGCGCGCTGTTCACCGAATTGACGGAGTCGCCGAGCAGCTCCGCGACGTCCTTCGCCGGCCAGCCGAGCACGTCCCGCAGGATCAGCACGGCCCGCGGGCGCGGCGCGAGGTGCTGTACGGCGACCAGGTAGGCCAGCTCGATCGTCTCCCGCGCGACGGCGACGGTCTCCGGCTCGTCGGCGTCGCCCGCGGGCAGCTCGTCGAGCAGCCGGTCCGGGTAGGGCTGCAGCCACAGCACCTCGCCGCCGGTCGCGGGCTCCGGGCGGCACTTGGCGAGCAGGTCCAGGCAGGCGTTGGTGGCGATCCGGTACAGCCAGGCCCGGAACGTCGACCGCCCCTCGAAGGTCTCCCGCCGCCGCCAGGCGCGGAGGAACGTCTCCTGCACCGTGTCCTCGGCGTCCTCGAACGACCCGAGCATCCGGTAGCAGTGCACGTGCAGCTCCCGCCGGTGCCGCTCCGCCAGCCCCGAGAACGCCGACTCGTCGACCTCGCCCAGACCGCTCACGCCCAGTTCCTCCAGCCGCGTGTCCGCACTCATCACTCGCGTCCTTCCGCCTCGTCGTGTCCCTTCGTAGGTGTGACGGGTGCGGGCGCGACAACTCATCACCGTGACGACTCATCACCAGGCCGGCCGGCCTGGCTGGTTCAGGTCTGAGGGGATCCCGCCTCGTGGTCGGCGACTATGGCGTCGATGCGGGCGGCGAGTTTGTAGTCGAGGTCGGTGAGACCGCCCGCGTCGTGGGTGGTCAGCGCCAGATGCAGGGTGCGCCACCGGATGTCTATGTCGGGATGATGGTTCAGCGCCTCGGCCTGCTCCGCGATGTCGTTGACGATCGCGATGGCCGTACGGAAGTCGCGGGCGGCGACGGTCCTGCGGATCGTGTCACCCTCGCGGCGCCACTCGGAAGCCTCGTACATAGGTTCAGGACATCACGAAAACCGGCCGATTGTGTAGATTCGCCGACGTGGATGAGCAGGTGAATGAGCAGATGGACGAGTTGCGGCGTGAGCTGTGCGAGTACGGCCGCAGGGCGGCGGATCTCGGCCTGGTCATCGGGACCTCGGGCAACCTGAGCGCCCGTAAGGGTGACCTCGTCGTCGTCACTCCGTCGGGGGTCGCGCTCGACCGGCTCCGGCCCGAGGACTGCCCGGTCCTCGACCTCACCGGCCGGGTCGTCGACGGCGGGACCAGGCCCTCCTCCGAGACGCCGACGCATCTCGCGTTGTACGAGGCGACCTCCGCGCGGGCCGTGGTCCACACACACTCGGTCTTCGCGACCGTCGTCGCCTCCACCATGACCGAACTGCCGCCGATCCACTACAACGCGCTGCTGCTCGGCGGCACGGTCCGGGTCGCCCCGTACGCGACGTACGGCACGCCGGAACTGGCGCGGGGCGTCCTCGCCGCGATCGAGGGCAGGCAGGCCGCCCTGATGGCCAGTCACGGCGCGGTGACGATCGGGAACGGCCTGGAGCAGGCGTTCGAGGCGACCCGCCTGCTCGAATGGCTGTGCGAGGTCTACGTCCGCGCCCTGGGGGTGGGCCGGCCCGCGGTTCTCACCGAGGACCAGCTCACCGCCGTGATCGAACGCGCGCTCGCCGGCTGACGCCCGCGCCCAGAACCTAAGCAGCCACAGGGCAGGCCCGAAGCTCAGCCCAGCACGGCCTTCCGGGCGAGGCCGAGCGGCAGGCCGCCCGACCCGGCGATCGTGTCGTGGAAGGTCCGCAGGTCGCCCGCGTAGCCGGCCCTGATGCGCTCGATCTCCAGCGCGCCGGTGAGGTACGAGGGAGCCTGGGTGGGCCAGGCGCAGTAGCGGCTGACCTCCCCCGCGGCGGTCCCCGGCGACAGGGACGCCTTCGTGGTGAGGAACTCCTCCGCCTGCTCCGGCGTCATGTCGTCGCAGTGCAGCGCGGTGTCCACCACGATGCGGGCGGCCCGCCAGATGCGGCAGTCGAGGTGGGCGAGCTCGGTCTCCGGGGTGTCGAAGTAGCCCTGCTCGTGCATCACCTTCTCGACGTAGAGCGCCCAGCCCTCCACGAAGTACGGCGTACGGAAGATCTTGCGGGCCCGGCGCGGATTGCCGGCCATCCACCCGAGGTGCCAGTGGTGGCCGGGGTAGGCCTCGTGGACGCTGATCGAGGGCATCTGCGCCCGCGAGTTGGTCCGCAGCCGCTGCCGCACCTGCTCCTCGGTGAAGCCGTCGGGCGTGTACGGCACGAAGAAGATCCCGTCCCGCGAGGCCGACAGCGGCGGCGGGGCGAGGTAGCTGGCCACGGCGATGATGGGCCGCTGGAACTCCGGAGACGGCTCGACCCGGCACTCCTCCCCCTCCGGGAAGGTCACCAGGCCCCGCTCGCGGACGAAGTCGCGAGCCCGCAGCGTCTCGGCCTCGTACTCCGCCCGCATGGCCTCCAGGGTCGGCGGGTGGTCGTCCATGAGCGACTCCATCACCTCCCGCCAGGTGCCCGGCCCGAGGCGGGACGCGACCTCGGTCATCCGCCCGTCGATCTCGGCCCAGGCCTGCCTGCCCTTCTCGTGCAGTTCGGGGGCGCCGTAGCCGAGCATCTCCCGCTCGCGCAGCAGGGCCGAGTAGAGCTCCTCGCCCATCCGCCAGCTGCCCCGGGGCCGGAAGTCCTCCAGGAAGCCGACCAGCCCGTCGAAGGCGTCGGCGGCGGGCTCGGCGGCCCGGGCGAGGCGCGCCCGCAGCTCCGGGTCGCCGACCTGGGCGGGCAGCGTCTCGGTCAGGAACCGGCGTCCCGTACGCGCCTGGTCGAGGCCGCGCCGGACCAGCAGGTCGGCGGCGATGTCGGGGTCCAGGTTCGCCCGGCAGGCGGCGAGCACGGCCGGCACCTCGGCGAGGCGCGCGACGGCGGCGTCGACCAGCTCGGCCTCCGGCTTGAGGCGCTGCTGGAACGGCGTGAACATCGAGGCGAAGACCAGTCCGAGGTAGGCGGCCGGGTCCCGCCGCCACTCCGGCCAGCGGGCCAGCGCCACGGCCCCGCGCAGATGGGCGGCGACCAGGTCGCGGTCGATCTCGTCCTCCGGGTCGCCGGGAGCCGCCTCCGACAGCTTGCGCAGCCATTCCTCGACCGCCCGCTCACGTCCCGTGAAGGCGGCCTCGCTGAAGTCGCCCAGCGTGCGGTCGTACCCGTCGGCCCCCAGCAGAGCGGCCATGACCGGGTTCTCGGCCAGGTACCAATCGATGAACTCGTCCACCAGCGTCATAGCGCCCGACTCTATCCGCGACACTTGTGTGGAAGCCCCTCAGATAGGGAGCAACCCAGATAAGGAGCAATCGGTGCCCCTGCAGATCACCGGAGCCCCCAGCGACCCCGACCTGATCCGCCTGCCCTGGGACGTCCCCCTCGAAGAATGGCCCGTCCACCACCTGGTGACGCTGCCGCGCGGCATCTCCCGGCACGTCGTGCGCTTCGCCCGGCTGTCCGGCCGGGTCTACGCGATCAAGGAGATCAGCACCCGGTACGCCAAGCGGGAGTATCGCCTGCTGTGGGATCTGGCCCGGCACGACGCGCCCGCGGTCGAGCCGGTGGCCGTCGTGACCGGGCGCACCGCCGCGGACGGCTCGGAGCTCGACTCGGCTCTGATCACCCGGCACCTGCAGTTCTCCCTGCCGTACCGCGCCGTGCTGTCGGGCTCGGTGCGGCCCGACACGCTGACCCGCCTGCTCGACGCGCTCGCCGTCCTGCTCGTACGGCTCCACCTGAGCGGCTTCTACTGGGGTGACTGCTCGCTGTCGAACACGTTGTTCCGCCGGGACGCCGGCGCGTTCGCCGCCTATCTCGTGGACGCCGAGACGGGCGACCTCCACCCCGCGATCAGCGAGGGCCAGCGGGCCCACGACATCGACGTCGCGCACGTGAACATCTACGGCGAGATGCTCGACCTGGAGGCCGGCGGGCTGCTCCACCCGACCATCGACCCGCTGGTCTTCGCCGACCAGCTGGTCGAGCGTTATCACCGGCTGTGGGACGAGCTGACCGAGGACGAGATCATCGAGGAGGTCGACTGGCATCGGGTCGACCAGCGGGTCCGCCGGCTCAACTCCCTCGGTTTCGACGTCGCCGAGATGATGGTGCGCCGCAAGGCCGGCACGTCCCGGCTGATCGTACGGCCGAAGGTCGTGGACGCCGGGCACCACCAGCGCCGGCTGCTCCGCCTGACCGGCCTCGACGTGGAGGAGAACCAGGCCAGGCGGCTGCTCAACGACCTCGACGCGTTCCGCGTGTCGAACGGGCTGCGGCACGAGGACGAGGCGATCGTGGCCCACCGGTGGCTGGCCGAGGTGTTCCAGGCGGTGGTGACCGCGGTCCCGGCCGCCCTGCGGCGCAAGCTGGAGCCCGCCCAGCTCTTCCACGAGGTGCTCGACCACCGCTGGTACATGTCGGAGGCGGCGGGCAAGGACGTCGGCCTCGACGCGGCGGTGCGGTCCTACGTGGACAACGTCCTGGTGTACAAGCCGGACGAGAAGGCTGTCATCGTCACCGCGGATCCCCTGTCCCCCTGAGGCCTTCGAGGTAGCGGGCGGCGTCGGGGACGCGGTCCTCGCCGAAGACGCGGATGCCGTTCAGCTCCAGCAGCGCGGTCGTCACGCCCTGCCCCGGGACGGTCCTGCCGCGGTGGGCGCCGTCGTAGATCCGCAGCGATCCGCACGACGGGCTGCCCTCCTTGAGGACCGCTACCCGTACGCCGGAGGATCGTGCGGCGGCGAGGGCCTGCCGCGCGCCGGACAGGAACGCCTCGGTCACGTCGGCGCCGTCCGGCGTCAGGATCCGGGCCTCCCCGGCCAGCACCGCCGCGCCGCCCGCCCCGCCCTCGATCTCGGCCGGCGGGCGGGGGACGGGCAGCCCGCCCTCGACCTCGGGGCAGAACGGCACGAGCCGCCCCTCCGCGCGCCACCGGGCGAGCAGGTCGTCGTCGCTCGTCTTGGCGCCGCCGTCGTACCGCACCCGGCGGCCGAGCAGGCAGGCGCTGACCAGAATGCGCTCCACGCCTCCCATTCTGGCCGCCGTACGGCACCACCCCGTACCCTCCCCTCGACTCTCCTCGATACGAGGAAATTTCACGAAAACCGGGATTACCATTCCGGGGAGAACAATTCTTATTCTTCTGGACTAATCAATTCATCCCAGCCCCTTTCCGGCTCGGGTGGCCCGTCCACCTGCTCCTCTAGTGTTGGCCGCGCTGCACCGGCGAGGCGACAGAAGCGACGAGAAGCGACGAGAAGCGACGAGGAGTGACGGGTTGATCGGGATAGAGGACTGCCTCTCGGAGGCCATGTCGATTCCTGGCGCGCTCGGCGCGATTCTGGTCGACCACACCAGCGGCATGCCCGTGGCGGCGAAGGGGATCGCCGATCCCGGCCGGGCCGCCGCCGGGCTCAGCGGGGCCTACCGCGCCACGCTCGACGGCGTCGCGACGGCGTCCGAGGAGACCAGCCTCCGGGTCGAGGACGTGATCGTGACCACCGGCACGTCCTACCACCTCGTACGGCCGATGGAGATGATGTTCGACGGCCCGCTGCTGCTGTGCGTACGGCTGGACGTGGAGCGGGCGAACCTCGCCCTGGCCCGGCTGCGGCTGCGCGCCATCACGAACGAGCTGGTCGCCTCCTGATGGGAACCCGGCCCGTGTCGGCTCCGGCTCTGGACACCGTGCTCACCGGCCTCGCCCAGGACGAGGCCACCGGCTCGCTGCGGGTGGGCAAGGAGGGCACGGTCTACCTCGTACGCGGCCGGGTGTCGTACGTGGACTGCGCGGCCACGCCCGGGGTGGAGGAGCTGCTCTGCGGGTCGGGCCGGATCGGCGCCGCCGGGATCCGGCACGCGCGGCAGGAGGCCGGGCCGGGCGGGGACGGCGGCGCGCTGCTCGTGAGCAGGGGCGTGCTCAGCCGGGGCGAGCTGGAGTTCTGCGTGCTTTCGGCCACGCTGGACGCGGCGTTCTTCCTGCTCACCCCGAGGACGCTCCGCACCAGGTTCAGGGCGGGCGACGCCCACTGGCTCGGGGTCCACTGGTTCTTCGACGTGCCGGGGCTGCTGCGCGAGTGCGCCAGGCGCCGGGCGCGGCTGGAGCGGGCGTGGCCGTCGGCCGAGCTGGACGCGCGGCCGGTGACGCCCCTGCGGCGGATTCCCGGCACGCACGCGCTGCTCACCCGGTTGCAGTGGGAGCTGCTGCTGGCCGCCGACTCCGCCGCCACGCCGGTCGAGCTGGCCCGCCGCCTCGGGCACCCGGCCTACTCCACGCTGCTGGCCGTACGGGAGCTCGCGGCGGCGGGCCTGCTGGCGACGGCACCCGCGGCGGCACGGACGGCACCGGACGAACAGCCGCACGAGCAGCCGGACAAGCAGCCGGACAAGCAGCTCGGCGAGCAGCAGGCCGCGTTGCCCCGGCGCACGCCCCGGCCGCCGACGGCGCCGGTCGCGGACGCGGTGACCGACGTGAAGCTGCTGCTCAGAGTGCGTGACGCGCTGGAGGCGCTGTAGTGATCGGGTGGCTCAGGCGGGCCGGGAGGGATGTTTCGGTGGATCTACGCCACGACATTCATCGGGAGCTGGTCGTCCTGCGCGAGCGGGCGCCCGAGATCACCGGTGCGCTCACGTGCACGGTCGACGGCCTGCTCGTGACGACGGACCTCGCCATCAGCAGCACCGAGCAGACGGCGGCGCTCACGTCGGCGCTGCTGTCGCTGAGCCGCCAGATGACCGATCTCGCCCGGATCGGCCGGCTGGAGGAGACGCTGATCTCCGCGGCCCAGGGGCACACCGCGTGCTACGCCGCGGGACCCACGCTCGTCCTCACCGTTCTCGCAGGCCCGGGGGCGAACCTCGGCCTGCTCCGGATCGAGGGACGCAGGGCGGCGGACAGGATCGCCGCCATCGCCGGACGCGGATAGCGCCGACCGGCGCCCGCGTACACGACAGGAACCAGGAGAGGAACGCATGGCGAACATGGATGTCTCCCTCAAGGAGATGCTGACCATCGACGGCGCGGTCGGCGCGGTGGTGGCCGACTACGGAAGCGGGATGGCGCTGGGCGCGCTCGGCGGGTCGAAGGACCTCGACCTCCAGGTCGCCGCGGCGGCCAACACCGAGGTGGTCAGGGCCAAGCTGCGGGCGATCGAGGCGCTCCAGCTGAACGAGACGATCGAGGACATCCTCATCACGCTGGGCTCGCAGTATCACCTCATCCGGCCGCTCACCGGCCGCGGCGGCAAGGGCCTCTTCCTCTACCTCGCCCTGGACCGCGGCCGGGCCAACCTGGCGCTGGCCCGGCACCAGCTCCGCTCGATCGAGGACAGACTGGAGATCTGACCTCGCGAGAGTCGCCGGTGATGTCGCGAGGAGGCCGCCGGGGGGCGGCCTCCCGACCCACCTCAGCCCGCTTTTGACCGCTTCTGTACGGTTGCGTGGTGGGGTGTCGTAAATGACCCGCCGAAGGCGGATTCTTGTTCTCCTGATCTGCTGCATGAGCCTGCTGATCGTGTCGCTGGACAACACGATCGTGAACGTCGCGCTGCCCGCCCTCGGGCGGGACCTGCACGCGCCGATCTCCGGCCTGCAGTGGACGGTCGACGCCTACACGCTGACGCTCGCCGGGCTGCTCATGCTCGCGGGCTCCACGGCGGACCGCGTGGGCCGCCGGCGCACCTTCCAGACCGGGCTGGTGATCTTCTCGGCCGGGTCGCTGCTGTGCAGCCTCGCGCCGAGTCTCGCCTGGCTGGTCGCCTCCCGGGTCCTCCAGGCCGTCGGCGGGTCGATGATGAACCCGGTCGCCATGTCGATCATCACGAACACGTTCACCGACCGCAGGGAGCGGGCCCAGGCGATCGGCGTGTGGGGCGGGGTCGTGGGGATCAGCATGGCGCTCGGCCCGGTGGTCGGCGGCCTGCTCACCGACAGCGTGGGCTGGCGGGCGATTTTCTGGATCAACGTGCCCATCGGCCTGCTCGCGGTGTTCCTGACCTGGCGGTACGTGCCCGAGTCGAAGGCCCCCGCGGCACGCCGGATCGACCCGGTCGGGCAGGTGCTCGTCGTCGTCCTGCTCGGCACGCTCACGTACGGGATCATCGAGGGCCCGTCGGCGGGCGCCGCGCTCAGCGCCGTCTGCTTCGCGGTCGCGGTCGCGGCCCTGGCCGGGCTGGTCGCCTACGAACTGCGCCGGCCCGAACCACTCATCGACATGCGGTTCTTCGGCAGCGCGCCGTTCTCCGGAGCGGCCCTCATGGCGGTCTCCGGCTTCGCCGCCCTGGGCGCGTTCCTCTTCCTCAACACGCTCTATCTGCAGGGGCACCGCGGCCTTTCCGCGCTCGACGCCGGGCTGTGCACGCTGCCCGTGGCGGTGAGCACGATGATCGTCGGCCCGCTGTCCGGCCGGCTCGTGGGCACGCGCGGCCCGCGCGCGCCGCTGGTCGCCGGGGGCGTCTGCCTGGCCGCCGCCGGGGCGCTGCTCGCCCAGGTGACGCTCACCACGCCCCTCCCCCTGCTGCTCGGGATCTACGTCGTCTTCGGCGTGGGGTTCGGCATGCTGAACCCGCCGATCACCAACACCGCGGTCTCCGGGATGCCGCTGGAGCAGGCGGGAGTGGCCTCCGCGGTCGCCTCGACCAGCCGCCAGGTCGGCCAGTCGCTGGGTGTGGCCATCGCCGGAGCCGTCGTGGCCGCCGCCTCCGGCGCGCGCTTCGTGCCGGCCGCACGCACCGGGCACTGGATCACCGCCGCGTACGGCCTGCTCGTCCTGTGTCTCGCCGTTCTGACCACCGGCCGCTGGGCCCGGCGTACGGCGGAGCGCACGGCCGCCCGGCTGTCGGAGGGCCGGGAGGAGGCCCTGCAGGCCGGATAGCGCCCGGGCTCATCCGGGGCTCTTGACCCTGTGGTCCTTGAGGTGGAGGTCGCCGCCGATCCTCAGCCGGAGCCGGTCGAGGACGCTCCGGGGCGCGAGGGCGGTCCAGATGTCGCCGACGAGGTGGGGGCTGTACTCCGGCGCCTGGTCCATCCACTCGTCCTTGCCCCGCTGGGTGGCGAACGTGGTGAGGAAGAAGTCCCCGATCGGCGTGTGGCAGTGCCCCTGGCGGAGTTCCGCCGCGTCAATCTGGATCTTCGGGGTGCAGCCCGCCCGCGCGGCGAGCTGCTCGACGGTGGGCGGCGGGCCGTACGCGGGAGTCGCGTCCGGGCCGGCGCAGGCGGACGTCAGAGCGGACGCCAGGGCGGCCGCCGCGACGGCGGCGACCGCGAGAGCGTGGTGATGCGGAAGTCTCGACACCTCCGAGGTACGCAGGCGCGGGCCCGGAGGGTTCACCTTGGGCAAATCGCCATATAAGGCGTTTAAGGGACATAAAAGGCGAAAGACTCACTATTGGATACAAACCGATTGAGTGAGGAGTGACGTCTTGGCTGTCAACCCTTCCTCCGGAGTCCGTGCGAGCAGCCAGCCCTGGCTGCACCAGAGGGGCGTGGAGATCCAGTCGTTCGGCACGGTCCGGGACTTCCCCGTCGGCCTGCCGAGGGAGACCCGGGAATACTCCTGCCAGCGGCTCAACCAGATCCTGGCCGACACGCAGATCCTGTACAGCCTGTACAAGAAGCACCACTGGCTCATGCGGGGGCCGACCTTCTACCAGTTGCACCTGCTGCTCGACAAGCACGCGGGCGAGCAACTGCCGATCATCGACGCCATCGCCGAACGCATCCAGACGCTCGGCGGGGTCGCGGTCGGCGATCCGCGCCAGGTGGCGGAGATGACCGTGATCCCACGGCCGCCGGACGGCGTGGAGGAGGTGCCCGCGATGCTCTCCAGGCTCCTCGAAGCCCACGAGACGATCCTGGTCGCCGCGCACGACGCCGCCTCCCGCGCGGCCGACATGGGCGACGACGGCACCGACGACCTGCTCGTCTCCGAGGTCGTCCGCACGGGTGAGCTGCAGGCCTGGTTCCTCGCCGAGCACCTCGTCGACACGCCGCTCGTGCGCACCTGATCCCTGGGGCGACGGTCTCGACTGCAGGGCGAGAACAGGGCGCGGCGGCAGAGCTCGGCGGTAATTGGCCGGTCCGGAGAATGTCGGTCCGGGACGCTAGTTTGACGGCGTGCCCACCCGACGCGTGCCGACCCCCGTGCTGACCACACGTGCGCTCAACCGCGCCCTGCTCGACCGCCAGATGCTGCTGCGCCGCCACGACATGAAGGCGCTGGCCGCGATCGAGCACCTGGTGGGCATGCAGTCCCAGGCGCCCCTGTCGCCGTACGTCGGCCTGTGGACGCGGCTGCTCGGCTTCCGGCACGAGGACCTGGCCGATCTGCTCACCGGCCGGTCCGCCGTGCGGATCGCGCTGATGCGTAGCACGATCCACCTGGTCAGCGCCGACGACTGCCTCGCCCTTCGCCCGGTCGTGCAGCCCGTCATCGACCGCTGGCTCCGCACGTCGGGCGCGGGACGCCTGGCGGAGGCCGACCTCCGGGAGGTCGACGCCGCCGCCCGCGCCCTGATGGAGGAGCGGCCCCTCACGTTCGCCGAGCTCGCCGTACGGCTGGGCGAGAAGTTGGGCGAGCGGTGGCCGGACGGCGAGGCCCTGGCGAGGGCCGTACGCGCGATCGTGCCGCTGGTGCAGGTGCCGCCCCGGGGCGTGTGGGGCGCCTCGTCGCAGGCCCGCCACGTGCCGGCCGAGTCGTGGCTGGGCCGCCCGCTCGGCGACGGTCCGGCCGCCGGTGACGCGGCCGGTCACATGGTGCTGCGGTATCTCGGCGCCTTCGGGCCGGCGTCGGTCGCGGACATGCGGGTCTGGTCCGGCCTGACCGGGCTGCGCTCGGTGGTGAAGCGCCTGGACCTGGTGGCGTACCGGGACGAGAACGGGGTGGAGCTTCTCGACGTGCCGGGCGCGGCGCCGCCGGAGCCGGACGCCGAGGCGCCGGTGCGGTTCCTGCCCGAGTTCGACAACCTGCTGCTCTCGCACGCCGACCGGAGGCGGATCATCGCCGACGAGCACCGGCGGCGGGTCTTCACGGTCAACGGGATCATCCGGGCGACGATCCTGGTCGACGGTTTCGTGGCCGGGCTGTGGCGGATCGAGCGGGCCGGGGAGACGGCGACCCTGGAGATCGAGCCGTTCGCACCGCTGGCCCCGGCGGCCCGCGACGCGCTGGCCGACGAGGGCGAGCGCCTGCTCGGGTTCGCCGCGGACCGCGCCGCGTCGCACGCGGTCCGCTTCCTGGACGGGAGGCGTCCGGCGGCGACGATCGGAACGTAGGGACAGGCATGGAGACTCTCACGGTGACGGTGGACGCGCAGGCGAGCCCGGAGCGCGTCTTCGCCGTGCTGACCGACTGGCCCCGGCACCGCGAGTGGATGCTGCTGACCCGGGCGTGGGTCGTCGAGGGCGACGGCCACAGCAGGGGCAGCAGGCTCGCGGCGGCGACCGGGATCGGCCCGCTGTCGTTCCTGGACACGATGGACGTCACCGGCTGGCGGCCCCCGGACGAGGTGGAGGTCCGCCACACCGGCCGGGTCGTCCGCGGGACGGGGAGGTTCCAGGTGCTGCCCCGCCCCGGTGGCGGGAGCAGGATCCTGTGGGAGGAGCACCTGCACCTGCCCTTCGGGGTGGCCGGCCGGATCGGCTGGCGGGTCGCCGGGCCGCTGAGCGCCGTCTTCCTCCGGCTGTCCCTGCGCCGCCTCGCCGCGCTGGCCCTGCGCGCTCCCTGACAGAGCCCTGCGGATCAGCCCCGCAGATTAGGTCTGTCGATCAGCCGGCCGCCATGTCGAAGAAGCGGCGCTCCAGGGTGGTCGCGTGACGGAAGACGTCCAGCACGCGGGCCCGGCCGCCCTCGTCCAGCTCCGGGCCGAGCCGGTCGAGCTCGCGGCGCAGGAAGCCGACCCACGCCTCGAACTCCGGCCCGCTGTGCAGGTCGACCCACTCACGGTGGACGAAGCTCTCGCCCATGACGGGGATCCGGGTGGCCCAGCCGAGATAGGTCCACTCGGCCACGCACAGCACGGCCAGGATCAGCGGATAGTCCTGGCTGCGCCGCACCTCGTCCATCAGCGCGCGGAACTCGATCGTCACCGGTTCCAGCGTGGGCGGGGCCGGATCACCGCCGACCGCGGCGAGCGCGCGGTGGAAGTAGCCGCGCTCGGTGTCGGCCACCGTCTGCCCGAGGAAGCGGCCCACGGCCACCCGCGCCTCGAAGGAGTCGGCGGCGGCGACCGCGGCGCCGAGCAGCGCCGTGAAGGCGTCCACGAACTGGAAGTCCTGCTCCAGATAACGCCGCATGGCGGCGGTGCCGCGGCTGATCTCCGCGGCGAAGGGATGCGTGACCACCGCCGTCCAGTCGGGCTCGCTGCGGGCCCGCAGCCACGCGCTGAACACCTGCTCCTCGGTCATCCGTCGATCATCCGCCATTCCTCTCCGGCACGTCCGGCGTGAACGTTTCACGATGATCTCCTATGACGCGCTGCGTACGCACGAGACCCCGCCGGTGACCGTTGACCACCGATGTGCGGGTCCGTACCTTGAGCGCGGGTGTTCCCCATCATGAATGCTGTTCACATTCATGAATCACTCACAGGACCAGGATTCACCCCCTCGGTCAGGGGTCCTGCACGACACGCGAGGAGCTCGGGTGAGAACCAGAACCAGAACCGCAGCCGCGGTGGCCGGTGCCGTGGCGGGGGTCGTCGCCCTGGTCGGCGGCGTCTTCACCGGCGTCTCCACTGCCGCGCCCACCACCGGCGCGCCCACCACCGGCGCGCCCACCACCGGCGCGCCCACCAGCGGCGCCTACCGGATCGTCAACGGCGCCAGCGGCCTGTGCCTGACCGTCCCCGGCGCCAGCGGCTCCGACGGCGTACAACTCACCGTCTCCGCCTGCAACGGCGCGAGCAACCAGACCTGGACCCTCGCCGCCCAGGGCAGCGGCGTCCGCCTCACCGCCGGCAACAGCGGCAAATGCGCCGGCGTCACCGGCGCCTCCACCTCCGCCGGCAAAGCCGTCCAACAGGAGACCTGCACCGGCGCCACCTCCCAGACCTGGGAACTCACCACCTCCGGAGCCAACTACCAGGTCGTCAACGCAAACAGCGACAAGTGCCTGAACACCAAGGACAACAGCACCTCCTCCGGCGCCCTCGTCCAGCAGAACTCCTGCGACTCCGTCGCCACCAAACAGTGGACCCTCCAGCCCACCGGCTCCACCGGCACGCCCACCTCCACCCCCACGAGGACCCCCACCAGCACCCCGAGCTCCACTCCGACGGGCGGCCCGACCACTCCGCCCACCACCGGGCTGGTCGGCTGGGCGACGCAGGGCGGCGGCACCAGCGGCGGCGCGGGCGGCCCGGCGACGACGGTCACCTCCCTGAGCGCGCTCACCGCCGCCGTGAAGGGCGACACCGCGAAGACCGTGCAGATCAACGGCAACTTCACCTGCTCCGACGACGTACGGGTGGGCGGCAACACCACCCTCGTCGGGGTCGGCGCGAACTCCGGGCTGACCGGTTGCGGCGTCAACATCCGTGACGTCTCCAACGTCATCGTGCGCAACCTGAAGATCTCCAAGGTCCCGGCCGGCAACGGCAACGGCGACGCGATCCACCTCGACAACGCCAAGCGGGTGTGGCTCGACCACAACGACCTGTCGAGCGACACCAGTCACGGCACGGACTACTACGACGGCCTGCTCGACATCACACACGGCTCCGACTACGTCACCGTGTCCTGGAACAAGCTCCACGACCACGTCAAGTGCTCGCTCGTCGGCCACAGCGACAGCAACAGCTCCGAGGACACCGGGCACCTGCGGGTGACATACCACCACAACGCGTTCCAGACCTGCGCCCAGCGCAACCCGAGGGTGCGCTTCGGCAACCCGGTCCACGTGTTCAGCAACTACTACTACAAGAACCCGTCGTACACCGACTACAGCTACGGCATCGCCTCCACCTGCGGCGCCGGGGTGCTCGTCGAGGGCAACTACTTCGAGAACGTCGCCGAGCCCACGCACACCTCCGAGGGCTCCTCGCCGGGCGGCTCGATCGTCGCCCGCAACAACTACCTCGTGAACTCCGGCACACCGCAGACCTCCGGCAGCGTCGCCTCCATCCCGTACTCGTACACGGTCGACAACCCGAGCGGCGTGAAGGCGAACGTTCTCGCGAACGCGGGCACCGGCAAGATCTAGTTCCGGACGCCCAGAGACACACACGAGGCCGCGGCCACCCCGCCGCGGCCTCCCTCACACCTATCCGCGCCCCACCGGCCGCTGGTGCTTCGAGGCCCGGTACGCCTCGACGGACTTGCGTGAAGACCTCCAGATCCCGTCGGCCCCCTGGACGGCCTTGAGACGGCCACGCTGAGCGGCCTGCCGGAGAGCCGCGAGGCTGAACTCGTCGTCGGCAAGCGCCGCCAGCGGAACCAGACGGGCGGGCCCTGCGATGTTCGGGACGATGAAGCGGTTGAGATTGTCTTCCATCGCGCGCGCGATCAACTCACCCAGCGCACCGTAGTCCCCGCTGTCCGCTCGCCGCAGCGCCGCAAGGTAAGAGGAACGCTGTCGCTTAAGAATGATGATCGGAGGGTAGCGAAGTCTGACGAGAACGAGGTTCACAACGAGACGTCCCGTACGACCGTTGCCGTCAAGGAAGGGGTGGATGCGCTCGAAGCCGTTGTGCAATCTGGCCAGTTCCTCAGGCAGGGGATGTTCAAGCTCGTCGCCCGCCTCGATCCGTTTGCCCAGAGCGCACACCTCCATGACCCATTGACTGACCTGTTCCGGCACCAAGGGCCAAGGCGGCGGCGTCATCCCTTCGGAGAAGGGCATGATGTCGTGCTCGCGGAAGTTTCCCGGCCCCTCTCGATCCGTCGCGTCCGGATGTGGCGCGACATCCCATACCGGAGTCATCGCCGCATGATGCACCCTCCGGACCTCATTGACCGTGATGAGGTTCCCGTCGTGCCAGGCGTCCGGCTCCAGCGCCTGCCCGTAAACCCACTGCGCTGCCGTGGCATAGCCACGCACCTCGTTGTACTCGCGGAGAGCCTTCGCTCCCACCGCCCTGCCTTGGTCGAGAAGTGCTCGAACCTCGCGAAGCACGAGCGTGTTCCCCTCGAGGGCCGTAGAGTGATGAGCCTCCTCGTGCCAGATGTCGTCCCAGATCTCCTGGGCCTCCCGAGGATTGGGCAAGCCGCCGAGCCGGTCGTTGAGTTCGGTGAGCGCCATATCCAGACGTGCGTACACCGTGGTACGGCTCGGCCTGCCTCTGCCCGCCACCCGCCACCTCTTCCATTTTGATAAGCCTCACCAGCAGCTAATTGAACTTATCAAGTAGCCACTCATCGTCGCGGAAGATTGCAGAAAGTGACGACCGGTCACGGATCAGGAAACCAGCAGTGGATTGCCACCGGGATCTGCCTTCCGCACTCAGCCTCCGTTGCGGTCAGGGCCTCGGTCAGGGTCGCGGCCATGGCCGGTCAGGGCTCCTCTAAGATCAGCCGTCATGATTTCGGACAGGTTTTCCGTTTCCCGGAGGAACGCCCTGCGCCTGCTGGCGGGCGGCGCCGCGTCGGGGCTCGCCGCCGGGCTGCCCGCGTCGCCGGCGAGCGCGGCGGCCCGCGTGTGGAGCGTCACCGGCCGTAGCGCGACGTCGCTGAAGCCCTTCGACGACACGCTGAAGCGCTTCATGCAGGCGCGGACGATCCCGCACGCATCCCTCGCCGTGGTTCGCAAGGGCAAGCTGGTGCTCGCGCGGGGCTACAACTGGACCGCGGACACCTCGTTCGCGGCCGGCCCCACCTCGCTGTTCCGCGTCGCGAGCCTGAGCAAGCCGGTCACCGCCGCCGCGGTGCTGAAGCTGGCGCAGGACGGCAAGCTCAGTCTCTCGGCCAAGGTCGCGTCGCTGCTGGGACTGAGCACGACCGCCGATCCGCGCCTCGCCGCCGTCACCGTGACCCACCTGCTCCAGCACCTCGGCGGGTGGGACTCCGAGGTCTCGGGCGACCCGATGTTCAGGGACCGGGTCATCGCGGCGGCGCTCGGCGTGCCGCTGCCGATCACTCAGGCGCAGATCATCACGCACACGTCCGGCCTCAGGCTCGACCACGCCCCCGGCACGACGTACGCGTACTCGAACTACGGATACCTCCTCCTCCAGAAGATCATCGAGAAGGTGAGCGGCGTCTCGTACGCGAGCTACGTCCAGAGCAAGGTGCTGACACCCCTCAAGATCAAGCGGATGACGCTCGGCAGGACCGCGAAGAGCCTCCGCAAATCGGGTGAGGCTCCCTATTTCTCGCAGTACACCGGCAAGAGCGTGATCGACACCTCGGACTCCGTGGTGCCCTTCCCCTACGGCGGGTTCAACCTCGAGAACATGGCCGCCCACGGCGGCTGGCTCGCCACGGCCGCCGACCTGGCCAAGTTCACCACCCTGTTCGACGCGGCCGGCGTGCTGACCTCGGCGTCGATCTCCAAGGCGTTCGCCAAGCCGTCGATCGGGGTCAACTCCGACGGCTGGTACTACGGCCTCGGCTGGCAGGTCCGCCCGGTCACCGGGGGCCGCAACACCTGGCACACGGGGTCGCTGGCCGGCACCTCCACGCTCATGGTCCGGCGTTACGACGGGCTGAGCTGGGTGGTGCTGTTCGACCAGCGCGACGACGCCTCGGGGCTGAACTACGGGGACATCGACGCCCAGCTCCACACCGCCGCGAACTCGGTGAAGTCGTGGCCCACCACGAACCTCTTCTCCACGTACGGTCTGTAGATGTGGACGACGTCTGGGACCTGGTGGTGGTCGGCGCGGGACCGGCCGGCGCCGCCGCCGCGCTGCGGGCCAGGCAGCTCGACCCCGGCGGCCGGGTGCTGCTGCTCGACCGGGCGGCCTTCCCTCGGGACAAGGCCTGCGGCGACGGCATCGCGGCGCACGCGCGGCAGGAGCTCGCGCTGCTCGGACTGCCCGGCCTGCTCGACGACCACCGGCCGACGCCGCGCCTGTCGGTGACGTCGCCCGGCGGGATCGAGGTCTCGGCCGCGGTCGCGCGGCCCAACCACGTGGTCCCCCGCATGGTCTTCGACGCCCGGCTGGTCGAGGCCGCCGCGGCGCGCGGTGCGGAGGTGCGCCGCCACCGCGTGCGCACGCTGACCACCCGCGACGGGCTCGTCGTGCTCGACGGCGAGGTGGCCGCCCGGGTGGTCGTCGCCGCCGACGGCGCCAACTCCGCCGTACGGCGGCTGATCGGCGTCCCGCCGAGCCCGGACCGGCACACCGCCATCGCGGTTCGCGGGTACGCCGACGTGCCGCCGGACGACGACGTGCAGGTCATCGTCATGCGGAGCGAGGGCTGGCCGGCCTACGCCTGGTCGTTCCCGGTGGGCGACGGCACGGCCAACGTCGGCTACGGCCTGCTGCTGCCGATGCTGCGACAGACCGGCCGGCCCGGGCGCGAGATCCTGCACGGGCGGCTGGCCCGGCTGCTGCCCCTGCTCGGCGAGATCAGGTCGCCGGTCCGCGACCTGCGGGCCCATCACCTGCCGCTGTCGAGCGGACGGCCGGTGCCCGGGGCGGGCCGGGTGCTGCTGGCGGGCGACGCGGCGAGCCTGATCAACCCGCTGACCGGCGAGGGCATCTACTACGCGCTGCTGTCGGGGCGGCTCGCCGCCGAGGCCGCGATCGGCTCGCCGGCGGACCCGCTGCGGGCCTACCGGCGGGCTCTGCGCCGGGCGCTCGGGCGGCACCTGCGCACCACCGACGCGCTCTCCCTGGCCGCCCGCTCCCCCGGCTTCATCGACGCGGCGATCTCCGTGGCCGCCCGGCGTACCGAGGTCTTCGACCTGCTCGTGGACGTCGGGCTCGGCGCGGGGACGGTGCCACCCCGCCTGGCCGGCGCGGTCGCCCTCCGCTGGCTCCGCGACCGCGCCTGAGCCGGTTCGCTCAGGCGGACGCCCAGAGGTCCTTTTCCGCGTCACCGGCGGCCTGGGGACCCATCAGACCGAGCCCGCCGTCCACGAAGACCGACGCGCCGGTGACGTACGACGAGGCGGGACCGGCCAGGAAGGCGATCACCTGGGCGACCTCGCGGGCGTCGCCGGGACGGCCCAGCGGGTAGCCGGGCCGGGTGCCGGGCCTGGGCGGCCGGTCCTCCTGGCCGGTCATCGGAGTAGCGATCTCTCCTGGGGCCACGGTGTTGACCGTGATGCCGTGCCTGGCCAGCTCCAGCGCGAGCGTGCGGCTGAGCATCCGCAGGCCGCCCTTCGCCGCGCAGTACGGCCCCGCTCCCAGGCGGGGATACTCCTCGTGGACGCTCGTCACGTTGACGATCCGCCCGCCCGCGCCGCGGTCGATCATCCGGCGGGCGGCGCGCTGGGCGCACAGGAACGGCCCGTCCAGGTCGACCGCGACCACCTCACGCCACCGGTCGTAGCCGATGTCGAGCAGCGGCTCGGCCGTTCCGGTGCCCGCGTTGTTCACCAGCACGCCGAGGCCGCCCAGCTCGTCGGCGAGCTCGTCGATCACCTCGGCGGCGGTCACGGGGTCGGTGAGGTCGTGCCGCCGGACGGCCGCGCGGCGGCCCTGCTCCGCCACCTGCCGGGCCGTCTCCCGCGCGCCCTCCTCGTCCCGGTGGTAGGTGACGCCGACGTCGAACCCGTGCGCGGCGAGCGCCACCGCGGTCGCCCGCCCGATCCCCGAGTCGGCTCCGGTGACGATCGCCACCTTGTCGTAGTCGAAGCGCGAGATCGGCGCCGTCACCTCGCTCATGGGCCTCCCCCTCGTGGCCATACGATGCCCGTACGGTGGCCGTACGGCGTACCCGGGAGGCCCTCCCTCAACCGTCGCGTCAGCCGCCCCTGCGGGCGCGGGCCAGGGCGGCCAGGCGCACCTTCTGCTCCGGGGTGAGCCGGGCCAGTCTCTCGCGCGGGACCGGCCGCCGCAGGATCTCGTCGGCGCCGATCAAAGCCTCGGCGTGGTCGGCGGCGATCCGTACGCCGTCCTCCGAGGCGGCGTCGGCGGCGAGCGGGGCGATCCGCTCGTGGTACCCGTCGTCGGCGAGGGTGCGGGCGAGCAGCGCGGCGGCCCGTTCCTCGTCCCAGTGGGACACGGGGAGCCATTCCGCGACGCCCGCGCGGTCGAGCCGCTCGGCGTTGTCGGGACGGTCGACGCCGTGGGCGAGCAGCACCTGCCGGGTCGACGACGACAGCGCCCGGGCGAGCGTGCCGATCCCGCCATGGTGGACGACCGCGGCGACACGAGGCATGAACGAGGCGAACGGCGCCGAGGGCAGCCACTCCACCCCGTCGGGCAGCGACTCGGGCTGGAACGCCGGGTGCCGGTTCACCAGCAGGGCCCGCCTGCCGATCCTCTGGCACGCGGCGGCCGCCACCTCGTAGAACCGGTCGTGCAGCACCTGGCCGGTGCCTCCGGTGATCAGGACGGGGGGCTCGGCCCAGTCGGGGACCGGCCCCTCCGCCGTGTCGCCGAGCACGAACCCGCAGCGCACGGCGTTCGCGGGCGCCCGCTGGCCCGCGGCGTCGAACCACTCCGGCCACAGCACCAGCTGCACCGGGGCGTTGTTGAGGTAGGCGGCCCAGTCGCGGACCGGGCGCAGGCCGAACGACCGGTAGACCTCGTCGTACCCCTCCCCGAGCACGCGCCGGAAGAGGTCGGCGAGGACCGGCAGCGAGACGTACTGGTGGGGTGTGACGGACGCCAGCGCCACGGGGACCCCGTGCATCTCGGCGGCCATCAGCGCGGCGATGCCCGAGGTGTGCCGGGCCACCACCACCGTCTCCCCCGGCCGGTAGTGCGCCTCGATCATGCGCACCTCCTCGGCCAGCAGCTCGAACAGGCCGTTGCGCCGGTAGAGCCGGAGCACGCCGTCCGGGTCCTTCAGCGGGTCGAGCATGTAGCGCCGCGCGTCGTCAAGGTGCCGGTCGTAGCCCTCGTCGGTGTCGATCGGGAGGTGCCGCAGGCCCGCGGCCGCTATCCGGTCGGCGAACCAGGAGTGCGTGAGCACGGTGACCTCGTGGCCGCGCTCCGCCAGCTCGCGCCCGATCCGTATGAACGGGAGCACGTCGCCGTTCGTGCCGTGGGTGCTCAGCAGCATCGTGGCCATGCGGATCAGCCGTTCCCTGATTCGAGCCCTGATTCGAGCAGGGCGTCGATCTCCTCGTCCGACAGGCCCGCGAGCTCGTCGAGCAGCCCGGCCAGCTCCTCGTCGCCGGTCTCGGCGAGCTGCCGCTCCTCGATCACCTTGGCGACCTCGGCGATGGTGAACGAGGTGGTGTAGAGGGTGTCGAAGGGCAGCTCGACCCCGAACTCGGCACGCACCCGCGCCATGAACTGCACCAGCCGCAGCGAGTGGCCGCCCAGCTCGAAGAACCCGTCGTTCACCGAGGTGGGCGGCTTGTCGAGCAGCTCCGCCCACCACCGCATGACGGTCGCCTCGACGGGGGTCGCCCCGGCCACCTCGGCGGCCACCGCTGTCGCCGGGCGGGCGGCCCGCATCGCGTCCAGGATCGCCTCGGGGCCGGTGAGCCGGGTCGCGATCCGCTCGACGGCCGCCCATCCGGCGGGCGCGGCCGCCGAACCGATCCGGGCGGGCCCCGCTGCCCTCTCCTCAGCAGGGCCCGATGAGTGGACGGGTGTGTGGGCGGGTGAGTGGACGACGGCCGCGGCGTCGGCGGCGGTGAGGACGTGCCACGCCGTCTCCGCCGCCTCCTCGCCGTACGGCTCGATGGTGGCGGGCAGGGTGGCCAGGAAGTCCCTGGCGGGCTGGTTGCGCTCGGTCGGCCGGAACGCCAGCGCGACCCGGGCCAGCCCGCGGTCGCGCGCGAGCGCGCCCAGGTGGGCGAGCATGCGATGCTCGACCCCGCGCCCGAGGGTGCGGCAGCTCAGCAGGAACGCGCCGGCGCGCAGCGTGTCCCCGTCCGTCCGCACGTCGGTGAGGCCGACGACGCCGTAGTCGCCGAACCGGTCGCGCACGTCCACGACGAACGTCTCGTCGCCGTCCAGGCGCCGCGTCCCCGACAGGTTGAACTGGTTGGTCCGCTCGGCGAGCTGGGCCGCCCGCGCCTCGTGCTCGGGGCCCGCCGGGGTGATCGTCACCCGCAGGTCGAGCGTGGCGTAGAAGTCGGCGAGGGACATCTCGCCCCTGGCCTGCTCGCGCCGCCGTTCCTCCTGGTAGCGCCGGGTGCGCTCGCGGTCGGCATCGGTGACGGCGGCGAGGTCGAGCGGCCAGCAGTGCCGCAGGAACGCCGCCGCGTCCGCGGCGGCGGTTGGCATCTGAAGGGTCAGCACCTCGGGGCAACCGGCCCGGACCTCGGCGCACTCGACCGGGCTGTCGTCGAGGAAGACGAAGGAGTCGAGCCCGAGGTTCAGCTCGTCGGCCAGCGAGCGCAGGGCCTGCGACTTGGCCTCCCAGCCGACGCGCATCGCCGTGACGTCGTCCAGGCCGAACGGCAGCCCGGGATGCCGGGCGAAGACCTCGCGGACGTCCTTCTCCTCGTTCTTGCTGCACAGGCACAGCAGCCGCCCCGCCGCGACCTGCCGGGCCAGCTCGCGCCAGATCTCCTCGCGCTCGGGGCCGATCACGACGCCGTCCGGGCCGTCCTCGCCGACCACGCCGTCCCACAGCGTGCCGTCGCAGTCGGCGACGACGACCTTGGGACGCGGGGTGGTCACGGCCTGGAGGCGGCGTACGACCGCCGCGGCGAGCGCGGCGAAGTAGTGGTCGGTGTACGGGACGTTGCCGGTCCGGTCGGCGAACGCGTCGTGGACGGCCTCCGGGTCCGCCGGCTCGTACGGCTCGGCGGAGGTGAGCACGCCGACCGACCGGTCGTCCTTCAGCGCCTCGACCAGCCCGCCGGTCAGGCGCGCATGGGCTTCGGGCGAGCCGTGCCCGGGCGAGGCGGGGCAGACGGCGACGAGATGGGGGGTGCCCGCCGCGGCCGCCGACGTCCGGAGCGCGGTGGCGAGGTCGTCCGCGGCGGCGTCGAGAGCGGCCGTATCCTTGTCGGCGGCACCGGCCGTGACGTTCCCGGCGAGGTCTTCGGCGCGGACGAGGACGACCACGGCGCCGGCCCGGCCGAGCACGCTGCCCGGGTCGAGCAGCGAGGGGAAGACCTGGTCGTACGGAGCGAAGGCGACGTCCCCCTCGGTCCCCAGCTCGGCGAGCCAGAATCTCAGGGCGTCCCCGAGCGGCTCGGCGGTGAAGGTCGCGGCGACCCCCAAAGCGATCTTGCTCACTGCGGATCCCCTTTCAGCCGGAGACGGCTTGGAAGTCGGAGACGGCGTTCAGTCGGGCGAGGCTTGCGTGCTTGCGGTCGGGCGTGCGCTCAGTCGGACATGCTCAGTCGGACATCGCGACGAGGACGCGGCGGGAGCCGGTGAAGGGCCGGCGGCCGTGACCGACGAGCACGTTGTCGATCAGCAGCAGGTCGCCGCTCCGCCAGTCGACGTCCACCGCGTTGTCCAGGCCGCGGTCGCGCGCCTGGATGACGTAGTCGCCGGGGATCGGCGCGCCGTCCGGGAACGTCACGGACTGCGGCAGCTCCTCCGGCGGCATGAGCTCGGCGAGCATCGCGGCGGTCTCGTCGCCGAGCGAGGCGGGGTGCCACTGGTCGGCCTGGTTGAACCACACCTCGGCCCCGGTCACCGGGTGCCGGGTGGTGGACGGCCTGATCTGCGAGACCCGCACGCCGCCGTCGGGCCGCCACTGCCAGTCGGCCCCGATGCCGTCGAGGAACTCGGCCACCTGGTCGCGGTCCTCGGTCTCGAACGTCTCCTGCCAGCTCTTGCCGAGCCCCCGGCCGGCGTGCAGGTTCTGGGTGTAGCGCACACCCTTGGCGAAGGCCTCCCTGACCTCGTCGTCGAGCGACTCCAGCCAGCGCACGCCGTCCACCACCGGGGTGGCCCCGCCGGTCTCGGCCGCCTTCTCGCAGAAGAACAGCAGCCGGGAGGGCCAGGCGGCGGAGTACGACAGCTCGTTGTGCATCGAGATCGTGTACTCGGGCGGGTACTCGGTGGAGGTGTAGACGTTGCCGCCGACCTTGGTGCGGGGCGAGTTGCCGTGGACGTACGCCAGCCGGTTGGGCAGGAGCATGTCCATGACCGGGTCCAGCGTCTCGGGCGTGACGCCGAACCCCCGGAAGACGAGGGCCTTCTCCCGTACGAGCAGATCGCCCACGTCGAGCCCGCGCAGGCGCTCGACCAGTCCTTCCGGAGTGGCGGGGCCGTCCGGGGTTATCTCCAGGGGCGTCCAGCCGTCGTTCATGCGTCCTCCTGCTGAGCGATATCCGGCCGTATTCGGCCACGACGACGAGTCGAATTGAGGAGGCAGGCGGGCCCTCGAATAGGCGGCGCCCCTGCGGAAATTCATTCCGGCGGCCAACATAGAACCCGGATAGGGTGCCGCGCAAGAAACAAGTTCCACCCCTTCTCCGACCACGTCAGTCAGCCGATTCGACACCTTGCTGTAACACCCGGCAATGCCTGTGCGGCCGAACCTTCCCTCGTCTGCGCTTGATCACGGAAGGTCGATTTCCTCTTACCGAATGTGGCTGAGGGCAGGTCAATGTAAGGCTTGCGTTACCAGGGTGTATCACGTATCGTAATAATCCTTTCGTGGGAGCGCTCCCATGCGTCCCGTCGCCGAAAGCGGCGAGATACGCGGCGACCCCTGCGGAATTCAACGTTCAAGCGTTTCTCGATCAACCACTTTTCCGTCTGGTCAGTTGGCGCCTGCGCATTAGTGCGCAGAGAGGAGAACGCTCGGTGACGATAACGCCGACGACTGACAACGAGCATCTAATAGCGTCGCTTTCCCCACGCAGGCAGGAGGCGCTGCGCCGGCTGCTCGCCGCCCGGGCGGCCGCCGCGGACGCGATCACCCCGCGCGGCGCGGGGCCCGCCCCCTGCTCCTACGAGCAGGCCCAGATGTGGCTCGGCGCCCGTTTCGCCGAAGGCGCTCCGGCGCCGAACGCCACGATCGGCCTGCGGCTCACCGGCCCGCTCGACGTCCGGGCGCTGACCGTCGCCCTGGACACCCTGGTCGAACGCCACGAGATCCTGCGCACGGTCTACGAGGGCGACGGGCCCGAGCCCCGGCAGGTCATCCTTGACCCCGGGCCCGCGCCTCTCGACGTCGTCGACCTGCGCGACCTGCCCGAGTCCGAACGGGAGGAGCGGGCCCGGGAGCTCACGTCCCGGGCCGCGGTCGAGCGCTTCGACCTGGAGACCGGGCCGGTCCACCGTACGACGCTGGTCCGGCTGGGCGACGAGGACCACGTGCTGATGTTCGTCTGCCACCACATCGCCTGTGACGGGTGGTCGGTCGGCATCATCGTGGACGAGCTCACCACCGTGTACGCCGCCGCCCACGAGGGCCGCCCCGCCGGGGTCACCCCTCCCCCGCTCCAGTACGCCGACTACGCGGCCTGGTCGCGGCGTGAGCTGACCGGCGAGCGGCGGGAGCGGCGGCTCGCGTACTGGCGCGACCGGCTCGACGGCGCCGCCTCGGTCGAACTGCCGATCGCCAGGAACGACCAGCCCGTTCCCGAGGGCAGGCGGAGCGACTGCCACCTGTTCACGCTGCCGGAGGATGTCCTGCGGGCGCTGCGGGAGGCGGGCGGCCCCGGGACCACGCCGTTCGTGGCCCTGCTCACGGTCTTCTCGATGGCGCTGGCGCGCTACACCGGGCAGGACGACCTGACGATCGCCACGGTCGACGGCGGGCGCCGCCGGGTGGAGCTGGAGCCCGTGCTCGGCTGCTTCGTCAACGCCCTGCCGCTGCGCGCCGACCTGTCGGGCAACCCCTCGTTCCGCGAGGCCGCGGCGGGGGTGCGGCGGCGGCTCGGCGAGGCGCTCACCAACCACCTGCCGTTCTCCGAGCTGGCGGGGGCGCTGCGCGACCGGGACGCCCGCAACTTCTCGCTGTCGACGGTGGGCTTCTCGCTGCGGGTCTTCCGCGACCAGCGCGGGCGCTGGCCCGGGCTGGAGGCGTCGGTCTGGGCGCACGAGGTCGACGACTTCACCTACGACCTCGCGCTGCTGGTGCACCTGAACGGCGGCGGCGACCCCGAGCTCTACCTGACCTACCAGAAGGACCGGTTCGACGCGGACGCGGTCGCCCGGCTCGCCGGGCACTACCGCGCGCTGGCCGAGCGGATCGCCGCCGCCCCGGACACCCCGCTCGCCGACCTGGACCTGCTGACCGACGCCGAACGCGACCTCGCGCTGGACGCCTGGAACGACTCGGCCCGGCCGTACCCGGACGTGGCCCTGCCCGAACTGCTGGAGCGGCACGCGGACTCCGACGCGGTCGCGGTCGCGTTCGAGGGCCGCACCACGACGTACGCCGAGCTGCACGCCCGCGCCAACCAGGTCGCGCACCTGCTGCGCGAGCGGGGCATCGGGCCCGAGGACACGGTGGGCGTGCTGCTCGACCGGAGCCCGGAGCTGATCGCCTGCCTGCTCGGCGTGTGGAAGGCCGGCGCGGCCTACCTGCCGATGGATCCCAAGTTTCCCGCGCAGCGCGTCTCGGACATGCTGTCGATCGCCGCGACCCCGCTGGTCCTGACCTCAGCGGGGTACGCGCACCTGTTCGACGGCGTCGGCGTGCCGGACGACCCGGTCGACGTGGTCGACGTGGGGAGCGGCGTGCTCGACGGCCGGCCCGCCGAGCCGGTGGGCGTGCCGTACGACATCGACCGGCTGGCGTACGTGATCTTCACCTCGGGGTCGACCGGGAAGCCGAAGGGCGTGCAGGTCACCCACCGCGGCCTGGTGAACCACGTGTGGTGGGCCGTGGAGGACCTGGCGAGCCAGGGCGACGGCGGAGCGCCGCTGTTCGGCTCGGTGGCCTTCGACCTGGTGGTCCCGAACCTCTGGGCGCCGCTCGTCACCGGGCAGCGGGTCACGGTGCTGGAGCAGGACTTCGACATGGGTGAGCTGGGCGCGCTGCTCGTCGCGGGCGGGCCGTACAGCTTCATCAAGTGCACCCCCGGACACCTGGAGGTGCTCGGTCACCAGATCGACGCCCGGCAGGCCGAGGCGCTCGCCGGCGTGATCGTCGTGGCGGGCGAGGCGCTGCCCGGGTCGATGGCCAACCGCTGGATGGAGATGCTCGGCCCGGGGCGGCTCGTCAACGAGTACGGCCCCACCGAGGCGTCGGTCGGCACGTGCATCTACCCGGTGCGCGACGCCCAGCTCGTGGAGGTCGTGCCGATCGGCCGTCCGCTGCCCAACATGCGGATGTACGTCCTCGACGCGAACCGGCGGCTGCAGCCGGTCGGCGTGCCGGGCGAGCTCTACGTCGGCGGCGTGGGCGTCACCCGCGGCTACCTGAACCGGCCCGACCTCACCGAGGAGCGGTTCCTGGCCGATCCGTTCGTGCCGGGCGGGCGGATGTACCGCACCGGCGACCGCGTGGCCTGGGCCCGCGACGGGAACGTGGTCTTCCTCGGCCGCTTCGACGACCAGGTCAAGATCCGCGGCTACCGCATCGAGCTGGACGAGGTCAGGGCGGCGGTGCTCGACCACCTGGGCGTACGCGACGCGGTCGTCGTCGTGCACGCGTTCACGCCCGAGGACAAGCGGCTCGTCGCCTACTACGTGCCCGAGGCTCGGGAGCCCGCGGAACCGGCGTCCCGTGATTTGGCGGAGCACTGCGCGGCGCGGCTGCCGGAGTACATGGTCCCGTCGATGTTCGTGCCGCTGGAGAGCATCCCGCTCAACGCCAACGGCAAGGTGGACCGCAAGGCGCTGCCCGACCCGGTCGTCCGGGCGACCGAGGACCTGGCGGAGCCGGAGACCGAGACCGAGATCGTGGTGGCCGGGGTCTGGCGGGAGGTCCTCGGCATCGAGGCGATCTCGATCGACAGCGACTTCAACGCGCTGGGCGGCCACTCGCTGCTGCTCATCCGCATGGTCGCCAAGCTGCGCCAGGCGCTGCCCTCCGACGGCTACCAGGTGACCGTGCTCGACGCGATCGCCAACCGCACCGTACGGGACCTGGCCGCGCTGATCGACAGGGCCAACGGCGCCCCGGAGGGCGCCGCGGACGAGGGCGCGCGCGGCCTGCTGGTCGAGCTGACCCGGCCGGTGAAGACGCCGACGCTGTCACTGGTCTGCATCCCGTACGGCGGGGCCAGCGCGATGGTCTACCAGCCGCTGGCCGACGCGCTGCCGGCCGGGCACTCGCTGTTCTCGGTCGCCCTGCCGGGCCACGAGCTCGGGGTCGAGGAGAGCACGATCCCGTTCCACGAGGCCGCCCAGCGGGTCTGCGACGAGGTCGTCGAGCGCGTGCGCGGCCCGGTCGCGCTCTACGGCCACTGCGTCGGCAGCGCGCTCACCGCCGAGATCGCCCGGAGGCTGGAGGCGGCGGGCCGGCGCGTCGAGGCCGTCTACACGGGCGGCAGCTTCCCGTTCGCCACCCCCACGAAGGGCCTGAACGGCCTGCTCGGCCGGATCTTCCGCAGCAAGGCGCTGGACAACGCCAACGCGCACGCCAACTGGCTGCGCGCGATGGGCGCCGACCTGCAGGACCTCGACCCCGAGCAGGTCGACCACATCATCAGCACGATGCGGGTGGACGCGCGGGCCGGTGAGGACTACTTCAGCGAGCTGGTCGAGCAGCAGAGCCCGCAGCTGCGCGCCCCGGTGATCTCCATCGTGGGCGACCGCGACGCGCTGACCGACTTCTACGAGGAGCGCTACCGCGACTGGCACTGCGTCTCCGAGACCACCGCGCTGGTGGTGATGGCCGAGGCCGGGCACTACTTCCTCCGGTACCGCACCGAGGAGCTGGCCGCGATCGTCACCACCGCGCACACCTCCGTGGACCGTCCCGAGGAGTGGCACGTCCCGGCGCCCGGCGACACTGCCACCTGGTGGCGGGAGGCCGTCTCGTCCGACCGGAAGGCCGACACGGACGGGCCGCAGCCCAGCCTCGGCCGGTTCTTCACGGTGGCGACGGGCCAGATCGTCTCCATGATCGGCGCGGTGATGACCGAGTTCGCCGTGCCGATCTGGGCGTACCTGAAGAGCGGCTCGCTGGTGCAGTTCGGCCTGTTCGCCATCGTCGGGTTGGTGCCGGGGCTGATCCTCGCGCCGCTGATCGGCGCGCTGGTCGACCGGTACGACCGCAAACGGGCGATGCTGGTGGCCGACGGGATGTCGCTCGGCGTTCAGGCCGGGCTGCTCGCGCTGATGGTCTCCGACTCCCTGAACATGCCGCTGCTCTACGCCCTGCTGGTGCTGCTCTCGCTGTCGGTGACCCTGCAACGGGTGGCCTGGCAGTCGGCCGGCCCGCAACTGGCGCCCAAGGCCTACCTGCACCACGTCGGCGGGGTCGTCCAGCTCGGCAACGCCGTGGCCCAGCTGATGGTGCCGCTCTTCTCCGTCGCCGTACTGGCGCTGATCGGCATCGAGGGCATCCTCACGGCCAACGTGGTGTGCTACGCGGTCGCGTTCACGGTGACGCTGCTGGTCCGCTTCCCCGCCACGATGGCCTGGCGGCGCCGGGAGACCGTCTCCGCCGAGATCCGCAACGGCTTCCGCTACCTGCTCCGGCGGCGGGGCCTGCGGGCGATGGCCTTCACGATGTTCATCGTGAACTTCTTCCTGTTCACCGGGTTCATCATGATCCCGCCGCTGGTGCTGTCGGTCGGCGAGCTGGCCGACACCGGGCGGGTCGCGGTGCTCGCGGGCATCGGGGCGGTCTGCGGCGGCCTGATCATCACGCTGTGGGGCGGCCCGCGCGACCGCCGGATGTTCGGCATGCTGGCGGCCGCCGGAGTGCTCGGCATCTTCTGCGCCATCGCCGGTCTGCGGCCGTCGCTCATCCTGATCACGCTCGGCGCGTTCGGCATGTCGCTGATGATGACGATCAGCGACAGCATCTGGCTGACGATCATCCACTCGAAGGTGCCGCAGCGCTACCACGCCCGCGTCATCTCGATCAACCGGATGCTCGCGCTGTCGACCCAGCCGGTCGGGCTGGCCGTACAGGCCTGGCTGGTGGGGCTGGTCTTCGAGCCGCTGATGCGGCCGGGCGGCGCGCTGGCCGGCTCGGTCGGCAAGGTCCTCGGAGTCGGCGAGGGGCGCGGGATCGGCCTGCTGTACGTGGTCTGCGGGCTGGCCATCGCCCTCACGATCACGATCGCCCTTCGTCACCCGGCGCTGGCGCGGTTCGACGAGGAGACCCCGGACGCCGAGGCCGACGACCTGGTCGGCCTGAAGACGCTGCGCAGCCGCGGCGAGGCGCCGCAGGCCGTCGAAGCGGTCGAGGCGGTCAAGGTCAAGGCCTGACGAGTAGGACAAGTGGCTCGCCGGCCGCCGCGGCTCGCGGCGGCCGGCGGCTCACAGGTCCTCTCACAGGTCCGCGACGAGCAGCCGGTAGCCGGCGTCGTACTCCTCCAGGCCGAGCAGGTCGCGGTGCAACTCGTGCCAGCGGCCCGACTCCAGGTCGGCCGCGAGCCGGTCGAGGGCCGGCCGTACGACCTCCGGGCCGAGCTGGGTGATCACGGACATGCCCGACTGGGCGACGGGGTCGAGATAGACCTCCGGGCGGCGCCAGTAGGCGGCGCCGAACCCGTCGGCGCAGTCGTGCGGGATCGGCACGGCCTCCACCCTGGCGCCGCCGAGCATCCGGCCGAGATCGGCGAGCGAGGGGGCGCGGCCCTCGTCCAGCGCCGCGCCCTCGGGCAGATATTCGGCGAGGAACCAGTAGTCCCTGGTGACCTCCTGGTCCCAGGTGAGGATCACCACCCGGCGCCGCGCGACCCGGCGCATCTCGGCGATCCCGGCCGCGAGGTCCGACCAGTGGTGCACGGTCAGGATCGCCATCGCGGCGTCGGCCACGCCGTCGGCGAGGGGCAGGGCCTCGGCCCGGGCCCGCACCACGGGGGCCGCCCCCGGCGGCCGCTGCGCGATCATCACCGCGCTCGGCTCGACCGCGAGCAGGGTCCACGGCGGCTCGTACGACCCCGCGCCCGCCCCCACGTTGACGACCGTGGCGGCGTCCCCGATCGCGGCGGTGATCCGGGCCGCCACCCTCGGGTCCGGCCGGCGGACCGCGCTGTACGTCGTGCCGATCTCGTCGTAAAGCGTCATGATCCCAGTATCGGCATCCCCGGTGCCGGCCCTCGGTCAGGCGAGCCAGTCCAGCCACTCGCCGTGCGGGCCGGTCATGGCGAGCGGGCGGCCGTCGAGCGCGGTCAGGAACGTCAGCCGGCCCTCCGGCAGGCCGGTCGTCAGCCCCGCGAGCACCAAGGGCAGCCGGGGCGCGCCCTCGTTGGAGATCCACCGCACCGGCATGTCGTGGGCCCGCAGGCCGCGGACCAGTGCCACGAACCGGTTCCGCGCGCCGGCGTCCAGGTACGGCATCACCGCGCTGTGGAAGACGACGACCGTCGTCCCGGCGGGCGCGGCGGCGACGAGGCCGGGCAGGGCGGCGGAGGCGTCCCCGCGCACCAGGCGCGGCGGGTCGGCCCTCGCCATCCGCACCGCCCCGCGCAGCCGCGCCAGCCGGTCGTCCTGTCCCGGCCAGACCAGGCACTCCAGCCAGCGCACGGCCTCGTCGTCGCGTACGTCGACGGGGTCGAGGTCGATCCCAGCCCGCCACACGATCTCCGGCGGGTGGTCCGGCACCGGCACCCTGCCGTTCGTCCGGCAGGTGAGCAGGACCGGGCTCGCGGCCGGTCCGATCTCCCGCCCACGGCCGGCGGGGTCGTCGTACCGGTAGCGGTAGCGGTCCGGGTAGAGGCACAGCCCCGCCGACGCGCCCACCTCGATCAGGGCCAGCGGCCGCGGCAGCGCCGCCAGCACGGGCAGCAGGCTCGCGCACCGGCCCGTCTCGTTGGTCTGCGTCCGCCGGGCGAGCACGGTCTCCCGCACCCGGTCCCAGTGCCGTACGGTCCAGGCGCGGAAGCGGCCGAAGTCGTCGTACGGCCCGCCGATGAAGCGCACCGCGGCGAGCAGCAGGTTGGGCTGCCGCTTCGGCTCCGGCAGGCCGTCGATCAGTTCGAGCAGCCCGGGGTCGGCGGCGACGGCGAGGCCCAGCGCCTCGTAGACCGGGCTGTGTCCCCTGGCCTCGCGCTCCGCGAAGAACCGGTACCACTCCGCCGTCTCCATGTCCTCATCAAATCAACCCGGATCACCGCGTGGCACGACCGACCGCACATATATGCGAATTTCCCGGTATGGCGGGGCGCAAGATCGATAAGGTGCGCGGGTGATCGCATCCCGGTGGACACGCGTCGCGGGGCCGGCGCTCGCGGTCGCGCTCCTGATCGCGGGAGCCGTGGGTGAGCCGGATGCCGGTGGGTCCGTGAGGTGCTTCGTCTCCTACGGTGGCCTGCTGTCGCTGTCCTGCGGCGACCCCGGGCTCGAAGCGAGGATCAAGGCACACGCGCTCACCCCGGATGAGGCGAAGGCCATCGGCTGCCCGCCGGTCCTGTGGGAGGACGACCACGACCTGGCCGCGCTTGAGCGTGAGGCACAGCAACAGGTCTCCACGGGCGACCCGCCCACGTACCCCCTGCGCGCGCCCGGTCAGGCGGTCGCCACGCGGGTGAACCAGGCGTGGGACCGGATCGAGCGGTGGCTGGGCGCGCACGCCTCGGCCACGCTGCGCCGGCTCGAGTTCGGCACCGGCCCGCAGGACCTCGCCCGCTGGGAGGCCACGCGAGGCCGCCGCCTGCCCGACGACCTGTACGCCTCTTACCTGCGGCACAACGGCGCCGACGGCAACCTCGGGTCGGGCTTCCAGCTCCCCATGTCGTACGGCCTGCTCGGCCTGTACGACATCGACCAGGTCAACAGCGGCCGCTGCCTCCCCCTAGTGCTGTGGGGGGATCGGGAGGGCGCCGACCCCGAGCACGGAAAATGGCACGGCAGCCTCCTGGCCGTCGGCAGCGACAGCCGCGGCCGGAACCTGTTCGTCGAGCCGCGTACGGGCCGCGTGGGTGAGGCCTCGCGGCGGGAGAGGCTGGCGTACGACGGCCCGATGGGCTGGCCGTCGTACGTCGCGATGCTGGAGGCGCTGGCCGGCGCGCTGGAGCCCGGTGGGGCGCTGCGCCGCTGGTATCCGGTCGTCACGGTGGGCTGCGAGCTGCGCTGGGCCGAGCACCCCGCTCCCCTGCGGCCGGGCTGCGCCGGCGGCCCCCGGCCGTCCCCCAGCCCTACTGGGTGACGGCGGGCCGATCGCAGCCCGTGGCGGCTCCGGACCGGACGTCCGTCACCGCGGCGTCGCGGGGGTCTGTCCGCCGACCGGGGCTACGGACTCCCGCTCGATCAGGGCGACGTCCATGAACAGAGTGGCGGGCGGCTCCGGCTGCGGGTCACGCAGGCGCCGGATCAACCGCCGGGCGGCCTCCGCGCCCATCTCGTAGACGGGCTGCGCGATGACGGTCAGCGCCGGGGAGACCAGCACGGTCCAGTCCAGGTCGTCGAACGCCACCACCGAGAGCCGGTCGGGCACGGCGATGCCCAGCTCGCGGATCGCGCGGTAGGCGCCGACCGTCATCAGGTTGTCCACGGTGAAGATCGCCGTCGGCGGGTTCTTGAGCGCGAGGACCCGCCGCGTCTGCTGGTAGGCCGCGTCGGCGGCGTAGGTGCCGGTGCGCCGCACCAGTTCGCGGCGCACCGGCACCCCGGCGTCCCAGTGGGCCCGGAGATAGCCGAGGAGCCGGGCCTCGCTCGGGCTGAGCTCGCCCGGCGACGCCGCGATCTCCGGGTCGAGCAGCCGCGCCCAGTCCTGCTCCCGCGGCTGGCGCAGCTCCGTGACGATCGCGACGCGCCGGTGACCGAGGTCGAGCAGGCGCCGTACGGCCTGGTAGGCGGCCTTCATGCCGTCCACGACGACGGCGTCGGCCTCCAGGCGGTCGCTCACGCGGTCGAACAGGACGACGGGTGTGCCGTCGCTCTGCGCCCGGGCCAGATGGTCGACCCGCGTGACGTCGGCGGGCGCGCAGATGATCCCGTCCACCTGCTTGTGCAGGAGCAGCTGGACCGCCTCACGCTCGCTGGCGAGGTCCTCGTCGCTGTTGGTGACGAGGGTGCTGAAGCCCTTCTCGCGCGCGACGTCGGAGATCCCCCGCAGCGCGCGGGCGAAGAAGGGGCTCTCGATGTCGGCGCACACGACCCCGATGGTGTCGGTCCGGCCGGTGCGGACGCTGGCGGCGAGGCGGTTGGCGCGGTAGTCGAGCTGCCGCGCCGCCTCCGCCACCCGCCGCCGCACGTCCTCGCTGACGCTTCCGTACCCTCCCAGCGCGCGCCCGGCGGCGGCCGTGGAGACGCCGGCCAGCGCCGCCACGTCCGGGAGCGTCGCCCGGCGTGGCCTGCCGGATGGGGTCACCGATCCTCCCTCTCTCGCCACCGGTCACCGCGCGCGCAGAGGCGCATGTCAGTACGCCATCTTGTGCATGTAGCGCCGCTCGTCGAGCGAGTGGCCGGTGACGGACTCGAAGTGGTCGGCCAGGCGGGTGGCGAGGTTGGCCAGCACCGGGGCCGACAGCTCCGCCCGGGCCGCCGCGGGCACGCCCGGCAGTTCGAGGGCGGCCGAGTCGAGTGTGTACAGCCGGGAGGTCGCCTTGGGGGCGAACGCGGCGACCCGGTCGGCCATCGCCCGCGTGCCGTCCTCACTCCGCAGCAGGATCAGCGGCGCGTCGCCGACCACCATCTCGAACGCGCCGTGGAAGAAGTCGCCGGACGCCACGCACACCGACTTCTTCCACTGCATCTCCATCAGGTAGCAGACCGAGAGCAGGAAGGCGACGCCGTACGCGTTGCCGCCGCCGACCACGAAGGTCAGGTCGGCGTCCGCGGTCTCCCGCGCGATCGTCGCGGAGACCTCCTCGTGCGCCTCGGTGGCGTCGGCGAGCGCGTCCGGCAGGGCCTCGTAGCCGCGGGTCAGCGTGTCGTAGTCCAAGTCCGCGCCACCGGCCCGGAGCAGTTCCTGGACGAGCTGGCCGAGCAGGACGTGCTTGGCCGCCGTGATCGTCTTCTCGCTGTGGTAGGTGAAGGCGGCGTCGCCCAGCTCGCCGAGGGGGTTGTCGGCGTCGGTCGCCACCGACACGACGTACGCGCCCGCCTCCCTGGCCAGGCGCGCGGCGGCCACCGTCTCCGGGGTCGCGCCCGAGTGGGACGAGGCCACGACCAGCGCGCGCTCCGACAGCCGGGGCGGCGGCGCGGCCAGGAACTCCGCGGCGTTGACGTTGTGGCTGGCCAGGCCCGCCGCCGAGGCGGACAGCGAGGCGTGCGCCGGCACCGAGGAGGCCCAGGAGCCGCCGCAGCCGACGAAGAACACGTCCGTCACCCCGCGCGCGGCCGCCTCCGCCGCCACCTTGGCCGCGATGCCACGCTGGTCGACCGCTCCCCCGATGACCTCCCTGAGCTGGGGGTCGATGGGTCGCAGGCCGGGGTTCGCAGTCATGGGCACTCCGCATGTAGAACGTTCTCACCGGGATGATGAGAAGGTTCTCAACCCATCCTGGGAGCGGTCAAGGGGAGGGCGGAGCTTTTTGCCGTGTTTCGACCTGGCGGCGTCGGCAACGTGGTAGATCGTTGGTCAAGCGAGGGGAGGTTCGCCGTGCGTTTCCACGCCGACCTGCACATGCACTCCAGGTACGCCTACGCGTGCAGCAAGAACAGCGACCTGGAGCAGCTGACCTGGTGGGCGCGGCGCAAGGGCGTCACGCTGATGGGCACCGGCGACTTCACCCATCCGGCCTGGCTGGACCGGCTGCGCACCGCGCTCGTGCCGGCCGAGCCGGGGCTGTTCCGGCTCCGCGATGACCTCGACCGGGAGGTCTCCCGCACCCTCCCCGGCAGCGTCGCGTCCGCGCCCGTGCGGTGGATGCTGACCGTGGAGGTCTCCACGGTCTACTCCCAGGGCGGCCGGTCCCGCAAGATCCACCATCTCGTCCACCTGCCCGGCTTCGAGCAGGTGGAGGCGTTCAACCGGGTCCTCGCCGGGATCGCCGACCTCGGCGTGGACGGGCGGCCCACCGTGCGCATGAGCGCACGCGACCTGCTGGAGACGACGCTGGCCCAGGGCGAGGGCGCCTACCTGGTGCCGGCGCACGTCTGGACCCCCTGGTTCGGCGTCTTCGGCTCGAAGTCGGGGTTCGACACGCTGGAGGAGTGCTTCGGCGACCTCACCGAGCACGTGTTCGCGCTGGAGACGGGGCTGTCGGCCGACCCCGGGATGATGTGGCAGGTCTCCGGGCTGGACGGCTATCGGCTGGTGAGCTACTCCGACGCGCACTCGCCGCCCATCGTCGGCCGCGAGACGACGGTGTTCGACACCTACCTCGACTACTTCGCCGTACTGCGGGCCCTGCGCAGCGGTGACGGGCTGGCCGGCACGACCGAGTTCTTCCCCGAGGCGGGCAAGTACCACGTCGACGGTCACCGCAAGTGCGGCGTGCGACTCGACCCCGAGGAGACCCGCAAGCTCGGCGGGGTCTGCCCGGTGTGCGGCCGTACGCTCACGGTCGGCGTGCAGAGCAGGGTCGAGGACCTCGCCGACCGCCCGGCGGGCAGGAGCCCGCGCGGCGCGGCGGGCTTCCGCAACCTCCTCCCGCTGCCGGACGTCGTGGCGGAGATCCTCGGCGTCGGCCCGAAGAGCAAGAAGGTGGCCGCCGAGACCGACCGGCTCGTGGCCGCGCTCGGCCCGGAACTCGCGATCCTGGGCGATCTCCCCCTCGGTGACATCGCCGCCTGCTCCCCGCGCCTCGCCGAGGCCGTCGGCCGCCTGCGAAACGGCGAAGTGACCAAGGACCCCGGCTACGACGGCGAGTTCGGCCGCATCCACACCCTCGCCCCGATGCGTCCGTAGCCCGCCGTACGACTGACGGGAAACTCACAGGCTGGTGTACGAGCCGTCTCGGCCAGGTGGGCCTTGTCAGGCTCTTACTTCCGTCAAACGACGGGCAGCGACAGTCTTCGCGAAGAGCGCGCCCTGGGTGTCAGGACCAACTGCTTGTCCTCCGGCCGAGGTCCCCAGTCCACTCACCACTCAAGCCAGGCCGAGTCGACACCTGAGACGGATCTCAGTGCTCGACTGGTCGCCGCGGCGAGTATGCCGCCGCCGAAAAAGGAGGAATCGGAGCAAATGGAGGTGGCCAGCGGCGTGGCGGTTTACGTCGACTACGAGGGACACCGCACGCAGGGCATATACGACAGGGCGACCACACGCATAGACATCATCTCGGGACCGCTCGCGGGGCGGAGCTTCAAGACGCCGACCGGTGCGGCCCGAGCCGTGGTGGCGCACTACAAGCCCGGTGTCAGCCCGAACCGCAACGGCTGGGCTTTCTGGATGCTCGACGACGGCTCCGGTAGGTTCCTCCAGAGCATCCGGGAGACGTCCTGACCAACGAGGTGGAGCCGCAGTTCTACCGCTACACGGCGCTCGGTGCCGAACGTCCTGATCAGGAAGTCGGGTACAACGCCACGCGCCGCCCGCAGATGAGCGTCAAGCATGACAGTGCGGAGGCGACCCTGCACCTCGTCACGGGGTGAGACGTGTAGAACGGCTGCAGTTGACGACCACGCCGTGCGCGTTGCGTGCGCCATCGCGCCGGTGTGGGCGGCTTGTCGGCAGCTTCGAACGAGCAGCGGCGGCCCGGTGACGTGGAAGGCGGCGGCGCACCGGCGCGTGAGCTACGCGGCGTGCGCCTCGAACCACAGGGAACCCACATCATGGCCGGGGGTCAGGCGGACGTCGGCGTCGAGAGCGGCGGCCAGAAGCCGGAGTAGCGGTACCGTCGGCGCCGTAACGCCTTCCTCGATGCACTCGATGTCGTCCTCGGTCATCCCCGCGCGGTCGGCCAGTTGCGCCACGCTCAGATTAAGTGCGGTGCGCCGGTCATACAGGGCCTTGCCGAATGCCAGCGCCTCGCGGATGGCGACACGCTCAGGATCCTCAGCCGACGCCTCCGGTCGCACCCAGCGGGTGTGGTAGCCGACCATCACACCTGCCTCTCATAGGTCTCGGACACCGGTCCCCGGTGATCGCGTTCGCAGACCTTCTGCGCCCGGACCGCCCGATCGATCTACCGCTGATCGTGCTGCCTCGTCTTGTGAAAGACAGTGAGCAACACGATGGTCCTTCGTGGAGTACACCAGTACGTTACCCGTGCCGCACCATCCCGAAGCCGGACGCGCAGTTCCCAGACAGGACCTTCCAGGTGATCCGACCAGGGCCCGCCGAGCTCGGTGCCCTTCTCCGCAAGAAGGCCGGCCACCTCGTCGACTCGCTTGAAATCGCTGTCACCGAGGTTGTCGAGCCACTTCCGGACTTCCGGCTCGATTTAAAAGCCGTACAGCTCACGCACCTCCTCTTCAGGTGATGCCGAGGCTAGTCAAGCGGCCTGTATCGACGCCGGCCTTTCCCTTCCTCTCCTCCCGGGCTGCCGGCCGACCGAATCGTGGTGAACCGCGAAGAAAGTCCTCTTGTTTCTCGACGGCGTAGCGGCCCATTCGCTGCAGCGGGTCGGGTCAGAGGTAGGTGACGCCGGTCAGGGCTTCGGCGGCGGTCCAGAGGCGGCGCCCGACGGTGGGGTCGGCCGCGTGCGCGCTGGGGCGGACCTCCACGACCCGGCCGCGCATCTCGAAGAGGCCGGACGGCCCGAAGAACTGGCCGCCGCGCACGCCGGGCGCGGTCGCGGCGAAGAGCTGGGGCAGCGCCCCCCGCTCGACCGGCTGGGTCGTCACCACGGACAGCCGCGCGATGATCCGCCCGGCCCGGGGGCGGTGCTCCCAGGCCCGGGGAGTGAGATTGCTTCTGGACAGCCCAGGGTGGGCGACGACGCTGACGATCGGTGATCCGGCGGCCCGCAGGCGACGGTCGAGTTCGAGGCCGAAGGCGGTGGTGGCGAGCTTGGAGCGGCCGTACGCGCGACTGGCGGTGAAGTCGCGCCGCGACATCAGGTCGTCGAAGTCGAGGCGGGCGTTCTTGTGGGTGATCGAGCTGAGGCTGACCACCCGTGCGGCGTCCGCCTGGCCGAGGCTGTCGAGTAGCAGACCGGTGAGGGCGAAGTGGCCCAGCATGTTGGTGCCGAGCTGGAGCTCGAACCCGTCGGCCGTCGTGCGGGCCGGGCCGAGGAGGACCAGCCCGGCGTTGTTGACCAGCAGATCGATCGCCGGGAAGTCGCCGGTCATTCTCTTCGCGAAGGCGCGCACCGAGGCGAGTGAGGCCAGGTCGAGCTCACGCACCTCGACCTCGGCCCGTGGCACGGAGCCTCGGATCGCTTCGGCCGCCCGCTCACCCGCGGCGGTGTCCCGTACGGCCATCACGACGTGTGCCCCGTGGCGGGCGAGCTCGGTCGCGGTGACCAGGCCGAGTCCTGAGTTCGCGCCGGTGACGACGGCGACCCGGCCGTGCTGGTCGGGGATGTGACTGGCGTTCCATTCGGTCATGGCGACGACGCTAGGACGGGAGCTCCGGATCTCGGTCGTACGCGTCTGCCTGGGAACGCCAGACCTACCTTCGGCGCGGATCGCGGCGGCAGACTGTCTGCATGGCCGTCGACCACCCGTACGCCCGTGAGCTCGGTGACTTCCTGCGTGCCCGGCGCGGCCGGCTGCGCCCACGGGACGTCGGCCTGGAGCCGGGGCTCCGGCGCAAGGTGGCCGGACTGCGGCGCGAGGAGGTCGCGTTGCTGGCCGGGCTGAGCACCGACTACTACCAGCGCATGGAGCAGGGCCGCGAGGTGCGGCCCTCCGACGAGGTGCTCGACGCCCTCGCCTCCGCGCTCGACCTCGACGACGAGGAACGGCGGCACCTGTTCACCCTCGCCCGGGCGGCACGGCGGCCGGCGGCCGTCCGCACGCGCCGCGCCCCCGAACGCGTGCCGGACAGCACGAGGCGGCTGCTGCACGTCATGGGCGCTCCCGCCGTCGTGCTCGGCCGGCACCTCGACGTGCTCGCGTGGAACACGCTCGCCGAGGCGCTGCTCGGCGATCCGGCCACCCTGCCGCCGGGGCGGCGGAACCTGCTCATGGCGCTGTTCGAGGATTCAGGGGCACGGGCGCGCTGCCCCGACTGGGAGGCGACCGCCCTGCAGTACATCGGCATGTTGCGGGCCGCCGTCGCGACCGACCCGACCCATCCGCGCGCCACCACGATCATCGGTGAGCTGAGCATCCGCAGCGCGGACTTCCGCCGGCTCTGGGCCCGGCACGAGGTGCGTGAGACGGTCCACGGGACGAAGCTGTTCCGGCATCCCCAGGTGGGCGAGATCACCCTCACCTGGGACGTCTATCCCCTGCCCGGCAACCCCGGGCCGGTCCTGCTCGTCTACACGGCGGAGCCCGGCACCGCCGACGCCGAACGCATCCAGCTGCTCGCGTCCCTGCACGCCACGCGCGAAGCGCGGCACCAGGGACTGGAACCCCGGCCGCTCTGAACGGGAGTCTTTCCAGCCCCTGCGGCCCCGGCCGCCGAACCTCTCTACCGACCTGTGGGCCAGTGCTCCGGCGTTCACGCCGGGGGTGAAGGCCCACGCGGGAGTGCCCGCAAGGGCGCGAGCGTGCCCTGGCCCTCCGCCCGTGAACAGGTCAGCTCATGGGTCAAGCCCTGGCGGGAGAGATGCTCACACTGTCCGCTCACATGGGTCGTTTCTGCTGGTCGATGTAGTGCTTGAGGACCGTGAGCGGGCGTTGCCCACGCTTCCGGCAAGGGGGCAGCCGCACCCAGAAGTGCTCGCTCCACGGGGTACCAGCGGACGGGAGCGGTGTATATCTCGCTGGGATCCGCTCCGAGACGCCCTTCAGTGCGGTTGGCGTCCGCGCCGCAGATCGGGTCACTCACCGTGTGGATTCCATCACGGTGGTGTAAACCCGGGGGTACGATCCGGGTGTGGAGGTGGCCAGGCAGGCGCGGGCGCACGTGGCGCGACTCGACCTCACCGCCGCCCAGGTGGCGGTGCTGGACGGTCAGGCCCACACCGCCCGCGCGCTGTGGAACCTGCTGCACGAGTACTGCACCTTCCGGCAGGGCCGGTTGGCGACGGTCAAGGACTGCGACACCGCGATCCGGCAGGCCCGCCGCGAGATCGACTGGATGGGGCGACTGCCCGCCCAGGCGGCCCAAGCGGTGCTGAAAACCTACCGGCAGGCGTGGGCGAACTACTTCAACCCCGCCCACCCCGCCGGACGGCCCGGCTTCAAGAGCCGGGCCCGATCCCGGCCGGCCGTGGACGTCCCCCAGGGGCGGGACCTGAACATCGCCCGGCTGAACCGGCGGTGGGGCGCGGTCAACCTGCCCAAGGCCGGGCGGGTGCGCTTCCGGTGGACCAAGGACCTGCCCGGCGCCACCAGGGGCGGCCCCGCCGGACGGATCACCGGCGCCCGGCTGGTCAAAGAAGCCGACGGCTGGTACATCGTGTTCCGGACCGAACGCCAGGTGCCTGCCCCGGCCGCCCGCCCCGGCCCTGTGGTGGGGATCGACCGGGGAGTCACCGTCGCCCTGGCCCTGTCGGACGGCACCACGCGTGCACATGGGGACTGGCTCACCGGCGGTGAGAAGGAACACCTTCGCCGCTTGGAGAAGAAGTCCGCCCGCCAGCGCCGCGCTCGCGCTCCCGGCCGGCCTGCGTCCACACGGCTGGCCCGCACCTACGACCGGATCGCCCGGCTCCGCGCGACAGCCAAGCGCCGAGCCGTGAACTGGCAGCACCAGACCACCACCGAACTCGCGCGCACCTTCGGCGTGGTCGTGGTGGAGGACCTGCGGATTACGACCATGGTCCGCTCCGCTACCGGCACGATCGAACGACCCGGCCGGAACGTGCGGCAGAAGGCCGGACTGAACCGCGCCATCACCGGGCAGGCGTGGGGCCGCACCGTCACCCTGCTGGAATACAAAACCCGTGACCGCGGCGGCCTTGTGGTGAAGGTCCCCGCCCCGGGCACGTCACAGACCTGCCACCAATGCGGGCACCGCCACCCGGCGGCCCGGAACGGGATCAGGTACGCCTGCGTCAACCCCGCCTGCGGGTGGACCGGGCACGCCGACACCAACGCCGCGATCAACATACGCAACGCCGCAGGAACTGCGGTGTCAGGACGTGGAGACCTCGGGGCTGCCCGGTCCGCGAAGCGTCAACCCCCGCGCGCCGCCTGACCGCGACACGACGGGAGAATCTCCGGCCTTCAGGCCGGGGAGGAGTTCAAGTGCAGGTCTTGCGTTCCGGCGAGCAGAACCGGACCTCGGGATAGCGCGCCGACGGCCTGTCCAGCAGGGGTTGTGGCCTACCGCGCAGGTGCAGGTCGAGGAAGGCCCGGACGTACCTGCGGGTGATGTCCACGGAGCGGCTTCCGCGGAGCTCGCTGCCGAGGTCGACGCCGATCTGCTGGGCCAGCAGGTCGTAGTCGCTGAAGGACGGGTGTACGGCTCCGGCCACCACGAGCCAGCGCTTCCACCCGGTCAGGTGTGCCCAGTCGCGGTCCCAAGTGGCGTCTTCGCCGCCCGGGCTGTGCAACGGCTGGCCCAGGAACAGGAACGGGCGCGCCACCCCGCTCGCGGGGATCGGGGCGAACATGAGGCCGTCCATGTTGATCCCGGCGCGCACCCGGGAGTCCTTCAGCATCGTCTCGGCGGCGCTCGCGCCTCCGAGGGACGTGCCCGCCATCGCGATCCGGGACGCGTCGATCAGTGGGGCGCCCGTCCACCTGACGTGTGGACCGGTCAGCTGATCGATCACGAAGGAGACGTCGACCGCCCGGTTCTTCACCGCTTTCTCACCGAAGACGTCGACGCCTTCGAGTTCGCACGCGGCGCAGGTGGTCAGCCGTCCGCCGGGGAACGTGGTGGCGAAGGTCTCGTACGTGTGGTCGACACCGGCCACCACGTAGCCTCTGCTCGCCAGTTCCTCGGCCAGGGCGGTGAGCGAGCTGCGGGGGTCGGTGAAGCCGGGAGAGAGCACGACGAGGGGCAGGGTGTGCCCGCGTCCCGCCGGTTCCGCGCCGCGGAACGCGTGGGTCCGCGTTCTGCTCAGCACGTCGGGCGGCACGCCCGTCACCCCCTTGCCCTTCAGGATGAGCTCCGACTCCTTGGGCGTCACGTAGGGCGCGCGCCGTCCGTTCCGGGACTTCGCCGGATACCAGAGGGAGACCATGAGCTCCCTCGACCTGGCCTGAGGGACCCAGGGATCAGGGCGCGAGGTGTCCTCCAGACGCAGGGACGTCGTGCCGACCGGATGGGGACCGGTCGGCTCGGGCAGATACGGCGTGCCGCTCGACGTGACGGAAGAGCCGCCGGAGGTGTGTGCGGACGAGGCGGACGCCGGCGTCCAGGAGGCGGGGATCACCAGAGTGAGCAGTCCCGCGACCGCGGCCAGACCGGCCCGCAGGATCGGAGTCCGGAGCGTCGGATCTCCGCCGCCCGGCCGACGCTCGGTCACAGCCGGACGAGCCTTCTCATCCCTGGTGGGGCCCTCGGCGCTCAGCGCCACATACTGATCTTCAGATGGCATGGCCTGATCCTGCGGGGCCCGAACGCGGCGCGGTATCGGCCGAAGGTACGGCCGGCGCCGTTCGAGTAGCACTTCGGGCCGATCCCGGGTGCGCGCCGGGACAGGCCCACGGCCTCGTTCCACCGGCACCGACCACGACGCTCGTGAACGACGAAAGCCCAGGCCGATGACGACCTGGGCTTTCGAATGGGTGCGCCGCCAGGGACTCGAACCCCGGACCCGCTGATTAAGAGTCAGCTGCTCTAACCAACTGAGCTAGCGGCGCAGAGCTCTTAGAGGTTATCGCACCCCTCGGAGCAGTCAAAATCGGATCGGAGCGACGGCCCGGTCGGCTGGGGCGGCTTCGATCAGCTCATGCGGCGCAGGATGCGGGCGGCCGTGCGCGCCAGCAGGTCGATCTGCTCCTCCGTGTACGCCGTCGTGCCGTTGGCGCGGATCCAGCCCGCGACCCGGCGGGGATAGGCGACCGTCAGCCCCTCGCCGGTCAGGACGCCGCCCCAGGACTTGATCTTCCCGCCGTGTACGGCGAGCACCGGGACGATCGTCACCGCGATCCCGGTCTCCTTGGTCAGCAGCGCGGCCATCGACTCGGCGGCGGAGATCAGGCCCTTGGCGACCGAGGTGCCGAACTTCTCGTCGAAGAACAGCCGCTCGCCGTACCGCGCGATGAGGGTGTCGGGCGACCACGCCTCGTTGTCCACGATCCACACGCCGCCGGGGCCGATGACGAGGTGGTCGATCGACGCCTCTCCGGGGACGGCCCGGCCGTCCATGACCCGGTAGCCGTGCCGGCGCAGCATGAGGCGCAGCAGCCGCCCGGTGCGCACCTCACCGCGGCGCTTGCCCCGCCACACCGCCGTGCGCTCGTACAGGCGCCAGGCGACGAACCAGTCGACGCCACCCGCCAGCGCGCCCAGCACGACCCCCGCGACGAACGCATTTAGCCCGAGCCGCGAGCCCAGCATGTTGCCCGCGACGAAGCCCGCGACCGCGATGGCGGCCCGAATCCGGAGCCGGTTCTTGCGCCCGGCGAACCAGAACGTCACGTACAGGTTCTGCGGCGACGCGCCGGTGAACTTCTCGTCTTTCGGCACATAGATGGAACCGTTTGGCACGCCAACCCCCACAGTCTGCATGCGGCTTTCTCCCGGGATACCCGAGCGGGAATCCCAACCCTCCTAAGGTGAGGGAAGTAATGCGATTCCGCCAGTCCTTGGACAACGCATTACCCGGGCAGCGCGGTCCCCAGGCGGCGACCGACCAGTCGGTATGCTTGGGCCGGATGACGAAGGAGGTCGGGATGTCCCGGCGTGCATCGAATCTCCCCGCACCCGCCGATCGCGGCGCACCCGCGGAGGAGCCCGTACGGCGGCGCCTGCTCGCCGAGGCGACCCGGCTGTTCGCCGAGCGGGGCTTCGAGAGCACCTCGGTCCAGGAGATCGTCGCGGCGGCCGGGGTCACCAAGGGCGCGATGTACCACTACTTCGGGTCCAAGGACGACCTGCTGCACGAGATCTACGCCCGGGTGCTGCGCCTGCAGATGGAGCGGCTCAACCGCTTCGCCGACGCCGGGGGCCCGGTGGCCGAGCGGCTCCACGCGGCGGCGACCGACGTCGTCGTGACCACGGTCGACAACCTGGACGACTCCAAGATCTTCTTCAGGTCGATGCACCAGCTGGCCCCCGAGACCTACCGGAGCGTGCGGGCCGAGCGGCGCCGCTACCACGAGCGGTTCCGCGGCCTCGTCGCCGAGGGACAGCGCGACGGCGTCTTCCGCGACGACATCCCGGCCGAGATGGTGGTCGACTTCTTCTTCGGCTCGGTCCACCACCTCGGCACCTGGTATCACCCCGACGGCCCGCTGACCGGCAAGGAGGTCGGCCGCCACTTCGCCGACCTCCTGCTCGGCTCACTGCGCCCCTGAAGAGCCCCCTGAAGAGCCCCCTGAGGAGCGGCCCCGAGCGGTCAGACCGGCGCGGGGAGGTCCGCCGGACCGGCGAGGGCCTCGCGGTGGTCGCCGGGGGTGCCGAGCGCGATCTGGTCGGCCTTGGCCCGCTTGAGATACAGGTGCGCGGGATGCTCCCAGGTCATCCCGATGCCGCCGTGAAGCTGCACGCACTCTTCGGCGGCGTGGACGGCGACCGCTCCGCAGTGCGCCTGCGCCACGGCGACGGCCACCGTGATGTCCCCGGCGACCGGCGCCTCCGCCAGCCGGGCGGCCGCGTTCCGGGCCGCCGCCCTGGCCCCGGCGATCTCCAGCCACAGGTCGGCCAGCCGGTGCTTGACCGCCTGGAACGACCCCACCGGCCGGGCGAACTGCCTGCGCTCCCTGACGTACGCGACCGTCGTGGCGAGGCACCACTCGGCGATCCCGAGCTGCTCGGAGGCGAGCAGCCCCGCGCCGCGCAGCAGGGCCTCCCGCACCCACGGCGTCTCCGGGCCGCCGGCTGTGGCGACGACCCGCGCGGGGGCCGAGGCGAACGACACCGTCGCGATCGGCCGGGTCAGGTCGAGCGAGGTGACCGGGGCCACCCGTACGGCCCCCTGCACGGTGCCGGCCGGGGACGTCTCCACCGCGCACAAGGCGGTGCCCCGCGTCAGCCGTACCGGGACGAGCAGCACGTCGGCGATCTCCGCGCCGATCACGCCGCCGACGGTGCCGGTCACCGTGCCGTCCTCACTGAGGCTCACCGCGGGGGCCGGCGGAGCGTACGGCGAGGCGGCGAACGGCACCGCGAGCGCGGCGGTGGCCTCCCCCGCCGCCAGACGGCCCAGCAGCTCCCCGGCCACCTCTCCCCCCGCCGCTCCCCACGCAGTCAGGAGCGCCTGGGTCGCGAGGACGGCGCTGGAGAGGTACGGCACCGGCGCCACGGCGCGGCCCAGCTCCTCCAGCACGACGGCGGCCTCGCGGGCCGACGCCCCGCCCGCACCGGAAGCGGCGCCCCCGAGTTCCTCGGGCACCAGCAACCCGGCCACGCCGATGTCGCGGGCCAGCGTCTTCCACAGCTCCGCGTCGTACGGCATGCCGGACTCGACACCGGATTCCACGCGGCCGAGCACGGCGGACGAAGAGCACCTGTCGGCGAGCAGGTCGCGCACGGCGGCCCGCAGCTCCTCCTCCACCTCCGTGTAGAGCAGGGTCATCGGGGGAGGTCCTTCCACGCGACGTCCTTGTCGGCACGCGGCTCGGCGGGCAGCCCGAGCACGCGTTCGGCGATGATGTTCCGCAGGATCTCCGAGGTGCCGCCCTCGATCGAGTTGCCCTTGGCCCGCAGGTAGCGGTAGCCCGCCTCCCGGCCGAGGAAGTCGACCGCCTCGGGGCGGCGGAAGGTCCAGTCGTCGTAGGCGAGGCCGTCCTCGCGGAGCAGCTCGACCTCCAGGCCGGAGAGCTCCTGGTGCAGCCGGGCGAAGGCGAGCTTCATCCCCGAGCCCTCCGGCCCCGGGTGCCCGGCGGCGAGCTGCTCGCGCAGCCGCGCGGCCGTCAGGCGCATGACCTCCGACTCCACCCAGAGCCGCAGCAGCCGCTGGTGCAGGTCGTGGGTGCGGAGCTCGGGCCGGGAGCGCCAGGTGTCGGCGACGACCTCCATCATGGTGCGGCGGACCGGCATGCCGCCGATGGCGACCCGCTCGTTCATCAGCGTGGCCTGCGCGACCCGCCAGCCGTCTCCGGCCTCGCCCAGCCGCAGCGCCTCGGGCAGGCGGACCCCGGTGAGGAAGACCTCGTTGAACTCGGCCTCGCCGGTGATCTGGCGCAGCGGGCGCACCTCGACGCCTGGCGCGTGCATGTCGCAGACGAAGTAGGTCAGCCCGCGGTGCTTGGGCACGCCGGGGTCGGTGCGGGCCAGCAGGAGACCCCAGCGGGCGGTGTGCGCGCTCGACGTCCACACCTTCTGGCCGTCCACCACCCACTCGTCACCCTCGCGTACGGCGCGGGTGGCCAGGGTGGCGAGGTCGGAACCGGCGCCCGGCTCGCTGAAGAGCTGGCACCACACCTCCTCGCCGGTCCAGAGGGGACGCAGGAAGCGCCTCTTCTGCTCCTCGGTGCCGAAGGCGAGGATCGTCGGGGCGGCCATGCCGAGGCCGATGCCGATGCGGCCCGGCTGGTTGTCGGGCGTGCCCCTCAGCTCCCGGTCGGCCACCGCCTGCAGCTCCCGGGGCGCGCCGAGGCCGCCGAGCCCCTCGGGGAAGTGCACCCAGGCGAGCCCCGCGTCGAACCGGGCGCGCAGGAACTCCAGGCGGTCCACCGTCGCCGGGTCATGCTCCGCGAGGAAGGCCGCGGCGCGCCGGGCGACCGACGCCTCATCCCATGTCACCAGAAGATCACCCCATGTGTCTCTTGAGCTCGCGGCGGGCCAGCGACCGCTTGTGGACCTCGTCGGGGCCGTCGGCGAACCGCAGGGCCCGTGCGCCCGCCCACAGCGCGGCGAGGGGATAGTCCTGGCTCAGCCCGGCGGCGCCGTGGGCCTGGATCGCCTTGTCCAGGATCCACTCCACGGTCGCGGGTGCGGCGATCTTGATGGCCTGGATCTCGGTGTGCGCGCCCCGGTTGCCGGCGGTGTCCATCAGCCAGGCGGTCTTGAGCACCAGCAGGCGCAGTTGCTCGATGCGCACCCGCGACTCGGCGATCCAGTCCTGGACCACCCCCTGCCGGGCCAGCGGCCCGCCGAACGCCTCGCGCGACAGCACCCGGCGGCAGGTCAGCTCCACCGCCCGCTCGGCCATGCCGACGAGCCGCATGCAGTGGTGGATCCGGCCCGGCCCGAGCCGCGCCTGGGCGATGGCGAAGCCGCCGCCCTCCTCGCCGACCAGGTTGCCCACGGGCACGCGTACGTCCTCGAACACCACCTCGGCGTGGCCGCCGTGGTCGGCGTCGTCGTACCCGAAGACGGTCATGCCGCGCCGCACGGTGAGACCGGGGGTGTCGCGCGGGACGAGCACCATGCTCTGCTGCCGGTGCCGGGGCGCCTCGGGGTCGGTCTTGCCCATCACGACGAAGACCCGGCAGTTCGGGTCCATCGCGCCGGTGATGTACCACTTGCGGCCGTTGATGACGTACTCGTCGCCGTCCCTCCTGATGGAGGTCGCGATGTTCGTCGCGTCGGAGGAGGCCACCTCGGGCTCGGTCATCGCGAAGGCCGACCTGATCTCCCCGGCCAGCAGCGGCTCCAGGTACTCCGCGCGCTGCCGCTCGCTGCCGAACTCCGCCAGCAGTTCCATGTTGCCGGTGTCGGGGGCGGCGCAGTTGGTCGCGGGCGGCGCGATGGCCGGCGACCTGCCCATGATCTCGGCGAGCGGCGCGTACTGGAGGTTGGTCAGGCCCGCGCCCCGCTCTCCGGGCAGGAAGAGGTTCCACAGGCCGCGCGCGCGGGCCTCGGCCTTCAGGTCCTCCAGCAGCGGCGGCGGACCCCAGCCGCCCGCCGCCCGGACCTGGGCCGCCTGCTCGTGGAAGGCGTGCTCGGCCGGGTGGACGCACTCGTCCATGAAGGCGAGCAGCCGCGCCCGCAGCTCCTCCGTCCTCTCGTCGAACGCGAAGTGCATTCAGACCTCCATGAGCCCGCGGGCGACGAGCGGGGCGACCTGCTCGCCGATCCCGGCGAAGCCCTCCCCCACCGTGAGGCCCATCGCATGCCGGAAGTGGATGCCCTCGGCGATCACCGCGAGCTTGAAGCAGGCGAGGCCGGTGTACCAGCCGAACCGGGACAGGTCGCGCCCGGACGCCTCCCCGTAGCGTGCGGCGAGGTCCGCCCCCGCTTCGATCGGCAGGGGTGGCGCCTCACCCCCGGCCTCGACCACCGCGCCGACGGCGCGGCCCGCGGCGGGGTCGAGCGCGGCGACCTCGCCGTACAGGAGGAACAGCGCCAGGTCGGTGAGCGGGTCGCCGAGTGTGGACATCTCCCAGTCGAGCACGGCCCGCACCTCGCCGCCGGCGACCAGCGTGTTGCCGAGCTTGAAGTCGCCGTGCAGGATCGCCGAGCCGCCCTGAGGGGGTACGTCGCGGATGAGGCGTTCGTACAGGTCGTCGAAGCCGGGGACGTCCCGGCTGCGGGAGGCGTCGAGCTGCCGTTTCCACCGGGCGGCCTGCCGCTCCAGGAAGCCCTCCGGCCTGCCGAAGTCGCCGAGCCCCACGCTCCCGGGAGCGATCGAGTGCAGCGCGGCCAGCACGTCCACCAGCGCGTGGGCGAGGGCGGGGGTCAGCGGCGGCTGCCCGCCCTCGACGTGCTCCATCACGAAGAAGGGCGCGCCGATCACCTCGGCGTCCCGGCACAGATGGAACATGCGCGGCACGGGGACCGCGGTGTCGCGCAGTGCGCTCATCACCTGGTGCTCCCGCGCCATGTCGTGGGCCGTGGCCAGAACGTGGCCGAGCGGCGGTCGGCGCACGACGTACGTCCGCTCGGCGTCGCGGACCACGTACGTGAGGTTGGATCTTCCGCCGACGATCAGCTCGGCGGTGAGCGGCCCCTCGGTCAGGCCCGCGCGCTGGAGATGCCCGGCGAGGCGGGCGAGATCGAGGCCGGGCGGGTCGGCGTCCACCCCGTGAGCGTACCGACCAGCCGGTATGCGTGTCGACACGGCGCCGCGCAAGTGGTCCTCGCCGACGCCGCCGAAGTGGCCGTTCTCCGCGCCGTACGCGCTCGGTAGCGTCGGCCGCATGACCGCGAAGATGCCCGCGCCCGTCGTGCTCGACGGCCGCGTCGTACGGCTGGAGCCCCTCACCCTCGGCCACGTCCCCGACCTGTACGCGGCCGGCCGGGACGACGCGGAGGTGTGGCGCTTCAGTCCGCGGCTCTTCCCGGCTGCCGAGGAGGGGATGCACCGCCACGTGGCGGGCCTCCTCGCCAGGCCGCTGACCACCCAGTTCGCCGTGATCCTCAAGGAGACCGGGCGGGCGATCGGCTCGACCGCCTACTGGGACGTCGCGGGCTTCGACGAGAGCGTGGAGGTGGGGTCCACCTGGTACGCCAGGGCCCACTGGCGCACGGGCGTGAACACCGACTGCAAGATCCTGCTGCTCGACCACGCCTTCGCTCTCGGGTTCAATCGCGTCGTGCTGCGGACCGACATCCGCAACCTGCGGTCGCAGGCCGCCATCGAGCGCATCGGCGGGGTGCGGGAGGGCGTGCTCCGCCGGCAGTTGCGCCGCCCCGACGGGACCTGGCGCGACAGCCCGCTCTACTCCGTCCTGGACGACGAGTGGCCGGCCCATCGCGCCCGCCTGGAGGGCCGGTTCGCGGCGTTGCTCAGCTCCGGAGGAACAGGCTCATGAGGTCCTCGCAGGCCGCGCGCAGGTCCTCCGGGGACGGGGTGCCGCCCGCGCCCGCCACCGCGTCGAACAGCAGGCCCTCGACGTAGGCCACCATCTGCCCGCCCCGGCGTACGGGGTCGGGCGAGCCCGCGGCGGCCAGCATGGCGACGGCGGGCTCGCGGATGCGGCGGCCCAGCTCGTCGTACAGCCCGCGCAGCTCCGGCCGGCGGGTCGCCTCCAGCGCCAGTTCGTACCGGGCGACGGTGGTCTCCCGGTGCTCGGTCATCGCCGCGTACGCGAAGGCGGCGAGCAGGTCCGTCAGGTCACCGGCGCCCCCCTCGCCGAACGGGAGGCCGGACACGACCGTGGAGAGCGCCGCCGCCTCGCGCTCGGACAGCCGGGCCAGCGTCAGCTCCAGCAGCGCCGCACGCGTGCGGGCGCAGTTCGACGTGGACCCGGGAGGGAGACCGGCGGCCTCGTCGACCGCCCGGTGCGTCAGCCCCCGCATGCCGCGCTCGGCCAGGATCGCGATGGCCGCGTCCGCGACGAGGACCGCCCGCTGACTGTTCACGGCCCCCATCGTACGGGCGCACTACAGGCGTAGTAGCCTCTAACTACATCTGTAGTGAAGGAGGCCGGACATGGCGCACGCGGTGGTGGTCGGGGCGGGCATCGGCGGGCTGACGGCGGCACTGGCCCTGGCGCGGAACGGCTGGCAGGTGACCGTGCTGGAGCAGGCGGCCTCGATCGAGCCGGTCGGCGCGGGGCTCGCGGTCGCGCCCAACGCGCTGCGGGCGCTGGACATGATCGGCTTCGGGGACGAGGTCAGGAAGCTGTCGGCGATCCAGGGCGAGGCGGGCCTCCGGCGGCCGTCGGGCCGCTGGCTGTCGCGGACCACCGCCGAGGACGCCGCCGCCCGCTACGGCGACTCGATCGTGCTGCTCACCCGGTCGGCGCTGGTCGGCATCCTCGCCGCGCGCCTGCCAGAAGGCGCCCTGCGACTGGGCACCAGGGCCGAGCCCGAGCCGGCCGACCCCGGCACAGGCCTGGTCACCCTCGCCACCCCGGCAGGCACGGAGACCATTCAGGCCGATCTCGTCGTGGCGGCGGACGGGATCCGGTCGCGGACCCGCGCGGCGCTGTTCCCCGGCCACCCCGAGCCCGTCTACGCGGGCGTGACGAGCTGGCGGGCGATCGTCCCCTGCGCCGAACAGGTCGGCGCCTCGGAGACCTGGGGGGCGGGCCTGGTCTTCGGGGTCATGCCGCTGGCGGGCGGCCAGGTCTACTGCTACGCCACCGCGCCGGTCGCCGCGGGCCTGCGCGCGGAGAGCGAGAAGGACGAGCTGATCCGCCTGTTCGGCCGCTGGCACGACCCGATCCCCGCGCTGCTGGCCGCCGCCGACCCCGGCGCGGTGCTGCGCCACGACATCTACTCGCTCGACACCCCGCTGCCCGCGTTCCACTCCGGGCGGATCGCGCTGCTGGGCGACGCGGCGCATCCGATGACGCCCAACCTCGGGCAGGGCGCCTGCCAGGCGATCGAGGACGCGGTCGTGCTCGCCCGGCACGTCTCGCCGGGCGGTCGCCCCGCCGAGAATCCCGCCCCCGGACTTGCCGCGTACAGCCGGGAGCGGCTGGCCCGCACGACGCCGATCGTGCGGCGGTCGCGGCTGGTCGGGCGGATCAGCGGCTGGCGCGATCCGCTGGCGGTCTCCCTGCGCGACGGCGCGATGCGCGCGGCGGGCCTACTCGGGCCCGCCGTCGCGGTGCGCCAGTTCGACAGCGTCTTCCGCTGGCCGGGCTGAGAGGGTTTCCCGAGGGGTCAGGCCGCCTCGGGCGTCACCGCGCTCACCGGCTCCTCGCGCGGGCCCGGCTCGCCGCGTACGACGGCGGGTTTGGAGTGGTCGGGGGCCAGGCGGCCCAGGGTGACCGTCCCGGCGATCAGCAGGGCGGCGGCCAGCAGCGCGGGAACCACCTTGTCGGGTCCGGTCGGCAGCGACTCGCCCAGCAGCAGGGCCCCCGCCGCCACCGACGTGAGGGGATCGACCACCTGCACTCCGGCGTAGGCGATCCCGAAGTAGCCCACGGCGTAGGACTTCTGCAGCAGCACGATGGCGCAGACCAGCAGCACCGGGATGGCCAGGGTGAACCAGTGGACCAGCCGCCCGAGGTCCCCGTGGAGCCCGCCGCCGACGACCCGGACGAACGTGGACACGGTCGCGGTCACCGCGCCGGCGCCGACCGACATCAGCAGCGCCTTCAGCGGTCCCCGCAGAAGGCGCGCGGCGGTGAAGGTGACGGCGGCGACCAGGGCGACGCAGCCGATCAGCGCGAGGGCACCTCCGTCCGACAGCACGGGGGTCACGTTGTGCGCCGGGACCAGCAGCATCAGGCCGAGCAGGCCCACCGCCACCGCGATCGACCCGGCGATCTCGGCCCGCCGGGGGCGCCTGCCGTGCAGCGTGGCGGCGAGCGGCACCGCGAAGACCAGCGTCGCCACGCTCACCGGCTGCACGACGACGAGCGGGGCCACGCTGAGCGCCACGGCGTGCAGGGACGCGCCGACGAGGCCGATCACCCCGCCGATCAGCCAGCGGGGCCTTCGCACGAGCGCGAGCGTCGCCCCGTCGCGCACGGCTTCGAACTGCTGCAGCGCCGCGCCCAGCGCGTACCCGAGCGCCCCGACGAGGGCGATCGCCACTCCCGCCCAGATCATGCGTGCCGGCCGGGGTGCCGGGAGCCGACGGTGTGTCCAGATATCACCACGCAAGTTTAGGGGGAGTGGGTCCGCGCCACGGGAACCCGCGACTCTCAGGACCGCGCCGGGCCCACTCTTCAAGCCCCCGTACGTGCGGACCCCGGGAAGGCGCGGTGTCCGCTCAGTCGGTGCCGCTGGACAGGGCGAGGTCGACGACCTCGGTGTTCTCGGTCACCCAGGTGGCGGACAGCCCTCCCTCCTTGACCAGAGCCTCGCCGGTGGCCTTGAGGACTCCGATCCGATTGCCCGCGAGCGCGAGTTCGAGGACGTCCAGGTTCTCGGTGACCCAGGTCGCCGACAGGCCCCCCTCCTTCACCAGCGCCGTGCCGTCACCGCGGACGACGCCGATGCGGTCGCCGGCCAGGACGAGCTGCTTCACAGCCGTGTTCTCGATCACCCAGGTGGCGGACAGCCCGCCCGCCTTGACCAGCGCGACACCGCCCGCCCGGACCACGCCGATGCGGTCGCCCGACAGCGCGAGCTGCTTGACGTTGTCGTGCTCCAGCACCCAGCTCGCCGACAGACCGCCCTCCTTCACCCAGGCCCTCCCATCGCCCCTCAGGACGCCGATACGGTCGCCCGACAGCGCGAGCTGCTTGACGTCGTCGTGCTCCAGCACCCAGTTGGTCGACAGGCCCCCCTCCTTCACCCAGGCCCTCCCGTCCCCGGTGAGGACGCCGATACGGTCACCCGCGAGCGCGATCTGGACGACTCCGTCGTGTTCCAGCACCCAGCTCGCCGACAGGCCACCCTCCTTGACCAGGGCCTCGCCGCCGCCCCTGAGCACGCCGATCCGGGGCAGGGCGCCGGCCGCGCGCGACTGCGCACTCGCCGCGGTCGTGCCCAATCCCGCCGGTAGCAGGCCCGCCGCACAGGCGAGAGTCGCCCCGAGGAGAACCAGGCCGGGCCGGGTCGCCGAACGAGTTGTCATGAATGCCTCCGCATCGCATCGGGCGGGCCCCTCGCCCGCCAGGAATCGATCACGGAGAGACTAGATACGATCACGCGATGTAATCACGCTTCTTGCATCGTCAGGAGAGTCGGCCACACTGCGCCCGCTTCAGGACCACTGGGCCCGCTTCAGGACCTCTCGGGACAGACGCAGAAAAGGTGACCCTCGGGGTCGGCGAGCACGACCCAGTCGCCTGGCTGGAACTCCGGCTTGGACGCTCCGAGCGCGACGTACTCCTCCACGGCCCTGGCCACGTCGGGCACCCGGAAGTCGAGGTGGAACTGCTTGTCCGCGCCGGGCCAGGACGGCGCCTTCCAGTCGGGCACCCGCTGGAAGTAGATGGCCGTCGTGTCGTCGCCGATGCCGGCGTACTCGTCTTCGGCATACTGCACCGGCATCCCGGTGATCTGGGAGTAGAAGTCGGCGAGCCTCTTCGGCTCGGCGCAGTCCATGGTCACGGCGATGAGCTTCGCGATCGTTGTCATACGGCCATGCTGCCGCGCGTACCTGTCAGGGAGTGTCAGGTACGCTCACCTGTCGCGCGCCCCGATAGTGGGACCATGAACCGGGCATGTGGAACCAGTCGGACCCAAGAGTCGTTGGAGCGGATGTGACGCGGGTAGGTCGATGGATCAGGCGGTTCCTGGAGAAGCCGGGAAGCGTCGATCTCGCCCCCTTCCAGCGGATCGCGGCGGAGGCGGCCGGGCGTGAGGCCGAGGCCGGCCGGCGCGACGAGCTGCGCCCCGCCGTCGTCGACCCGGCCTGGGTCGGCACCGCCGACTTCTGCGCGGTGATGCGGGAGGCGGCCCGCCGCGCGCTCGGCCAGCGGCCGTACGACGTGCAGCTCGCGGGCATGCTGGCGCTGCTGGAGGGCCACGTCGCGCAGATGGCCACCGGCGAGGGCAAGACGCTGGTCGGGGCCATGGCGGCGGCCGGGTACGCGCTGCGCGGCGCCCGGGTCCACGTGGTCTCGGTCAACGACTACCTCGCCCGCCGCGACGCCGAGTGGATGGGCCCGCTGTACGAGACGCTGGGCCTGACGGCCGGATGGGTCGCCGAGACCTCCACGCCGGAGGAGCGCAGGAAGGCGTACGCGTGCGACGTCACGTACGCGGCGGTGAGCGAGCTCGGCTTCGACGTGCTGCGCGACCGGCTGTGCACCGACCCGGCCGAGCTGGTCGTGCCGGCCCCGGAGGTCGCGCTCGTCGACGAGGCCGACTCGGTGCTGGTGGACGAGGCCCGGGTGCCCCTGGTGCTGGCCGGCGCGGCCGACGCGGGCACGGCCCTGCCCGAGATGGCGGCCCTCGTACGGCGGCTGTCGCGCGGCTACCACTACACGATCGACGAGGAGGGCCGGGCCGTCTTCCTCACCCCCAAGGGCATCGACACGGTCGAGAAGGCCCTCGGCGTCGACATCTACGAACACCCCGGCGTGGTGACGCAGGTCAACCTCGCGCTGCACGCCCACACGCTGCTCACCCGGGACGTCGACTACATCGTCAGGGACGGCAAGGTCGAGCTCGTCAACACCTCACGCGGCCGGGTCGCGGCGCTGCAGCGCTGGCCGGACGGGCTGCAGGCCGCCGTGGAGGCCAAGGAGCACCTGCAGGCGTCGGAGACCGGCGAGATCCTCGACTCGATCACCGTGCAGGGTCTCGTCCACCGCTATCCCCGCGTGTGCGGCATGACCGGCACCGCCGTCGCCGTGGGCGAGCAGCTCCGCGAGTTCTACGACCTCTCCGTCGTGGTCGTCCCGCCCAACCGGCCCTGCGTACGGGTGGACGAGCCCGACCGGATCTTCGCGACCGCGGAGGACAAGGAGGGGGCGCTGCTGGACGAGATCGAGACCCGGCACGCCACCGGGCAGCCGATCCTCGTCGGCACGCTCGACGTCGCCGAGTCCGAGCGCCTGGCCGAGGCCCTCGCGGCCAGAGGTCTCTCCGCGACCGTCCTGAACGCGAAGAACGACGCCGAGGAGGCGCAGATCATCGCGCGGGCCGGACGGCGCTGGGCCCTCACGGTCTCCACCCAGATGGCCGGGCGCGGCACCGACATCCGGCTCGGCGCGGGCGGCCCCGGCGAGGAGGAGCCCGGCGATGAGGAAGAGGTCGCCTCGCTGGGCGGCCTCTACGTCATCGGCACCGGCAGGCACGACAGCAGCAGGCTGGACGACCAGCTCCGGGGCCGGGCCGGGCGGCAGGGCGACCCGGGCGGCTCGGTGTTCTTCGTCAGCGGCCAGGACCCGCTCCTGACGGTCTACGCGCCGGACCAGTCGCTGCCGCCCGCCGACGCCGACGGCGCCGTACGGAAACCGGAGGCGCACGCGCTCGTGGCGCACGCCCAGCGGGTGGCCGAGGGCGTGAACCTGGAGATCCACCGCAACACGTGGCGGTACACCCGGCTGCTGGAGCGCCAGCGGGCGGAGGTGCTCGAACAGCGCGACCGGGTCCTGCGCGGCGACACCGGGGCGCGGGCGCTGGAGTCGGCCTGCCCGGAGCGCTACCGCGAGCTGTGCGAGACGGCGGGCGAGGAGGTGGTCGAGCGGGCCGCCCGGCAGATCGTGCTCTACCACCTCGACCAGTGCTGGACCGAGCACCTCGGCTTCCTGTCCGACCTGCGCGAGGGCATCCACCTGCGCGCGCTCGGGCGGCTCAACCCGCTCGACGAGTTCAACCGCGAGGCCGTCCCCGCCTACCGGGCGATGCTGGACGAGGTCGAACGGCGTTCCCGGGAGACCTTCGAGAAGGCCGACGTCACCCGGGATCTCGCTGACCAGGGCCTGAAGCGGCCCACGGCGACCTGGACCTATCTCGTGCAGGACAACCCGTTCGGCTCCGAGTGGGACCGGGTGTTCAACCGGGTCGCGGGAGCGCTCCGGGGCCGTAAAAGGTAGACCCCGCCCCTCCCGCCCCAGTCTCTATCGGGCCTCGTCGCCGCTCGAACGGCGGGTGACCCGGCTGTGCACCACTTTCGCGCTCACCGCGACGAGCGCGCACACGACGATCGCGGCGGAGACAGCCGGAGCGGCGTCGTCGCGGCCGGACGGATCGCCGGTGGCGGACACGGGGGTGACCGCCTGGACCGACGCCGTACCGGTCGTGGCGGCGGCCGCCGGGGTCTCGGCTCCGTCCGCCCGCGCGGCCGGGGGCGCGCCACCCGCGGCGTCCTGCCCGCCGGCGAAGGGGGCCATGGCCGCCGCAGCGGCCTCGGCCTGGGCGGCGGGAGAAGCCGACTCCTGAGCCGACTTCTGTGCCGGGGCCTCCTTGGCAGCCTGCGTGGAGGCGGTGGTCTGCGACTCCTCGGAGGCCCCGGAGGCGGCATTGGACGCATCGGAGGGGGCGGGGGCCGCGGTCGGGCAGGGCGGCGGCGGCGCCGCCTTGTCCCGCACGCCGTACGCGCCGGTGGAGAACGGCTTGGGCGCGCCCGTCTTGCCGCGCCCCTCGCCCCACTCGGTGATGACGTACTTCACGGGGATGTGGCCGAGCCCGCCCGCGCCCTCGACGGTGAGCGAGCCGCTGTCCCAGGTGCCGCCGGTGAGGTCGGCGAACGTCTTGCCGTCGAGGTCGAGCATGACCCCGTTGCTGGAGGGAACGCCGGGGCCGCGGTCGCCGACGAAGAAGTCGGCCTTCTTGCCCTGGTAGATCACATAGCCCTTGGTGCCCATGGGCCAGCTCGGGCTGGCCGCGAGGCCCTTCTGCATCGGCTCGCCCGACGCGGGGGCTCCGGTGTCGCCGTTGATGCCCGAGCCGTCGTCCCAGAAGTAGGACGCGGTCGTCTTGCCGGTGTAGAGCACCGTCCGGCCGTCGGCCGTGGGACAGCCGACCTCGGGAACGGCCGGAGCTTCGGCCGCCTCGGCGGCGTGGGCGGGGAGGGAGACCGCCGCGAGGGAGACGGCGGTCGCGTGCTGCTCATGGGGGTCCGCGTAGCTGGAAATGGGGGATCTCCTGACTGGTCACGGTTGGGTAACCGGACACTAAACCAGGAAGACCCCAAGTCTCGACATTAAGGACGAAAGTTTTACCTTCTGGATGAACACCCCATTACGTGGCAAAGTCAGACATGGACGTGCCCTCCTCCCAGGGGGCCGGAGCGGGAGGAGGGCACGCGAGTTACGAGAGAAGATCAGGACGACAGCAGGCGGGATCGCAGTCCGGCCCCGAACCCGGTCGGGGTCCCGTTGTAGTCACTGATCAGGGACGGCCCGGTGGAGCAGTCCCAGGTGTTCCAGGTCCAGCCGAGGTAGGACAGTCCCTTGGCGTCGAACCAGTTCATGACCTGGTCGATGAACCCGTGGGAGCACGTGTTCTCCCCGATCTCCCCGGCGACCAGCGGAACCTGGGCGGCCACCGGCGCGAGCTGGCTGTCCCAGCACGAGGCGCTGACGCAGGAGTTGAAGTTGTACACGTGCCACGCGGCGGCCAGGTTGTTGCGGGAGTCCGTGGGCTTGTACTGCAGCCACTGCGTCAGGTCGTTGGAGTAGGCCAGGCCGCCCAGCAGGATGATGTTCGTCGCGCCGGTGGCCCGGACGGTGTTCACCAGCGACTGGAACCCCGCGACCTGGTAGGAGATGCCGGGGCAGGTGCCGCCGTCCCGCCAGCAGGTCCATCCGGACGTCGCGCCACCGGTCGCCCGCTCCGGGTACGGCTCGTTGAACAGGTCGAACACGACCTCGTCCCGGCCCTTGAAGGCGTTGGCGACCCCGGTCCAGAACTGCGGCGCGTACTGCGCGTCCGGCATCGGCTTCTGGCAGGAGGCGTGCACGTCGGAGCAGCCGGAGGAGTTGCCGGTGTACTGGCCGTAGTTCCAGTGCATCTCGACGATCGGGGTGATGCCCTTGGCCACGAGCCGGTCGACGTACGACCTGACCTCGTTCTGGTAGGCGGCGCCGCCGTACGACGCCTGGATGTTGCTCAGGCCGAGCCAGCACTCCTCGTTCAGCGGGATGCGGACGGCCCTGACCTTCCAGGTCTTCATCACGTCGATCGCCGCGTTGTCGACCGGGCCGTCCCAGATGCCGCGCCCCTGGACGCACATGAACTCGCCGCCCGAGCGGTTGACCCCCAGCAGCCGGTATGCCGCTCCGGTCGAGGCGTTCACGATCGTGTTGCCCGACACCTTCAGCTTCGGCGCCACGCCCGTCTGCGGGCTGGGCGACGCCGAGGGGCTGGCGGAGGGCGACGGACTGGGTGACGGACTCGGTGACGGACTCGGTGACGGACTCGGTGACGGACTCGGTGACGGACTCGGTGAGGGGCTGGGCGACCGCGTGGGCGAAGCCGAGGGGGACGCCGACGGGGACGCCGAGGGCGACTGCGGGGTGCCGTTGCAGGAGACGCCGTTCAGCTTGAAGTCGGACGGCGCCGGGTTGCTCCCGGACCAGGTGCCGTTGAAGCCGGCGCTCGTCGACGCGCCGGCGGCCAGGGACCTGTTCCAGTCGAGCGCGGTCGCCGTCACGGCGCTGCCCGACTGGCTCCAGGTCGCCGACCAGCCCTGCGTGACCTTCTGGCCGCTGTTCGGGAACGTGAACGTGAGCGTCCAGTTGTTAACCGGATCACCCAGGTTCTGGATGCTGAGATTGGCGGACATGCCGCCCTGCCACTCGCTGGCTGTGTAGGTCACCTTGCACGCCACGGCGGCCTCGGCCGCCGTCGTGTGTCCCAAGGCGAGCCCGCCCGCGGCCACGAGGCCGAGAACGGTGAGGATGACGCCTCTGCGTCGCATGGTCCGTCCTTCCGTGTCGCCCGCTCCGCCGTCGGGGCGCTCGCGTCACCGGTCGTGCCTCCCCACCCGTCGAACGGGTCCGGACCGGCGGCGCGCCCCTCCGGCGCGCGGAGTGAGAAGACCGCAGCGAAGCGTCGTGAACTCGACCGGTTCAGTCAAAGGTGGCGGAGGGGCCGCTCTGCCGACCTGCGTGGACACGGACCACGTGGGTGAAAATTTCACCTGAACGGCGGGCCGGGATGAAAGTCCTCTCGTCCGCGCCGGCCGGCAGACAGGAGCACACCCGTGACAGACGCGACGTCCCTCCTGCTCGAACGCCTGCACGCGGCCGGTCTGACCGACGTCGTCGCGGTCGAGCCGGCCACCGGAGGTCTCGCCGCGATCGCGGGGCTCGCGCGCCGCGGTGACGGCACGCCGGTGTTCGTCAAGGCGTTCGGCGAGCCGCCGTCGGACGACGCCTTCGCCGCGGAGGCCGAAGGGCTCACCGTGCTCCGCGAGACGGGCGGCGTCGCCACGCCCGAGATCATCCTCGCGGACCGCGACCTGCTCGTCCTGTCCGTGCTGCGGCCCCGGCCGGGCACGGAGGCCTTCTGGGAGCAGCTCGCGCACGCGCTCGCCCACCTGCACACCACCACGCGGCACTCCCGGTTCGGGTGGCATCGGGACAACTGGCTCGGCCGTCGCCGGCAGGTCAACACCTGGGACGACGACGGGCACGAGTTCTTCGCCCGGCACCGTCTGCTGCGCTGGCTCGGCGAGCGTCGCGTCCAGGAGGCGCTCGGCGCCGCGGACCGGGCGGCGCTGGAGCGGCTGTGCGACCGGCTGCCCGAGCTGCTGCCGGCCGGGCCCGCGTGCCTGACGCACGGCGACCTGTGGGCGCAGAACGTCATGGCCACCCCCGGCGGGCGGCCCGCGCTGATCGACCCGGCCGTGTCGTACACGTGGGCCGAGGTCGACCTGGCCCACCTGTGGACGACGGCGCCGCCGCCCGAGGCGCACGTGTTCTTCGAGCTGTACGCCGAGCTGACCGGGCTCGACCGCGACTGGCGCGAACGCATGCCGATCCTCCAGCTGCGCCAGCACCTGGCCGTGATCGCCCAGTTCGACCCCGACTGGGGCGCCGCCGATCTCGTGCGCGCCACGCTCGCCCCGTTCCGGCGGCGGCCCTGAGATCAGGCGTCGCCCTCGCGCAGGACGGCGGCGGGGACCGGGATCGCCGGGAACGGGTTGTCCGGCAGGAGGATCAGACGGCGCGGGCCGCCCCCTGCCGAATACTCTGCCGAACCCCCCGTTGTGCCCGAGGCGGCGTCCCGGGCGGCGTCCTCGGTGGCGGCGAGGTGCAGGAGCGCGGTCCCGATCCCGGCGGCGCCGACCATGTAGCCGGTGTCGGCGGTGAACTCCTCCGGACGCAGCCGGCGGTACGCCTGGTACCAGCGGAAGCCGTCCTCCTCGTCCCCGGCCGCGCGTCCGATGAGGTCGGCGGCGAGGGTGCGGGCGAAGGCGAGGTACGGCTCCCGCCCGGTGGCGGCGTACAGGCCGGTGAACAGCTCCAGCAGCCCGGCCGTACCGCAGCACAGGCAGGCCACGTCCCAGTGACCCGGTGGGGTGTGCTCCGGCAGCCCGCTCTGCACGATCCCGTGGGCGAGACGCTCCACCCAGTCCAGGTCGCCGGGGTCGCCGGTGACGCGGTGCAGCTCGTGGAACATCCGGGCCACCCCGGCCGCGCCGGAGCAAAAGCCGAGGTAGTGGAGGCGGCGCCCCTGCGGCAGGTGGTGCGGGACGCGGGCGCACCTGTCGGTGACCACGCTGACCGTGCGGACGAAGTCGGCCCCCCGGCGGGCCGCCGTGAGGAACCGCGCGTCGCGGGTCACACCGTGCAGCCGGGCGAGCAGGAACGCGGCGCCCGCCGTCCCCGACAGGAACCCCGGCGTGACGGCGTCCACGGGCAGGTCGGGGAAGGCGTTCCCGCCGAAGCGGTGACCGGGCACGGCGAGGGCCGCGACGCGCCCGCCCGCCTCGACGGCCACCTCCTCGTACGCCGACACCCCGAGAAGGCCCGAGGCGTGCAGCAGCGCGAGCACGATGCCCCCGTCGCCGCGCAGCGCCGGGTCCCCGGTCCAGCCGGCGCCGTCGTCGAACCGGCGGACATCGCGCACCAGGCCGTCGGCGACGGCGTGGGCCGCCTCGTGGACCTCCTCGTCGCCGGTCGCCCAGCCGGTCTCGGCCATCGCGAAGAGCATCCCCGCCCGGCCGTGGTAGAAGGTCGGGTCGCGCTGCTCCCGCCACGTCGCGGCGAGCCGGCGCGCCCCCGCGAGCGCGTCGTCCAGGTACGTCCGGTCACCCGTGGCGGCGGCGGCCTCCAGGAAGAACAGCACGACGCCGGCCGCCCCCGCGTACAGGGAGGAGGTGCTCCCCGCGCCCGCCGACCGGCCCCGGGGGTCGGGATTGGCCAGCCAGTGCCGTCCGAGGGCGTCGTCGACGGCCGCCGACCTCACCCAGCGCGCGGCCATGACGGCGGCGGTGGTCGGCGTCTCACATGGCCAGGTACTCATCGCCCGATTCTCCCACGAATCCGGTAGGAAATTAAGGCTACCGTCTCCCAGTAGAAGCCTACGGCGAGGTGAGACCCGATCACACTCATCCTGGTCAGGTGGGATGCGGGGTGAAGGAACGGGGATCGCGCCGCAGCGGATGACCCTCGGGGATCTCGACGAGCACGATCGGCAGACCGTCGGGATCCTCGATCCACATCTCCACCAGCCCCCACGGTTCCAGCCGTGGCGGGTGCGACACCCGCACCCCCGCGGCGGCCAGCCGGTCGTGCTCCGCCCGGACGTCGCGGACCTGCAGCCACAGCGCCGGGCTCTCCCGCCCGCCGCCGCCGTGCGGGGAGATCTCCAGGAATCCGGCCCCGAGGAAGAACACCACCCCGGGGTCCTCGGCCGGCCCGAACTCCCGGCTCACCGCCAGGCCCAGGACGTCCCGGTAGAAGCGGCGGCTCGCGGCCCGGTCGGCGGAGCGCAGGAGCACGCGGCCGCTCAGCACCTCCATCAGGGCCTCGCCAGGCGATCGGCGTGCGGTCGTCCGTCCGGTCTCATCACAGTGTCCTTTCCGTGGGGCCTCTCTCCGTGGCACTCCCCCGGCGGGAGCCACGTGACGGTGGTGCCCATCTGGGGCATGCGACTAAAGGAGGGATTACGGCAAACGACGGCCAAGGGAGGAGACGCGGCCAAGGGCCTTTCGTCCCCCGGAACGTGACGGACGGCGGTGCCGCCGCCGGCCCCCGGTGCGGAATGCTGGTCTGGTGCCGGCCGCGTTGCTGATCGCGTTGCCGGTCGCGCGCCGAACGAGGCAGTACGAACCGACTGTGAAGAAGAGGAACGCATGAGTGAGAACACCGCACCCGCCGGCCTGCCGCACCTGGAGAAGCTGGACCGCGACGACTGCCTGCGGCTGATCTCCCCCGGGGGCGTGGGCAGGATCGCCTTCACCCACCCCGGCGGCCCGGTGATCCTGCCGGTCAACTACACGGTGGAGCAGGGCGCGGTGCTGTTCCGCACGGCGCTCGGCGGCCCGATGGACGCCGACCTGCGCACGGGCGTCAACGGGGCCGACTTCATGGTCGCCTTCGAGGTCGACCGCATCGACGAGAGGACGCGGGAGGGCTGGAGCGTGCTCGTCCGCGGCGGGGCCCACCACGTGACCGGCGACGTGCACAAGGAGGTCGAGACCTGGGCGGGCGGCGAACGCGCCCTCTACATCCGGATCGAGCCGGTCGAGATCAGCGGCCGGCGTATCCAGCACGGATAGCCATGGACGCCTGGGTGGTGGCCCGGCCGGGGCCGGTCGCGACGCGGCCCCTGGAGCGGGCCGAACTGCCGGACCCCGTGCCCAGATCGGGGGAACTGCTGATCCGCGTCGAGGTGTGCGCGGTCTGCCGCACCGACCTGCACCTCGCCGAGGGCGATCTCCCCCCGAGACGCCCCCGTACGGTGCCCGGGCACGAGGTGGTGGGGCGGGTCGCGGCCCTGGGCCCGGACACGGCGGGACCGCCGCCCGGTTCGCGGGTGGGCGTGGCGTGGCTGCGCTCGACCTGCGGCCGGTGCCGCTACTGCCTGCGGGGCGCGGAGAACCTGTGTCCCGCGTCCGCCTACACGGGCTGGGACGCCGACGGCGGCTACGCCGAACTGCTGACCGCCCCCGCCGCGTACGTCTACCCGTTGCCGGAGGACGTCCCGGCCGAGACGCTGGCGCCGCTGCTGTGCGCGGGGATCATCGGATACCGGGCGCTGGCCCGCGCCGATCTGCCGCCGGGCGGCCGGCTCGGGATCTACGGCTTCGGCGCCTCGGCGCACCTGACCGCGCAGATCGCGATCGCCGAGGGCGCGACGGTGCACGTGATGACGAGGTCGGCGGCGGCCCGCGACCTCGCGCTCCGGCTGGGCGCGGCCTCCGCCGGGGGCAGCGCCGACCCGCCGCCGGAGCCCCTGGACGCGGCCATCCTTTTCGCGCCGGTGGGCGACCTCGTGCCGGTCGCCCTCGCCGCGCTCGACCGGGGCGGGACGCTCGCGGTCGCCGGGATCCACCTGACCGACATCCCGGTGCTGAACTACCAGCGCCATCTGTTCCAGGAGCGCACGCTGCGCAGCGTCACGGCCAACACCCGCGAGGACGGCCGGGAGTTCCTCCGGCTGGCGTCCCTCCACCACCCCCGGGTCACGACCACGCCCTACCCCTTCGCGGCCGCCGGCCGGGCGCTGGCCGACCTCGCCGCCGACCGGGTGGAGGGGGCGGCCGTCCTGCTCATGGACGGGTGACGGGCGGGATCACCCGGCCCAGGTCGTCGACCTCGTACGAGACCTCGGAGTCGACGTCGACCACGCCGTCGACACGCCAGACGGCCTCCAGCAGCGCCCTCAGCTGGGACCGCCGCTCCACGCTGCCCTCCAGGTAGACGATCCCGTCCTCGACCCGCAGGGAGCACCGCCCCGTGCAGGGCCCGATCACGTCGAGGACATCCTCGCGGATGTCCTCCGAGGAGCGGCAGAACACCCTGATCAGGTCGGACTTGCGGACCAGCCCGGTGATCCGCCCCGTGACCGCGTCCACCACCGGGAGGTCCTTGATCCGGTTCCGGTGCATGAGCCAGGCCGCCTGCCGCACCGGGGTGTCCTCGGTGACCGTGATCGCGGGAGTGCTCATGAGATCGCGGACCCGCCGGCCGGCCGCCTTCCTCCGCTCCCGGTGGCGCGAGGGCCCCTCGAAGAGCAGGTCGCCCATCCGCCGGTCCATGTCCTTGAGCAGCAGGTCGTCCTCGCTGACCATGCCGAGCACCCGCCGGTCGCCGTCCACGACGGGGACCGCTCCGACGTGGAACCGGCACATCGCAGTCACCACCTCGCCGAACGAGGCGTCCGCCTCGACCGCGACCACGAACCTGTTCATGACGTCCCGGACGGTCATGGGCATGGTGTATTCCTTCCCGTCCCTCCTCAGACTTCGTCATACCCACCGAACGGGGCGAGCGGCGAACGTCCTCGCGGCATGGGACCTATGGCCCACCGGGGACGAACCGGATTTTGCCCATCGCCAGTACCGTGGAGAGGTGCAGAACGCCGCGATCCTCACCGTCGACGACGATCCCTCTGTCTCGCGTTCGGTGGCGCGCGACCTACGCCGCCGGTACGGCGACCGCTACCGCGTGATCCGGGCGGAGTCCGGGTCCACCGCGCTGGACGCGCTGCGGGAGATCAAACTGCGCGGCGAGCAGGTCGCCGTGCTCCTGGCCGACTACCGGATGCCCGGGATGAACGGCATCGAGTTCCTCGAGGCCGCCATGGACGTCTTCCCGCTGGCCCGTCGCGTGTTGCTCACCGCGTACGCCGACACGGACGCGGCCATCAACGCGATCAACATCGTGGATCTCGACCACTACCTGCTCAAGCCGTGGAACCCGCCGGAGGAGAAGCTCTACCCGGTGCTGGACGCGCTGCTGGAGGCGTGGCTCACCACTCCCGCCGTGACGATGCCGGAGACCAAGGTCGTCGGGCACCGCTGGTCGGCGCGGTCGTTCGCGGTGCGCGACTTCCTGGCCCGCAACCTCGTGCCGTACCGCTGGCTGCGGGCGGACGAGGCCGAGGGCGCGCGGCTGCTCGCCGCGGCCGGCCTGGGCGAGGCCGACGTGCCGGTCGTGATCACCACGGACGGCAAGGCCCTGGCCCGGCCCACGGAGACCGACCTCGCCGCGCACGTCGGCATGGCCACCACCCCCGCCTCCGACCTCTACGACCTCGCCGTGATCGGCGGGGGCCCGGCCGGGCTCGGCGCGGCGGTGTACGGCGCCTCCGAGGGCCTGCGGACCCTGCTGGTGGAGCAGCGGGCGACCGGCGGCCAGGCCGGGCAGAGCAGCCGGATCGAGAACTACCTGGGCTTCCCCGACGGCGTCTCGGGCGCCCAGCTCACCGACCGCGCCCGCCGGCAGGCCCAGAAGTTCAACGCCGAGATGCTCACCACCCGCGAGGTCGTCGGCCTCGAACGGCAGGACCCGGTCACGCTGCTCCGGTTCTCCGACGACACTGCCGTCGCGGCGCACACGGTGGTGCTGGCCACGGGCGTGTCGTACCGCCTCCTGGACGCCCCCGGCCTCGCCGACCTGACCGGCCGCGGCGTCTTCTACGGCTCGGCCGCCATCGAGGCCCCGAACTGCTCCGGCGAGGAGATCTACATCGTCGGCGGGGCCAACTCCGCGGGCCAGGGGGCGGTGTACTTCTCCCGCTTCGCCCGGAGGGTGCACATCCTTATCCGGGGCGACGACCTCACCCGGTCGATGTCGCGCTATCTCATCGACCAGATCGAGGGGATCGCGAACATCGAGGTCCACCCGAACACCGAGGTCGTGGGCGGCGAGGGACGCGACCACCTGGAGCGGCTGACCCTGTGCGACCGGAGGTCCGGCCGGGTCGCCACGGTGCCGACGTCGTGGCTGTTCGTCTTCATCGGCGCCGAGCCGCGCACCGACTGGCTCGGCGACGTGGTGGCCCGCGACGGCAACGGATACGTGCTGACCGGCTCCGACCTGCTCGCCGACGGACTCCGCCCGGCCGGGTGGGCGCCGTCCAGAGACCCCTATCACCTGGAGTCGAGCATGCCGGGCGTCTTCGCCGCCGGCGACGTGCGGGCGGGCTCGGTCAAGCGCGTCGCCTCAGCCGTGGGCGAGGGCGCGATGGCGGTCTCGCTCGTCCACCGCTACCTGGAGGGCCGATGACAGAGACGCCGACGACCGGGACGCAGATGACAGAGACGCAGATGACAGAGACGCAGATGACAGAGACGCTGCCGCTGCAGGAGTTGCGCACGCTGTTCCTCTTCGAGTCGCTGGACGACGGCCAGCTCTCCGCCCTGTCGGCGGCGGGCCGGGTGGAGACGCGCGCCGCCGGCACTCTCGTCTACGGCGAGGGCGAGCCCGCCACCTGCTTCTTCGTACTGCTCAGCGGCACGGTCGCGATGAGCAGGCGGGTGCAGGGCGACGAGGTCGAGGTGAGCCGCACCTCCCAGCGCGGTGTGTACGGCGGCGCCACCCAGGCGTACCTCAGCGGCGAGCAGCACCAGCTCTACCTGAACTCGCTGCGCGCGGTCACCGACGCCGGGTTCTTCGTGCTGCCGGCCGAGGTGATCGCCGAGTGCGTGCGCGAGTGGTTCCCGATGGCGATGCACCTGCTGGAGGGGCTCTTCATCGGCATGCGCGCCACCCAGACGGTCGTGGGCGAGCGGGAGCGGCTGCTCGCGCTCGGCTCGCTGTCGGCCGGGCTGACGCACGAGCTGAACAACCCTGCTGCCGCCGCCGTGCGGGCCACGTCCGCGCTGCGCGGGCGGGTGGCGGGCATGCGGCAGAAGCTCGCCATGATCGCCGACGGGCGGCTGGACGGCAGCCAGTTGCACGATCTGGTGGAGCTCCAGGAGGACGCGGTGAAGCGCGCCGCGTCCGCCCCCGAGCTGTCCCCGCTGGCGCGCTCCGACGCCGAGGACGCCATCGCCGACTGGCTGGACGACCACGACATCGTCGGCGGCTGGGACCTCGCGGCCACGCTGGTGGCCGGGGGCGTCGACGTGGAGTGGCTCGACCAGATCGCTGGCGCGGTGGGCGAGGAGAACCGGGAGCCGGCGGTGCGGTGGCTCACCTACACCATCGACACCGAGCTGCTGATGGGCGAGATCGACGACGCGGTGAACCGGATCTCCAGCCTGGTCGGCGCGGCGAAGCAGTACTCCCAGCTCGACCGGGCCCCGTACCAGACGGTCGACGTGCACGACCTGCTCGACGCCACGCTGACCATGCTCCACGGCAAGATCCCGCAGGGCGTGCGCACGGTCAAGGAGTACGACCGGTCGCTGCCGCCGATCCCGGCGTACGCGGCGGAGCTGAACCAGGTGTGGACGAACCTGATCGACAACGCGCTCTGCGCGATGGACGGCGAGGGCACGCTCACCATCCGCACCTGGCGGAAGGACGGGCACCTGATCGCCGAGATCGGCGACACCGGGCCCGGCATCCCGCCGGAGGTCCGGCCCCGCATCTTCGAGCCGTTCTTCACCACCAAGCCCGTCGGCGAGGGCACCGGCCTGGGCCTGGACATCTCCTATCGGATCGTCGTGAACAAGCACCACGGGGACATCCGGGTGGAGTCCGCGCCCGGGGACACCCGGTTCCGGGTCGTCCTGCCCATCACCCAGGCGCCCCGGGACGACGGGCGGTAAGGGCCCGCACGCCCCGTACAGTGAGGGGCATGGGCATGGTCAGCACCGTCGGTCTCGTCCTGCACCCCGAGCGTGACTCGAAGGAGGCCATCGACACCATCGTCGAGTGGGCGCGCAACCGGGGCTGCCCGGTGCTGGGCCTGCCCGACGAGGTCGGGCGCATCGACTGCAGCGCGGTCGCGGTGGACGCCCAGACGCTGGTGCGGCAGGCCGACCTGCTGGTCAGCCTCGGCGGCGACGGGACGATGCTGCGCACCATGCGCCTGATCGCCGGGCGGCCGACGCCCGTCCTCGGCGTCAACCTGGGCCGGCTCGGCTTCCTCGCCGAGATCGACGTCGCTGACCTCGCGCCCGCGCTGTCGGCGATCGACGAGCACAGGTACACGGTCGAGCCGCGCATGGCGGTCCGGGCGGCCCTCCCCGACGGCCGGACCGTGACCGCCTTCAACGACATCGCCCTCGTCCGCATCCCCGGCGACGGGCTCGCGGCCGTGTCCGTCTCGGTCTACGGCGAGCCGTTCGTCCGGTACGCCGCCGACGCGGTGATCGTCTCCACCGCCACCGGGTCGACGGCGTACAGCTTCTCGGCCGGCGGCCCGATCGTCTCCCCCACCGTCGAGGGCTTCATCGTCGTCCCGGCCGCCGCGCACACGGCGTTCAACCGGGCGCTCGTGCTGTCCGCCGACGAGGAGGTGACGCTCGACGTGCTCCCCACGAGCGGACAGCTCGCGATGGAGGTCGACGGCACCATCGGCGGCCACCTGTGCCCGGGCGACCGGCTCACCGTGACGGCGCTGCGCGCCGCGGCCCGCGTGGTGCGGCTCGGGACGACGACCTTCTACGACCGGGCCCGCCGCAAGCTCCGGGTGAACGGCAGCGCCGAGGTCGACTAGCGCAGCAGGTTCTCGATGTCGGCCAGCTCCTCCGGGGTGAGCGGCGGCGCGGCCAGGGCGGCGGCGTTCTGCTCGAACTGCTCCACCGAGCTGGCTCCGACCAGCACGGACGTGACCCGCCGGTCGCGCAGGATCCACGACAGCGCGAGCTGCGCGAGCGACTGGCCGCGCGCCTGGGCGATCTTGTCGAGGCCGCGCAGGGTGTCCAGCAGCCTGGGGGTGAGCCGGTCGCGGGTGAGGAAGTGGCCGATCGCCATCCGCGAGTCCGCCGGCACCTCACCGTCGAGGTAGCGCCCGGTCAGCAGGCCCTGCGCCAGCGGCGAGTAGGCGATGCAGCCCGCCCCGGACCGCTCCAGGACGTCGAGCAGCCCGTCCTCCACCCAGCGGTCGAGCATCGAGTAGCGCGGCTGGTGGATCAGGAGCGGGGTGCCGAGGTCGCGCAGCACGGCGGCGGCCCGCTCGGTCTCCTCCGCCGAGTAGTTCGAGATGCCCACGTAGAGCGCCTTGCCCGAGCGCACCGCCGTGTCGAGGGCGCCCATCGTCTCCTCGATCGGCGTGTCCGGGTCGGGGCGGTGGGAGTAGAACACGTCGACGTAGTCGAGGCCCATCCGGCTCAGCGACCGGTCGAGGCTCGCCAGCAGATACTTGCGCGACCCCCACTCGCCGTACGGGCCCGGCCACATGTCGTAGCCCGCCTTGGTCGAGACGAACAGCTCGTCGCGGTAGGGCCGGAAGTCGGCCCGCAGGTGGCGGCCGAAGTTCTCCTCCGCCGAGCCGTACGGCGGGCCGTAGTTGTTGGCCAGGTCGAAGTGGGTGACGCCGAGGTCGAAGGCGCGGCGCAGGACGGCGCGCTGCACGTCGAACGCGTGTCCGTCGCCGAAGTTGTGCCACAGGCCGAGGGAGATCTCGGGAAGCAGCACGCCGCTCCTTCCGCTGCGCCGGTACGGCATGTCGTCGTACCGGGCGGGGGCGGGGACGTAGGGGTGCGGGATCATCCGTGACCTTTCGCTCGTGCGGCCGGGACCGGTCCTTCACCGGCGCCTTCTCCAGGACTACCAGGAAACCGCACGTGTCGACGGCCGCCCACCCCTGGGGGCCGCCCGCCCTAGATCGGGTCCCAGGGAACCGACTCGTACACCTCGGACAGCGTCCGGGCGAAGTCGTCGTCCACGGGGAGGGTGACGTCGCCGATCCGCCCGACGGGCGCGACGCCGCGGGAGTTGGCCACGAAGACCGACCGGTACGCCGGCAGGTCGGCCAGCCGCACCGGCCCGCGCCGCGACCCGATTCCGGCCGCCGGGAGGCGGTCCTCCAGCAGTGCCATGGTGACGCCGCCGAGGCTGGGCGCGTCGGGCCACAGGACGGACGAGCCGTCGAAGAAGCCGATGTTGGTGACGCCGCCCTCGGCGACGGTGCCGTCCGGACCGGTGAGCAGGACGTCGTCGAAGCCCTCGCGCTCGGCGACCTTCCGGTGGTAGAGCTGGCCGAACCCACCGACGTGCTTGACGTGCGCGACGGGCCGCTCGTACGGCACCGGCTTCAGGCTCTGCCACCCGGACGGCGGGGGCGCGGGCGGCAGCACGGCGACGAGGAGGCTCACCGCACCCCGGTCCTCCGGGCAGTAGGCCACCACCCGCACCGAGGCGTCGCGCGTGTCGTCGGCCAGGGCGTGCCGGACACGCTCGCGCACCAGGTCGCCGTCGAGGCCGGCGCCGAAGAGCTCACGGTTCGCGGCGTCGAGCCGGGCGAGGTGCAGGCCGAGCCCCCGGGTGCGGCCGTTCCTGACCTGCAGGGCGGTGAAGTGGCCGTAGTTGACGAGTGCGGGATGCCATAGCGCCTCGGCCGTGGGTGGGCGGCCGTCGATCTCGACCCGGAGGAACACGATCTCCACGCTACAGGGCCGCCGCCGGCGGGGAAGGGGGCACCCGTCAGCGGACGCCCCGGGGGCGGAACTGCACGCTGATCCGGGCGCCGGTCACCGTGGCCGACTTCGGGACCGCGTGCTCCCAGGTGCGCTGGCAGCTTCCGCCCATGACGATGAGGTCGCCGTGGCCCAGTTCGTGACGCAGCGCGGTGCCCCCGCCGCGCGGGCGCAGCAGCAGCGGGCGCGGCGTGCCGAACGACAGGATCGCGACCATCGTGTCCTCCACGCTCCCGCGCCCGATCGTGTCGCCGTGCCAGGCGACGCTGTCCCGGCCGTCGCGGTAGAGGCACATGCCCGCTGTCACGAACCGCTCACCGAGTTCCTGCTCGTAGTGGGCGTTGAGCAGATCCCTGGCCTCGGCCAGCACCGGGTCGGGCAGCTCCTCGCCCTCGTCGTAGAACTTCAGCAGCCGGGGCACGTCCACGACCCTGTCGTACATGTGGACGCGCTCGGCGTGCCACGGGACCCCGTCGCGCAGCCGCTCGAAGAGCGCGTCTGCGCCCTGGACCCAGTGCCGCCGCACGTCGACCCAGGCGCCGCGCTCCAGCGGAGTGCGCCGCACCGAGGCGCCGAGCGGTCCCATGTGAACATCCTCGCCCCAGTCCAGCAGTGAGGCCTGAAAAGCCGTCATGACTCCATTGTATTAGAACAACCATTCGATCATGATCGGCTCGCCCGCCGCAGGGCGACCGCGAGCCAGACGCCCCCGATCGCCAGCAGCAGGCCGTGGGCGATCCGCACCGCCGGCGAACCGAAGAACTGGGGGATGAACAGCGCCATCCCCACGGCCATCGGGGCGCCGCTCCACCGGGGCAGGACGCCTGACCGTCCGGCGGCGACGGCGGCCAGGACGGCGCCGGCGCCGAGCAGCACGAGCCCGGCCGCGAACATCGTGATCGCCACCGGACCGAAGCGGAACTCGTCCACCAGCGCCAGCAGCGTGACGTCGCCGTCCCGCACGGCCCGCGCGCCGATGACGTGCAGCCCGAAGTCCTCCGCGCCGTAGTACGGCAGGGTGAGCCCGGCCCCGATCCAGGTCACCACCGCCGCCCGCAGGGCGAGGGGCCGGTCGAGCACCAGGTAGAGGCCGAGAGTCCCCAGCGCGAGCAGGACGAAACCGACCATTCCGAACAGGTGCGCCGCGACCCAGGCGGGCGACGCCATCGTCGCGGCCCCGGACAGCGCCGTCTCGTCCCCGTACGGCCGCACCAGCGGATAGAGGAGGAACAGAATTCCGGCCACGAGAAAGGACAGCCCAGTCAACCGGGCACGAGCAGGCAGGACCGCGTTCATGGGGGGCTCCATCGGCAAGCAGAGTTAGAGACATCGCTCCGTTTCGAGAGCAATGCTCTCTCTTACGACTACCGATGTCAACAAAGCCCCCCGCTCTCACCTTCCACTCCTCGGCGCCGTACGGAAGGAACTGCGTCGGCAGACGGGACACAATGCGGACGAGAAGGAGATCGAGCGCATCCTCCAGGCAGAGGCCCTTCGCTCCGATCTCCTTGTCTGAGCAAAGGTGTCAGGACAAGCGGAGGACTGGGCGGATGGACCTGTTGCAGATCAAGTTCTGGGAGGCGGGCGACTACCGCCCGGGCACGAAGGGGGAGAACGCCGGTGCAGTTGGGGCGGGTCGTCGTGCCCGTCGCCGGCGGAGTTCACCGTCACCGATCGTGCAGGCGCCAACAACGGCGCCTGCGCGGCCCACGTCGTCGACTACATAAGGGACCGCCTCCGGCACGGCCGCTGACCGCGCCTTGTGATCACCCGGTGGGGGCGGAGTCCGCGGGGATGGGGGCGAGGTCTGCGACGATTTCGGCGGTCACCTCCTCCTGGGCGGTCAGGGCGGCGGCGAGGCCCTCGGGGTCGTCGGCGTCGAGCGTCATCGCGCACCCCCTCCGGATGGCTTCCAGGTCGACCGCCCCGCGCCTGGTGGCCCACCAGCGGCCGGCGTCCGACCGCCAGATGATCCAGCCGGTGTGGACCCGCGCGATGTCCTCCAACGTGGTCATGTCACCCATCTCCAACGGCTGCTCGCGGAAGTGGGCCAAGTCAAGCGCGTCCGCGAGGGCGGCGGTATCAGCCAGGGGACGTCCAATCACAGCCAGTAGCCGCGCGAACACGGAAACTCCCGTAGTGTCAGCGTGTCACGCCGACGCAGCGTGCACGTGGTCGCGCGAGAAGCGGTCATGCGAGGAGGGGTGCGACATGCCGGCCAGCCACCGTCATCCGCCGAATCGCCGGCTCGCATGGGAACGCCTGCAGCGCGGGTGGTCCTACGAGGAAGTGTGCGAACGCATCCGTACGGCCATGCGGTCGTGCGGGGAGAAGGACACGGGCCTGACGGCGAACACCGTCCGCCGGTGGGAGACCGGCGAGCGGTGGCCGGACCCGCGCTACCGCAAGCATCTCGTGACGATTTTCGGTATGTCCGCGAGCGAACTGGGACTGCTCACCCCCGACGAGATGGCCATGCGGCCGGTGACGGAGGTGGTGGACGAGATTGGGAGGCTGCTGAGCATGATCACCGCAGACGGCATCGACCGTTCCACGTTCCTGCGGAACCTCTTCGGCGCGGGCGTGCTCGCCCCGCTCCTCGGCGAGGGCGGCGAACGTCTCCCGGCGGCGGTGGAACGCGGGCGCGGGGTCGACGCCGAGTCGGCCGAGGCGTTCGCCCGGGTCGTCGACCGGCAGGCCGCGCTCTACTGGACCTCGCCCCCGGAGGAGATCTTCCAGGCGTCGGTCGCCCACACCCGGCTCGGCACGAGCCTGCTGCGCGCCGCCCCGGAGGGAGCGGTGCGGCAGACGCTCGCCGAGGCGGCCGCGCGCTCGGCCCTGCTGTCCGGCAGGGTGGCCTTCTTCGATCTGGAGGAATGCCATACGGCCGCGCGGCTGTTCCGGCTGGCCCTGTCGGCGACGCGGGAGTGCGGAGACCATCCGCTCGCCGCCGCCGTGCTCGCCCACGCGGCGTTCGTCCCCGGCTTCGGCGGCCGCCGCTCCGACGCCCTGGGGTTACTCGACGCGGCGTTCGCGCACGCCTGGCACGGCGTCGGCCCGCTGACCAGGGCGTGGCTCCACTGCGTCGCCTCGGAGATCACCGCCCGGTGCGGCGAGCCCAAGGAGTGCATGAAGCACATCGACCGGGCCGACCAGATGATCGACACGAGGGGGGAAGACCCTCCCTGGCTCGACTTCTTCGAGCGCGCCCGGCTCGACGGCTTCGCCGGATACAGCGCGCTCACCGCCGGCCAGTACGAGGAGGCGGCCCGCCGGTTGCGCACCGCTCTCGACCACCTCGGCCCGAACGGCGGCAAACAACGCTCGGTGCTGTTCGCCGACCTCGCCGCCGCACACGCCCCGGCCGACGGCGACCAGGCCACCGAGCACCTCAGGCGGGCCGTCGACGCGCTGGAGGAATGCTGGTACGCCGTCGGCCACGAGCGCGTCCGCGGGGTGCTGGACGCGCTGCCGCCCGCGGCGGCGACGCGGCAACTCGGCGAACGGCTCACGGACCTCGGCCGCGCCAGGCTCCCCGAGCTCACGATGTGACCATGGCCCGCGCCGGCCAGGATCAGCCGTCGCCCCGGGAACCTTCGAGGCTCGTCGCCCGGCTGAGCTTCTCCCAGCGGTCCAGGTCGCCGCGCAGCATCTCGTGGTGGGCCCGGATGGCATCCACCGCGTCGTCGCCGAGGGCGAGCCGCAGCGGAGGATCGTCGTGGCCGAGGACCTCGAGGATCGCCTGCGCGGCCCTGGCCGGATCTCCCGGCTGGGTGCCGTCCATCCCGTCCACGGAGGCCCTGGTCGCCCCCGTGGACACCCGGTAGGCGTCGATGGGCTCCGAGCGGTGCATGCGGTGTCCGCCGAACTCGGTGCGGAACGCCCCCGGTTCCACGATGAGCACCCGTACGCCGAAGGGCGCGACCTCGGCGGCGAGCGCCTCCGACAGCCCTTCCAGGGCGAACTTGGCGGCGCAGTAGGCGCCGAACCCCGGCATGCTGAGCTGCCCGCCCATCGAGCTCATCTGCACGATCGTGCCGCTCCCCTGCCGGCGCAGATGCGGCAGGACCTCCTTGGTCACGGCCGTCGCCCCGAAGAACATGACCTCCATCAGCGCGCGCAGGTCGCTCATCGACAGTTCCTCCACGGCTCCCACCGAGCCATGACCGGCGTTGTTCACCACCACGTCGATCCGGCCGAAGGCGGACAGGGCGTCGGCCACCGCCGCGCCGATCGACGCCGCGTCGGTGACGTCCAGCCCGGCGACGCGCACACGGTCGCCGCCCGTCTCCACCAGTTTTGCCAGCGTCTCGACGCGCCGGGCGGTCGCCATCACCCGGTCCCCCGCCGCCAGGGCGGCTTGGGCCAGCTCCCGGCCGAAACCCGCCGAGCATCCGGTGATCAGCCACACCCGTCCGGTCATGGTCCCACTCCTCGTGTCGTGATCAGTGGGACCACTCTGGGCCGCGCGGGACCGGCACGGCCAACACAGGTTCCCTGCGGCGGTTACAGTCAGAGCCTGTGACCCCCGAGCTGCGCCATCTGCGGTACTTCGTCGCCGTGGCCGAGCATCTGAGCTTCACCGTCGCCGCGCGGGAGCTGCACATCGCGCAGCAGTCGCTGTCACAGCAGATCGCGGCGCTCGAACACGCCCTCGGCGCACGCCTGTTCGACCGCGACACCCGCGGCACCCGCCTGACCGAGATCGGCCGCGTCTTCCTGCCCGAGGCACGCGCGGTCCTGGACCGGGCCGACACCGCGCTGCAGGCCGCCCGCCGCGCCGTGCGGGGGGAGACCGGCAGGCTCCGCCTGGCCTTCCTCGCCTCCACCGCGAACTACATGATGCCGCCGGTCGTCCGCGCGTTCCGGAAGCGGTACCCGGACGTCGAGCTCACCGCCGAGGCCGTCGGCATCGCCGACCTCGTGGCGGGCCTGCGCGAGGACCGGTACGACGCGGCGTTCACCCGTCCGCCGCTCGTGGACGATCTGGAGACCGAGGCGCTGGTCTCCGAGCCCGTCTGCGCGGTCCTGCCGACCGGCCACCCGCTCGCCGGACGGGCCGGGCTACGGCTCGCCGATCTGGCCGCCGAACCCTGGGTGCTCACGTCGCGCGAGTCCTGGCCGCCCTGGCACCGCAAGTACGACGACGACTTCCGCGCGGCCGGCTTCGAGCCCAGGGTGGCGCAGCGGGCCGACGGCGTGCCGAGCCTGCTCGGCCTGGTCGCCGCCGGAGTGGGCGTGACCCGGCTCGCCCGGTCGGCGCACAGCCTCAGGCGTACGGGTGTGGTGTTCGTGCCCCTGGCCGGCGACCGGGCCGAGACCGTCGTCGCCTGGCCCGCCACGCGTGACCGGCAGGTCGTCCGCAACCTCCGCGCCGTGGCCGCCGAACTGGCCTCTTCGATCGACCTCACCGAGGCGGGCTGAGCCGTCAGTCGCCGTTGTGCTTGCGGACCAGGGCGGGTAACTCGTCGAGCGAGTCGACCTGGAACAGGCACGCCCGGGTCACCGCCTCGTCCCGGAGGACGTGGCCCCAGGGGCCCCGCCGTACGAGGGCGGTGGGCAGCCCGGCCCGCTGGGCGGGCCGGATGTCGTTGTCGAGCCGGTCGCCCACGTAGAGAACCGACTCCGCGGGGCAGCCGGCCTCCGCCACCACGCGCTCGAAGAAGGCCGGGGCGGGCTTCTCCACGCCCCAGCCGTCGGAGGTGCCGATCACGTCCACGGGCAGGCCGAGGGTACGCAGGATGCTTTCGGCGCGGGAGGTCTGGTTGCCGGCGAGCCCGACGCGCAACCCCATCTCCCGCAGTTCGGCGAGGCACGGCCGCGCGTCGGGGTAGAGGTTCTCCTCGCCGAACGTCTCGGCGTGCCCCTCCCTGGCCCGGCGCTCCCGCTCGGCGTGGAGGTCGAACCCTGGCCGGAAGTGCTGGAAGGTCTCCCGGTAGTCCCCGCCGCGGGCGATGACGGCGCCGAACACGGCGGAGAAGGTGTGGCGTGGCACCCCGAGCCAGTCAGCCCAGGTGCCGTACTCCCGGGTCTCGTCCACGAGGGTCTCCCCGACGTCGAAGAAGACGGCCTCCAGCCGCATCGGCACCTCCAGTCACTCGCGTTTCGAGAACGATACGCGGACGCCGGGGCTTCACTGCCCTCGGACGAGAACCGGAAGCATCGCAGGGACACAGCCGTACGAAGTGCCGAAGCAGATTCGATCACAGAGAGTGGGCGAGTTGTGCGGAAACTGTGACGACAGGCCCTTGATCAGCCGAACTGGATGCCGCACAACCCCCAGAAAAGGCGATGGGGAGAGGCCCTTCCGGGCGACTCCGCCCTGGCATCGGCGGCTGTGGGACGTGGGCACCGTACTCGCGCTGCGCGAAGCCGTGGAGGCGGCCGACTGGGTGGGAAGCCACGTGCTCTCGCAGGGCTCCCTGGCCTGGTAAACACGCGAGTCGCTGCTGCGGAGGCTCAAGACCGACAGTGCACTACCCGCCGCACAAGTGGCGAGCAAGTCGCCCCATTGGTTGTCGAGGGAGGAGGTCAGTCACCGGCTGGGAACGCGACCTCGACGCGATCGGCGGCAACAACCGGGAACGGGTACGGCGTATGGTGCGGTGGCTGGCCGCCGATCCGGTCGTCCACGTGGACGACCCGGTCACAGCAGCGGCCCTCGGGCGGATGCGCGAACTGACGGCCGCGCCGTCCGTGACGCTGGGCCGCGTTGAACGTTACCTGCGCGGCTGCTTCCGTCGTCTCTACCGGCAGCGCACCATCGTGCTGCATGGCGGATCGACGCGTTCGATCGCGCTGCCATCGACCGTACGGACGGCGGGGCCACTCGTCGGGGCCGCGCTCGACCGGCTCGCGCACGGCCACGCGGTCGCCGGTGTCACACCGCTCGACATGGCCGGTCGCGCGGAGCTGGCGCTGCGGGTGGTGGAGGACGCCGACGGCTGGGGCCTGCACGAACTGCTCGGCGCCTGAGACCACCATGAGGTCGTCTGACCATTTACTTCGAGGAATCGACCAGATTAAATCTTTATTTCCGGATCCATGGTGGTCTGGGTAACAAGCAGTGGCGTGCCAGAGCGTACGAGGAGTGGTGCCCGGTGATGCTCGCACTGGTGAAGCGGATGGCCTGCGCTCTCGGCCGGGGATTCGTACGGCTCGGGCGATACTGGGCCGCCCAGTTCGGCGTCCCCGGCGCCGTACTGTGGTCGCACGAGCCCGACCCGGTACGGGAGATGAGCGAGGCCGAGCACTGGGACTGGTCGATCCCCTACCTCTGGTACGAGGCCTCCCAACACTGACGCGGGCCGTCCCGGCGCGCCGGTGGCCGGGCGCGGAAGCACCGCGACGGGCGGTCAGGCGCGGTGGCCGCTGATCTCCGCCTGGTAGCGGATCTCTCCGAAGCCCGCACCGCCGTACCCCACGATGTCGACGGTGCCCGAGAGGTCGCCGTCGTCGTCGATCGTGATCGACATCTGCCCCGACACCGGGGCGTAGAGCCCCGCCGCCAGGCCGGATCCCGCCGTGAAGTTGTTGCCGAGCGTGGCGGCCACCCGCTCGTCCGGCCGTACGGTGACCGTCCGGCCGTCCGTCTCGACGTACGCCAGGTCGATGTGGGCGGCGGAGGCATCCGGATCGCACCCGGAGTTGCTGCCGAGCCAGATGGCGCCGGCCTCCGGCTGAGCCGCCGGGAAGCCCGAGACCAGGCAGACGTCCACGACGTTGACCTCGTTCGTCGTGCCGACCTCGGAGATCGTGTCCAGCACGCGCACCGTCCCCTCGCGCTCGAAGTCCGCCTGCCCGGCGGCGCCCGTGATCGTCACCTCGTAACTGCCACCCGCCAGGCTCGTCTCCCCGGTCTCGCCGTCCTCGCTGTCGTCGTCCTCGGTCTCGTCGTCCTCGGGCGTCTCCGTCTCCGTGGCCTCCGATTCCGTGGTCTCCGATTCGCCGGTCGCCGGGACTGTGATCTCGGGTAAGGCCACCGCGGACGCCGACGCGGCGGGCGACGGGCCGTGCTCCTCCGAGGCGCAGGAGGACAACACAAGGGTGAGGACGAGAGCGATGGCCCCTCGGGCCGATGTCGCTCCTCCTCGTCCGTTCCGAGCACAGGTCATGACCGGGGCCTCCTCGTTCACATGTGCCGTCCGACGGCCGGTCGGTCCTATCGGCCGGATCGGTCCTCCAGCATGCGGCGGCCGAGATCGGAGGACCCCTGATAAAGGCGGGTTGTCGCCCGTGCGGAGCCGGCGGGCCGCGCATCGGGCTGTCCCGGGACCGCCGGAACCGAAAACCGGATTTATGGGGTGTCTCGCACGCCTGCCTCCCGCACCCTGAGACCTGATCGAGCCAGACGGCACCGTGAAGGGAGGGGTCACGGCCAAATGGCGAATGAAGCGGACCCGGGTCAGGCCGGGGAGACCGGCGAGGCCATCACCTGTGAGAAGGCCCGGCGAGCCGGCGTGGCCGACGGAGAGAAGAAGGCGTACTACAAGATCTTCATCGAGGACCCCGCGTTCGAGCCTCCCGCCGTTCAGCGCATTTACAAGCAGTTCGACTTTCGGCAGTCGGAGCTTCTGAACGAGCGGGCGAAGGCCCTGGGGCTGATCGAACGGCAGGCGCAGGGTGCGCTGGTGACCCTGAGCCAGCAGGTCAGCGAGGTTCAGGCGATCAGCGCCGGTCTCAACCCCGACATCCTCGCGTTGGAACGCGCCAGCGTGCCCCACCGAGGCGAGTCGTGGGACGAGGTGAGGTTCCTGACGCCGGAGGAGGCCGTCCGGATGCGGCTGGAGCAGAAGATCCGGAAACACAACGCGGACATCGAGGGTCACGTGACCCTGCTGACCACCGCGGACAACAACTGGCTGCAGACGTGGTCGCGGTACCAGGAGGAGGCGCGCAAGGCGCTGCACGCGGCCGAGACCCTGGTCAGCTGCTATCTGGGCGGCCTCCTGAGCACCCACGAGAACGCCGGTGAGATCGCCCGGAGGTGGCGGCCCCGGCGGTTCGAACTGCGCGACGACTGGTTCGAGGACCCGCGGGCCCGGCTCCGGGCCGCGATCCCGAGAGGCGTTCGCGACACCGCCGACCAGGCCTGGGAGCAGTGGCTCGACCTGTGGCGGCGTGACATGAACCCCCGCTCGATCGAGAGCGGCGACCACCACCACCCGGATCGGTGAGCACCATGAACACTCGTCCCCGGCGCGCCCGCGCGGCACTCGCGGCCCTCGCCCTCGTCACCCTGCCGGCCGCGGGCTGTTCCTCCGACGACAGGCAGACGGCGTCCTGCGGCGTCGTCATGGACATCACCGGATTCCGCGGCTACCAGGTCTCGAAGTCCATCGTCGACCGGAACCTGCCCGGGTTCCTGGACGGCTGCGGATGGGTGGCCTACGCCGCGATCACCGGAAACTCCGAGGGCTCCCCGTGCCAGGAGGCGCCGATACCGCTCTACGCCGACACGAAGAACGAACTCACCGACAAGAGAGTCCACCAGAAGCTGCTCCAGGAGGCCGCGGCGCGCGCCGAACGCCTGCGGACCTGCGGCCAGGACGACGCCAAGGGGTCCGACGTCCTGGGCGGGCTCCGCGTGATGGCCGACCGGCTGGCCGCCGCGCCCGACTCCGGCGGGAGACGCAGGATCGCCGTGTTCAGCGACCTGATGAGCAACACGGGGGGTCTCGACCTGAGCGCGTGCGACGTCGGCGGCGAGTCGGCCCGTACGAGCATCGTGACCGGGTTGAAGAACAAGGAGCTGATCGCCGATCTCGGGGGCTCGGCGATCGACGTCTACGGCTTCAACCTGCTGTCCGAGCGCCGGCCGGAATGCGTCCCCCCGCTCGAGTCCCTGTGGAAATCGATCTTCGCCACGGCCGGCGTCGACGCGTCGAGCCTGACCATCCACTAGCGATCCCCGCATCCCTCCCCGGAGGAGCCTCCATGGCCGTGAAATCTCTCACCCTCACCCGACAGGACGTGCACGACATGACCGTTCCCCCTACCTGGTGGCGGCCCGCCCGGGTCCGGCTGCCCGACTGGGCCGCGCTGCGGAGCCGGGCGGAGTCCAGGGGCGCGGCGGACGCCGGAAGCAAGGCTCTAGACACGGTCACGATCAAGACGCAGGGCTTCGAACCGCAGCACCTCCTCGTCCTCGACGCCGAGCGGCAGCTGGCCCTCGAGGATCTCAACGCGCAGTTCCAGGAGCAGGAGCTGGCCGCACGGTCCGCGCAGGCGGCCCACGTGAAGCGCTCCGAGGCCGTCAGGGAGCAGTACGTCCGCGACCGCACCGCCTACGAGATGGCGCTCGGGCGGGTGGAACGCCTGGAGCTCGGGCCGTCCCAGTGGGTGGGAGACGGCAGACCCAGCTCGATCGCGCTCGGCGGCGGCTGGCGGGAGATGCTCCGCCTGTGGGGGGTGCCGGCGCTCCTGCTGCTCGTGCTGCTCACCATCGAGGTCCCCATCTACTACGCGACCTTCCTCGCCTGGGGCGACACGACGATCATGACGTACGCGCTGGCGGTGGGTGCGATCTTCGTCTTCGTCTTCGGACCGCACATGTACGGCCGCAGCTTCCGCGAGTGGCAGGAACACCGCGGGCGGCGCAGGCGCCGGGCCGAGGACGACGAGGAGGGAGAAGACGGCCGCGGACGCCGGCGTGGCCTCGCCGGCCGTCCCGTCGTCCTGTTCCTCATCCCGGTGATCTGGCTCGCCGCCATCGGCGCGGTCGTGTCGCTCCGGCTGGTGGCGATCGCCGGGACCACCGAGATCACGCTGTCGGGTACGACCATCACGATCCCTCCGGCGACCGAGGGCTGGAAGCTGTTCGCCACCGTCGTCCTGTTCCTGGCCCTGATGATCTTCACGGCGCTGATCGCCACGGAGCTGGGCCGCCGTACGGGCAACCCGAACGACCGGGATCTGAAGGAGCAGCGGATGAAGCTGCAGCGCGCCGCGCAGGCCCTGGAGATCGCGCAGGCACGTCAGGAGGAGTCCGACAGGTACGGCGCCGAGCTCGGCGACTACCTGGCGACCCTCAAGCAGAAGCGGGACATGTACACGGCGCAGATCGACGGCGGCTTCGACCACGTGGAGACCATCTACATGGACGCGCTCATCGGCGCGCTCGACGACCCGGACGCCTCGCGGTACGGGCCGGCGATCCTCGACCGGCACCAGCGCCGTCATTACACCCAGGCGGATTCCTGAAGGACGTCAGATGAGTGTGAACCTCTCGAAGGGCGCCGACGCCCCGATCCGCGACCTGACCAGGATCCTCGTCGGTCTCGGCTGGAAGGCCGCGGGCGAGGACGCCGACCTCGACGCCTCGGCGCTGCTGGTGAGCGGAGTCGGCCGGGTGCTGAGCGACAAGCACTTCGTCTTCTACCACAACCTGACGAGCCCGGACGGCTCGGTCGAGCACACCGGCGACGACCGGACCGGATCGAGCGGCGGAGACTGCGAGGTCATCCGGGTCGACCTCGCGGAGGTCCCCGGCCGCTGCGCGCGGATCGTCTTCGCCGTGTCGATCTACGAGGGCGAGGTCCGCGGGCAGACCTTCGGCCAGGTGCGCGACGCGTACATCCGGGTGGTCGACGAGACGACCTCCGCCGAGCTGATCCGCTACGACCTCACCGAGGAGGCGTCGGCGTACCCCGCCGTGGTCTTCGGTGAGCTCTTCCTGCACAGCACGGGGTGGCGCTTCCGGGCGATCGGCGAGAGCTACAGCGGCGGGCTTCGCGCCATCGCGACCGTCTTCGGTGTGGACGTGGCCTCGTGATCCTCCACATCTTCCGCTGGCCGTTCGGCGTGACGGCGTTCGGCCTGCTGGTCGCGCTCGTGCTCGGCGGGCCGAAGGCGTTCGTGCTGGTGGCCGTCCTGGCGATCCTGGAGATTTCGCTGTCGTTCGACAACGCGGTGGTGAACGCGCGGGTGATCGAACGGATGAGCCCGCTCTGGCAGCGGATGTTCCTCACGGCCGGCATCGTGATCGCGGTGTTCGGGATGCGCCTGGCGTTCCCGCTGCTGGTCGTCGGGATCACCGCCCGGATGAGCCCGGGCGAGGCGATCGGGCTGGCGCTGAACGACGCCGCCGAGTACGGCAGGCGCCTGCACGAGGCGCACCCGCTCATCGCGGCGTTCGGCGGCGTGTTCCTTCTCATGATCTTCCTGGACTTCATCTTCGAGGAGCGCGAGTTCGCGTGGCTGGCCTGGCTGGAGCGGCCACTCGCGAAGATCGGCAAGCTCGACCAGCTGTCCGTCGTGGTCGCCCTGGTCGTGCTGGTCGTGACCACCACCTACCTCGCCCCGGAACCCGGGCCGGCGCTCGTCGCCGGAGCTCTGGGAATCGTCACGTACCTGCTGGTCAACAGCCTGGGGAAGCTGTTCGAGGCGGAACAGCGGGAGGAGGACCCGCGGCGGCGGCCGGGCCCGGCCGCCGCCGCGGGCCGGGCCGGCCTGTCCCTCTTCCTCTACCTGGAGGTGCTGGACGCCTCGTTCTCCTTCGACGGGGTCGTGGGCGCCTTCGCGATCAGCGACGACCTCCTGGTCATCGCCCTCGGCCTGGGGATCGGCGCGATGTACATCCGTTCCCTCACGATCTTCCTGGTCCGCCGGGGCACGCTGGACGAGTACGTCTACCTGGAGCACGGCGCCCACTGGGCGATCGGGGCGCTGGCCGCGATCATGCTGATCGGCCTCGGCCGTTCCGTGCCGGAGATCGTCACCGGCCTGGTCGGGCTCGCCTTCATCGGTACGGCGACGGCGTCCTCGGCCCTGCGCAACCGGCGCGAGAACGCCGTCCTGAGGAACGTCACCCACAGATGAGAGGTGAAGACGATGCCGGACGCCTACAGAGGGCCAGACGCCTACACAGAGCCGGACGACTACAGGGTGGTCCTCACCAAGGAAGCGCCGAGGATATCGATCCCGCGCGGGGGCGGCCAGATGCGGATCAACCTCGACTGGAGATCGTCGGAGACGTTCCCCGTCGACCTGGACCTGTGCTGCCTGTGGGAGCTGACGGACGGCAGCCGGGGCTGCGTCCAGGCGCTCGGTGACAAGTTCCGGGTGCCGAAGGACGGTGCCGATCCGGTGATCATGCTGGACCGGGACGAGCGGTGGGGCGGCAGCGGCGGCGAGAACATGATCGTCGACATGGCGCAGGTCCATCAGATCCGCCGGATCCTCGTCTTCGCGCACATCTTCGACGGGGTGCCCAACTGGGCCGCTGCCGGGGCGGTCACCACCGTGTTCCCGGTCAGCGGCCCGCCCATCGAGGTCGCGCTGGACGACGCCAACCCGCGGGCCCGGGTGTGCGCGGTCTTCATGCTGCACAGGGTGGGCGAGGAGCTCGGCATCCGCCGCGAGATGCGCTACTTCAGCCGGGGGCACCGGGGCATGGACGCGGCCTACCAGTGGGGCCTCACCTACCGGGCCGGACGCAAGACGTACCACTAGGGAGCCTCTGACCTGTGCGCGACCCTGCAGATCGTCGTGACCAAGAGCATCATGGGCGCGGTCATCCTGGTCAGAGCCGGGGAACGGCCGACTGGAACGCCTGGGGCAGGCTCTTCGCGCTGATCGCGTGCGAGGCCGTCACCGCCGTCATCTGAGAGCGTGTCGACCTGGCTGCGGCCCGATCATCTGGGTGTCTTGGTTCTCAACCGCTCTCGCGACAGGCCCTCGGGTCATACCTGTACGGAGCTGGTGATCGCGGGGGTGAATCCCGGTCGCGTTCAGAGAACCGCAAGCTTGCGGATAAGGCTGTGGAGCGGTTGGCTCGCCAAATGCCGGCGGCGGAGCTGGGACGGTGGGCATAACGGCTCCGCCGGAAGGGTTCCGGCGGAGCCGTTCGCTGGTCAGGTCACCGGCATCGGTTGGCCACGCAGAGCGGCAGACCGTCCGGAGGGGGCGGCTGGGGGTCGTCCTGCATGGGCGGGGTCGTGCCGCCGGTCGACCCGGTCCCCCCGGCGCCGTTGTTGAACCACGCCTTGACGCCGCCCAGGCTGTCGTGGGCGAGGTAGTCGGCCCGGCGGTCGCCGTTGATCTCGGCCAGGCCGACGTTGGCCCGGGCCACGCCGACGCCTGAGGCGATCTCACCGGCCGCGATCCAGGCCGAGCCGGAGCCGCCCCGGTTGTTGATCCAGGCGCGGAGCTGACCGTAGTCGCCGACGACCAGGTAGTCGTCCTTGCGGTCGCCGTTGACGTCGGCGAAGGTCACCGTGGCGCCGGCCGCGCCGACACCGGAGGCGATCTCCCCCTGACTCTGCCAGGAGACGGCCGTCGCGGTGCCGGTGTTACGCCACAGCCGGACCTTGCCCAGGCTGTCGACCACGAGATAGTCGTCGCGGTTGTCGCCGTCGACGTCCGCGAACCGGATCTGGTCGCGGGGAGCCGAACCCGAGGCGATCTGGCCCTTGCTGGTCCAGGCGACGCCGTCGCCGGTGCCGGTGTTGAACCAGGCGTTGACCTGGCCCTGGTCGCCGACGACGAGGTAGTCGTCGCGGCCGTCGCCGTTCAGGTCGGCGAACCGGATCTGGTCACGTGGTCCGCTGCCGGACGCGACGTCACCGAGGTAGTTCCAGCCGACCCGGTCGGCCTCGCGGACGTTGAGCCAGGCCTGCACCCTGCCGTTGTCCTTGACCAGCAGGTAGTCGTCGCGGCCGTCGCCGTTCAGGTCGGCGAACCGGACCTCCTGGCGGGGCGCGTCGGTGGAGGCGATCTGGCCCTGGTAGTCCCACGGGTCGGGGCGGCCCCAGCGGTCGTTCAGCCAGGCGGCGACCTCACCGGCGTCGTTGACGGTCAGGAAGTCGTCGCGGCCGTTCCCGTCGATGTCGGCCATGAGCAGCCCGGCCGGGCCGACCCCGGCGCCGCCGACGACGGTGCCCTGGTAGATCCACGGCCGGTTGCCGCCGACATTGTTCAGCCAGGCCCGGACGTAACCCGAGCTGTCGAACACCGAATAGTCGTCGTCGCCGTCACCGTCGAGGTCGTGGAACCGCACCTGGTCACCGCTGGCGCCGACGCCCGAGGCGATCTCGCCGCGTGACGTCCACGCCCCACCGGCGGCGGTGTAGCCGTTCAGCCAGGCGCGCACCTTGCCCTGGCCGTCGACGACGAGGTAGTCGTCGCGGCCGTCGACGTCGACGTCGGCGAACCGCACCTGGTCGCGGGTCGCGCCGACACCGGTGGCGACCACGCCCTTGGCCGCCCAGCTCACCGCGTCGCCGGTGCCGACGTTGAGCCAGGCCGTGACCTCGCCGCCGTCGCCGACCGACAGGTAGTCGTCGCGGCCGTCGCCGTTGATGTCGGCGAATCTGACCCGGTCACGTGACGCAGCGCCGGAGGCGACCTCGCCGGCGTAGTTCCAGCCGCCGCCCTGACCCGCACGATTGTTCAGCCAGGCCTTGACCTGGCCCTGGTCGCCGACCAGGAGGTAGTCGTCACGGCCGTCGCCGTTCAGGTCCGCGAAGCGCACCTGCGCCCGGGTGGCACCCGGGACCGAGGCGATCTTGCCGACGTAGTCCCACCCGGCCGGGCCGGGGCCCGGGGGAGGCGGCGGCGTCGGATTGCCGGGTGCCGGGGTGCACGGCCGGTTGTCACCGGGGAGCGCGGGCATGATCTGGCCTGCGGCCAGCGCGGCCTTGATCTCGTTGTGGTAGGCGTCGGCCATCTTGCGGTAGCCGTTGTTGTTGGGATGCAGCGTGTCGGCCAGGTCGGCCGTGGTCACCCCGAGTTCGCCGTTGCTGACCAGCCGGACGCGCTTGCCCTCGGCGAGCCAGGTGTTGACGGCGGTCGCGAGGTAGGCGTTGAACAGCGCGATCCGCGAGTTGGTCGCTGCGGTCGTCGACGGCACGAGGCTGGAGACAATGATCGTGGTGAGCGGCGCGACGTCGTGGAGGTCGTTGATCAGCTTGCTGTAGCGGGCGAGCGTCGTCAGATGATCCTGGCCGTTCGCCAGGTCGTTGGTCCCGATGTGCAGGATGACCACGTTGGGCCGATAGCGGGCGATGGCACACTCGGCGGCCAAGGCGTCGATCTGGCTGACCCACCAGCGGGGATGCCCCTCGTGGTCGGTGTCGGGTATGTGGCCCTGACCGGAGTCGACGGAGCCGACGAAGTCGAGCGAGTCCGTGTCGTCCTGCAACAGGTCCCACAGGCGGGCTCGGTAGCCGACGCCGCCGGGATTCCCGCCGACGCCGTGGGTGATGGAGTCACCGAGCGGCATCACCCTCAGCGCCCGGCTGCCGCTCCGCCTGGCGGCGAGCTCGATCTCCTCCAGGTACTGGGGGGTGTGGGACGTCACGTTGCCCGCAACGGATTCCATGGTGAGGCCGAGGTTGCCCGCCCACCACCAGGCCTTGATCTTCCCTCCGACCTCCACCAGCTTCCGGGCTACCCACGAGAACATCTTCGCCCCGAACTGGTTGGTGACCGGCCCGAGGACGCCGTCCCACATGGCCCCCTTGGCGGCGTCGACGAAGGAGTCGATGAGGAGGTTGCTCCACCTGTTCGGATCGGGGTTCTCCTCGACCGCGTTCTTGATCGCGCCCCTGGAGAACGTGCCGAAGAACGACGCCAGCGCCGAGCATCCCGCGTTGGCGAGCGGCGCCAGCGGACCTGACTCGGGCAGGAGGGCCGCCGTGCAGATGACCCGGATGACCAGGTAGATCGCGGTTGCCGCGATGTCGATCAGGAGGGTCTGCCACCAGTCGAGATTGGTGAGGACCTCGTCGCTCTCCACCGTGACCGTCAAAGTGGCGCCCCGCAGGGCGAGGGTGCCGTCGAAGTCGACCCAGTCGTCCAGCCCTCCGGGTATGCCGCCCGGGATCGCCTGCATCTCCTCTCGGATGGTGTCACTCAGCAGGTCGTTGCGGCCGTTCATCTCGGCGATCCACTCGCCGATCTCGGTCCGCGCGTACTCCTCGGGGAGCTCGAAGTCGAGCGTGACCGTGGTCGCGGCCTTCGCGGCGGGCTGCAAGCCCACCTGGAGCAGCAGTGACAGGGTGACCAGCAGAGCCGTCAGGACCCTGCCTCTTCTTAATCGGGTGAACGTTCTGCTCCGGGATGCGCGCACGGCCCCTCCACCTGTTCGTCAGCTGTTTGATCAACACCGCGACCCCCGCGTGCCCATCGGCCCGCGGAGATCATGAAAACCTCGGTGAGGCGGTTACGACTTGAAGTTCCACTGCTGGCGGAGGCCGCCGTTCCACGCCTGCGCGTAGGCGCCGCCGGTGAAGTTGCTGTCGACCGCGTAGCTGGTGTTGCCGTACCAGTGAGAGAAGATGACCCTCTTCCAGCTCGAACCCTGCGCGTACCACTCCACGGTGGCGTAGCTGTCGTTGTCGTCGCACTCCACGATCGTCCGGAGCTCACCCGTGCTGTTGATACGGGCGAGGCAGCGCCCCGTCGCGTCGTTCCTGAGGACGACGATGTCGGGATTGACGCCGTCGCGATACTGGAGCAGCGGCTCCCACATCTGGTGCGCGTTGGTGCCGTTGGGGGCGCACGGAAGCGTGTACACGGCGCCGTCCCAGTTGCTGTCGAGGCAGCGACCGGTCGCGTAGTTCTTCAGGTTGTGCTTGCCGACATAGGCCTGGGCGGGCGCGGGCAGGGTGACGCTCACGGCCATCACGGCCGCGGCGGCCATCGCGGCCGCGCCGGTCTTCCGGAAAGCGGTGCCAGACATCGTTCCTCCGTTGTCGTTCGCGGGGGGGCGCCCGGTGGACGCTTCCTCCTAAGCGCGCATACAACCGGAACGGGAGCGCCATGCGATGTACGACAGATGAACGAATCCCCATGAAATCATGACAGTAAATCGGATTCCACAATCAGTCATACTCCAATTGCCCTCGGTGATCACATTTCATCGAAGAACCCGTCGAGCGCCGCATAAATCGCCGTCTGTCAACGTGAGAATGGCCCGCAGCGCGCAGTGCGATAATTGACGGGCTTCATGATGTCAACACTCGCGATCTTACGAACTTCTTACAGTGCTCTCACCTGCGGATTCCGGCGCCCGTTGGACCACGCCGACATCTCGGGCAACTGCTCGGCAGGATCGTCCGAAATGGGCATCAGATTGAAAGGCAAGTTAAATGCGCCCCGTCTAAAACCGGCCGTTAATAAGCAACCAAATTTCATAAGCAGGTCTTCGGATTCGCGCAGGTCGACCAGAATTTCGTTCATCTGAGGTCGTCCAGGTGAACGGCAGTCCGTGCGCCGTCTCATTCCGGTGCTGCGCTGTGGCGACTGCCCGGCCCCGACCCTGCGGCGGGACACCGTTCCGCCTCCTCGATCGGTGCCTCTGCAAGCAACGTTTGGCCGGGCCGGGAGCGCGTCAGGAGTCCCTGGCCCTGCGAACGGGAGGCGGCACCAGGATCCACGCGGTCTCCTCGAAGCCCTTCTCCGGGAGTTTCGCACTGACCTGCTGGAAGTCGTCGGGGTCCAGGTCGCCGCTCCCCTGGGCGACGACCTCCATGAAGACGGAGTCCGAGACGGCGACGACCATCGTCGCCGTCTCCTCGTTCGCGAGCGCGGCGCGTACGGACGGCGCGTCGAGCACGCGGTGGACCGCGATGACCGTGCGGCCGACGTAGCCGTTCGCGCCGCGCCGGACGGTGCCCCGGCACATGGCGACCCGGAGCCGGAGCATCGCCTCCCTGTTCAGCTCGGCGTTCACGTCGTGCAACTCCAGTCGCAGCGCCCGCACGAGGTCGGGGATGACCCGCCTCTCCTCGATGTCCGGCGGCAGCATCGCGAACTGACCGTCGCCCTGCTCCTGCAGGTCGACGCGCGACTCGTCGATGCCCGCCCGGCGCCGGGCCGCCGCCAGCACGGTCACCAGCCGCTCCTGCGCCCGCAGAGCGGCCTCGTCGTCGGTGAACCTGCTGTACTTCTCGATGTCCGTCGCCACGCACAGCCGCACAGTGGCGGCAGAGGTGGTGGCGACGGAGGTGGCGGCCCCGCCGGTCCTCTGCCGCGCCCCCTCATTCGTCCCCGCATTCGCCCCCGCCTGCGGCCTCTCCGGCGCGGGAAGCGGCTCGCCGAAGGTCTCGGCCGTCGCCAGCGCGGCGTCCAGGAGATCCGAGCGCGTACGGCGGACCCGGCTGATCGTGGTGCCGACGACGAGGCTGCCCGCGAGGTCCGGAACGTCGCCGGGCAGTTCGAGCAGCACGCGCAGGCCGTACGACCGGCGGGTCAGTGGACGCCCGGGCTCGGCCGAGAGGGTGAACCCGAAGGACGGGCGCCGCTCGCCGAAGACGCGCGGCGCCGGGTCGCCCGGCACGTCGCGCAGCCGGTTGAGCAGCCGCCGGTACCGCCCTTCCACGCCCGTCGACGTGCCCGGCGGCGCGGCCGTCGACACGGCCGGCGCCCCGGTGCCCGGCCATGGGCCCACGACATCCTCCGGCACCGTCTCGCTCACCGCGAGACGCAACGCGACCGCGTCGTCGTCGACGAGGCGCACCTCGAACCGCACTCCCGTGTAATGGCGGTCGGGAGGCAGCTCCTCCAGGTCGAACGCGAACAACGCCTCGCAGTGCCGTACGCCCATGGTCTCGGCGCGGTCGCGCAGCACCGGGGAGAGCCACTCGTCCGGCACCCGGTAGACGAAGGGCCGGGCGATGTCCACCCCGGACTCGCGCGGGCGCTGCGTCCCGTGGCCGAGCAGGTGCTCCGCCCCGTACAGGTCGGAGCGGGCGAGCAGTTCATCGGAGGGGAAGCCGTCCGGAGCGTCGGCAGGCGCCTCGGACAGCGCGTCGGACGGAGCGTCGCCGGCCTGCCCGTACGAACCGGGAAGGGCGGCTGTCTGGTCGGTCATCTCGGTGTCGCCTCTCTTGCCTGCGCCGTGGAAGCCTCGCCCGCGGCGCGCGTGACGGAGCCCAAGCCGAAGAACGTGAACGCCGCCCACAGGTGCGGCTCCTGCGCGGTGACCGGCTGAGCCGAGGCGGCCCGGGCCTGCGCGTGCCGGAGAGCGCTCACCGGCTCCAGCCCGTCGAGCAGCCAGGACTCGTGGAAGTCGGTCATCAGGTAAAGGCCGGCCTGCTCGCCGACCGGATAGAGGGTCGTGATCAGCCCCGTGGGCCCGGAGGTGAGGAACGCGCGGCTCAGTCCGATGACGCCGTCCGCGGTCGTCGTTCCGCCACCGGTCTCACAGGCCGCGAGGATCACCAGGTCGGCCGCGAGGCCGAGCCCGGGCACCTCCAGGGCGCGCAGGTACCCGTCGTGACCGGCGGAGGGCGCGACCACGAGGTACGACATCATCGGGTCACTGTCCCCCTCGGTGACCGCGCGTCCGTGGGTGCCGAAGTACAGGACCGTCCCGGTGCCCGCGACCTCGCGCAGGGTCGCGGCGGTGGCCTTCTCCCCCGTGTACAGCCGGACGGCTTCTCCGTACACGCCGGTGATCTCGCCGAAGCGTTCCTGCGTCCAGTCGAGTTGTGCCCCCTCGGGAAGCGGGCGCGGATTGACCAGCGCCACCAGTTCGGGAGGGGCGTTCGCGGGCCGTCCCGGGCGCGGCGCGGTCAGATCGGGGATCATGGCCAGCGCGGGCAGCACCCGGATCGCGTGGCGCTGGACGAGGTACGTCCCGGACGCGTCGCGGAGCGCGGCGAACGGCACGTGGAACAACTCGAGGTGCGGAACGACCGTGACCGGTTCGTCCGGATCGGCGGGCAACAGGCCGGCCGGGACGACGTCCCACAGCACCTCGCCGAGCCGGCGCAGCGCGGCGGCCATCGCCGCACGCGACGCCGCGTCGTGCCGCGACATCCGCGCGAGCCGGCCGAACTCCTTCACCGTCTCCTTCAGCCCGGCCCGGTCGACCCGGCGGGTGACCCGCGTGAGCGGGCCGCCGCGCGGCCAGACCCAGACGGTGAGCAGGTCGCCCGCGAGGAAATACTCGACGACGACGGCGTCGTGGCCAGCGAGGCTGCTCCGCAGCCCCTCCCGGCTCACCGGCGGGGCGCCGCCCAGCCCCCGTGCCGGGTCGCCCGGTGTGGCCCGGTTCGCGCGCAGCGTGTCGGCGAAGGCGCGGGCCCGGGCCATCTCGGAGGCCACCAGGGCGTCCTCGGAGGCGTCGAGATCGAGCAGCAGCGTCACCATCCGCTCGTAGAACGGCAGGGCCTGGTCGGTTGAGATGATCTTGTCCCAGTGGGAGTCGAGCAGGGCACGCCATATCTCGACGTAGCCGGCGGTGAGGCCGGCCGCCTCGCGGGCCTGGTCCCGGATGAACCGCGCCGCGGCCGCGGGGGCGGACCGGGCGAGTCGGTCACGCATGAGGGCGAGCACGTCGGCGCCGCCGCGTGCGGACAGCAGCACCAGTTCGCCCGCCGACCCGGGCTCGGGCGCCCCCTGGGCGGCCAGCCTGTCCGCCGTCTCCCGCAGCGCGTCCTGACCGGCGGCCAGGGCGCGGTCCACGCGCTCCGCCGACGACTCGATCGTCTCCGGGTCGTCCGACGGCGATCCCGTCGAGCGCAGCACGCCGTACACGGTCTCGGCCGCCACCGCGCACTCGGCCGCCGCGGCGGCGAGGCCGGAGGGCGACGGGCCCGCGCCCGCCAGATCCGCGATCCGGCGCGACGACTCACGCAGCGGTTCGACCGTCTCGCGGAGGAAACGGAGCGTGTCGAGCCAGGGCGTGAAGGCACCGGGCCCGAGCGTGACCTGACGCCGCACGTCCGCCGCGGCGACCAGCGCCTCGGGCAGGACGGCGAAGCGGGATCCGGCGAACGCGCAGCGGATCCGCGCGTCGCACAGCCCGAGCAGGTCGATCACGCGGCCGGTGCTCGTGGACGCCTCGCCGCCCGCGTGGAGCTCGGCCGCGCGGTCGAGGATCGGCGCGGCCTGACCGAACCTCCCGGCGGCCAGCAACTCGATGCCGAGACGGCGCAGCGCCGCCCCGTCTCCCGCCCCGAAGAGTGTCAATGGGGGCGCGTCCTCTCTCGCGAGGACCACGACCTCCCACCCGGCGCCCGGAGCGGCCGGGGCCAGGCCGACGGCGACCTCCGGGCCGCGCGCCAGCCGGAGGAACCCTCCCCCGTGCTCCGCGAACGCGCTCGCGGAGGAGACGGTCACGGTCGTGCCGTACGCCGGGCCCGCGACGACCCGCCACCGGCCCCGGAGCGACGCGGCGTCGAGCAGCGTACGGAGGTCCTCCACCGAGGCAGGCCGCGGGAGCGTGACCGGCTCCGCCGCGCCGGGGCGGAGCTCGCGGGCCGGAGCGGACGCGACACCGATAGCCCGAGCGGACGCGACACCGGAAACCGGACCGGACGCGACGTCGGGAGCCGCCACGGCGCCGGGCCCCGGCACGCGGCGGTGGCCCCGGGGCGTGAAGCGCTGTCTCACGCGGGCGACGACGGCACTTCCCACCCGGCCGGGGCCCGTGTAGACGGCGTCGAACCACCAGCCGCCGGCGTCCTCCGAGAGGTATCCGTCCAGGGTCCCCGTCCCGTCCGGCCACGAGGCCGACACCAGCGGGAAGGGCCCGTCCGCCCGCCAGGAGCCGGTCAGCGGCTCCTCCGACGCCAGGCGCACCTCGGCCGCGCCGCCGGGACGCAGCCACAGCTCACCATGGGCGAACAGCCGGCGCAGGAAGGAGTCCCGCGGTCGCGGCTGCACCTCTCGCCACTCGGCGAGCCGCCCGTCCGTCCGGTACACGGGCTCGGCGAGCAGGACCGTGGCGGGCTCGCCGGCGAGCACCGCTCCGCCCCCGCCCACGTCCCCGCCCACGTCCCCGCCCACGTCCCCGCTCACGTCGCCTCGCCGTACGCGTAGACGTACGCCGGGACGTGCCTGCCCTGTGTGGTCGCGGTGACCCTGCGGAACTGCTCCCGGTGCAGGCCGGTGGACTCCGGATAGGCCAGTTCGTCGAGGAGCCGGGCGCTGAGGATCAACGCCAGATCGTGCTCGGCGCTTTCCAGCAGGGCCGTACGCAGGTCGTCGCTGCCGCACAGGTCGCGGGCGACCCGCACGGCCTGTCCGTCGAACCCCTCGTCGGTCAGCCGGACCAGCCCCTGGTGGAAGGAGATCCGGCAGCGCAGGCGGTGCGCGCCGGTCAGCCGCCGGTTCCGCCGCCACAGCGCGTTGCGCAGCTCCCGGCTCAGGTCGGAGACCACGCGCGCCTCGTTGACCCCCGAGCTCAGCACGAGGAGCAGACCTGACGACAGGACCTGAAGAGTGATCTGGTCGACCCCGGCCGCGGCGCTCGCGCTCTCGACGACGTCGGCGACCGGGGAGTACGGATGGTCCACCGGGCCTTCGGCCTCCACCACCGCGCACAACCGCCGCACCGGGTCCGACCCGTCCATTCGTCCTCCGCCCCCACAGCCGCCCAAACAGCCGCCCTCGTCAGTCCTCCTCACTGTGCGGTCCCGGCGGCGGCCAGACTCCGTATTCAGACGGGATTTCGCTGATTCCCGCCGCGTCGCACAGAGCCTGCCTGTCCCTGATCAGGATCCTCCCGTACCGCGTCTCGATCACCTTGCGGGCCTTGAGCTCCCGCAGGATCTTGTGCACGCTGTTCTCCCGGGAGCCGATCATGGCGGCCAACTCCTGCTGCGTCAGGGATCCGATCAGCACGCCCTCGCGCGTCGCCTCGCCGTACCGGGTGGCGAGGTAGAGCAGCATCCGCACCGCGCGGACGGGCACGGGGGAGGTCCCGAACTCGATGCGCTGCCAGGTGGCGTGGCGCAGTTTTCCCGCCACGGTGGCGTTGACCGCGAGTGCCGCGCCGGGATGCCGGGCGAGGAAATCGAGGAAGTCGCGCTGCCCGATCCTGCGCACGAAACAGGCGCCGACCGTCACCACGGACGCCACCCGGGGGCTGCCGTCGAGCGCGGCGAGTTCCCCGACGAGGTCTCCCCCCGCGCGGATCGCGAGGAGGGCCACCTTGCCGTCCGCGCTGTTGCTGACGACTTTCACGTAGCCCTGGATGATGAGGAAGACGTGCCTGGTCCTCCTGTCCCCCTCCATGACGATCGTCTCTCCGCTGGCCACCTGGAGCGGATCCCCGGCCGAGAGCATCTCGTCTCGCGTGCCCGGGTCGAGAGAACCGAGAAAGGTATTGGGAGGCCATGACCCCACCCGCCGGGGGCCGTGTGGAGGTTCTGGCGTCGATGCGGCCATTTACGCTCCCTGGATTCACCACGGGATCAGAGTTTTTCGATTTATAGCGCAAATTCCGCGAAAAGGCTGGATCGTTCCCAAGAAACAATGTCACGATCTGTCCGCGTCGCCTCGATCCCGTGGAGGACCCGTGGACACGGTCGCATTCTGGTCCAAACGCCTCGCCGAACATCTCGTTCCCGCCGAGGCCGCCTCGGCAGGACGTGTGGGCGAGGCCTATGTGGCCGGTGGCCGACGGCGCCGCGACCTCCTGCGCGCTTCCGCCGCCGAACCCGGGGGCTTCGGCGGCGGCGGCGCCGGGGAACTGCCGATCATCCTCGACGCGCTCCGCGTCGTCTCCGGCGACCTGCTCGGCCTGCTGGCCTCTCATCCGCTGGTCAACCTGCTCATGCTCCTGGCTCTCCGCTCGGGGCGGCCGGCCGCCGGCTTCGGCGTCCCTCCGCGAGCTCCCCAGCCCGGCCCCGCTTCCACACCCGGCCCCACTTCCGCATCCGACCCTGCTCCCGTGCTCGACCAGGCCATCGCCGGGCTCCGGAACCGGCTGCTGGCGCAGGGTGTCGCCGGGGACCGCGCGGAGTCGCTCACCTACGACACCCTCAAGCTGGTCTTCCAGCAGGACCGCGAGCCCGCCGAGATCGAGGCGTTCCTCCGGGCGCTTTCCGGCAGCCCTCCCGCGGGGCCTCCGGCCGGGCCCGCGACCACGCGGGCGCTCGCCCGAAGTGGCGGCGGCGCCTCCGACTGGCTGCTGCCGCCGTGGCTCTGGTTCTACTTCCTCGGGGTCCTCGCCCCGGGCGTGCCCGGGGCGCTGGACGGCCTCCGGCAGGACGCCGACGGCATGACGGTGCTCGTCGGTTCCCTGCTGACCAACGTCCAGCGCGGGGCGATGGCACTCCTCACCGCGACCGGAGCCCTGGAGTTCCTCCCCACGCTCCTCCTGCTGACCGGGATCGCCGGAGTGCTGTTTCCCGGGGCGCGCGGGCGATGGGCCGAACGCCGGCACCGGCTGCGGCCCAGCGACGACCCGGTGATCGAGGCGATGACGGCCTTCGTCCGGAGCCACGCCCCCGCCGCCGATGTCCGCCTCGGCGAACGGCACGACCGCCTGGCCCGGATCTATCCGGTCGGCTGGCGGGAGGCCCGCGTCGCGGTCTACCCCCCGCTGGTGAGCCTGTGGAGCCGGGACCGGGAGGCGGCCCGGGCCGTGCTGCTCCACGAGGTCGCCCACCTGCGCCAGGGAGACCACCTGATCGTCGGTCTCGCCGGTCCGTTCGCCTGGGTCGTCAGGATGTGGGGCGTGGCCCTCGCCGTGCTCACGCCGGTGTCGGCGGTGTACCTCGTCGCGGGCGGCGTCGGAGGGTCGTCGCTGCTCACGGCCGTCCTGAAGGTCGTCGCCGCGCTCCCGATCACCCTGATCCTGCCCGTGGCGGGGCTCTGGGCCGCCGAGCTCAGCGCGGACCGTTACGCGATGAGCGCCGCCGGGCCCGCCGCGCTGGCCCGCGCCCTCGGCCCCGCCCGCCCGCGGGCGCACGCCGTCCGGCGTGCCCTCGCGCTGCTGAGCCATCCTCCGCTACGGCTCCGCCTGTGGGCCGCGCGCCTGTGGCCCGGCGGCACGGCGGCCCTGGCCGCTCTCTGGCCCTTGGCGGTCGTGGTACGCATCGCCGCGATCGTGGTCTTCGAGCTGGTCGCCCTGAACCTCACCGGGTTCTCCTTCGGCGAGTCGGCGCGGACGGTGATCGGATCGCTGCCCGAGCAGTTGTCGTCGGCCCGGACCCAGCTCACCGAGGTCACCGCCCTCCTCGTCGCCTGGCCCCTGATCGCCCCGCTCTGGCTGCGCGTCTGGACGCCGGTCCGCGCGTCCCGGCAGCGCTTCGCGCCCTACCTGGTCTCGGCCCTCGTCCCCGGCCTGCTCGCCACGGGAGGTCTCGGGGCCGGCCCGCCGAAGGAGATCGGCTCCGGACCGGCCGGTCCGCTTCCCACCGCCACCACGACTGCCGTGGGGGCAGCCGTGGTGACCGCCACCGCGCCGCAGGCGACGGCGGAACGGACCGGCCTCGTCGACGACCGGCCGTGGGCGGGCCAGGAGCTTCCCGTCGACCTGCGCGTCCAGGCGTACCGGAAACTCGAACAGCACGGCGACGACCCGGAGTGGCGGAGCGTCGCGGCGGGGTGGCTCGGCGCGGGCGTCTGGCGGGCCGAGCGGGACGGTCGGCTCGCCTTCTCCGACCTGGCGAGGCGGCCCGGCCTGCGGCCGGCGGAGGGCGCCTGGCTGCGGACCGGCGACACGGTGACCTTCTGGCTGCCCGTCGAGCGGGACGCGGCAGGCGAGACGATGATCATGGAGATCAACGGGACCATCGACCTCAGCGGTGGCCAGGCGGTCATGGACGCGCTGTGGGCGCGCAAGCTCGACGGCTCCGCGGCGGACCTGGGCTCCTTCACCGCGCTGGAGCTCACCGCCCTCCTCGACGTCTCCACCGCGCCCTGACGCGCGAGGTCGTCGGGCCGTACGGGAGAGCGGGCGCGAAACGGATCAGCGCGCCCCGGCCGGAGCTGGGACGCGCTGATCCGATCACGTCGACCGCGGTGGTGAACCGTGCTGGTGAACCGCGGTGGTGGTGCGCCGCCAGGGACTCGAACCCCGGACCCGCTGATTAAGAGTCAGCTGCTCTAACCAACTGAGCTAGCGGCGCCCGCACCACAAGAGTAGCGGCATCCGGAGGCGTCCCGTGCCACGGCGCGGCGGGGCCCTGTCCTGCTCTTACGTCGTCGGGGTATTCCCATTCCGCACTCCGGGATAGGTGAGTGACGACGAAGGGAGACTCACCCATGACACCGGATCTCTGGTCGTATCCCGACACCGTTTACGGCACCGGAGGGCAGATGGACATCGTCGGGTACGACGTCCAGGCCGTGGACGGCAAGATCGGGTCCGTGGACGAGGCCACCTACGAGGCCGGCCAAAGCTACATCGTCGTCGACACGGGCCCCTGGATCTTCGGCAAGAAGGTCATGCTCCCCGCGAGCGTGGTGAAGAGCATCGACCGCGAGGATCGCAAGGTCTTCGTCAGCAGGACCAAGCAGGAGATCAAGAACGCACCGGAGTACGACGAGGCGGCGGTGATGCAGCCCGAGTACCGGGACCGCCTGGCCGACTACTACGGGCGCTTCCCCCACAGCGAGACCCTGTGACGGCATGACCGAGTGACCGCGTCACGGAATGAGGGGCCGCGCCGCTACGGCGTGGCCCCTCACCACGTGTGCGCCCGGCCCCTCCGCCTGGCCGGGCGGACCCGCACGTCAGATCGGTACGGCCGACTTCATGGCCAGGTGGTGTCGGATGTCGGATTCGTAGGTGCGACGATGCGCAGTTTCTCCAGCAGCGTGACGAACGTCGAGGCGTACGGCGACGGGGCCACGACCGACGCGACCCTGTCCCAGTCCACCTGTTCGCGCATCGCCCGGACCATCGGCAGCAGCGAGCCGTAGTCGCAGGCGTGCTCGGACAGCGGCATGATCCAGGAGATCACCAGGTCGGTGGCTTCGAGGACGGGAAGGCTCAGCGCGGCGACGTTGATCGGCTCGGCCCGGGCCAGCATGGCCTCGGTGACGGGCCGTTCGGCGAGCGAGAAGATCAGATCGACGAGCACACCCTCCTCGTCGAACGCCTTGACCAGCCAGTCCTCCGGTGGTCTCGCGGTCCGGAAACCCAGGCTCTCCAGGGTCTTCAGCGCGAGCGGGACGTCTTCCTCCAGCAGAGCGAAGTCGACGTCGTGCAACGATGGCGCGGCGCCCCTCGCGTACCCGGCGCAGCCCCCGGCCAGGGCGAAACGCACCCCGGCCTCCTTGAGCCCGGAGCCGGCGCGCTTGAGCGTTTCGAGAATCGCGTCGGTGACTTCGTGACTGTGACTACCCACTCACGTCGCTTGCCCAGCAATGTTCGCCGCAAACAATCGGGGGTAGGGCGCGCTCATGACCGAGACCCTGCAGGAGATCAAGCGCGCCTACGAGGGCGGGGAGAACCGTCCGCTCTCCTCGTACACACGGGTTCTCGCGGTGTACGGCGGGGCCGTTTCCGCGTTGCTGGCCACGGCCAGGCTGACCGGCCGGAAGCCGCCCGAGAAGATCAGCCCGATGGACCTCGCGCTTATGGGGCTGTTCACGCACCGGCTCTCACGGACACTGGCCAAAGACCCGGTGACCAGCCCGATACGCGCCCCCTTCACCCGCTACGAGGGCGTCTCCGGCCCGGCCGAGCTGAGCGAGAAGGTCCGCGGCCACGGGCTGCAGCACGCCGTGGGCGAGCTGCTGACCTGCCCGTTCTGCCTGTCCCAGTGGGTGGCGACCGGCTACGCCGCGGGCACGGTGTTCTTTCCCCGGCTGACCCGGCTCGCGGGCGCGACCATGGCGGCCGTGGCGATCTCCGACTGGCTCCAGTTCGCCTACGTCCGGCTCATGAAAGCCGCCGACTGACATCCTCCCCTCCCTGAAGGGTGGGGACTCCATCCAATCCTCCCCCGCCTGAAGGCAGGGGTTCCCCCGGAGGATTCTGATGAGCGAAGTGCTCGAACCGCTGGAGAACGCCGACGAAAGCCCGAAGGAGCGGGTCGACCGCGAGCTCGGCGAGCTGCTGCAGGGTCTCCGGGTCGCCGCGACGGGCGTGCAGGTGCTGTTCGCGTTCCTGCTGACGCTGCCGTTCTCCTCCGGTTTCAACAAGATCGACACGACCGGGAACTGGTTGTTCTACATCGCCGTCATCAGCGCGGCCTTCGCATCGATCTGCACGATCGCTCCGGCGACCCAGCACCGCATCCTGTTCCGGTCGGGGCTCAAGGAACTGCTGCTGCGCCGCGCCAACCGGCTGGGCGTGGCCGGGGCGCTGTCCCTGGCCGTCGCCATGGCCTGCGCCACCGCTCTGGTCGTGGACGCGCTGACCAGCGCCTGGCCCGCCGCGGTGGTCGGGACGGGAGTGGCGCTGCTCTGCGCCTGGCTGTGGTTCGTCCAGCCGCTGCTGTCGCTGCGCCTGGTCAGGAACGACGCCTGAAGACGGGCTGATGGAGCGCGGCCGGCGGTCCGCCGCGGTCGCGCTCCACGTCGTACGGGCGGCCTACCGCCCGTCCTTCAGCCCATCATGTCGCCCGCCCGAGCGGTGCGGATGTATCCGTCGCCCAGCCGGCCGGCGAGCTCGACCGACTTAGGCCCGAAGCCCGAGATTTGACGCGCTCCCCGGCATGGAATGCCAGAGATTCAGTCTGTGCCGCGGGCGCGGCACTTCTGTTGCTTCCCGCTTCAGCGACCTGTGCCACCGAAGTGGTTTTACCTGGTCTCCACAGGCTTTCGAACCCGCAAGTTCCGTTCCTGCCCCGCTTCCCCGTGGTACGTCACCAGCTCACCCGTCCACAGCTCCCGGATGACGTCGACGGCCTCCTCCAGCATCCGCTGCCGTTCCTCGGCCGGGGGCCACTGGTCGCCGAGGATGTGCTCGTTGAGCGCCTCGCCGGCGGATGGATGCGGGTGATCGGGCAGGTGACCGCGGTCGTCACCGGCAGTGAGGTGGCCTGCGAGACGGCCCCGATGACGGACCACACGAATGAGCTCTCCCCCTGCTCGTCCAGCCAGGGGTGATAGTGGTCGGAGATCCACAGGGCCTCGAAACCGGCCTCCTCGGCCATTTTCGCCTGCCGTACGAGCTCCTTGGGATCGTGTTCCTCACTCGACAGAAAATATCCGAAAGTGGTCATTTATCACCACATGCCCGAATCAGGTCAAGCAAACGTAACAATGTGCGCTATGGCCGCAAATTCAATGGGGCCCAGGACTGGATGATGTTACGTGCCCCCTCGCGAGGGCAGTGGAGGGCCATGGCTACTCTGCTTTGGATCATCGCCGTGGTACTGGTCATCGCCGGGATCTACGTCATCCTGGCCCGTCGGGACATCCTCTGGGGGATCGTCCTCATCGTCCTCGGGTTCCTCATCGGCCCCGGGGGTGTCAGCATCTTCAATCCCTAGCCGCGTACACCCTGATCTGGCGTATTCGACCTGACACGGAACGGCGACCGGTTGCGAAACCGGTCGCCGTTCCGTGTCCGGCGGACGTCCGCCGGGCCCGCCGTCCACTCGCCCGGCGGTGACTCGGCGGCGGCCGCTCAGCAGTCGTCGCCGTTGAGGCAGTAGACGGTGTAGGCGTGCTTGATGACCGGCAGGGCGACGTTGCGCACCCGGATGCCTCCCGGGGTGACGCCCTTCTCCGTGCCCGCGTGCGCGTGCCCGTGGATGAACAGGTCGGCGCCCTCCGCGTCCGCCGCCTCGGCCAGCATGTAGCTGCCGAGGAACGGATAGATCTCCGGAGGCTCGCCCATCAGTGTGTCCTTGACCGGGGAGTAGTGGCTGAGCACGATCTTGTGGTCGGCGTCCAGCTCCTTCAGCGCCCGCCGCCATCTCTCGGCGATGTCCTTGGTGTGCCGGACGAACGCCTTCGTCTCCGGCTCCCCGAACTCGCTGGCGCACTTCCCGGCGAAGCCGCCGCCGAAGCCCTTGCCGCCGGCGACGCCCAGCCGTACGCCGTCGACGGGGACGACGGCGCCCTCGTCGTCCAGCACGGTGATGCCCGCGTCCCGCAGGACGTCGACGATCTCCTGGTTGTGGTCGGAGTGGTAGTCGTGGTTGCCGAGCACGGCGACGACCGGAATCGGCAGGCCGCTCAGCTCCTCCGCGACGACCCGGCCCTCGGCGATCGTGCCGTGCCTGGTGAGGTCGCCCCCCACGAGCAGCACGTCGGCCCGGCGCTCGATGCCCTCGATCTTCTTGCGGTAGTGGCCGCGCAGGTCCTCGCCCAGGTGGATGTCCGCCACGGCGGCGATGCGCAACTCCCTCACAGGTGTTCCTCCTCTCCCGGCTCCCGCACCTCCACCAGAGTGATCTCGTTGTGGACGTGCAGGCCCGGAGCCGCTTCGCGGGCGACGTTCTCGATCTGGTGCCGCCGCTCGTCGCAGGACACCTGCCCGCGCAGGTAGACCTGCTCTCCCCGGACGTCGACCCGGATGCCCAGCTCGGTGGTCCGTTCGTCCTCCGCGAGAGCCCGCTGCACGCGGGCCGCGACGTAGTGCGGCGTCTCCATTTCCGACCCCCTAAGCCTTTTAGATGAGCGCTGCCCTGGCCTCCTCCGGCGAAACCCACTGGCCTTCCTCGGCGCAAGCACTGGTTTGGCGGGCCCCCGAGGGGTTATGGTTGTCGATATTCCTGGTGCCTAAGACGCAGGTACCTCCTTGGCGTGAGCATGCCATGTTGGAGGACCGTCTTGGGACCGTGCGACCCGTCTTCCCCCCGCCCTGAAAGAACCGCCGCGGGCACGGAACACATCGGTGTCGGCACCTGGCTCCCCCGCCTCTCCGACGGCTCCCACGCCGCGGCCTTCCTGACGGCCGCCCCCGGCGCCGCACATCCAGCGTGCGCTCTGCCGCTCACGGGCCCAGGGCCCGCCCTCCGCCCCTCGCCCGCAAGGGCCCGCCGTACGCGACCGCTTCCTGACGCGCCGCCGGTCGCCGGGCCCGTTCACCTGGACTCCTTGACTCCCGAGCCGGGTACCCGCCACTGCCGCTCATGGAGGAACCCCCAGTGAAGATCGCCATGGTCTCGGAGCATGCCAGCCCACTCGCCACGCTCGGCGGGGTCGACGCGGGCGGCCAGAACGTGCACGTCGCCGCGCTCGCCCGCGAGCTCGCCCGAGCCGGCCACGAGGTCACCGTCTACACGCGCAGGGACCGCGAGGACCTCGCGGAGACCGTCGCCTTCGCCCCCGGTGTGGACGTCGTCCACGTTCCCGCCGGCCCCGCCTCCGAGCTCCCGAAGGACGAGATCCTTCCGTGGGTTCCCCACTTCGGAAAATGGCTGCACGACCGGTGGCTGTTCGACCGGCCCGACGTCGTGCACAGCCACTTCTGGATGAGCGGCCTCGCCGCGCTCGCGGCGGCGGAGAAGCTGCGGATCCCCGTCGTGCACACCTACCACGCGCTCGGCAGCGTCAAGCGGCGCCACCAGGGCCCCGCCGACACGAGCCCGCGCGACCGCGTGGAAGCGGAGGCCGAGATCGGGCGGCGCGTGGACGCCGTCATCGCGACCTGCGGCGACGAGGTGGACGAGCTGATCCGCCTGCGGGTGCCGCGCCGGACCGCCCGGGTGGTCCCCTGCGGCGTCGACGTGACCGCCTTCAACCCCCACGTGCGGCCGCTGGAGCGGCCGGGCCGCCCGCGCCTGCTGTCGGTGGGCAGGCTGGTGCCGCGCAAGGGTGTGGAGACGACGATCCTCGCCCTGCAGTACCTCAGGGACGCCGAACTGGTCGTCGCGGGCGGCCCGCCGGCGGCCGAACTGCACCGCGACCCCGAGGTCACCCGGCTGCGCTGGCTCGCCGCCCAGGCGGGGGTCTCCGACCGGGTCCGCTTCCTCGGCCGGGTCGAGCGGGAGAAGCTTCCCGCGCTGATGCGCTCGGCCACCGCGGTCGTGTCCGTCCCGTGGTACGAGCCGTTCGGCATGGTGGCGCTGGAGGCCATGGCCTGCGGCGTCCCGGTCGTCGCCTCGGCCGTCGGCGGGCAGCGGGAGACCGTCGTCAACAACGTGACCGGCGTCCTCGTGCCGCCCCGCCGCCCCACCGTGCTGGCCAGGGCGCTGCGCCGGCTGATCGACGACCCGGTGCGGCGCACGGCGTACGGCATCGCCGGGGCGGACCGCGCCCGGGCCAGGTACAACTGGAGCCGGATCGCCGGAGAGACGCTGGCCGCCTACGACCAGGTGCTGCCCGCCCGTCACCTCGACCGGAGCGCGTCGTGAGCCGCGTCGCCCCCCGGAGGTGAGCCGGTGACGTCCACGGCCCTCGTGCTGCGCTCGGACGGGATCGAAGGTCTGCTCAGCGTGGTGCCGGCGCTGCGCGCCCTGCGCCGGCACGGGCTGCGGGTCGTCCTCGCCTGCCCGCCGGAGCTGAGCGAGCTGGCGGCGCTCACCGGCGCCGTGGACCGCATCCTGCCCGCCCGCGGGCTCGCGCCGCTGACGTGGCCCGGGCCGGGCGAGGAGGACGCCGCGCATCCCCCGCTCCTGCCCGACCTCGCCGTGAACCTGCACGGCCGGGGACCGCGCAGTCACCGCGTCCTGCTGAACCTGCGGCACGAGGGCAGGGGCGTCGACCGCCTGTGGGCGTACGCGAACCGGGACGTGCCCTGGGTCAGGGGGCCGTGGTGGCAACCGGGCGAGCACGAGGTGCTGCGCTGGTGCCGTCTGCTGCGGTGGTACGGCGTGCCGGCCGACCCGGAGGACACGACCCTGCCCACGCCGCTGACGGCCAGCCCGGCGCCGGGGGCCGTCGTGATCCATCCGGGAGCGGGCGGCACGTCGCTGCGCTGGCCCGCGGAGCGCTTCGCCACGGTGGCGCGGCGACTGTCGGAGGACGGCCTGCCCGTCGTCATCACGGGGAGCCTGCGCGAGCGGCCGATGGCGCTGCTCGTGGCGACCCGGGCGGTGCTGCCGCCGCAGATCGTGCTGGCGGGCCGCACGTCGCTGCGGCAGCTGTGCGCCCTGGTCGCCGGGGCCCGGCTGGTGATCAGCGGCGACGTCGCGCTGACGCGGCTCGCCGCGGCCTACCGGACGCCCTCGGTGCTGGTGTCGCCTCCGGACGGCCGCCGGCACCCGGTGCTGCATGAATCCGGCGACGCCGGCGTGATCTCGGCCGGCCAGGTCATCGACGCCGCCGTACGAGCCCTCGGGGCGGGGGTCCGCTGACCGCCGCCCCGCTCGACGTGCCGCCTCGCCCGACGACGTGCGAGGCGGCCCCGAACAGAACGGTGGAGGCGGCCCTGTCGAGGCGGCCCTGTCCGAGGCCGCTCCGCGAAGTGACCGGCGATCAGGCGGCCCGGCGGCCCGTACGGCGCCGGCGCCGGGCCGACCGCCGGGACGGCGCCTTGCGCAGGAGCTCGATGACGGCCCGCTCGACCGGTCCGTGGGTGGCGAGCCCGCCTTCGGCGTCCTCGGCCAGCCGTTCGAGCGGGATGGTCCGGCCCCTCTCGTACAGCGCGACGAGACGCGGGTCCACGTAGGAGGCGCGGCACACCGACGGGGTGTTGCCGAGATACTCCGACACCTCCTTCATGACCCTGGACACCGCGCGCTTGCGACCGGCGCCGCTGCGCACCGGCCGGGAGACGGCGAGCCCCACGGCCGCGAGCACGGTGGCGTGCCAGGTGCGGAAGTCCTTGGCCGACACGTCGGTGCCGAAGGCGTCCTTGAGATAGGCGTTGATGTCGGCGCTGCGCACGTCGACCCAGGCTCCCCCGCCCGCCTCACCGCCCGTCTCGCCGGCCCGGTAGCGCAGCAGTTCGCCACGGTGTCCCTTCGACAGCGCGGTCAGGACCCCGCAGACCTCGGCGTCGTCGAGCACCTGTTCCCGCTCCTTGCGGCCCTTGGCGAGATAGCGGCACACGACCCTGCCGTCTCCGCACTTCACGTGCGAGGTCTTGAGCGTGGCCAGGCCGTAGGAGTCGGTGTACTCCTCGCCGCCGACCCGGAAGAAGCCGATGTCGAGCATCCGGGCGGCCGTGGCCAGCACCCGTTCGCGGCCCAGCCCCTCGCCGCGCAGGTCCCGCGCGACCCGTTCCCGGAACTCGGGGAGCCGCTCGGCGATCTCCAGCACGTGGTCGAACTTGGCCTCGTCCTGCTGCCTGCGCCACTCGTCGTGGTAGCGGTACTGCCGCCGGCCGGCGGAGTCGGTCCCCACCGCCTGCAGGTGGCCGTCCGGACGGGCGCAGATCCAGACGTCGGTCCAGGCCGGCGGTATCGCGAGGGCCCTGATCCGGAGCAGCGCGGCGCGGTCGCGCACGGGCCGGCCGGAGGCCCAGATGTAGCTGAACCCGCGCCCCCGGCGACGGCGCCTGATGCCCGGCTCGGCCGGGTCGCTGGGCCGCAGCTCGACGGGCGGCGCCTGGAGCACCTCGGCCGCGGCCGTGCTCATCGCAGCAGGTCCCAAGCCTGTTCGAGCACGTCGTCGACGCCGACGTCGGCGACCCAGGAGACGTCCCGGTGGCCGCATTCCCGCATGCCGTCCTTGGTCGCGCCCGCGCCGCAGACCGGGCAACGCGACGTCCAGGAGATGAGCGGCCGGTGATGGCCCCTGCTCAGCGGACCCCAGTTGATCATGTTGCCGCACCAGTAGACGCCGACCGTGGGCGTGCCGGTCGCCGCGGCCAGGTGCCGTGGCCCGGTGTCGTTGGAGACGAGCAGGTCGCAGGCGGCGTACAACGCGGTGAGCCCGCCGAGGGACAGCTCCCCGATCACGGCTCTCGCCGGCGCCTGCATCTGGGCGACGACCTTCTCGACGAGCTCGCGCTCCTCCTCGACGCCCGTCACCACCACGGGCCGCCCGAGCCGGTCGGCGACCTCCGCGAACCTCTCCGGCGGCCAGCGCCTGCGCCGGTCGCGCGCGCCGGGATGGATCGCCACCAGGCCCCGCGGCACCTTTCCCAGCGTGCGGTTGAGCTCGGCCCAGTCCTCCCTGACGACCTCGACCGTCGGTTCGATCTCGCTGGTCGCCGCGCCGAGCAGGCCCGCGACCTCCAGGTAGCGCAGCGTCTCGTGCTGGTAGTGGACGTACGGCACCCAGCGGTCGAGCGGTTCGGCGTCGGGGGTGCGCAGCCCGGCCGTCAGCCGCGCGCCGAGGCGGCGGATGAACGGGTTGGAGTTGCGTCCGCCGCCGTGCATCTGGACGGCCAGGTCGAACCTGCGCTCGCGGAGGTCCTCGTACAGCTCCTCGGGGGCGGCGGTCCCGTCCGCCGGGGAGGAGACGCCGGAGATGGGCGGCAGGGGCACGACCTCGTCCACCGGGCCGGGGCGGCCCCGGAGGAACTTCGCGTGCCACTCGCGCCCCAGCAGGGTGATCTTCGCCGCCGGGTACGCCCGGCGCAGCGCCCCGATCGCGGGCAGGGCCAGCAGCAGGTCGCCGAGCGCGTTGGCCCGCAGCACGGCGATCCGCTCGACGCCTTCGACGAGCAACGCGCTCATGGGCACGGACCGCCTCTGGTTTCCCGCGTCCTCTCCTCGTCCATAAGACACCCCCGTTCCGTCCGGCCCGCCGGCTGACCACCGGCGGGGCGCTCGTGTGGAGCGGTCTGCTCCCGGTTACCCTCGTGCCGGCCTGCCAAACCGGCCGGCCGGGCCTGGCGTGACTGTTGTTTTCCCTGCGTCCGCCGGGGTAGCCGCCCTGGTATGACGGAAGAGACGCTGGGCCGCTTCGGTGAAGTCACAGCCGTCGTCGTCGGGGACGTGATGCTCGACTCGTGGCTGCGGGGGCGCACCAAGCGGATGGCCCAGGAGGCCCCGGTCCCGGTCGTGACCATCGAGCGGATCGAGGACCAGCCGGGCGGCGCCGCCAACACGGCCGTGAACCTCGCCGCTCTCGGCGCACGGGTCCACATGGTCGGCGTCACCGGAGCCGACCCCGCGGGAGCGACGCTCAACGCGACCCTGGGACGGCTCGACATCGAGGGCCTGGTCATCGTGCGGAGCCTGCGCACGCCCGTCAAGCGCCGGGTGCTGACCGACGGCCAGATCGTGGCCCGGTACGACGAGGAGGACGACGCGCCGCTGCCCGAGGCGGCCGAGCGCGAGCTCCTCGACCAGATCACCCGGCTGGCGGCGCACGCGGACGTCATCGTCGCCTGCGACTACGGCGGCGGCGTCTGCACCCCGGCCGTACGCCGGCTGCTGTGCGACCTCAGCGTCGAGCAGAGCGACGGCTCCCGGGGGGCGCCGGTCCTCGTGGTGGACGCCCACGACGTCGCGGCCTGGCGGGAGTGCCGCCCGAAGGCCGTGCTGCCCAACTACGGCGAGGTCGTGCGGCTGCTCGGCGAGGGCGGTGACCACGACCGGGTCGCCTTCCTGTCCGCGCGGTCGGAGGAGATCGTCGAGGCCACCGGCGCGGAACTGGTGGTCACCACTCTGGACGGCCAGGGGACGCTCCTGCACCGGCGCGGCCGCGAGCCGCACCGCACGTTCGCGAGCCCCGCGCCCGACACGATGAGCATCGGCGCGGGCGACACGTTCACCGCCGCGTTCTCCCTGGGCCTCGCGGCCGGCGCCGTCCCGGAGCGGGCCGCGGACATCGCGCAGGCGGCCGCGAGCGTGGTGGTGCGCCGTCCGGGCACGGCCGTGTGCACCCGCGAGGACCTGGCCCAGGCGCTGCGGCCCGACGTCGCGCTGCCGCCCGGGCGGCTGGCCGCCTGCCTGGAGCGCGACCGAGCCGAGGGCCGGCGCGTCGTGTTCACCAACGGCTGCTTCGACGTGCTGCACCGCGGCCACGTGGCCTGCCTGGAGGAGGCCGCCCGGCTGGGCGACGTGCTGGTCGTGGCGGTCAACGGCGACGCCGGGGTGGCCCGGCTGAAAGGGCCGGGACGGCCGATCAACCGCTGCGAGGACCGGGTCGCGGTGCTCGCCGCGATGGGCTGCGTCGACTACATCACCGTCTTCGACGAGGACAGCCCGGTCGAGCTGCTGCGGATGGTCCGGCCCGACGTGTACGTCAAGGGCGGCGACTACCACCCCGACCTGCTGCCCGAGGCCGACCTGGTCAGGGAGCTCGGCGGCGAGGTGCGGGTGCTCGGGTACGTCCCGGACAGGTCGACGACCGCGATAGTGAACAGGATTCGAGGGTAGGGGGCCGTTCATGACCGAAGAACAACGTTCGCCGACCGGAAAGCCCATGGTCGAGGCGACCCCGATGGACGTCATCTACGTCCGCATCGGGTCGTTCGCTCTGGTCTTCTGCTTCGCCGTACTGGTGCTCTCCTTCGTCGGCCGCCTGTGGTGGCTGACGGGGGTCGTCCTGGCGATCATGGCGGCCACCGGGGCCGTCATGCTCTTCGCCGTGCGCAGGCAGAGGAAACTCGGCGGCGGGCCGCAATCGAGAGGATGACGAGGTGAGCCTGCGGGACAAGGTCGTGGTGGTGACCGGGGCGAGCGGCGGGGTGGGCCGCGCCGTGGTCAGGGAGCTCGGAGCCGAGGGCGCGAAGGTGGCCCTCATCGCGCGCGGGGAGGCGGGCCTGGCGGGCGCCGCCGTCGACGTCGGAGCCGAGGGCGGAACCGGGAAGGTCTTCGCCGCCGACGTCTCCGACTACGACCAGGTCCGCGCGGCCGCCCAGCAGGCCGAGGCCGAGCTCGGGCCGATCGACGTCTGGATCAACATCGCCTTCACGACGGTCTTCGCGCCGTTCCTCCAGATCACCCCGGAGGAGTACGAACGCGAGACCAAGGTGACCTATCTCGGCTACGTGTGGGGCACCCGGGTGGCTCTGGAGCTGATGAAGCCGCGGGACAAGGGCGCGATCGTGCAGGCGGGTTCGGCCCTCGCCTACCGGTCGATCCCGCTGCAGTCGGCGTACTGCGGGGCCAAGCACGCCATCAGCGGCTTCACCGAGTCGGTGCGGACGGAGCTGCTCGCCGAGGACTCCGGCGTGAAGATCACGATGGTGCAGCTGCCGGCGCTGAACACCCCGCAGTTCGACTGGGGGCTGAACCGCATGCGGCGCCACGCCCAGCCGGTGCCGCCGATCTACCAGCCGGAGGTGGCGGCGCGGGCGATCGTCCACGCCGCCGAGCACCCGGAGCGGAAGGAGTACTGGGTCGGCGGGATGACCGCGGCCACGATCATGGGGCAGCGGGCGGTGCCCGCCCTGCTCGACCGCTACCTCGCCAGGACCGGCGTGAAGTCGCAGCTCACCTCCGACAAGGCGCCGACCGGCATCTCCAACCTGTGGGAGCCCGCCGACGAGGACAAGGACTACGGTGCGCACGGCGGTTTCGACCGGCGTTCGCACAGCCGGAGCGTCCAGGTGTGGATGTCGCAGCACCGCGGCCTGGTCGCGGTCGCCGCCCTCGGGGCCGCCGCCGTCGCCGGTGTCGGCCTGAGCCGCCGCTGACGGGAAGCACTGATATATCGGGTACGCCCCATTTCTGGCGATATGAAGGGGCGTACCCGGGTAGTCGAGGACGATGGACGAGCTTGACTACCGGTTCCTGTGCGAACTCGCGTCCCAGCTCCGGGTGGACTCGGTGCGGGCCGCCGCTGCCGCCGGCTCGGGGCACCCCACGTCCTCGATGTCGGCCGCCGAGCTGATGGCCGTGCTGCTCGCGCGGCAGCTCCGCGTGAACGTCGAGAACCCGGCCGATCCGGCCAACGACCACCTGGTCTTCTCCAAGGGGCACGCCTCCCCCCTCCTGTACGCCATGCTCAAGGCCATGGGCGTCGTGTCCGACGAGGAGCTGCTGACCTTCCGCAGGCGCGGCAGCCGTCTGGAGGGGCATCCGACGCCGGATGTGCCGTTCGTCGACGTGGCCACCGGTTCGCTGGGATTCGGCCTGCCCGTCGGCGTGGGGCTGGCGCTGACCGCGCGCCGGCTGGACCGCCTCCCGAACCACGTGTGGGTGCTGTGCGGCGACAGCGAGCTCGCCGAGGGATCGATGTGGGAGGCCTTCGAGCACGCCGGGCACGAGGGGCTGAACAACCTCACCGTGATCGTCGACGTGAACCGGCTCGGCCAGCGCGGTCCCACCCGGCACGGCTGGGACCTCGGCGCGTACGCCGCCAGGCTCGGCGCCTTCGGCTGGCACACCATCGAGATCGACGGCCACGACCCCGGCCAGATCGACTACGCGCTCGCGGACGCCCGGGCCACCCGGCGCCGCCCCACGGCGATCATCGCCAGGACCTGCAAGGGCCGCGGGGTGTCGGCCGTCGAGGACCGCGAGGGCAAGCACGGCAAGCCGCTGGCCGACGCCGAGCAGGCGCTCGGCGAGCTCGGCGGCCCCCGCTCGCCGCTGACCGTGCCGATGACCCCGCCCGCCTCCCAGGGCGCGCCGTACCGGTACGCCGGCGGCCCGCTCGTCCTGCCGAAGTACGAGCTCGGCGACGAGGTGGCGACGCGGACCGCCTTCGGCGAGGCCCTGGCCGCGCTCGGCACGGCCCGGGGTGACGTGGTCGCGCTCGACGGCGAGGTGGCCGACTCGACGAAGCTGGAGACGTTCGCCAAGGCGCATCCGGAGCGCTTCTTCGAGTTCTACATCGCCGAGCAGCAGATGGTGGCCGCCGCGACGGGCATGCAGGCACGCGGCTGGACCCCGTACGTCGCGACCTTCGCCGCCTTTCTGACCAGAGCGTACGACTTCGTCCGGATGGCCGCGGTGAGCCGGGCCGGGCTCTGCCTCGTCGGCTCGCACGGCGGCGTGTCCATCGGCGAGGACGGCCCCTCCCAGATGGGCCTGGAGGACCTCGCGGCCTTCCGCGCGGTGCACGGCAGCACCGTGCTGTATCCGTGCGACGCGAACCAGACGGCCCGGCTGGTCGCGGACATGGCCGGTCTGGAGGGCATCCGCTACCTGCGCACCACCAGGGGTGAGACCCCGGTGATCTACGGCCCCGACGAGGAGTTCCCCGTGGGCGGGTGCAAGGTCCTGCGCACCGGCGGCCAGGCGACGATCGTGGCCGCGGGCGTCACCGTGCACGAGGCCCTGGCCGCGGCCGACCTGCTCGCCGGGGACGGCGTCTCCGTCACCGTCATCGACGCCTACTCCGTCAAGCCGCTCGACTCGCCCGAACTCGTCGCGATGGCCACCGCCACGGGCAGGGTCGTCACGGTGGAGGACCACTGGCCGGAGGGCGGCCTGGGCGACGCCGTGCTCTCGGCCCTCGCGGAGAACCCGGTGCCGGTGCGCAAGCTGGCCGTGGCGCGGATGCCCGGAAGCGCGGGCTTCGCCGACCAGCTCCGGGACGCGGGCATCGACAGGACCGCCATCCGGGATGCCGTTCTCGCCCTGCTCCCCTGAACGACGTCAGCGGTGGGCGGCGAGGGCGCGGGCCGTCGGCGTCCGGGCGGGTGGTCCGCGACGCGCCTGCCGTGTCGCGGGCGAGCCCGGAGACGGGCCGGCACATCACCCCCGCGGGGAACGCGACCCCGACCTGGCGCCGTACACGTGAGAGCGCCGCCGGCGGCCCCTTCCCAGGGGCGGCCGGCGGCGCACGGCAGAGGTCAGCGCGCCTTGGCGGTCGCCCTGCGGTTGGCCTTCTTGATGGCGTCCACGAGTTCGTCCTTGGTCATCTTGGAGCGGCCCGGGATGCCGAGACGGGTGGCGACGTCGTACAGGTGCTGCTTGGAGGCGTTCGCGTCGACGCCCTCGGCCGTCTTGCCCGGCTTGGGGGTGCTCTTCTTCGCCTGCTCGTCCGACGGCCCGCGCCCCTTCTTCTTCTCCCAGTGGTCGCCCACCTTCTCGAAGGAGTGCTTGAGCGCGGAGAACGCCGTGCGGTGGGCACGCTCGCCCTCGCCATACGTCTCGACGGCGGAGTCGTGCGCCTTGATCCAGGTCTCCTGGGCCTCCTTCGGCGAGCGCTCCAGGGTCGAGGGCAGTTCCTTACGTCCCGGCATGTCCAGGCCTCCCTTCAGACCAGCAGAAGTCGGGCGGAGGGGTCAGATGGAGTCTTAGATGGGGTCGTCGTAGCGCCGCTCCTCGTACACCCGGCGATGGGTGGCGGTGACGTCGACGGGGGCGGCGGCGGTGACGGTGGTCCGGCGGCGCAGCGTCGTCATGCGCCAGATCCCGAAGAGCAGCCCGGCGAGGCCGCCCACCATCAGGATCACTCCGATGACCTGGATGTCGAGACCCGCGAGCGTGAAGTCGACCGCCCAGGTGAGGATGGCCCCCAACATGATGAGGATGATGCTTCCGGCGATGGTCATGGCTTCCTCCTTCGCCTTCTGCTCTATCCTCTCCACGGATTCCAAACGTCGCATGCCAGCGGGAGTATGGGGCAGCATGGCGAACATGACCGATACCCCCGTCGTGGTCATGGGACTCATGGGCGCGGGCAAAAGCACCGTCGCACGGCTGCTCGCCGCCGCCCTCGACCGCCCCATGCGCGACAGCGACGCCGATCTCGAAGCCAGGTACGGCACGACCGCCGCCGTGATCGCGGCGGATCTGGGCCCCGACGAGTTGCACGCGCGCGAGGCACTGGTGCTGCGCGACGCGCTGACGGACGACCGCTCGCCGGTGATCGCCGCCGCGGCCAGCACGGTCGAGGACCCCGAGACGCGCAAGGCGCTGGCCCCAGCGTTCGTGGTGTTCCTCGACGGCCCGCCGGAGGTCCTCGCCGAGCGGATGAAGTCGAGCCCCCACCGGCCGCATTTCAAGCCCGACCTGGTGCGCATGCTGACCGAGCAGCGCGACCTGCGGCTGCCGGGCTTCCAGGAGGTGGCGGACCTGACCCTGGACCCCGCGGCGCACACCCCGGAGGAGCTCACGAACGCGGTGCTGGCCCACCTGGACGGGGCGCGGGTCTCCGGAGGAGCGCCCGAGGGACGGTGAGGAGGGCGGCGAGGCGGCCGCTCGTCAGCAGACGGCGATGCGCGACTGGTGCGGAACGACGGGCAGCAGCGACCGGCTGCCCGTCCCGGCCAGGAACCAGACGGTCTTGCCGCCCCGGCCCGAGGCGGCCACGCCCCAGTCGTCGGCGAGCTCGTCCACGATGAGCAGCCCGCGGCCGCTCACCGACTCGGGGTCGGCGTCGCGCTGGGACGGCACTCCGTCGCCCTGGTCGAACACCTCGCCGTACACCCAGCAGCCGTTGCTGCCGAGCCGGAGAGTGAAGACGTTGCCGCCGTGCCGTACGACGTTGGAGGCGAGCTCGCTCACGATCAGGCAGCAGTCGTCGACCAGCGCGTCCAGGCCCCATCGGCCGAGCTCACGACGTACGAGGGAACGCGCGGTCGCCACACTCGCGCCGACGGCGGGCAGGAGGCACTCGGCGGTCCAGACGGGGGCCGGGTCAACCGGCGCGGCACCGAAGGGGAGAGACACGCGCGCCTCCTTAAGGCTATGGGAGCGCTCCCACGACTCAAGATACGGTACGCAACGTGGTCATGTGAATTCAAAGAAACAAGATTGTTTCCGGTCAATGCCCGATCTGTGATGCGCACGGAGATCGCGGCGGCGGCACGACCGGCCTCCGGACGCCGTCGCCGCAGCTAGGGGTGTGGATCACAGGAACGCGGGGCGGCCCGGCGCCGCGCCGGCGTCCTCACCGGCCGCACGAGTGGCCATGAAAGTAGCTGAAATCAACCACATCCGTCTCTTCCGTTTGGCGCGGACCGGAATCCGCCGTGCCCACTTGGAAAGCGCAGGGCCTCTCCGGACGGCTGGTCAGGCCCCGTCCGCGGGCAGGGCGGTGATCCCCCACCGGTGCGCGGCCCGCTCGCCCGGCGCCAGGCGCAGCAGGCACTCCCCGGTCGCGAAGGCGTTCGGCGGGCAGCTCATCGGCTCGACCGCGACCCCCGAACGCCGGTACGGCGCGGCGAGCGTGTCTCCGGTGAAGACCTGGAGCCACTCGATGCCCGGCCCGCCCCACAGCTCCACGCCCCGGGAGCCGTCGGCGGTCCTGAGACGCGCCCGCACCCGGCCTCCGGAGTCGCGCTCCAGGTTCGTGAAGGGGGTGTCGAGCACGACGCCGCCGATGCGGCGTCCCGCCCGGAAGTCGTACTCGGTGCCCTCGACCGTCCGGCGGCCGACCGGGATCTGCTGCTCGTCCACCGGCGCCCACTCGGCCGCGGGCAGTTCCAGCACCGCCTCGTCCACGGCGCCGTGTCCGGTGCCGTGCTCGGTGCCGTGCCCGGTTTCCGGCGCGGCGTCCTCGCCGAGCGTGAGGTAGGGATGCGCGCCCATGCCGTACGGCGCGACGCCCTCCCCCACGTTGACCGCCGACACCTCGACCTCCAGGCCCGCCTCGCCCAGCGCGTACGACGCCGTGAGGTCGAGCACGTGCGGATAGCCGGGCTGGGGGAACAGCCGCAGCCCGAGCCTGACCGAATCGTCGGCGGCGTCCAGGACCGTCCAGGGCAGCACGCGGGTGAAGCCGTGCGCGGCGTTGCCGGTCCGCGGCTCGGTGATCGCGAGCTGCCTCGTCTCGCCGTCCGCGTCGTACCGGCCGTTCCTGACCCGGTTCGGCCACGGGAGCAGCAACTGCCCGGCGCCGCCCACGGGTGGCTTGCCCTCCGGGTACGACATGACCAGCGGCCGGTCCCGAAACGTGAGAGCACGCATGCCCGCGCCCACCTCGGTGACGACCGCCCGGTAGCCGTGCGCGGCGATGACGTGCTCCGCACCGGTCGGGGGGACGGGTCGGCGGGCCTCCGGTTCAGTCATGAACCCGATCTTCCCACCTGTTTTCCCGCTAATCCCGCCTTACCGGCACCTGCCCGCGCGCGTCCGCACCCTGCCCACCCCCTGCCCACCCCCGCCCCGCGCCCTGCCCGCACCGCGCCCGGTCCATCGCCGGCGGCGCGGCTGTCGCGGCTGTCAGGAGGAGGGGAGCGGCTGGCCCGCCAGTCCTTCCTGGACCATGAGAAGCGCGCGCAGTTCCTCCGCGCTCTCTCCGCAGGCGGTCATGATCAGGCCGCGGTCCATCTCGATTCTGGACAGCGACCGCGTCATGCGGGTCGCGTACCAACGGCCGGCGTCGCTTCTCCAGACCGACCAGCGGCCGGCGTACTCGCTGCTCAGTTGTCTGTACGCAGCGTCCTCGGCGGAGAACCGCACTCGTCACCACCTCCAGGCTCGGTGCCGGGAGACAACGATGTGCTCATCCGGACACGATTGGTAGTGAGAGGCCATCTCCCCCATCCGGAGGGCCCGCCACCGCGGCCCGGGCGAAGATCTCCCCCCGGGCTGCGGTGACTTCACCACCACCTGATCCCGGTTCCTCCCGTCCCATCCGTCCCATGCCTCGCCCGGGCGCGACGCTGACGTTCCGCGCTGACGTTCTGCGGCGGAACCCGGAGGAACGGGATGTGGCCTGAGGCAAACGTCCGCTCTCCTGTCACACCGGACACGCTTTTACTACCTTGTCAATCATGCGGTCAGGGGGGAGATTCGAGTGGTCCACGCCCATGCCGAAGGGAAGGCCGCCCATGCCCGAACTGCCACGACTGCCGTTCGATCGGCCGGACATACTGGATATTTCTCCGTATTTCGGCGAGCTGCGCGCCAGCGCGCCGATCGCCAGGGTCCGAACCCACACCGGGGACGAGGCGTGGCTCGTCACCGGCTACGACGAGATCCGGCAGGTGTTCGGCGACGACAGGCTCGGCCGCTCCCACCCCGCCCCCGAGACGGCGGCCCGGATGTCCAACAACGTCCTGCTCGGCGGCCCGACCGGCGACTACGCCACCGAGCGGATCATCCACAAGGAGATGCGGCGCCTGCTGTCCCCCGCGTTCTCGGCCCGGCGCATGCGCGCCCTGTCGGACGGCGTGCGGGCGCTCGTCGGGAACCTCCTCGACGCGCTCGCCGAGCAGGGTCCGCCGGCCGACCTGCACGCGGGGCTGTCGCTCCCGCTCCCCATCCAGGTGATCTGCGAGCTTCTCGGCGTGCCGTACGAGGATCGGGACAGGTTCCGGGCCGTGGCCGAGGCGATGACCGACCTCACCGACCTCGCCCGCTCCGCCGACGCGCAGATGGAGCTGAACGCCTACACCTACGAGATCGTGAAGGCCAAGCGCGAGAACCCCGGCGAGGACGTCTACACCGACCTGGCGAACGCCTCGCTGCCGGAGGAGGACATCGCCAGGATCGCGGGCGGCCTGCTGTTCGCCGGCCACGAGACCACGGTCAACCAGATCGACTACGGCGTCCTGCTGTTCCTGCGCAACCCCGCCGAGCGCGACGCGCTGCTACGGGATCCCTCCCTCCTCGACGCCGCCGTCGAGGAGATCATGCGGTTCGGCGCGCCGAGCCAGCACGGCCTGATCCGTTACGCGCACGCGGACGTCGAGGTCGGCGGGGTGCGCATCCGCGAGGGTGAGCTGGTGGCGCTGGCGATCCACGCGGCCAACCGGGACGAGCGCGTCTACCCCGACCCGGAGAAGTTCGACATCCGCCGGCGTGATCCGCGGCCGCACATCGGCTTCGGCCACGGCCCGCACCACTGCCTGGGGTCGGGCCTGGCGCGGATCGAGCTCAACGCCGTCTTCGGCGCCCTGTTCGCGCGCTTCCCCACACTCGCGCTCGCCGCGCCGTACGAGGAACTGGAGGCGCGGAGCGGCACACTGACCGGAGGGATCGAGGCGCTCCCCGTCACCTGGTGACCCGTTGCACCTGGTGAGCCGTTTCGTGTGGTGACCCGTCACCCGGTGGGCGCGGCGGCGGCCCGTGCCTCCGCCTCGGCCCGGGCTTCGGTTTCGGCGATCCGGCGGTAGACGCGGTCGCGCAGGCGAAGGATCACCGTGGCCAGCAGCGCCGCGGCCAGGGACCCGGTCAGCACCGCGACCTTGACCTGGCCGTCCCACGTGGGTCCGGCGCCGAACGCGAGCTCGCCGATGAGCAGCGACACCGTGAACCCGATGCCGGACAGGATCGCCACGCCCACGATGTCCACCCAGGCCAGACCGTCGTCGATGTCGGCCCGGGTGAACCGCGCGACGAGCCACGTGGCCGCCGTGATGCCGAGCGGCTTGCCGGCGACGAGCCCGGCGACGACGCCGAGAGGCACGCCGTCGGTGAGCAGTCCCGGCAGGCCGCCGGGGCCTCCGAGCGCCACCCCGGCCGACAGGAAGGCGAACAGCGGCACCGCCACTCCGGCGGAGAGCGGCCGGAACCGGTGCTCGAAGTGCTCGGCCGGGCCCGCGCCCTCCCCCGAGCTCTCCCCTGCGCCTTCCCCGGGACCCTTGCCGGTGGCATCTCCGGTGGCCCGATGGACGGGGACGGTGAAGGCGAGCAGCACGCCGGCCACCGTGGCGTGTACGCCCGACGCGTGCACCAGGGCCCAGGTGACCGCGGCGAGCGGCGCCAGCAGCCACCACGCGCGCACCCCGCGCCGTACGAGCACGGCGAACAGGCCCAGCGGGAGCAGCGCCGCGAGCAGCGGGAGCGGCGCCAGGTGCGAGGTGTAGAAGACCGCGATGATCGCGATGGCGAGCAGGTCGTCGACGACCGCGAGGGTGAGGAGGAACGTGCGCAGGGCCGACGGGAGGTTCCTGCCCACCACGGCGAGCACCGCCAACGCGAAGGCGATGTCGGTGGCGGTCGGCACCGCCCAGCCCCGCAGCGCGCCATCCATGCCGGGGTTGAGCAGCGTGTTCACCAGCAGGTACAGCAACGCGGGCACGACCACGCCGCCGACCGCCGCCACGACCGGCACCGCGGCCCGCCGGGGATCGCGCAGGTCGCCCGCGACGAACTCGCGCTTCAGTTCCAGCCCGGCGACGAAGAAGAAGATCGCCAGGAGCCCGTCGGCGGCCCAGGTCGCGAGGCTGAGGTCGAGGTGCAGCGCCCCGGGCCCCACCCGGACCGACCGCAGCGTCTCGTATCCGGCCGACCAGGGCGAGTTGGCCCACACGAGGGCCGCGAGCGCGGCCACCAGCAGCAGCGCGCCGCCGATGGTCTCCTGCCGCAGGATGTCGGCGATCCGGCGGGTCTCGGTCCAGGACCCGGGGCCGAGAAGAGGGGTGCGGCGGAGAGGGGTGCGGCGGAGAGGGGTACGGCGGGGCGCGCTCATGAGGCTCCGTTTCCGGGGTCGGGTCGGCGACAGCCGACCAGACTTCCCGGCACCCCATACGCATCTTAGACAAACCGGGCAACCCGTGCGGACACCGGCCCGGAGCGCGGAACGAATCAGGCCCGGCATCCATACCGGATGCCGGGCCTGATCACATCTTGTGCGCCGCCAGGGACTCGAACCCCGGACCCGCTGATTAAGAGTCAGCTGCTCTAACCAACTGAGCTAGCGGCGCCCGCGATGTCCGTAACCTTAGCAGTCCCGCGCAGGTCGCGCACATCGCCGGATGCGGGGATCACCCGGGCCGCTCAGCCCCGCCAGGCGCCGCTGGAGAAGGGAGCGGGCTCGCCGCGCAGGCCGGGCCCGTCGCCCCACTTCGTGATGACGTACTGGATCGGGATGTGGCCCGCGCTGCCGCTGACGGTCAGCGTGTTCTCGTTCCAGGTGGTGCCGGTGAGCTCGGCGAAGGTCTTGCCGTCGATGTCCAGCATAACGCCGCTCTCGGAGGGGATGCCCGGCCCGCGGTCGCCGATGAAGAACTTGGCCTTGCGGCCCTTGTACATGATGTAGCCCTCGGTGCCGAGCGGCCAGCTCGGGCTGGCGAACAGGCCCTTCTGCATCGGCTTGCCGATCGCCGGCAATCCGGTGTCTCCCTGGCGGCCCGACGCGTCGTCCCAGAAGTACGAACCCGTGGTGGCCCCCGCGTACAGGACCTCCTCGTGCATGGGGACGATGCTGGAGAGGTTGACGGCTTCCCCGACCGGCGGCTCCGCGGGCGCGGGGGCGGCGGCCACGAGGGACGTGACCAGCACCGCGGCGCCGGCGAGCGTGGCCACGGCGGTGACCCGTCGCTTGCCACGCAGGTCGGACAGAGTCTTCATCAAGGCTGGGGATCTTTCGTGAGACGACAGTGGATGGCCAAGCGTCATCAAGGGAGCCGCGCTACGGCGGGTCACGGTGACGGGCCACGTGTCCGGGCGGGACAGATCGACCACCCGGAGGCGTGTGCGCTGAAGCTATGGCGATCGGCCGGAAGGCCGTCGTGAGTCAGACGTGGGATCCGAAGCGTCCTGGGCCGGAGATCCGGGCGGGGTCGCCCACCGTGATCTCCTCCCCAAGTCCAATCCAGCCACCGGTCGGCGGCAACAAATAGGACACTACAGGACGAGTCAGGACGAAGCAAAGTAAACCCGGCATACCACGCGGAAGATCTACGTGTCCGCTTGTTTAGTCGGCGGCGACGTCGGCGACGCCGGGCATCCCGGGCGATCCGCCGCGGGCGCTTCTTCATGAAGGTAAAGCGCCGCGATCCCCGCCCGGCGAGGCGCGCCCGTCGCGAGGCGGCGGAGCGGAGGAGCGCAGGCGCGCACGAGCCGACGGTCATGGAGGGCAGGCGACAGTCCGCACGACGAACGACCGGGCGGACCCACAGGTGAGGCGGCCCGACCCGTCGGCGAAGCGGTCGGCGGCGTACGCGGAGGGTCGCGGCGGAGGCGTGCGGGGAAGGGGCGGTCTTCCGTCGGACAGGCCGGACAGACTGGGCCGGAACATGCCGGAGCCGGGCAGTCCCCCAACTGCCCGGCTCCGGATCAAAGCGGTTCCGCCAGGAATGCCCTCCCCAAAGGCACCGGCGGGTCCCCCGCTTTCCGGACGCGGTTCCCCCATCCGCGTCCTTATCGAAAAAGTCTCTCGCCCTCTCCCGAGGACCTGCTTCAACAGTACAAGCCCGCTTGCCATGAAGTCGTCATAAGCAGGTCGGCTTTCGGCCTGCATCCGGGCGGGCCCCGCCCGCCCGTGCTACCGGATTCGTCCGCAGTGCTCCGGCTTCAGGCCGGGCGTGAAGCGGGCTCTCCCGGGTAGCGGGGCAGGGAAAGCCGATCCCGCCGCCAGGCGGATCGGTGCCTTGGCAGATCAGCCAGGGCGGTTGTGTTGGTCGATGTAACCGGCACAGGACGCTGATCGGTGCGCCGCCCCCACTCCCGGCGAAGTAGGAGCCCGACCGTAGCTTGTTCGCCCTGCAATGGGGCGGGCCAGCCTCGGGGAACTCGGTTCGCATCCGGCGGGCGGAGACGCCTTCGATACTGTTGACGAACCGGGAAAGGGCGACCTTGGGCGGGAAGTTCACCAGCAGATGCACATTGGTGGCCGCGCCGTTGAACTGCGCCAGTTCGCACTCGAAGTCGGCGCAGACGCCCCGCATGGTCTGCTCCATGCACTCCAGGTGAGCACCGGTGAACACCCGATGCCGGAACTCTGTCACGAAACCAAGCGTTCCGATGTCTCGCTGTAATCATTCATGCACTTTCGGTAATAGCATGGTGTGCAGCTCAGGTACAACTTCCGTCTCCACCCGACGCCGGGTCAGCGTGCCGCGCTGGCACGGGCGTTCGGGTGCGCACGGGTCGTTTACAACGACGGCCTGCGCGCACGAACCGACGCCCAGGCGGCCGGGCTGCCATACGTCTCCGATGGCGAGTTGTCCAAGCGGGTCATCACTGACGCGAAGAAGACCCCCGAGCGTTCCTGGCTTGGCGAGGTGTCCGCCGTGGTGTTACAGCAGGCGCTCGCCGACCTGAACAAGGCGTACCGGAACTTCTTCGACTCGGTCACGGGCAAGCGGAAGGGGCCGAAGGTCGCCCCGCCCCGGTTCCGGTCGAAGAAGGACAACCGGCAGGCGATCCGCTTCACCAAGAACGCCCGGTTCTCCATCACCGAGCGTAGGAGGCTTCGCCTGCCGAAGATCGGTGACGTGCCGG
>NZ_BOOB01000008.1 GCF_016863015.1 Microbispora amethystogenes | reverse complement strand
ATCATCGCTGCAGCGATCCTGGGGCGCGACTGTGTCGTGTACGAGGGCGGCAACATAACAGAATGTGGTGGAGGGCTTTCGGAGGAAGAGATGTCCGCCGCATCGGGACTGATCGCACTGGTGATGCTTGCCATCCAGGTAGGGCTGATCGTCTTGGTGAGACGGCGCATCCGCTCTGGACCACAGTGAGGTTGTGTGGCTGGTGACAGATCGGCCCCCGTCGGAGCCAGGATTACCTGGTCTGGCACAAGAGTGAGAACAGGCCCAGAAAAGATCAAGACTGGGTCGGGAATCTCTCCCTGCACTGGGCCTTCGTGGGTGGAGCGGGTGACGGGAATCGAACCCGCGCTGTCAGCTTGGGAAGTCTTTCAAGATCACGCCGTCTGAGCTGGGCAGACACTGACCTGGGCGTATGGCGGTCGAGTCACCGTGAGTTCCCGCAGCTTCCCGCTGATCACCAACCGAACGGGCACGCAACGGGCACGCGAACACCAGGGCGTGCGCGCTGCGCCTCGTATCAGGACCCGGGACTGTCTTTCCCCTGTCCCCACTGTTAGAGACCTTCAATGGTGAGGGTTATATGGCCTGACCTCGGCGTGAGCTGGCAGCTGGTCGTCGCGGTGCTACCTGGGGTGCATGAGGTATCCCGATGGCGGTGGCTTGACCGCCGAGCAGCGATTACGTCGCGAGCAGGTGAGGCTGCAAGCAGCCGACCGCTTCGCCCAAGGCGCGAGTGATGCTCAGGTCGCGCGGGAATTTCGGGTCTCGCGGATGTCGGCCAACCGGTGGCGGCGGGCGCTGGAGGACGGCGGCCGCGAGGCTCTGACCAGCAAAGGGGCTGGTGGGGCGGTGTGCAAGCTCGACGACGCCCAACTCGCCCGCCTGGAGCAGGCCCTGGAGGAAGGGCCGATGGCGCATGGCTGGGATGACCAGTGCTGGACGCTGGCCCGGATCGCCGAGGTGATCGGGCGCCTGTTCCGGGTGAGCTACACCGTGGGCGGGGTGTGTTACCTGCTGCACCGCCTGGGCTGGAGCTGGCAGGCACCCTCCCGCCGCGCCGCCGAACGCGACGAGAAGGCCATTGCCGCGTGGAAGGACGAGCAGTGGCCGATCATAAAAGGCTGGCAGCGCAGCAGGGCGCGTGGCTGTGCTTGGAAGACGAGGCCGGCCAGACCCTGAGGTCACCGAGAGGCCGCACCTGGGGCCGCAAGGGACACACACCGATCGTGTCGCTGCCAGTCAAGGGCACCGGACGCGTGTCGATCGCCGGCCTGATCGCCACCCGCCCCGACACCCCACAGGCGCGACCGCGGCTGATCTACCGGCTCCGGACTCACCGGGGACGCAAGGGCGAACGCCGAGGGTTCTCCGAGGCCGACTACGCCGCGCTGCTTGACGCCGCCCATCAGCAGCTCGGTGGGCCGATCGTGGTGGTCTGGGACAACCTCAACACCCATACCTCTGCCGAGATGCGGCGCCTGGTCGCCGCCCGCCCGTGGCTGACGGTGTTCTACCTGCCCGCCTACGCCCCTGAGCTGAACCCGGTCGAGGGCGTGTGGGCGCACATGAAGAAGAGCCTGGCCAACCTCGCCATGCGTACTGTCGACCAGCTGGTCGCCCTGGTGAAGAACCGGCTCAAACGGATGCAGTACCGTCCCACCCTCGTCACCGGCTTCCTCGCCAAGACCGGCCTGGACTTCCAACCCCCGTAACCCCAGCCATTAAGCCTCTCTAAGTACTCAAGTTGCGGTCTCCTTCGCAGGACTCAAAGAAATCCCACGCCCAATAAAGCTACGTCCTGGAGACCTATCACTTGACTCAGGGGCATGTATAGGGGAGCGTATAAGGCGAGAGACGAAACGCAATGTATGTGCCCGTAGGGATGGGGCAGGCAAAATAGTCGAGCGGGGCGGATCGGAAGGACTGACTTGAAGCCAGGCGTTGAGTTTTACGCAACGGCGGCACAGGTAATCCCAGTCATACTGCTGACGCTCACACTTGAAGAGCGCTTCCGGGAGCCCCCAAAGGGGGTCACTCTGCGTGGCCTTAAGCGCGTCGAACTAAATAACATGGAGCGCGCATGGGCGAAAATTCTTCCAACAGTAGCTCTCGTGTTGGGCGAAACGGCTGCGATCGCCGGAACTGCAGGAATTACCAACGTGATTGCGACTCGTCTCGTCTTTTTCGGCCTGGGTATGGGAGGTTGGGCGCTGATACGGCCGCTTGTAGAAGGCTGGATTGATGAGATGAAGAATCAGGATCCCCCCAAGAACCTTTCACGCTGGGAGAAGTTCAGCTATCCTTTTGATCTCATGGGAACTGAATCGATTGGTCAGTTAGCTACCTTGGTGCCGATCGTAGCGATGATTTGGGCAATGCTTGTTGTTTAGGTAATTTAGTCCACGCAAGGTCGCTGCCCTACTAGAAAGGCTGTCAGCATTTGGTTGAACCTGATCTTTCGCGCGCATCGCGCGTACGACCCCGCCGCCTGATCACCCCGTCTGCCGTCGACCCGCCCGAAGGGGAAGCGGGCCAAGGCCGCCGGGTCCAGGTGGAGCGCCCTACTGGACGAACGACCTGGACCCGGCGGCCTTGGTCTGCTCGGCTTGTCCCGGGTCGATGTCGGACGGGGTGATCAGGTCCGTACCTCAGCCAGCTACGGCCGGCCATGGCGATCAGGCCTTGGTGATTACCCCGGAGTCGGAGTGCCCCCGCCGGAGGTGTCGCCTTTGGCGATTTCGGTTCGAATGCTCTCAAGCTCCTTAGTTAAACGATCATCGTCGAGGTCGCCACTCCAATGAATCCAGTAGACCTTGTTGGTGAAGACTTTTGTCAGCCCATCAATGATTCGCTGCGCTTCGCGCGTCAGTCTGGCGTTAGCTATAATAATTATTGAAATTTCCCCTGTAAAAGTATTCCTAAGTAGTAGATCGACGGCTGATGCCGGGATTGGTCGACTCGAACTGTAATGCTTCACGATTACGCCGAATGAATGTTGGTCTATTATCATTCGAGCATCGTAAGTGTCATCTCTGAACTCCGGCCAGACGGAGCCCAGGTAAGCCCATCTTAGGATGTCGAGAACGCGCTGTTCGTAGTCTCGTGCTTGTAGTCGCACTAGAGTATGTGTTGCGTTTTCGCCGGAACTGCGCTCGGTATAAACGTGAGGGACCCCTTTAGGGCTCCACTGCACAGTGATGCGAGGCGGTTCGCTCTCTCCGGCTCGTGCCCACTCCCAGCCGAGACGTGCACCCTCAGACAGGACACGCTCAAGTGCTGCTCTGCGGGTTTGCTCTGTCTTAAGTCGCCCTTCAAGGGCGCTGATTTGCTGCGATAGCTTTAAATGTTCCGAATCTGCTGAAGTGGTTTCATCGCCATTATTCTTTGCGTCGATAGCTTCAATGTTTTCGCTTGGGTTATCGAGAGAAGTTACCTGCGTGGCTTCTCCTAGCGCTTCTTCAACGGCTTCTTCCGCTCGACCGAGGCGGAGCTTCACACCTGCTGCTTCTGCTTCGAGGTCTCGGCGAAGGAGACCAGCGATCTGCTTTCGCAGGACGATGGCAATCGCTAGAACAACGAGCGGCCAACCGACAACAATCTTGAGGTACTCAAGGCCGAGTTTCCACCACTCCACGCGGAACAGAGTGCCTGAGGACTGTTTACCTGTCTGCTGCTTCCCCAAGTCGTTATGAGACCTCTACGCGGCCCGAGCTGCCGACGGCCGGGACCGGCCCCCAGGCCGCATGCCCGGCCGGCGAGCGGGCGCAGGACCGCGAGGCGGCGCGGAGCGCCGCCCTTGATTCTTATGAGCGCAACTCGGCAACAACTCCAGACTCACGCTAGCTGTTGGACGTTCGCGAGAGCCTCTGCCAGTGTCGTTCCGGGGTGCTAAGGCTCTCCCTAGATGGTTAGCCTCACAATGTCGCTCCCGCAGCGTACACTTGCGATCCTGCGCTGAATCACTACCGCCTGGCTTTGTGTCAGAAGGTTAAGCTCGATGCTACGCGGAGGCCGACATGGCTGGAACGCTTATTTATCGTCTGCACGTTGCTCACATCTATCAGCGCAGATTTGACTTGGCTGGCCTGGCTGAGGCGTTGAAATCTAGCCACTGGTACCTTATTACTCGGCGCCCAGCGGTCAAATTAGTTGCAGGATCCTTCAGATGTGACGACCACATTATTACGGCCGACTTTGTTACTCACGATAGCACTACCGGAATTGCCAACGTTCACACCTTGGGTGTAGATGTCCGAGGCCTGGGAGAGCTTAGCGACTTCCAGGACTACGCCGATGGCTCGTATTTCTCGTTCCGTGCAGGAGAGAGGCTAATTCATGGCGATTCTTGGGCGCTTGCCTCGCTTATGGCGGAAGCCCAGGGTGATATATCAAAACATGAGGTTCTCTATGCGGGACAAGCTTTTGGTGTCAATGCTTCAAGTAACGCATACGAGCGCACCCTAGCTCACAAGAAGCTTCAGCGAATTTATGAGGACCATGTTGATAGCGGTTATGAGATATTCGTAGTGCCCCTGAGTTGGAGTCACGCATCCTTCTTTAGTGACGATCACATTGATGATGTAGAAGATGGCCCCGACATGCAGGGATACTATGATAATTTCCTGACGCTAGACGGCCAAATTCTTCAAGCGTCAGTTGATTTAATCGAGCACAGTATTATTTCGCACTTCGCTCCACACTACAATCAGAAACTGAAAGAATGGCGTACGTCTAGGCCCACTGATGCTATGCGGAAAATGCGGTCGGCTGGTTTTCGTCTCCTTCATGTTCATTTAAGTGGCTGGCACGGCCTAGCGCGCTTCTTCTCGCCATTGGTGCCCGCAGCTCATCGAAGCCATCTTATCTCCCAGGACCTGCCTCCTGTTGAATTTGCAGACTCGGATGTCCTGCGCGGGATTTCTGCAAAAGAAATAAGTAACTGGCGTTTTGGGGCCTATTTGCTGCGGGAGGGGCAGGATATTGTAGCAAATCTGGCGGAGAACTCCGGTGCAGCCATGCGTATCTTCGGGGATGAGGCGCCTACGATCCGGAAGCCGCCCGGTGTTAAGCTCTCACAGTTCGCGATACCGGTGGATGCCTCCAACCATGACGCTATCAGAAGCGAGATTAACGAAGCCAGAGAACTTGAGCGCAAGGCGGAAGAGCCGCTCCCGCATCCTGGGGTGCCCACATACGACCCCTCCAAGGGCACAATTGAGGTTGGAGAGTACCAGGACGGTACGCGTGTTTACCTCCAGCTTCATGACCCCGCCGTCAGGGGAGTGAACTCGGTCCTCATCGTCGGCGATCCTGGGATGGGTAAGTCGAATGCCCTTTGGGTTCTAATGGTCGAGGCGTACGCCTCGGGAATATTCGATGTCATTCCAGTTGATCCGAGTAATAGCAATGACTTAGCTAGTATTGGCGACGTCATCTGCCCAGGCCTTCCCATTGCTGCTTCTGTCGACGATGCGGTACGCGTGCTCCAGGCCACGCTTGAGGTGGTATCCGCTCGCAGAGAAGACGGTGGCTACGGTATTCCGACTGTCCACAAACCTGGGCTCTTTATCGCGATTGACGACGCCGATGAGCTGCTGCTGGACGAGCGGGGATCCGCCTTGATCAGAGAGCTTTTGTCTTCCGGTCCTGATGAGGCGGTGGGGCTAATGCTGGTAGTCGCGGACATCTCGGCCGTCGAAGAGGACCAGGCTCTCATGAGGGCGTTGATGGCGTGCCCGAGTAGGTTTGTGTTCATGCCGAATGGCAACTACGTGATGGCTGACCTCATGGCGCGTTGTGGAGCGCCTAGACTAGAAACGTGGAACGGTGAATCCATAACATTAATCCTTCGCATAGGTCGGTCTGATGTAACCGTGGGATTGATTATTGGGATGTTCGATCCTGATATGGATCTTGCCGAAGTGAAGGCTTCTTGCGCCACGCATCTGGAACAAGTGAACCGGCCGATCGTAATGTGGGAGGATGTGGAGAATCCCGAACGTTGGCGGGCATGGGACATCAATGGTCGCGAGTTGAGTCTGTCGAAACATGATGACGCCTGGATCCTGGTCGTGGCTCTCTCTACAACCTCGATTGATAGGCTAGAAAGAGTCCCGGATGCTATCAAATGGGCGACTGGCGTCTTCGAGTATCGGTTCGATGGTGTACTGCTGCCCTGGCAGACCGGCCCGACTGTCGAGGGTGTTACGACTCTTTATGCCAACATTGAGGGTGAGATTGTGCCCAAGAATAACACGCTGGAATCCCAGTACCGGTTCCTCATTGAGCACTTTCACATGTAGTGCCACCGCTGCTGCTCCAGGCAGTTACTCCGATCGCTGACCTCTACACCCTCGCAGGTCAATCTAGGAGATCAGGGCGGTGAGCGGTGAGCGCGCGACGGGCGAGGGCGTATCGCTCATGGAAGTCTTTGGCGAGGGTTTCGCGGCGGTAGCGCTGACGTAGGACGCGGTCGAGGTCTCCGGCTCGGTTGACGAGGTCGGTGAGTGACTTTCGTTCGATGTCGAAGGCGGCCATGCCTTGCTCGACGGCTGCGTCAAGGTCTCCGCGTCGGGCGTGGACGATGCCGAGGTCAATGTGAGCGTCGGCGACTCGCATTGGCGCATTCGAGGTGCCATCCGGACGGGTGTGCATCTGGATCGTCTCCAGTGCGTGTTCCTCTGGAGCGACCGGAGCCGGTAAGGGCTCCTACCTGTGGTCAACAATCCGCGGGCTCCTCCCGGCGATGCGGGCGGGCCTGGTGCAGGTGTGGGCGCTGGACCCCAAGCGGATGGAACTGTCCTTCGGCCGAGCGCTGTTCGGCGCGAGATACGCGGCCGATCCGAAGGAGTGCGCCGATCTGCTCGATGAGGCCGTGTGCGTGATGCAGGCGCGGGCCGACCGGTTCGCCGGCCTCCAGCGCTCCCACACGCCGACCGTGGCGGACCCGTTCGTGTTGGTGCCCGTCGACGAGGTGGCGTTCCTGACCGCCTACCAGCCCGACAAGCAACTTCGCCAGCGGATCACGGCGGCCCTGGCCACGCTCACCACCCAAGGGCGCGCGGTCGGCGTCGGGGTCATGGCCGCGCTTCAGGACCCGCGCAAAGAGGTCATGAACATCCGCAACCTGTTCCCCGACAAGATCGCCCTCCGGCTGGACGAGAGCGAACAGGTGGACATGGTCCTCGGCGACGGCGCCCGCGACCGGGGCGCACTGGCCGACCACATCTCACCGCTCCCGGAGCTGGGCGCGGGCGTCGGCTACGTCCGTCTCGAATCCAGTCCTGATCCGGTGCGGGTGCGTGCGGCCTACGTCTCTGACACGGATATCCGGGCGATGGTCGCCGAGTACGCGGGGGAGGGCCGATGATGCGCCTGGCCCACATCCTCGACGGACTGCGCTGCTCGGGCTGCGGCGCCCTCGATGTGCTCTGGCTCGACCCCGTGCGCGGCATCGTCGAATGCCACGAATGCGGCGAAAAGGCCTCGGTGATGGTCGATGGCCTCGGCCCGGCCGACCTCCTCGACCCCGTCGGCTCCTGGGACGGTGACCGGTGACCAACGCGCACGACCGCTCCACACCCCGCGCCGTCCGGATGGCACAACCGCTGGCCCGTGAGGTCGTGGAAGAGATCGCCAAGCAGTACGGCGTCTGCATCCGGCCCGTCCCTCTCCGGCGGCAGGACATCCTCACCGGACAGGTTGAGGTCATCGACGTCCCCTGCGGCGCCACCTTGGAAAGCAAGTGCCCTCCGTGTGCCAAGCGCAACCGGCAACTCCGGCGGGCGCAGTGCCGGGAGGGCTGGCACCTCGACCACGAACCGATCAACCTGCCCGACAACGCCGATGACTATCAGCGTCACCTCGTGGAGCTGCGGGCCGACGTCCAAGCCTGGCGAGATGAGGTCGAAAAGGCCGGCGGCGACACCACCGACCTGGACGCCGCGATCGAGGACCTGGACGAGGAGATCAACGCTGCGGGCATGCGCGGCAACGTCCTCGGCCGCACCTCCGGCAAGCGCACGCGGTCAACGAAGCGGCGGCAGGATGCCCCGGACCTGCCGAAGCGGCAGATGACCAAGACCACCCTCGGGCGGACCTTCACCGGCTCGGACGGCAAGACCTACCGGCCCTCAATGTTTGTCACCCTCACGCTGCCGTCGTACGGGCGAGTACTGGAGGGCGCACCCCTCGACCCGGACGCCTACGACTACACGCGGGCAGCCCGCGACGCACTGCACTTCTCCAAGCTCGTCGACCGCTTCGTGCAGAACCTCCGCCGGGTCGCCGGGTACGACGTGCAGTACTTCGCCACCGTCGAACCACAGAAGCGGCTCGCACCGCACCTGCACATGGCGATCCGCGGCACCCTGCCGCGTGCGGAACTACGGCAGATCATCGCGGCCACGTTGCCGGTGTGGGAGGACGGGGCCGGCTACCTCGACCCGACCACGGGGGAAGTCCTGCCAACCTGGGAACAGGCCCTCGACGCCCTCGACGCCGACGAGGACGCCGAACCCCTGCACGTGCTGCGCTTCGGCGACCAGCTCGACATCAAAGGCGTCCTCGCCGGGACCCCGGATGCCGACCAACTCATCGGGTACCTGTCGAAGTACCTGACCAAGAGCCTCGGCGACGCCCTCGGCACCGACGACCCACGCCGGAAGGCTCACGCCGAACGGCTCCTCGACGCGCTGCGGTTCGAGCCGTGCTCGCCGACCTGCCCGAACTGGCTGCGGTACGGGGTGCAGCCCAAGGGCGCCAAAGCGGGGATGGCTCCGGGCCGGTGCAAGGGCAAGGCACACAAGCCCGACCACCTCGGCTACGCGGGCCGCCGCGTCCTCGTCTCGCGGAAATGGTCGAACAAGACCCTGACCGAGCACAAGCAGGACCGCCGCACCTGGGTCCTGGAAGCCCTCGGCGTCGAAGACGAGCCGGTTGATCCCCACCGCTACCTCTGGAAGCCGGTCAAGCCCGGTGATCCCGAACTCGCCCCGATCGGCGTGCGTCTCCTGCGGTCGGTTCACGAACGCCAGCGCTGGCGCAACCACATGAACCAACTCCAGGCCCAAGCAGAGGGCCGAGATCTTTCGGCAACTCAGTCCGCCGCGTGAAGGGAGGAACACCTTGGATCAACTGCTCACTGTGCCGCAAGCGGCGGCCCACCTGAACACCTCGGTTCGCTTCGTCCGCCGCCTGGTGGCCGAACGGCGCATCGAGTTCGTGAAGGTCGGTCGCCACGTCCGCATCTCCGAGTCCGCACTGACCGCATTCGTCGTCGCGGGCACGGTCGCGCCCCTGTCGGCCCATGACGTCACCGGAAGGGCGGCCTGATGGCCAACAAGGACGGTCACCGCCGTTTCGGCAACATCCGGAAGCTTCCCTCCGGGCGTTACCAGATCCGCTATCCCGGCCCCGACGGACAGATGCGCTCCGGGGCCGAGACCTATGAACGCAAGAGTGACGCCGAGCGGGCGCTGTCCCTTGTCGAAGCTCAGATCATCAAGGGGGAGTGGACCGACCCCGATCGTGGCAAGGCCAAGCTCCGCGACTACGCCGAGAGCTGGATCTCCCAGCGCCCTGGCCTGCGTCCCCGCACTGTCGATCTCTATAGCTGGCTGCTCAAGAAGCACATCACGCCGCACCTCGGCGGGGTCCAGCTCGGCAAGCTCTCGACGGCGATGATTCGGCAGTGGCGATCCGACCTGCTCGGCAACGGCGTCTCGGTGTCCATGGCAGCCAAGGCATACCGGCTGCTGCGGGCCGTGCTGATGACGGCGGCCCAAGAGGACCACATCATCCCGCGCAACCCGTGCCGAATCCGCGGGGCCGGCGACGAGCACGCGCAAGAGCGTCCGGTCCTCACTGTGGCTCAGGTCTTCGACCTGGCGGACCGGGTCGGCCGTCGTCCTGTCGGCAACGTCCGCAAGCTCACGGGCAACGCCTATCGGCTGCGCTTCCAGCGGCACGGGGAGATGCGCACCCTTCCCGAGGCCTTCACGACTCGCCCAGAGGCCGAACGAACGCTCTGGGCGATGGGGATGGACGGGCGGGCCGACTGCACCCAGGACAGGCGTTTCCGCGCCCTGGTCCTGCTCGCCACCTTCGCGAGCCTGCGATGGGGTGAGGTGAGCGCCCTTCGCCGCAGTGACCTCGACCTGGACGCCGGGACCGTGCGCGTTCGGGCGGCCTTCGTCGAGCGCTCCACGGGTGAACTGGTTCTCGGGGCGCCCAAGTCCAAGGCGGGTCGGCGTGTGGTCGGCATCCCCCAAGGCATCGCTCCGGCCCTGCGTGAGCACCTGGCGACCTACGTGCAGGACGATCCGGGCGCGCTCCTCTTCCCCGGTGCCAAAGGCGGCCCGTTGCGGCGTAGCGGCTTCAACACCCGTACGCGCTGGGTGGACGTGGTCAAGGAGATGGGTCTCCCTGGCCTTCACTTCCATGATCTGCGTCACACTGGAAACATGCTCGCCGCCGAGTCGGGCGCGGGGCTCAAGGACCTCATGGCCCGGATGGGTCACGACAACGTCCGAGCGGCGATGATCTACCAGCACGCCGTACGGGGTGCCGACAAGACGATCACGGACGCCATCGACCGGCAGATCATCGGACGCGATGACGACGAGGACGACGGCCCGGCCGGGCTGCTGGCTCCGGTGAGCTGATCAAGGGCTAATGGCACGCTAATGGCACGCGAAGATCAAAGCGCCCCGAAAACAATCAAGGCCCGGGTCTGGATTTATGTCCTGACCTGGGCCTTCGCACTGAGAGCGGGTGACGGGAATCGAACCCGCGCTGTCAGCTTGGGAAGCTGATGTTCTGCCATTGAACTACACCCGCGTGACGGGCTGTGGAGCCCGTCGCTGCCCCTACTGTAGCGGATTCGGGGCGTGTTCCTGCAGTCCCGACGCGAAGATCCCCGGCACCGGCGCTCAACGGGCCTACTAGCCTGGCACCGTGCTGCTTTCCGATCGTGACCTTCGCGCCGAGATCGAGTCGGGCAGGGTGAAGCTCGACCCCTTCGACCCGGTGATGATCCAGCCGTCCAGTGTCGACGTACGCCTGGACCGCTACTTCCGGGTGTTCGAGAACCACCGCTACCCGCACATCGACCCGGCGATGGAGCAGCCCGACCTGACCCGGCAGGTGGAGCCGGAGGGCGACGAGCCGTTCATCCTGCATCCGGGGGAGTTCGTGCTCGCCAGCACGTACGAGGTGATCAGCCTTCCGGACGACATCGCCTCGCGGCTTGAGGGCAAGTCGAGCCTGGGCCGGCTGGGCCTGCTCACGCACTCCACCGCCGGGTTCATCGACCCCGGCTTCCAAGGGCACGTGACGCTCGAACTCTCGAACGTCGCCACGCTGCCGATCAAGCTGTGGCCCGGCATGAAGATCGGCCAGCTCTGCATGTTCCGGCTCAGCTCGCCCGCCGAGTTCCCGTACGGCTCGGACCGGTACGGCTCGCGCTACCAGGGGCAGCGGGGGCCGACGCCCAGCCGGTCGTTCCTCAACTTCCACCGGACGAGGATCTGAGCCGAACCACGCAACAAGTGTGTCACGGGAGCCGTTCCGGGCAGCTCGGAGGGGAAGAGTAGGTTACAAGCGGGCCTGCATGGCCTGAACTTCGCATTTCCACTGGTAACCCGTACCCTTCTCTGCGGACCGTCCCCGCACACTGGAGAAACGACGTGCGCCTGCGTCTCACGCCCCGTGAGGACAGCTACTACGCCTTGTTCGCCGACTCGGCGAACAACCTCGTCACCGCATCGCGTCTGCTGGTCGAGATCATCAGCGACGGTTCCGACCGTGACGCCCTGGCCGAGAAGATGCGCGCCTGCGAACACGCGGGCGACGAGCGCACTCACGCCATCATGAACCGGCTCAACGAGAGCTTCATCACGCCCTTCGACCGTGAGGACATCTACCGCCTCGCGTCGAACCTCGACGACGTGATGGACTTCATGGAGGCCGCCGCCGACCTGATCGTCCTCTACCAGATCGACCATCTGCCCAAGGAGGTCGTACGCCAGGTCGAGGTCCTGGAGAGGGCGGCCGAGCTCACCGCGGACGCGATGCCGCGCCTGCGCTCGATGCAGCACCTCAACGAGTACTGGATCGAGATCAACCGGCTGGAGAACCAGGCCGACCAGGTCTACCGCCGGCTGCTGGCCAAGCTGTTCAGTGGTGAGTACGACGCGCTGACCGTCATGAAGATGCGTGAGGTCATCGAGCAGCTCGAGCTCGCCGCGGACGCCTTCGAGCACGTCGCGAACACGGTCGAGACCATCGCGGTCAAGGAAAGCTAAGTGGAGCTCGCGCTTGTCATCAGCGTGGTCGTCATCGCGCTGGTGTTCGACTACACGAACGGCTTCCACGACGCCGCGAACGCGATCGCCACGTCGGTCTCCACCCGGGCGCTGACCCCCCGGGTGGCGCTGCTCATGGCGGCGATCATGAACTTCATCGGCGCCCACCTCGGCACCTCGGTCGCCTCGACCGTGGGCAAGGGGATCATCGACGCCCCGGACGGCAGGCACGGCCTGATCATCGTCGGCGGGGCGCTGTTCGGCGCCATCGTGTGGAACCTCATCACCTGGTACTTCGGCCTGCCGTCGTCGAGCAGCCACGCCCTGATCGGCGGGCTCGTCGGCTCGGCGCTGGCGGCGAGCGCGTCCGTGCACTGGAGCGGGGTGATCGAGAAGGTCGTCATCCCCATGGTGCTGTCCCCCGTCGTGGGGCTCCTCCTGGGCGCGATCATCATGATCGCCATTTTGTGGATCTTCCGTAAGGCCAACCCCCACAAAGCCAGCAAGGGGTTCAGGTACGCCCAGACGCTGTCGGCGGCCGCGATGGCCCTCGGCCACGGCCTGCAGGACGCGCAGAAGACGATGGGTGTGATCTTCCTCGCCCTGGTCGTCGGCGGCTACGCCTCTCCCGACTCGCACATCCCCGAATGGGTCATCACCTCCTCGGCGCTGGCGATCTCCCTCGGCACGTACGCCGGTGGGTGGCGGATCATGCGTACCCTCGGCCGCCGGATCATCCACCTCGACCCTCCGCAGGGCTTCGCGGCCGAGGCCGCCGCGGCGGGCGTGCTCTACACGGCGGCCCTCGGGTTCGGCGCCCCCATCTCGACCACCCACACCATCACCAGCGCCATCATGGGCGTCGGCGCGACCAAGCGGCTGTCGGCCGTACGGTGGGGCATCGCGGGCAGCATCGTGACCGCGTGGGTCCTGACGATCCCGGCGGCGGCCGTCGTCGCCGCGATCGGCTACTTCATCCTCAACCTCATCCTCGGATGATCCGGCGGGCCGGCGCCCCTCGGGACCGGCCCGCCGTCGTCACCGGCGGTACATCACGTCCGTGATCCACCGGGTGAACCCGAGCGACTCGTAGAGCCGGACCGCCGCGGCGTTCTCCTCGTCCACGTAGAGCATCACCCGGGCCAGGCCGAGGCCGCGCAGGTGCGCGAGCCCGGCGAGCGTCAGCGCCCGGCCGAGGCCCGTGCCGCGCTCGCCGGGCCCGACCCCCACGACGTACACCTCCCCGATCGGCTCACGGTCCTCGCCGTCGCCGTCCCGGTGCACCTTGGTCCAGTGGAAGCCCACCGGCGTGTCGCCCCGTACGGCGAGGAAGAAACCGGCGGGGTCGAACCACGGCTCGCGTTCGCGCAGCTCAAGATCGTCGATCGTCCAGGAGCCCTGCTCGGGGTGGGCGGCGAAGGCCTGCGCGTTGAGCGCGAGCCAGGCCTGCTCGTCGCGCCCGGGCTCGAACGTGCGCAGCCGTACGCCTTCGGGGAGCGGGGCGGTGGGCAGGGGCTCCGCCAGCGGCCGGCGCATCCGCCACAGCGACCGCGCCCGGGTCAGGCCCGCGCTCGCGGCGAGGCGGGCGGCGGCGGGCAGGTCGCCGTGCGCCCACAGGCGGATCCTGCCGCCGCTCGTCTCCAGCACCGCGTCCAGCAGCCGCCGGCCCAGGCCGAGCCCGCGGAGGGCCGGACGCACCACGAGTTCGCCGCTCGGTCCCTCCTCGGGGCCGCCCGGGTCGCCGGGCGGGTCGAGGTGGGCGAAACCGGCCAGGTCGCCGTCCTTGTGCAGCAGTACGGCTCTCGCCCCCGGGACGCCGCCGTAGCGCACCTGGAGCATCACGTGCTCGTTGAGCGGCCGCACCCCGTCGGCCTCGGCGGCCGCCCCCACCAGAGCGAGCACGGCCGTAATCCGCTCGTCATCGAGCCTTTCCGTGATCTCCACGCGTACGTTCATGTCTCGCACCATAGGCGAGGGACCGGCGCGCACCGGCGGCGGGCTTCGGCAATACACGCCAGGTGTGGCCTCCCTGAATCGTAATCTTTGCGCCATTTCCCGATCAGATCGCCGTTCTACTGTCGGGGGTCATGACCCGAGCATCCCTGACGCGACTGGCCGTCGCCGGCGCCGCGATCCTGGGCGCCGCGGCTCTCACCGTGAGCCCGGCCGCCGCCGATCCCGCTTCGCAGGCGGCTTCCCATGGAACGAACCACGGGCCGAAGCCCCCGGCCGGCCACGGCCACAAGCCCGACCCCTCCGTCTCCGTCCGGTTGCTGACCATCAACGACCTGCACGGCAACCTGGAGCCCCCGACCGGGTCCAGCTCCCGGATCCTCGACCCCAACGGGGCGCTCACCGACACGGACGGCTCGCTCACCGGCATCGCGGGAGCCAAGTACTCGATCGCCGGCGGCGCCTCCTACCTGGCCGCGCACCTCAAGCAGCTGCGCACCGACAACACCCTCCTGGTGGGCGCGGGCGACCTCATCGGCGCCTCGCCGCTGCTGTCCGCGGCCTACCACGACGAGCCGACCGCCGCGCTGCTCGACACGCTCGGCCTCGCCACCTCCTCGGCGGGCAACCACGAGTTCGACGAGGGCATCAACGAGCTCAAGCGCATCATGAACGGCGGCTGCCACCCGGTCGACGGCTGCTCCCCGGCCGGGAAGTGGAAGGGCACGAGCTTCGACTACCTCGGGGCCAACGTGCTGAAGGAGGCGAACGGCGACTACGCCCTGCCGCCCTACTTCGTCAAGAAGATCAACGGGATGGACGTCGCCTTCATCGGCCTCGTGACCCAGACCACTCCCAGCATCGTCACCGCCTCCGGCATCGCGGGCCTCAAGTTCACCGAGGAGATCGCGGCCGCGAACAAGGTGTCGAAGCTCCTCACCCACAAGGGCGTCAAGGCGCAGGTCGTGCTGGTGCACGAGGGCGACAACATCACGCCCAACCAGGACCCCAGCTCCTGCCCGGTCGTCCCCGGCGCAGGCTCGCGGATCGCCAAGGGGCTCGACCCGCAGATCGACCTGGTCATCAGCGGCCACAGCCACCAGGCGTACGTCTGCAAGGTGAAGGACCCGGCCGGTCAGGACCGCGTCTACACCCAGGGCTCCTCGTTCGGCCGCGCGATCACCCAGATCGACTTCAAGATCGACCGTAGGACCAAGGACGTCGTCCGCTCCAGCGTCGTCGCCAAGAACAACGTGGTGACCCGCACCGTCACCCCGGACGCCGACACCGAGACGTACATCAACACCTGGAAGGAGCGGGTCTCCACCGTCGCCAACAAGCCGATCGGCACGATCACCGCCACCATCGGGCGGGGCACCAACGTCGGCGAGACCCCGCTCGGCGACCTGATCGCCGACGCGCAGCTGGAGGCGACCAAGACCGGTGGCAACGCCGAGATCGCGCTGATGAACCCGGGCGGCGTCCGCGCCGACCTGACCTTCCCGCAGAGCGGCGCGGAGGGCGACGGGGTCGTGACGTACGGCGAGGCCTTCACGGTGCAGCCGTTCAACAACCTCATGCAGGTGGTCACGCTCACCGGGGCCCAGTTCAAGGCGCTGCTTGAGCAGCAGATCTGGAAGGTCGACCCGACCACGGGCGGCATCACCCAGCGGATCCTGCAGCCGTCCTCGTCGCTGACCTACACCTTCGACACCACCAAGCCGGAGGGCTCGCGGGTCTCCGACATCAAGATCAACGGAACCGCGGTGACCGACGCCCAGCAGATCCGGGTGGCCGCCAACAACTTCCTCGTCGGCGGCGGCGACGGCTTCACCGTCTTCACCCAGGGCACCAACCTGTGGAGCGGCCCGCTGGACATCGACGCGTTCGTCGCCTACATGGGCGCGCACTCGCCGATCGCCCCGCCGGCCACCGGACGGATCAACCTCGTCCGGTAGGAAGCGGACGCCAGAAGGCCCGCCCCCCGCCGCGGGGGCGGGCCTTCAGGCCCGGAGTCAGCGTCTGGCGGGCTCGGCCTCGGCCTGCTGCTCGCCGCCGCGGTCGGGCACGAACCGGTAGCCGACGTTGCGGACCGTGCCGATGAGCGCCTCGTACTCCGCTCCCAGCTTCGCCCGCAGCCGCCGTACGTGGACGTCCACGGTCCGGGTGCCGCCGAAGTAGTCGTAGCCCCAGACCTCCTGGAGCAGCTGGGCCCGGGTGAAGACCCGGCCCGGGTGCTGGGCGAGATACTTGAGCAGCTCGAACTCCTTGAACGTGAGGTCGAGCGCGCGGCCGCGCAGCCTGGCCGTGTAGGTGGCCTCGTCGATCGACAGGTCACCGCTGCGGATCTCGTCGGGGACGTCCTCCGTGGCGGCCAGGGACAGCCGCCCGACGGACATCCGCAGCCGGGCCTCCACCTCCGCGGGGCCGGCGGTGTCGAGGATGACGTCGTCCACGCCCCACTCCGCCGTCATCGCCGCCAGGCCGCCCTCGGTCACGATCGCCATCAGCGGACAGGTGACACCGGTCGTGCGCAGCAGCCGGCACAGGCTCTTGGCCTGCACGAGCTCACGGCGCGCGTCGACCAGGATGGCGTCCGCGGGCGGCGCGTCGATCAGAGCGGAGGCCTCGGCCGGGGCGACCCGCACCGAGTGGAGAAGCAGTCCGAGGGCCGGGAGCACCTCCGCCGACGGCTCCAGAGCGTTGGTCAGCAGGAGCAGATTGCTCACATGAGCCTCCTCGCACCATGTCGGCTCGGCGCCGTTTGCAGCACTGGAAACCGCGACAGCCGTACAAACATGTAAGGACCCGGGGGCCACATCGCCCGAGTCCATTAATTCGTAGGGTAGCCCACACGAACTTTGCGTCCAATCCGCGTCACCCGTGTGAACAACACGTCACGTGGTTTAAGACCGTAACGTGACGGTGACGGAGAGCTTTCATGGAGGTGACATGGATCGGACGCCTGCCGAGACACGGCGTACGAGGGGAGCGGGCTGACCATGGCCACGGGGACGATTCGCTACTGGGCGGCGGCCAAGGAGGCCGCCGGTGTGCCGGAGGAGGCCGCCGCCGCGGACACGCTGGCGGACCTGCTCGCGGGGATCGGGCGGAACGCGGCCCTGGAACGCGTGCTGCGCCGGTCGTCCTTCCTGGTCGACGGCGCCCCGGCGGGCACCCGCGACCCTGCCGCGATCATGTTGCCCGAGGGATTTGTGGTAGAGGTTTTGCCCCCATTCGCCGGGGGATGAGCGGCACGTGCCTCTCCCGTCAAGCTTTACCCCTCGCGGCGTACGCAGCGAATGGGCGCGACTCCGGACATTGTCCGTTCTCGGGCAAATCTCGCGGGCAGGGGCACTACGCTGATCGTACGGGCGCTTTCGGAGGAGTCGGATGCGCAAGCTGGTCGTGGCCGTGGTTCTGCTCGCCATCCTGCTCGTCGTGCTCGACCGGGTGGCCGTCGTCGGCGTGCAGCGGGAGATCGCCCGCCAGATCGAGGCGCAGTACGACCTGGCGCAGCCGCCCTCGGTGCAGGTGAAGGGCCTTCCGTTCCTCACGCAGGCGTTCTCCGGGCGCTACGAGGAGATCGCCATCGGCATCGGCCAGGTGGAGCGGGAGGGTGTCCGGCTCGAACGCATCGACGCCACGCTCTACGGCGTGACCGCCCCGCTCGCCGACCTGATCCAGAACGCCGCGGCCACCAAGATCAAGGCCGACCGGGTGGCGGGGACCGTGGTCATCTCGCGCCGGACCCTGTCCGCCCACGCGCCGGCCGGCATCAAGGTCGAGGGCACCGGCGACGACAAGCTCCGCGTCTCGGGCAACGTGACCGTGCTCGGGAACCAGGTGCCGGTCACCGCCGACATGAAGATCGAGACGATCAAGGACGGGATCCGGCTCACGCCGGCGAACGTGCGGCTCGCGGGCGCGATTCCGGTGCCCAACCCCGAGCGGCTCATCTCCTTCACGGTCCCGGTGAAGAACCTGCCGCTGAACCTGCGGGTCACCCGCGTCACCTCGACCAGTGAAGGACTCGCGGTCCAGGGCACCGCAAGTGATGTCTCCTTCAGGTGACGGCTCACGTGACGGCTCGCGTGAGGCTGGTCACACCGCCGAACCACTCCGCCGCTTCGTACGTGAAGAAGGTGTGAGTCCAGCCGGAACCGCCGACGAGGAACTCGTGCGCGCGCTTTTCGATGACCACGCAGGGCCGTTGTACGGCTACGTGCTGCGGCTGACCGGCGATCCGGGCAGAGCGGAGGACGTGGTGCAGGAGACGCTGCTCCGGGCCTGGCGCAACCCCGGGGTGCTCGAAGGACGCCCGGTGCGCGCCTGGCTGTTCACCGTCGCCCGCAACATCGTTGTCGACCAGCACCGGGCCCGCCGGTCCAGGCCGCAGGAGACGGGGGACGAGGCGCTCGCCGTGCTGCCCGCCGACGACGAGCTCGACCGCGCCGTCGAGTCGTGGGGGGTGGCGGAGGCGCTGGCCTCGCTCAGGCCGGAGCACCGTGAGGTGCTCATGGAGACGTACTACCGGGGGAGATCGGTGAAGGAGGCGTCGGAGGTCCTCGGCATCCCGCAGGGGACGGTCAAGTCGCGGACCTACTACGCCCTCCGAGCGCTCAAACTCGCCCTGGAGGAACGGGGGCTGGCACCATGACCTGCGAGGAGGTGCGGATCTCACTCGGCGTGCACGTCCTCGGGGCGCTTGACGCGGAGGAGGCCGCCGAGGTCGAGGCCCACCTGGAGACCTGCGCGGAGTGCCGGGCGGAGCTGGCCGCGCTGTCGGGGCTGCCGCCCCTGCTGGCGCTCGTGTCGGCCGAGGACGTCGAGCGCGCCGCCGCGCCGCCGCGCGCCGTGCTCGACCGGCTGGTCGCCGCATCGGCGAAGAGAGGGCGTCGGTCCCGCGTGCTGCTGGCGCTCGCCGCGTCCGTCGTCGTCGCGGCCGTGGGCGGCACGGCCTGGCTGTCGGCGGCGCAGACCGCGTCGCAGGACACCGTGGCGGGGTCGGCCGTCGCCGCACCGGAGTACGCGACCGCGCCCGACGCCGGGGCGGGTAGCGCGGCCGCCGCCGGCGCCGCCTCTGACGCCGCCGCGGCCCAGGCGCCCAAGGTGGGCAACGACGAGATCCCGCAGATCTTCAACGCCCAGGCCTCACCTGTGCCGTCGCCCGGCACCGTGGCGAGGAAGGTCGAGCAGCCGCCCGCGGAGGCGACCGTCACCGCCTCACCGGAGGCCCGCGGCAGCAACGGCGACATGCGGCTGACCGTACGGTTCGTCCCGCACGAGGGCGGGACGCAGGTCGTCGCGAGGGTCGCCGGGGTGCCCGCGGGGACGGTGTGCGCGCTCCGCGTGATCGGGAAGGACGGCACCGTCTCGGTCCTCGGCACCTGGACGGTCGAGCGCGGGGAGTACCGCGGGCCGAAGATGGTCTTCGAGGGCTCGACGGCGCTGAGCCCCGGCCAGATCGAGCGCGTGGAACTCGCCGGCGCCGACGGCCGCACACTGGTCGCCGCGAGGCTCTGAGCGTCCTGTGACCTTTCCGTGACCCGGGCCGGGAATCAGCCCCGGCGTACGGAGGGTTGCAGACGGCGATGGCAGGCATCGCGACCCGGATGGTCACGCTCGTCCCGAACGTGGCCGCCGGGCCGGTTCTCGGACGGCGCGACGGGAGGACGCGGGCAGTGGAACACGCCCCGGCGACGAGAGGCGAGCTCGGCCTGATCCTGGCCGCCGACCTCGGCGCCGAGCTGGGGGAGCGGGCCACGCTCGTGCAGTTCTCCACCGCGTTCTGCCAGCCCTGCCGGGCGACCCGCCGGATCCTCGGCGAGGTGGCCGGCCTGGTGCCGGGCGTGCGCCACGTCGAGATCGACGCGGAGTCGCGCCTGGATCTGGTCCGGCGGTTCGAGGTGCGGAGCACCCCCACGGTGCTCGTCCTCGACGGCGCGGGAAACGTGGTGAAAAAGGCGTCCGGCCAGCCGCGCAAGGCCGACGTGATCGCCGCTCTCGGCGTCGCCGTGGATGGAACGTCTCATGGCTCATCTCATCCATCGGACAAGGTGTGACAGATGTCGAGACGGAAGGTACTGTCGTGGCCATGACTCCCACGACAGAGCTGCTCACGAAGCGGCGGGCGGTGGACTTCTGCCGCGTCGCGACATCGCTCTGTCGCATGGCCTGAGGGTGATTCCTGCGGCGTGACGCCGCGCTCCGAGAATCCTTCAGGAGTTTCCCACGATGCACATCGACCCTCGTGGCTCCCGATCCGACGCGGCCGCGTCCACGGCCGCCCTCGCGTGCCGAAACCTCGGCGCCGCCGGGGTGGATCGCCGGGCTGGGGCACGCGCTCGTGGGACTGATCGGGTTCGCGTGGAGGATCACCGTACAGGCCCTGGGTGCGGCAGCGGCACCGCCGGCCGCCTTCCCCAACGCAGCGTCCGGGTCCGCCCGGGCTGCGCAACGTACCTGCTCATCCGCCGTCTACAACCTGGGAGAATCCAATGAGCCGCTCCGCCGTTCTGGTGGACGCCGACTGGGTCGAGGCCAACCTCGACACACCGGGTGTCGTGCTCGTCGAGGTCGACGAGGACACCAGCGCCTACGACAAGGGCCACATCCGCGGCGCCGTGAGGATCGACTGGAGGACCGACCTGCAGGACCCGGTCCGCCGCGACTTCGTCGACAAGGCCGGCTTCGAGGCGCTGCTCTCGTCCCGCGGCATCGCCAACGACGACACCGTGATCCTCTACGGTGGCAACAACAACTGGTTCGCCTCCTACGCCTACTGGTACTTCAAGGTGTACGGCCACGCGAACGTCAAGCTGCTCGACGGCGGGCGCAAGAAGTGGGAGCTGGAGTCCCGCGAGCTGGTCAAGGACGCGGTCGAGCGTCCCGCCACCCAGTACACCGCGCAGGAGCCGGACAACGACATCCGCGCCTTCCGCGACGACGTCGTCGCCGCGATCGGCAAGCAGAACCTGGTCGACGTGCGCTCGCCCGACGAGTTCACCGGCAAGCTGCTCGCCCCGGCCCACCTGCCGCAGGAGCAGGCGCAGCGCGGCGGCCACGTGCCGACCGCCCGCAACATCCCGTGGTCGAAGGCGGCCAACGACGACGGCACCTTCCGCTCCGACGACGAGCTCCGCGAGCTCTACTCCGGCGCCGGCGTGGACCTCGCCAAGGACACCATCGCCTACTGCCGCATCGGCGAGCGCTCCGCGCACACCTGGTTCGTGCTGCACGAGCTGCTCGACCAGCCCAACGTCAAGAACTACGACGGATCGTGGACCGAGTACGGCTCGCTCGTGGGCGTGCCGATCGAGTTGGGAGAGGCCCGCTGATGACCACCACACAGGGTTGCGCTGCTCCTGAGCAGACCGTCGCGCTGCCGGCCGGCATCGACCTGTCCAACCAGGCCGTGATCCAGGGCGTCGTCACCGGCGCCGGCACGGCGTACGCCCGCCTGCTGGACCACAGCGGCGAGTTCACCGGCGAGGTCGTCGTCTCCGACGAGGGCGTCTTCCGCTTCTTCGCCGCTCCCGGCCAGTGGACCGTCCGCATCATCGCCGGCGGCGGCGTCACCAAGGACGTCGCCGTCGAGGCCAAGCTCGGCGAGGTCGCCCAGCTCTCGGTCGCCGTCTGATCCACCTCTTCACCCCGAAGGCCGGTGCGTTCCCGCGAACGCACCGGCCTTCCGGCTTAGTAGTCGGTCATTTACCCTCCGTGGCCATGCGTTTCGTATTACGTTTGCTACCATGGAGGTGCACAAGGCCGCGCTCAAGCACGGCATCGCCTACGAAGATGTCGTCCACGCGACAAGGGGGTTCCTTATCGCCTACCCCCTCGCTGACGAGGATGAAGAGGGGCCGCGGCGGGAGCTGCGACTTGGGCCGGACCGTGCGGGAAACTTGCTGGAAACTATCGTGCTCTGCCTTGATGACGGCCGAGAGCTGGCGATACATGCGATGCCGATGAGGCGCAAGTACCGAAGTCTCTTGCGAGGAGGAGTGAGGAGGGAGCATGTCTAGGATGGATGAGGATCTCCCGACCTCGGGCGGTGTACCGGTTACGGACGAGCTGATAGCCGCACTGGCGGAAGAAGCCGAAGCCGGATATGACGTGGACACCCTTCGCCGCCGGGGGGGTAGGCGACCCATCGGTTCCGCGCCTGCCGACGTGGTTCCGGTGAGGCTCGATCCCGAGTTGCGCTCCGCGCTGATCACAAGGGCCAAGCGCGATCAAACGAGCGCCAGCGAAGTCATTCGCCGAGCACTGCGCGCGTGGCTTCACGTGGCCTGACATGGTAGGGCGCGCCAAGAGGACGGTCGGACGGTGAGAGGCGAATCCACCGAATGTGGTGAGGCGACCAGCCGCGGAGGGCTGGCTGCCCGTCGGCTGCTGGGAAGCGCCACGACAACCATGACGACTCACGAGATCATTAGCCTGCTGCGCGATGAGCAGGGGAGCGTTGGGATGCTTCTCGTGGCAGGCAGTGAAGCTTCGGGTCAATGCCGGTGATACGGCTTCATGAGCCGTAGGGGGAAGCGGGAGCCGATAACATGCGGCAGGTGTCCGGAACGTCCGCACTGCCCGCCCCCCGCAGGTTCGCCTGGATGCTGTCGCCGTACGCGTTGCCGCTGCACGCCCTGCGGATCCTCGCGAAGTGCGCGCTCCCGCTGATCATCTGGTTCTCGCTCGGACGGCTCGTCCGGTGGGGCCTGCTCCTGCTGGCCGCGACCGTCTCGCACGGCTCGTGGTACCAGGCCCGGCTGGTCCTGGTGATGTTCCTGTTCACGCTCGTCGTGATGACGTCTCTCGCCACGACCGTCGGCATGCTGTACGTCGTCCGCGAGGCGCTGCTGGAGACCCGGGCACGGCGTGCCGGCGGTGAGGCCAAGGAGAGCCTGCTGGGCGCCCTCAACCGGACCGCGCTCGTCTTCGCCGGCATCTACACCACCTGGGGGTTCGTCAAGGAGGACGCCCACGACTTCATGAACATCGACATGATGCGGCAGCCGGACCGCCTCGTGCTCGACGGCGGCAGCGGCGACAAGAGCGGGGTGATGGCCGGGCTGATGAACCTGGACCCGAAGGTCTCCCTCGCGACGATGGTGGTCGCCTACGGGGTGAAGTGGTACTTCGGCCGCCGCCACGAGGCGGGGAACGGCCGGTTCTCCGGCGTGCTCGCCACCTTCGGCGAGCTGGCGTTCGCCTTCTACGGCATCAACGCGGTCGGCGCCGTCGTGGGGGCGCGCTCCGACTGGATCGGCGGCCGGTCCGCCGTCGCCGCCTGGCACGACCTCGTGGCCGGAGCGGAGGGGGGCATCCCCGGGTGGCAGCAGGTCTCGGAGTGGCTGGGGGAGGTCTGGCCGTACGTGATCGAGGCCCTGGCCGTCCCGCTCGCGTGGCTGACGGTCGGCATCCTCGTGTACGGCGCGTACGCGGAGGACACCCAGACGACGATCAGAGGGACGCGCCTGGAGCAGGCGGCGGTGCACCTGGAGCGCACGCACGACTGGACGAGGCGGGCGCTGGCCAAGCTGAGCGCCGGGTGGACGGGCCGCTGGATCCCGCTGCTGAACTCCCTGCGCCTGACGGCCCGTGGAGGCGCGCCGCTGTTCGGCCTCTTCGCGCTGTGTTACGTCGGCCTGCACATCGGCGGTGACTTCCTCGGGAGGGCGGGCCGTTATCTCACCGCGAGTGAGGAGCCATACCTCTGGTTCGCGACCGGTGAGCCGGTCGGTTACGTGACGGATCTGGTCGTGACCCTGGTGACCATGTGCCTGATCGCCGCCACGTTCGACCTCGCCGCGACCCGGGCCCGGACGGAGGGTAGAGCGGAGGGCCGGGAGCCGGTCACCGCCGGAAGCGCAGAACCTGGTCGTCCTTCTCCGTCGAGCTGAAGGCGTCCTTGACGAAGTCCGCCGCCGACTGCCCGGGCACGTCCCGGTAGGTGCTCGGGCGGATGGTGACCTCGACCTGGTCGGCCACCGAGGGCGGGACCACCCCCAGCATCTCCATCCGGTACGGCGTGCCGACCTTGTTGTCATTGACGTCGGGCGGCGTCTCGTTGTTCAGCGTCTCCACCTGCCAGGTGCGCCCGGCCCGGTCGGTGAGCTTGACATCCGCCGGCGCTCCGTGGCGGATGGCGCCCTCGGCGTCGAGCGCGGTCCTGGTGGCCACGATCTTCATCCACTGCCGGTCGGACCGGTCCGGCTTGCCGCTGGGGTCCTTGATCTTCTCGACGGTGGCCTGCCATGACACGTGCTGCACGGTCCCGGCCTGGCCGGGCGGCACGACGTGGACGGTGTAGTCCGGACGGCCGTACTCGAAGGCCCGGTAGCCGAAGACCGAGGGGGCCGCGACGGTGAGCGCGACGGACAGCACCGCGCCGCCGATCAGCAGGCCCGTCCGCCGCCGTGCGGGCGAAGCGGGCGCGTCCGTGGCCACGGCGAGGTCCACGCCGGGCGCTTCCGCCGGCACGCCGTACGCCGGGGCACCGAGCGGCATCACGGCGGAGGGGTCCGGAGGGGCGGCGAGGGGAGGCGCTGTGGGGGGAGGCACCGCGGAGGGAGGGGCCGTGGGCACGAGCGCCCGGGGCGGCGGCTGCCGGTTCGTCCGCAGCGCGGGGAACGGCTGGGTGGACCTGTCCTCGCCCTCGGGCTCCGGAGGCGGCCACACGCGCAGGTCCGTCGGCGGGGCCAGCTTCCCGGGGATCGGGATGGACGGCGGCGCCGTCGGCATGGGCCGCGGCGGCAACGCGCCGCTGTAGGTGATGTCCGAGGCGATGTCGGTGGGCTGGTCGGCCGGGGGCGCGAACCAGTCGCGGGCGTCCTGGTCGTTCCTCGGCGGATTTCCGTCCATGGGCGTCTCGGTCATCGGCTCGGGCCCGCCAGTGTGTGGTAGTCCTCCGCCTGCGCGATCAGCCGGTCGGCGGCGGCGCCGGACAGATCCAGGTCGACCTGCGCCTCGGGCGCGAAGTTGTCGACGACCAGCGGGCTGACGGGCGGGATGAAGACGAGGCTCGCGCCCGGCACCGCGTCCTTGGGCACCTCGAAGACGAGCGGTCCGCTCGTCCAGAATCCCGGCTGGATGTACCGGTTGAACAGGGTCAGGCTCTCGTCGACCTTGTCGGTGGGCAGGTAACGCCGGCCATCCCGGGTGAGGAGGAGGGGCGGACTGTACTTGCTCAGCTTCATGGGCTCACGGGCGCTGGTCGCGGTGACGTCGATCAGCAGGAACAGATGGCTCGTCCCCACCTTGGTCACCTTGCCGGAGTAGTCCGCCGTGTCCACGGCGCGGGCGGCGGTGACCGACACGACCTTCACGGAGAAGCGCTTGGTCGCCACCGTTTCACCGATCCGGCCCTTGTAGGTCAGGAACGAGGTGCGCTGCTCGAAGGACATCGCGAAGTTCTGCTGCGCGTAGACGGCCGCCGCCGCGAGCACGATGCCCGCCACCCCGGCGGCGAGACGCCTGCCCAGCCCGCGCCTGCGAGGCCGGCCGGCGGGGGCCCGGCGGGACGTACGGCTCTCTGCCTGTACCAATGCCATCAGCTGCTCTCCTTCCGCACCGGAAGGGTGATCCGCGTGGCGACCTCGGGCTCGAACGGGCCGTCTTTGTCCCCGCCTTCGCCCTTGAGCATCCAGCTGCGGGTCTGGTCGCGGCCGCCCAGCGCCCGGTACTCGAACGAACCCAGGTCGAGGCTGATCTCCTCGGGCGCGGTCGCGGTGGGCTGGAGCTCGTACTTCACCACGACCGTGGTGGTGATCCCCGGATGAAGCTGCTGGCTCTCGATCCCGTAGCTCAGCACCGAGGCCCGCGGGCCGTACTCGCTCTTCATCTCGGGGCGGGTCCGCAGCAGCGAGCCGGCGAAGGTGCCGGTCTGGCTGAAGCCCTTCCCGGGCTGCGGCACCATGCCGACCGAGGCGGTCTCGTCGCCCATGTTGGTGACCTTGACGACGAGCTCCAGATAGCGCTTGGCGTCGCCGAAGCTGCCCTTCTCCGTGGTGTCGATCGCCTTGATGAACTGGGTGCGGAACTGCCCCTGGTCGATCGTGTCGCCGGGCGAGGCCGTGGGCGGAGGCTTGTCCGGTGCGTCGCGCAGGCCGCCGAAGGCGGCGGTGACGCCGATGCCCACCACGGCCAGCGCGGAGGCGACCGGGACCAGCACCGGGCGTCGTCGGCCGCCGCCATTGGGGGATGACGTCATGGCAAGCGATGGTAGTACGATCACAATCGCCCCATGGGCCCCATAGGTTCCAGGCGCCGGCGGGAAATAGGTCCGAATGGCGAGAAGCTCGCCCTGACAGGGCTTCCAGATCCTACGCTGTGACCTTAGGCGGACATGGAGGGCCCGTGGGCGACCCGCACCCCGAGCATGCCCAGTTGCAGGCGGACCGGATCTACCTGGGCTGGCAGTACGCTCTGCTGTACCCCGATCCGGGGCCGCCGCCGAAGCGGCCGGCGCGCGAGGACGTCGCCGAGCCTCCCGCCGACACCACCGACTGGGTTCACCGGGAGCGCCTGCAGAAGGACCTGCTGAACCATCCGGTCCGGCTGTTCCGCACGTTCATGGCCGTGCTGGCCACCGGGATCCTCGTCCTCGGCGTGAGCGGCCTGCTCACCTGGTCGTTCGTGCTGCTCGGGCTGGTCGCCGCGGGCGGCGTGGCCGCCATCTGCACCTACGCCATCCGGCAGGGCGACCGTACGGTCAACGAGCGGCTCGACGAGCGCCGCCGTAAGGCGCTGCGGGAGCAGGAGCGGCGGCAGCGGGAGATCGTCACCGCCCAGGAGGAGCACGCCGCGAAGTACCGCGACTGGGCCGAGAAGAAGAACCGCTTCGACAAGCAGATCACCTGGTACGCCGTGGCGGTGCCGGACGACATCGACCGGGTCGACGTGGCCGGCGGCACGCTGGCCGGCTGGTCGGCCCTGGTCACGCTGATCGGCGCGACCCGCCTCTACAGTGGCGGCCACCTCACCGTGCTCGACCTGTCCGAGGGCGCGATCGCCAAGGACCTCATCGAGCTGGCCCGCCGGGGCGGGGACGACCCGCTCGTCTGGGTGCTCCCGGTCGACCTGCCCAAGCTCGACCTGGGGGCGACGCTCAAGCCCGAGGCGTTCGCCGACGTGCTCGCCCACGTGGTGAGCGTCAGCGAGGAGACCAGCAGGGACATCGGCTTCGACAACGCGATCCTGGAGCGCGTGCTGGAGGTCCTCGGCGAGAACGCCACGATCAGCCAGGTGACCGCCGCGCTGCGGGCGCTCGCGCAGGTGGGCGACCCGCGCGACGACATGAAGTACGGCCTGCTGACCGCCTCCCAGCTCGAACGCATCGGCACGCTGTTCGGCCGGGGCGTGGCCGACCGGGTGGTCATCGAGCGGGCCTGGGCGCTGGAGTCCCAGCTGCGCAAGCTGGAGACGCTGGGCTCCGAGGCCGTACGGCTGCCGCCCGCGCGGTTGCGGGTGGTCAGCATGGACCGGCAGGCGGGCGTGTTCGGCAACCGGGTGCTCGGCACGTACGTCGCGACCGCGCTCACGCACATCCTGCGCCAGTCGCCGGCCAGCGAGCGGCCCTGGTACCACACGATCATCGTCGCGGGCGCGGACAAGCTCCGCGGCGACGTGCTCGACCGGCTGATGGACGCCTGCGAGACCTCGCGCACCGGGCTCGTCCTCACCTACCGCAGCCTCACCCCGACCGTACGTGAACGGCTCGGCCGGGGGCACGCGGCCGTCGCGTTCATGCGGCTGGGCAACGCCGAGGACGCCCGGGTGGCCAGCGAGCACGTCGGCACCGAACACCGCCTCGAACTCGCCCAGCTCACCGAGACGTTCAGCACGGCGGTCCACGCCCCGAGCGGGTTCTACACCTCCACCGTCGGCGAGGGCCGTACGGAGGGGGAGGACATGCGGGAGGGCGACCTGCGCGAGGACATCACGGAGTCGACCGAGTGGGGCCGGCGCGCACCCACGGTGGCCGACGGGGTGCTGCAGCGGTCGCGGGAGTTCCTGGTCGAGCCGCACCAGCTCCAACAGCTTCCCACGACGTCGGTGATCGTCACCTACTCGACGGCGGAGGGACGCCAGGTGCGCCTGGCGGACGCGAACCCGGCGATACTCACCTTCCCGAAGACGACGCTGGGGGAGTTCGAGGAGATCCGCCGGGCCGCCCTGACGCCGCGCGAACCCGAGCCCGAGCCGGAGCCGGAGCCCGCCGAGCCCACGCTGCCCGAGGTCCCCCCGAACCTCGGCCCCCCGCCGCCCCGCCTCGACTGGCGCAAGCGGCCATGACACGGTCCGCGGCCGGTAAGGGCATCGTCAACCACGGTGTGCGGGACTGATCGTTGAAGGAGTCTCTTCCCTGTTCGTCGTCGACTGAGGGGTCTCATTGCATCCGTTCCCTCTGAGCGGGCCGTGGTACCGGATCCAGGCGATCACCGCTCCCTCGCGCACTTCGTCCGCGGAGTGGGACTTCGTCACGGTGCTCCCCGCGGTCCTGTCCGCCGCGCAGCGCAACCGGCCGTTCGTCATCGGCTGGCTGTCGCGTGGGTCGGGTGCCCCGCTGGAGCTGATCACCAACGCGGGACCGCTCACGCCGCCCAAGCCGCCGCGCCGGGCGGCCTCGGCCCCGGAGCCGCCGGTCACCGGCCCGCAGCCGCTGCTGTTCCCCGGCGGCGCGCGGGGTGTGGAGATCGGCGACGAGTGGCTGGCCGATCTCGCCGACCTGGTCTGGACGCCGTGCCCCGGCCGCCAGGCCCCGCCGCTCTACGGCAGGCGCGAGCCGGAGCCGGACGAGCCCAAGCGGCCCACGCTCTTCGAGTCGACGCTGGTCACGCTCATGTCCCGGCCGTTCGCCTGGGTGGTCGTCGCCGAGCCGACCGACCTGCTCGACGCCGAGGTGGCCCACCTGCGCACCCAGCTCAACGTGCTGCGGCAGTACGGCGACGCCTCCGAGCGGTCGCGGTTCGACGCCGAGCGGGCCGAGCGCCGGATGCAGGAGCTGGACGCGTTCCGCGAGGCCGGTCTGTGGAACGTACGGGTGCTGGCCGGCGCGGCGGGCCCGGACGAACTGCGCCAGATCGCGCCGGTGCTGGTCGGCTCGGTGGAGATGAGCCATCACCCCTACCGGCTGCGCAGCGCCATGACGCTGCCCGCCCTGTCGGGGGACGGCGCGAGCGAGTCGGTGTACGGCTTCGCCGAGGCGCTCGCCGTCGACCTGCAGGACTCGGCCGACGGCGCGGCGGCGCCGTTCGCGGCGACGGCGGGGGCCCTCGCCGCGCTCGCCGGGCTGCCGCGCCGGGAGGTGCCGGGGGTCCGGGTGCTCGACGCCGGCTTCTTCGACGTGACGAGCGAGGCCGACGTGGAGGGCTCGGCGGAGTCGATCGACCTCGGCGCGATCGTCGACGGGCAGGACCGCGCCGTCGGCGCGTTCCGCGTGCCGCTCGCGACGCTGAACCGCCACGCCTTCGTCACCGGCGCCACCGGCTCCGGCAAGTCCCAGACCGTACGGCACCTGCTGGAGCAGCTCACGATCGCGGGCATCCCCTGGCTGGCCATCGAACCGGCCAAGTCGGAATACGCCGCGATGGCCGGCCGGGTCGAGCACCTGGCCCCGCTGACCGTCATCAACCCCTCGGCGCCGGACAACGTGCCGATCAGCGTCAACCCGCTCGCGCCCGAGCCCGGCTATCCCGTGCAGGCGCACATCGACATGGTCAGGGCGCTGTTCCAGGCGGCCTTCGACGCCGAGGAGCCGTTCCCGCAGATCATGTCGCTGGCGCTGCAGCGCGTCTACGAGGCCAACGGCTGGGACGTGGTGACCGGCGGCGGCATCCCGGGGGCCGCCGTGCAGCCGGCCGTGCCGACGCTGGAGCAGCTTCAGCAGCACGCGCTGGAGGTCATCCAGGAGATCGGCTACGGCAACGAGGTCCAGGCCGACGTCGAGGGCTTCATCAGCCTGCGCCTGCGCAGCCTGCGTGTCGGCAGCGCGGGCCGGTTCTTCGAGGGCGGCCACCCGGCCGACATCGGCGGCCTGCTCCAGCGCAACGTGGTGCTCGCGATCGAGGACGTCGCCAACGACGAGGACAAGGCGTTCCTCATGGGCACGCTGATCATCCGGATCGTCGAGCACCTGCGGATGCGGGCCCGCTCCGAACCGCGCTCCGAACCCCGGGCCGAGGACGGCGTCGGCGGCCTGCGGCACGTCATCGTGATCGAGGAGGCCCACCGGCTGCTGCGCGACCGGGGTTCCCAGCGGGCCTCCACCCACGCCGTCGAACTGCTGGCCGGGATGCTCGCCGAGATCAGGGCGTACGGCGAGGGCATCGTCGTGGCCGAGCAGATCCCGACCAAGCTCGTCTCCGACGTGGTGAAGAACACCGCGCTCAAGGTCGTGCACCGGCTCCCGGCCGAGGACGACCGCGCGCTGGTCGGCGCGGCGATGAACCTGAGCGAGGACCAGTCGCGTCAGGTCGTGTCGCTCCAGCCGGGCTTCGCCGCGGTGTTCGCCGACGGCATGGACCGCCCGCTGCGCGTGCAGGTGCCGCTGGGGGAGGACCGCGAGCGCGAGACGCTCGGCCCGGTCCCGCCGATCTGCGGCCGCCGCTCGGCCGCCTGCGGGCGCGAGTGCCGTACGGGCAAGGCCTGCACGCTGGTGGAGTTGCGCGAGGCCGACCTGCTCGCGGTGGCCCCCGAGTGGGCCTGGCTGCGCATCTGGACCGACACGGCCGTCCTGGCGTTCGTGACGAACCGGTCGCTGCCGGGCGTGCCGCGCGTGCTCGCCGACATCTGGGCGGAGCTGCCGGTCAAGCGGCGCGAGTGCCTGCTGGCCACGCTGGTCGAGCGGTCGGTGTCGCGCCGGGCCTGGTCGCTGCGCACCTGGTTCGACCCCGCGCTGCTCACCGAGAAGGCCGCCGAGGTCGCGGCCGGGCTGCTCGCGGCCGGTCAGGCGGACGGCGCGGAGGGCGAGCCGCCGATGCGCGCCGGCGAGCGGCCGGGCGCGGCCTGGGTCATTCCGCAGGTCCGCTGGCTGCACGAGGTGGACCGGTTGTTCCCGTTCGGGCATCCCGCGCCCAACCTGCGCAGTCCGGCTCCGGCGATGGAGTATCCGCTGTTCGGCACCGACCCCTCCGGGCGGCCGTACCCCCACCAGGGGGTCAACGGCGCCGAGCCGGCCGAGGGCGCGGTGGCGGTCGGCGTGCGCACGGAGCTGCTGGGCCACCGGGCCAAGGCGCTGCGCCACCACCCGCTGTCGATGGAGGTGGACCGCAACCGTGCGCTCGCCTGGCGGGTCATCCTCGGCGACGACGAGCACGAGGGCATCCAGCGTGACGTGACGACGGTCGCCATCGGCGTCGAGCCCCGCGAGCGGGTCAAGTACGTCGCCCAGACGATGAGCGCGGGCTGGCTGGAGACCGTCCTGTCCTGGCCCCGCCGGTTCGTGCTGCCCTTCGACGGCGACACCCCCGCCGAGCTGTCCTTCGGATCGTGATTTCAAGGAGGGGCACTAGGATCTGGGCATGAGTCAGCTTCCGTTGCGGGCCCAGCTCGCCAGTGCTCTGGGCCGTACGGCCGCGACGCTGTCCAGGGCCACCGGGCGCGGCGACGGCTCGGTGATCGGCGGCAGGGTGGGCCTGATGCTGGAGCCCGACCTGCTGCGCAAGCTCGCGGCCGACCGCAAGCTCGTCCTGGTCAGCGCGACGAACGGCAAGACCACGACGACCCGTCTCATCACCTCGGCGCTGCAGGAGCTCGGCGACGTGGCGACGAACGCGTTCGGCGCCAACATGCCCGCCGGGCACGTGTCGGCGCTCGCCTCCAGCAAGGGCGCGCCGTACGGCGTGCTGGAGGTGGACGAGAAGTACCTCCCCGAGGTGCTGGACACCACCGAGGCCGGGATCGTCGCCCTGATGAACCTGAGCCGCGACCAGATGGACCGGGCGGCCGAGATCTGGCTGCTGGCCCAGAAGTGGCGCCGCGCGCTCGCGGGCCGGCCCGCCCACGTGATCGCCAACTGCGACGACCCGCTGGTCACCTGGGGCGCCTCCACGGCCGCCCGGGTGACGTGGGTGGCGGCCGGGCAGCGCTGGCGGGAGGACTCCTGGTGCTGCCCCGAGTGCGGCGGCCCGCTCGACCGGGCCGGGTTCGGCAACGGCGGGCAGAATCTGACCGCCGCCCAGCTCGCCGACACCAGCTGGGCCTGCCGCGAGTGCACCTTCCACCGTCCCGAGCCCAACTGGGTGCTCGACGGCGAGGACGTGATCGACCCCCGCGGGCAGCGCTGGCGGCTGGACCTCCAGCTTCCCGGCCAGGCGAACCGGGCGAACGCCGCCGTCGCGCTGGCGGTCGCCGAGACGCTGGGCCTCGACCCCGGCCGGGCGCTGCCCCGGCTGCGTACGGTCACCTCGGTCGCGGGCCGCTACACCACCGTCGAGCGGGAGGGCAGGTCGCTGCGGCTGCTGCTGGCCAAGAACCCGGCCGGCTGGCTGGAGGCGTTCGACGTCGCCGACCCGGCGCTGCCGATCATCCTGTCGGTGAACGCGCAGGGGCCGGACGGCCGCGACACCTCCTGGCTGTGGGACGTCGACTACCGCATCCTGCGGGGGCGGCCGGTGCTGGTCACCGGCGAGCGCCGGCTCGACCTCGCGCTGCGGCTCGCCGTCGCGGAGGTGCCCTTCCAGCTCTGCGACTCGTTCGAGCAGGCGGTGGCAGTCCTCGCCCCCGGCAAGATCGACGTGATCGCCAACTACACCGCGTTCCAGCAGATCCGAGCGGAGTTCGGCCGTGCCGTCTGAATTGTCCATCGTCTGGATCTATCCCGACCTGCTCAGCACGTACGGGGACCAGGGGAACGTCCTGGTGCTGGAGCAGCGGGCCCGGGCCAGGGGGATCCCCACCCGGACCATCCACGTGCGCTCCTCCGACCCCGTGCCGCAGCAGGGCGACGTCTACCTGATCGGCGGCGGCGAGGACCGGCCGCAGATCCTCGGCGCCGAGCGGCTGCGCCGCGACGGCGGCCTGCACGCCGCGATCCAGCGGGGCGCGGCCCTGCTGGCGGTCTGCGCCGGCTACCAGATCATGGGCACGGTGTTCGGCGGCGAGGAGGGCCAGCCGGTGTCCGGCGTCGGCCTGCTCGACATCAGCTCGGGGCGGGGCGAGCGGCGCGCGGTCGGCGAACTGGCCGCCGATGTCGACCCCGCGCTGGGGCTGCCCACGCTGACCGGGTTCGAGAACCACATGGGCGTGACCAGGCTGGGTCCGGGGGTGCGCCCGCTGTCCCGGACGGTCGTCGGCACCGGTAACGGCGACGGCACCGAGGGCTGCTACGCGGGCCGGATCATCGGCACCTACCTGCACGGCCCGGCGCTCGCCCGCAACCCCGCGCTGGCCGACCTGCTGCTGGGCTGGGTGACCGGGCCGCTGCCCGCGATCGACGACGGCTGGTACCAGGCGCTGCGCGACGAGCGCCTGCGCGCGGTGCTGCCCGCCTGACACGCCAGCGCCCCCGGTCCCTGAGGGACCGGGGGGTTGCTCAGAGAGCCCGGAGCAGTATCAGTAGACGAGCGCCTGCACGCCCTCGCCCAGGATCTCCTCGACGAACGTGGGGGCCCCCGCGATGCGGACCCCGTCGATGACGTCGTCCACCGTGATGTCCCTGCGGGCGGCGCACTGCGTGCAGAGCGTGACCCGGCCCGCCGCGAGGACGGCGGCGAGCAGGTCCTCCAGCGGTGCGGCCTCGGCCAGGGCGAACTCCTTGGCCCGTCCCGGCAGGGCGAACCAGGAGGACTCGCCGGTCAGCCAGAGCGAGACCGGGACACCGCTCGCCAGCGCCGCCGCCGCGACCGTGAAGGCCTGGTTGCAGCGCTCCGGGGCGTCCGCCCCGGCCGTCACCTTGATCACCAAAGATCGTGCCATGACGGAAGCCTAGTCCGCCGGGCCGGTCTGCCGTCACTCACTTCCCGCCGCGCACCAGGTCGGGGCGGAAGGCGAGGATGAGTCCGAGGGTGGTGTATCCCACCAGCAGGTGGGTCGCGCCGACGACGTCGGAGACGGGAGTGCCGAAGATCGCCAGAGTCGGGAGGGTCACGACCACCCAGCTCTCGGCGACGAGCGGCCACAGGCGGGCCGCCCCGCGCCACCGGCCGGTGATGGCGATCTTGACGCCGAGCACGAACATGCCCAGCATCGACAGCGGCCAGAACGCGTCGAGGATCCCGAGCCAGACCGTGTCACGCGCGGCCGGGAAGAGCCCGTGGACCAAGCTCCACACCATGGCCAGGGACATCAGCACCCGCTCGACCTGCACCATGCCGCGCGCCACCCGGCTCACGCCGGTCGCGCCGGTACGGAGCATGATCGTGAGGAGGCACTGGGCGCCGATCTGGAACGCCAGGGCGCCGAGATCGGTGATCATCGTGGCCGGGTCGCCCGCGACGTCGAAGCCGTAGACGAAGCTGACGGCCGACCAGGTCAGGGCGCCGGTGGAGAGGCCCAGGGCCAGCCGGCGCACCGTCGATTCGGCGATGCCCTTGGCGGGAGCGGCGGCGGAGGAGGCGGTGGGAGCGGCGGCGCCCGGGACACGGGAGGTGCTGGTCATCGGGATTCCTTCGATTCGGGGGGAGCGGCGGTGGGGATCACCGCGGCGACGAGGACGATCCTGCTGGGCCGCCGCCCCAGGCCGTCAGGGCGCGGCGTCCCGATTCCGGGCCCGCGTCGTGTCCCAGGACGGACGGGACGCGCGTCCTGGACGAGACGGTTCGAATGCGATCCGCGAGCGACCCTGTGAAAGCGTGGAAGCTGCTGTCAAAGCTCCGCTGCTGCCCTCACCGCGCCACCCCGATCGTGCAGGCCGTCCTCGTCCTGCAAGCCGTCGAAGACGACCGCTACTCAGGATGAAAAAGGCTAAATGGCATATACCGGCGCCTTTACCAGTGCCTTTACGGCACCTTTGCTAGCGCATACAATGTTTCCCGGGCTGTTCCCAGCTCGATCTCCGCCCCATGGGCCGATAAGCAGGCGCTCAGGGACCGATCCCAAGGGAGGCTCCAGGATGCGAACCAGGAAGGTCTCCGCGATCGCGGCCGCCGGCCTCGACGTCACCGGCGCCACCTACGGCAACGGCAAACCGCTGCAGGTCTGGGAGTGCGGCGGAAACTGGAACCAGCGCTTCAACGTCTCCTGACGGTGCCGTGTGGCGGCTCGGCCGGAGTGAGTGCCGGGCGCCCCAGGCCCTGAGCGGCGCGGCAGCCGTCCGCACGTACGGACTCCGAAATCCATGGAGAAGGTTTTCGACAGCAACGACTTCCCGGCGCGGGATGCTCTTTCAGTGTGGGAGGAAGTCGTCGCGGATGCGCTGATGCCGACATCGTTCAAGTTGCTCGATACAGATGTCTTCCGCGGATGGTTCAGCATGATGCCGCTGGGAGCGGTCCAGGTATCGGCGATGGCGTACTCGTCCTTCCTCACACGGAGAACCCCGAAGTTGATCCGCGCCTCGGACCCGGAAATTCTTGGCCTCGGCGTCACGAGCTCCGGTCGCCATGTGATCGAGCAGAATCGCAATCGCGCTGCGCTCCGGCCGGGTGAACTCGTGCTTTTCGAAAGCTCGCGCCCCTTCGATATCCACGCCGACGGCGGGAACATCCTCATCCAGTTCCCCCGTACGCTGGTTCCCTTACCAGCCCGCTACATCAATCAGCTCATCTGCCGGCCCCTTCCCGGAGATCAGGGCATGGGACGCTTGCTGACAGGCTTCCTCACCCACCTGGCAGGAGACAGCACGAGCTATACGCCACATGACGCCGTACGACTCGGCACCGTCGGCCTGGACCTGGTCACCGCTACATTGGCGCACTTCCTGGAGCGTGAGGGTGATATTCCCGCCGACTCCCGTCAACGCGCCCTGTACATGCGCATCACCTCGTTCATCGAGCGCCACCTCGGCGACACCGCCCTTACTGCGGGCGAGATAGCAGGAGCCCACCACATCTCGGTCCGCTCACTGCACAGGCTTTTCCAACAGCACGGCGTGACCGTCCGCTCCTGGATACGCGGCCAACGCCTTGAACATTGTCGCCGAGACCTGGCTGACCCTTCGAAGCGCCACATGTCCATCCAGGCCATCGCAGCACGCTGGGGCTTCCCCCACCCCGCAGATTTCACCCGCGCCTTCCGCGCCCTGCACGGCATCACCCCCAGCGATTACCGGAACCAAGCACACCACCACAGCACCCAGGCTGGCACACACAGCTAAGTACCTGGCGCACCCAGCTAAGGCACTGTGAATAGCTTCCCGTGATGATCGAGGGGCCGAAGCTGAGCCGGCACCGATCGAAGACGAGAAGGGAGTGCGTTGTGGTGGTTACGGAAAAGATCGCCGTCATCCTGTCCGCAGTAGCGCTAGTGACTGGTGCCAACGCCGTTCAGGCAGACGCAAGCACCACTTCGAGACCAGCGGTCGTCCAATCACAGCGGAGTAGCGGCCATTGGGGACCGCATAAGCACAGTCCTACCAAATACTGGCCTACGAAAGACTTCGTCCCCACCGGAAGGCACCTCTATGGCAGGGCGAAGTGCTCGAACGGAGGTGACGGCACGCGATACCGAGTCCAGCTGGTACGCACGAAAGACAAGCATGTCCGAGCGACCTCGAGCTGGTACTTCTGCGGCGGAACCTACCACGGGACCTCCGTCACTGTGAGGCCCGGCGAGGCCTACTACATGCGCATCAGTCTGAAGGGAAAGGCCCACACGATCGAGGCATATGCATCATGGTCATGATCTGAATCCCGCGTCCATGCCGGTCGTGGACATGCTCCGCCGCGACGGGGCACTCTCATGGGTGGCGGCCGGGTGACCTATGGGCTTCCATGGAGGTCGACGGTTGCCGTCGACCTCCATGGGGCCGCCCGGCTCATTGGGGCATGCATAGGTCCCGCCCAGGCGGTCTCAGCGGACGGTCGCAGCCACGGCTACACCAAGAAGATCGAGGACTTCCTCGGCCACGACGAGTGATCGCCCGGCCCTTCGCTCACCACCCGATACGCACTAGGGACATCCCGCGCCGGCTGCGGCACACTGCTTTGGTGCAGTTTGTGATGGTTCGTTGGCCTGCGCGCCTGAACATCGCGGGGCTCGCGTTCCTCGTGGTCGCGGTGGCCGCCGCGGTGACGGCGGCGCTGGTGGGCCTGCGGGTGCCGCAGGCCCACCGGGCCCTGCTCGACCTGCCTCCGGCGGGTCCCGACGCGTTGGTGGGCGTCGCGCTGGCCACCGCCGGCACGGCGGTGCTCACCCGGCACCCGCGCCATCCCCTGGGCCGGCTCATGGCGGTCTTCGGCGCCTGGTGGGCGATGGACGACGCGGCCGCCTCCTGGCTCGCCTACGCCACCATGCACCACCCCGCGCTCCCGGGCGGATCGGCGGCCCACTTCGTCTACCAGCGGCTCGGCGCGGGCCTGTTGCTGCTGCTGCCGCTGGTGCTCCTGCTCTACCCCGATGGGAAGATGCCCACGGGCTGGTGGCGGGGGATCACGCTGGTCAGCCTGGCCCTGACGAGCCTGCTCCCGCTGGTCCTGGTCGCGGCGCCGTCCGCCGTCGCGCAGGCGACCTCCGACTCCCGCCCCATCCCCGCGCCGCTGACCTCCCTCGACCTCGATCCGCTCCACGTCCCGCTGCCGGACGCCGTCTGGACCGGGGTGCTCCTGGTGGCGCAACTGTGCGTCCCGCTGAGCCTCGTCGCGCCGTTCGTCGTGGTGGTGCGGCGTTACCGGAGCTCGGCCGGCATCGGCCGGGCGCGCATGCGCTGGCTGCTGTGGGCGGCCGTGGCCGATCTGCTGGTCATGCTGACCATCCGGCTGCTGCCGAACGAGTTCGGCACCGTCGGCCTCGACACCGCCCTGGCCATCACGGCCGCATCGGTCGCGGTCGGGATCGTCAAGCCGGACCTCGTCGACATCGACCGGCTGCTCGGCGGGACGGTGGTGTACGGCGCCCTGCTCGCCCTGACCCTCCTGCTCGACCTGCTGGTGCTCGGCGGCGCGGGCCGCCTGCTCGGGCCGCGCCTGAACGAGGGGGAGCGGCTGGTCATCGCCGTCTTCGCGGTGGCCATCCTGTACGCGCAGCTACGGCACCGGCTGTGGCGGCTGGTGCGGCGCTGGGTCGTCGGCGAACGGGACGATCCCTACCGGGTGATCTCCGGGCTCGCAGAGAGGCTTGAGCGCGCCGACGACTCCGGGACGCAGCTTCTCACGCTGGCACGGACGGTCGCGCGGGCCTTCCGGACGCCGTACGTCGGGGTAGAAATCGAGCAGGTCAACGGCGAACGGCTGCTGGTCGAGGACGGCGAGCGTCCCGCCGGCACACGCGCCCTGCCCATCACCTACCGCGGCGAGGAGATCGGCCGGCTGCTGCTGCCCCGCCAGGCGCCCTCCCGCACCCGGCTCTCCTCGAACGACGAACGGCTGCTGGCCGACCTGGTCCGGCAGGCCGCCGCGGCCGCCCGCGCCGTACGCCTCGCGGAGGAGTTGCAGGCCGGCCGCGAGCGCCTGGTCGCGGCGGTGGAGGACGAACGCCGCCGCCTGCGCCGCGAGTTGCACGACGGTCTCGGGCCGGCCCTGGCCGCGGTCGCCTCCCGGATCGACACCGCGCGGATCACCGGCCGCCGCTCGCCGGAGGAGGCCGACCGGATCCTCGGCCTGGCCCGGCAGGAGCTCAGCGGGATGCTCACCGAGGTGCGGCGCCTGGTGCACGGCCTGCGGCCGCCCGCGCTCGACGACGTCGGCCTGGTCGGAGCGATCCGGCAGCAGGCGGAGCGGCTGCGGACCCCGGGGCTGACCATCCGGGTCGAGGAGCACGGCGACCTGTCCGACCTCCCGGCGGCGGTCGAGGTGGCGGCGTACCGGATCGCGTCCGAAGCCCTCACGAACGTGGTCCGGCACGCGCGGGCCACGGAGTGCGTGATCACCCTCACCCGCGACGGCGAGGAGGGGTGCCTGGACGTCGCGACGACCGACGACGGGGTCGGCCTCGGCGCCGGAGCGGTGAGCGGCGTGGGCCTCGTCTCCCTGCGCGAACGGGCCGCCGAACTCGGCGGGTCGTGCAGCGTGACCTCAGCCGGATCCGGCGGCACCCTGGTGCGGGCGAGGCTGCCCGTCGGACCGCCCGCCCCGAGGCGAGAGGCCGCGCCGCAAGAGGAGACGACGGAAGAGGTAGGGATATGACGGGAAAGCCCCCGGTGAGGGTGCTCGTGGTGGACGACCACCCGGTGTTCCGCGAGGGCTTCGCGGCCCTGCTGGGCAGCATCGACGAGGTCGAGGTCGTCGGGACCGCCGCGACCGGCGCCGAGGCCGTCGAGCAGGCCGCCCGGAACGAGCCCGACGTGGTGGTCATGGACGTCTCGATGCCCGGCATGGACGGCATCGAGGCCACCCGCCACATCCTGCGGGAACGCCCGGAGACCGGTGTCGTGGTGCTGACCATGTCGGAGGAGGACGGCACGATCTTCGAGGCGCTCCGCGCCGGCGCGCGCGGCTACCTGCTCAAGGGCGCCGAGCCCGAGGAGGTGGTGCGCGCGATCACCACCGTGTCCGGCGGCGGCGTGGTGTTCGGGGCGGTCCTCGCCGGGCGGATCACCGAGTTCCTGGCCCCGAGGCCGCAGAGCGGCGCCGCCGCCGCGGCGTTCCCCGGCCTCACCGCCCGCGAGCACGAGGTGCTCGACCTGGTGGCCGCCGGGCTGTCGAACGGCGACATCGCCGCGCGGCTGTTCCTGTCCCAGAAGACCGTGCGCAACCACGTGCACGCGGTGCTCGGCAAGATCCAGGCGGCCGACCGGGCGGAGGCGATCATCCGGGCGCGGGACGCCGGTCTCGGCCGCTGAGCCTCCCGCCGCCTCTAAGCTCGTCTCCATGGACGTACACCCCGACCTTGAGCCGATCGCCTTCCTCCTGGGCCGCTGGGAGGGGGCCGGCGTGATCGGCTATCCCACCATGGAGAGCGCCAACTTCGGCCAGGAGGTCGTGTTCGGGCACAACGGGAAGCCGTTCCTGAGCTACCGGAGCCGCAGCTGGCTGCTGGACGCCGAGGGCAACAAGGTCAGGCCGCTGTCCACCGAGTCCGGCTTCTGGCGCATCCAGCCCGGCCGCCAGATCGAGGTGTGCCTCGCGCATCCCACCGGCATCGTCGAGATCTACGTGGGAGAGGTCGTCTTCCACAAGATCGAGTTGCGTACGGACGTGGTCGCGCGCACCACGACGGCCAAGGAGTACAACGCGGGCCACCGGCTCTACGGCCTGGTGAACGGCAACCTCATGTACGCCTACGACATGGCGGCGGTGGGGCACCCGCTGCAGTCGCACGCCTCCGCGGAGCTCAGGAGGACCGGCGACTTCGACGAGCAGGCCTGACGGGAGCAGAGGTCGCGTCAGCCGGGGAAAAGAGAAACCCCGGGCGCGCTCCGCCTCCTGAGGAGACGGGCCGGCTGGACCATGGCCGGGGACATTCGTCCGCGGCCGCCGGCTGCCCGGGGTTCCGGTGACTGTCGAGGATTCGCCGGGACGTCGTACGACATCCAGACGGAAGGTCCAGATGGACGAGTCCTAGCGGACAGCCACCTCGCTAGCCCAATAATGATCAACCATTGTTTGGACCACCTCCCTTCTGCGTGCCTTCAAGTTATGCGAGCGATCCGCGAAGGGGCAAGCGGATTATCGGCCGCCCCGGTGGCGTGGCGGAGCCCGATCTTGACGCCACGACCTAAACTTCTGGTCATGGCCGAGACTTGGCACGAGGAGCTGCGGGCCCGCGGCTACCGGATCACCCCCCAGCGCCAGCTCGTGCTGGAAGCGGTCACCGAGCTGGGGCACGCGACGCCGGAGGACATCTGCGCCCGGGTGCAGCGGACGGCCAGAGGGGTCAACATCTCGACGGTCTACCGGACCCTCGAACTGCTGGAGGAGCTCGGGCTCGTCACCCACACCCACCTCGGCCACGGCGCACCGACGTATCACCTCGCCTCCGAGGCCGATCACGTCCACCTCGTCTGCCGGGGCTGCGGCGAGGTCACCGAGGTGGCACCTCCGCTGGTGGACGGCCTCGTCTCGGCCCTCGACGCGGAGCTGGGCTTCGCGACCGACGTGCGCCATCTCACCGTCTTCGGCACCTGCCGGAAGTGCCGCTGACCTTCCGGTACGCCGGGAATGTCCCAGTTGTGGGCGGTACTACGTCCTCATGACGGTAGCGTTGCGATGAGACATCTTGGCCGTTGTCAGGAGTACATGTGACCGTTCCCGCGGACGCCGCCCGGCGGCGCATCGTTGAGATATTCATATCCGAGGAGGGGCCGCTGCTGCGGCGGTGGAGCCAGATATCCGGCGCTCCGATCGACGAGCTCCGGGACCTGCACCAGGCGTTGCGCACGGCCCTCGCCGGCGACGCCGACCTCGCGGACGTACGCGGTCTGCTCGGCGAGCTGTCCCGCGCCCGCGCCCGGCAGGGCTACACCCCCTCCGACACCGCCCGGGTCGTGTTCTCGCTGAAGGAAGCGGTGTACGAACAGGTCGAGGCCGACGGGCAGGGCGACGCGCTTCGGGGCTTCGCCTGGCTGTCGCGGCTAATCGACGATCTTGGACTGTTCACCTTCGAGACCTACTCCGCCGCCCGCGAGAAGATCATCATTGATCAGGCCGAGCAGCTTCTCGAACTCTCGACGCCCGTCGTGAAGCTGTGGGAGGGGATCGTCGCGGTGCCGCTGGTCGGCACGCTCGACTCCGCCCGCACGCAGGTGGTGATGGAGAAGCTGCTGCAGACCCTGGTGGACACCGGCTCGGAGCACGCGGTGATCGACATCACCGGCGTGCCCGCGGTGGACACCGAGGTCGCGCAGCACCTGCTCAAGACCGTCGTCGCGGCCCGGCTGATGGGCGCGGAGTGTGTGATCTCCGGCATCCGCCCGCAGATCGCGCACACCATCGTCACGCTGGGCATCGAGTTCGGCGACATCGTCACGAAGGCGTCGCTCGCCGACGCCCTCGCGTACGCGCTGTCGCGCAGCGGCGTGCAGCTCAAGGGCGCCGCGACCACCCGGGTCGCGGTCAGGGCGGAGCGCGACTGATGGAGCGCGTGCCGATCCTCAAGCTCGGCGACATCCTGATCGTCTCCATCCAGATCGATCTGGACGACCAGAGCGTGCTCACCCTCCAGGAGGACCTGGCCGACACGGTCGTGTCCAGAGGGGCACGCGGGGTGATCATCGACATCACCGCCGTGGAGATCGTCGACTCGTTCATCGGCCGGATGCTGTCCACCATCGCCGCGATGACGCGCATGCTCGACGCCGAGACCGTGGTGGTCGGGATGCGGCCCGCCGTGGCGATCACGCTGGTGGAGCTGGGGCTGTCGCTCGGCGGCGTGCGTACGGCCCTCAACCTCGAAAAGGGAGTCGTGATGCTGGAGCACGCGAGGAGCGCCGAGGGGTGAGCGGGCCGCAGGAGATGCCCATCGCCACCAACGGTGACGTCGTACTGGTCCGCCAGAAGGTCAGGAGCGTGGCGGCCGAGATCGGGCTCTCCCTGGTCGACCAAACCAAGATCGTGACCGCCGCAAGCGAGCTGGCCAGGAACGTCCTGGTGCACGCCGGTGGCGGGCGGGTGGAGGTCGAGAAGGTCTCCACCGGACTGCGGCCGGGCCTGCGGCTGGTCTTCTCCGACGAGGGCCCCGGCATCTCCGACATCGCGCAGGCGATGACCGACGGCTTCACCACCGGAGGCGGTCTCGGGCTCGGCCTGAGCGGGTCGCGGCGGCTCGTCGACGAGTTCGACCTGGTCTCCGCCCCCGGAGAGGGCACCCGCATCACGGTGACCAAGTGGTCCCGTTGAGTGGCCCAGTGGCAGGACCGTCAGGCGAACCGGGTGAGGGCCGCGTGGCCGGCCGTCACGAGGACGTCTGGGTCCGCGCCACCGATCCCAGCGTGATCGGCGCCGTCCGCAGGTCGGCGGTCGCGCTCGCGACCGCCGCCGGGTTCGACCAGAACCGCACGGGCCAGGTGGCTGTCGCGGTCACCGAGGCGGTCTCGAACCTGGTCAAGCACGCCGAGGACGGCGTCGTCCTGGTGCGCGCGCACGGCGAGCGGCCGGGCGTGGTCGAGCTGGTGACCGTCGACCGCGGACCGGGAATCGCCGACCTCGCCCGCGCCCTGCGGGACGGCTTCTCCACCTCGGGAACCCTCGGCATCGGGCTGGGCGCCATCGCCCGCATGGCCTCGGCCTGGGACGTCCACAGCATGCCGGGCCGGGGCACCGTCCTGGTGACGCACTTCACCGCGGACGGCCCGCCCGAGCCGCCGCTGCGCGCGAGCGGGATCCGCCGCCCGATCGGCGAGGAGACGGTCTGCGGCGACTCCTACGCCGTGGTCGACACCGGCGGCGTGATCACGGCCGTCCTCTGCGACGGGCTCGGCCACGGCGCCGCCGCCGCGCACGCCTCCCGCGAGGCGGTCCGGCTGTTCCTGGAGGACCCCCTCGCCCCGCCCGTCGCCGCGCTGGAACGCGTGCACCGCGGGCTGGGCCACACCAGAGGGGGCGCGGTGGCCGTCGTCAGGGTCGAGCGCGAGACCGTGTCGTACGCCGGGCTGGGCAACATCTCGGGCTGGATCGCGCACGCCGAGGGCCGCCAGGGCATGATCTCCCTGCCGGGCATCGCCGGGCACAAGGGCCGGCGCCCGCAGCAGTACGAGTACGCGCTGCCGTCGCACGCCACGGTGGTGCTGCACTCCGACGGCCTCACCGACCGGTGGGACCCCGCGTCCTTCCCCGGCCTGTTCGCCCGTACCCCGGCCGTGATCGGCGCCACCCTGCTGCGCGACGCCGGCAGCCGAAGGGACGACGCCTGCGTCGTGACGCTGAGGCAGCGGCCGTGACGGGCGAGGTGCTCACCCGCGCGGACATCAGCGGAGACCAGGACGTCTTCGCGGTCCGGCGGCTCGGCAGGCGGATCGCCGAGCTCGTGGGCATGGAGTCGCAGGACCAGATCCGCATGGCGACCGCGCTCAGCGAGATCGGCCGCGAGGTGCTGGCCTCGGGCGCGGCAGGACACGTGACCTTCAGCCTGGCCGAGGACCGGGTGGTCGTCACCGTCGAGTACGGCGACGGGCACGGCATGCGGCGCAGCGAGGGCCTGACGCTCGCCGGCCGCCTGGTCGACGAGGTCACCCTGGCCGCGGAGGAGGGGCGCGTCACGCTGGTGAAGCGGGTGCCGGGGCACCGGCGGAGCCCCTCGGCCGCCGACATCCGGGCCGAGCTGGCGCCGCTGGCGCCCGCCACCGCGCTGGACGAGCTGCGCGAGCAGAACAAGGAGCTGGCCCGCACGCTGGAGGAGGTCCTGCGGCTCAACGGCGAGCTGGAGGAGACCAACCAGGGCGTGATGGCGCTGTACAACCAGCTGTCGGCGGAGCTGGAGGAGACCAACCGGGGGGTCGTGGCGCTCTACGCCGAGCTGGACGAGAAGTCGTCCCAGCTGCGCAGCGCCGCCGAGGCCAGACAGCGGTTCTGGGCCAGCGTGAGCCACGAGCTGCGGCTGCCGCTGACCTCGATCATCGGGCTGGTCCGGCTCATGGTCGGCCAGGGGGGCCAGCCGCTGAGCGAGGAGCAGGAGCACCAGGTGAACCTCATCGGCAGCAGCGCGGAGACGCTGCTCGGCCTGGTGGGGGAGCTGCTCGACCTGGCCAAGGCCGAGTCGGGCCGGCTCGACCCGGAGCCGTCGCTGGTGGACGTCGTCGCACTGGCCGAGGCGCTGCGCGGGACACTGCACACCGCCGTACGGGCGGAGGGGGTCGGCCTGGTCATCGAGGTGTCCCCCGAGGTCGGCGAGATGCTCGTCGACGAGGTCATGCTCACCCGGATCCTGCGCAACCTGCTCAGCAACGCGCTGAAATTCACCCAGGAGGGTGAGGTGCGGCTGAGCGCCGAGGTCGACCCGGAGATGGCCGAAGTCGTCTTCACCATCTCCGACACCGGCGTCGGCATCCCCGAGGAGTTCCTGGAGCGCGTCTTCGAGGAGTTCTTCCAGGTGCCCGGGCCGCTCCAGCTCAAGGCGAAGGGGACCGGCCTCGGCCTGCCGTACGCCCGCAGGCTCGCGGAGGCGCTCGGTGGCACGCTGGAGCTGTCGAGCAGGCAGGGGGAGGGGACGACGGTGGAGCTGCGGGTGCCGCACCGGATGGCGAGCCCCGAGATCGGCCATGTGCTGGTGGCCGACGACGACGCGGGGTTCCGCGCGCTCGCCCGGCGTCTGCTGTTCGGCTTCGCCGCCGTAGTGGACGAGGCCGCCGACGGGTACGAAGCCCTCGAACGGATGCGTGAGCACGTCCCGGACGTCGCCCTGGTCGACCTGTTCATGCCTCGCCTCGACGGCGCCGCCCTGCGGCAGCGGATGGCCGAGGACGAGATCCTCCGGGAGGTGCCCGTGGTCACGGTGTCGGGAGCGCTGGACGAGCAGGAGAGCGCGCATCTGTCGCTGAGCAAGCACGGGCTGCGCCGCGACCGGCTGCTGGAGACGGTCAGGGAGGCGGTCAGGGAGGCGGTCGCCGCGCGGCGCGGAGGTGGGGCCGATGATTGACGCCGCGGCGACCGTGCTCGTGGTCGACGACCTCCCGACCAAGCGCTACATCCTGTCCAGCTGGCTGCGGCGGGCGGGGCACCGCGTGGTGGAGGCCGGCGGCGGCGAGGAGGCGCTGGCCCTCGTCGGGACGCTCAGGCCGGACCTGGTCGTCCTCGACGTGCGGATGCCCGACCTCGGGGGCATGGAGGTCTGCGAGAAGATCAAAGCCAACCCCGAGACCGCCTCGATCCCGGTGATCCAGGTGTCCGGCAACGCGATCACGCCGGCCGACCGCGCCGAGGGGCTGGAGCGCGGGGCCGACGCGTACCTCTCCGAGCCGATCCAGCCCGACGAGTTCGCGGCGACGGTCCGGGCGATGCTGCGCTACTACCGGGCGCGGCAGCGGGCCGAGCGGATGGCGGCCCGGCTGAGCATGCTCGCCGAGATCACGCTGCTGCTGAACGAGGCGGACGACTTCGAGCGGCTGCTGTCGGTGGCCGCCGAGGGCTGCTCCCGGCTGGTGGACCGGTTCGCGCGGGTGCTGGCGGTGTCGCCGGACGGGACGCTGCGCAGGTTCGCCGCCAGGCCCGGCGAGGCCGCCTCGGCCCGGCCGGTGCGGCCCGACACTCTCGACAAGCTCACCGCCATCGCCGTCGGTGACTCCACCGGGGTGTGGACGTTCGACCTGGACAATTCGAGATGGGCCGCCATCGTCCCCGACAGCGAGGTGGCCGGGGGCGTGTCGGGCGTGCTGTGCCGTACGAAGTCGGGCAGGCCGCCGGTCTTCCTGGGCGTGGAGTCGGACCGGCCGCTCGACGGCGACGAGATGAGCCTGCTGCGGCAGTTCGGGCAGGCGATCGCCCTGGCCGTCGACGCGGCCCGCGCGTACGCCGAGGAGCACACGATCGCGCTGACGCTGCAGCGCAGCCTGCTGCCCGAGACGATCCCGCCCGTGCCGGGCATGCGGATCGCCGTGCGGTATCAGCCCGCGGTGGACAACGTGGAGGTGGGCGGGGACTTCTACGAGGTCCTGCGACTGGGCGACCGGGTGCTGATCGCGCTCGGCGACGTGCAGGGCCACTCGCTGCACGCCGCCACCGTGATGGCGGAGCTCCGATACGCGCTGCGGGCGTCGGTGATCGAGGCGGTCGACCCGGCCCGGTCGATGAGCCTGCTCAACGCGGTCCTGCGGCGCTATCACCCCCGGATGACGGCGACCGTCTGCATCCTCCTGCTCGACCCGGAGACGGGTGAGATCGAACTCGTGAACGCCGGGCACATCCCGCCGCTGATGGCGGGCCGGGAGGCGGCCTATCACCGGTTCGGGAACCTGCTGCTGGGCGTGGCCGAGGAGCGGTACCGGGTGGACCGGCTTCACCTGGCCGAGGGCGCCACGATGGTGCTGTTCACCGACGGGCTGATCGAGGACCGCGACAAACTGCTCGACGAGAGCCTGGAGATCGCCCGCCAGCAGGCCGAAGACGTGGGCGAGGACCTGGAGAGCTTCTGCGACCGGCTCATCGCCACGTTCGGGGCCCGCGAGGACGACGTGGCGCTGGTCGCCATCTGCCGCGCGCCGTGCTGACGTCACCCCTGCCGCTCACCGCCCGGTTGTCCGCAGCTCCGTTGTCCACAGCTCCGTTGTCCACAGGGGGCGAGCCGGGGCCGCGACGGGAGCGGGGGACCGAATAGCCTTGGGGCATGCGGAGCCCTTTGCTTGACACATCCGGCGCGGTGGCCGCGCAGGCGCCGGACGAGACGGTGGCGGCCCACTACGGCGACCCCTACGCCGAGCAGCGCGCGCTCGCGGCGGGGCAGGCGCTGGTCGACCGGAGCGACCGCGAGGTCGTGCGCGTCGCCGGGCCCGACCGGCTCGGCTGGCTCAACGACCTCAGCTCCCAGAAGCTGGACACGCTCCGGCCGGGCACGCCCGCCCAGGCGCTGCTGCTGGACGGCCAGGGCCGCGTCGAGCACCACCTGACCCTGGTGGACGACGGCGAGGCCGTGTGGGCGCACGTGGAGCCGGGCACCGCGGCGGAGCTGGTCGCCTTCCTGGAGAAGATGCGGTTCATGCTGCGGGTCGAGATCGCCGAGGTCACCTCGGACTACGCGGTGGTCTCCGTCGCCCCGCCCGCCCCCGCGGGTGAGCCCGTGGCTCTGGAGGAGGGCCGCGCGCTTCCCGAGGGGACCGTCGTGATGGGCGGCGATCTGCTCGTGCCGCGCGACCGGCTGGCCGGTCTCCCGGAGGAGCTGGGCCTGCGCCCCGCCGGGCTGTGGGCCTACGAGGCGCTGCGCATCGCGGCCCACGTGCCCAGGCTCGGGTTCGAGACCGACCACAAGACGATCCCCCACGAGGTCGGCTGGATCGGCGTGGCGGTCCACCTGAACAAGGGCTGTTACCGGGGGCAGGAGACGGTCGCCCGGGTGCACAACCTCGGCCACCCGCCCCGCCGCCTGGTCTTCCTGCACCTCGACGGCAGCGTCGACGACCTGCCGCCCCATGGCGCCCCGGTGACGCTCGGCGTGAGCACCCCGGTCGAGGCGGAGCCGGAGGCGGCCGTGGAGGGCGCCGCCGAGCCCGGCCAGCTCGGGTTCGTGGGCTCCTCGGCCCGCCACTACGAGCTGGGCCCGATCGCCCTCGCGGTCGTCAAGCGGACGGTGCCGGTGGACATCGACCTGCTGGCCGGTGGGGTGGCGGCGAGCCAGGAGGTCGTCGTGCCGCCGGACGCGGGCCGCAACGTGCACATCGACCCCGCCCTGCGCCGCCGCGTCCGCTGACGGTTCCCCCGCCGATCAGCCCTGCTGGTCATCCGCGTCGACCGGCCGGGCAGATCCCCCGGCCGGTGCGGATCAGGCCTCGTCCGGAACCTGTGCCCCGGAGGCCCACGTGGAGGCTCTCGTGGGGGCTTGCGCGGGGCTCAGACGTCGAGGACGAGGGTGATCGGGCCGTCGTTGGTGAGGGTCACCTTCATGTCGGCGCCGAAGAGGCCGGTCTCGACCCGCGCGCCGAGCGTCCGCAGTTCGGCCACCACCGCCTCCACCAGCGGCTCGGCCACCGGGCCGGGAGCGGCCGACTGCCAGGTGGGCCTGCGGCCCCTGCGGGCGTCGCCGTACAGGGTGAACTGGCTGATGACCAGCAGCGGGGCGCCGACGTCGGAACACGACTTCTCGCCGTGCAGGATCCGCAGCCCCCAGAGTTTGGCGGCGAGCCGCGCCGCCTCGGTCCGGCCGTCGGTGTGGGTGACGCCCACGAGCACCAGCAGGCCGGGTTCGTCGATCGCTCCGACGACACGGCCCTCCACCACAACCGACGCGGAACTGACCCGCTGTACGACCGCACGCATGCCCCCGGATTCTGCCATGTCCGGGGGCTTCGTAGACTGCGCCCCATGTCGGAGATAGTGGTAGAGGTCGTCCGTTCGGGATTCGTCGAGTCGGTGCACCGCGCACGCGTGCACGTGATCGGGGCGGACGGTTCCCCGGCCCTCGTGCGCGGGGACACGGCGAGCCTCGCCTCGCCGCGCTCCGCGATGAAGCCGCTGCAGGCGCTCGCGATGGTCCGGGCCGGCCTGCCGCTGGAGGGGGAGCTGCTCGCGCTGGCCGCCGCCAGCCACAGCGGGGAGTCCTTCCACGTCGACGGCACCCGGAAGATCCTCGCGGGCGCGGGGCTGGACGAGTCCTTCCTGCGCTGCCCCGAGGACCTGCCGCTGGACGAGGAGGCGAGCCGCCAGGTCCTGCGGCAGTACGGCGAGGCCCGCCGGGTCTTCATGAACTGCTCGGGCAAGCACGCGGCGATGCTCGCCACCTGCGTGGTCAACGGCTGGCCGGTGGACGACTACCTGCATCCCGGGCACCCGTTGCAGCGCGCGATCCGCGCCACGGTGGAGGAGCTCACCGGTGAACGGGTCGCGGCGACCGGTGTGGACGGCTGCGGCGCGCCGCTGTTCTTCGTCTCGATGGCGGCGGTGGCCCGCGCCTTCCGCCGCCTCACGCTCGCCCCGGACGGCAGCCCCGAGCGGCGCGTCGCCGACGCGATGCGCGCGCACCCCGAGTGGACGAGCGGCACAACCCGGGCCGAGGCCGTGCTGATGCGGGCCGTCCCCGGGCTGCTGGTGAAGTCGGGCGCGGAGGCGTTCGACGCCTTCGCCGACGCCGAGGGCCGGGCCGGTGCGGTGAAGATCGTGGACGGCGGCGGCCGGGCCCGCGTGCCCGTCACCGTCGCCGCCCTGCGCGCGGCCGGGATCGACGCCCCCGAGCTCGCCGGGCTCGCGACCACGCCGCTGTTCGGCGGCGGGGTCCCGGTCGGGGAGGTCCGCGTCCACGCCGTCTGACCGGCCGCCGTCGCTTTCCGCCGCCGTCGCTTTCCGGCCGCTGTCGCTTTCCGGCCGCCGTCACTTCCAGATGCGGTCGAGGAAGGCGGCGATCAGGGGAGCGATTTCGGGAAGCCGGTCCTCCAGCGCGAAGTGACCGGTGTCGAGTACGTGCAGTTCGGCGTCGGGCAGGTCGCGCAGGTAGGCGTGGGCTCCGGGCTCGGGGAAGAACGGGTCGTCGCGGCCCCACACGATGAGCGCGGGCGGCCGGTGCCGGCGCAGCCATGCCTGCCAGGTCGGATACCGCTCCACATTGGTGTGGTAGTCGAAAGCCAGGGCGACCTGTGCCTCCTTGCGTCCTGGCAGGTCGAGGAAGTGCTGGTCGAGGGTCCAGCCGTCCGGCGCCACCAGGGTGGGGTCGGCCGTCCCGCCCTCGTACTGGGCGCGCGTCGCCTCCTGCGTCAGCAGCGTGCGCACTCTGTCCTCGTCGCCTTCGACGTCCGGGCGCAGCGCGACGAAGGCGCGGGCGCCCGCCGACAGTCCCTCCTCGTACGCGTTGCCGTTCTGCACGACGAGGCCGGCGATCCGTTCGGGGTGCCGGGCCGCCAGCCGGAAGCCCACCGGGGCGCCGAAGTCGAAGACGTACATGACGAACCGGGTCAGCCCGAGCCGCTCGACGAAGCCCTCCGTCACGTGAGCGAGGTTGTCGAAGGTGTAGATGAAGCCGGTGGGCGCCTCGGTGTGCCCGAAGCCGGGGTAGTCGGGCGCGATCAACCGGTAGCGGGCGCCGAGCACGTCGATCAGCCGGCGGAACTGGTGTGAGGCCGAGGGGAACCCGTGCAGCAGCAGCATCACGGGGACGTCGCCACCGCCCTCGTCCGGGACCGACTCCCGGTAGAAGACCCGTACGCCGTCGACGTCGACGTGCCGGTGACGCGTGCGCGGAACGGCGAACATCGCCATCTCCTAATGCTCCCTTCATTGGCTTAGGCATTAGGTGGGGTGATCGTTAGCCTAATGCCTTTTCATGGGATTTAGCATTAGGCGCATGACCGATTTCGTCCCGCTGACCGGAGAGCCGCTCGCTCTCGATCTGATCAACACCCGGCCGCGCCTGTCGGGAGCCCCGGCCGACCTGATCGCCACGATCGAGGGACTGCGGGCCTGGCTGGCTCTTGAGGCCGATCGGCTCGCCGGAGTATTCGACGCGGACGGCGTCGCGCCGCCACTGACCGGCCGCGATCTCACCGCCGTGCACGAGGTGCGGGATCACGCGCGGGCCGCCATCGAGCAGGTCCGCCGGAGCGGCCGTCCTCCCGAGGCGTCCCTACGAGGCATCAACCAGGCGCAGCGGGCAGCGCCCGCGATCCGGGCGCTGACGTGGGACGGCGCCGCCGTCATCGCGGCGCCGCGCAGGGACGGGCCGCCGGGTGTCCGCCTGGCCGCGGTGCTCGCCGAGGCCGTCGCCGACCTGCTGACCGACCCGGCGGTCACGAACGTGCGCGAATGCGCGGCCGACGACTGCGTGATGCTGTTCCTGCCCGCGCATCCACGCCGGCGCTGGTGCTCGGCGACGCGATGTGGCAACCGTGCCCGGGTCGCCCGCCACTACCGGCGCCACCGCACCGGCTGAGCAGGAATGGGATCAGAGGGAGCGGAACTGGCGGGAGGACGAGATCGCGCCCGAGGTGGTCAGCGTGAACGTCCGCATCGAGTCGGCGAACCTGGACAGGTCCCACTCCGCCGGTCCCTGATACCAGTACAGGTGGTCGGCCTGCCGGCCGTCGCCGGTGAACGCGCCGACGATCCTCGCCCATCGGTCCACGTTGTCGAAGATCACCGCGTACGGCAGGTAGCGGGAGAACAGCTCCACCCGGCGGTCCGGGGGCACGTCGTCGACGCTCGCGTGGGCGAGGTACTCCCGGAAGCCGAGCGTGTGCGCCAGCGCCTCGGCGCCCTTGGCGGTCTTGGCCGGCATGTACTGGCCGCCGAAGGCCAGGGCCGCGCCCGCGATGATCAGAGCCGGTCCCAGCAGGCCGTACGACGTGAACCAGGCGAGCAGGACCGTGGCGACCACCCCGAGCGCGAGCACCGCCACCCCGAGGGTGGTCCAGCGTGACCGCACCGAGTCGGGCCGCCGGGCGAACCAGCCCTGGTCCACCACGTCCTGGTAGAGCGCGTCGCGCACCGCCGTGAGGCGCGCGGCGAAGGACCCGTGCAACTGCGACAGCAGCACCCTGTCGCGGCCGTCGAAGACCGCGTCCCAGAGCGCGCGCTCGTAGGGGAGCAGGTCGCCGATCGGGGCGCCGGGCAGCTTGACCAGGCACCAGTCCGGGGCCTCGTACGTCTGCCGGGGCTGCTCGTCGATCCGCAGGAAGCCGCGCACGGCGAGGTCGACGAGGGTCGCGGTCACGTCGACCACATCGGCCTGCTCGTCGACCAGCGTGCCGATCTGCCCGGGCCGCACCCCGTCCGGCGGGGTGAAGCGCCCGTCGCCGTGCCCGCTGACCTGTCCCATCCAATCGCCTGTGGTTCCGGCGGCCTCACCGCCGATCACCCGGGCGTCGCGCCCGCGCGTCCAGTAGAGCAGCGCCACGCCGCCCAGCAGCAGGACCAGCAGCGCCGCGAGCGACCCGCCGGTCACCGCGTTGAGCGCGAACGCGTTGGAAAGCTCGAACCTGCGCTCCAGGATCGGGGCCGCGCCGGTCGCGCCCTTCGGATAGCCGACGACGACGGTGAGCGTCTGGCCCTGCCGGAGGTCCTGCTGCTCGAACGTGGCGGTCGCGCCGGTCTCGTCGACCGACGCGCCGGTGCAGGCCGTGGCCGCGCCGGGCTCGCCCGCGAAGCAGGACAGGTTCTGCACCCTGCCCGGGCCGGTCACGGTCACCACCGCCTCCCGCACCGGGCCGGACACCGCGAACCAGCGCAGCTCCTCACCTCCGCCGCCCGCGCCGTCGGCGACGGGCGCGACCGCGCCGGTCACGTCGTACTCGACCGTGCCCCCGAACGTCAGGGTCTCCCCGTCGTACGAGCCGCCCTTGACGTTGGAGAGGCGGTAGACGCGGTCGTGGCCGTCGTCGAAACGGGTGCGGGTGATCGGCGTGCGCCGCACCGTCACGCCGGCGGGGGCGACCGTCTCCTTCACGTGGAGCACGCCGTCCCGGCGGAGATCCAGGGTCACCTCGTCCTTCTCGACCGGCGCCGTCGCCGCGGCACGCGCGGGCTGTGCGTACGCGGGCTGGGCGGGTGCGGGGGAGGCGTGCGCGGGGGAGACGGCGAGGACGGCGAGGGCGGCGAGCGGTGCCGCCGGTCCGAGCCGGCGCGCGAGATCCAGCATGAGCCGAAACCTTATCGGTCCCCTCCGACACGTTTCGCGGGGTCGGTAGGGTTACCGTCCATGGGACACACCCGGTTGTACCGGAACGGCGTCCTGGAGGCCGAGGGCTTTCCGGTCGCCGACGTCTCCGAACACGTCAAGGATCCCGCGGCCGTGGTGTGGTTCGACATGTGCGACCCCACGGAGGAGGACCTCCACGCGATCAGCGAGGAGCTCGGGCTGCACGCCCTGGCGGTGGAGGACGCGCTGCAACGCCGGCAGCGGCCCAAGCTGGACGTCTACGACGGCCACATGTTCCTGAGCGTCTACGTTTCGGCCTTCGACGCGGAGTCCGGCCGGGTGCGGGTCACCCCGGCCACCGCCTTCATCACCTCGAACGCGCTGGTCACCGTGCGGCAGTCGGACGAGTTCTCGATCGAGGAGGTGATGCGGCGCTGGGACGACGGGGCGGACCTCGCCCGGCACGGCGTCGCGTTCCTGCTGCACGGCCTGCTCGACTACGTGGTGGACAGCCACTTCGAGGCCGTCGAGGCGATGGACGAACAGGTGGAGGACCTGGAGGACACGGTCTTCGGCGAGCGGCCGGTCAGCCCCGGGGAGCAGCGGCGCACGTTCGAGCTGCGCAAGAGCCTGGTCATGCTCCGCCGGGTCGTGATGCCCATGCGGGAGGCCGTGAGCACGCTCCTGCGCCGCAACGGCACGATCGGCGACGGGGAGATGGCGCCGTACTTCCAGGACGTGTACGACCAGGTCCTGCGCGCGAGTGAATGGACCGAGTCGCTGCGCGACCTGATCGGCAACATCCGTGAGACGCAGCTGACCATGCAGGACAACAGGATGAACCTGATCATGAAGCGGGTGACCAGCTGGGCCGCGATCATCGCGGTGCCGACCTTGATCACCGGATTCTACGGCCAGAACATCCCGTTCCCCGGCTTCGGGCATCACTGGGGCTTCTGGACGTCCAGCGCGCTGATCGTGGTCGTCTCCGCCGCGCTCTACCGGGTGTTCCGGGCGCGCGACTGGCTCTGAGCCGGCTTCGGGGCGGCTTTGGGGCGCCGCCCCCGTCACCAGGGTCCGTACGGGCCCTGGTTGCCGCCGCCCTTCTGCTCGTTGACCGCGGGCTTCACGTCGGCGAGGTAGATGCCCGCCGCGATGACCGCCGCGATCGTGAAGATGCTCAGCGCGCCCAGGTACTGGACCGCCGCGGCGAAGGTGAACAGCGTCGCGAAGCCCAGGATGACCAGCCAGAGCTGCTTGGTCTGCTTGCCCGCCGCCGGGAAGGCCCGGGCCGGGATGCGCACGGCGTGGACCAGCGCCACGACGCACAGCAGGAAGGCCGCCAGGGAGAGCAGCCAGAAGATGATGGAGAGGATTCCGTGCAGCCCGAACATTGGTTCTCCGCATGGTCAAGGTCGCCGACGACCCCAAGACTAATGGGCGCCGCCGACAGGTGGCGTGGACGGCGGCGGCCCGCCTCCCGCAGGGGGAGACGGGCCGCGGTGTCGCTCGCGCGGGCGGGAGATCAGCCACGCTTCGCGGTGGTGGCGCGGGTGCGGCCGGCCGTGGTCCGCTTCCCGGCGGTGGTCCCGGCCGTGGTCCCGGAGGTGACCTCGGCGGCGATCGCCGGCTCGGCGGTCTCCGAGACCTCGGTGAGCTCCAGCGCGGCCTCGCCGCTCACCCGGCTGACGACCTTGCGGCCACGGGTGGCGAGGTCGTCGTACAGCCGGTTGATCTGGGTGGCGGCGGCGTCGGCGTAGCCCTTGGCCCTCTCCGGCAGCTCACGCGCGACGGTCTCGGCCCTGTCCTGCACGGTGAAGGCGTAGGCGCGGGCCTTCTCGGGCAGCTCACGCGCGACGGTCTCGGCCCTGTCCTGCACCGTGGAGGCGTAGGCGCGGGCCTTCTCCACGGCGAAGTCGCCGGCCCCGGTCAGGGCGTAGAACGGCTTGCTCTCGGTGAGCTTCTTGGCCTGGGTGACGATGGTGGTCATGGGTTATCCTTCCTGCGAATCCGGCGTCAAGCCGTCACGCGAGGGAACCGGGTCGTCCCCGAGATGCACAGCCGATTGCGGCGGCTGCGCGGCGCCGGCCCGGTTCTCCTTGCGGAACGACTCGTAGATATCGATGAGCACCTGGCGTTGCCGCGAGGTGAGCGCCACGTCGGCCCGGATCGCGGCCAGCACGTCGCTGTGCGGCTCGCGGTCCTCGATGAGGCCGGCCTGGACGTACAGCGCCTGGGCGGAGATGTGCAGACCCTTGGCGATCTGGTTCAGTATCTCCGCGCTCGGCTTGCGCAAGCCCCGTTCGACCTGGCTCAGGTAAGGGTTCGACACGCCTGCCTGCGCGGCGAGCTGGCGGAGTGAGATCTTCGCCTGCTGCCGCTGCTGGCGGATGTACTCACCGAGCGAGCCGACCTTGGGCAGTTCCATGTCCCCAGTCTGCATCGCACTGCTTGCAATTGCAAACTCGATGGCTAACTTCAGCTAACACCCAAGCGTGCGCAAGGAAACGGTCGAGCCGGGAAGCGGTCTCAGCCGGGGAGCAGCCAGAGCAGCGGCGCGCTGGTCGCGAGCACCACCGACCCCGTCAGGATCAGGAAGCGCTGCGCGGGGGGAAGGGCCACCTCGGGACGCACGAGCCGGTCGACCCTGGCCATCACGCCCGACGACGCGGACGCGCCGAGCGCGCCCTGCGGGGTGGGCAGCGCGGCCGAGGTGCCGAACCGCAGCAGGGCCGTGGCCAGCCTGCGCGGGCAGCAGCGCCGGCGGGCGCGGTCGTCGGCGGCCATCTCGATCAGCAGCTCGACCGACGCCTGCGCGTCGCGGACCAGCTTCGACCACGGCAGGGCGCGGCGCAGGGCGGCGAACGGCAGCAGCACCAGGTCGTGGCGTTCGCGCACGTGCGCGGCCTCGTGCGCGAGCACGGCCTCCAACTCGGCGGACGACAGCAGGTGCAGGGTGCCGTCGCTGATGACGACCTGCGACTTCAGCCCGGGCAGGCAGTAGGCGGCGGCGCCGGGGAAGTCGACCACCCGCACGCCGGGCACGGCCGGTTCGTCCCTGGCCACCAGCGCGAGCAGCAGCCGGTGCCTGCGACGGGCCCGCAGCGTCTGCGCCCCCGCCGCGAGCGGCAGGGCCACCAGCACCGTGAGCAGGGACAGGCCCGCGACCAGCGCGGCCAGCCGGATCGCGTCGTACGGGTCGCGCACGCTGGAGCCCACGCTCGCCAGGAAGCCCGCCAGGAACTCGGCCAGGCCGTGCACGACCCCCTTGCCGTACGGGCCGAGGGCGAAGGCGAGCAGCGCGCCGGTGGAGGCGAGGCCCCAGGTCACCCCGAGCGACTGCCACAGCAGGATCGCCGTGCGCGGGGCACGCCAGGTCCAGCGCGCGAAGGTCAGCCGCCACGCGGCCAGCGCGCAGGTCGTCGCGAGCGCGGCTAGGACCGCCGCCGCGATCACTCTTCCCCCAGCTCCGTGAGCGCTTTCCGGAGAATCTCGGCCTCGGTCCCGGAGACGGCCCGGGCGAAGCGGGTCAGCGCCGCGTCCCGGTCGCCGGTCATGTCGAGGGCTTCGAGCATGAGCTCGGCGACGTACGCGTCGCGGCTCGCGGCGGGCTGGTAGCGCCAGGCGCGCCCGTCCCGGGTGCGGGTGAGGAACCCCTTGCGGGACAGCCGGTCGAGCACGGTCATCACGGTCGTCGGCGCGAGGTCGCGGTCCTCGATGAGACGCCCGACCTCGCGGGCGGTGAGCGGCGCGTTCTCCGCCCAGAGAATGTCCATGATGCTGCGTTCGAGCTCTCCCAGTCCCTTCACACCTCCAAGGCTACCTGGGGTAGTACTACGTCCTGTAGAGAGGTGACGCACATGGACATCGTTCTGGTCGAGGGAGACATCACCGAGCAGCGGGTCGACGCGGTCGTCAACGCGGCCAACTCGTCCCTGCTGGGCGGCGGAGGCGTGGATGGAGCCATCCACCGGCGCGGCGGCCCCGCGATCCTGGAGGAGTGCCGGGCGCTGCGCGCCTCCCGGTACGCGGGAGGACTGCCCGCCGGGCAGGCCGTCGAGACCACCGCCGGACGGCTGCCCGCCCGATGGGTGATCCACACGGTCGGGCCCGTGTACTCGCGGGGTGAGGACCGATCCCATCTGCTGGCCTCCTGCTATCGGGAGTCGCTGGCCGTCGCCGACCGGCTGGGCGCCGCCACCGTGGCCTTCCCCGCCATCTCCACGGGGGTCTACCGGTGGCCGATGGAGGACGCCGCCCGCATCGCGCTGACCACCGTACGGATGACCACCGCGCGGCAGGCCGCGTCCACCGTCCGCGAGGTGCGGTTCGTACTGTTCAGTAACGCAGCCTATGCCGCGTTCGAGACCGCTCTTGCGGAGTCGCCCTGAGCGTTGGGCCGGAATTCACAGCCACCTGATCATGTAGATCTCGTCCCGCTCGTCGCCGGGGGCCAGCCGGATCGAGCGGGGCACCCGGCCGACCTCCTGGTAACCCGCGCTCGCGTAGAAGGCGTCCACTCCGGTGCCGCCGCGGCAGGTGAGCTGCAGCGCCTCCAGGCCGAGGGACCGCGCGGCGTCGTCGGCCGCGCGCAGCAGGGCCCGGCCGTACCCCCTGCCCTGGTGCTTGGGGTGGACCATGACCCGCAGCACCCACCGCCAGTGCGCCCGCAGGCGCGAGTCGTTGTCGGCCAGGATGAGCCAGGCGGCGACCTCGCCGTCGTCGCCGAACCCGGCGAGGAGGCGGTCCGGGGCCGCCGGGCCGCCGCCGGAGCGGGTGCGGGCGAACGCCTTCTCCGCCGTCGGCCTGATGACGTCGGGCGTCACGGGAGGCACGAAGCCCACGGCGCCGTCCGCGTTGGTCACCTCCGCCCAGCAGTGCAGGAGCTGCTCGAAAAGCTCGGGGGTCATCTCCGGGTCGAGGACGAAACGCATGGCCCGGACGTTACCAACCGCCGGAGGAGCCGACGGGGGAGACGCCGCTCCAGGGAAGGGTCAGCTCGCCGAGCCGCCACCGTCCCGGGCCTCCCGTCGGCGGCAGGGTCTCCACCGGCCAGTCCCGCGCCACCAGCTCGGCCGCTTTGATCCAGCGCTGCCGGGCGCCGTACGCGCCGAAGGGGGCGCAGGTCGCCCAGGCGCGGTCCCAGTCCGCCAGGAACGCGTGGACCGGCTGCCCGGGGACGTTGCGGTGGATCAACGTCTTGGGCAGCCGTTCGGCCAGGTCGGACGGCCGCCCGAAGCCGGTGAAGCGGGCCGCGAAGGTCAGCGTCCGCGGCCCCTCGGCGCCGAGCGCCACCCAGGTCGCGCGGTGGCCGATCTCCGAGCAGGTGCCCTCGACGACCACTCCCGAGGGGTGCAGGCCGGCGCGGAGCAGGTCCCAGTGCGCCCACGCCTCGTCCTCGCCGTACTGCCTCAGCACGTTGAACGCGCGGACGATCAGCGGCGGGCGGGGGACCGGCAGCTCGAAACCGCCCCTGACGAACGACAGCCCCTCCCGCTCGTACGGTTTGGCAGCCGCGACCCGCTCGGGGTCGATCTCCACGCCCACCACCTCGACCACCGGGCAGACCCGGCGCAGCCGGGTGAACAGCTCGGTCGTCGTGACGTGGGACGCGCCGTAGCCGAGGTCGACCACCAGCGGCGGCGCCGTCCCCGCGCGGCCCGAGCGCAGCAGCGGGCCGTACACGGCGGCGATCCAGCGGTCGCAGCGGCGCAGCCGGTTGTGCCCGGTGGTGCCGCGGGTGACCGCCCCGACGGGCCGTCCGGGCCGCCCGGGCCGGGCCGGCCTCATGACCCGGACGTGACCCGGTGCACCTTGTGCTGGGCGGCCTGGGCCCGGGGCCGCACGACCAGCCGGTCGATGTTCACGTGGGCCGGGCGGGTCACCGCGAAGGCGATCACGTCGGCGATGTCGTCCGCGGTCAGGGGGTCGGGGACGCCCTCGTACAGCTTGGCCGCCCGCTCGGCGTCGCCGCCGAACCGGGTCAGGGCGAACTCGTCGGTCTTCACCATGCCCGGGGCGACCTCGACCACCCGCACCGGCTCGCCGCACAGCTCCAGGCGGAGGGTCTCGGTCATCGCGGTCTGCGCGTGCTTGGCCGCGCAGTAGCCGCCGCCTCCCTCGTACGACACGAAGGCCGCCGTCGAGGTGAGCATCACCAGCACGCCGTCACCCGACGCGACGAGCTTCGGCAGCAGCGCCCTGGTCACCCGCAGGGCGCCGAGCACGTTCACGTCGTACATCCGCTGCCAGTCGTCCACCCGCGCCTCGGCCACCGGCTCCAGCCCGAACGCGCCACCCGCGTTGTTCACCAGGACGTCGCAGCGGTCGAGCGAGGCGGCCAGCGCGTCCACCGACGCCTGGTCGGTCACGTCGAGCGTCACCGCGCGGACGCCCGGCACCTCGGCCGCCAGCGCGTCGAGCCGGTCCCGCCGCCGCGCCGCGGCCACCACCCGGTATCCCTCCGCGGCGAGCCGCCGGGCCGTCGCCTCGCCGATGCCGCTGCTCGCACCGGTCACCAGCGCGGTCCTGACCGTCGGATCGGTCATCGTCACCGCCATCCTCCCTCTACGCCGCTCCTCAGGCGCCCCCGGGAGTCCCCCTGAGGCAGCCGCCATCCTCTCAGGGCCCCCGATGCTCACACCTGTCGGGGAATCCGGTGATGATTTTGGTGGTTGTAAGCCTTTCGGAGGTGGTTCGGGTGTCGGTCTTTCGGCGTCGGGTCAACCGCGTCGCGACCATAAGCGTGCACACGTCCCCGCTTGACCAGCCGGGCACGGGCGACGCGGGCGGCATGAACGTCTACATCGTCGAGGTCGCCAAGCGGCTCGCCGCGCTCGGCATCGAGGTCGAGATCTTCACGCGGCGCACCGCACGCGATCTGCCCCCGGAGGCCGAGCTGAGCCCCGGCGTGCTGGTCCGTCACGTCACGGCGGGGCCGTACGAGGAGCTCGGCCGCGCCGACCTGCCCGGCCAGCTGTGCGGCTTCCTGTCCGGCGTCCTGCGCACCGAGGCGATGTACGACCCCGGCCGCTACGACGTGATCCACTCCCACTACTGGCTGTCCGGCCAGGTGGGCTGGCTGGCCAAGGAACGCTGGGGCGTGCCGCTCGTGCACACCATGCACACGATGGCCAAGGTCAAGAACGCCCTGCTCGCGGAGGGCGACAAGCCGGAGCCGGCGATGCGGGTGCTGGGCGAGGAACAGGTCGTGGAGGTCGCCGACCGCCTGGTCGCCAACACCGCCGCCGAGGCGGAGGAGCTGATCGACCTCTACAAGGCGCCGCGTGAGCGCGTGGCCGTGGTCAACCCCGGCGTGAACCTCGCCGTCTTCCAGCCCGCGTCGAAGGGCGCCGCCCGGCGCCGCCTCGGCCTGCCGCGGGACGCGCACGTGCTGCTGTTCGTGGGCCGCATCCAGCCGCTCAAGGCCCCCGACGTGCTGCTCAGGGCCGCCGCCCGGATGCTCGTCGAGGACCCCTCGCTGCGGTCGCGGCTCGTCGTCGCCTGCGTCGGCGGGCCCAGCGGCAACGGCCTCGCCCGTCCCGCGCTGCTCAGCGACCTCGCCGCCGAGCTCGGCATCGCCGACGTCGTACGGCTCGCGCCGCCCGCCCCGCAGCAGGAGCTCGCCGACTGGTACCGGGCCGCCGACGTGACCGTCGTGCCCTCGCACAACGAGTCGTTCGGGCTGGTGGCGCTGGAGTCGCAGGCGTGCGGCACCCCCGTCGTCGCGGCGGCGGTCGGCGGGCTGCGCACCGCCGTCCGGGACGGCGTGTCCGGCGTACTGGTCGACGGGCACGACCCGCACGACTGGGCGCGGGAGCTGGGCCTGCTGACCGGGCGTCCCGACCGGCTCGCCGCGCTCGCCGCCAACGCCGTGGAGCACGCGACCGCCTTCGGCTGGTCGGCGACCGCCGCCCGCCTCGCCGAGGTCTACGCCGGCGCCAAGGCCCAGCTCCACCGGACCCCCATCGCGGTCAGCTCGTAGGCTGGCGGGATGAGAACCGAGCTCGAAGCCGTGATCGAGTCGGCGCTGGAGTCCGCCGAGCTGTCCTACGAACAGCCCAAACCGGGTGCGTTCCTGGTCAAGCTGCCGGGCCGGCACAAGCTCGCCACCATGACCTGGCTCGTCGTCGGCGACCAGGCGCTGACCGTCGAGGCGTTCTTCTGCCGGCAGCCGGACGAGAACCACGCCGAGTTCTACCGCTGGCTGCTGCACAAGAACGGCTCGATGTACGGCGTCCACTTCGCCGTCGACGCCGTGGGCGACGTGCACCTGGTCGGCCGGCTGCCGCTCGGCGCGGTGACCGGCGAGGAGATCGACCGCATCCTCGGCTGCGTGCTCACCTACTCGGACGAGTCGTTCGACCGCGCTCTCGAGCTGGGCTTCGCGTCGTCCATCAGGCGCGAGTGGGAGTGGCGGGTCAAGCGCGGCGAGTCGCTGGCGAACCTCCAGGCCTTCGCCCGGGTCGTCGACTCCTGACCAACGGGCCGTCAACCGTACGCCGATAGGATTGGCCGCATGGCTACTTTGGTGCTGCTGCGGCACGGTGAGAGCGAATGGAACGTCAAGGGCCTGTTCACCGGTTGGGTGGACGTCACCCTCTCACCGACCGGCGAGGAGGAGGCGCGGCGCGGCGGGCAGCTGCTCCTCGAGGCCGGCATCCGGCCCGACGTGGTGCACACCTCGGTGCTCACCCGGGCCATCAGGACCGCGAACATCGCCCTTGAGGCGGCCGACCTGCTGTGGCTCCCGGTGAAGCGTTCCTGGCGGCTCAACGAGCGCCACTACGGCGCGCTCCAGGGCAAGGACAAGGCGCAGACCCGCGCCGAGTTCGGCGACGAGCAGTTCATGCTGTGGCGCCGGTCGTACGACGTGCCGCCGCCGCCGATCGCCGACGACGACGAGTACTCCCAGCTCGGCGATGGCCGCTACTCGCTGCTGCCGTCGGAGCTGGTGCCGCGCACCGAGTGCCTCAAGGACGTCGTCGGCCGGATGCTGCCGTACTGGTACGACGAGATCGTCCCCGACCTGGCGGCCGGCCGCGACGTGCTGGTGGTGGCGCACGGCAACTCCCTGCGCGCGCTGGTCAAGCACCTGGAGGGCATCAGCGACGCCGAGATCGCGGGCCTGAACATCCCCACCGGCATCCCGCTGCGCTACGAGCTCGACGCCGACTTCCGCCCGGTCGGCAAGGGCGAGTACCTCGACCCCGCCGCCGCCGCGGCCGCCATCGAGGCCGTCGCCAACCAGGGCAAGAAGTAACCCCCACATCCGTCACCACGGCCGCGCCCCTCCCCGAGGGGCGCGGCCGTGTCCGTGTGCACGACAGCGGACGTGCGCGCCCCGAGCCCGCCGTGCCGAAGGCGCGGCAAAGCAACGCAGCGGCGCGGCCTACTTGTAGACGACGGTCTTCTTCGCCCTGCCGGGGAAGACCTCGACCAGGATCCGTACGGCGCCGTCCGGGGGATCGGGCACCTGGGTGACGAGCTCGCGGCCGCGCAGGTGGACCCTGACCCGGTAGGAGCCCGGCCCGCGCGTGGTGAGCCCCGTCAATCTCTGTCCATAGCCGTCGACGAGCTCCAGGGAGCCGGTCGGGCTCTCGTACGCCACCTCGACCACCTCCTCCCAGCCTCTGGTCTCCACGGGCGGCCGCCGGGTGTAGGACTCGACGGTCACGCAGGCGTGCCCGACCTCGTCGGCGGCCCAGATCGCGAGTGCGCCCCGGTCGCTTCCCACCAGGTTCCGCACCAGGTCCGGGGCACTGCCCTCGTAGCCGTCCTCCCAGCCGTCGATGGTCCAGAACTCGGTCCACATCGTGGCCCGGCGCTGCCGTACGGGCCTGATCTCGGGCCGGTGCCGCGGCAGCGCCGCGCACACCTTCTCCTTCCCGGCGACGTACGCGTCCGACTCCGCCTGTTGCCGATCTTCCTCCGCCTGCCGCGCGCCGGCCACGGCCGGGCACAGGCTCGCGAGCTTGACCGCCAGCGACGCCTCCGGTGCCTCCTGGACGGCCCGCGCGTCGATGTCGCCTCCGTGCCGGGTCGCCAGCGCACACAGGTGCCGCCCCTGGGCCAGGACGACCTCGTCCGTGACCTCGTCCCACTCCTCGACACCGGAGCCGTACGAGGGGTCGGTCGGGAGGCCGTGGCCGCGGACCGCGCAGAGGAAGAGCCGTTCCGCCGTGGTCAGCCCCGTGACGGTGCCGTCGCCGTATCCGGCGCAGCCGAGTTCCCGAGCGGTGCTCACCCTGCCGGCGGCGGCCGACGCCGTCGGCAGCAGGACGACCGCGGCCACCGTCAGGACGGCCGCCGCCGTACGGGCGACCGGTCCGCGCCGCACGAACCCGCGCCGGGGAGCGCGTACGGCGAGCAGGATGAGCAGCGGCGGAAGGGAGTCGTAGAGCCCCCACCCGACCAGTGAGTCGAACAGCCCGGGCGGCCCCCACTGCTGCCGGCACGCGGGGCCGAGGGCGGCGTCCAGCGTGGGGAGCAGGAACTCGGGGAGGTAGCGGACGAGCAGGACGACGGCGACGCTACGGCCGATGATCCCGCCGAGCCGGAGCCGCCCTTTCCGGACGCTGAGCCACCAGCCTGCGAAGCCCAGGACGACCAGCGGGGCTCCGTCGGTCGCGAGGAGGGGAAAGCCGATGACCGAATACGCCGGGAAGTAGACCCGGTCGTAGATCGCCCACCCCGGGCACTCGGACGAGACCGCCGTGACGAAGCCTTCGACGGTCTCGCCACCGCCGGTCAGGATCGACGCGACCAAGAAGTAAAGGGTGGGAGCCGCCGCGGTCAGCACCGCCGCCGCCCAGAGGATCCATGATCGTCTCGGCACGGGAGCGCAGACTACGCGACCGGTGCGACAGAACGGATGCGAGAGCCCCGGCCCCCCGAGGACCGGGGCTTTCGCGGCTTCTGTACGCCGTCCCCCGTACGCTGTGGCGCGTCAGCCGGTGAGGGCGTCCGTGTCGCGGGTGCCCGTGACGAGGTACACCACGTCGCGGGCGACGCGTACGGCGTGGTCCGCGTACCGCTCGTAGTAGCGGCCGGCCAGCGTGATGTCGATCGCGGCCTCGATGCCGTGCTCCCAGTCCTTGGAGAGCAGGACGCGGAACAGGCGGCGGTGCCGCCGGTCCATCGCGTCGTCGTCCGCCTCCAGCTCCTTGGCGAGCTCGAGGTCGCGGGAGACGATGCAGCTGCCCGTCTTGGTGATCAGGTTCTCGGCGATGGCGCCCATCTCGACGAACGTGTCGCGCAGCTCGGCCGGGATGGCCGACTCCGGGTGACGCATCCGGGCGATCTTCGCGATGTGCTCGGCCAGGTCGCCCATCCGCTCCAGGTCGGCGGCCATCCGCAGCGCCGTGATGACGGTGCGCAGGTCGACCGCCACCGGCTGCTGGGTGGCCATCAGTTCGTAGATCGAGGTTTCCAGCTCCATGTGCAGCCGGTCGACCTCGGCGTCCTGGGCGATGACGCTCTCCGCCAGCTGCAGGTCGGAGTCGAGCAGGGCGGTCGTCCCCCTCGACATGGCCGACCGCACCAGGCGTGTCATCTCCACCAGGCGGTCGGTCAGACCGGCCAGCTCTTCGTGATAGGCGTCGCGCATGGCCGCCACGCTACGCGCGCGCCGATGAACGAATTTCGACCGCCGGATGAACTTTTCCGGAAACAGAAGAGTCGTGCCTGGTCGGACAGGTGGAGGAACCCGAAATGCCGCCTAGGCTGCTGAATGTGAACGAGTTGCTGGCGAGCCTGGCGGCGATGGGCGGATTCGTCCTCGGCTCCTTCGTCATGCTCGCGATCCGACGGCAGACGTACAAGCCACCCGAGCCGGACCCGGTGGACGACACCCTGCCTCCGGGCGTGGCGTCGGTGCTGGCCGTGCTGCCCTCCTCGGCGGTCGTGCTCGACCGCGAGGACCGGGTGCTGCGTGCGAGCTCGGCGGCGCGCGCCTTCGGCCTCGTACGCGGAGAGTCGCTGATGGCCGCCGAACTGCTCGCGCTGGCCCGGAAGGTCCGCCGGGACGGCGAGATCCGCGAGAGCGAGATCGAGACCGCCGGGCGCAAGTTCGGGCAGGAGTCCACGTCGTTCGCGGTCCGGGTGGCCCCGCTGGGCTCCCACGGGCAGGTGCTCGTGCTCGCCGAGGACCAGACCGAGCGCCAGCGGGTCGAGGCCGTACGCCGGGACTTCGTGGCCAACGTCAGCCACGAGCTGAAGACGCCGGTCGGCGCGCTGAGCCTGCTCGCCGAGACCATAGAGGACGCCGCCGACGACCCCGAGGCCGTCAAGAGGTTCTCCGGCCGGATGCAGCACGAGGCCGCCCGGCTGACCTACCTGGTGCAGGACCTCATCACGCTGTCGCGGATCCAGGGCGGCGAGCCCATCCCCGCGCCGGAGCAGGTGCCGGTGGACGAGACCGTCCACGAGGCCATCGACCGGTGCAACACCAAGGCGGCGGCGAAGGACATCACGCTGGTGGCGGGCGGCACCGAGGGGCTCAAGGTCTGGGGCGACGAGGAGCTTCTCGTCACCGCCCTGCGCAACCTCATCGACAACGCCGTCGCCTACAGCCCCGAGCACACCCGGGTCGTCATCAGCGCCAGACCGGCCGGGAACGCCGTCGAGGTGAGCGTGAGCGACCAGGGCATCGGCATCCCCGAGAGCGCCCAGGAACGCATCTTCGAGCGGTTCTTCCGCGTCGACGCGGCGAGGTCGCGGGCCACCGGCGGCACCGGGCTGGGGCTCGCGATAGTCAAACACGTGGCCGGCGCCCACGGGGGCGAGGTCACCGTGTGGAGCAAGGAAGGCTCCGGATCCACCTTCACGCTTCGCCTTCCCGCGTTCGGCGGTCAGGCGGTCCCCGTACCAAGCACGACCATCCCCCAGGAGGCCGCTAAATGACTCGGGTACTCGTCGTCGAGGACGAGGAGTCGTTCTCGGACGCCCTGTCGTACATGCTCAGGAAGGAGGGGTTCGAGGTCGCCGTGGCGGCCACCGGCCCCGAGGCCCTGGAGACGTTCGACCGCAACGGAGCCGATCTCGTCCTGCTCGACCTGATGCTGCCGGGCCTGCCCGGAACCGAGGTCTGCCGGTCGCTCCGGCAGCGCTCCAAGGTGCCCGTCATCATGCTGACGGCCAAGGACAGTGAGATCGACAAGGTCGTCGGCCTGGAGCTGGGCGCCGACGACTACGTGACCAAGCCGTTCTCGTCCCGCGAGCTGGTGGCGCGCATCCGCGCGGTGCTGCGCCGTCAGGGCGACGTCGAGGAGATGGAGTCGGCGGTGCTGACCGGCGGGCCGGTCCGCATGGACGTCGACCGGCACATCGTGGCCGTGCGCGGCCGGCAGGTGCAGCTTCCGCTCAAGGAGTTCGAGCTGCTGGAGGTGCTGCTGCGCAACGCCGGCCGGGTGCTCACCCGCGGCCAGCTCATCGACCGGGTCTGGGGCGCCGACTACGTGGGCGACACCAAGACGCTCGACGTCCACGTCAAGCGGCTGCGCGCCAAGGTCGAGGCCGACCCGTCCAACCCCCGCTGCATCCTGACCGTACGCGGACTGGGCTACAAGTTCGACCCGGCCGAGGAGTGATCCGTACGGCATGAGCCCCTGTCCGGTCGCGGACAGGGGCTCTCGTGTTTTCCTCTCAGGCGCGCCTTCTGGGCCCTCACCCGGCAGGGGCGCTCGGGGAGCCGGAGGGCGCGGCCTGGCCGGCCTCGGGCAGCGTGGCGTCCGCCGGCGCCGGGCTCTCGCCGGCCGGGGCCGAGGCCGCCGGCGTGGGCGTCGTCTGGGGGGCCGGGGACAGCGTGGCGTACTCCCGGCTGCGGGTGACGACGGGCGCGACGACCGGGATGTCGCCGGCCTTCTGGAACTGCAGGGTGAGCTGGATGGTCTCGCCACCGCGCAGCGGCGTCTTCAGCCCCTCGACCGTGACGCCGGTGGTCTTGGCGAGTGCGCCGGGCTCCAGCGTGATGGGGCTCGGCACCTTCGCCGAGGTGGCCTTCTGCTCCTCGGGCACGATGCCGACGAGCTGGTCCGCGGCCCCCGTGCCGTTCAGGACGGTGAGGTGGATCGGCGCCGATCCACCGGCGGCGATCTGCTCGCCGGAGTCCGGCCCGAGGATGAACGCCTGCGGGATCTTGATGCCGTTCATGCCGTAGGCCTGGCCGGAACCGTCATCGGAGATGAGGACCCCGGCCTCGCCGGGGGCGTACGGCACATTGGTGTTGGCGTCGAAACCGGCGCCACACGCGGCCAGCGCAGGGATGGCGGCGGCGAGGAGCGCGGCAACGGCGATCGCCCTGCGACGGCTGCTGCTGGTCACGGTACGAGGTCTCCTTGGTACGCACGTGTATGGGCAGCAATCACCTTATCCGCGCCGGTCTCCGGTCCGGCGTCGGCTCCCGCCCGTGACCCGTAGCACCGCAGGTCACCCCTTGTGTCGCATAGGCCCATTCACAGAGTGGATGGCTTGTCAAGCCCCAAAACGAGGCTTTGACCTGCAGTTATGTTTCTTTCACTGTTCCGGGAGGCGGGAACCGCGTGGTACTCTGGAGTACAGCGGAAGGGGTACTCGTCACATGACTTTCCAGGTCGGCGACACTGTCGTCTACCCCCACCATGGGGCTGCTCGGATCGAGGCCATCACGACCCGAACCATCAAGGGTGAGGAAAAGACCTACCTGGTGCTCAAGGTCGACAAGGGCGACCTGACCGTACAGGTACCAGCAGAGAATGCCGAGCTCGTCGGGGTGCGCGACGTCGTCGGCCAAGAAGGACTCGAGCGGGTCTTCGACGTGCTGCGCATGCCGCACACGGAGGAGCCCACCAACTGGTCCCGCCGCTACAAGGCCAACCTTGAGAAGCTGGCGTCGGGAGACGTCAACAAGGTGGCCGAAGTCGTGCGCGACCTGTGGCGGCGCGACAAGGAGCGCGGCCTGTCCGCCGGTGAGAAGCGCATGCTCGCCAAGGCGCGCCAGATCCTCGTCAGCGAGCTCGCGCTGGCCGAGAAGACCAACGAGGACAAGGCCGAGGCCCTGCTCGACGAGGTGCTCAACTCCTGAACATGACATTGCCAAGGGTGGGCGTCGGGGTCGACGTCCACCCTTTCGCTTCGGGAAGAGATCTTCATCTCGCCGGGCTGTTCTGGCCGGGCGAGACCGGGCTGGCCGGCCACTCGGACGGTGACGCGGCGGCCCACGCGTGCTGCGACGCGCTGCTGTCGGCGGCCGGGCTCGGAGACGTCGGCGCGCTCTTCGGGACCGCCGACCCCCGCTGGGCCGGCGCCGCGGGCGTCACGCTCCTGGAGGAGGCGGCACGGCAGGTGCGGGCGGCCGGTTTCGAGATCGGCAACCTGGCGGTGCAGATCATCGGGAACCGGCCGAAGGTCGCACCCCGCCGCGCGGAGGCGGAGAAGGCCCTGGGGGCCGCCGCGGGGGCTCCGGTGAGCGTCAGCGCCACCACGACCGACGGTCTCGGGCTCACCGGCAGGGGCGAAGGCATCGCGGCCATCGCGACCGCCCTGATTGTGCCGGCGTGAATGTCCCGTTCCAATCGGACATGCCAACCTGATTGAGACCCGGCGCGTCTCACTATCACGTGGGCGGCGGCACGAACCAGGCGCGGAGTCGAGCCGCCGCCCCCTTTTTTTTCTTTCGTGGGATGCATATTCCCGTCCCATGGGGTAGCCCACAGTTCGAGGATGAAAGGGTCACCCTCAACGGGAGGTCGATATGACAATCGCATCCATTCTCGGCGCTATCATCATCGGCGCGATCATCGGCGCGGTGGGTCGCCTGCTCCTGCCCGGGCGGCAGCCGATCGGTTGGGTCCTGACGATCGTCGTCGGCATCGTCGCGGCCCTCATCGGTACCGCGATCGCCCAGGCCATGGGCGTTGCCACGACGGATGGCATCGACTGGATCGAACTGGTCATGCAGGTCGTACTGGCCGTCGTCGGTGTCGGCATCGTCGCCGGCCTGAAGCGAGGGTCGCGGGTGTAAGGCACTCGCAAGGTAGGGCGGCTCCCGCCCCAATCAACGGCGCAGGCCCGCCCGGCTCCCCAGCCGGGCGGGCCTGCACCGCGTTCGTGGCCTGCACCGCGTTCGTGGCCTGCACCGCGTTCGTGGCCTGCACCGCGTTCGTGGCCTGCACCGCGTTCGTGGCCT